>NZ_JAJLMN010000001.1:3642500-4917500 GCF_021730615.1 Lichenibacterium dinghuense
AGAGGACGCCCGCGACCGCGGCGAGCGCCGCGCCGATCACGAAGGTGAGCGAGATGGTGCGGTCGACGTCGATGCCCAGCAGGGAGGCCATCTTGCGGTCCTGCTCGCAGGCGCGCTGGGCGCGGCCGAGCGGGGTGCGCTGCACGAGGTACCAGAAGGCCGCCATCAGCACCGTCGTCGAGACCATGATGACGATCTGCTTGTAGGACAGGGTGACGTCGTAGGAGCCGCCCGAGGTCAGCGCGATGGTCTTCTCGAACATCGGCGGGATGGTCTTGTTGCGCGGCCCCTGGATCACCTGGACCATGTTGGACAGGAAGATCGACATGCCGATCGCCGAGATCAGCGGCGCCAGGCGGAAGGAGCCGCGCAGGGGCCGGTAGGCCACGCGCTCGATCGCCCAGTTCCACAGCGCGGTGATCGCCATGGCGCCGATCAGCACGATCACGAAGGCGACCGCCACGTTGGCGACCCCGAGGATCTGGGTCAGGATCAGGAACAGGATCAGGGCCACGAAGGCGGACAGCATGAACACGTCGCCGTGGGCGAAGTTCACCATCCCGATGATGCCGAACACCATCGTGTAGCCGATGGCGATGAGCCCGTAGATGGACCCCAGCGTCACGCCGTTGATCATCGCTTGGAGGAAGATGTCCATGTGTGGCGGCATACCCTTCGGCGCATCGGCTCTGCGCGGACGATGTCGGGAAGCTAGCAAGCCGCATGCCGGGTGGATGTCACCGGCCTGCCACAGTTCCGCCCCCAAACGTCTTCCTCCGGGGCGGGTGACCTCGGCCCGACCCGGCGCGGCGAGGCTAGTGCCTAGCTCTTGAGCATGTCAATCGGCGCGGGATCGGACGCCGCATCCGCGCGGCGCCACGCCGCCAGCGCGTCGGCGACGAGGCCGCCCCGCTCGGACTCGGGCGTCAGGGGCAGCAGGGCGCCGAGCCGTTCGGCGAAGAGCAGCCGCGCTTCCGCGGCGCGCGGCCGCCCCGCCGCCATGCGCGGGGCGCCGCGGAACAGGCGGCCGCGGAGGGACCGCGCCGCCATGGCCTTCGACGGCGGCGGGACGAGCTGGAACCACAGCGTCCCGTAGATCGCCCCCGCCACGAGCGCCTCGACCGAGTTGAAGAAGGTGAGCGGGTCGTAGTTCATCTCGTTGTTGATGTTCGCCATCGTCATCAGGAAGAAGTTCAGCGGCGTGAAATAGGCGGCCCAGCTCGACCGCACGCCGAGGGCCCCCACGAGCAGGAAGGGGAACAGCACCGCGGCCAGGAAGCGGAACCCCGACAGAAGCGGCAGCACGTAGAAGCCGACCCCGAGTGCGCAGACGGCCGTCAGCACCGTCGAGAGGGCGAAGCGCAGGCCGTTCGCGACCGGCGAGGGCCGCGACGCGAAGAGGCAGCAGATGATGCCGGTGATGAGCACGAAGTCGGAGCCGCTCGGCCAGCGGGTGGTGACCCAGATCGCGGAAGCGGAGCCCATGCCGAACGCCGCCCGGAGCGCCCCGAGCCCGGCCGCGCCCAGGTCGCGGTCGACCGCGCGCGAGACGGGGTGGGCGTGTTCCGGCTCCTGGTCGCGGCGCAGGATGCCGAGGCCGCCCCGCGCCCGCCGGGCCGCGCGCACCGGCGCCGGGCGCGCCGCCCACGGGGCCCAGAGCGGGCGTCCCCGCGCGTCGCGCGGCAGGCGCTCCGTCACCCGCGGGCGGAGATACTCGACCTCCGCAGCGACGCCGGGGGCCGGCGGGGCTTCGGCCCGCGCGGCCGCGTCCATCACGCAGTCGACGAGGCCCAGCACGGCGCCGCGCAGCAGCGGCTTGCGGGGCCGGATCCAAGGGGCCTCGGTGGCGCCGTTCTCGATCTCCGTGTCGAACTTGGCGAGCCGCGGCAGGAAGCGCGCGACCTCGTCCGGGCCGCCCTCGCCGCGCAGCAGACGCGCGGCGGCGCCGAGCCCGTCGTCGAGCCAGGAGCGCAGCGACGCGCGCAGGGACGCGGCCTCGTTGGACGGGAACAGCAGCAGCACCGTGAGGGTGAAGAGCGTCACCCCCAGCACCACGGCGGAGCCGCGCGACAGCGCCGTGGCGAAGGCCTTGTCGGGCTCGCCGAAGCTGTCGAAGGCGACGATCAGCGCCGTGTAGCCCGACAGCGCCGCGGCGTAGCTCTGCTGGTCCTTGAGCAGGCAGGACGCGAAGGTGCAGAGCGCCAGCCACGCCGTGTGGGCCAGGAGGTAGCTCCACCAGCCCTGCGGGAACAGCGCGATCAGGGTCACGCCCATCACGGTGCCGACCGCCGTGCCGACCACGCGGTTGAGCCCCTTCAGCAGCCCCTGGGCGCGGGACGCCTGGGCGGTGATCAGCACCGTGGAGCCGGCCCAGTAGGGCGCGTCGAGCTTGAACCACATCGCGAGCCACAGCGCGACGAGGGCGCAGAGCGCGGCATGGAGCGCGTAGGCCCAGTCGCTCCAGCCGAGCAGGTGGGGCGCGACCGCGGCCCGCACCCGGGCCCAGACCCGGCGAGGGCTCGCCGGGGCGTCCCCGCCGAGAGCCGTCACGGCGCCGCCGGAGCGGCGCCGGCGAGGATGCGGTGTGCGCCGTGGAACACCGTGACGGAATCGGCCCTGGCGATGCCGGCCAGCGTCACGTCGAGCGCGCGGGCGCGGTCGATCGCCAGCGCGGTCGGGGCCGAGATGGCGACCAGCGTGCGGCAGCCGAAGGTCGCGGCCTTCTCGACAATCTCGAAGGAGGCGCGGCTCGTCACCACGACGAAGCCCGAGGCCGGGTCGCGGCCCGCGCGCAGGCAGGCGCCGATCAGCTTGTCGAGCGCGTTGTGGCGGCCAACGTCCTCGCGCACGTCGAGCACCTCGCCCGCCAGCGTCGCCCAGGCGGCGCCGTGCACGGCGCGGGTCGCGGCGTTGAGGTGCTGGCCGGCGTCGAGCGCGCCGAGCGCGCGCCCGATCGCGCCGAGCGCCACGCGCGGCGCCTCGCCCGCGGGCGCCGAAGCGCGGGGCAGGGCGGCGAGGTCGTCGACGCCGCAGAGCCCGCAGCTCGTGCGCCCCGTCATGGCGCGCTTGCGGGCGAGGTGGGCCTGGAGGCGCGCGCCGCTGACGTCCACCGCGAGCCGCACCGCGCCCTCGGCCGGCTCGACCCGCACGGCGCGGATCTCGTCCGGATGCGCGATGACGCCTTCCGTGAGGCTGAAGCCGAAGGCGAAGTCCTCGAGGTCGGCGGGGGTCGCCATCATGATGCCGAAGGGCACGCCGCCGAACAACACCTGCACGGGCACCTCCGCGGCGACCCGGCGCTCGCCCTCGCGCGGCAGAGCGTCGGCGAAGCGGAACGTGACGGCGCCGGCCGCCGCGGTGGCGGGCGGGAGGCCGCCCGGCGTGTCGTCGAGGGGCCGCGCCATCGATGGGACTCCGTGCATCTCACCCCATCTAGGCGCGGGCGTCCGGGCGCGCAAAGCCCGCGCAGCGCTTCAGGGCGCCCCGTGGCCCCGCCGCCGCGGGCGCATCCACAGCACCAGGGCGCCGGCCAGGAGGAGGGGCGCCAGCGCCCAGGCCTGGCGCAGCACGCAGAGCGCCGTGCCGAGGCCGAGGAGCACGGACATCGCCATCTCGACGAGGCCCATCAGCTTGGATTCGCGGTGGCGCGCCGCGAAGGACGAGCGCCGGCCCGGCGCGCCGTGCCAGCCCTGGAGCAGCACCGCGGCGCCGAGCCCGACTGCCGCGAGGGCGGCCGCGATGGCGGCGTCGGGGGGCGACACGGTGAGGAGGTAGAGCAGCGGCGGCGCCACGAGCGCGAGCGCGAGCGCGCCCACGGCCTGCAGCTTACCCCGCCGCAGCAGGGCCGCCGGCACCGGCGCGCTCGCGAGCAGGTCCGGCGCGTCCTCCCCCGACAGGCCGAGCCAGGTCAGCGACGAGGACACCTGGAAGGTGATAACCACGATCATCGGCGCCACGCCGAGCGCGGGGGCGCCGTTGCCGGTCCACATCAGCGCGATCAGCGGCGTCATGTAGAGGATCTGCAGCAGCACCTGCGACACCACCCAGGGGTCGCGGGCGATGAGCCGCCATTCCTTCAGCCGCAGGCCGGGCAGGGGCCCGCGCACGAAGAGGCGGCGCGCCGAGCGTGCCCGCCGGGCCGCGCCGGGCGCGGCGGCGCCCGCCGCCAGGGCGGCCCCGCGGGCGAAGCCGGGGCCGAGGGCGAGCGCCGCGGCCGCGAAGGCCGCGACGGCGATCGCCAGCCAGGCCGCGAGCGCCCCCGGATCGCCGAGCGCGGCGCGGCCGGGCAGGGACAGGGCGGCGCGGAGCCCGCCGCCGTCGGCGAGCGCGCCCGACGGCCACAGCTCGGGCAGAAGGTTCCGGAACTGGAGCGACAGGAAGAAGCCCGCGCCCACGAAGGTCGCCAGCACCTGGGCGGCGAGACGGGTGCGGCGCGGGCCGAGGGCGCGGAACAGCGCCATCGTGGCGGCGAGCCCGGCGGCGGCGGCCAGCAGCGCGCCCCCGACGAGCGCCGGGTAGACGGCGAGCAGGCGCGGGTGCCCCTGGACCAGAGCGTCGTCGGCCACCGGCAGCACGAAGACCGCCGCCGAGGCCAGCGCGCCCACCGCCACCGCCAGCGCCCGCGCGCCGAGCACGCGCCGCGGCGAGGCCGGCGACGACAGGAGGAGGTCGAGGTCGCCGCGCCCGTAGAGTAGCTTGGTCGAGCCGTTCAGCGTCTGCGCGAGCATCAGGAGCAGCACGAAGCCCGCGGCCGGCAGCACCAGCGCCTCGGCCTCGCCGCGCCGGGCGGGGTCGGCCGCCAGCGCCCCCGCCTCCGAGGCCAGGCCCCACACGGCCGCGTGCATGACGGCGAGCAGCAGGACCGCCAGGCCGGCGAGGCCGCGCGCGCCGAGGCGGCCGAAGCCCGCGCGGAAGTCGCGCCAGCCGAGGCGGAGGTCGTGGCGCAGCAGCCAGGCGAAGGAGCCGGGGCGCACCGGGTCACACCGCCTCGGTGAGGCGCAGGAAGGCGTCCTCGAGCGGGGCGCCGCCGCCCAGCTCCGCCGCCGTGCCCTCCGCGACGAGCCGGCCTCGGCGGATGATGCCGATGCGGCTCGCGAGCTTCTCCGCCACTTCGAGGATGTGGGTGGTCAGGATCACGGTGGCGCCCCCCGCCGCGCATTCGCCGAGGATCGCCTTGACGGTGCGGGCCGCGCCGGCGTCGAGCCCCGTCAGCGGCTCGTCGAGGATCAGGAGCCGCGGCTCGTGGATCAGCGCGCCGGCCAGCGCCACCTTCTGCTTCATGCCGCGCGAAAAGCCCTCGCAGCGCCGGTCGCGGTGGGGGCCGAGGTCGAGCCGCTCGACCAGCGCGTCGGCGAGGCGCCGCGCCCGCCCCGGCTCCACGGACCAGAGCCCGGCCACGAAGCCGAGGTATTCCATCGGCGTCAGCTTGTCGTAGAGCAGGGGCTCGTCGGGCAGCCAGGCGGTGACGCGCTTGGCCGCGACCGGATCGGCGACCGCGTCGATGCCGTGGACGCGGATCGCGCCCGCGTCGGGCCGCATCAGCCCCGCCACCATGCGCAGCGTCGTGGTCTTGCCGGCCCCGTTGGGGCCGAGCAGGGCGTAGAAGGCGCCGGCCTCGACCGTGAGGTCGAGCCCGTCGACCGCGGGGACGCCGGCGCCGAAGCCCTTGCGCAGGGAGCGGAGGGCGAGGGCCGGTTCGGTCGGGGTCACGGGTCGGCCTCTTCGGAAAGGTCGCGCGATCCTGCGCGCCGAGCCGTTGACGCCGCGTGTCCGCGTCGGTTCAGAGCCAGCGCTTCGCGGTGGGCGCCACGCCGAGGTGCTCCTCGATGATGGCGATGTTCCTGAGGTTGGCCTTGAAGCCCATGTCGAACAGCGTGCCGATCAGCGGCACCGCGCCGGCGGCCGCCTCCACGCCGATGTTGGCCAGCATGCGGGCGATCTTCTCCTTGGGCAGGCCGATCTTGCGCGCCTCGTTGACGATGTAGAGCGAGATGCCGGCCAGCAGCACGTCGCCGGCCGCGGGCGTCGCGCCGATGACGCTGTTCAGGCCGAAGCGGAACCGGGTGCCGGGCAGGCGGAACACGCCGTCGACCGCCCAGGCGATGGTTTTCAGGCGCTTCAGGCGGGCGAGGGCTTCGGCGGCGCTGGCGGCGTGGGCCGCGTCGTGCTCGATGGTGGTGTAGGTCATGGCGCTGCTCCGGGGCGGGGGCGAGCGTGAGGTGGGGAGGCGTCGCGCGGGGCGCAATCCGGGCCGGCCTCCGGGCGCGGTCAAATCGCGGCGGCGAAGCCGGCGTTCATCGGCAGGCCGAGCGACAGCCCGGCGGCGATCATGACCCTGTCGAGGCTGTACACGCCGGCGGCGGCGTTGTTGGCCGCGACGGCGAGGTGGAGCGCGTCGCCCGCGCGCAGGCCGCTGCGGTGGTCCGACAGCAGGCGGCGCGCGAGGTCGAAGTCGCGGCGTGCGACGTCGAGAACGAGGTAGCCTTGTGCGACCGCAACCTCGAAGGCCGTTTTCAATGCACCGGCCTGGACAGGCGTCATCCTGCCGATGCGGACGTCCTTGGCGAGGACAGAAGCGAATTCGACCCGCGTCCACTCGCTGATGGCCAGCATGCGTGGCGTCAGGCCCACCGTGAATTTTTTGACGTCAGGGCTGCTCTGTTCGAGCTTGAACAGCGGCGTCAAGAAGCTCGTGTCGAAGTACAGCATCAGTACCCCTCGTCGCGGAGCTCTCGCAGCATCTCGGCGCTCGGTCGGTCCCAAGGGGGAAGGCTGTTCCTCAGTTCATCGAGCGGTCGGAGGATCTCCTCCATGGTGAGCCCTCCGGCCAGCTCTGGCGCGCGGGCGACCTCCCGCGTGATCAGCACGTCCTCGCCCTTCTCGACGCGGTCGAGGAGGGCGGCGATGTCGGCGCGGGCCTCGTCCAGTCCGATGGTCACCATGGCCTTCTCCGGTTCCGGATGCGGGGCTCGACGATAGACCCGCATCCGGCGGTTGACGAGCCGGCCCGCGCGCCGTGGGCGGGGCTGCGCACGGGACGCCGGCCCACCACATAGGATGGGATCTCGCTCCTCCGGACCCCCATGCTCCGCACCCTGATCCCCCTCTGCTTCCTGGTCCTGTTCTTCGCCCCCGCCGCCGTCCGCGCCGCGCTCTACTGGCGGGCGCCGGCCTTCGACTGGCGCGGCGCCGATCGCTCCGCCACCGGCCTGCTGCCGTCGGCGGCCGCCCATTCCGCGGCGGCCGTGCGGGTCTACGCGGCCCCCACGGTGAGCTGGCGCGGCATCGTCGCCGTGCACTGCTGGCTCGTTCTGAAGGAGGCCGGCGCCTCGCGCTACGACCGCTACGACCTCACCGCCTGGGGCAACCCGATCCGCCTCAACGGCTTCGCCCCGGACGGCCGCTGGTTCGGCCGCGCGCCGGAAGCCGTGTTCTCCGCCGACGGGCCGGCCGCCGCGGCGCTGATCCCGCGCATGCGCGCCGCCATCGACACCTACCGCTGGCGCAACCAGGGCGACTACAGGGCTTGGCCCGGGCCGAACTCCAACACCTTCGTGCAGACCGTGCTGGCCGCCGTGCCGGACTCCGGCGCCGTGCTGCCGCCGACCGCCATCGGCAAGGACTTCCCGGTCGACGGCACCGTCTTGGCCTGGGCGCCGTCGCGCACCGGCTTCAGGCTGTCGGCCGGCGGCTACGTCGGGCTGACGGTCGCCTGGGTGGAGGGGATCGAGCTCAACCTGCTCGGCGGGGTGATCGGGATCGACCTGCGCCGGCCCGGGATCAAGCTGCCTGCGGTGGGGCGCATCGGCGTGTGAGCGAAGCCGACATCCGCATCCCGATCGCACAGCTCTCGGACGGCGTGCCGCTGCGGGCATCGTCGGACAAATTGCACACAGTCCGTTGCGCCCTGGCCCCGGCGAGCCCATAAGGCGGGCGGACCGGGGAGCCGAGATGAACGCACCGCAGCCGATGCCCGCCGCCCCCGCCCGCCTCACCGACCGCCAGATCCGCTCGATCATCATCGGCCTGATGACCGCCATGCTGCTCGCGGCCCTCGACCAGACCATCGTGGCCACCGCCATGCCGACGATCGGGCTCGACCTCGGCGACGCCGTCAACCTGCCCTGGGTGGTGACGGCCTATCTGCTCGCCTCGACGGCGGTGACCCCGCTCTACGGGAAGCTCAGCGACATCCACGGCCGGCGCATCATGCTGCTGATCGCCATCGCGACCTTCAGCCTCGGCTCGCTCGCCTGCGCGATGGCCAAGTCCATGGTGGCGCTGGCCCTGGCGCGGGGGCTGCAGGGGATCGGCGGCGGCGGGCTGATCGCGCTGTCGCAGACCATCATCGGCGACATCATGTCGCCCAAGGAACGGGCGCGCTACCAGGTCTACATCGCCGGCGTCTTCGTGGCCTCGTCGGTGGCGGGGCCGCTGCTCGGCGGCTTCTTCGCCCAGCACCTGCACTGGTCGATGATCTTCTGGATCAACCTGCCGCTCGGCCTCGCCGCCTTCCTGCTCACCAACGCCCAGCTCAAGGCGCTGCCCCGCCACGAGCGCCGCCACCGGCTCGACTGGCCCGGCGCGGCCCTGATGGTGCTCGGCTCCTGCGCGCTGCTGCTGGCGCTGAGCTGGGGCGGCGTGCGCTATCCCTGGGGCTCGCCGGTCGTGGTGTCGCTGCTCGTCGCCGCGGCCGCGCTCGGCCTCGGCTTCGGCCTCCGGCTCGCGACGGCCGCCGAGCCGCTGATCCCGACCGAGGTGCTGAAGGACCAGGTGGTCTACAGCGCCACGCTGGCGGCCTGCTTCGCCATGGGCACCTTCATCGGCCTGACCATCTACGTGCCGATCTTCCTGGAGGGCGTGCTCGGCCTCACCGCCAGCCAGTCCGGCGTGGCCCTGGTGCCGCTGATGGTCGGCACCGTGACGGGGGCGACGCTGTCGGGCCGGTCCATGCTGTACTTCCGGCACTACAAGCGCCTGCCGATCGCCATGATGGGCGTCAGCGTCGCCTGCTGCGCCGCGATCGCGGTGGAAGGCCGCGCCCTGCCCTTCGCCGCTCTGGAGGTGCTGTTCCTGTTCCTGTCGATGGGGCTCGGCACCATCCTGCCGCTGTCCACCATCGCGATCCAGAACACGGTGGACTTCCACCAGCTCGGCATCGCCACGGCGTCGATGAACTTCTTCCGCTCGCTCGGCGGCGCGCTGATCGTGGCGGCCTTCGGCACCATCGTGCTCGGCGGTTCGGCGAACAACGCCGGCCACGACATGGAGAGCCTGATCCGCGGCGCCGACGCGGCCCACCTCGCCGGCGTGTTCCGCTGGGTCTTCGCCGCGGCCTGCCTCGGGCTCGGGCTCGCCTGGGCCTTCCTGATGTGGATGGAGGAGCGCCCCCTGCGCGACCGCCGCGCCGGCAAACTCGACGACGCGCTGGAGGCCGAGATGCCGAACCCGCTGGTGATGGAATAGGTGTCAGCGGCCGATGGCGATCTTCTCCCGCGCCGCTGCCGCCAGAAAGGCGGAGCGCGAGATGCCGCGCAATTTGGCCGCGTCATCGATCTGCAGGAGGAGGCCGGCGTCGAGCGAGACGTCGGCCGGGATCTCGGTCCCCGTATCCAGCAGCAGCGGCAGCGTCGCGATCACCGACCCCGAATCGAAGTCCTCGGCCAACGCGGGATCTCGACGAAGTGCGAAAGCGTCTCGCGGTCGCGGCGGCGGGAAGCCGGCGGCCACGCGATCCGTTATCCACTCGCGCAAAGCTTCGACACCGTTTTCGTAGACCTCGTCGTAGCTGTGTCCCATCGCGCAGCAGCCGGGACAGTCAGGGATGATCAGGCCGAAAGCGGCTTCGGTCGTTTCGATCAATGCTAGGTAATTAGCCATGGCGTTCGATCCGATGAACTGCGGCTGCCGCCGATGAGGTGGCCGAGGAGCCGGCCCTGTCAAATCCAACCCGCTGCGCGAGCGATCGCGCGCGCCGTGCCGGGGGCGATCTCGCGATGGCGGGGGACCAGGATGACGATCCCGGGCCTGTTCGGATGGGACAGCTTCGCGTGCTTCGACCCGCCATCCGTCCTCCAGCCTTCCGCAGCGAGGCGGTCGAGGATCCGCCGCGCGTTTGTCTCGACCATCGGCATCGGGCTGCTCCATCCTCCCGGCTGACCGATGAAGCTCACTTAGCGCCAACCTCTCCGGGTTCACCCCCGCGGATCGCCGTGCCATTGTCGCGGATGAATCGCGGCCCCGCGCCGCAGCACATCAGGGGGAGACGCGACGTGGCCGAGGACTTCAAGAAGGCGGCGCTCGACTACCACCGCTATCCGACCCCCGGGAAGCTGTCAGTCGAGCCCACCAAGCGCATGGCGACGCAGCGCGACCTCGCGCTGGCCTATTCGCCGGGCGTCGCCCACGCCTGCACGGCCATCGTCGAGGACCCGGAAGCGGCGCGCGACCTCACGGCGCGCGGCAACCTCGTCGGCGTGGTGTCGAACGGCACCGCCGTGCTCGGCCTCGGCAACATCGGCGCCCTGGCGGGCAAGCCCGTGATGGAGGGCAAGGCCGTCCTCTTCAAGAAGTTCGCCGGCATCGACTGCTTCGACATCGAGGTCGACGCTTCCGACCCCGAGCGCTTCATCGAGGTCGTGGCCGCGCTGGAGCCGACCTTCGGCGCCATCAACCTCGAGGACATCAAGGCCCCCGAGTGCTTCGAGATCGAGCGCACGCTCCGCTCGCGCATGAAGATCCCCGTGTTCCACGACGACCAGCACGGCACCGCCATCGTCTGCGCCGCGGCCCTGGTCAACGGCCTCCGGCTGCGCGGCAAGGCGCTGTCCGACGTCCGTCTCGTGTCGTCGGGCGCCGGCGCCGCGGCCCTCGCCACCGTCGACCTGCTCGTGTCGATGGGCCTCCGCATCGAGAACGTCACGCTCACCGACATCAAGGGCGTGGTGCACGCGGAACGCGGCGACCCCATGGGCCCGAACCTCGCGCGCTACGCCAAGCGCACGGACGCGCGCACGCTCGCCGAGGCGCTGCCCGGCGCCGACGTGTTCCTCGGCCTGTCGGCCCCGCGCGTGCTCAAGCCCGAGTGGCTGAAGACCATGGGGCCGGACCCGTTCATCCTGGCGCTCGCCAACCCCGACCCCGAGATCACCCCCGAGCTCGCCCGCGAGGCGCGGCCCGACGCCATCATCGCCACCGGCCGGTCGGACTACCCGAACCAGGTCAACAACGTCCTCTGCTACCCGTTCATCTTCCGCGGCGCGCTCGACGTGGGCGCGACCGAGATCAACGAGGACATGAAGATCGCGGCCGTCAACGCCATCGCGGAACTCGCCCGCGTCGAGGCCTCGGACGTGGTGGCCTCGGCCTACGGCGGCCAAGCCCCCGTGTTCGGGCCCGAATACATCATCCCGAAGCCCTTCGACCCGCGGCTGATCCTCCAGGTGGCGCCCGCCGTGGCGCGGGCCGCGATGGCGTCCGGCGTGGCGCTGCGGCCCATCGCCGACTTCGACGCCTACGCGCGCGACCTCGAGCGCTTCGTGTTCCGCTCCGGCCAGCTCATGCGCCCCGTCTTCGAGGCGGCGCGGCGCAGGCTGCAGCGCGTCGTCTACGCCGAGGGCGAGGACGACCGGGTGCTGCGCGCCGTGCAGACCGTGGTCGACGACCGCCTGGCCGAGCCGATCCTGATCGGCTCGCGCGCCGTGATCGACCGCAAGGCGGCCGCGCTCGGGCTCCGGCTGCGCGCGGGCGCCGGCGTCACGGTGCTCGACCCGGCCGAGGACGCCGACGTGTTCGGCCCGCTGGTGAAGGACTACCAGAAGCTCGTCGACCGCCGCGGCGTGCCGCCCGAGGCCGCGGCGCGGCGCATGCGGACCCGCCTCGCCATCCCGGCCGCCATGCTGCTGCAGTCCGGCCACGCCGACGCGGCCCTCGTCGGCGGCACGGGGGACTGGTCGCGCCACCTCGCCTACACGCTGCCCATCGTGCGGCCGGAGGCGGGCAGCCGCGTCTACGCCCTGTCGGGGCTGATCCTGCAGAGCGGCGCGCTGTTCATCTGCGACACCCACGTCAACCACGAGCCCACGGCCGAGCAGATCGCCGAGATGACGCTGCTGGCCGCCGAAGAGGTGCGCCGCTTCGGCGTCGTGCCCAAGGCGGCGCTGCTCAGCCACTCGTCCTTCGGCGCGGGCTCCTCGCCCTCGGCGCGCAAGATGCGCCGCGCGCTCGCGCTGATCCGCGCGCAGGCGCCCGACCTCGAGGTCGACGGCGAGATGCACGCCGACGCGGCCCTGAGCGCCCCCCTGCGCGACCGCCTCGTCAGCGACAGCCCGCTGGAAGGCGCCGCCAACCTCCTCGTGATGCCCAACCTCGACGCCGCCAACATCGGCCTGACGCTGCTCGGCGCCGCGGCCAGCGGCCTCCAGGTCGGCCCCATGCTGCTGGGGTTGCAGAAGCCGCTGCACGTGCTGGTGCAGAAGGTCACGGCGCGCGGCATCGTCAACATGACGGCGCTGGCGGCCGCGGAAGCCGCGCAGGACGATTGATCCTCGCCCCTCCCCCGTTCGCGGGGGAGGAGCGGAGCGGCGCGCCGAAACCCCTTTCCAGCGCCCCGCCCCGCCGCTACGGTCCGGTAAAATCCGGGAGAAACGAACCATGAATGCGGAAGACCCGAGGCTGCTCGCCGCAGCGCCCCGCCGCCCCTGGTACAAGCTTCTCTACGTCCAGGTGCTGATCGCCATCGTGATCGGCGCCGTGCTGGGCGTGCTGTTCCCCGGCAAGACCGGCCTCGCCGCCAACATGAAGCCGTTCGGCGACGCCTTCGTGAACCTCATCAAGATGATGATCGCGCCGGTCATCTTCTGCACCGTGGTGCACGGCATCGCCACCATGGGCGACCTGAAGCGCGTCGGCCGCGTGGGCATCAAGGCCATCGTGTACTTCGAGGTCGTGTCGACCCTGGCCCTGGCGATCGGCCTCATCGTGGCCGACGTCGTGCGGCCCGGCGCGGGCTTCAACATCGACCCCAAGACGCTGGATCAGGCGTCGGTCGCCAACTTCGTCACGGCCGCCAAGGGCGACAGCGTGGTGGCCCACCTGATGGCCATCATCCCGACGAGCTATGGCGACGTCTTCGCCAAGGGCGACCTCCTGCAGGTGCTGCTCGTCGCCATCCTCACCGGCATCGCGGTGTCGCGCCTCGGCGAGGTCGGCGAGCGCGTCGCGGCCGGCATCGACGCCGCCGGCAAGGTGTTCTTCCGCATCATCGGCATCATCGTGCATTTCGCGCCGATCGGCGCCTTCGGCGCCATGGCGTTCACGGTGGGGGCCTTCGGCTTCAAGAGCCTCGCCTTCCTGGGCCAGCTCATCGCCACCTTCTACGCCACGAGCCTGCTGTTCATCTTCGTCGTGCTCGGCCTCATCGCCCGCGCGGCCGGCTTCTCGATCTGGCGCTACATCGTCTACATCAAGGACGAACTGCTCATCGTGCTCGGCACCTCGTCCTCCGAGACCGTGCTGCCCAACATGATCCGCAAGATGCAGGCGCTCGGGGCCTCGAAGCCCGTCGTCGGCCTCGTCATCCCGACCGGCTACAGCTTCAACCTCGACGGCACCAACATCTACATGACGCTGGCGGTGCTGTTCCTGGCGCAGGCCACCAACACCGACCTGACGCTCGCGCAGGAGCTGAAGATCCTGCTCATCGCGGCGCTGACCTCGAAGGGCGCGTCCGGCGTCACCGGCGCGGGCTTCATCACGCTGGCCGCCACGCTGGAGATCGTGCCCGAGATCCCGCTCGCCTCCGTGGCCATCCTGGTCGGCATCGACAAGTTCATGAGCGAGTGCCGCGCCCTCACCAACCTCATCGGCAACGGCGTCGCGGCCCTGGTGATCAGCCGCTGGGAGGGCGAGCTCGACACGGCGCAGCTCGATGCCGCCCTGCGCAACCCGGTCAAGGTCGGCGACGCCGTCGAGGCGCAGATCGCCTGAACCGGCCCGGAGCGCGGCCGGCTTGTGGCGGCCGCCTCCCTCCGATACGAGCGGCACGCGATCCCTCCCGCCCCGGTGCCGCCCCGTGTCGACCTTCACCGCCGCCGAGCTCGGCACCCTCGTCACCATCCTGCGCGACGCCGCCCGCGCCGAGGTCCTGCCGCGCTTCCGCGGCCTCGTGCCGAAGCGCACGCGCGAGAAGTCCTCGCGCCAGGACCTCGTCACCGACGCCGACGAGGCCGCCGAGGCCGCCATCGCGGCGGCGCTGGCCCGCGCCTTCCCGGGCTGCACGGTGGTGGGCGAGGAGGCGACGGAGCGCGATCCCGCGCTGCTCGACCGGCTCGCCGAGCCCGAGCTCGCCTTCGTGATCGACCCGATCGACGGCACCAAGAACTTCGCCTCGAACCTGCCGCTGTTCGGCATGATGGCGGCCGTGCTCCGCCGCGGCGAGACCGTCGCCGGCGTGATCCTCGACCCCGTCGAGGACGACTGGGCCGCGGCGGTGCGGGGCGAGGGCGCCTGGCTGGAGCGCGCCGACGGGCGCCGGCACGACCTGCGCGTCGGGCCCGCGCCGTCGCTCGCCGAGATGGCCGGGCTCGTGTCCTGGACCTTCTTCCCCGACGAGGAGCGGACCCGCGTGCCGTCGCGCTTCCCGCGCGTCGCCAACGCGTCCGACTACCGCTGCGCCGCGCACCAGTACCGCCTGCTCTGCGGCGGCTTCTACGACTTCGCGCTCTATTCCAAGCTGATGCCCTGGGACCACGCCGCGGGCGTGCTGATCCACGCCGAGGCGGGAGGCTATTCCGCCCGCCTCGACGGGACGCCCTATTCCCCGACGCGCCACGACGGCGGGCTGCTCAACGCGCCCGATCGCGACAGCTGGGAGATGGTGAGGGAGGCCTTAGTGGCATCGTGAACGGCTTGCCAGTATTGGACTCTCCCTGCGTCACATGCGCTTTTCCGCGCGGCCGGACGCGGTGACGCATTCCGTCGTCACGCGAAACTGCCACTGAACCCTCGGCGCTTCCCCCGAATCACGGTCCGGGATGATCGTCGCACGCCCTCCCACCGCGGATGCTTCCTTGGTCGACGCTGCCCTCCACTCCGCCGCCGACGCCCACCTGTCTCTCCGCCGCGCCCGCGGCCGCCGCCTCCTCCTCGTCCTGCCCAGCCTCGCCCTGGCGATTTTGGCGCTCGCCCTGTCGGTCGGCGTGCTCCTGTCGGCGCCGCACGGCGCGCTCGATTGGGCGTTGCTCGTCCCCTTCGCGCTGGTGATGGCCTGGGAGGGCCTGATGGTGTGGCAGCTGGTGCTCGGCTTCGCCTCCTGGCTGCGCGGCCGCGAGGCGCTGACGCCGCTGGAGCGGCGGGCCGGGACCGTGGAGCCGGTCGCGACGGGGCTGAGCCGCACGGCCCTCGTGGTCCCGATCTGCGACGAGGACCCGGAGGCCGTCTTCGCCTACGTCGAGATCGCCCGCCGGTCCATCGCCCGGACGGGCCGCGTCGACGACGTCGACATCCACGTGCTCAGCGACACCCGCCGCCCCGCGGTCGCGGCCGACGAGCACCGGCTCTGGGCGGCGATGCCCGCCGCGCCCGAGCTGCCGGCCGTGTTCTACCGCCACCGCGCGACCAACACGGGCCGCAAGGCCGGCAACGTCATGGAGATGTTCGACCGCACGGGCGACGCCTACGACTTCGCCGTCGTGCTCGACGCCGACAGCCTGATGAGCGGCGCCGCCATCCGCAGGCTGATCCGCCTCATGGAGGAGAACCCGCGGGTCGGCATCGTGCAGACCGTGTCCTACGCCACGGGCCACGAGACGCTGTTCGCGCGCATCCAGCAGTTCGCCGTGCGGCTCTACGCGCCCCTCGCCCTGCGCGGCCTCGACTTCTGGCAGGGCGCGGAAAGCTCCTATTGGGGCCACAACGCCATCCTGCGCGTGGCGCCGTTCCGCGCCCATTGCCGCCTGCCGGTGCTGCCGGGGGTGCCGCCCTTCGGCGGCGAGATCCTGTGCCACGACGTGGTCGAGGCCGCCCTGATGGCGCGCGCCGGCTGGGACACGCGCCTGCTGCCCGAGTTCGACGGCACCTGGGAGGAGATGCCCACCAACACGGTCGACCTGATGGGCCGCGAGCGCCGCTGGTGCCAGGGCAACCTGCAGCACGCGCGCATCCTCGGCCTGCCGGGGCTCAAGTCCGCCAGCCGCGGCCACATCCTGCTCGGCATCGGCGGCTACCTCACGGCGCCGCTGTGGTGGCTGTTCGTGCTCGGCGGCGCCGCGCGGGTGCTGCTCGGGCCGTGGCTCGGCGCCAAGGGCGGGCTCGGGCTGCTCGCCTACGGGGCCACGGAGCGGGGGCCCGCCGCGGCCGGCCTGCTCGCGCTCGCGGCCGTGCTGATCCTGGTGCCCCGCGTGCTCAACCTCGTGCGCGCCTTCGGCGACGCGCGGCTCCGGGCCGAGTTCGGCGGCACCGGGCGCCTCGCCGCCGGCGCCGCGCTGGAGCAGGGGATCTGGCTGCTGCTCGGGCCGCTGCTGTCGCTGGTCAACGCCGGCTTCGTGCTGTGGACCGTGCTCGGCCGCGTCGTGCCCTGGGTGGCGCAGTCGCGCGCCGACCGCCACGTCACGCTCGCCGAGGCCTGGCGCTGCCATTCCACCCAGGTGATGGTCGGCGTCGCCCTGGCGGTCTCGGCCTGGGCGGCCGGCGGCTGGTACGCGCTGTGGCTCGCCCCGAGCTACGTCGGCCTCATCGTGAGCCCCGTCCTCACCTCGGCCTTGAGCCGCGTCGACCTCGGCCGCCTGTCGCACCGCGCGGGCCTGTTCGTCACGGTGGACGACACCGCGCCGGCGCCCGAGATCCTGGAACTCCGGGCCGCGTCCGGCGCCTGAGCGCCGGGACCTCCCCTTCAGCGCGGCATCGGCATGCCGCCGAGGTCCGCCGCGGCGGCCCGCGGTGCGGGTGCCGCGGGTCGCGGCGCGGCCGGGATGTCGCCGGGCATCGGCAGCGGCGGCACGCCCGCGAGTCCGTCAGAGCCGTCCGGGACGCGCCGGCGCGAGGTCCGGGACAGGTGGGCGACGGCCCGCCGCGAGACCGCGGCGAGGCGGTGGCGCCGCCGGCGCGGCGCGGCGACGGACGGGGCGGCGGCTGGGGCGGGTTCCACCGCGGGCGCGGGCGGGAGCGAGCCGACCGCCTCGGTCAGGGCGTCGCCGCCCGCGGGCGACCGGAGCGCGACGGGCTCCGACCCGTCGGGTCGCCACGCCCGCAGGCCGCGCAGCGCCTCGACCAGGGCGGCCGCCGGTCCCTCGCGGCACAGCCTCACCCGGACCGACACGGGCAGCGCGCCGGTGCCGGCGGCGCCCTCGAACAGCGACAGGGGCCGCGCCGGCGCGAGATATTGCCAGGCGTAGACGCAGGACAGGCGCCCCGCCGCGCCGGCCGCGTAGCCGATCGGCCCGTCCTCGCCCCGCTCCGGCGCGGGGGCGAGGTGCATCGCCACGCCGGGCAGGGCGCGCTCCATCTCGGCCGCGATCTCGACGTCGGTGGGCGGCCCGAGCTTCAACTCCTCCGCGCCCTGGCCGGCGAGGCCCGTGCGCGCGGAGGTGAGGGCTTCCACGGTGATGCGGTTCTCGCCCGACATGGCGCGCGGGCCGTCGAGCACGATCTCCTGGCCGAAGCCGTTGGAATAGGGGATCCGCCGCACCGCCACGACGCGGCCCGCCGCGGCCGGCAGGGACGCCAGCGGCGCCTCCTCCCGGCCCGCCGCGGGGTAGCGCCCGACGGCCGGGCCGGGCGAGCCGGCCGCGCAGGCCGACAGGCACAGCGCGGAGGCCAGCAGCGGGGCGAGGCGGGGGAGGCTCATCGGAACGCCTTGTTGGTGGTCACGGATTCGACCGTGGCGAGGGCGCCGCGGCTGTCGCGGTCCGACAGGAGGCCGTCGGCCGCCGCGAAGGCCGCGCGCGCCGCCGCGTAGTCGCCCCGGTGGTAGAGCGACCAGCCGCGCAGCATGGTGAGGTCGCGCGGCTCGGCGGCGAAGCCCGCCCGGCGCCGCAGCACGTCGAGCACCTCCGCCCAGCGGCCCGCCCGGTAGGCGTCGAGCGCCTGGTGCGACAGGATCTGCAGGCCGAGGTCGCGCCGCTTGTCGGCGCCGATCGGCGCCCGGCCGGCGCTGTCCACCGCCTCCGCGGTCTCGCCCGCCGCGAGGTGGGACAGGGACTCGCCGAGGGCGCTGTCGCCCGCGACACGGCCGGAAGCGTGCGACCCGGCGGCCCGGAAGGCTTCCGCGGCCTCGGCGGGCCGTTCGGCGCCGAGCAGGCACCAGCCCTCGGTCTCGCGGTCGCCGGCCGCGCGGGCCGGGCGGCGCGCCAGGATCGACAGGCAGCGCGCGTAGTCCTTCGCGGCCAGGGCCGCGGCGGCGCCGCCCGACGGCGCGGGCTCGCGGGGGGCGGCGCCGGCCTCCCGCGCGGACCTCGCCTCGGCCTCGATCCGCGGCGCGGGGGCGCGGGGCGCACGGGCCGGCGCGCCGGCCGGGGCCGCGCGGCGCGGGGCCGGACCGGCCTCCAGGGCTGTGGGGGCCGGGGCGGTCGCGGCCTCGCCCTCGGCCAGCGCCGCCATGACGGGGGCCGGGCGCGCGATCGCGTCCCCCGCGTCGGCGTGGGCCGGCTCCGGCGCGGCGGCGCAGCCGCGGCGGGCGAGGTCGCCGAAGTTCGGGACCGGGGGCTCGCGTCCGCCGATCCCGGCGCGGCGCACGGCGCCGAGCGACAGGTAGCGGGCCTCGTAGGCCGACAGCACGCGCGCGAGGTTCGCGGCGTCGCCGAGGCGGCGGTAGCTCAGCGCGAGGCCGTAGGCCTGCGCCTCGGTGGCGCGCCAGGCGAGCGCCTTCTCGAACCAGGCCGCTGCGGCCCCGAACTGGCGCGACCGGTAGGCGTACCAGCCGAGCGCCTGGGCGCCGTTGGGCGACGACACCGCCATCGTGGCCGCGGCGAACTGGGCCGCGTCCGCGGGGGCGAGCGCCGCGCCGGTGCGGGCGCGGGCCACGCGGTCGGCGACCGTGTCGACGTAGATGGTGCGCAGCCGCCCGTCGGCGTCCTCGTCGGGGCGGGACAGGGCGACGCGCTCGGCGTCGGCGAAGCGGCACGCGTTGTGGAGGCTCGCCGCGTAGCCCTCGACGAGCTTCGCCGGGCCGCGGCTGTCCGGCGACCACGCGATGCCCTCCGCGAACCAGTCCGCCGCGCCCGTCCAGTCGCGCCGGCCGTAGGCGGCCCAGCCGAAGGCCGCCGCGGCCGGCACGGAGCGCGTGCGCCGCGCCGAGGCCGCCATGCGGTCGAGCGCTTCGGGCGGGAGCGTGCCGCGCCCGCCGTCGCGGCCGACCGCCTCGGCCACGATGTCGCCGGGCAGGGCGGCCAGCGCCGGCACTTTCGCGCCCCAGGCTTCGGCGAAGGTGAGGGCGTCGGCGTCGCGCCCGACGGCCCGCAGCGCCAGCGCGAAGCCCTCCACGGCCTTGGGCAGCGCGTCCGCGCCGGCCGTCTCGGCCGGGGCGGGGCAGCGTCCCGCCGTCGCGACGGGGGCGGCGGGCGGGGACGCGCCGGGGGCGTCAGCGCGCTCCACGGCGAGCTTGAACCGCGGCAGCGCCAGGGCGGGCCGCTTCGTGTTGAGGTAGTACCAGCCGAGCGCCGCGGGGCCGCGGGCCGAGCCGTCCGCCTCGGCCAGGGCCACGGCGCGGCCGAGCGCTTCGGGCGAGGGCGCCGGCCGGTCCTTCGACGCCTCGGCGCCGGCCGACAGCATGTCGAGCGCGGCGTCGAGCAGCCCCGCCTCCACCTCCGGCGCCTGCTCGGCCCAGGCGGACGCGGCCGCATAGGCCTCCTCGGCCCGGCCCGAGGCGCGCAGCGCCGCCACGTAGCCCGCCATGGCGCGGCCGTCGAGCGCGGCGTCGCTGGGCCGCCAGTCGACGGCCGCCTTGAGCCACACCGCGGCCTCGGCGGGGTCGTGCCGCGCCGTGGCGGCCCAGCCCAGCGCCGCCGCGCCGCCCGCGTCGCGCTCTTCCTCGATCACGGCGCCGTAGCGCTTCAGGCGGTCGGGCGCGACCTCGGCCGCCCCCGGGGCCGCGCCGCAGGGGCCGCCGCGGGTCAGCGTGCGGATGGCCATGTCGACGAACATGCGGCCGAGCGCCGGCCAGCGGTCGCGCCACGCGAAGGCGATGTCCTCGGCTTCCGGGGTGCGGCCGAGCGCGTCCAGCGTCAGCGCGTAGCCGGTCCAGGTCGTGGCGAGGCCGCCGAACGTGTCGACGTAGCGGTGTTGCGACGCGTCGCTCCCGTGAACGCGGCTCGTGAAGGCGCGCGGCGTCCGGCGGTAGTCCTCCGGCTTGAACGCGAGACGCGCGAGCCGGGGCAGGAAGCCCTCGGGCACGTAGGTGTAGCGGTCGGCGTCGGCCGGCAGGGCCGGCCACCAGTCGACCGCGTATTTGAACCAGATCGCCGCGTCGGAATATTCGCGGCGGGCGAAGCGGTACCAGCCGATCGCCTGCGCGGCGGCGGCCGAGCGCAGCGGCGTCGCCACCGCGATGAAGAGCGCCAGCCGGTCGTGCGGCATGGGCTCGGGCGGGTTGTCGAGCGTCAGCTCGGACACCACCGTGTCGATGTACAGGTCCCGCATCACGGGCACCGTGCCGGCGAAGTGGTAGAGCACCTCCTCGGCCTCGGCGAGCCGGCCGACGTCGCGCAGCGCGGACGCGTAGCCCTCCACGGTCTTGGCGTCGGGGCGGCGGTCGGGCGACCAGCGGACGGCGTCGGCGAACCAGTCGACGCCGTAGCCCTGGCCGGCGTCGCGGTAGCGGTGCCAGCCCATCGCCTGCGCGCCCGTGGCGGACCGCTCGGCCCGCACCAGGGCGGCGAAGCGGCCGAGCCGGGCCTCGTCGACCGCCGCGGGGAACAGGTCGCGCGTCAGGGCGTCGGCCATCAGCTTGACGTCGAGCGCCCGCATGCCGGGCGAGCGGTCGGCCCAGGCCGAGGCGACGTCGTCGGCCTCGGCCGTGTGGCCGGCGCGGGCGAGCGCCTGGGCCAGGCCCTCGTTAGCCTTGGCCGTGCCGGCGCGGTCGGACGACCAGGCCACGGCGCGGCGGAACCAGTCGGCCGCGTAGCCGCAGCCGTCGCCGTTGAGGCGGTACCAGCCGAGCGCCTCAGCGCCCGCGCTCGACGACTCGGACTCGACCAGGGCGGCGAAGCGCAGCACGCGCTCGGGCGTCAGCCGCTCGGCCAGGGACGGCGTCGACAACTGCGCCACCATGAGGCCGCGGTAGCTGTCGCGGAGCTGCTCGGACGCGCGGACGTGGCCCCAGGCGAGGTCCTCGGCCTCGGCGAGGCGGCCGGCGTCCCTCAGCGCCAGCACCAGCCCGCCGACGGTGGGCAGGTCCGCGGCGCCGTCCGGCGACCAGGCGGCGGCGTCCCGGAACCGGTCGACCGCCTCGGCGGGGCGGCCGTCGCGCAGGGCCCGCCAGCCCAGCGCCGCGGCGCCGGCCGCCGAGCGCGCGGCGCCGATCACGGCGGCGAAGCGGTCGAGGCGCTCGGGCGACAGGGCGGCGGCGGGGAGGTTCGGGCCGACCGCGCCCGGCGAGGGGCCGCCCGACAGCGCCGACACCGCCACGGCGACGTAGAGGTCGCGCGCCGCGGGCGAGCGGTCGCTGCGGGCGTAGAGGAAGTCCTCGGCGGCGTCGAAGCGGCCGAGGCGCTTCAGGGTGAGGCCCCAGCCCTCCACGACCTTGTCGGGCACCTCGCCCGTGCCGCACCACTCGACGGCGCGGCCGAACCACAGCGCGGCGGCGTCGAGGTCGCCGCGGTTCCAGGCGGTCCAGCCGAGCGCGCCGGCCGCCGCGACCGAGCGGTCCGCGAGCAGGATGGACGAGAAGTCGGCCATCTCGGCCGGGTCGACCGCCGAGGCGTCGGTGGAGGCGAGGCGCGCCGTCATCAGGGACACGAAGAGGTCGCGCATCGCCCCCGAGCGTTCGCGCCACGCGTGGGCGAGCTGTTCGGCCTCGTCGAGGCGGCCGAGCTCCTTCAGCGCCAGCGCGTGGCCCTCGGCCAGCTTGGGGTCGCCGTCGGAGTTCCGGAGCGCGAGCTTGAACCAGCCGTCGGCCTCGGCCCAGCGGCCGTGCCGGTATCCGTACCAGCCGAGCAGCGCCGCGTCCGAGGCTTCGCCGGAGCGCAGGGTCGCGGTCCCGAGCGCGTCGAGGTTGGCGGCCGCGACCTCGTCCGCGGCCGACGCTGTGCCGGCAGCCGACGCCGCGCCAGCAGCCGACAGGGCGCGGCCGATCCCCTGGCGCGCGAGGTCGAGCCGCACCTCGTCGAACTCGCCGGAGCCGTCGGCCAGCACGGCGCCGGCGGCGATCAGACGGTCGATGTCGGCGGCCGGCAGGGCGTCCACGGCCTTGCGCACGGTGGCCATCCGCTCGTCGCGGTCGCGGCAGGTCTTCAGGATCGCGGCATCGACCTCGTAGGAGCGCTCGGCCGAGCCCAGGCCCGCGAAGGCCTCGGCGACGCGCCAGTCGAGATCCACCGTGGCGCAGGACAGCGCGTCCGGGTGGGCGGCCGCGACCGCGAGCAGGCGCGACCAGTCCTTGGCGTCGGACAGCGCTCTCAGCTGCGCCGCGGTCTCGGCCCGCGCCATCTTGGCGAGCAGGTCGGCGGAGGGGCGCCATCCGGCCTCGCGCTTCTCGCGCGCCTGGATGGCGGAGCGCAGCTCCTCCGTGCGGCCGGCGGCGAACAGGTCCCACAGGGGCTGCTCGTCGTCGCCGTTGCCCGAGGCGTAAAGGTTGGCGGGCACGCGCCAGGCCGGGTGGAGGGCGCGCAGGCGCTTGATCTCGGCGTCCACGCGGGCGCGGTTCTTCTGCCCGGCGTAGAAGCGCAGCGCCGTCTCGTCCACGCGGTCGACCGCCGGAGCGACGTGGCCGAACAGCGGCGAGTCGTAGAGGCCCGCGTAGGGCACGGCCGGGGCCGCGACGGACGCGGGGGCGGCCGGCGCCTTGGCCGCGGTGCCGCCCAGCGCGGGCTCGGCCGCGGGCGCGTCGACGACCAGGATGTCGCCGGCCCAGGCGGGGGACGAGGCCATGAGCAGCAGGGTGGCGAGCGTCAGTCGCATCGGAGGTCCCGGTCCGCGGCCGCCAGCGCCGCCAGGAGGCGCAGCGAGCTCGGGTAATAGTGGTCGCCTGGCCCGGACGCCGGGGCGGCGGGCGCACCCTCGCCGCCAGCCGCGCAGGCCGCGAGGGTGAACACGGCCCGGTAGCCGGCCTCGCGCAGCGGCTCGCGGGGCAGGCCGGTCGCGACGTCGACGGTGGTGGGCGCGGCGCCGTCCCGCGCGAGGCGCAGGAAGGGCGCGTAGAGGCCGGGCGTGCCGACCCCGCCCCAGGCGAGGTAGAGCGGCACCCGCACGGCGTTGTAGCCGAACTCGCGCGGGAAGCCCTTGGCGGGCGCCGGTGCGCCCTTCAGCGACACCCAGTCGGTGGGCAGGTCGCCGGGCCCGAAGCGCGAGGCTTCGAGGAGCGCGAGGCCGGTCCGGGTCAGACCCGCCCAGTCGACCTCCGGGGCGACCTCGGGCAGGGCGTCGAGCGCGGGGAACACCCAATAGGACAGGTTGACCACGGGGCCGTCCGCCATGGCGGCGGCGTCGAAGCCCGAGGCGCCGGGCTTCAGGGCGAGGCCGAAGCGGCTCGTGAAGGTCGCGGACCGGCCCACCGCGAGGGCGATGCGGCGCGACACGTCGCGGTAGTCCGGGCTGTTCCAGCGCCGGGCCGCGCGCAGCAGCGCCCAGGCGATCAGGAGGTCGCCGTCGGTGGCGTTGTTGGCGTCGGTGACGTGGGGGACGGCGTCGGGCATCCAGCGCCAGGAGGCGAGGCCGTCCGGCCGCCGGTACAGCTCGCGGGACGTCCATCCCCACAGCCGCGCGAAGGCCACGCCGTCGTCGGCCGCGACGGCGAGCAGCATGGCGTAGCCCTGGCCCTCGCTGTGGCTGACGTTGCCGTTGGCGTCGTCCACCACGCGGCCGTCCGCGGCCACGAAGCGCGCCTTGTAGTCGGTCCAACCCTTCGGCACGGCGGAGTCCTGCGGAGCCGCGAGGGCGGGGGCGGCGAAGCAGAGCCAGGCGGCGGAAAGGATCGTGGCGAGGCGGGCGGCGCCCGTCCTCCTCCCCTCGCGGGGAGAAGGGGAGCGGCGGAGCGCCGTCGTCCCGCTCACGGCTTCACCCCATAGCGCTTGACCGCGGCCGCCGTGGCGGCGCCGAGGGCCCCGGCGATCAACAGGAAGCCGAGCACGTAGGCGTCGATCTCGGTCGACATCCAGCCGGCCGCGATCAGCCGGACGTTGCCGGGCGACAGCGTGGCGGTGGGCACGAAGTAGTCGGACTGGGCCTGGACGGTCGCGAGCCTGTCCGAGCGCGGGTCGAAGGTCGCGGCGCGGCCGTCGAACTGGCTCCACAGGTCGGGCGCGGTCACGGCCAGCACGGAGGAGCGCAGCGTTTCGCCGGTCGGGGCCAGCACCAGCGTCCAGGTGTCGCCGTGGCCGCCCGGCGCCTCGTGCTGCGCCACGGCGAGCCGCATGTCGGAGGTCACGGCGACGCGCCCCTCCGTGCGGCCCCAGCGCGGCAGGTTGGCGCTGCTGAGCCCGGCCGCCTTCTCGAGCAGGCGCGCCAGGAGGGCGCCGGGGTTGAGCCGCCACTGGCCGGCCGACACGTCGTCGGACCAGCGGCGGAACAGCGTGGCGCCGTCGCGTTCGCCGATCGCCGCCTCGCCGGGCGCTGGGGGGCGGCCGGCCAGGGCGCGGGCGTCGCGCAGCCGGGCGCCGGCGGCCGAGCGCGCCTCGATGTGGCTCCAGGCGCCGCGCATGGCCTCCGCGTCGAGCCCGGCCGCGTCGATCACGGCGGGCGGCAGGTCCGCGTAGGCGGCCACCACCAGGGCCGGGCCCTTCAGCCCGACGTCGCGGCCGAGCGCCAGGCGGGCGTCGATCGGGCCGCCCGCCGCCACGGCGGCGCGGCTGAGCAGGGTGGCGGCGGCCGACACGGCGTCGGCGTCGGGATGCGGCAGGTAGAGCAGGCCGGGCGCCTTCCGCCCCGCGTAGGGGAAGCCCGCCGCGGCCGTGGCGGACAGGCTCGGCATGCGGGCGATGCGGGCGATGGCGGGCAGCTCGACGCCCGTCGAGTCGAGCAGCGCGAAGCGCTTGCCGCCCGCGCCCGCGGCGGCCGACACGGTGGCGGCGGCGTCGCAGGCCGCGTCGGCCGCGGTGGCGAGCTGCGCTTCCAGCGAGACGTGGTTCAGGCCGGGGCGCAGGCTGCCGAGCGGCACCGTGACGGGCCGCCGCCGGAACGCGTCGCCGGCGCGGTCGCCGAGCGGCAGCGAGGCCGCGTCGTGCCCGTTGACCCGCACCAGGATCTGGCTGCCGCGGTCGAGCCCGGCCGCGTAGGCGGCGTCGAGCCGGATCGTCATGGCGCCGTAGTCGGCCGGGTAGAAGTCGGGCGGCAGCAGCAGGTCGAAGCCCGTGCGGAACAGCCGTCCCGAGAACTCCTGGGTCGGCACGCCGAGGTCCCGCAGCGTCAGCGCCGAGCCGCCCTCGACGGGCCGGCCTCCGGCGAGGGCCAGCGCGCGCAGGCCGGCCGGCGTGCCGGACGCGTCCGTCCCTCCCAGGGAGGCCACCGCGGCGTCGACCTCGGCCGGGCCCTGGCCGGACAGCACCAGCGTCGAATAGCCGGGCGTGGCGCCGGGGCGCAGCGCGGCGGGCGCGCCGTCGTCGGGCACGAGGTCGCCGAGGTCGGCGCGCTTGAGGTCGTCGGCGGTGCCCGCCACGATGTCGAGCCCGGGCCGGTCCGCGGGCGCCGACGCCACCTCGACGGCCGGATGGGCGAAGCGGCCGCGCAGCGACACCGCCTCGGCGGCGCGCAGCAGCCGGTCGAGCGCGGCCGCGTCGGTGCCCTTCGGCACCACGAGCCGCATCGGGGTCGTGCCGTCCTCGGCGGCCGGCAGGGCCGGGAGGTCGGCCACGTCGGACAGCGAGGAGGCGGCGAGCCCGTCGAAGGTGAAGCCGGCCGTGGCGGGGTCCACCTGCGTCCACAGCTCGTAGGTGGCGGCCAGCGAGCAGTCGACGCGGTGGCGCTCCTGCACCTCGAGGCGCACGGCGTTGAAGCCGGGTTCGAGCAGCGAGGCCGGCAGGTCGATGTCGAGCACGCCGGGGTCCTCGGCCCTGGGCGAGGCGATGGGAGTCTCCGACACAGCCACGTCGTTGACCAGCACGCGCAGCCGCGAGGCTTCCGCCATCACCGACACGGCGTTGGTGATGGTGAGGTGGAGGTGGGCGTGGGAGCGCGCCTCGGCGGCCGTGAGGTAGACCGGGTAGTCGCGCGCGTCGGCCTCGCCGGACAGCAGCAGCTGCCGCGCCCCGGCGCCGAGCCGGTGCAGCGGTGCAGGGGTCGCGGGCGGCTCGGCCGGCGCGATGGTGCCCGTCGCGTCGGCATCGTCGGCGGGCGCGGCGCCGGCCGGGCCGGCCAGCGACAGGGCTGTGCCGAGCAGGAGCGCGGCGGCGACGGACGGCCGGCGGCGGAGGGTGGAGATCACGGGGCTCACCGGGCCGCCACCGCGGCGTAGGGTGGCTCGTCCGCCAGGGCCGCCGACGGGCCGAGCGCCGCCTTGAGGCCGTCGAGGCTCGCGGGCTCGTGCCGGGCCGGGGCGGGCTCCGCCGCCTGCGGCACGGCGGGTTCGGGCCGCCGCAGCCCGGCCAGGTGCCGGCCCAGGAAGGCGAAGCCGCGCAGGGGCTCGACGAGGCCCCAGCGCACGAAGGCCGCGACGCCGCCGAGGATGGACTTGTGGTTGCGGCGCTTCTCCCGGAAGGCTTCCAGCGCCTCGCTGCCGGGGTGCAGCGTCGCGGCGATGAGCCGGTGGTGCTCGGCCTTGAGCTGCGGGAAGGTGAAGGCCGCGATCCCGTCGCCGGGCGGGCCGTCGAGCGCCACGGGCAGCGTCTGCGCCGGGTGGCCGGGGCGCCGCGGCACGGCCAGGATGCCGACCGTGCCGCGGCCGAGCCGGGCCGGGATGGCGCCGGGCTCCGCCGACAGGGTGCAGCCGCGCACCGAGATGGCGTCGATCTTGACCGGCACGATCGTGGTGCCGATGGCGAGCTCGGCCGGCCGGCCGAGCGGCTTCGCCACGGCGCGGCGCTCCGACACCACCCCGAGCCCGGCGCCGGCCAGCAGGAGGTTCAGGAAGTTCCACAGGCTGACGACGAGCATGAGGTCGCCGCCGTCCGGCTCGGTGGCGAAGCGCCAGGCGGCGTAGACCTGGCTCAGGAGGATCAGCCCGTAGATGGCGAAATACGGCAGCGCCAGCTCCGACAGGAAGTCCTTCTCCAGCGTGTTGCCCTTGTCGGTGACGTTGAAGGTGGGCTTCCGCGGGTTCATCACCACGCTGACGAGGCCGCGGCACAGGAAGATCGACTGCGTGAACTCGTAGAGCTCGGAGACGAAGGGCCAGCGCACCTTGCCGTACATGGTGTTCTGCATCATCACGTTCACGACCATGTAGATCAGCGTGTAGGACACGAACTCGTGCACGTTGGCGACGTAGATCTGCAGCGAGAACCAGATGTACAGGAACGGCGCGACCAGGAATGGCAGCCGGAACAGCGGGAAGAACCAGTAGGTCATGTTGCTGAGGTAGCAGACCCGCTGCGCCAGGCTGAGGCCGCGCTTGAACAGCGGGTTCTTCAGCAGGAAGATCTGGAACATGCCGCGGCACCAGCGCGACCGCTGGCCGATGAAGGAGGCGAAGGTTTCCGGCTGCAGGCCGCAGATCATCGGCCGGTCGACGTAGAGGCTGTTCCAACCGCGCGCGTGGAGGTCGAGCGCCGTCTCGCAGTCCTCCGTGATAGACAGGCCCGAGAAGCCGCCGACCTCGTCGAGCGCCGCGCGGCGCAGCACCGCCGCCGAGCCGCAGAAGAAGGCCGCGTTCCACTTGTCGAGCCCGCGCTGGATCACGCCGTAGAACATCTCGTTCTCGCTCGGCATGGTCTCGAACGTGGCGAGGTTCTTCTCGATCGGGTCGGGGTTCGAGAAGAAGTGCGGCGTCTGGCACAGGAACAGCCGCGGGTCGCGGCGGAAGTGGCCCACCGTTTCCTGCAGGAAGTCCGGCATGGGGACGTGGTCGGCGTCGAACACCACGACGAGCTCGCCGTCCGTGTCGGCCAGGGCGGCGTTCATGTTGCCCGCCTTGGCGTGCAGGTTCTTCGCCCGCGTGTGGTAGGTGACGCCGAGGTCGGCGCAGAGCCCCATCAGCTCGGCCCGCCGCCGCCGCGCCGCGCCGGCCGCCGCCGCGTCCTCCTGGTCGCACTTTTGGTCCGTGCCGCCGTCGTCGAGCAGGTGCACGCTGAGGCGGTCGGCGGGGTAGTGCAGGGCGGTGGCGGCGGCCAGCGTCACGGCGAGGAGGTCGCGGTCCTCGTTGTAGGAGGGCACGAGGACGTCGACGGTGGGCAGGTCCTCGTCGGCGAGCCGGGGCGCCGGCGGCCGGTCGAGCGGGTCGGCGATCACGAACAGGCTGATGAACAGCATGCCGATCGAGTAGAGTTCGGCGAGGTAGAGCGTCAGGCCGCAGGCGAAGCTCACCGGATCGCTGACGGGCGGCAGCGTCGAGGTCGTCCGCCAGTACAGGTAGCGCAGCACGAGGCCGGTGCCGAGCGCCAGGAACACCTTGCGCCAGGCGCCGTCGAGCCGCAGCAGGCGGATCAGCCCCATGGCGCCCACCGTCGCGGCGCCGAGCACGAACTGCGCCTGGATCCCGACCGGCTCGCAGGCCATCGCCAAGAACAGCAGGCCTGCCAGGGCCCAGGCGGCGGTCGCTAGAACTTTCATGCGGGCGTCGACGGTCCGTTCATCACAGATGACCGTCTACGGCGGCGAGTCTTGCCGAAGCCTTCCCGGGTTCCCTGAGCGGGATGCAAGATGTCGCGATGGTTAACCGGCTTCCGCCGTGCCGGCCTTCTGCCCCTGCGTCGTGCTGCCGCTCCCGTTCCGTCGACTCTGCAACCGCCTTGGGCATCTCCCGTTAAGACGCGCCGTCTAACGTGTCGCCACGTCGTGTCGAGGTCCGCGAGGGCTCTCGAGGCATCAAGCCGCTCCGCCGTGCCGGTAGCCAGCCCGGTATGTCCCTTCGAGCCCGTGGCATGCGGCCCGCCCGCATCTCGCGTCGCGGGCAGGGCTTGGTGACCGCACCCCCGGCCGGAGGTGCGCGATGTTCGAGCAGGTGTTCCATGTCGCCCACGACCCATCACGCCGACGCGGAGATCGCGGACGCGCTCGACAGGCTCTCCTCCTCGGGCGCCATGCAGTCGAACTGCATGTTCCAGCTCGCCCTGATGGTGGCGCGCATCGCCGCGGAGCCCTGCGCCGAAAGCTACAAGGCCGAGGCCGCGCAGGCCCTGATGGACCTGATCCGCGCCAAGCCGAAGGGCAACGTGGTCCGCCTGTTCGGCGCCACCCAGGCAGCGCCGCCCGACGCCGAATCGAGCGTCGTGCAGTTCGCGGCGCGCTGATCCGGGCCTTGAATTCCGCGGGGCTCCGGCCTACTCTCTCGGCGTGGCTACGGCCTCTATGGCGATAAACGGAATCCGAAATAAACCATACGGACCCCGGGGCGGTACCGGGCGGGTCCACCTCAGCCCTCGCAGAGCGCGAGGGTTGCGGCGGGCCCGAAATAGGATTGACGTGGGTGTAAAGGGATCTCTTTTGCTCGGCATTGTACCGCCGTTATCGGGCTAAACTTATAGTTGCCAACGACAACTATGCTCCGGTCGCCGTCGCCGCGTAATGCGGTGAAGGTACCGGGAACCAAGTCCTAGAGGGTTAGCACCTTCTGGGCGGGGTCCGGAGGCACCTGGCAACAGAAGCCTCCACTTCATCCCCTCTCCGTCCATGCAGAATCGTCGTCTCCGTCCCTCGGCGCCGCGGCCCGCGCCGGACGTGCATTAGCGAAGTCTTCGCGTTCTGCCGCCATGCTGCCCTGGCCGCCCGGTCCGCCGCGGCGTGGCAGGCGGGCGCACGGAGGCGGCGATGCAACCCTGGCGGATCGTCGCCCTGACGGCGGTCACAGCCGCGTTGGGCTTGGCGGCCCTCGGCTTCACCGTGGACTCCAGAGGAGTCGCCGTCACGGTCTGCGCCACCCTCCTCTGCGAGGCCCTGGCGCTCTACTACCGGGCTGTTCGGCCTGATCCGCGCCTGTCCGCGAGCCTCACCGCCGTGGCTCAGGTCGTGGTGTTCTCGGCCGTCGCCGGCCCGCTGTCCTACGTCGCGGCGGCCCGGGGCGGACAGCTCTGGGACGCGACCTTCGCGCGTTGGGACATGTGCCTCGGCGTCGACTGGCTGGGCTATGCCGCCTTCGTGGAGGGGCATCCCCTGTTCGCGCTGGCGGGCGGCCTCGCCTACGACAGTTTCAAGCTCCAGATCCTGCTCGTCCTGCTCGTCCTCGGGTTCACGGGCCGGACGCGCGCGCTGGCCGAGTTCGTCGTCGCCTTCGCCCTCTCGGGGGCGGCGGTCGTCCTCCTGTCGGGGCTGATGCCGGCCCTGGGCGCCTATCCCGGCCTCGGCGTCCCGCCCGGCCGCTTCCCGCTGATCGCGCCGCGGGACGTCTACGACACGGCCGCCACGGTGGTCGAACTGCGCCGCGGCGGCGCGCGGTCGCTGTCGCTGTCCGACCTCTACGGCATCATCAGCTTCCCGAGTTTCCACGCCGCGGGCGCCGTGCTCTTCTGTGCCGCGCTGTGGCGCATCCCGGTGCTGCGCTGGCCGGCCGCGGCGTGGGAAGCCCTGATGGCGGCGGCGACGCCGACGCACGGCGGCCACTACGTCGTGGACGTCCTCGCCGGCGGCGCGACGGCGGCGACCGCGCTCGTCGCGGCCCGCGCCGCAGGGCGGACGCGGGAGGCGCCGGAGCCCGCGCGCCCCGAGGTTCGGGCGCGCGGCGTGCTGAGGGCCTGACCGACACCCCACCCCGACGGAAACTGGCAGACGATACGATGCAGGACTACCTCGACCTCCTCGCCGCCGTGCTGGCCGACGGCCGCCGCAAGGCGGACCGGACCGGCACCGGCACGCTGTCGACGTTCGGTCCGCAGCTCCGCTTCGACCTCGCCGACGGCTTCCCCCTCGTCACGACGAAGAGGCTCCACCTCAAGTCCATCGTGCACGAGCTGCTGTGGTTCATCCGCGGCGACACCAACGTGGCCACCCTCCGCGACAACGGCGTCACGATCTGGGACGAGTGGGCGGACGAGCGCGGCGAGCTGGGCCCCGTCTACGGGCGGCAGTGGCGGTCCTGGGAGGGCGCCGACGGCCGCACCCACGACCAGCTCCGCAACGTCCTGGCGGAGCTGCGGCGCAACCCCGACAGCCGCCGCCTGATCGTGTCGGCCTGGAACGTCGCCGACCTCGACCGCATGGCGCTGGCGCCCTGCCACTGCCTGTTCCAGTTCTACACCGAGCCGCTGGAGGACGGCGGGCGGCGCCTGTCGCTGCAGCTCTACCAGCGCTCGGCCGACCTGTTCCTCGGCGTTCCCTTCAACATCGCCTCCTACGCGCTTCTGCTGGCCCTGGTGGCGCGCCACTGCGGCTACGAGCCCGGCACCTTCGTGCACACGCTCGGCGACGCGCACATCTATTCCAACCACGTCGACCAGGTGCGCGAGCAGCTCGGCCGGACGCCCCGCGCCCTGCCGCGCCTCGTGCTGAACCCGGAGGTGCGCGACCTCTTCGCCTTCCGCTACGAGGACATCGGCTTCGCGGACTACGATCCCTGGCCGGCCATCAAGGCCCCGGTGGCGGTGTGAGCGCCGCTTGACGGCCGCCCCGCCGGCTGCTGTTGCGACGCCATGACCATCAGCACCCGCCCCGCCGCGCCCGCCGACGCCGCCCTGATCCACGCCCTGGTGCTGGAGCTCGCCGCCTACGAGCGCCTCGCCCACGAAGTCCGCTCGACGCCCGGGGACTTCGCGGCGGCGCTGTTCGGCGACGCGCCGCGCGCCTTCTGCGACATCGCGGAATTGGACGGGCAGGGGGCCGGGCTGGCGCTGTGGTTCTACAACTTCTCGACCTTCGAGGGCCGCCACGGCATCTACCTCGAAGACCTCTACGTGCGCCCCGAGCATCGCGGCCGCGGGCTCGGCCGCGCCCTGCTGGAGCGCCTCGCGCGGCGCTGCCGGGACGAGGGCCTGAAGCGCCTGCAGTGGAGCGTGCTCGACTGGAACGAGCCCTCGATCGACTTCTACCGCGGGCTCGGCGCCGAGATGATGGACGACTGGACCGGCTGCCGCGTGACCGGGGACGCGCTGGCGCGGCTGGCGGGAGAGCGGACATGACCGTCCCCGTCGTCCTCATCGCCGCGGTGGGCCGCAACGGCGCCATCGGGCTCCGCGACGGCCTGCCCTGGCGCCTCCCCTCCGACCTGCGGCAGTTCAAGGCCGAGACCGTGGGCAAGCCCGTGGTGATGGGGCGCAAGACCTTCGCCTCGCTCGGGCGGCCGCTGCCGGGGCGCCACCTCGTGGTCGTGTCGCGCGACCCCGCGCCGGCGCTGCCCGAGGGCGTCGCCGGCGCGACGAGCGTCGAGGGCGCGCTGGCGCTGGCGCAGCGGATCGCGGCCGAGCGCGGCGCCGCGGAGGTGATGGTGGCGGGGGGCGCGGAGATCTACCGCGCCGCCATGCCGCTCGCCGACGCGCTGCGGATCACCGAGGTCGACCTGGAGCCCGCGGCCGACAGCTTCTTCCCCGCCGTCGAGCCCGCGGTGTGGCGCGAGCTGTCGCGGGAGATGGGGGAACGGGGCGAGCGGGACGAGGCCGGCTTCGCGGTCGTCCGCTACGGGCGGCGCTGAGCCGTCCCGCGACGCCTGACCGCGCCCATTTGCTGCCTCGCCGCCGCACGCCTATATCGTGATCGGGGGCGGTTCACCGCCGGCGGCGAGGAACGGGATGTCCTGGAGCAACAGTGGCGGTGGCGGCCCGTGGAAGCCCGGCAATCCGGGACCCTGGGGGCAGGGGCCGAGCTCCGGCGGCGGGGGCGGCGGGCAGACGCCCCCCGACCTCGAAGAGTTCATCCGCCGCTCCCAGCAGCGCCTGAAGGGCTTTCTCCCCACCGGGAACGTCGGCGGCGGGCTCGGCCTGCTCGCCGTCGTGCTCGTGGCGGCCCTGCTGTGGCTGGCCAGCGGCTTCTACACCGTGTCGCCCAACGAGGTCGGCCTCAACCTCGTCTTCGGCAAGTACACGGGCACGACCGCGCCCGGCCTCAACTACAACTTTCCCTATCCGATCGGCGACGTCATCAAGCTCGCCGTCACGGACCGCAACTCCACCGACGTCGGCTTCGTGTCCGGCTCCAGCCGCTCCGGGCAGATCTCCAGCACCGACGTGCTGGCCGAGAGCCTGATGCTGACCGGCGACGACAACATCGCCGACGTGAAGTTCCGCGTCATCTGGCAGATCGACCCCGAGCACCCCGAATATTACGCCTTCAACCTCCGCCATCCGGACGAGACCGTGAAGGCCGTGGCCGAATCGGCCATGCGCGAGGTGATCGGCCGCCAGCAGATCCAGTACATCCTCACCTCCGGCCGCAAGACCATCGAACCCGAGGTGCAGACGCTGATCCAGAACACCCTCAACAGCTACAAGGCCGGCGTGCTGGTGCTGCAGGTGCAGCTCCTGTCCGTCGACCCGCCCGCGCAGGTCATCGCGGCCTTCCGCGACGTGACGGCGGCGCAGCAGGACCAGCAGCGCCTGTCCAACGAGGCCCAGGGCTACGCCAACAAGGTCGTGCCCGAGGCCCGCGGCGCCGCGGCCGCCATCCTGCAGGAGGCCGAGGGTTACAAGACCCAGACCGTGCAGGAGGCCGCCGGCCAGGCGTCGCGCTTCGAGCAGGTCTACGCCCAGTACAAGAACGCGCCCGACGTCACCCGGCAGCGCATCTACATCGAAACCATGGAGTCCATCCTGGCCGGCGCCGACAAGACCATCATCGACAAGACCGGCGCCGGCGTGCTGCCCGTGCTGCCGCTCGACGGCAAGCCCGTCCCGCTGGCGGGGGCCAAGCCGTGAGGGTCGGCGGCTACATCGCGGCGGCGCTGGTCGTCCTGGCCCTGGTGGTCGCCAGCGGGGCGCTTTTCACGGTGGACCAGACCCAGCGGGCGCTGGTGCTCTACTTCGGCCAGCCGGTGCGCGTCATCGACGACCCCGGCCTGCACGCCAAGATCCCGTTCTTCGAGAGCGTGGTCGAGCTCGACAACCGCATCCTCGACCTGGAACAGCCGCAGGTCGAGGTGCTGGCCTCCGACAACCAGCGCATCCTGGTCGACGCCTTCCTGCGCTACCACATCGCCGATCCGCTCAAGTTCTATCAGACGGTCGGCACGGTGGCGCGGGCCAACAACCAGCTCGGCTCGATCCTGAACTCGGCGCTGCGGCAGGTGCTCGGCGAGGCGACGCTGACCCAGATCGTGCGCGACAAGCGCGCCGAGCTGATGGTGCGGATCCGCGGCCTCGTGAACACCGAGGGCGCCCGGCTCGGCGTCGCTGTCAACGACGTCCGCATCCGCCGCGCCGACCTGCCGGCCGAGCTGTCGGACAAGATCTACGACCGCATGAAGAGCGAGCGCGCCCGCGAGGCGGCCGAGTACCGCGCCAAGGGCTCCGAGCAGGCGCAGACCATCCGCGCCCAGGCGGACCGCGACGTGACGGTGCTGCGCGCCGACGCCCAGCGCCAGGCCGACACGCTGCGCGGCGCCGGCGACGCCGAGCGCAACCGCATCTTCGCCGAGGCCTACGGGCGCGACCCGTCGTTCTTCGCCTTCTACCGCACCATGCAGGCCTACGTGTCGAGCCTGCGGCCGGACCGGACCAAGCTCGTGCTGTCGCCCGACTCGGACTTCTTCCGGTTCTTCAACAACCCGGACGGCCAGCCCGGCAGCCCCCTGCCGACCCTGCCGGGGCCGCCCGCGACGCCTCCGGCCGCGGCACCCGCGCCGCTGCCGGTTCCCCCGGCGGCGCTGCAGACGCAGGGCTCGCCGAACGGGTGAGGCCGGGAGCTGTCGCCTTCGGGACGGTGTCGCCCCGGGCTCGACCCGGGGCCCAGCCGATCGACTGGGCGTCACCTCCGGAGGTTCAGCCCGGCCGCGCGGCTGGATCGCGGGTCTCCGCTCCGCCCGGGACGACGCGGCGAAGCGACGTGGGCCTTCACCCCACCGGCCCGCGCAGCTCCGCCAGCGCGTGCATGGAATCGCGCAAAGCCGGGTAGAGGCCCGCGTAGACGGCGAAGAGCGCGTCGTAGCGCGCGCGCCGGGCCGGGTCGGGCGCGGCGCGCTCGACCAGGGTGATCCAGCTGTCGCGGTCCTCGCGCGCGACGAGCCCGACGCCGAGCGCCGCCATGCGGGCCGCGCCGAGCGCGGCTTCGACATTCTCCCGGATGGTCCAGACCGGGTAGCCGGTGACGTCGGCGATGATCTGCATCCAGAGGTCTGAGCGCGCGGCGCCGCCCACCACGACGAGCCGCGGCTCCAGCGCGGCCGAGCCCTTCGCGCCGGCCTCCATGTTGTGCCGCAGGGCCAGCGTCACGCCCTCCAGCACGGCGCGGTAGAGGTGCGCGCGGGTGTGGAACAGGTTGAGCCCCACGAAGGCGCCGGAGGCGCGCCCGTCCCACACGGGGGATCGCTCGCCCATGAGGTAGGGCAGGAAGGCCACACCGTCCGCGCCGGGCGCGACGGAGGCCGCGGCCTCCTCCAGGATCGCGTGCGGGTCGCGGCCGGTGGCGCGCCCTTCCGCGACCTCGGCCTGGCAGAACTGCTCGCGGTACCAGCTCACGGAGGCGCCCGCCGTGGCGGCGCCGCCGAAGACGTAGAGGTCCCGTCCCACCACGTACGGCATGGCGATGAGGCCGTGGGCGGCGTCGGCGGTCGGCGCGACGTAGCCCCAGCACATGGACGTGCCGATCATCGCGACGTGGTGGCCGGGCTCGGTCACGCCGGCCGCGTAGGTGGCGACGGCCGCGTCGACGCCGCCGGCGATCACCGGCGTGCCTTCGGCTAAGCCGAGCCGCGCCGCCGCCTCGGCGGTGAGGCCGCCGACTGCGTCGGTGGGCGCGACGAGGCGCTCGGGCATCATGCGGGCCGGGATGCCGAGGAGGTCCAGCATCTCGCGCGACCACGCGCGGCGTTCGACGTCGTAGACGCCGCCGATGTTGCCGGCCGAGGAATGGTCGACCGCGACCTCGCCGGTGAGGCGGTGGATCACGTAGGCGTTGGGCGGCAGGAACAGCGCGGTGCGGTCCCACACGTCGGGCCGCTCGTCGCGCAGCCACAGCATCTTGGTGAAGCCGTGGTAGCTGTCGACGCCGTTGCCGGTGATGCGGCCGAGGCGCTCCAGGTCGACCTCGGCCTTGACCCGCGCGACCTGCGCCTCGGCGCGGCGGTCCATCCAGATCAGGCAGGGGTGGAGGGGGCGCATCCCGGCGTCGACCGGGATGCCGGAGCCGCCGTAGAGCGAGGAGATGCAGACCGCCTTGACGCCGCCTGCCGCAGCCGCGACCTCGGCCAGGCAGGCCTCGACGGCGCCGAGCCACATGTCGGCGTGCTGCTCGGCCCAGTTCGGGCGCGGCGTGTCGGGCGCGTAGGCGCGCGACGCCTGGGCCAGGATGGTGCCGTCCGCCGCCACGAGCACGGCCTTGGTGCTCTGCGTGCCGATGTCGACGCCGATGACGCTGTCCATGACGGGCCTCTGATCGAAGATGGTTTCCGGAGGCCGAGGCCTTCGGCGGGGCGTGGGGCGGAGCCCCGACGATGGATCGATGAGCGTCGAGCTCGACCCTTCGCCGCTGTCATCCCGGGTCAAGCCCGGGATGACAGCGAAGAAGGGTGTGGCAGGACGCGGAAGGTCAGAGGTCCACGGTTTGCGGCAGGATCACGAGGTCGCGCACCACGACGCCCTTGGGGCGCGTCAGCATGAACATCACCGCCTCGGCGACCTCGACGGGTTGGATCAGGCCGCCGTTGGCGAGCGCGTCCTCGAGCTTGGCCTTGGGCCAGTCGTCGAGCAGGGCGGTGACGACCGGCCCCGGCAGCACCGCGCCGACGCGGATGCCGTGCTTCATGACCTGCCGCCGGAGCGTGTGCACGAAGGCCTGCACGGCGTGTTTCGACGCCGTGTAGACGGGCTCGACCACCACGGGCACGACGCCCGCCACCGAGCTCGTCACCACGATGTCACCGGAGCCGCGCTCCACCATGTGGGGCAGCACCGCGTGGATGCAGCGGAACACGGAGTTGATGTTGAGGTTCAGCATGCGGTCCCAGGCGTCCGGGTCGCCGCCGTGCACGTCGCCGCCGACGTAGGAGCCCGCGTTGGCGTGGAACACGTCGAGCCGCCCGGCCTTGGCCAGGATCTCCGGCACCATGCCGGCGACGCTCCCCCTGTCGAGCAGGTCGACCACCACCGGGAAGGCGCCCTCGCCGAGCTCGGCGCAGAGCGACTGCAGCTTGTCCCCGGCGCGGTCCACCAGGGCCACGCGGGCGCCGGCCTTCAGCATGGCCTTCGCGCATTCGAGCCCGATGCCCGAGGCCGCGCCGGTGACGGCCGCGACCTTGCCCGTCAGATCCTGAGCCATGATTGTCCTCCTTGAACTCTGTCGATCGAGGGCGAAACGCTTCCGCTCATCCCCGCGGATGCGGTGATTCAGCACGAGGGAGCCGGCCGCAGGCCGTCGAACTCTGCTCGCGGTCCGCCCCGGCACACCGGGGCAGGATGGGGTCGGCCTTCGGCCGATCGCTTCGCGCTGGATCCCCGCCTGCGCGGGGATGAGCGGAGAGGCATCATCGGGCTCAGGCGCGGCCGTGGGATACGCGCGAGCGGCGCGCGAGGGAGTCGACGATGACCGCGATGGCGAGGACGCCGCCGGTGATCATGTAGCGGAGCGACGAACTCAGATCGAGGAGCGTCAGCCCGCTGGCGATGGACTGGATCACGATGATGCCGAGCAGGGCCGAATAGGCCGAGCCGCGCCCGCCGAACAGGCTGGTGCCGCCGATCACCGCCGCCGCGATGGCGTCGAGGTTGACGTCGCCGGTGCCGGCCTGCTGGCTCGCCGAGGCGAGCCGCGCCGCCGACAGCACGCCGCCGAGCGCCGCCAGCGTCGAGCACAGCATGAAGGCGCCGCGGTAGATGCCGCGCACGTCGATGCCGGCGCGCCGCGCGGCCTCGCGGTTGCCGCCCACCGCCGTCATCGAGCGGCCCCACTGGGTCCGCTTCAGCGCGTAGTCGAGCAGCACCACCAGGGCCGCGAAGAAGCCGAAGATCCACGGCACGCCGCGGTCGGTGTTGAGGTAGGCTGCGACGGCGAGCAGCGCGACCGTGAGCACGGCGGCCCGCACCGCGATGCCGAGCAGCGCGGGCGGCGTCAGCCCCGCGGCGCGGCGCCGCGCCGCCGTGCGGTAGCCGGAGAAGAAGAGGGCGCCGCCCGCCAGCAGCACGAAGAGGTAGGACAGGAGCCGCGGCATGACCCAGGTCTGGCCGAGGCCGACCAGGGGGGAGTCGAAGGGCAGGTTGATCGAGCCCGTCGAGCCCAGCACGTAGAGCTGGAGGCCCAGCACGGCGAGCAGGCCCGACAGCGTCGACACGAAGCTCGGCATGCCGAGGCGGTTGAACAGCACGGCGTAGATGGCGCCGACCGCGGCGCCGCACAGCATCGCGAGCAGGATGGCGCCGGGCGCCCACCAGCCGCCGTTGACCCACAGCACGCCGAGCAGCGCGGACGCGAAGCCCGACACGGAGCCGACCGACAGGTCGATCTCGCCGACCATCAGGATGCACACGATGCCGAGCGAGATGATGCCGACCGTGGAGCAGTCGAACAGCAGGTTGACGAGGTTGTTGGCCCCGAGGAACACGGGGTTCAGCACCTGGAACACCGTCCAGATCACGGCGAGGCCCACCACCACGGGCAGGGAGCCGAGGTCGCCCGAGCGGACCCGGTCGACGAAGCCGCGGACCGCGCCGCCGAGCCCCTCGTCGTGGCGGACGCGCGCGTCGGCGCGGTCGAGCGCGGGCGCGCCCTTGGTGTCCGTGCTCATGGATGGGACTCCCCGGCGGTCGCGGCGCGGCGGGTCGCGCGGCGGGACACGGAATTGTCGGCCGCGCCCGTGATGGCGCCGACCAGTTCGCTGTTGGACGTCTCGGGGGTGAAGACCCCGTTGTTGCGGCCGAGCCGCAGCACGACGATGCGGTCCGCCACGGCGCGGACGTCCTCCATGTTGTGGCTGATCATGATGACGCCGAGGCCGCGGGCCTTCACGCGCTCGATGAGGTTCAGCACCTCGGCGGTCTGGGCGACGCCGAGCGCCGCGGTGGGCTCGTCGAGCATGATGAGCTTGGGCTCCAGCAGCAGCGAGCGGGCGATCGCCACCGTCTGGCGCTGGCCGCCCGACAGCGACGCGATGGGCTCCCGCACGGAGGGGATGCGGGCCGCGAGCTCGTTGAGCAGCGTCCAGGCCCGGATCTCCATCGTGACCTCGTCGAGCGCGTAGGGCTCGAGCTCACGGCCGAGGAAGATGTTGGCGACCACGTCCAGGTTCTCGCAGAGCGCGAGGTCCTGGAACACGGTGGCGATGCCCATGGACAGCGCCTCGCCGGGGCCCGTCAGCGTCACCGGCCTGCCCATGAACGTCATGGTGCCGGAGGTCGGCGCGTGGACGCCGGCCAGCACCTTGACCAGCGTCGACTTGCCGGCGCCGTTGTCGCCCACCAGCGCCACGACCTCGCCGGCCTTGACGTCGAGGTCGATGTCGGTGAGGGCCGAGACGGCGCCGAACTGCTTGCAGATGCCGCGCAGGCTGAGCACCGTGTCGCCGCCGAGGGGCGGGGCGCCGGGCGGCGCATGCGTCGTGTCGGTCATGACAGGGGACCTTTCCGGATATGGCGCCCCTTCTCCCCTCGCGGGAGAAGGGTGCGCCCGCCGCGCGTCGCCTTACGGCGTGATGCCGAGCTTCTTGCAGCCCTCGACGTAGCGGCCGGTGCAGAGCACGGAGGCGGGCTCGATCGGCTTGCCGTCGATCATCTTGTCGACGATCTCGGCCTTGAGGTTCTCCGCCGTGATCAGCGTCGGCACGAAGAGCTTGGAGGGCGTCCCGAACAGGGTCTGGTCGGCCTTGGGCGCCTCGCCCTGCAGCAGGGCCGCGACGACGTCGGCGGCCGCGGCGGCGACGATCTCGCTGGGCTTCGAGATCGTGTTGTACTGGTCGCCCGCGATGATGAGCTGCAGGCCCGCGATGGTGGCGTCGTTGCCCGTCACCGGCGGCACGGGGTCGACGCCCGCGGCCTTGAAGGCCGCGATGGCGCCGCCCGCCGTGCCGTCGTTGGCCGCGACCACGCCGACGATCTTCTTCTGGAAGCGCGAGATCTGCCCGGCGACCCACTGCTGCGCCTTGGCGGGGGCCCATTCGGGCGTGTCGTATTCGGCGAGCGTGGCGTAGCTGCCCGTGCCGATGCCGGCGTGCATGCCCTTCTTGATGAGGCCGGCCGCGGCGTCGGTGGGCGAGCCGTTGACCTCCAGGAGGCCGTCGTCCGCCGTCGCGACCTTCATGGCCTTGAGGTGCTCGACCAGCGAGGTGGCGATGGACTTGCCGATCGCCTCGTTGTCGAAGGACACGTAGAAGTCGGCCGGCGTCGAGGGGATCGGCCGGTCGTAGGCGATGACCTTGATGCCCCGGCTCTGCGCCTGCTTGACCAGCGACGCCGCCGAGGTGGAATCCACGGGGTCGAGCACGATGGCCTTGGCGCCCTGGCTGACCACGGAGTTGAACTGCTGCTGCTGGCGCGAGGCGTCGCCGTCGGCGTTCTGGTAGAGCACCTTGCAGGAGGGGCAGAGCTTCTTCATCTCGGCCACGAAGCCCGGATGGTCGTGCTCCTCGTAGCGGGTCGAGCTCTGGTCCGGCATCAGGAAGGCCACGGTGGCGTCGGCGAGGGGTGCCGCGGAAGCCGTGCCGGCGCCGCACAGGAGCAGCGCGGCGGCCGTGGAGGCGAGCAGGCGCGCGGGGGAGATCGACTTCATCGGCGTTTCCTTCTCCGGACTGGCGCCGGATGCTTGTCGCGTTCGGGATGATCGACGGCGGCGCGCGAACGCGGAACCGCGCCGCCGAAACGGTTCAGGCCGCCGAGGCGAGGCGGGCGCCGTCGCGGCGCAGGGCGCGGAACTTCGAGGGCGGCATGCCCTTCACGGCCAGGAACTGACGGTTGAAGTTCGACACGTTGTTGAAGCCGACCTCGTAGCAGATCTCGGCCACGGTCAGCTCCGGCTGGCCGAGGTGCTGGCAGGCCAGCTCGATGCGCAGCGAGTTGACGTATTGGACGAAGGTCAGGCCGGTGCGCTTGCGGAACGAGCGCGAGAAGGCGCTGACGCTCTGGCGCGCGAGCGCCGCGAGGTCGGTCTCGTTGAGGTCGCCGGTGAGGTTGCGGTCGATGTGCCGGAGCACGAGGTTCATGGTGCTCGACAGGTAGGCCGAGGGATCCGGCCGGAAGCCGATGGAGGCGAGCGGCACGCGCTCCTCGGCGTGGCCCACGAGATCGAGGATCTCGACCAGGAGCCCGACGCGGCGCGCGCCTTCGGCGTCGAGCAGCGCGCGCATCAGGGGCCCGACCCGCTCGCTCAGCGCGGGCGCGAAGCGCAGGCCGCGGTGGGACTCGGCCAGCACCGGCTCCAGGAAGCGCAGCTCGGGAAAGGTCGCCAGGACGCCGGCCGCGAAGGCGGCGGTGAACTGCAGCACGAGGCAGCGCTCCTCGACGGCCTCGCCGGGCGGGACGTCGCTGATCCAGTTGTGCGGCAGGTTGGGGCCGGCGAGGACGAGGTCGCCCGGCGTGAAGGGCCCGATGTGGTCGCCGACGTAGCGGTTGCCCGCCGTCGCGGTGACGAGGTGCAGCTCGTATTCGGGATGGAAGTGCCATCGCACCGTCCGGTACGGGTAGCCGTGCGACCAGATCTTGAACGACTGGTCGTCGCGCACCTGCACCAGTTCGAGATCAGGCTGCATGGACCCGGCCCTCCCCGCACGTTCCCCCGTCGGCGCCCGGCGCCGCGCCCGGACGCTTGTGTCCGTCGTCGGAGCGATCCGACGCGCGGCCCTCGAAGGGGCCGATCCGAGCGAGTGCTATGCTAGGCTGGCAAAATTTCGCGCTCTACACGCTTTGCAGCGCATCATCGATACTAATTTGACGGAGGGTCAGAAGCGCGAGGCCGGCGATGCGGCTGCCGCTAGTCGGTGCAGCGCACGAGGCCGACCGGACTGCATTCGGGCGTCGTGCGACGGCGTGCGATCGGCGGGGCTCGGCGTTTTGGTCCGCTCACCACCGCCCGTCGCCGCGCGTGGCGACGCCGAGGTAGGCCCTGAGCGGCCCGTAGGCGGTGGGAACGCGCGCGTCGAGGTCGGCCCGCGCCCCCGCCCGCAGCGCCGCGGCGGAGCGCCGTCCCCCGTCCGGGGCCGCGGGCGCGATCGGCGCGGAGGTGCGCCGGCCCGCAGCGGCCTCGGCCCGGACGGCGCCGCCGAGCCGGACGCAGGCCGCGGTGCCGGGCAGGGCCAGCTCGCCCGCGCCGCAGGCCGAGGCCGCCTCCGCCGAGGCCAGCAGCGCGAGCGCCGCCAGCGCGTTCCAGATCCTCGCCCCCATCCGCCGTCTCCCCGCCGGGCCGCGATGCCCCGCTCCTATCGCGCCCGGCCCCGCCATGCCACAACGGAGCGCATGCCGATCGATGTCGTCGACCTTCGCACCTTCTACGCGGCGCCGCTCGGCCACGTCGCCCAGCGGTCGATCTCGCGCATCGTGCGCGGCTGGTGGCACGACACCCACGGCCTCGCGGTGGCGGGGCTCGGCTACGCCACGCCCTACCTCGACCCGTTCCGCGAGGAGGCCATGCGGGTGGTCGGCCTCATGCCGGCCGAGCAGGGCATCGTGCACTGGCCGCCGGGCGGCACCTCCTCGACCGCCATGGTGGAGGGCGGCCAGCTGCCGCTGCCCGATGGCTCGGTCGACCGCGTCCTGCTGGTCCACATGCTGGAGCCGACCGAGCACCCGCGCGAGGTGCTGAGCGAGGTGTGGCGCGTGCTGACGCCGGGCGGGCGCATGATCGCGGTCGCCTGCAACCGGCGGGGCATGTGGGCGCGGGTCGACACCACGCCCTTCGGCTACGGCCAGCCCTTCTCCAAGCGGCAGCTGGCGGCGCTGCTGCGCGAGTCGCTGTTCTCGCCCGAGCGCTTCGGCGAGGCGCTCTACGTGCCGCCCTTCGAGCGCCGCTCGTTCCTGAAGCTCGCGCCCTTCTTCGAGCGGACCGGCAAGCGCATGGCGCTGCCGGGCGCCGGCGTGCACCTCGTCGAGGCCACGAAGCAGCTCTACCGGCCGGTGATGCTGCGCGCCCGCGCGCCCGTGCGCCGCGCCGTGCCGCGCTTCGAGCCCGCCCGCGCCTGGTCGCGGCTCGGCCACGGCGACGCGCCGTAGGGGCTTCGATTCACCAGGACTCCGCCCTGCGTCACCGCGGGCGGGAACGGCCCGCCGCGCCCGGCATTTTCCCCCGCCGGGAGTTGTGCGCCGCCATGCTGAAAAGAGTCGAAGCCGCCGAGGATCAGGACGCCCCCACGGTCGTCGACCCCGAGGACGCGGCCGAGAGCGCCGGGCTCGTCTACGTCCACGACGACCGCGAGCCGGGCATCACCCGCCGCAGGAGCGGCGCGGGCTGGTCCTTCCGCGCGCCGGACGGCCGGGCGATCAAGGACCGCGCCACGATCGAGCGGATCAACAAGCTCGCCATCCCGCCGGCCTACACCGACGTGTGGATCTGCCCGAGCGACAAAGGCCACATCCAGGCGACGGGCCGCGACGACAAGGGCCGCAAGCAGTACCGCTACCACGCGGCCTTCCGCGAGGTGCGCGACAGCGCCAAATACGAGCACGTCACGGTCTTCGCGGCGGCGCTGCCGCAGATCCGCGCCACCGTGAAGAGGCACATGGCACAGCACGGCCTGCCGCGGCAGAAGGTGCTGGCCACCGTGGTCTACCTCCTGGAGACGACGCTGATCCGCGTCGGCAACGAGGGCTACGCCAAGCACAACCAGTCCTACGGCCTGACGACGCTCGAGGACCGGCACGTCGACGCCCACGGGGCCGACCTGCGCTTCGAGTTCAAGGGCAAGAGCAACAAGATGTGGAAGCTCAAGGTCCACGACAAGCGCGTCGCGAAGATCGTCAAGGCCTGCCACGACCTGCCGGGCCAGCACCTGTTCCAGTACGTCGACCGCGACGGGCACACCCACGCGGTGTCGTCGCACGACGTGAACGAGTACCTGCGGGAGGTCACCGGCCGCGACGTGTCGGCCAAGGACTTCCGCACCTGGGCCGGCACGGTGCTGGCCGCGCTGGCGCTGCACGAGTTCGGCACCATCGACACCGAGGCCAAGGCCAAGAAGAACGTGCGCGCCGCCATCGAGCGCGTGTCGGCGCGGCTCGGCAACACGCCCACCATCTGCCGCAAGTGCTACGTCCACCCCGCGGTCGTGAACTCCTACATGGCGGGCGACCTCCTGCTGGAGATCAAGGAGGAGGTCGACGCCGAGCTGCGCGACGAGCTCCCCAGGCTCAAGCCCGAGGAGGTCGCCGTGCTGACGCTGCTGGAGCGCCGCATCGCCCACGACCTCGCGGAGAAGGCGGAGCTGAAAGCCGGGAAGGCGGGGGCCAAGAAGGCCGCCAAGCCGAGGAAGCCCGGGACGTCGGCCAGGCGCGCCGAGGCGGCCTGACCGCGGAGCGGGCCTCGGGGCTCACACCCCGAGGTGCTCGCCGACGAGACGCGCCACCTCGGCTGGCCGCTCCAGCGGCAGCAGGTGGCCGGCGCCCTCCAGCACCTCGAGCCGGTGATCGGCGAAATGCGGCGCCATGTGGCGGCGCTGCGCCTCGGGACCGAGCGCCTCGTCCTCCGACCCGGCGAGGATCAGCGCTGGCGTGCGGAGCATCCCGATCCGCTCCGCCCAGTCCTCGCGGCTGCCGCGGCCGAGCCAGGCCCTCCAGGCGTCGGGGTCCATGCGGGCCACGTCGCCCGCGGCCTGGTCCAGCACAGCCGCGTCGAGCGGGGCGGCGGCGTTGCCCGCCACGTAGTCGCGCGCCTCGGCGCGCCGCGCCGCAGCGTCGCCGCCGAACCAGCCCAACATGTCGGCGCGCACGGCCTCGTCCATCGGCTCGGGGCAGGGCGGCGAGCCGGCGACGAGGACGATCCGCTCCAGCCCGCCGAGGCCCGGTGCCCCGTCCTCCGCCATGCGGGCCAGCGCGCAGGACACCTTGCCGCCCATGCTGTGGCCGGCGATCGCCCAGCGCGCGGGCGCGTGGGCGCGGACGACGCCCGCGACGAAGTCGGCCATCTCGGCGACCGTGTAGCCGGGGGCGGCGTGGGCGTCGCCGAAGCCCGGCAGGTCGACCGTCACGCAGCGCGCCCGCCCCGCGAGGCGCGACGCCACGCCGGCCCATTGGTGGCCGGTGGCGGCGAGGAACGGCAGGAGGAACAGGGTGGGCAGGTCGTCGGCGGTCATGGGGCGGGCTTCTCGGAGGGGAGGGTCGCGGGCAGCAGCACCGTGAAGGTCGAGCCCCGGCCGGGCTCGCTCTCCACCGACACCTCGCCGCCCAGCATCTCGGCATAGGCGCGCACCAGCGACAGGCCGAGGCCGCTGCCGCCGAAGCGGCGCGTGGTGGAGATGTCGGCCTGGCTGAAGCGCTCGAACAGCCGGCCCACCTGCTCGGCCGTCATGCCGATGCCGCTGTCCCGCACCGCGACGCGGACGCGGTCGCCCGCGCGCTCGGCCGTCAGGGCGATGGTGCCGCGTTCCGTGAACTTGGCCGCGTTGGACAGGAGGTTCAGCACGATCTGCCGCAGCTTGGTCAGGTCCGTGTCGAGCCCGCCGAGGCCGGGATCGAGCCTGAGTTCCAGCCGGTTCGCCTTGCGGGCCACGAGGCCGCCCACCGCCGCCGACAGCTCGCGCAGCACGGGCTCCAGCGCGAAGCGCTCGGGGTAGACCTCCATCTTGCCGCTCTCGATCTTGCTGAGGTCGAGCACGTCGTTGATGAGGCCGAGCAGGTGGCGGGCGTTGGACTCGATGCGGTCCATGTCGGCCAGGAGGTCGGCCGGGGGCGTGCCGTCGGCCACCTCCTCCTTCAGCATCTCGGCGTAGCCGATGATGGCCGAGAGCGGCGTTCGCAGCTCGTGGCTCATGTTGGCCAGGAACTGGCTCTTGGCGAGGTTGGCCTCCTCGGCCGCGGCCTTGGCGGCCGCGAGCGTCAGCTCGGCGCGCTTCTGGTCGTCGATGTCGGTGCTGGTGCCGACCCAGCGCTCGACCGCGCCCGCGGCGTCGCGCTGCGCCACGGCGCGCACGAGGTGCCAGCGGAAGGCGCCGTCGCGCCGCCGCACCCGCATCTCGGTCTCGTAGACGCCGCCGGTCGCCAGCGCTGCGGCCCAGCGGGCCCCCACGGCCGGCAGGTCCTCGGGATGGACGATGGCGGTCCAGGCGGGCCCGGCGAGCTCGGCCGCGCCGCTGTATTCGTAGAGGCGGGCGTTGGCCCAGTCGACGGTGCCGTCCGGCGTCGCGGTCCACACCTGGTTGGGCAGGGCCTGGGTCAGCGAGCCGAAGCGGGCCTCGGAGGCCCGCACCTCGCGCTCGGCCTCCACCCGCGCCGTGACGTCGTAGCCCTCCACCAGGATGCCCGTGACGGCGCCGCCGGCGTCGGTGAGCGGCTGGAAGATGAAGTCGACCCAGCGGCGCTCGCCGGTGCCGCCGAACTCCGGCTGGAGCACGAACTCGGCCCCCGTGGCCGAGAAGGGCTCGCCAGTGCGGTACACACGATCGAGCAGGTCCACGTAGCCCTGCGCGGCGGCGTCGGGCAGAGCCTCCGCCACGCTGCGGCCGGCGACCTCGCGCCCGCCGACGAGGCGGAGATAGGCCGCGTTGGTGAAGTCGAAGCGGTGCTCGGGGCCCTTCAGCACCGCGATGAAGCTCGGCGCCTGCGCGAACATCTGCACCAGCGCGGCGTGCTCGCTTTCGAGCCGCCTCTTCATCAGCACCTGCTCGGTGACCTCGCGGGTGACGCCGAGCATGCCCGCCACCGCGCCCGCGTCGTCGTGGAGCGGCGAGAAGGAGAAGGTCCACCAGGTCTCCTCGTCGCGCCCGTAGCGCGCCATGGCGATGGGCACCTCCTCGAAGCGCGTGCCCTCGCCGGCGAGCGCCCGGCCGACCACGGGCACCACCTGCTCCCAGGCGTCGGCCCAGACCGCGGCGATGTCGCGGCCGAGCGCGGTGGCGAGCCGCGGCCCCAGCATGGGCCGGTAGGCGTCGTTGAAGAAGAAGGTGCGCGCCTCGCCCCACATGACGAACATGCTTTCCCCGCTGTTCAGCACGAGGTTCAGCGCGTTACGGAGCGCGGGCGGCCAGCCCGCGATCGGCCCGAGGGGCGAGGCGGACCAGTCGCGGGCGCGCACCGCCTCTCCCATGGCGCCGCCGCCGCTGGGGAAGGGGCCGCTCGCGGGCGCGCCGGCCGGCGGCGCGGGCATCGGGGGACCGTCGTGGGGGCGGCGCGGGCTCATCGCCGCCTCATCGCACGGCGGGGCGGCCCGTGGCCAGACGCGCCCCGCGGCCGGTGGCACGGGAAAACGAGGCGCCTCGGGGCCGCCCCGGGCGACGGAGCGGCATCGCGCCGCCGCCGCAGGTTTTTGCCGCGGGCTGGACGAACGCGCGACCGATGCCGATCTTAACCTGTGATGGCGCGTGAGCCCCGCAGGGGGCAGGTCGCGGCCCGCGCGGTGCGGGTGCGAGGGAGCACAGGCATGAACGAGATGACGGTCGACAAGACCAACACGCAATCCTACCGCATGGAGGGCAAGTGCCCCTTCGGCGGCGACCGCATCGGCGGCGCCCAGGGCGCCCGCCCGACGCTGGACAACTGGTACCCCCACCGCCTCAAGACGGAGGTGCTCCACCAGAACGGCCTCGCCGCCGACCCGCTCGGGCCAGACTTCGACTATGCGGCCGAGTTCAACAAGATCGACCTCGAGGCCCTCAAGGCCGACATCAAGGCCTTCCTCACCACCTCCGTGCCGTGGTGGCCATCCGATTACGGCAACTACGGCCCGCAGATGGTCCGCATGGCCTGGCACTCGGCCGGCACCTACCGCATCGCCGACGGGCGCGGCGGCGCCGGCACCGGCATGCAGCGCTTCGCGCCGATCTCGTCCTGGTGGGACAACGGCAACACCGACAAGTCGCGCCGCCTGCTCCAGCCCATCAAGCACAAATACGGCAACGCCCTGTCCTGGGCCGACCTGATGGTGCTGACCGGCAATTGCGCCCTGGAGATCATGGGCCTGCCGACCTACGGCTTCGGCGGCGGCCGGCTCGACGCCTGGGAGGCCGACAACGCCACCTACTGGGGCCCCGAGGTGGTCGACATGGGCACGATCTCGGACTTCGAGAAGATGACGGCGCGCGACAAGCGCTGGCGCGGCAAGAACGGCGACGCCGACTACGACCTCGAGAACCCGCTCGCGGCCTCGCACCAGGCGCTGATCTACGTCAACCCGGAGGGGTCCAGCGGCGACGGCGACCCCGTGGGCTCGGCGCGCGACATCCGCATCACCTTCACCCGCATGGCGATGAACGACGAGGAGACCGTGGCGCTGATCGCGGGCGGCCACGCCTTCGGCAAGAGCCACGGCATGGTGCCCTCGAAGGAGATCGGCGCCCCGCCCGAGATGGCGCCGATGGAGGCCATGGGCCTCGGCTGGCACAACCCGAAGGGCGCCGGCAACGGCAAGGACACGATGACCAACGGCATCGAGGGCTCCTGGACGCCGAACCCGACCCAGTGGGACAACGCCTACCTGGAGAACCTCTTCAAGTTCGACTGGGAGAAGACCAAGAGCCCGGCCGGCTCGATCCAGTGGAAGCCGAAGGACGAGGGCGCGCCCAAGACCCCGGACGCGCACGTGCCCGGCCGCATGAACGACCTCATGATGATGACCACGGACATCGCGCTGAAGGTCGACCCCGAGTACCGCAAGGTGTGCGAGAAGTTCCTCGGCGACTTCGACGCCTTCACCCAGGCCTTCTCCAAGGCGTGGTACAAGCTGACCCACCGCGACATGGGCCCGAAGCACCGCTACCTCGGCCCCGAGGCGACGATCGAGGACGGCCTGCTGTGGCAGGACCCGCTGCCCGAGCGCGACTACGGCCTCGTGGACGGTGACGCCGTGGCCGACCTCAGGGCGCGGATCGCGGCGACGGGCCTGTCGGCCTCCGACCTCGCCTTCGCGGCCTTCTCGGCGGCGGCGCCCTACCGCGACAGCGACAAGCGCGGCGGCGCCAACGGCGGCCGGCTCGCGCTGGCGCCGCAGAAGGACTGGGTCGTCAACCGCCGGGCCGCGCCGGTGGTGGAGGCGCTGCGCGGCGTGAAGGGCGCCTTCGACGCTTCGCGCACGGACGGCGTGCGGGTGTCGCTGGCCGACCTCATCGTGCTCGGCGGCTGCGTCGCGGTCGAGAAGGCGGCGCGGGACGCCGGGGCGGACGTTGCCGTGCCGTTCACGCCGGGCCGCGTCGACACCACGCAGGACCTCACCGACGTCGAGATGTTCACTTGGCTCAGGCCGGTGGTGGACGGGTTCCGCAACTTCGTCGGCGCGGAGTTCGCCGACGTGTCGGGGGGCGTGTCGCCCGAGGAGATGTTCCTCGACAAGGCCAACCTGATGAAGCTGACCGTCCCGGAGTGGGTGGTGTTGACGGGCGGGCTGCGCGCGCTCGGCGCCAACCACGACGGCTCGGACGTGGGCGTGCTCACCGACCGGGTGGGCGCGCTGACGACGGACTTCTTCACGAACCTGCTCGACACCGACACGGTGTGGGAGAAGGCCGACGCGGAGGGCCTGAGCTTCGTCGGCCGCGACCGGGCGAGCGGGACCGAGAAGTTCCGCGCGTCGCGCTTCGACCTCCTGTTCGGCGCCAACGCGCAGCTGCGCTCGACCGCCGACGTCTACGCGGGCCGCGACGGCTCCGCGCGGTTCGTGAAGGACTTCGTCCGGGTCTGGGACAAGGTCATGATGCTCGACCGCTACGACGTGAAGGGCCACCGGCGCCACGCGCCGATGGCGGCCTGACCTCGGGGGCGCGGGCTCCGGCCCGCGCCCCGCCTTGCCGCCGCCGCGGGGGCCGGGCGATAGTGCGGCCCCGCCCCGGAGGGAGTTCGATGGCCGAGATCACGCGACGCAGCCTCCTGGCCGGGGCGGGGGGCAGCCTCGTCCTGCCGGCCATCGCCCGCGCGGCGCCGGCCGACGGCGCGCCGGCGAAGCGCCCCAACGTCGTCTTCATCCTCGCCGACGACCTCGGCTACGCCGACCTCACCTGCACCGGGCGGCCCGACTTCGAGACGCCCAACATCGACCGCATCGCGGCGGGCGGGATGCGCTTCCTGCAGGCCTACGCCAATTCCGCGGTCTGCTCGGCCACCCGCACGGCGCTGATCACCGGCCGCTACCAGGACCGGCTGGCGATCGGGCTGGAGGAGCCGCTGGCCGCCAACGTGGCGGGCCTGCCCCCGAGCCATCCGACGCTGCCCTCGATCCTGCGCGCCGCCGGCTACCGCACGGCGCTGGTCGGCAAGTGGCACCTCGGCTTCCTGCCCGACTACGGCCCGCTGAAGAGCGGCTACGAGCATTACTTCGGCATCCGCGGCGGCGCGGCCGACTATTACGACCACGACAAGACGCTGTGGAACGAGGACGTGCCGGCCCACGAGGCGGGCTACCTGACCGACCTGTTCGGCGACCACGCGGTTCGGCTCGTCGAAGACTTCGCGCGCGGGCCCGCGCCCTTCCTGCTGTCGCTCCACTTCACGGCGCCGCACTGGCCCTGGGAAGCGCCCGGCCCTGCGGGCGAGGCCGAGTCGCGCCGCCTCGCCGCCAAGCACGACCCAGAGGCGCTCGGCGACTTCGACGGCGGCGACCAGAAGACGTACGCCGCCATCGTGACCCGCATGGACATGCAGGTCGGCCGCGTGCTCGACGCGCTCGACCGCGCCGGCGTGGCGGACGACACGATCGTGGTCTTCACCAGCGACAACGGCGGCGAGCGCTTCTCCGACACCTGGCCCTTCACCGGCAAGAAGACGGACCTCCTGGAGGGTGGCCTGCGCATCCCGGCCTTGATCCGCTGGCCGGGCCGCGTGGAGCCGGGCTCGACCAGCGACCAGGTGATGATCTCCATGGACTGGCTGCCGACGCTGCTGGCCGCGGCCGGCACGGCGCCCGACCCCGCCTATCCGACGGACGGCACGAGCCTCCTCGACCACCTCCGGCCCGGCGCCCCGACGGTGCCGCGCACCCTCTACTGGCGCTATCTCAACAAGGACCAGAGCGCCGTGCGGGACGGGGACTGGAAGTACCTGTCCATCATGGGCAACAGCTTCCTGTTCGACGTGGTCGCCGACCCGCTGGAGCGCGCCAACCTCAAGGACCGGCACCCGGAGGTGTTCGCCCGGCTGAAGGCCCAGTGGGGCGCGTGGAACGGCACGATGCTGCCCTTCACCACCGCCAACTATTCCTACAGCCTGTCCGGCGAGGAGCTCGCCGACCACTACGGCGCGCCGGGGACCATCGAGGGGGAACGCTGAGCAGGATCGCGCGGCCTCTCCCCCGAAACCCCGCTCGGGGGCCGTGAGGCGCCGCCATCCATCCTGCGCCTGCCGGGCGACGGCCCGCCTCGACCGCTCGTCCCCGCGCAGGCGGGGATGAGCGGATGCGGCAGGCCGCGAGCCGATCCCGGGGTCGGCGCGTCACTTGATGATCGCGTCCGCGGTCCGGTTGGTGGTCAGCACCACGATGGCGATGATGAAGAAGCCGTAGACGAGGCTCTGCGCCTGCGCGCTGATGCCGATGGCCTGGACCGCGATCGGCACGAAGGCGATCGTCAGGGCGCCGAACACGACGTTGATCGGGTTGGTCACGCCGCCCGACACGGCCGTGCCGCCGACCAGCGCCGCGGCGATGCCCGGCAGCAGGAGGTCGCTGCCGAGCCCGCTCGCCGAGGCCGAGCCGGCCTGCGCCACGATGCTGATGCCGGCGAGGCCCCCCGTGAAGCCCGAGATCGCGAAGGTGAGGATCTTGAGCAGGCGCGTCGGCACCGCCGCGAAGATGGCGCCCGGCTCGCTCTTGCCGATGGCCGTCATGCCCTGGCCGACGCGGCTGTAGCGCAGCAGCCCCCAGTACAGAAGCGCGGCGGCGACGCCGAGCCAGAACGTCAGCGGGATCGCGAGGAACCGGCCCTGGTAGAGGGACGTGACCAGCTCGCCGTTCTGGCTGACGTAGACGGTCTCCGACCCGCTCACCACCAGGGTGGCGGCTTCGAGGATGCCCAGCGTGCCGAGCGTGAGCGCGAAGGACGGGACCTGCGCGTAGGCCACGATGGCGCCGTTGATCGCCCCGAAGATCGTGACGAGCACCAGCACGAGCACGATGGCGCCGAACCCGTAGGCCGGGAGGAGGAGGGCCAGGATGATGGCCCCGAGCAGGCTGATCGCGGCGTTGGACAGGTCGATCGAGCCGATGTTCAGCACCATGGCCTGGCCCAGCGCCACGAGCAGGATCGGCGCGGCGGATTCCGTGACGATCGAGATGCCCGTGCCGCCCAGGAAGGCGGGGTTCACGGCGGACACGATCAGCAGCGTCGCGGCGAAGACCAGGAACGGCCCCAGCGTCTGCCACGAGGCGGAGCCGCGCAGCCGGGCCGAGGGCGTCGCGGCGGAGGTCGCGGCGCGCGGCGCGTCCAGCTTCCCGCTGGCGGGATCGACGGTGTCGGTCATACCATCTTCTCGAGGATGTCTTCGACGGAAAGCGCGACGCCGGTGCTCATGTCGTAGCGGGCGGAGACTTCGCCGTCGCGCATGACGACGATCTGGTCGGCGGTCTCGATCGCTTCCTCGATCGTGTCCGGGATCAGCACCACGGCGGCGCCCGCGTCGCAGGCCTTGCGGATCTGGGCGTTGACGGTCTGGGCCGCGCCGGGGTCGAGGCCGCGCAGGGGGTGGTCGACCAGGAAGACCTTCATGGCGCTGGCGTTGAGCCAGCGCGCGAGCACGACCTTCTGCTGGTTGCCGCCCGAGAAGCGGCCGAGCGCCAGCGAGATGCTGTTGGGGCTGACGTCCAGGCGGTCGAACCAGGACTGCGCCATGCGGTCGAGCCGGCGCGGGCTGATGAAGGGGCCCACCGCGGACTCGCCGGGGTGCACCAGCGCGATGTTCTGGGCGGCCGAGAAGCCTCCCACCATGCCCTCGACCTTGCGCTCGGCGGGCACGTAGGCGAGCCCAGCCTTCACGGCGCGCCCGATCGACCAGCCCGACACGGGGCTCCCGTCCACCTCGATCGTGCCGGACTCGTGGGCCTCGGCGCCGAACAGGGCGCGCATCAGCGGGCCGCAGCCGGCGCCGTTCGAGCCGACGAGGGCGACGATCTGCCCGGGATAGGCCGCGAAGGACACCCCGGAATAGTGCCCCTGCCGCGTGAGGTCCCGCACCGCGATGGCGGGCTTGACCCCGTCGACCGACCGGGACGGCGCGCGATGGACCGCCTGGGAGGCGCGGCCCGCCATGGCCTGGAACAGCTCGTCCTTGGTCACGTCGGCGGAGGGCTTGTTGAGGATGAGCTGCCCGGCCCGCATGACCACGACGCGGTCGCAGACGCGCAGGATCTCGTCGAGCCGGTGCGACACGAAGATGATGCTGCCGAAAGCCTTGAGCTTGCGGATCTCGCGCTCCAGCACGGCCGCGTCCTCGCGTTCCAGCACGGCCGTCGGCTCGTCGAGGATGATCAGGGGCGGGCCGCCGGAGGTCGGGTCGATGCAGACCGCGCGGGCGATCTCGACCATCTGCCGGTCGACGAAGGACAGGTCGCTCACGCGCGCCTTCGGGTCCAGCTTGACGCCGATCTTGCCGAGCGCGGCCGCGGCCTCGCGGTTCACGCGCCCCCAGTCCCGGAAGCCCAGCTTCTCGAGGATCCCGTCCGCGGCCCGGTGCTGGTCGATGTTCTCGCCGACCGTGAGGTTGGTGAACAGCGACTGCTCCTGGTGGACCACGCCGACGCCGGCCTTGAAGGCATCCTTCGGGCCCTTGAAGTTGCAGACGGTGCCGTTGATCTCGATCCTGCCCGAGCTCGGGGCGACGATCCCGGCCAGGATCTTGAGGAGCGACGACTTGCCGGCGCCGTTCTCGCCGACGAGGCCGATCACCTCGCCCCGCTTGATCTCCAGGCTGATGTTCTTGAGGGCCGTGACGGGCCCGAACGAGCGGGTGACGTCCGTCAGGCGTAGGACCGGCGGCGCTTCCGCGCCGGTCGCCGGGGTGGGAGCCGCCGTGGCCGTCATGGTCATTTCGCCACCCTCAGGCGGTCGCGCAGCGGCCAGGCCACGACGACGATGGTGAGCAGGAGGACGGCGCCGAACACGCCCGACTGGTAGTCGGGGCTCACGCCGGCCAGCACGAGGCCGTTGTTGAGCACGATCAGCAGCATCACGCCGAAGGCCGACCGCAGGACGCCCCCCTCGCCGCCGCTGAGGGCGGTGCCGCCGATCACGGCGGCGGGGATGACCGTGAAGAGCTGGCCCGCGCCGACGCCGGGCGAGCCGGAGCCGAGCTGCATCGTGGCGAGGATGCCTCCGAGGCCGCTGAGCAGCCCCGCGAGGCCGAAGGCGGCGACCTTCACGCTCGTTACCGGGATGCCGTTGACCAGCGCCATGGACTCGTTGTTGCCGATCGCCAGCATGCTGCGCCCGAAGCGCGTGTAACCGATCACCAGCGCGCCGAGCGCCACCACGATCGCCGCCAGCCAGAAGGCGTTCGGCAGCCCCAGCGTCATCCGGGTCGGCCAGCCCGACAGCCCGTCGTCGGTGATGCTCGGCAGCAGGTTGTCGCCGTACAGGATCGTCGCCACGCCGAGCCCGACGTTCCAGGTCCCGAGCGTGACCACGAAGGAGGGCACCCTGAATTTCGTGTAGATGAGGCCGGTGACCAGCCCCAGCGCGAGGCCGACGCCGAGGCCGACCGCCCAGGCGCCGGGGCCGAGGTCCGTGCCGCCGCGGGCGTTGGGCACCAGGAGCACCCAGGCCATGCCGGCCGCCGCCATCACGCCCTGGACCGACAGGTCGATCGACCCCATCAGGATCACGAAGCTCGCCCCGACCACGAGGATCAGCGGCACCGAGGCCTGCTGGAGCACGTTGCGGAGGTTCTCGACGCTGGCGAAACGGTGGTTCAGCAGGGTGAAGACCACCACGATGGCGACGACCGTCGCGATCCAGGTGAGCGGCCCCTTGCCTCCGCCGGGCGCGAGGGCCCGCCTGATCGCGGAGCCGGGCGCCTCGACGCGCGCGCTGGAGCCGTCGACGGAACTGACCATGGCGTGATCCCGAGGGTGGTGGGGCGATCCCCGATCCTCGCCGGTGGCCCGACCCGGACGGAGGGTGCATCCGTCCGGGCCGGTCGGCCCACCAGCGGAGAGCCGATGCCCCGGCGCCTGCGGAAGACGGGTCTCCCGGAGGCGCCGGTGCGTCGGGCGCGGCGCTCTACTTCGGCATCTCTTCCGGGCCGGCGCCGATGAGCGTCATGGGCGGGGTGTCCCAGGGGCCCTTCTGCACGAGCTCGTCGACGAAGTTGGCCGCGGCGTCGGGCGCGTCGTACTTCGTGTATTGCTGGTAGTTGTCCGGCGTGACGCAGCTGAGCTGGAACAGGCTCTCGCGCTTGTCGTGCGGCAGCTCGCTCGGCACGATCTTGCCCTCGGCCGCGAGATAGGCGGTGTAGAGCCCGACCGCCGAGGCCATGTAGCCGCGGTGGAACGTCTCGCCCACGATGGCGTGGTCGCCGCGGCCCGACTTCAGGTCGGCCAGCGTTTCGGGGTAGAGGCCGTCGGACGAGAACTTGGTCTTGCTGAGCTGGCCCGCGTTCTCGAAGGCCTGCATGGCGCCGATCTGCATGGCGTCGTCGGCCGCCCAGACGCCGTTGATGTCGGTGCCGTATTTGACGATCAGGTCCTTGGCGTTGCGGTTGGCGACCTGCGGGTCCCAGTTGGACGGGCGGGCTTCCAGGACCTTGATGCCGGGGAACTTCTCCTTCATCTCGGCCATGAAGCCGGCCACGCGGGTCTTGCTGGTCGTGCTGTCCTGCACGCCGGGCAGCACCACGACGTTGCCCTTGCCGTGCAGCGCTTCGCCGAGCGCGTCGGCGCCGCAACGTCCGGACTGGACGCCGGGGATCTTCTGGAAGGCGACGAAATTGTCGCCGACGTTCCAGGGCTTGTAGTCGGTCGGGCTGTTCCACCAGATGGTGACGTAGCCGCCGGCCTTCTTCACCGCGTCGACGATGGTCGGCGCGTCAGAGCTCGCCACCGTGTTGACGAACAGGATCACGGTCTTGCCGCCGGCCAGGATGGCCTGGATCTTCGAGATCTCGGTCTGCGAGGAGCCGTTCGAGTTGACGATCTCCAGCGGGATGTCGAGCTTCTTCGACAGCGCCTGGGCGCCCTGGATGTTGGAGATCATGTAGGGGTTGGTGGTGTTGATCACCGAGGCGACCAGGACCAGCTTGTCCTTGGGGATCGGCGGCTTCATCGGCTCGGCGGCGCGCGCGGGGGCCGCGAGCGAGGCGGCCGCGGCGACGGCCGCCAGCGCCGCGCCGAGCAGGAGGCGCGCCTTCGTCAGGCCGGGCTTGTCGGGTCGCACCTGTTCCACAGACGTCATGATGGTTTCCTCGCTGTCGATTGTCGTTGTTGGTCGTCCCGCGGATCGCGCGGGAGATCGTCCGCCGTCGGCGCGCCGGGCTCCGGCGCGCGCGGCCCGTGTGCCCTCGATCAGCGGTCGAGGTTGCGCATCACGTCCTTGATCAGCGGCCAGACGCGGGCCGCCGATGTGTGGTCCATGCTCTCCTTGGGGGAGTGCAGGTCGTAGAGGTTCGTGCCGATGCCGACCGTGTCGAGCCCGTCGATGCGCTGGGTGAACATGCCCAGCTCCAGGCTGCACACGGACACGAGCACGTCGGGCGACCTGCCCATCACGCGCTTGTAGCTGTCCTTCGCGACCTCCAGCATGCGCGACTTCGGGTTCCACGGGAACTCGGGGGCGTCGAGGCCGATCTGCTTCGCGGTGACGCCCTCGCCGGCCATCTCGGCGAGCTGCATCATCTGGTCGAGCACGGCGTGCTTGCGCGACGTCACGGCGCTCGTGATCGTGGAGGTGATCTCCGCGCCGCGCCCGGTCGTGATCATCAATCCGATGTTGTTGGAGGTTTCCCAGTTGCCCGGCACCTCGAGGTTCTGGGTCTGGACGCCGTCGGGCAGCAGCGCGATCGTCCGCACGAGGGTCCGCGCCGCGCGGGCCGAGAACACGCGCTCGACTGGGGCTTCCGTGCGCTTCGTCTCGATCCTGAGGCCGGGGTCGGCGGAGCGGAACTCGGCCTTGAGGTCGGCGGCCAGCGCCGACACGGCGCGCTCGACGGCCTCGACCTCGTCGGGCCGGACCGACAGGACGGCGGCGGCCTCGGCCGGGATCACGTTGTTCTGCACGCCGCCCGACACGCGGGCCACGGCGACGTCGCCAGCCTTCATGGCGGCCCGGAGCAGGCGGCCGAGCAGCACGATGGCGTTGGCGCGCTCGAAGTGGATGTCGAACTCGCAATGGCCGCCGAGGCCGCCGCGGATGTCGAGCGCCAGCGCCACGCGGTCCGGCCCGGGGGCGGTCCAGTCCGCGTCGACGTCGATGCGGCAGGACACGTCGCCCGAGCAGCCGGCGAGGAGCTGCTTCTCGTCGATCCAGTTGAAGTCGATCATCCGTTTGCCGGACAGGAGCTTCAGGTCGACGCCGTCGCCGCCGACCTTGCCCATCTCCTCCATGGCGGTCATCACGCATTCCAGCGGCGGATGCGGGATGTCCTTCGAGTCGAGCAGGGCCAGCATGTAGGAGATGCCGAGGCCGTTGTCGGCGCCCAGCGTCGTGCCCTCGGCGCGGATGCGGTCGCCGTCCACCTTCAGCGTCACGCCGCCGGCCGCGAAGTCGTGGGTGAAGCCCTCGTCGATCTTGCACACCATGTCGAGGTGGCCGTGCAGGATCACGGTCGGCGCCGCCTCGTAGCCCGGCGTGCCGGGCTTCTTGACGATGATGTTTTGAAGATCGTCGCGGTGGTGCTCGAGCCCGCGGCTTTGCGCGAAATCCGCGACGTAGTCGGTGGCCTGCTTCTCGTGGCGCGAACAGCGGTGCCGCCCACTGAGCTCCTCGAAGAAGTGCATCACTTCACGAGGCTCAATGCCCTCCAAAACCCGCATCATCTCCTCCCGGATGGCCTGTCGTCCGGTGCAGATCGGGATTCTGACGATCCCGTTGCCTGAGCCGGATCACGTATCCTCTGGCTGAGCCGGCCTCGTCGTGCCCTGTGCTCGCCAGCCTCTTCCGCGGATGCGGCGGCATCGAAGCCGCCGGCCGCGCCGGAGCGGCGCCTCGCGGCGGCCCCGTATGGCTCTGAATTCAACCCCTCAAGGCTATTGCACAAATTTTCAGGCGTCAAGCATTTGCATCACGGGCCGGCCGGTCGGGCCGTCACCCCGCCCGCGTCGCCACCCAGACCACGTGCTTGATGCCCCGCTTGCCGTGCGCCCGCGGGGTCTCGACCGCGACCGCGAAGCCCGCTCGCCCGAGCCGCGCCGTGAAGCGGTCGTCGGGCTCGGACGACCACACGGCCAGCCGCCCGCCGGGCCGCAGCGCGGCGCGCGCCGCCGCCAGCCCGCGCGCGTCGTAGAGCGCGTCGTTGCCGGCGCGCGTCAGGCCGTCCGGCCCGTTGTCGACGTCGAGCAGGATGGCGTCGTAGCGCCCGGCGGCGGGGCTCCGCATCAGCCGGCCGACGTCGCCCTCGTGGATCGTCACGCGCGGGTCGTCGAGGCTGCCGGCGTGGACGGGGGCGAGCGGCCCGCGGCCCCAGCGCACCACGGCCGGCACCAGCTCGGCCACCGTCACGGCGGCGCTCGCACCGAGCAGCGCCAGCGTGGCCCGCAGGGTGAAGCCCATGCCGAGGCCGCCGATCAGCACGCGCGGGCTCGGCGACGCTTCCAGCCCCGCGCAGCCGAGCCGCGCCAGCGCCTCCTCGGAGCCGCCGGTGCGGCTGCCCATCAGCACGATGGGCCCGAGCCGGATCACGTATTCGTGCCCGCGCCGCATCAGGCGCATCTCGCCGCCCCCCGGCACGGCGACGGAATCCAGCGTTTCCCAGGGGATCATGGCGGCTCCGGCCCGGCGACAGCGCCGGGAGGGCTTTGCTTATCGCCGGGCCGGCGCGGAGGCCAGCGGGGCGGCCCTGACCGCGTCCGCCGCCTGAGGCCCATCGGCGCGCCTCGCTCGACAGCGCCCGCCGCAGCGCGCATCTAGGCGGGGACATCGGAGGACCCGCCTTGCTGTTGACCGCCTTCATCGCCGCGACGCTCGCCTGGGCGGGGCTGTCCCTGGCCCTGTCGATGCGCCAGACCGCCCATGTCGCGGCGCACCGCGACGCCGTGCCGGCCGATTTCGCGGCGAGCGTGTCGCTCGACGAGCACCGGAAGGCGGCCGACTACACGGTGGCGCGCGAGCGGCTGTCGCGGATCGACACGGCCGTGGGCACGGCGCTGACGCTGGTCTGGGCGCTCGGCGGCATCGGCCTCCTCGATCGCGCCCTGTCGGCCGTGCTGGAGCCGGGCTCGCTCACGCTGGGCGTGGCCTTCCTGGTGGCCGCGGCCGCGGTCGGCACCGTGCTCGACCTGCCGCTGGCGGCCTACCGGAAGTTCGTCGTCGAGCGCCGCTTCGGCTTCAACCGGACCACGGTCGCGACCTTCCTGGCCGACCTCCTGCGCCGCTCGGCGCTGTCGCTCGCGGTGGCGGTGCCGCTGCTCTACGCGGCGCTCTGGGCCATGCGGACCTTCACGGGCCTGTGGTGGCTCTGGTCCTGGGTCGGCCTGCTGGTGCTGATGGTGACGGCGCCGGCCGTCTACGTGCGGCTGATCGCGCCGCGCTTCAACACCTTCACGCCGCTGGAGCAGGGGCCGCTGCGCGCCGGCATCGAGCGGCTGCTCGCGGGCGCCGGCTTCCGCTCCTCGGGCCTGTTCACCATGGACGCGTCGCGCCGTACCGCGCACGGCAACGCCTACTTCATCGGCTTCGGCCGCTCGAAGCGCATCGTCCTGTTCGACACGCTGGTGGCCAACAGCGCGCCCGACGAGATCGAGGCCGTGATCGCCCACGAGCTCGGCCACTTCCGCCACCGCCACATCTGGTTCGGGTTGGCGCAGAGCGCCGTCGTCACCTTTCTCGGCCTCGCCGCCTTCGGCTGGCTGGTCAAGCAGCCCTGGCTGCTGCCGTCTTTCGGGGTGGAGCAGGGGGCGACGGGGTCCGGCTCTTCGCCTGCCTGCTGCTGGCGTCCGTCGTGAGCCCGCTGCTGGCGCCGCTGTCCAACTGGATCTCGCGCCGCAACGAGTTCCAGGCCGACGACTACGCCCGCCGCACGGTGGGGGCCGACCCGCTGATCAGCGCGCTGACCGGCCTCGCGCGCGACAACGCCTCGACGCTGACGCCGGACCCGCTCTACGCGCTGGCCCACTACTCCCACCCGCCGGTGCCGATCCGCGTGCGCCAGCTCCGGGAGAACGCCGCGGCCTGAGGGGGCCGCGCCCCGGCTCAGCTCCGCTTGGCGCCGCCCTTGTGCTTGCGGGCGTCCTTCTCGGCTTGGCCGATGTCGGCCTTGACGCGCAGCGCCGCGGCGCGCGCTTCCGTGACGCGCGTGGCGCAGAAGCCGTGCTTCACCTCGGCGGCGTAGCCGCGGCACATCTCCTCGCGCGTCGACGAGAACTGCGCCTGCTCGTGGGCGTAGCCCATCAGCGCCGAGCGGAGCTTGGTGGTCTTCATCAGCCGCTTGTAGCCGGCCCGCACGGCCGCCTCGGCCTGCGTGCGCTGGCGCTCGATGGCCTTGTCGCGCTCGGGCGTGAGGCTCGCGGCGGGCGGCCCCCACAGGCCCGACGGATCGACCTTGCAGCGGGTGGCCGCGAACGAGCAGGCGGCGCGGTCGCCCGTCTCCAGCGCGGCTCCGTCGAGCACGTCGAACGAGATCGGGCAGGCCGGCACGGGGATGCCGATCCGCGCCATGCCGTCGGGCTGGCCCTCGTCGCGCACCGTCAGCGGCAGGTCCGTGACGTCGATCCGGCAGTCCGCGCCGTCGTCCGCCTTGCCGGTCAGGGTCAGGTGCGACACGACCAGCCCCTTGTCGCGCGCCTCGAAGCTGATCTCGCTGCCGTGGCCGTCGCGGTACAGCGTCTGGCCCGCCAGCGTGGTCGCGGGCAGAACCTTCGCGGGCGTCGCCGCGGTGCCGGGCTCGGAGTTCGCCGCGGGATCGGCCGGCCTGCGGCGGGGCTTCGGCTTGGCGCCGGGCGCGGGGGAGGCGGGCGCGGCGATCGACGGCGCGCCCTCGGGCGTGGGCGCGACGGCGCCGGGCAGCACGAGTTGGGCCAGCGCGGGCGCGGCGGTCGAGAGCAGGGCGAGGAGGGCGAGGCTGTGGCGCATGCGATGGACGGACCGGACCGTTCTGTGCCGGCCGGAGCGGCAGGGATGGCGCGACTGTAGCACCGCGCGGCGGATCCGAGGCGTTTTTCCGGCGGCGCCGCGCCGCGACCCGACGCTGCGGCCCATCGGCCACACCCCGCCCCGCGTGGCCGCCGCGGCCGCGACCGGCTAGACAGGGGCCATGCCGCCCGAGCCGCTCTCCCGCCCGCCCCGCGTCCTCGTGTTCGATTCCGGTCTCGGGGGCCTCACCGTGCTCGCCGCGGCCGACCGCCTCCGCCCCGAGGCCGAGCGGCTCTACGTGGCCGACGACGCGGTCTTCCCCTACGGCGACCTGACCGAGCCCGACCTCGTGGCCCGCGCGCTCGCGGTGCTGGATCCGCTGATCGAGGAGGGCCGGCCCGACGCCGTGGTGGTGGCCTGCAACACGGCCTCCACGGCGGTGCTGCCACCGCTCAGGGCGCGCTGGCCCGGCCTCGCCGTGGTGGGCACCGTCCCGGCCGTCAAGCCCGCCGCGGCGGCCTCGGCCACGCGCCGCATCGCCGTGCTGGCGACGCCGGGCACGGTGCGGCGCGACTACACGCGCGACCTCGTGCGCCGCTTCGCCGGCGATTGCGCCGTGGACCTCGTCGGCGCGCCCCGCCTCGCCACCCTGGCCGAGGCGTGGCTGCGCGGCGACGGGCTCGACGAAGGCGGCGTGCGGAGCGAGGTCGCCCCGGCCTTCGTCGACCGCGACGGCCGCCGCACCGACACGGTGGTGCTGGCCTGCACACACTACCCGCTGCTGGTCGACGCCTTCGCCCGCGTGGCGCCCTGGCCGGTCTCCTGGCTCGACCCCGCGCCCGCCATCGCCCGGCGGCTCGACGCCGTGCTGGGCGCAGCCGGCTTTCCGTCCGTGCCCAGCGCCCCCGTCCGGCCCGGGCGCGTGGTCTTCACCTCGGGGCGACATCCCGGCCCGGCGCTGGCGCGGGCGCTCCTGGCGCGCGGGCTCGAGCCGGCGTGACCGCGGCCGCGTCCCCCGCGCGGGCCGGGCCGGGGCGCCGCGGCCTCGCCTTCGCGCTCGCCACCGTGCTGGTCGACATGGTCGGCATCGGCCTGATCGTGCCGGTGGTGCCGGACCTCATCCGCGAAGTGACGGGCGAGGGCCTGTCCGGCGCCGCCTGGACGGGCGGCCTGCTGTTCGCCGCCTATTCGGCTATGCAGTTCCTGTTCGGCCCCTTGGTGGGCAACCTGTCGGACGCGGTCGGGCGCCGCCCGGTGCTGCTGGTCTCCGTGGCGGGCCTCGGCCTCGACTACCTCGTCACGGCCTTCGCGCCGAGCCTGCCGTGGTTCTTCGCCGGCCGGCTCATCGCCGGCGCCTGCGGGGCCTCGGTCATCACGGTCAACGCCTACATCGCGGACGTGACCCGGCCCGAGGAGCGCGGTCGGGCCTTCGGGCTGATCGGCGCCGCCTTCGGGGTGGGCTTCATCCTGGGGCCGGCGCTGGGCGGCCTCGTCGGGCAGCTCGGGCCACGGGCGCCCTTCCTGGTCGCCGCCGGCTTCTCCCTCCTCAACTTCGCCTTCGGCGCGCTGGCGCTGCCCGAATCCCTGCCGCCGGAGGCGCGCCGTCCCCTCCGCCTCGCCCGCGCCAACCCGCTCGGCGCGCTGGCGGCCCTGCGCGAGGCGCCGGGGCTCGCCCCGCTCGGCCTGGTGACGCTGCTGATGGCGCTGGCGCAGAGCGCCTACCTCGCGGTCTGGGCCTTCTCGCTCGAAGCGCGCTACGGCTGGGGCGAGGGCGCGGTCGGCCTGTCGCTCGCCGCGGTCGGCGTCGGGGCCGTCGCGGTCCAGGGCTTCGCGGTCGGCCCCGCCGTGGCGCGGCTCGGCGAGCGGCGCACGGCGCTGTTGGGCCTCGGCATCGGGGTCGGGACCACGCTTGGCTACGCGCTGGCGCCCGCGGGCTGGATGGTGTTCCCGCTGATCGCCGTCGGCAGCCTCCAGGGCCTCGTGCCGCCGGCCCTGACCGCGCTCGCGTCGCGCACCGTGCCGGCCGACCGGCAGGGCGAGGTGCAGGGCGCGCTCGGCAGCCTGCAGGGCATCGCCGCCGTGGTCGGCCCGCCGCTGATGGCGGGGATCTTCAGCCTGGCGACGCGGCCCGGGGGCGCCGTGTTCTGGCCCGGCGCGCCCTACGCGGCCGCCTCCGTCCTGCTGGCGGCGTCGCTGATCGCGCTGGCGCGGATGCCGGCGACCAGGACTCCGCCCCGCACGGCGGCCTGAACCCCGGGGAGCTTCGGTTGGCGAAGCGCGTCACGCTCTGGTCCAGTCTTTCGATGTCCATCAGGAGAACGGGCGTCTCCACCATCCAGCCGCGGTCGCGGTGACGCACGCGGAACCGGTCCCGCAGGGTGGCGATGACGGCGGCGGGCGAGGCGGCGATGGGGCGCCGGCCGAGCACGTTTGCGATCGGGAAGCCCGTCATCGATGTGGTCTCCTCGTGGTCCCGGCACGCGCCATGATGCGCGCGGGCCCTCGAACCGAAAAGGGCCCGGCGCTCGCGCGCCGGGCCCTCCATCTCACCGCGACGCCGCGTGCTTACTCGGCGGCCTGCTGGCGCGGGGCGTTGCCCTGCGCGGTCGTGCCGTCCGTGTAGGTCTCGGCCTTCAGCGCCTTGTGCGGGGCCGCGCGGCCCGGCAGCGGCGGCAGGGCACGGGCCTTGGCGATGTCGATGCCGGCGCCCTGGGCGACGCGCGTGCCGTAGTCCTCGTCGCAGTGCAGGAAGTGCCACACCATGCGGAGCTGGATCGGCTCCGGGCAGGCCTTCATGTCGTTGACGAGGTTGTTGATCAGGTCGTCGCGCTCCCACGCCTCGAACGAGCGGTAGCGCTCGCCGGCCTGGGTGTAGTCGTTTGTGGTGCGGCTCGTCTGATAGCGGCCGAGCTTGCCCTCGACGGCCTGGTGGTACTCGGCATGGGGCTTCGGGGCCTCCTTCAGGCTCTGGCCCAGCACCGACGGCTCGTAGTTGACGTTCGGGTTCGGGCCGCCGTCGACCGTGTAGGTCATCTGGCCGTCGCGCTGGTTGGTGCGGGCGACCGCGCCCGGAGCCGGGGCGTTGATCGGCAGCTGGAGGTAGTTGGCGCCGACGCGGTAGCGCTGCGTGTCCGAGTAGGACAGCGTGCGGCCCTGCAGCATCTTGTCGTCCGAGAAGTCGATGCCGTCGACGAGCACGCCCGTGCCGAAGGCCGACTGCTCCACCTCGGCGAAGAAGTTGGACGGCATGCGGTCCAGCACCAGGCGGCCGACGGGCAGCAGCGGGAACTGGTCGACCGGCCAGGCCTTGGTGTCGTCGAGCGGGTCGAACGACAGGTGGTCGTTCGGGCCGTCCGGCATGATCTGCACGCAGAACTCCCACTCGGGAAAGTTGCCCTTGGCGATGTTGTCGTACAGGTCACGGGTGCAGTGGCCGACGTCCTTCGCCTGGATGGCGGAGGCCTGCTCGGAGGTCAGGTTGCGCACGCCCAGCTTCGGCTCGAAGTGGAACTTGCACAGGACGGCCTCGCCCTTGTCGTTCACCAGCTTGTAGGTGTTGACGCCCGAGCCCTCCATCTCGCGGAAGGTGGCCGGGATGCCCCACGGGGACTTCAGGATCGTCACCATGTGCAGCGACTCGGGGTGCATGCCCACGAAGTCGAAGAAGCGCCACGCTTCCTGGCGGTTGGTGATCGGATCCGGCTTGAAGGCGTGGATCATGTCGGGGAACTTGATGGCGTCCCGGATGAAGAACACCTTCAGGTTGTTGCCGACGAGGTCCCAGTTGCCCTCCACGGTCTTGAACTTGATGGCGAAGCCGCGGGGGTCGCGCTCGGTCTCGGGCGACTCCTTGGCGCCGGCCACGGTCGAAAAGCGGACGAAGGTCGGGGTCTTGACGCCGGCCTGTGTGAGCACCTTGGCGCGGGTGTACTTGGAGGCCGGCTCGTCGCCGATCTTGCCGTAGGCTTCGAAGTAGCCGTGGGCGCCGGCGCCGCGGGCGTGCACCACGCGCTCGGGGATGCGCTCGCGGTCGAAGTGCGTGATCTTCTCGATGAACTGGTAGTTCTCGAGCGTGGCCGGGCCGCGCTCGCCGACCGTGCGGGTCGACTGGTTGTCGCGGACCGGATGGCCCTGACGGGTGGTCAGGATGTTCGACTGTTCGGTCATGGGCTTCTCCGTTGGAGGGAGGCGGCTCGCTCGCGCCGGGGCTCGGATGTTTGCCCCGAGCGAACGATGTCAAGGCGGACCGGTCAGCGCTTCGGACGCGAACTTGCTAAAATTCGCGTGAAGCGTGAGGTTGCAGCCGCCGCGAGCCTGCTCGCCGCTCGCTGTTCAAGCCCTATCGGAAGTGATAATCATTTTCAATATCCCGATCGGGACGAATGCCAGATTGCCGCAAGAGCGGCCCCGGGACCGCCATGACGACGCCAGACCAACCAAAGCGCCTGCCCGCCAACTACCAGCTCGTCTACGACGTGGTGCGGGCCCAGGAGCCGGGGCTGCACGCCCCCGCGGGCGACATCTTCACGCGCGCGAAGGCGCTGAAGGCCAGCCTCGGCTATTCCACCGTGTACCGCGCGCTCGACCGTCTCTGTAAGATGGGCCTGGTGCTGGAGCTGCACCTGCCGGGCATGAACGCGGCGCTCTACGAGCAGGCCCGGTCCGGCCACGCCCACTTCGTCTGCCGCAGCTGCGGGCGGATCGAGGACGTCGACTGCGACGTCCCCTCGGACGCCATCCATTCCTTCGTGCGCGGGCGCGACGGCGAGGTGGAGGAGATCATCCTCACCGTGCACGGGCGCTGCACCGCCTGCCGACTCACTGCGCCGGAGCCGGCGGGGGAGCGCGGGGGCGACAGGTCCATCGAAAGTTAATCGGACCAGCTCAAACTCTTAACCATAATGAAAGTTCCCGCGTTCGATGGTCCGTTTTGGTTTTGATTTAAAGTCTCATTAAGCCATTCTGACTCCGCGAGTGGCGATTCCTTCGCCAAATGTGGCAAGATCATCCGGCTCTGCCACAAACCTGTGCTGTTGCCGCAACAGCCTTTCGGAAGGCGAGCGCGCCGCCGGATTCGCGATTGCGCCGGCCCGGCCCCCCGACCTAGGGTCACTCCAGAGATCGCTCTGGAGAAAAGTCTCGATGTTCGCTTCCAAGAAAATCGTCACCGCTGCCGCCATGCTGGTCGCCGCCGCCGGCGCGGCCCACGCCGCCGACCTCCCGGCCCGTGTGGCTCCGGCCCCGTATGTCGCCCCGCTGCCGGTCTTCACCTGGACGGGCGCTTACTTCGGTATCAACGCCGGCGCCGCCTTCGACAACAAGCAGGAGTTCACCACCACGGCGAACCGCACCGACGGCATCGGCAACACCCGCTTCAGCGACAGCGGCTTCTCGGCCGGCGGCCAGATCGGCTACAACTACCAGCTCGGCAATTTCGGCGGCTTCGGTGGCCCCGGCGGCGGCATCGTGGTCGGCTTCGAGGCCGACGCCATGTACATGGACACCGACAAGTCCATCAACACCATCACCAACAACGGCACCGCGTCGTTCCGCTCGGGCCTCGACTTCCTCGGCACCGCCCGCGGCCGCATCGGCTACGCCTTCAACACCTTCCTGGTCTACGGCACGGGCGGTTTCGCCTACGGCGACGTCAACAGCCGCGTCGTGTCGGTCTACAACGGCACCACCGACCTGCAGCGTCAGTCGGGCTTCAACACCGGCTACACCTACGGTGGCGGCATCGAGTACGCCCTGCCCACGGGCTCGTTCCTGAACTTCTTCCACTCCAGCGCCGTGACGCTGAAGGCCGAGTACCTGCGCTACGAGCTCGACAGCACGAACCTGCGCGACACCTCGGTCAACACCGTCAACCTGCAGCCCGGCCTGAAGGTGAAGAACGAGGGCAACATCGCCCGCATCGGCCTGAACTACAAGTTCTAGTCTCCTCCGGCCTCGGCCGGGACGGGAAGGGCGCCGCGGCGAAAGCCGCGGCGCCCTTTTCGCGTCGAGGAGCTCGCGTTGACTCGCCCGCGTTCATGCGCCCACTCGCGGCGCCCGCGAGCGAAAAGCCACCCTCCATTTGCGGATAGACGCGCATCGCGGCGGCGAAGACGCGATCCAGGCACCGTTCAGGCGAACTCCGGGCGCTCGATGTGCCGTTCCGCCCCGTTGCCCGTCGCGGCAGGACCAGAAGCGTGATTGCCCTAGCGTTAGCCGGCATGTCGCCTGCGGCGATCGGCCCGCCGCGATGTAGCAGGCGTCGCGTTCTGCAACGATCAGCTTCGTCTCGATCCGCCGGGACTGCACTCCCTACGGTGTGGTTGCGCCGCAGACAACACAGCAGCGGTGCTCGTGACTTTTGGTATGTCACTATCAACTTTCGAATACCTTCAAACATAGATTGGGTATGTTGCAAATTTATCACAAGATTTATCTCGATAAGCACAAGCATTGATCAAGGGTTGCACGCGATGCAATCTCGAAATTAGTCTGGGGTGAAGATCCGCTCTGGAGAAGAATGACATGCCCGCCGTCAATACGATCGCCGCCCTGGCTGCAGCCGCCACGCTCGTGGCCGCGGCTGGTTCGGTCCGCGCCGCCGATCTGCCCGTCCGCACCGCACCGCCGCCCTACGTCGCCCCGCTTCCCGTTTTCACTTGGACAGGCGGCTATTTCGGCGTGAACGCTGGCGCGGCCTTCGACAACGAGAGCCGCGGCGTCAATGCCCCGCTGACGGCGGCGAACACCGGCATCGCGGTCGGGGAACGCCCGGGGTCCGTGAAGTTCGACGACACTGGCTTCGCGGTCGGCGCGCAGATCGGCTATAATTATGAATTCCTAGGCTTCGGCGGTCCGGGCTCAGGCATCGTGGTCGGCTTCGAAGCCGACGCTGACTATACTGACCTAGCCAAGAGCGCCTCGTATCCCGGCCTCGACGGTTATAATAGCATGTTCCGCTCGGGGTTGAACTTCCTAGGCACGGTGCGCGGCCGCATCGGTTACGCCTTCAACCAATTTCTGATCTATGGCACGGGCGGCTTCGCCTATGGCGACGTATTCAACAAGGACCTGCTCTACGCGCCCAACAGCACGACTGTCCGCTTCTTCGGCAGCCACGATAATATTCAGACTGGCTACGCTGCCGGTGGCGGCGTCGAATATGCACTACCCACGGGCTCGTTCCTGAACTTTTTCAAGTCGAGCGCTGTCACAATCAAGGCTGAGTATCTCTACTATGACCTTGGCAGCAGCGCGGTCTCCGCTACGCCGGTCGTCGCTGGAAGCAACGGTGGTTACAGCACGCGCTTCAAAACGGACGGCAATCTCGCCCGTGTCGGCTTGAACTATAAGTTTTAGTCCGATTCAAGCCGCATCTGCTGAGCGCCGAGTGGCAAGTCTGCCTGCTCTCAGCCTTGACGAATCCGCACCGAAAAGAAAGCCCCCGCTCCGGTCCGGAACGGGGGCTTATTGATCTCACCCTGGAAGGTGAGGTCACTCCGCGTCGGCGGAGGCCGCCTTGGGCTTCATCACCATGCGGCCGCGGTACATGCCGCTCTTCAGGTCGACGTGGTGCGGGCGGCGCAACTCGCCCGAGTCCTTGTCTTCCACGTAGGTGGGTTGCGCCAACGCGTCGGCCGACCGGCGGAAGCCCCGCTTCATCGGCGATGTTTTCCGTTTCGGGACGGCCATATCGCTCTCCGTGAGATCCAAGTGAGATGTGGGCGCTCCGGCCAAGCCGGGGCGGGCCGCACCGCGTCGGGCGGGCAGCCATCGGCGTGTCCCTAGCGGCAAAAGGCGCGGCGCGCCAGCCGAAAGTGCAGGCCCGGCCGGGCGGGCCGCCCCGCGCGGCTGCGTTGAAGCGACGCCATCGCATTTTGTTGCAGCGCCGCAACGATGGCTGTATCCGGGTCGGCCAGCACGAGCAGGGATGTACCGAACGATGGCCGATGCGCAATCGCGTCCGGGAGTGACGCTCCACCCACGGCCGCTGTCGCCGCATCTGACCGTCTACCGGCCGATGCTCACCATGATGATGTCGATCGCCCATCGCATCACCGGCGCGGCCCTCTACGCCGGCACGATGCTGCTCGCCTGGTACCTCGTCGCGGCGGCCTCCGGCCCGCACGCCTTCGCGGTCGCGGCGGGCTTCCTGTCGTCGTGGCTGGGCCTCCTGATCCTGTTCGGCTTCACCTGGGCGCTGTTCCACCACCTGCTCGGCGGCGTGCGCCACTTCATCTGGGACGCCGGCTACGGCATGGACCACCCCGAGCGCGAGTACCTCGCCCAGGCCACGCTCGGCGGCGGCATCGCCCTCACCGTGCTGGTGTGGATCCTCGCCTTCCTCGTGCGCTGAGACCCGACCCCATGGCTTCCGACCCCCTCCAGATGCGGACGGACCTGCGCCGCGTCCGCTACCTCGGCTCGGCCCGCTCCGGCACCACCGGCTCGGCCCACATGCGCCTGACGTCCCTGGCGCTGGTGCCCCTCACCGTCGGCTTCGTGTGGCTGGTGCTGTCGCTGATCGGCAAGCCCTACGAGGCGGCCCTTCACACCCTGTCGCAGCCCGTCGCGGCCATCTTCCTGCTCCTGTTCATCCTGGCCAGCGTCTACCATATGCAATTGGGCATGCGGACCATCATCGAGGACTACGTCCACGGCGAACACGCCAAGGACTGGTCGCTGGCCGCGAGCCTGTTCTTCTGCTTCGTCGTCGGCATCGCGTGCGTCTACGCGGTGATGCGGCTGAGCTTCGTGTGATGATTTGAGCGCCCGGCCAGCCGCGACGCGGCGGGCCGGCTCGGGAGACGATGTGATGGCCCTGAACGGCAGCGCGGCGAACGGAACCACCAACGGCAAGGCCGGCCCGGCCTACCCGATCACCGACCATTCCTTCGACGTGCTGGTGGTGGGCGCCGGTGGCGCGGGGCTGCGCGCCGCGGTCGGCTGCGCCCAGGCGGGCCTGCGCACCGCCTGCATCACCAAGGTGTTCCCGACCCGCTCCCACACCGTGGCGGCGCAGGGCGGCATCTCGGCCTCGCTCGGCAACATGGGGCCGGACGACTGGCGCTGGCACATGTACGATACCGTCAAGGGCTCGGACTGGCTCGGCGACCAGGACTCGATCGAGTACCTGTGCCGCAACGCGCCCGACGCCGTCTACGAGCTGGAGCACTGGGGCGTGCCCTTCTCCCGCACCGAGGAGGGCAAGATCTACCAGCGCCCCTTCGGCGGCATGACCACCGACTACGGCAAGGGCACGGCCCAGCGCACCTGCGCGGCCGCGGACCGCACCGGCCACGCCATCCTGCACACGCTCTACGGCCAGGCGCTGCGCAACAAGACCGAGTTCTTCATCGAGTATTTCGCCATCGACCTCATCATGGAGGACGGGCGCTGCCGCGGCGTCGTGGCGCTGAAGCTCGACGACGGCTCGATCCACCGCTTCCGCTCCAACCTCACGATCCTGGCGACGGGCGGCTACGGCCGCGCCTACTTCTCGGCCACCTCCGCCCACACCTGCACGGGCGACGGCAACGCCATGGTGCTGCGCGCAGGCCTGCCGCTGCAGGACATGGAGTTCGTGCAGTTCCACCCGACCGGCATCTACGGCGCCGGCTGCCTCATCACGGAAGGCTCGCGCGGCGAGGGCGGCTACCTGACCAACTCCGAGGGCGAGCGCTTCATGGAGCGCTACGCGCCTTCCGCGAAGGACCTCGCCTCGCGCGACGTGGTCAGCCGCGCCATGACGATGGAGATCCGCGACGGCCGCGGCGTCGGCAAGAACAAGGACCACATCCACCTGCACCTCGAGCACCTCGACCCGGCGATCCTGGCGGACCGCCTGCCGGGCATCTCCGAAAGCGCCAAGATCTTCGCGGGCGTCGACGTCACCAAGGAGCCGATCCCGGTGCTGCCGACCGTGCACTACAACATGGGCGGCATCCCCACGAACTACCACGGCGAGGTGCTGACCAAGGTCGGCGGCGACCCGGACAGCATCGTGCCCGGCCTCATGGCGCTCGGCGAAGCCGCCTGCGTGTCCGTGCACGGCGCCAACCGCCTCGGCTCCAACTCGCTGATCGACCTCGTGGTGTTCGGCCGCGCCGCCGGCCTGCGCGCCGCCGAGATCGTGACGCCCGGCGAGAAGCAGCGCGAGCTGCCGAAGGACTCGGCCGACCTCGCCCTGTCGCGCCTCGACCGCTTCCGCCACGCCTCCGGCGGCACGCCGACGGCCGAGCTGCGCGGGCGCATGCAGCGCACCATGCAGAACAACTGCGCGGTGTTCCGCACCGGCGAGGTGCTCGACGAGGGCGTGAAGCTCATCAACGACGTGTGGCGCGGGGCCAGCGACATCCGCACCACGGACCGCTCGCTGATCTGGAACTCGGACCTCATCGAGACGATGGAGTTCGACAACCTCATCGGCCAGGCCGTGGTGACCATGGAATGCGCCGCCAACCGCGAGGAGTCGCGCGGCGCCCACGCCCGCGAGGACTTCCCGAACCGCGACGACAAGACCTGGATGAAGCACACGCTGGCCTGGCTCGACGAGGGCTCCCAGAAGGTCACCGTCGACTATCGCCCGGTCCACACCTACACGATGAGCAACGACGTGCAGTATATCGAGCCCAAGGCCCGCGTGTACTGAAGCGACGATGGGTCGGAGCTGGGCCGTCGTGCTCAGCTTCGACGCCGAGCGGCTCGCTCATCACCAAAAGCGGGAGCGCGAGGCGCTGAGCGAGGTGGCGGCGGTCATCGCCGGGCACGGTTTCACGGAGGCGGTGCCGGGCTTCTACGTCGGTTCGGGAGATGTCGACGCGGTACGGGCGGTTGTGGCAGTCCAGGACGTCGCCGAGGCTCTCTCCTGGTTTGCGCCTTGCCTGCGAAGCGCCCGGCTGTTGAGAATCGAAGAGGACGGCGATCTCACGATCGCCTTGATGTGAGCGGATCGGGATGGCCCGCCGATCCACGGAGAACCCCATGACGCCGTCTTCGCCTTCATCCGTCACGGCCGCCGAGCGCGCCACCAGCGTCTGCGTGCCGGTGGGCACGACCGACTGGCTCGCGGCCCCGGATGCCGCGATGAAGCGCGACGCCGTGGCGGGGCTCGAGCGCGGCGACGTCGTGCTGTTCCCGCACCTGCCCTTCGCGCTGTCGCCCGCCGAGGCGAAGCTCCTCGACCCGGCCGTGGTCAAGGAGGGCACCAAGACCGTCAAATACGACCCCGACACCGGCCGCGTGTGGGGCTACGCCGAGGGCATCGACGCCGCGGCGATGAAGTCGATGATGGAGCGCTACGCCGACCACACGCGGCGCCTCCTCGGGGCGCTGACCCCCTACGGTTCGGCGCTGAAGATCGGCAACACGTCGTTCCGCCCCGTCGAGGCGCAGGGGCGCCAGCAGTCGAAGCGCCACGACGACACTCGGCTCCACGTCGACGCCTTCCCGTCGCGCCCGAGCCACGGCCAGCGCATCATGCGCGTCTTCACCAACGTCCATCCCGGCACCAAGCCGCGCGTGTGGCGCGTCGGCGAGCCCTTCGAGACGGTGGCGCAGCGCTTCCTGCCCAAGATCGCGGCGCCCTTCCCGGGCAGCGCGCAGCTCATGAAGCTCGTCGGCATCACCAAGTCGCGCCGCTCCCCGGCCGACCACTACATGCTGCAGCTGCACGACCGCATGAAGCTCGACGACGGCTACCAGAGCATCGTGCCGCACCAGACCGTTGAGTTCACGCCGGGCCAAACCTGGATGGTCTTCACCGATCAGGTGTCCCACGCCGCCATGTCCGGGCAGCACGCGCTGGAGCAGACCTTCACGCTGGAGATCGACGGCATGGCCGACCCCGAGCGGGCGCCCGTGCGCGTGCTGGAGCGCATGAAGGGCAGGAAGCTGCACTGAGGGGAGGGGCAGGGGAGAGATGGAGACCGTGAGCGCGACGCCGTTCCCCCGCATCACGCGCGACCCCGCCGTGATGGGCGGGCGCCCCTGCATCCGCGGGCTTCGGGTCACGGTCGGCATGATCCTCGGCAACCTGGGGGACGGTGTCGCACTCGATGACCTGCTCGCGGCCTATCCCTATATCGAGCGGGAGGACGTCCTGGAGGCGATCCGCTACGGCGCCTGGCTCGCGCAGGAGCGCGAGGTCGCCCTCGCGCCGGCCGCGTGAGGATCGTGGTGGACATGAACCTCTCTCCGGAGTGGGTGCCGACGCTCCGCAGCGCGGGGCACGACGTCCTGCATTGGTCCGAGGTGGGGCGGCCCGACGCGCCGGACGACGAGATCCTGACGTGGGCGCGGGCCGAGGGTCGGGCCGTCTTCACGAGCGACCTCGACTTCGGCACGGCGCTCGCGACCTCGGGAGCCTCCGCGCCGAGCGTGGTTCAGCTCCGGACCGCGACGACGCTGCCGTCCCGCCTCGGCTCCTTCGTCGCGCGCGTGCTGCGCGAGACCGCGGCCGACCTGTCTTCCGGGGCCATCGTCACGATCGCCGACGATCGTGTGCGGCTCCGCCCCCTGATCTTCAAACCGAACCGCTGAGATCCGTCGCCATGGTCGAACTCGCCCTTCCCCGCAACTCCCGCATCACGACCGGCAAGACCTGGCCGAAGCCAGCGGGCGCCAAGGCGCTCAAGGAATTCCGCATCTATCGCTGGGATCCGGACGTCGGCGAGAACCCGCGCATCGACACCTATTTCGTCGACCGCGAGGACTGCGGCCCGATGGTTCTCGACGGCATCATCTGGATCAAGTCGAAGGTCGATCCCACGCTGTCGTTCCGCCGCTCCTGCCGCGAGGGCATCTGCGGCTCCTGCGCGATGAACATCGACGGGGTGAACACGCTCGCCTGCACCAAGGGCATGGACGACGTGCGCGGCGCCGTGAAGCTCTATCCGCTGCCCCACATGGAGGTGGTCAAGGACCTCGTCCCCGACCTCACCCGCTTCTACGCCCAGCACGCCCTCATCGAGCCCTGGCTCAAGACCGACAGCCCCACCCCCGAGAAGGAGTGGAAGCAGTCGCCGCAGTCGCGCCACCAGCTCGACGGGCTCTACGAGTGCATCCTGTGCGCCTGCTGCTCGACCTCCTGCCCGAGCTACTGGTGGAACGGCGACCGCTACCTCGGCCCCGCGGCGCTGCTGCAGGCCTATCGCTGGCTGATCGACAGCCGGGACGAGGCGACGGGCGAGCGGCTCGACAACCTGCAGGACCCGTTCCGCCTGTATCGCTGCCACTCCATCATGAACTGCGCCAAGGCGTGCCCGAAGGGGCTCAACCCCGCCAAGGCCATCTCCAACATCAAGAACATGATGATCGCCCGCCAGAACTGACGGGAGGGACGGCCGCCTCATCGCGGCGACGTGATCGCGTCCGCCGCAACAGCCTCCCGATCGCGCCGCTTCCTCGCTGACAGGTTCACGAGGAGGCGCGCATGTCGGCCCCGCACGATCTCAGGGACGTCTACGTCGACGAGATGAGGGACCTCTGGTCCGCCAACAACCAGATGGCGGCGGCGCTGCGGCGGATCGCGCCGCGCGCCGCGGACGGCGAGATCAAGGCGATGCTGGACCGCTCGGTCGGCGGCATCGAAGCCCACAGCGGCACGCTGAAGCGCCTGATCGCGGCCAACGGCGGCGACGCCACGCCCGAGCACTGCCGCGGCATGGAGGGGCTGGTCCGGGAAGCGATCAAGCAGGAGCTGGAGGAGGCCGCCGCGGCGGGCGGGCTCCGCGACGTGCAGATCCTCGCGCAATACCAGCGCATGACGCATTACGGCCTCGCGGGCTTCGGCACGGCCGCCGCCTACGCCAAGGCGCTCGGCCTGCCCGACCAGGAGGCGGAGCTGAGGCGCGCCGTTTCGGAGATCCACGCGGGCGACGGCTATGCCACGAGGCTCGCCGAGGCCGCCGAGCGCGCGGCGGCGTGAGGGCGCCGCGCCGCTGACGCCCGTCGTGAAAAGGACGCATGTGCGAGCCGCGTGTCAACCATTCGCCATCATTCTCGCATCCATCCGCCGCCGCTCGCGTTGACGGCGCAAAGGGAACGGCCCAGCCGACGCTCGAAAGGGCGCGCTGCCGAGATGGAGTCGCCGACATGGCCGAGAACAATCGCACGGGCGCGCTGGCGCTGATCGCCGCCGGCGCCGTCGCCCTGGTGGCGGGCGCCTGCATGGTCGACGAGGCCCACGCCGAAGGCACGGTCAGGCGTCCCGTGGCGGGCGCCCCCGCGGCCCGCGGCCGCGCCGCCGAGCGTCCCCGCGCGGTCCGCACCGCCGCTGCCGACCGCCCGCTGACGATCCGCCGCCGCGCGGCGCCCGGCGCCTACGACGCGGTCGGCACCGGCTTCTACGGCGACGACTACCTCGTCCGCCAGCACGGCTGGAACGACCCGCGCCTCTACTACTTCGGCCCGTTCCGCACGGGCGGCGAGGTGTTCTACGGCGATCAGGCCGGCAACCCCATCACCCGCGGCAACGCCGGCCTCGGCCAGATCGCCGGCTACGGCCCGGCGCGCGGCGGCTACGGCGGTCCGCATTTCGACGCGGTGGGCGGCTTCCACCAGGGGCCCGGCCCGGACTTCAAGATCGACAACGACTACGCCAGCGGCAGCCTGTCCCGCCCCGACTATGGCGACATAGAGCCCCGCTATCCGAGCGTGCAGCAGCGCGTGGCGACCCTCAACACCGGCGTCGTGATGCGCCCGGCCGGCCTCACCAACGCGGCGATCGACCGCGCCGAGTCGCGCCGTGTCATGAGCGAGGGGCGCACCAATGCCTCGTTCGAGCAGGCCAAGGCTGATTTCGCCGCGCCCATGAAGCGGCAGGCCCCGATCGAGGCCGGCTTCGCCAACGGCGGGATCAACTCCATCGGCATCGGCGACGACGCCTTCTGATCGCGCCCCACCCGCCGCATGGGCGGCGGGTGGGCATCCACATCCAGGCGGCGCGCGACAGGATCACGGTGCGATGGGAGGCAGGCTCGGTCCGCTGCTCGTGGTCGCGTCCTGCCCCGTCCTTGTCACGCTCTGCGTCGCCTTCGTGGACAGGCCCGCAGCATTCCTGTCCCACGCGGATCTCGCGGGGCAGAGGTGGGCCCTCGTGGCCCTCACCCACCTCGTCGACCCCGTCCCGCCCCTGGCCGTCGCGGGGGCGGCGTCCGCCGGGCTGGCGGCGCTCCTCGGCTGGCGCCCCGGCGCGGTCGGCCGCTCGCTGATCGCCTGCTGCCTCGCCGCGCTGGTCGCGATCGCGCTCAAAGATCAGCTCAAGCTCGCCTTCGGCCGCCTGTGGCCCGAGACCTGGGTGCAGAACAACCCGTCCCTGATCCGCGACGACGCCTATGGGTTCTTCCCCTTCCACGGCGGGCCGGGCTGGTCCTCGTTCCCGTCCGGGCACACGGCGATGATGACGGCGCCGATGGCCGCCCTCTGGGGCCGGCTGCCGCGGTGGCGCCCCATCCTGGCCCTACCCGTCGTCCTGGTGATGGTCGGGCTGTTCGGGGCCGACTACCACTTCGTCGGCGACATGGTGGCCGGGCTCTACCTCGGCGCGGCCTGCGGCGTCGGCGCCGCCGCGCTCCTGGGCCGCCGCCCTGGCACGCCCTTCGCACCGGAGCCCTGAACCGAAGACGAGCGAGTCCGCGTGCGCCGTTTCACCCTCCGACCGAGCCCCTCGCCCCTGAACCGCGGCACGCTGCGCGCGCCCGGCGCCGACCTCCGCAAGCTCCCCGTCGTGCCCGACCTGTCGGGCATCAGCGTCGCCGAGGGCCTGCGCGCCGCCGTGGCGTCCGGCGCCGTGCTGGTGCTGAACATCTGGGTGCAGTCGCCGGCGCTGCTCTTCGTCGCCTTCGCGGCCAACCTCGCCTGCTTCTGCGACGTCGGCGGCGCGCTGCGCGACCGGGTGCCCTCGCTCCTGTTCTTCACCGTCGCGGCGGCGGCCATGTGGAGCGGGCTCGCGCTGCTGCACGGCTTCGGGCTGCCGCTGCTGCTGCCCGCCACCGCGCTCGTGGTGTTCTGCAACGCCATGGCGCGCGTCTGGGGCGTGCGCGCCATGGCGGTCGGCAACGTGCTCACCGTCGTGCTGGCGCTCGCGGTCGACCGCGCGCTGCCGCCGGGCGAGGCCGCCATGCTGTTCGTGGCTTTCCTGGTCGGGGGCGCCTGGGCGGTCGTGATGACGGTCGGCATCTGGCGCATCCACCCGGAGCGCGAGGGCAGCCGCATGGTGGCGGCCAACTGGCGCCTGCTCGCGCTCTTCGCCCGCGACCTCGGCGCCGTGCTGCGCGCGCAAGGCGGGGAGGGCGGCCTCGCCGGCTTCGAGGCCCACGCCCGCGCCCACCGCCGCGCCCTGCGCGACGCCCTGGAGGACACGCGCGCGGCGCTGCTCGCCTCGGCGCGCCCTTCCGGCCTCGCCGGCACCGTGGTGGCGCGCAACATCCTCGCCGTCGAGGACCAGGACCGCATCTTCGGCGCGCTGATCGCGCTGTCCGACATGGTGGAATATGCCGAAGGCGAGGCGCTGGCCCGCGCGGCCGGCCAGATGCTGCGCCGACTGCGCCCCATGCTCGACCTCGCGGGACGGCAGGGCCCCTCCCGCGCCCGCGACGTGGAGCCGGCCCTGGCGCGGCTGCGGCGGGCCGCGGACGGCCACCCGGCCCTCGCCGACATCGCCGCCGTGCTGGCCGACCGGCTGCGCGTGGCGGCGCGGCTCAAGGCCGAGGATGCGGGCGCCGGCCCCGCCGACCCCGCCGAACCCGGCGCGCCATGGCTGGACGGCTGGATCGAGCCGCTGCGCGCGAACCTCACCTGGTCCTCCGCCATCCTGCGCCACGCCGTGCGGGCCTCGGTGCTGACCGTGGCGGCCGTGGCGATCTCGTTGACGTGGTGGAGCGTGTATTCGCACTGGCTCACCATCACGGTGGCGCTGACCATGCAGCCTTATTTCGCCGCGACCTGGCAGCGAGCGCTGGAGCGCATCGGCGGCACCGTGCTGGGCGCCCTCATCGGCGGCCTCCTCGCGTTCTTCCCGCAGACCGCGCTGGTGGACTCGCTCCTGATGGTGCCGCTGTCGATCATCGGCTTCTCGGTCCGCCAGGTCAGCTATGGCGCCTACGTGGCCTGCCTGACGCCGCTCGTGGTGATCCTGTTCGACGTGGCGGAGCCCGGCCATGCAGAGTGGCTGATCGCCACCATGCGGACCCTCTACACGGTCGGGGGCGGCGTGGTCGCCGTCGCGGCCTGCTGCCTCCTGTGGCCGAGCTGGGAGCCCGACCGCACCGTGCAGAGCCTGCGCGACGCCCTGGCGGCGCATGCCCGCTTCGCCGCGGCGGTCTTCGCGGCGCGGGCCGGGCGGGGGGAGGCCGCTGCGGTCGAGCCGGCCCGCCGCGCGGCCGGCATCGCCAACAACAACCTCGAGGCCTCGCTGTCGCGCGCCCTGCAGGAGCCGGGCCGCGCCCATCGCCGCCGCCTCGAGGCCATCATGGCGGCTGACGCGGGGCTGCGGCGCCTCGGGGGCGCGCTCCTCGCGCTCCAGCACGACACCCACGCGGACGAGGGCGTCGGGCCGGACGGCTGGGCCGCGTGGAGCCGCTGGGTGCCCGACGCGCTGGACGGGCTCGCGGCCTCCCGCGCGGCCCCCGAGCCGCCCCCGCCGGCGCCGCCCACGGGGACGCTGGCGCGCATCGGCCGCGTCGTCGCGGTGCTGGGCGACGCCGTGGTGGACCGCGGCGCCGATGCGGCGCAGCCGCTCGCCGGGACTGCGGAAACCGCCGCCGCCGGCGTTCGTTGAGGCTGCGGACGCCTGAGCGGAGCGAGATGATGCGGACGACGATCCTGGCCTTGGCGGCGCTGTGCTGCTTCGGCGCGATGCCGGCGGCGCGGGCCCAGACGGCGCCTTCGCCGCAGCCGGCCCAAGCGCAGCCGGATCTGCCGCCAGACGCGGGCGAGGGCGACCAGGGCGGCGCCGGCTACCTCCCCGGCGCGCAGTTCCAGCGCAAGCTCGACGGCGGGCCCGGCTTCGTGTGCACCGCCACCAACGCGCTGCGCACCGACCAGTGCACCGCGAGCTGCCGCAAGGGCGAGACGGCCGATTGCGTGGACGCCGAGGGCAGCGGCGCCCCGAGCTGCTCCTGCACGCACGGCTGACCCCGACGCGCCGATCCGCGCTTCCGCGCGTCATCCTCGGAAAAACGCGCCGCGGCAGGGGCCCGTTTACCATGCCGCAACTGTGGGAAGGCTAACTCGGGCCGTCGACGGCGATCCGCCGCCGGCCTCGGGTCCCGCTGAGGCGGTTCTGCAACAGTGTGGGTTTTCTTTGTCGGCTTCCGCAGTTGAGCCGCATTGGACATCCATCCCTGGTGGCGAGGGACCCCCGACGGGCGGCCGGCTTTCCAGGTGACATGCGCGCGATGACGAAGGTGACGAGACTCCGCGGTTCCGACCCCGCCGGCGAGCCGGTGCGCGCGCCGTCGCCGCGCCGCGCCGCGCTGCCGCTCATCCTGCTGGTCGGCCTCGGTCTCGCCGGCTGCGAGACGGCCGGGTCGGTCGGCACCGTCGGCCTCGGCGTGGCGGAGGTGACGCCGCGCTCAAAGGACACCTCGGTCAACATCGCGTCGCTGTCCGACGTCGTGGCCCGCAACCCGCGCGACGCCGAGGCCTACAACACCCGCGGCGCCGCCTACGCGCGACAGGGCGACTTCGACAAGGCCATCGGCGACTTCACCAAGGCGGTGGCGATCGACCCCAACAACGCCGCCGCCTACACCAACCGGGCGCTGGCCTACCGCCAGTCCGCCCGCAACGACCTCGCCCTCGCCGATTTCAACCACGCCCTCCAGGCCAACCCGAACCACGCGGCCGCCTATCTCGGGCGCGGCAACCTCCTGCGCGTCCAGGGCAACCTCGACGGCGCCATGTCGGACCTCGACCAGGCGATCAAGCTCAATTCGGAGGGCCAGCAGGGCGCGCAGGCGTTCCACGCCCGCGGCCTGATCCACCAGAAGCGCGGCGACCAGCCCGCGGCCGTGACCGACTTCGACAACGCCATCGACCGCGACCCCTTCGCGGCCGCGCCCTATCAGGCGCGCGCGCAGTCGCTCACCGCCGAGGGCAAGTACAACCAGGCGATCGAGGACTACAACGCCGCCCTCAACGTCGATTCCAGGAACGCCGACGCCTGGGCTGGCCTCGGCGTCGACTATGAGAAGCTCGGCAACCGCGCCAAGGCGCAGGAATCCTACGGCCGCGCCAAGACCATCGACCCGGACAACCGCACGGCGTCCGAGGGCCTGTCGCGCGTCGGCCGGGCCTGAGCGCCGTATCCGAAGGGGAGGCCGCTGACCTCCCCCGGCCTCCTGATTTCTTGTCGAGGCCGGGAGAACAGCCGAGAGCGTACGGGTCGACGTTCGCTCAGGTGCCGGCCGCTACCGGCCCGGCATCAGGCCGGACAGAGATCCCTCACGCCTGCTCCAACTCGGTCGTGACCGCGTTGCCGACGGTCTCGCCCATGCCGCTCCCCTCGTCGCCGTGGCTGCGCTCGGCCGGGCGGGCGTCCGGCCCCGTCACGACCGCGGGCGCCTCGATCTCCTGAACGTCCACCGACACGGTCATGCCCACGTAGTCGGCGGCGTTGCCGAAGTAGCTGCCCTGCAGCGGGATGGCCTGGCGCGGGTCCCGCGCCACCGCGACGCGGATCAGGTCGCGGTTGCCCACGATGCCGTTGGTGGGGTCGAACTCCACCCAGCCGGCGCCCGGCAGGTAGACCTGGCACCAGGCGTGGGTGTTGCCGCCGCCCTTGTGCGCCTCGCCCTTCTCGCGCGGCACGTAGAGGTAGCCCGACACGAAGCGCGACGCGAAGCCGAGCGCCCGCACGGCCTCCATCATCAGCACCGCGAAATCGCGGCACGTGCCCTTGCCCGAGGACAGGGTCAGCAGCGGGTCCTGCGTGCCGCGCTCGAAGCGCTTCGAATAGGTGAACCCCTCCTTGATCGCGTAGGTGAGCGTCATCAGGAGCTCGCCCGTGTCGGTGCGCTGCCCGTAGCGCACGAAGCGGCGCACCCATTTGTCGAGCAGGTGCTCGGGGTCGAGGTACTGCCGCTCGATCAGCCGCGAGATGTCCGGCCGCTCCTCCGCCCCGTAGGTGAAGGGATAGGTCTTGGCGTAGTCCTCGATCATGAAGTCGGGAGCGTTCGACGGCGTGTGGTCGAGCACGATGCGGGTGTCGAAGACGAGCTCCTTGGCCTCCGTCCCGAAGCTCGCCACGGCCACGCAGTTGCCGAACACGTCGTGGAACCAGCGCACGCGCTTGGGCTCCGGCGAGATGATCATGTCGGACGAGATCAGGCGCTGGTCGTAGCTGTCCCGCGGCCGGAACATCAGGCGATGCTCGCCGAAGCGCACCGGCGCCTTGTACTCGTATGTCGTGAGGTGGCGAACCGAGAGAACCGTCATCCGATGTCCGTGCAAACACCCGCTGTCACGCTTCGACCCGACGCCTTCGATCGGGCCCGGCACGAGGATACACGGGCGAGGGCCCGATGCATCCCCGCCCGCGCGGGAAGCCGGCCGCCCGTCCCGAGGGGGCGGCGGCCGGAGGAGCTTCGGCCTAAACCATTACGGCGGGCTCGGGAAGGCGCGTGAGGTCGCCGTAAGTGACGGGCGCCGGCGGCCCGCGGCCCGTCAGGGCCGGGCCAGCACCGGCATGGGCTGGCCGCCGTCCATACGGCTCGACGGGAACTGGCCCGAGTAGCTGTGCCGGAAGGTGGTCTCCTCGACGACCTCGTCCGTGATGACGTCGAACCGGCCCAGGATGGCCGAGCCGAAGGCGGTCGAGATGGCGACGTCGGTGGCGTCGCGGCCGCGCGCCATGACGATGCGGCCGATGCGAGGGCGGTTGTGGCGCGCGTCGAACGTGTACCAGCGGCCCGACAGGTAGACCTCGAACCAGGCGCTCCAGTCCATCGGGTCCGGCACCTTCGGCACGCCGATGTCGCCGAGGTAGCCCGTGCAGTAGCGCGCCGGGATGTTCATGCAGCGGCACAGCGACACCGCGAGATGCGCGAAGTCGCGGCACACGCCCACCTGCTCGCGGTGCCCCTCGCTGGCCGTGCGGGTGTTGCGGGCCATCTGGTAGTCGAAGCGGATGCGGTCGTGCACGTAGTCGACGATGGCCTGCACGCGCGCCCAGCCGCGCGGCGTGCCGCCGAACAGCTGCCACGCCGTGTCGCTGAGCAGGTCCGTGTCGGCGTAGCGGCTGCCCATGAGGAAGATCAGCACGTCGTCGGGCAGGCGGTCGATCGGCACCTCCTGCGCGTCCCAGTTCACCTCGTCGGGCAGCCCGCTGTCCTCCACGACGAAGTCCGCCGACAGCTTGATCTCGCCCGGCGGCACCATCATGCGGGTGAGGCGGTTGCCGAAATGGTCGAGCACGATGCGGGTGGGCAGGTGCGGGTCGGTCCGCATCACCTGCGGGGTGACGATGTCGCGCTCGCGCGACGGATGCACGCTGAGCAGGAACTGCATCGGCACCGCCTGCGGGCAGTAGTAGGACAGGTCGTAACCACAGCGGATCTTCATGGCGGCTTCTCCCCGTGGAGGCTGACGTGCGGGCGGCGCGTAGCAAGAAACGGGCAAACGTCGCGGCATGGCTAAAGTTCTGTTGCCGCGCCTGCCGCAGCGGAAGGATTCAACCGAGCGCGCGGCGCAGCGCTGCGAGCCGCGGCCGGAGCGCGGCGTCGAGGCGCGCGGCCTCCTCCGGGCCCTCGCGGTCCCGCGCCATGGTCAGCTCGCCGACCCGGAAGGCCGGGTAGGCGAGACGGAAGAAGGCGACGAGGCCGCGGTCGCAGTGGGAGCCTGAGCCGCGCTCCACGGCGGCGCGCAGGGCTTCCGCCTCGGCGTCGGACAGGTCCCACTCGACCGCGGCCCCCGCGACGTCCCAGGCGACGTCCTGGCAGCCGACGAGGTCGTGGCCGCAGCAATGGTCGAGTGCGTCCGATTTGAGCAGGGTGCCGCCGCCGTGCAGCCACTCGTGCGGGGCGAGGCGCCCGTCGACCGCGACCGGCCGCGCCGCGCGGGCGAGGGCGGGCAGGCGCGCCTCCCATCCGTCGAGGCGCGCCGCCGCACCGTCCCCGAGCGCCTCGGCGGCGTTGGCGCGCGCCATGGCGAGCAGCGCGTCGAGCGGCGCGCCGTCCCCCGGCCCGCACGGGAAGGCGCGGGCCCGGAACGCGAAGTAGGCGGCGAGCCGTTCCAGCAGCACAGGGCGCGCGACGGCGCCTCGCGCGGCGGGGCGGAGGTCCGCCCGCCAGGGCTCGACCAGGAAGCCGTGCCGGAGCGCGAGCGGCTCGACGCCGAAGCCGGCGGCGTGGAGCGCGCGGGCGCGGTCGAGCTTGGCGCGCCCGAAGCCGCCGAGGCCGGCGAAGCGCAGCAGCACGGTCGCCCGCGCGCCGCGCAGGAGGTATTTGCGCCGCTCGTTCTGGCGGTCGGCGGCGGGCCAATCGGCCGCGTCGGCGTAGCGGTGCCGCCGCCACCCGCCGCCCCCGACGTCCTCGGGCGGCGCCGGCAGCGGCCCCGTGATGTCGGCCACCCAGGCCGCGAGGCCGCGCGCGTCCTCGCCGACCAGCGCCTCGAACGGCGTCACCGCCCGGCGCGCCCCCGCCCACAGGCGCCGGTGCGCGTCGCTGGCCCTCGGGCCGGGCGCGCCGCCGTGGCCGGGCAGCAGCACGATCCGGTCCGCCGCGACGCCGGCGCGGGCGAGCGCGTCGGCGGCGGCACCCATGGAGGAGCCCGACAGGCCCGGCCCTTCGTCGACTACCGCCCAGGCGGCGCCGCGCTCGCCCGCGCCGAGCGGCGGCGCGATCTCGACCTCGCGCGCGAAGGGGTGCCCGTGCGGCCGGGCCGTGCGGGGCGCGGGCGCGCCGAGCGCGGCGGCGACGGCCGCGGCCAGCACCGTGCCGATCGACCGCAGGCCGAGCACGCGGCTCGGGACCGGGGCCGCGAGCCCCGAGGCCGCGCGCCAATGGGCTTCCGGATAGACCGCGTAGTGGCAGAAGCCCTCCGTGCGGCGGATCTCGACGGCGCCGGGCAGGCCCGGCGCGCCGCCCAGGCTCGCGAGCGCCTCTGCGACGTCCGGCGGGACCGCGTCCGGCACGTCGGCGAAGCCGGAGTTCCAGGAGCGGCCCATCACGCCCGCGAGGGCCGAGCACAGCGCCATGGCGCGCGCCGCGGCGTCCGGCGCGCCGCCCTCGGCGTCGGCCAATCCCTGCGCGAGCCCGCCGGCCTCGACCAGCGCCGACACCCAGGCGGCGTGGCGCTCGACGGGCAGCGGTGCGGTCACGGCCTCCGCGAGCCAGCCCCGGACCTCGCCGAGCGCCGCCGCGACGGTCACGCGCCGCGACGCCTTGCCGTACCAGATCACGCCTTCGCCGCGGCCAGGTGGCGGTAGGCGATGGAGGCGAAGAGGTCGAAGTCCGGCACCTCCCAGGCCTCCGACGTGCGGGCGCGGCGGGCGAGGAGCCAGTCGCGCCAGCAGCCGTACTGGGCGGGGCTGGGCGACACGCGGTCGCGCCGGTCCTTGGCGAGGTTCAGGGCGTCGAGCGGCGCCATGCCGCCGGCCACCAGGGCGGCCAGCGCCAGCGTCGCCGAGCGGCCGATGCCGTGCTCGCAGTGGATCAGCAGGCGGCGCCCGGCGGCCCGCTGCGCTTCCGCGAAGGCCACGCCCTCGTCCAGCATGGCGGCCGTGACGGCGGCGTGGTCGTCGGTCGGCAGGTGCAGGAAGGCGATCCCCTGCGCGTGCAGGATCGCGCGCTCGTCGACCGCCTCGCTGCGCAGGTCGACGACGGCGCCGACGCCCTCGTCGGCGGCGAGGCGGGCCGCTTCGGCGTCCGACAGGCGGCCGCCGATCGCGAGGTGGGGCGTGATCCAGGTGAGATTCAACGACGGTTCCGGGCGGGCGGCGGCGGTGGCTGCGGCTTGGCGCAAGACGCGGGATCCCGCAAGGGCCCCGTGCCGCGGGAACCCGCCTCGCATCCGCCGGTTACGCCCAGGTCGCGCGCCCGCTTCCGGGCGCCGCGAGGAGCCGATCCATGACCCGCGACCCCGCCGGAGAACTCTCGATGAAGGAGCGCGCCATCTCGACCGGCATCGGCCTGTTCCTGGCCGCTTCAGCCGCCAAGCCGAGGCCCAACAAGGTGCTGAGCGTGCTGGCGCTGCTGGGCGGCGCCGCGCTCGCCTACCGCGGCACCACCGGCTACTGCCCCGCCAAGGCCGCGCTCGCGGCGCAGCGCTGACGCCGCGGCGGCGGTCGGGGCAGGAGACGCCCCGACCGCGTGCCCGGCCTCGGGCCGCCGGACCGCAGCCTAGTAGGTCGCGGAGCGGCGCGCGAAGAAGCCGTAGATGAAGAGCACGATGATCGCGCCCACGATCGAGGCGACGAAGTGGGCGCCGCCCTCGGGGCCGTACCAGCCGATGGCCCGGCCGAGGTAGGTCGCCACGAACGACCCGATGATGCCCAGCACGGTCGTCATGATGAAGCCGCTGAACTCGTTCGGCCCGCCCATCAGGAATTTCGCGATCACGCCGGCCAGGAAGCCGATGATGATGGTTTCGATGATGCCCACGGGACCGATCTCCAGCCGAGGTGCGGACCGGCTCCCCTGAGCCCCGCCCCCGGTGCCGCATCAACGCCGCATGGGCGCGAAGGTTGACGGCGGCCTGCGTTTTCGCCCGCAGCCGGGGGCGGAACCGTTCAGCGCGCGGCGGCCCGCGGGGGCGGCGCGCTGCCCTCGACCCAATCGGGCCCGCCGAGGGCGATCGGCACGTAGACCGAGGCCAGCGACGACGCGGCCAGGAGCAGCATGAACACCAGACCCCGGCCCAGGCTGGCCCGCTGGGCGGCGCCGACGGCGGCCGCGGCCCGGACGGGGCCGAAGGCGGGTTCGAGGCGGGGCATCGCGAACAGGGCGGGGGCTGGCGGGGTCGGCATGGCGGGGCTCCTCGATGCGCGACCGATATGTGAGAAAAAATCCCACGTCAATATGAGTGGGAAAAATACCCACAAAACGGCCCGTGGTCGTTGAACTCGCTCCAGCCGCGTCCTATGCTCCAGCCGTGCCCGATCCCTCCGCCGACGTCCCGCTGGACACCACCAAGCTTCAGGCCGCGCTCGTGCGCCTGCTGCGCCCGATGGTGCGCCTGCTCGTGCGCCGGGGCATCACCTTCCCGGCGCTGTGCGAGGTCTTGCGCGAGCTCTACGTCAACGTGGCGGAGCACGATTTCGCGCTGCCCGGCAAGGAGCAGACGGACAGCCGCGTCAGCCTGCTGACGGGCATCCACCGCAAGGAGGTGCGGCGCCTGCGCGGCGCGGGCGCGCCCGTCAGCGTCGTGCCGGCGTCGCTGTCGCGCACGAGCCGCATCCTGGCCCGCTGGCTCGCGGACCGGAGCACCACCGACGCGGCCGGCCATCCGCTCCCGCTGCCGCGCGTGGCGCCGGCGGGGCAGCCCTCGTTCGAGGCGCTGGTGGAGTCGGTCACGCGCGACCTGCGCCCGCGCGCCGTGCTCGACGAGTGGATCGACAAGCGCCTCGCCGTGCTCGACGCGGCCGACGTCGTCACGCTGCTGGAGCGGGCCTACGTGCCCGCCGGCGGCGACGACCAGCAGCTCTACTACTTCGGCCGGAACCTGCACGACCACGTCGCCGCCGCGGTCGCCAACGTGTCGGCGGACGCGCCCCGCTTCCTCGAGCGCGCCGTGCACTACGACGGGCTCTCCGCCGGACTGGCAGCCGAGCTCGAGCGCCGCTCGCGCGACCTCGCCATGGACGCGCTGACCGCCGCCAACCGCGCCGCCCACGACGGCTGCGAGTGCGACGCCGGCGGGGGCTGGCGCTGGAACTTCGGCGTCTACGTGTTCGCCGAGGAGGTGGCGCCCTCCGACACCCCGCCGGCCGAGCCACGACCGGCTGAAGGCCCGTCGGCCGGGGCGGCGGCGTGAGCGGACGCCCCTCCCGGTCCCTGTCGCGCCGGAGCTTCGCGGCCCTGGCCCTGCAGGCCCTCGCCCTCTGGAGCGGACGCGCGCGCGCTCAGGACCCGATGGACGGCGCCGACCGCGGGCTCGGCGGCACCGGCGCGGCGCCCACCGACGCGGAGGAGACGCTGGGCCGCGACCGGGGCATCGGCGGAACGGGCGTGATCGGCACGATCCGGCGCTTCGGCTCGATCGTGGTCAACGACCTGCGCGTGACCTTTCCGCCCGACGTGCCGGTGTCGATCGACGGGCGGCCCGCGGCGGCGCGCGACCTCAGGCTCGGCCAGGTCGTGCGCGTGCTGGCGCGGCAGCGCGGGGGCGTCCTCGTCACCCGCGCCATCGTGGCGGACAGCGAGGTCGTCGGGCCGGTGGGGGCGTCCGGCCCCGGGCGGCTCGTGGTGCTGGGCCAGCGCGTCCTCGTGCCGGAGGGCGTCGCGGTGCCGGCGCATCGCGCGGGCGACCTGCTCGCGGTCAGCGGGCTGCGCCGGCTCGACGGCGCCGTCGTGGCGAGCCTGATCGAGCGGCGGCCGCCGGGTCCGTCGCGCCTGCGCGGCCCGGTCGAGGCCGGCGCGGACGGCGGCCCGGCGGTCGGCGGCCTCGCCGTCGCGGGGCTCGCGCCGGCGCTGATCGGGCGCCGGGTGTCGATGGCCGGCGCGCTGCGGAACGGGACGTTCCATCCCTCCGCCGTGACGGTCGAGCCGCGCGTGCCCTTCGCGGAAGCCGACGCCGTGTCGGTGGAGGCCTACGTGGCGCGGGTGCCCGACGGGCTGCGGCTCGGCTCCGGCCTCGACGTCGCGGCGAGCCCCGCGGCGCTGGCCGAGCTGGGGGAGCAGGGCGGGGTGCGGGCCGTGGTGGTGGCGCGGCCGATTCCGGCCGGGCGTCTCGCCGCGCAGTCGCTGCACGTGGAGGCCGGCCCGCGCGGGACGGGCCGGGACGGCCTCGACCGCGGTCCGGCCGCGCCGGGCGCCCGCGGCCCCGCGGGGCCGGGCGGTGCCGCCGCGCCGGGGCCGGGGAACCGCGACGGCGGATCGCGCGATGGAGGTCCGCGCGGCGGCAACAGTCCCGGTGGCGGCGCGGGCGGCGGGCGCGGCGGCCCGGGGCGGTGACAGCCGCCGGGCCGGGAGGGGCGGGGGGCTCGCCCCGGTGCGGTCTCAGCCCTTCTTGGCGCGCGCCATGGCCTCGCGGATCAGGGTCTTGGCCTCTTCGGCGCCGACCCACTTCACGATCTTGACCCACTTGCCGGGCTCGAGATCCTTGTAGTGGGCGAAGAAGTGCTCGATCTGCTCCAGCGTGATCTGCGGCAGGTCGGTGTATTCCTGGATCTTCTCGTAGCGGCGGGTGAGCTTGGTCACCGGCACGGCGATGATCTTCTCGTCGCCGCCGCTCTCGTCCTCCATCAGCAGCGCGCCCACGGGGCGGCAGGCCATCATGGCGCCGGGCACGATCTCGCGGGTGTTGGCCACGATGACGTCGCACGGGTCGCCGTCGTCCGACAGCGTGTGCGGGATGAAGCCGTAGTTGCCCGGATAGCGCATCGACGTGTGGAGGAATCGGTCAACCTTGAGGATGCCGGCGTCCTTGTCGAGCTCGTATTTGATCGGCTCGCCGCCGATCGGCACTTCGATGATGACGTTGACTTCGTCAGGCGGGTTCTTGCCGATCGCGATGGCGTCGAGGTTCACTGGGCGTCTCCGATGGTACTTGGATCCGCCGTCCCGGGCCGGGGCAGCGGAAGCGCGACCGCTCATAGCGCGCTTTGCGCGCGGGCGAAATCGCCCGATGGCCGGAGCGTCAATCGAAGCCGAACGCGATGCGACCACGCATTTCGGGGCCGAAGCGCTCCTCGGCCCGCCGCACGATGCGGCCGCCGAGCCGGAGGTAGAAGGAGGTGGCGCGCTCGTTGTCGGCCAGCGCCCACACGAGGCACGTCTCGTAGCCGTGTTCGGCGAGGTCCTTGCGGGCGGCCTGGAACAGGCGGCGGCCGAAGCCCATGCCCTGGTATTCGGGGGCGAGGTAGAGCTCAAAGATCTCGCCCCGGTAGGGCAGGGCGGGCACCCGGTTGCGGCCGTAGCTGGTGTAGCCGCCGATCCGGTCGTCGAAGTCGAGGACCGACAGCCGGCTGCCGTTGCGGATGGCCTTCAACCACCAGGCGGGGCCGCGCCGCGCCACCATCTTGTCGAGTTCGCGGCCCGGGATGATGCCGCGATAGGCGTCGAGCCAAGCCGCGTCGTGGACCGCGGCGATGGCATTCGCATCGCCCGTCCGTGCCCCTCGGATCGTGATCAGAGTCTCGGCCATGCGCGATGGTAGGGCTGTGCCCGTCCGTCGCGCAAGGGCCGAAATGCGGGGATGCTACCGCGGCTGTTGGGCGCGGCGGCCGTCGCCGCGGGGCCGCTCCGCCCCCTGGCCGGCGCCCTGCGCGGCGGGACGCGGGCGGTGCTGCGCGGGGGCCGCCGGGCGCGACGGGCCGGCGCTGGGCCGGGGCGCGCCCTCGGCGCCGTGGCGCTGCCCGTTCTGCTGCTGCCCCTGCCGGTTCTGGCCGGGGCGGCCGCCGTTGCTGCGGTTCTCGCCTCCGCCGTGACTTTGGCCCTGCGGCTTGCCGCCCTGGCCCTGGCGCCCCCGCACGGCGCGGGGGTCGCGGTAGGGCACCTCGGCCTGGGTCGGGGCCGACACGCTGCCGGGCTTGCCCTCGATCACCGGCACCTTCTGGCGGATCAGCCGCTCGATGTCGCGCAGGAACGAGCGCTCGTCCTCGCCGCAGAGCGAGACGGCCTCGCCGTCGGCGCCCGCGCGGGCCGTGCGGCCGATGCGGTGGACGTAGGTTTCCGAGATGTTCGGGATGTCGAAGTTGATGACGTGGCTGACCCCGTCGACGTCGATGCCGCGGGCCGCGATGTCGGTGGCGACGAGCAGGCGCGAGGCGCCCGACTTGAAGGCCGCGAGCGCGCGCTCGCGGTTGTTCTGGCTCTTGTTGCCGTGGATGGCGTCGGCCTTGAACCCCGAAGCGTTGAGGTACTTCACCACCTTGTCGGCGCCGTGCTTGGTGCGGGTGAAGACCAGCGCGCGGGTGATGGTGTCGTCGGCCAGCAGCCCGTGCAGCATGGCCTGCTTGTCGCGCGTCGGGCAGAAGATCACGCTCTGGCGGATGCGCTCGGCGGTGGACGACACCGGCGCCACCGCGACCTCGACCGGGTTCGTCAGCAGGCTCGAGGCCAGCTTGGCGATGGCGGGCGGCATGGTGGCGGAGAAGAACAGGCTCTGGCGCTTCTTCGGCAGCAGGCCGACGATCTTCTGGATGTCGCGCATGAAGCCGAGGTCGAGCATGCGGTCGGCCTCGTCGAGCACGAAGTAGCCGACCTCGTCGAGGGTGAGGGCGCGCTGGTTCAGGAGGTCGATCAGGCGGCCCGGGGTGGCCACCACGACGTCGACGCCCGGCGCGCAGGCGCGGATCTGCCGGCCCACCGGCACGCCGCCGAACACCAGCGTGGTCGAGACGCGCAGGAACTTGGCGTAGGCGATGATGTTCGCCTCGATCTGGCTCGCCAGCTCGCGGGTGGGCGACAGGATCAGCACCCGGCAGGCGCGGGGGCGCGGCTTGTCGGCCGACAGGGTCAGGCGGCCGAGGATCGGCAGCGAGAAGGCGGCGGTCTTGCCGGTGCCGGTCTGGGCGATGCCGAGGAGGTCGCGGCCGGCCAGCACGTGCGGGATCGCGCCGGCCTGGATCGGGGTCGGGGTCTCGTAGCCCTCGGCGGCCAGCGCCTGGAGGATCGGCGCGGGGAGGCCGAGGTCGGTGAATGTCGTCAAAGGGTCCTGACTTTTCGTTCGAACTGCGCCGCAAGCCTCCAGGCGCGCCTCGAAGTGTGAGGCCGCCATCGTCCGGAGCAGGGCGCGAAAAGGCCGGGAACGGGAAGCTCCCACTCCGGGGTGGGAGGAGCATGGGCGCGACGCGCGCCATGTGTCCGGCTGACACCCATATGCCCGTGCTGCGGTGCGAAATCAACGGGACGGCGCGCGATCGCGGGGGAATGCGTGCATCGAACGGCGCGGTTCGCGCGTCGTCGCCAGTGCACCGAACCAGACAGGCGATGAACCACCTGTCTGGTGCGAGCCGGTGCACCACCGGCGGGCGCGCGGGAGGACCACGGACATGGCTGCGACGAACCGGGACCCGAAGCGCGACGGCGCCGTCGAGCGGGCGGCGGCCGTTGTGCCACCCCCGGCCGGGCGGGCCTTCCGCTTCGTGGTGGTGAGCCTCCTCGCCGTGTCGACCGGCGCGCTCGTCGCCGTCGCGGTGCTCGCGGCGCTGATCTACCAGCGCGTCGGGACGGTCGACGTGGCGTCGCTGAAGTCCGACATCGCGGGGGTGAAGACCGAGACGGCGAGCTTCCACGCCGACGTGGCGAAGGCGATGGCGTCGCTGCAGAAGAGCATGGCCGACACCGCCAACGAGGTGAACTCCGCGACGCTGCAGCTCAACGACATCGCGCTGAGCCTGCACAGGAAGCCGTGAAGGCGGCGCGGCCTCGGAATCGGTCGCGCCCGGTGGTTCGGCTGGATCCCGGGTCGAGCCCGGGATGACGGCGGGGAGGTCCGTGTAGTGCGTCCCGGTGTCGTCCCGGGCGAGGGGCCGCAGGCCCGGAGACCCGGGATCCAGCCCGCGACGGCGCGGCCGGGTGCGGACGCTCGAAGGAGTTCAATCCCTCAATGGAGCTGCGAAGACAGGTCTTGCCAGTCCGGGTTGCTCTTCTCGATCAGCTCCAGCTTCCAGCGCCGGTGCCAGCGCTTGATGCGCTTTTCCGCCGCGATCGCCTCGACCACGTCGTCGTAGGCCTCGGCCCAGACGAGCCGGACGACGCCGTAGCGCCTGACGAAATCGGAGCCGCGACCGTTCCGGTGCTCGTCGACGCGGCGGCCGAGGTCGTTCGTCACGCCCGTGTAGAGCGTGCCGTTGCGCTTCGAGGCGAGGATGTAGACCGAGTAGGGCATCGTGCGTGGTGGCTTGACCGACGCATGATCGCAGTTCGCTCGGAGGTCGCAAGGGGCGTCGTGCGATCGGTGGCCGGGCGCGTCCCGTCGTTCGGCTGGATCCCGGGTCGAGCCCGGGATGACGGCGGAGAGGTGCTGCTCCGGTGGTCGGCGCTCAGGGCTTTCTGGTCGCCACGAGGTCGAGGTCCACCGTGACGTTCAGGGCCACGTAGTCGCCCGACGTCCAGGCGCCCTGGCCGACGCCGAAGTCCGTGCGGACCAGCTTGGCGTGGCCGACCGCGTGGGCCTGGTCGCCGCTGATCGTCAGCGTGAAGGGCAGCACCACGTCCTTGGCAGTGCCGCGCAGCGTCAGCTTGCCGGCGGTCTCGTAGGCGTCGCCGCCCTTGGGCGTGAAGCCTGACGCGTCGAAGCTCGCCGTCGTGAAGGCGGAAGCGTCGAACCAGTCGGGCGTCGGCAGGGCCTCGTCCTTCTGCGGGTCGCCGGTGGTGGCGCTGGCCGTGTCGACCTTGACCGAGACGCGGGCGGCCTCGGGGTGGGCGGGGTCGAAATCGATCGCCGCCGTCCAGGTCTTGAAATGGCCCGTGAAGGGCGTGCCGGTCTGGTCCCCGGTGAAGCCGAGCGTGCTCTTCGCCGGGTCCACCGTCCAGGTCGCGGCCCCGGCCGCGCCGGCGCCGGCCAGCAGAACCGCCGCGGCGAGCGGGATCGTTCGGATCATGGAAGCCTCTCGGGTCGGGGCCGGCCGAGGAAGGGCAGGCCGGGGATCATGCGGCGCAGCACGCCGTCGCGCAGCACGACGTGGTGGCGCAGGGCCGCGCCGGCGTGGAGGACGAAGAGCGCGATCAGCGCGTAGCCGCCCCAGGCGTGCAGCCAAGCCAGGACCGGCGAGGCCTGGGCCTTGTTCCAGCCGAACCAGGCCGTCACGGGGATGTGGGGCCAGGGCACGCGGCCGTAGAGCACCGTGGGGATGTTGAGCGGGGACGCCGACACCAGCAGCCAGCCGACGAGCGGCATGCCGATCATCAGCGCGTAGAGCAGCACGTGGGTGCCCTCGGCGGCGCCCTTCTCCCACCGCGGCATGCCCACGGGCAGGGGCGGCGGCCGGTGGGTGAGGCGCCAAGCGAGGCGCAGCGCGGCGGCGGCGAGGATCGTGATGCCGACCGACTTGTGGAGCTGGAACAGGGTGAACTTCCACGCCGTCGGGATCGGCGCATGCGTCATGGCGAGGCCCATGGCCAGCATCGCGAGGATGCCGAGGCCGATCGTCCAGTGGAGGACGATCGCCACCCAGGTGAAGCGCGGGGCGGCGGGGGAGCGGACGGCGGATGCGGTCAAGGCGGGCCTCCCGGGAGGTGCTCCCCGGCCGGGCGCGGCCGGGGAGCGTCGCGGATCTTACTTCGCCTTCTCGAAGGCGGCGTCGATGTCGATGTCCACGGCGTCCGAGATCATCGGCGCGTAGGTCTTCACGCCGAACTCGGTGCGCGTGATCTGGCCGCGGGCCTCGAAGCCGCTGGTGTAGTGCTTGTTGACGGGGTTCGTGCCGGCGGCGTTGAACTTCACATGCAGGGTGAGCGGCTTGCTCACGCCGTGCAGCGTGAAGTCGCCGACCACGTCGGCGGTGTCGGCGCCGGTCTTCGTCACCTTGGTGGACTTGAAGGTGATCTGCGGGAACTTGGCGGCGTCGAGCCACTGCGGGCCGACGAGCTCCTCGCGCAGCTTGGCGTTCGGCACGGCCACGCTGTCGGTGGCGACCGTGATGTCGACCTTCGAGGCGTCGGGGTTCGCGGGGTCGAGCACCAGCGTGCCCGACACCTTGCGGAACTCGCCGTCGTATTTCGTGAAGCCGAAGTGGGTCACGTCGAAGCGCACGCGGGTGTGCTCGGGCTCGATCGTGTAGGTGCCGGCCTCGGCTTTGGAGGGATCGGTCACCGCCTGGGCGAAGGCCGGGACGGAGACGGAGGCGAGCAGGGCCGCGAGGGCGAGGGTGGTCTTCATGGAAGGCAGCGTCCTGGATGCGGCGCGGCGGGGGGGCCGCCGCGCGTGCCGCCTGTCTAGGCCCGGGGCTTTCGGCCGGATAGCCGCGAAAACTCGGGCTGAACCATCGAGAAAGTCGATGGGTCACGCGGCTTCCAGGCACGCGAGCGTGCCGCCCGCGGGGGCGAGGCCGCGCACGTGGCGGCGGTGCCAGAGCGCGAAGAACAGGAGGCGCCACGCGAGCAGCCGGTGCGCCTTGTCGGCGCTGGTGAAGACGCCCCGCACCACCTCGGGCCGGCACAGCTCGGCCACGCCCGGCTCGCGCGCCACGAGCTCGCCGAGGCGCGCCCCGTCGCGCGCGATCCACTCGCCCACCGGCACGGTGAAGCCGAGCTTCTTGGCGAAGGGCTTCGCGGCCGGGTTGGCGTCGGCGAGCCAGCGGCGCAGCAGGTACTTGCCCTGGCCGCGGCGCAGCTTCAGCCCGTTCGGCAGGGCGAAGCCGAAATCCGCCACGCTCCGGTCGAGCAGCGGCGTGCGCCCTTCGAGGCCCCAGTGCATCAGGCAGCGGTCGAGCGCGACCAGCACGGAATGGGGCAGCCAGTCGGCGAAGTCGAGCGCCTGGGCGCGCTGGAGCCCGTTGAAGCGGTGCGTCGCCGCCTCGGCCTCGGCGGCCGCGATGCCGTCGCGCCAGCCCGTCATCGGCTGCGCGAACAGGTCGAGCCCGTCGCAGGGGCCCTTGCGGCGGCGGGGCCGGCCGCCGAGCCAGCGCGGCAGCGCCTGGCGGCGGTAGCGGCTGTAGCCGGCGAAGATCTCGTCGCCGCCGACCCCGCAGAGCACCACCTTCACGTCCCGCGCGGCGCGCTCGGCGAGCAGGAAGTTCGGCACCACGGCGTAGTCGGCCACTGGGTCGTCGAGGCAGGCGGCGATCTCGGGCAGGCGCGCGAAGAAGGTGTCGGCCGTGATGGGCAGCTCGGTGTGGCGCGCCCCGGCGGCCCGCGCCATGGCGGCGGCCGTCTCGCGCTCGTCGTGCACGCCGGTCTCTGGGAAGGCCGCCGTGTAGGAGCGCACCGGCTCGGCGTCGAGCCGCGCCATGGCGGTCAGCACCGCCGAGGAGTCGATGCCGCTCGACAGGAACAAGCCGTAGGGCACGTCCGCGCGCTCGTGCATCGCCACCGTGTCCATCACCACGCGGTCGACCGCGCCGAGGGCGGCCGGCTCGCGCGCGCGGCGCACCGCCTCGGGCAGCACGGGCGGGCCATGGCGGCGCTCGACGATGCGGCCGCCCTCGACCACCAGGATCTCGCCCGGCATCACGCGGCGGATGCCGGCGAAGACCGTGTCGCGCCCGGTGGTGAACTGGAGCTGCAGGAGCTCGTGGACCGCCTCGGCGCGGATCGGCACCGCGTTGGGGCCGGCGCTCTCGCGCCGCGCCGCCACGATGGCCTGCGGCTCGGACGCGAAGGCGATCCCGTCCGGCTCCTCGGCGTAGTAGAGCGGCTTGATGCCGAACGGGTCGCGCGCCAGCACCACGCGGCCCCGCGCCGGGTCGTGCAGCGCGAGGGCGAACATGCCGCGCACGTCCTCCAGGAAGTCGAGGCCACGGCGGTCGTAGAGCGCGAGCAGCGGCTCGCAGTCGCCCGCCGTGCGCCAGTCGACGCCCGTCAGCGCGCGGCGCAGCTCGACGTAGTTGTAGATCTCGCCGTTGGCCACCAGCGCCCGGCCGCTCCCGTCGAACAGCGGCTGGTCGGAGGCCGCGAGGTCGATGATGGCGAGGCGCTCGTGGCGGAGGCCGACGGCGCCTTGGAGGTACTCACGGTGTCCGTCCGGGCCGCGGTGCGCCAGCGCCCGGCCCATGGCGGCGAGGCGCGCCGCCGGCACGGGGGCGCCGTCCCGCATCATCATGCCCGATATGCCGCACATGGCCTCTCCCGCGCCGAACCGGCGCCACGGGTAGCGGAGGGGCGGGGCCGGCGCAAACCGGGCATCCCAGGCCCTCGGCCTCACGCCCCCGGCCGCCGCACCACCAGCGCCAGCACGAACAGCCCGCCCGCCGCCGCCGTGACGATGCCGACCGGCAGCTCCTGCGGGGCCAGCACGGTGCGGCTCACGAGGTCGCCGCCGAGCAGCAGCGCGGCGCCCATCAGCGCGCTCGTCGCGACGAGAGGCCCGTGCCGAACGCCGACCAGGGCCCGCGCGACGTGGGGCACCATCAGCCCGACGAAGCCGATCACCCCGGCGAGCGCCACGAGCGCGGCGGTCGACAGGGCGCAGAGCAGGAACACCGCGCCGCGCAGCCGGCGCACGTCGACGCCGAGCGAGGCGGCCGTGTCCTCGCCGGCCAGCAGCGCGTCGAGCTGCGCGCGCAGGCCGAGGCCCGTGGCGATGGCGACGCCCGCGCCGGCGAGGCCGACGGGCAGGTTGTCCCAGGCCGCGAGGCCGAGGCCGCCCACCGACCAGAAGAGCACCGAGGTGGTCGCGCGCTGGTCGCCGGCGAAGACCAGGAACAGCGTGACGGCGCCGAACAGGAACGAGGTGGCGAGCCCGGCCAACACCAGCCGCTCGCCGCCGCGCCCGTTCTGCGTCGACACGAGGCCGAACACGATCGCCGCGGACAGCAGCGCCCCCGCGAAGGCGGCGGCGGGCAGCGTCCAGGGGCCGAGCCGGTAGCCGAACAGGGTGATGACCGAGACCGCCCCGGCGGCGGCGCCGGACGACAGGCCGAACAGGAAGGGATCGGCGAGGTCGTTGCGGGTCGTGGTCTGCAGCAGCGCGCCCACCACGGCGAGGCCGGAGCCGGTGCAGGCGGCGAGGATCACGCGCGGCAGGCGCAGATCGAGCACGATGCGGTGGAGCGGCGCCCCGACGCCGGCGTCGAGCCCAGGCGCGAGCGGGGCCAGCAGCACGCGCAGCACGGAGCCGAAGGGCAGCGGCGTCGCGCCCTCGGCGATGCCGAGCAGCGCGAGCGCGAGGACGAGCGCGAGGCCGGCGGCGCAGACGAGGGCGGGGCGGCGGGCTCTCCGCTCATCCCCGCGCATGCGGGGATCCAGCGTAGAGATGTCGGCGGAAGGCCGTCCACACCATCCTGCCCTCCGCGTCCCGCGCCGTCGCAGTCAAAGGTCGGCCGTCGGCCGGACTCCTGGCGCTGGATCCCCGCCTTCGCGGGGACGAGCGGGAAAGGATCACGGCTTCGCCGGGAACGCGTCCGGGTGCAGGGCACGCGCCAGGGCCTCGATCGCGTCGATGTTGGCGGGGCCGGGGGTGAGCTGCTCGTAGCGCAGCGGCAGGAAGCGGTGGTTCTTCACCGCCGCCGTCTCCTTCATGGCGGGGTGGTGCTCCAGGAAGTCGAGCAGCTTCCGGTAGCCGGCGCCGTCCTGGTAGTCGAGCAGCACCAGGAACTGCGGGTCGCGCGCCGCCACGTCCTCCCACGAGGTCTTGCCCCAGCTCATGGGCCGGTCCCCGAGCACGTTGGTGCCGCCCGCCGCCTCGATCAGCGCCGTCGGCATGGCGAAGGACCCGGCCGTGAAGGGCTGGTCCTCGCCGGAATCGTAGACGAAGACGCTCGGCGCGGGCTTCCCCTTCACGGCCTGCGCCACCGCGGCGACGCGCGCCCGCCAGCCGTCCACCACGGCTTTCGCCTCCGCGTCCTTCCCGAAGATCGTGCCGAGCGCGAGCTCGTCCTTGTAGAGCAGGTCCATGTCGGCGCGGGGGCGCGCGCGATCGACCTGCGCGCAGCTCTCGGTCAGCACGTAGGTCTTGATGCCCTTGGCGGCCAGCGTGTCCGGCGTGACGTCGCCGCCGGGCTTCATGCCGTAGTACCAGCCGGCGAAGAAGAAGTCGGCGTCGGCCGCGACCAGCGTCTCCAGCGTCGGGTATTTCGGCGCGAGCTCGGGGATCGCGCCCTGCGCGGCCTTGAAGGCGGGCGACACCTTGTACCAGCCCGTGATGCCGGTGACGCCCGCCATGTCGGGCTGGAGGTGCAGCGCGAAGGCCATCTCGCTCATGTCGATGTCGTGCACCACGGCGCGCTTGGGCGCCGCGTCGAAGGTGAGCGTGCGGCCGCAGTTCTCGACCGTGACCGGGTAGGCGAGGGCGGGGGCGGCGGGGAGCAGGGCTGCCGCGCCGGCGAGGGCGGCGGCCGCGAAGGAAAGGCGCATGGAAGGGTCTCGTCGAGGGAAAGGGGTCACGCCGGCTGCGGCGCGTGGAAGACCATGACGCCGCGGCTGGAGCCGGGGGGCGTGGCGGTGAAGCTGTCCATGGCGAAGACCGCGCGGACCACCGCGGGCGCGAGCGCCTCGGCGGGGGGCGCCAGGGCGACCACGCGGCCGCGGTCCAGCACGGCGACGCGGTCGGCGAAGGGCGCCACGAGGGCGAGGTCGTGCAGCACCGCCACGACCGCGACGCCGAGGCCGCGCGCGAGGTCGAGCATGTCCGCGCGGGCGCGGGGGTCGAGGTGGTTGGTGGGCTCGTCGAGGACCAGCAGCTCGGGCTCCTGCGCGAGGGCCCGCGCGATGGCGCCGCGCTGGCGCTCGCCGCCCGACAGCGCGTCGAGCCGGCGGCCCGCGAGGTGCCCGAGCCCGACGCGCTCCAGCGCGGCCCCGACCGCGCGGGCGTGCTCGGCGGCCGGCACGCGCCCGCGGTGCGGCACGCGGCCGAGCGCCACGGATTCGGCGAGGCTCAGGCGCGGGTCCGGCGCGTCGTTCTGCGCCACGGCGGCGACGCGCAGCGCGCGCCAGCGCGCCGGTGCCGCGTGGAGGGATCGCCCGTGGAGCGTCACGCGGCCGCGCGTCGGGGCGGCGAGGCCGGCCATCAGCCGGGCCAGCGTGGTCTTGCCGGCGCCGTTCGGCCCCACGACGGCGAGGCGCTCTCCGCGGCCGAGCCGCAGCGTCACCCCGTCGACCAGGCTCCGCCCGCCGAGCGCGAAGCCCGCGCCCTCGACGGCGAGCCCGCGCTCACCCTCATCGTCCATGGGTCCACCCTCCGAGACCGCGCCGCCGGCGGCGAAGGGAGCGGGGCGGGGCAGCGGGGCGCGAGGCGCCGGAGGCCCGCGCAGGGCGGGCGGCGCACAGCGGGTCCCGACCGCCCGCCGCGGTCCTTCCGTCGCATCGAGGCTGGTTTCCGGGCTCGGACGTTGGCCGACAGGGCCGGGGCGCGACGCCTTCCCGGGCCTGTCGGCCCAGTGGCGGATGTCGCACCTTGACGTCCACACCGTTGCGGGGGCAGCGCCGGCGTCGCACCGGCTTCCCAATTCTCCGCCGCGCGACCCGCGCGGACGGCACCTCGATGCTGCATCCTGGCCCGGCGGCGGCGGGACAGCAAGAGGGGAGGCGGCGGGAGCGCGCTGCAGGAGTCGAGTGCAATACGTTATAACATAACATTATCCTGGTCTGGACCTTCGCGGCGGCCCCGTCAAGGGCGCCCGTCCGGCCGCTTCCGGTTTCGTGGCACGAAGCCGCGAGGTCGGGCGTTCGGCCTGTGGGAGATCGGGGAGGCGGGCTTGGTCAGGACGCTCATCGCTGTCGCGGCCCTGGCCCCGCTCGTCCTCGCGGCAGGGGCCGCGGCGGCCGACAGGGCCGACGAGGTCGACTTCGTGACACGGGCCTCGGCGGGCGACCTGATGGCGGTGGCGGAGTCGCGCGTGGCGCTCCGGCGCGCGGCCCGCGGCTCCGGCGTGGCGGTGCCCACGGCGCTCGATCCCGGCCGGGCCGCGCGGCTCGCCTCGTTGCGGGACCTGTCCGGCGCGGCCTTCGACCGCGCCTACCTGGCCGATCAGGCGGAGATCCACTCCAACGCCCTGACGCTCTACGGCGACGACATGCTGCTCGGGGACGACCCCCGGCTGAAGGCGCTCGCGATCCGGATGATCCCGGCCGCCGAAGCCGAGTTCACGGCGGTCCAGGCGCTCTCGAACCGCTGACGCGCCCTCACCGCCGCCTCACCCGCATGCGGATCGGCCGGTCGGGACGCAGCGTCACGTGCATGGTCGCGTGGGGTTCGGCGCCGGCAGATTCCAGCCTGAAGGCGCGCAGCACCACCGCCAGCACCGCGACGGCCTCCAGCGTCGCGAAGCCCGCGCCGATGCACACGCGCGGCCCGGCCCCGAAGGGCATGAAGCTGTAGCGGTGGCGCGTTCTGGTCCGCTCCGGCATGAAGCGCTCGGGGTCGAAGCGCTCCGGCTGGTCCCACAGCAGGCGGTTGCGGTGCAGCGCGTGGATGGGCACGATCAGCACGGAGCCCTCCTCGGCCCGCGCCGGCCCGAGCCGGAAGCCGCGCCGCACCCCTCGGCCGATGATGGGCGCCGGCGGGTAGAGGCGGCACGCCTCCTCGAAGACGGCGCGCGCGAAGGCGAGGCGCTCGACGTGCTCGGGTCGGACCGGGCCGCCCCCGGTGACGGCCTCGACCTCGGCCACGAGCCGCGCCTCGTGCTCGGGGTGCCGCGATAGGAGGTGCAGCGACCAGGCGAGTGCGACCGCGGTGGTCTCGTGCCCGGCCATGACGAAGGTGGCGATGTTGTCGGCCAGCTCGTCGTCCGTCATGGCGCGGCCGGTTTCGGGGTCGGCGGCGCCGAGCAGCGCCGCCACGAGGTCGTCGGCCGCACCCGGCTCTGCCCTGCGCCGCGCCACCTCGCGCCGCATGGCGCCCTGGAAGGAGCGCGCCGCAGCCATCGCCCGGCGCCGGCCGGGGTGCGGCATCCAGCCCGGCAGTCCCAGCATGGCGCATGCGAACATCCACCCGGCCGGGGCGAGGTAGTCGGACACGCTGCGGACGATGCGGGCGACGTCGAGGTCACCGCCGCCGGGCAGCATCGTGGCGACGATGATGTCGAGGGTCGTCACCGAGGTCTCGTGGCCGACGTCCACCTCGGCGCCGTCGCCGAGGCTCGCCCAGCGCCGGGTCATAGCTTCGGCGGCGGCGATCATGGCGGGCAGAAAGGCGCCGAGCCGGCCGGGCGCGAAGGCGGGGGCCGCGCCCCGCCGCTGCCATCGCCAATGCGCGCCCTCGGCGGTGAGCAGGCCCTGGCCGAGCGCGGGGCCGAGCACCCGTCCGACGTCGGACGTCTTGGCGAGGTCGTCGGCGTGGCGCACCAGCGCGTCCTGGATCAGGGGCGGGTCGACGAGGTAGAGCCTCTGCCCGCCGGCGAAGCGGGCCCGCACGAGCGGCGCCGCATAGGCTTCGGGCGGGACGGAGGTGAGCGGATCGCGCACCAGCCGGGCCAGCACGCCGAGCGTCGTCATGCGGCTCTCGACGAGGGCGGTCGGCTCGGCGGCGGGGGCGGTAGTGGTCAGGCCGTCCGGCATATCGTCCCCCGTCACGGCGCTTCGCGCGTCGGCGCGGCGCATTCACCACACCGTCCGCGCGACGTTCAAACCCGGTTCACCGCGGCTTGCCAAGGATGGCCGCCGACCGTAGCGTGAAATTCAACTGCGGTGCTGAGCCCCGGGCCGACGTCGCTCGGAGCCTGTCACCGCCTCTAGGAGACGAGTCTTGGATCGTCGCACATTCCTGATCGGGGCCGGGAGCCTCGCGGCTTCCGCGCTGCTGTGGCGGCCCGGGCTCGCGCTGGCCGACACGCCGAAGCCCTACGACGCGTCGATGACGCCGCCCGTCACGAACCGCGACGACTTCGTGAAGTGGATGGTGGCGAACCGCGCCGAGGACCCGAAGTTCCTCAACGAGAAGTGGGACCGCTACGAGGCCCTGCTGCGCAACCACGACATCTGGGACGCCAAGGACGGCCGCGCCTTCCTGCTGACGCCGCGCGAGGACTTCGTGCGCCCCGCCAACCTGTCGCGCGCCTACGACCACGCCTTCCTGGACATCGGCTACGGCGTGACCATCTCGGGCCCCCACGCGGTGGCGCGCATGACCTCGTCGCTCGACGTGAAACCCGGCGAGAAGGTGCTCGAGATCGGCACGGGCTCGGGGTACCAGTCGGCCTACCTCAGCCACCTCACCGACAAGGTGTGGTCGATCGAGATCATCAAGCCGCTGGCCGAGCGCACCCGCGCCACCTACGACGAGCTGATCGGCCACGGCTACAACGAGTTCAAGGCCATCTCGTCCAAGAACGCGGACGGCTATTACGGCTGGGCCGAGAACGGCCCCTTCGACAAGATCGTCGTCACCTGCGGCATCGACCACATCCCGCCGCCGCTGCTCCAGCAGCTCACGCCCGGCGGCATCATGGTGATCCCGGTGGGGCCGCCCGGCGCCCAGCGCGTGCTCAAGGTCGAGAAGACGGTGGCGGCCGACGGCACCATCACGGTGGCGCGCTCCGACATCTTCAACAAGGTCGTGCCCTTCGTCCCCTTCACCAAGCTCGAAGGCGACACGATCCAGGGCAACCACAACAAGTGACCTCCCCTCCGCCCGTCCCCGCGACGCGCAGCCCCGCTGCGCCGGCGGGGATCCGGCGCGAGACGACGGCCGCGGGCCGGCCTCGGTGCCACCGCATCCCGGAGGCGGCGCGGGTCGGGAGGACTGACGGCCTTCGGCCGACATTTGCGCGCTGGATCCCCGCCTGCGCGGGGAGGAGCGGAAGAGGACGAGCGATTTCCCGATGACCGCGCAAGCCCCGGCGACCGCCGCCCGCACCCGCGCGCCGATCGGCTGGGAGGGCTGGGACCCGTCCCGCCCCGCCGGCCCGTCCCGGCCCGAACCGCTCGCGGCCGCGGAGCCCGCGCAGGGGCTGATGCCGAGCCTGCCGCTCTACCTCGGCGTCGGTCTCGTCGCGGGCGCCGTCATCGCGCTGCAGATCTGCATCATGCGGATCTTCTCCGTCGGCTCCTGGGCGCATTTCGGCTCGCTGGTGGTGAGCCTCGCCATGCTGGCCTTCGGCCTCGTGTCGGCGGTCATGTGCATCGGCAAGGGCTTCTTCGCCCGGCACTGGCGCGCCGTCGCCGGCACCTCGCTGGTGCTCTTCGCGCCGCTGCTGGTGGCCGCGAACCTCCTCGCCCAGCAGGTGCCGTTCAACGCCATCTTCCTGCTGTCGGACCCGAACCAGAAGTGGCGCCTCGCCGCGAACTTCGGCCTCTACCTCGTGCCCTTCATCGCGGGGGCGCTGTTCCTCGGCACGGTGTTCCTGAAGGCGGACCGCTTCTTCGCGCGCGTCTACTTCGCCGACCTCGTGGGCGCGGGGCTCGGCGGCCTCCTGTTCCTCGGCACGCTGTTCCTCCTGCCGCCCGAGAACCTCGTCGTCACGCCGATCCTGCTCGCGCTGGCCGGGGGCCTGTGCTGGTTCTCGGCGGCCTCGCCGGCCGCCACGGCGCTCCGGGCCGACGCGGCGCTGCTCGCCGTCGGCGCGCTGGCGGTCGCGGCCCACTTCGTCGTGCCGGCCCAGTTCGGCCTCAATACCCTGGCGGTGTCGGACTACAAGGGCGTGTCCTACGCCCGGAAGTTCCCGGACAGCCACCTCGTCTACCGCGACTACTCGCCCTTCGGCGACATCGCGGTCTACGGCTCGTCCTACCTGCATTTCGCGCCGGGCCTCAGCGACAACGCGGCCTTCAACCTGCCTCAGGTGCCCGAGAACGCCTACCTCGGCCTCTACATCGACGGCGAGGGCCCGAGCGGCATCATCCGGAACCTCAAGCCGGAGGAGACGGCCTATTTCCGCTTCCTCCCCATGGTCTACCCCTACCTGATCGCCCACGACCCGGACACGTTCGTGATCCAGTTCGGCGGCGGCATCTCGACCGACGTGGCGCTGCGCGACGGCTCGAAGAGCGTCACGGTCGCGGAGTCGAACCCCGCCATCCTCCGCGCCTTCCGCACCGACCCGACGCTGAAGGGCTTCACCGGCGACGTGCTGAACGACCCGCGCGTGCACGTGGTCGACTACGACGGCCGCCTCTTCCTCGCGGCGCATCCGGAGTCCTACGACGTCGTCGACCTGTCCCTCGCCGATTCCGCCGGCCTGTCGGCGCCGGGCGGCTTCGCCATCGTCGAGAAATACGGCTACACGCGCCAGGCGATGGAAACCTACATGCGGGCGCTCAAGCCCGGCGGGATCCTGTCCGTCACGCTGTGGAACAAGGAGGAGCCGCCCAAATCGGTCCTCAAGCTCTACGCGACGATCGCCGAGGCAGCCCGCGCCGTCGACCCGGACGCGGCGACCCGCGACCAGCCGCAGGCCATCGCGAACAGCCTCTTCGCCGTGTCGTCCTACCTGTCGACCGCGACGGTGCTCTACAAGAAGGGCGGCTTCACGCCGGCCGAGGTCGCGACGCTCCGCGACCACACCCACGCGATGTCGTTCGACGACATCTACTACCCCGGCATCCCGTTCGACGCCTCCGCGACCGACAAACTCCTCAGCGACTACCGCAACGCCATCTTCTCGGATGCGCCCTCGCCCGCCGCCGGCAAGGCCGCGCCGGCGGACGGCTCCGCGCCCGCGGCCGGCGCCTCGGAGGACGACGGCGACGACGGCGCGCCCGGCCCGGCCCCGAAGGTGCTGCCCTCGACCCTGATGGGGCGCCTCGCCTTCCATGCCCTCGTCTACGGCGGCTGGCCCGAGGTCGCGCAACGCTACGTCTTCGACACCCGCGCCCTCACCAACGATCGGCCCTACTTCGCCGCCTACGTGAAGCCGCGCGACCTGCCGAACCTGCTCGACCGGCTGGAGATCGTCCAGGACGAGTGGGGCTACCTGCTGCTCTGGGCGACGCTCGGGATCGCGACGGTCGCGGCGGCTTCGCTGGTGGTGCTGCCCGTCGTCTTCGGCTGGCGCGTCGCCTTCTCGGCCGCGCCCGGCAAGGGGCGGACGATCCTGTACTTCGCCTGCCTGGGCCTCGGCTACATCGTGGTCGAGGTCGGGCTCATCGCCGACTACACGCTGGCGCTCAACAACGCGACCGTGTCGGCCTCGATCCTCATCACCTCCATGCTGGTCTTCTCGGGGCTCGGCTCGCTCACGGCCGAGCGCACGCTCGACCGGGCCCGGAACGTGCTGCCGATCATCCTATGCGCCATCGGCGCGATCCTGATCGGCTACGGCTTCTTCCTCGACCGCGCGTTGGTGCTGATCGGGACGCTGCCCTACGCCCTGCGGCTGCTGATCTGCTTCCTCACGGTCGCGCCGCCCGCCTTCCTCATGGGCTTCCCCATGCCGACCGCCATGACGTGGCTGGCGCGGCTCGGCAAGGAGCACATGTTCCTGTGGGCCTGGGGCATCAACGGCAGCTTCTCGGTCGTGGGCGCCGCCGCGGTGCCGCTCATCGCCACCGCCTTCGGCCTGTCGACCGTGCTGACGGTCGGCGGCGTCGCCTACCTGGTCGCCATCCCGGCCTTCTTCGCCGTGCTGCTGCCCGCGACGAGCCGCAGGCGGCGCGGGGCGGCCGGGCTGCCGTTAACGATGCAGACACCATAGCGGCCGATGGTCGAGGTCCGATCCCGCCTTCCGGATGAAGCGGACCCCGTGCCGACCCTGTCCCGCCGATCGATCCTGCTCCTCGCCGCGGGCCTGCCCGTGCTGGCCGGCGCCTGCACGCCGAGCCCGCCCTCGCTGGCCGGCAGCCTGTCGCGCCGCACCGTCGGGCTCGGGCGGTCGCCGGGCGCCACCGCGCTCGTCGCCTTCGACACCACGCCCTTCCCGTTCCACGGCACCGCGCCGGGCCGCGACAAGCCCTTCATGGACGTGAACGACGGCGGCCGGCTCGGCCACTCCTCCTCACGCAACGGCGTGCTGTGGGAGGACCAGACCTACGCGGACAAGCGCGTTCTGCTGTCGATCCCGAGGGGCTTCGACCCGCGCCGGCCGGCGGCGCTGGTCGTGTTCCTCCACGGCAACGAGGCGCGGCTCGACCGCGACGTGCGGGACCGCCAGGGCGTGGTGCGCCAGCTCGACGACTCCGGCATCAACGCCGTCCTGGTCGCGCCGCAGTTCGCCGTGGACGCCAAGGATTCCAGCGCCGGCCGCTTCTGGCAGCCGGGCGTCTTCGCGCAGTTCCTCCGCGAGGCGGGGCGGCATCTCGCCGAGCTCAACGGCACGCCGGAGGCCGCCTTCGTGTTCGACGAGGCGCCCGTGATCCTCGTCGGCTATTCGGGCGGGTACCTGCCGGCCGCCGCGGCGCTGCGCTACGGCGGCGCCGGCCGGCGCGTCCGCGGCGTCGTGCTGCTCGACGCGCTCTACGGCGAGGAGGACACCTTCGCGAACTTCGCCCTGCACCGCGGGCCGGGGTTCTTCGTCAGCCTCTACGGGAAATCCTCGCGCATTGGCAACGAGGCGCTGAAGCGCCGCCTCGCCGCCGCGGGCGTGCCGATCGGCGACGACAGCCTCCCCGAAGCGATCGGGCCGGGTGCGGTGGTGTTCGTCGACGCGGGCGACGCCGTGCCCCACGGCGACTTCGTCACGGGCGCGCTCGGTGGCGACCCGCTGGCGGCCGTGCTGGCGCGGCTGCGCGGCTTCCCGCGCAGCCCGGCGCCGGGGCTGGTGGCGAGCGAGTGATTGCCGGCGCGGAGCCTCCCGCCTAGCTTCGCCCGATGATCACCCTCTACCACCTCGACCGCTCGCGTTCCGAGCGCATCGTCTGGCTCTTCGAGGAGCTGGGCCTGCCCTACCGGCTCGAAACCTTCCTGCGTCGCCCGGACCTCTACGGGCCGGAGGAGATGAGGAACGTCCACCCGCTCGGCCGCGCCCCCGTGATCCGCGACGGCGACACCGTGCTGGCCGAGTCGGGCGCCATCGTCCAATACGTGCTGGCGCGCCACGGCGATGGACGGCTGGAGGTCGCGCCCGCGGCGCCGAACTTCGCCCGCTACCTCTACTGGCTGCACTACGCCGAGGGCAGCCTGATGCTCCAGCTCCTGCGCGAATGGTCGGTCGACCGCATGCTGCCCGACGCCGACGGGCATCCCGGCATGGCGCGGCTGCGGGAGGGGACGCGGCAGCACCTCGCCACCGTGGACGAGGCGCTGCGGGCCTCGCCCTACCTCGCGGGGCCGGACTTCACCGCGGCCGACGTCATGATGGCCTACCCGTTCACGACCTTCCGCCGCGAGATCCGCCCCCTCGACCTCATGCCCTTCCCGGCGATCGAGGCCTGGGTGCGGCGCCTCGAAGCGCGGCCGGCCTTCCGCAAGGCGACGACGCCGGCCTGAACCGAAACCCCGACATTTTCGCTGGTGCGACCCGAAATAGAAAGGTTAACATATCTTAACACGACCGGTGCCTCCGTCCCATGCTGCTCGACGACCGACCCGACGTCGATCCCTCGTTCAGCCGCCCCCTCGCCGGGGCGCGACGGCTCCGTCCGGGCCGGGTCCACGGCGGCCCGCACCGTCCCTCGCCGGATCCGGGGCCGCTCGACGACCTGCCGCCCGAGCTGGCCTTCCTCGTGGCGCAGGGCGTTGCGCCGCCGATCCTGCGCCGGGCCGCGCGGATCGCGGCCGAGATCGGCGTCGCGGGCGAGGACGCGCTGTTCGGCCTCGGCTTTCCGGACGAGCGCTACGCTCGCCTGCTCGCGCGGCACCTCGGCGCCCCCCACCTCCACCATCCCCCGACGCTGGCCCGCGAGCACCTCGACGCCGTGGCGGCGGCCGAGGTGGGCTGGGCGCCGTTGGCGCCCCGACCCGGCGAACCCGCACACGTCTTCGCGCCGCGCGGGGCCGCCCTCCGCCTCCTGCTCGACGAGCACCGCTTCGAGGACGTCGGCACCTACGGCTTCGCCATCACCACCCGCCGCCGCTTCGAGGCCCTGCTGCGCCGCCACGGCGGGGAGGATTTCCGGGAACGCATCGCCTCCGGCCTCGCCGGGTGGGACGCGGCGCTGTCGGCGCGCGGCGGCGTCACGCGGCCGCAGAAGGGGGCGGCTCTGGCCATCGCCGCCGCGCTGTGCGCCGGCCTCGCCGCGGCGCCGGCCCTGACCGGTCTCCTGCTGTTCGCGGCGCTGTTCTCCGTCTTCGCCGCCGCGGTGGCGCAGCGTCTCGTCGTCGTGGCGGCCGGCCGGGGGGCCGAACGGGACCCGCCGGTGCCGCCGCTGCCGGACCGCGACCTTCCCGTCTACACGCTGATCGTGCCGCTGTTCGGCGAGGCCCGCGTGCTGCCCTCCCTCGTGCGCGCCCTCGACGCGATCGACTATCCGGCGGCCAAGCTCGACGTGAAGGTGATGCTGGAGGAGGGCGACCGCGCCACGGCGGCGGCGGTGGCGCGGCTCGGCCTGCCGCCCCGCTACGACGTCATCGTGCTGCCGGGCGGCCACCCCCGCACCAAGCCGCGCGCCCTCAACGCCGCGCTGGAATCGGCCCGCGGCGCGCTCGTCGTCGTCTACGACGCCGAGGACCGGCCGCATCCGGGCCAGCTCCGCGCCGCCGCGGCCCGCTTCGCCTCCGCCCCGGACGACCTCGCCTGCCTGCAGGCCCGGCTGACGGTCGACCACGCCGACGAGACCTGGTTCACGCGGCTCTTCGCCCTCGACTACGCGGCGCTGTTCCACGCCGTGAAGCCGGGGCTGGCGGCGCTCGGCCTCCCCGTCCCGCTCGGCGGCACCTCCAACCACTTCCGCGCCGCGGCCCTGCGCCGCGTCGGCGGCTGGGACGCCTGGAACGTGACCGAGGACATCGACCTCGGCTACCGGCTCGCCCGCTTCGGCTTCCGCGTCGGCTCCCTCGACTCCGACACGTTCGAGGAGGCGCCCCTGTCGCTCGATCGGTGGCTGCCGCAGCGCAGCCGCTGGCTGAAGGGCTGGATGGTGACGCTGCTGGTCCACGGCCGCGACCCGCGCCGGCTGTTCCGCGACCTCGGCCCGCGCTCCGGCCTGTCGGTCGCCGTGTCGCTCGTCGCCACCGTGCTGAGCTGCCTCGCCGGTCCGCCGCTGCTCGCCCTCGTGGCGGTCGAGGGATGGTGCGGCATCCTGTTCCGCGCCGACACCCCGCTGTGGTGGCTGTTCGTGGCCGCGAGCGCGGCCCTGCTGGCCGGCGGCGGCGCCGCGGCGCTGTGGCCCGCCGCGCTCGGGGCGTGGCGCATGGGGCGCTTCGGCCTGGCGGGCTGGCTGTCGACGCTGCCCTTCTACCTGCTGCTCGTGTCGGCCGCGTCCTGGCGCGCCGCCGTCGAGCTGTGGTGGGATCCGCAGCGCTGGAACAAGACCGAGCACGGCCTGGCGCGCGCCCGCGCGCAAGCCCCGCACTGACGCTGCACCGCGGCGGCCGGGCGCGAGGCCGCGCCCCGCATGGCTGTCGCGCGGACCGCGCGGCCGAACTTCGGCAGGTGCGTCCCGTTGGAAAGGCTCGACGGCGCCGAAGACGAACCGAACAGCCCGACGAGATCCGTCCCGGAGGCTCGCGGGCGCGGCGCCGCCGCAACGCCGAAAGAACGATCCATGATCAAGACAGACTTCCGCCCGGCCGTCCTCGCGGCCCTGGCCCTCGCGGTGGGCCTCGCCGTTTCGCCGGCCTTCGCCGAGACCAGCTTCCTCGTGCCGGCCGGCGCGCAGGTCGAGGCCGGCCGGACCGCCGTCGAGGCCGGGCCGACCGCCGTGCCGCCGAACGCCTTCGGCCACTTCACCTGCGGCTACAACGAGCTGCACACCTGCCTCGAGCGCGAGACCTGCGGCGGCACGCACTATCGTCCCGACTTCTGAAGTCGACGTCCGGTCGTATCGGGGCCCGCGGTGAGGAACCGCGGGCCTTCCGCGCGTTAGAAGGGCGTTGCCATCCGCGGCGAAGGCGGGACCATGCCCAACCAGCGCTCCGCCCCCGACGATCCCGAGCCGAGGCGCGCCGCCCCGCGCCCGCGGCGCGGCCCCGAGCCCGCCCCGGCGGCCGATCAGCTCGAGCTCGAGTTCGTGCGCTTCGGCCCGCGCGACCGGGCGCTCGATCTCCGGGTCGACCTCGGCGCCGACACGATCTGGGCCACACAGGCCCAGATGGCGGAGATGTTCGGCGTCGGCGCCGCGGCCGTGTCCAAGGAGCTGGCGACGCTGAGGGCCGAGGGCGGCCTCGGCGCGGTCCGCCCCGGCAGCGCCGGCGCGGGCGAACTCTACGACATCGACGCCATCCTGTGCGTCGGCTACCGGGTCAGCTCCGCCAAGGCCGCCACGTTCCGCCGCTGGGCCAGCCAGACGCTGCGCGCCTCCGCGGTCGACGGATACGCGCTGAACGAGGCGCGGCTGCGCGACGATCCCGCGGCGGGCGACCGGCTGGCGTCGCGGCTGCGCGCCATCCGGGCCGGCGAGACCAACATCTACGAGACGGTGCGGGCCTTCTTCCGGCAGGCCGCGCAGGACCACGACGAGGACGACCCCGCGGCGAAGCGCTTTTCAGCGCTGCTGCGGGACAAGTTCGTCTACGCCATCACCGGGCGCACGCCCTCCGAGGTGATCCTGGCGCGGGCCGACCACGACGCGCCCAACATGGGCCTGACGCGGCTGGCGGGCGACGCGCCCAGCGTCGACGAGGCCCGCATCGCGTCGAACTACCTCGACGGCGACGAGATCTACGCCCTGCACGTGCTGTGCGAACAGTTCCTGCTCTACGTCCAGGGGCAGGCGGCGCGGGGGCGGGCCATGACTATGCGGGAACTCGCCGGCAAGCTCGACGACCTCCTGCGGCTCGACGATTATCCCGTGCTGCCCGGCCACAAGGACGTCCACCGCGACCGCGCCGTGCGGCACGCCGGCGCCGAATACGCCCGCTTCGTGCTGCGCGCCGCCCCGAAGCCGCGCCTCGGCCGCCGGTGATGGACGGCGGCCCGCCGTTGGGCCGCGCCGCGGGTCGAGCCCGGACGGGGCTTCGCCGGTGGCCCCCGGCGAGGCCGCCGGCGGGAGCGAGGCGTCAGGCGGTCGCCTTAGCGCGGCCGCGGCGGGGCTTCTTGGCCGGCTCCTCCGCCGGTGCGGGCTCTTCGGCCTTGACGGGCTCGGGCTCCGGCTCGGCGGCGGGTTCCGGCTCCGGGATGTCGAGCTCGGGCTCGGGCTCCGGCATCTCCAGGGCGGGCGTGCCGGCCTTGCGGCCGAGGCCCATGGTCTTGGCGAGGTTGGAGCGCGCGTCCGCGTAGGCGGGCGCCACCATCGGATAGTCTTTGCCCAGGCCCCACTTGTCCCGATACTCCTGCGGCGACAGGCCGTGCTCGGAATGGAGATGGCGCTTCAGCGACTTGAAACGCTTCCCGTCCTCGAGGCAGACGATATAGTCGTTGGTCACGGATTTCTTGACGGGAACCTTGGGTTGCGGAGGCTCCTTCACGGCCTCCGGCTTGGGGCCGTGAAGGATGCTTCCGAGCGACTCGTGGACCGATTGGAGGAGCGCCGGCAACTCGCCGACCGGGACGGAGTTGTTCCGCACATAGGCCGAGACGATTTCAGCCGCCATCTCGACGACGTTCAGATCTGGTGCATCATCGGACATAGACTTGCTCACTCCTCGCCTTTCTTTGGAGGTAGAGCGGTTTCTTCAGCAAGGCAAGACATGTCGAGCGTCGCGAGCCGTGCGGGAAGAAAAAAATGGTGGAAGTGGCCGCCCTGCGCCGCCGCGGGATGATGTTCGCACTGGAACTGCATGCGTTCGACCCTTGAAGATCGGCGGAGCGCCGCATCGTCGGCCGGACAACAGTATCGGCGCGGCGCTGTCCCGCCCGGCGTCGGCCGAATCACGCGGGCCGTCGCTTCCGCCCGGCCGTGCTGCTTTCGATCGCTTCGCCGCCGGGGGCTGGTATATGGGGCTGGGCGGGAAACAGGGGCGGAACGGCGATTGAACACGAAGGACGGACTCGGGCCGGTGCGCCTCGCGGCCGCGCTGGCGGGCTTGGCCCTGTCCGGCGGACCCTCGTCCGCCTCGCCCGCCCCGGCGCTCCCCGCGGAGCACCACGCCACGGTGGACGCCGACAGCTATCCCTGGTCGGCCGTCGGCAAGCTGTTCAACTCCATCGGCGGCGCCTGCACGGCCGCCGCCATCGCGCCCGACAAGGTGCTGACCGCCGCCCACTGCCTCTATGCCTTCCGGACCCACCGCTTCCTGCAGCCGGAGTCCATCCACTTCCTGCTCGGCTACGCGCGGGGCGACTACCGCATCCACGCCCGCGTCGCCTCCTTCGCGGTGGGGCCGGGCTACGACCCGGCGGACGAGACCCGCACGGCCGCGCGCGACTGGGCCGTGCTGACCCTGGCGGAGCCGCTGCCGGCCTCCGTGCGGCCGATCGCGCTCGCGGCGGCCGTGCCCGCGCCCGGCACCGCCATCGAGATCGGCGGCTTCGCCCAGGACCGGGCCTATCTGATGACGGCCGACACCCACTGCCGCCTGCTGGGCCCTTCGGCGGGCACGCCCGTGCTGGCCCACGACTGCGTGATCGCGCACGGCGACAGCGGCGCGCCCCTGCTGGTGCCGGCCGGCGACGGCGCCGTGCAGGCCTTCGCCGTGACGGTGGGGTTCTGGACGGTCGGCGGCAAGCAGGTCAGCATCGCGGCCCCGGTGACGGCCTCCACCCTGGCGACCGCCGAAGCGCGGCGGTGAGGGCGGGGCCGGACAACAACCTGTCGACGCCTTTCCGCGGCGGTGGCATCCTGTCGGCGCGACACAGGCGCGCGATGCGAGACACGGCCCGATGAGCGACGCGGACACCCGCCCGAAGCACGACGTCGTGGCGCGGCGCGAAGGCGCGCTGGGCCACCTGACGCTGAACCGCCCCGCCGCCTACAACGCGCTGACGATCGACATGGTGCGGACCGTGGACGCCGCGCTCGACCTTTGGGAGCACGATCCGCAGGTCGCGGTGCTGCTGCTCGACGGGGCCGGCGACAAGGCCTTCTGCGCCGGCGGCGACATCCGCGCCCTTTACGAGGCGGCCCGCGCCGGGCTGCGCGGCCCGATCGCGGAGTTCTTTCGCCTCGAATACCGCCTCAACGCCCGCATCGCCCGCTTCCCGAAGCCGATCGTCACCGTGATGCACGGCATGACCATGGGCGGCGGCATCGGGCTCGGCGCCCACGCGTCGCACCGGGTCGTCACCGAGCGCTCGACCCTCGCCATGCCGGAGGTGCGGATCGGCTTCGCCCCCGACGTCGGCGGCACCCATCTGCTGGCCCGCGCGCCGGGCGAACTCGGCCTCCATCTGGCCCTCACGGGCGGCCGGCTCGGGCCCGCGGACGCGCTGATCTGCGGGCTCGCCGACGCCCATGTGCCGAGCGAGCGCCTGCACGAGATCCGCCTCGCCCTGGCGCGGTGCCGCACCGCCGCCGACGTCGAGGCCGCCCTCCGCGAGGTCGCGACCGCGCCCGCGCCGGGCCCCCTCGCCGCCGCGCGGGGCTGGATCGACCGCTGCTACGGGTTCGACGCGGTCGAGGACATCGTCGACGCGCTCGAAGCCGCGCCCGAACCCGACGCCCGCGCCGCCGCGGCCGAGATCGCCGGCAACGCGCCCACCTCGCTCAAGGTGACCCTGCAGGCCCTGCGCGACGCCCGCCTGCTCGACCTCGAGGACTGCCTCGACCGCGAGTTCCGCGTGTCGCTCGCCATCACGGCGCGGCCGGACTTCGTCGAAGGCGTGCGCGCCGCCGTGGTGGACAAGGACCGGGCGCCCCGGTGGCGGCCGGTGCGGCTGTCCGACGTCGGCCGCCGCGACGTGCTGCGCCACTTCGAGCCGGTCGCGGGCGGTGAACTCGGGTTGGGGACGGGCGCATGATCGTCAGGCCGCTCGCGGCGGAGGACCGGGCCGCGTGGGCGCCGCTGTGGCGCGGCTACCAGGAGTTCTATCGCGTCGCCATCCCGGACGACACCACGGCCGTCACCTGGGCGCGGCTGCTCGACCCTGCGGAGCCGATGGCCGGCGCACTGGCCTGGGACGGGCCGCGCGCGGTCGGCCTGGTGCACCACGTCCGCCACCGCTCGACCTGGACGGCCGGCGACTACTGCTACCTGCAGGACCTCTACGTGGAGGCCGGCGGCCGCGGCCGCGGCACCGGGCGCGCGCTGGTCGGCCACGTCGAGGCGCTGGCGCGCGAGGCGGGCTGTTCCCGCCTCTACTGGCTCACCCACGAGACCAACGCCGAGGCCATGCTGCTTTATGACAGGATCTCGGAACGGTCGGGCTTCGTTCAATACCGCAAGGCGCTGACATGACGACGAGAACCGGCCGCGCGCGACGCTTCCCGTTCCGCGGCGTCGCACCCCTGCGCGGGCGCTCGACCCCTGTTGCGCCCGCCTGTATAACCCATGACAGCGGAGCGACCTGAGGCCCCCTGCGGCTCGCTCTCCTGATCGGAGAGCTTTGGCCTTGGTGTCGACCCCCGAAAAGCCGCCCACCTACGGCCCCGTCAGCTCGGTCACGGGCAGCGGCCCGTCCGGGGTCGAGGACAAGCATCACGACATCTTCTTCGCGGCCGTCGAGACGACGCGCATGCCGATGATCGTCACGGATCCCTATCAGGACGACAACCCGATCATCTTCGCCAACCGCGCCTTCTCCCGCATGACGGGCTACGAGGTGAGCGAGCTCGTCGGCACCAACTGCCGCTTCCTGCAGGGCCGCGAGACCGACCCCGACACCGTCGCCGAGATCCGTCAGGCGGTGGCGGACCGGCGCCAGTTCTCCACCGAGGTCCTGAACTACCGCAAGGACGGGTCGAGCTTCTGGAACGCGCTGTTCATCAGCCCGGTGTTCGACCGGGCGGGCGAGCTCGTCTACTTCTTCGGCTCCCAGCTCGACGTGTCGCGCCGCCGCGACGCCGAGCTGGCGCTGCATCAGGCGCAGAAGATGGAGGCGCTCGGCCAGCTCACCGGCGGCATCGCCCACGACTTCAACAACCTCCTGCAGGTCATCTCAGGCTACACGGACGTGGTCCAGACCCTGGCCGAGAAGGGCCGCGGCGGTGCGCCCGTGAGCGTCGACCGCCTGAGCCGGGCCGGCGACGCCCTGCGGCAGGCGACCGACCGCGCCAGCACGCTGACGCACCAACTGCTCGCCTTCGCGCGCAAGCAGCGGCTCGAAGGGCGGCCGATCAACCTCAACACCCTGTTCGGCGCCATGAGCGACATGGCGGAACAGACGCTCGGCGGCAACGTCACCCTGCGCCGGGCCTTCGCGCCCGACCTGTGGAACTGCCGCATCGACCCGACGCAGGGCGAGGTGGCCATCCTCAACGTGCTGATCAACGCCCGCGACGCCATGCCGGACGGGGGCACCATCACGGTCGGCACCGCCAACCATCTCCTGACGGACCCGGACGAGGCGCTCCGGCGCAACCTGACGCCGGGGCCCTACGTGGCCGTTTCGGTCGACGACGACGGGGCCGGCATGCCGCCGGAGATCCTGGCCCGCGTGATGGAGCCCTTCTTCACCACCAAGCCGGAGGGCAAGGGCACGGGGCTCGGCCTCGCCATGGTCTACGGCTTCGCCAAGCAGTCGGGCGGCACGGTCGAGATCGAGTCGGTGGTGGGGCGCGGCAGCACGGTGACGCTGCTGTTCCCCGCGACCGACCAGGTCAGCGCAGCCGCCGTGCCCTCGGCCCCCCGCGCGGCCGACCGAGACGGCACGGAAACCGTGCTGGTCGTCGACGACCGGCCCGACGTGGCCGAGACGGCCGGCATGCTGCTGGCCGACTTCGGCTACACGGTGCTCACGGCGCACGGCCCGGAACAGGCGCTCGCGCTGCTCGACGGCGAGGCGAGCGTCGACCTGCTGTTCACCGACCTCATCATGCCCGGCGGCATGAACGGCGTCATGCTGGCCCGCGCCGCCCGCGAGCGCCAGCCCAGGATCAAGGTCCTGCTGACGACCGGCTACGCCGAAGCGTCGCTGGAACGCACCGACGCCGGCGGCAGCGAGTTCAACATCATCATGAAGCCCTACCGGCGCCTGGAACTGGCGCGCCGCGTCCGGCGCGTGATCGACGGGCCGACGGGCATCGGCTGAGCCTCCGGGCGCCCCGCGGGCCGGACGACGCCTCAGTCCGGATGGACCGCGACCGCGTCCGGAAACTTCGCGGCGCCGCGGATGTTGGTGGCGGCGGACCGAACGTGCACCCCGGTCCGCGCCGGTCGCGGAGCTGCGCGCGGACAGCGCCGCCCCCGAGCTCCCCCGGCAGCCCCGCAGGAGCGAGGACCTCAGCCGGACATGGATTTCGACTTCTCCCGAGCGCTCGCATCGCTGCGCGGCATGGCGGCCGGCTTCTTCACCCTGCTGCCCTACCTGATCGTGGCGCTGATCGTCTACGCGCTGTTCCACCTCGCGGGCCGCTACGCGCACCGGGCCCTCCTCTACCTGTCGGAGCGCCGCCGGCAGCACCGCAATCTCGGCCGCGTGCTGGGGCGCCTCGCCCAGGGCGGGCTGATGCTGGTCGGGCTGCTGGTCGCGCTCGTGATCGCCGTGCCGTCCTTCAAGCCCGGCCAGCTCGTGCAACTGCTCGGCATCAGCGGCGTCGCCATCGGCTTCGCGTTCCGCGACATCCTGCAGAACTTCCTGGCCGGCATCCTGATCCTGCTCACCGAGCCCTTCCGCATCGGCGACCAGATCGCGGTCAGCGGCTACGAGGGCACGGTCGAGGAGATCGAGACCCGCGCCACCTCGATCCGCACCTACGACGGGCGTCGCGTGGTGATCCCCAACGCGACGCTGTTCTCCCAATCCGTCACGGTCGACACCGCCTATTCGCACCGCCGCCTGCAATACGACGTCGGCATCGGCTACGGCGACGACGTGGACCGCGCCCGGGCCATCGTTCTGGAGGCGATGCGCGGCGTCGAGGAGGTGATGGACGAGCCCGCCCCGGAGGTGCTGGTGGTCGACCTCGCCGGCTCCAGCGTGAACCTGCGCATCCGCTGGTGGATCGAGCCGCCGCGCCGCGCCGACGTGGTGGCGAGCCGCGACCGCGTGCTCCAGGCCGTCAAGGAAGCGCTGCAGGGCGCCGGCATCGACCTGCCCTATCCCACCACGCAGGTCCTGTTCCACGACCAGACCGAGGAGACCGACGGCGACCGCGCGCGTCAGCGCGAGGGCTGGCCGGCGGGACCGGACGGCCATCCCGCGCCGCGCGACCTCGTCGGCGCGCTGCGCGCCGGGCGGGGCGAGCGCAGGGAGGGATGGCCGTGACCGCGGGCCCGGACGCGCCTTGGGGGGGGGCGGGGCGAATCCGTCGCCGATCGGGCTCGTATCCCGCCGCCGCCGGCAGAGCTCCGAACTCAGGTCAACGCAGGGCCGCCGGGAGCGCCCTTCTCCCGCTGGCGGGAGAAGGTGGCGCCGCGAAGCGGCGACGGATGAGGGTGGGACGCGCGCCGCATCGACCAGATGTCGACCCTGCGTCGCATGTCGAACCTGTCGCGACCCCTCATCCGGCGCTTCGCGCCACCTTCTCCCCAGAGGGGAGAAGGGCGAAGCGGCACCGTCGACCTGAGTTCGGAGCCCCGCCGCCGCCGGGGCCGGAATTGACCGCGGCCGCGTCAGCCGGTCAACTGCTCCGGCAGGGGAGAAACACCATGGCGGCGATCGCGTTCATCGGGCTCGGCAACATGGGCGCGCCCATGGCGGCGAACCTCCTCAAGGCCGGCCACACCGTCACGGGTTTCGACCTCAGCCCCGCCGCCCTCGATGCCGCGCGCGCGATCGGCATGGCGGTCGCCCCGTCGGCGGCCGCCGCGGCGGACGGCGCCGAGGTCGTCGTGACGATGCTGCCGGCGGGGGACCACCTCGTCGAGGCCTACGAGGGCGGTCTCGTGGCCGCTGCGCCCACGGGCGCGCTGTTCATCGACTCCTCGACGGTCGACGTCGCCTCGTCCCGCCGCGCCCACGATCTCGCGGCGGAGCGGGGGATGATGGCCGTGGACGCGCCGGTGTCGGGCGGCGTCGCCGGCGCCGAGGCCGGCACGCTCACCTTCATGGCCGGCGGCACGCCCGAGGCGGTCGAGCGCGCGCGGCCGTTCCTGGCCAGCATGGGCCGGCGCGTGGTGGCCTGCGGCGGCCCCGGCGCCGGCCAGGCCGCCAAGATGTGCAACAACATGATCCTCGGCATCTCGATGATCGGCATCTCCGAGGCCTTCGTGCTGGCCGAGAGGCTCGGCCTCGACCACCAGGCGCTGTTCGACGTCGCGTCCACCTCGTCCGGCCAGTGCTGGGCGCTGACGAACCACTGCCCCGTGCCGGGGCCGGTGCCGGGCAGCGCCGCCAACCGGGGCTACAGGCCCGGCTTCGCCACGGCCCTGATGCTGAAGGACCTGACGCTGGCGCGCGACGCGGCCGAGAGCGTCGGCGCCGACACGGCGCTCGGCCGCCACGCGCGCGACATCTTCGCGGCCTTCGCGGCGGGGGGAGGGGCGGGGCTCGACTATTCCGCGGTGATCGAGGCGGTGCGCGGCGGGGCGCGGTCCGGCGTCGCCGGTCCATGAAGCTTCCGTCACGTTGGGCCTGAGGCGGGCACAAAGGGGCCTCGCCGCGGGTTCACGGGGGCGCGGCGCCCCGCCCGCGCCCGACCCCTGGACGCCATGACTCCCCCCGCCGACCCCTCGTCCCGCCGCGCCCTGCTGATCGTCAACGAGCACAGCCGCTCGGGCCGCGAGCGCGGCGACGAGGCCGAGGCGGCCCTCGCCGCCGCCGGCCTCGCCGTCACGCGCGGCCACACGCGCTCGCGCGAGGACGTGTCGCGCCGCATCCGCGACGCGAAAGGCGAGGTCGACCTCGTGGTGGTGGGCGGCGGGGACGGGACCATCAACGCCGCCGCCCCCGGCCTCATCGCGACGGGGCTGCCGCTCGGCGTGCTGCCGCTCGGCACCGCCAACGACCTCGCCCGCACGCTCGGCCTGCCCCCCGACCTCGACGGGGCCGTCGCGGCCATCGCGGCGGGCCGCACGCGCCGCATCGACCTCGGCGAGGTGAACGGTCACCCCTACTTCAACGTCGCGAGCCTCGGCTTCGGGGTCGACCTCACCCACGCGCTGACGGCCGACGCCAAGAAGCGGTGGGGCCCGCTCGGCTACGCGGTGGCGGGCCTGCGCGTGATCCGTCGCCTGCGGCCGTTCCACGTCGACATCGAGATCGGCGGCGAGCGCCACGCCTCGCGCACCGTGCACCTCGCGGTGGGGAACGGGCGGCACTACGGCGGCGGCATGACGGTGAGCCACGACGCCGAGATCGACGACGGCCGGCTCGACGTCTACAGCCTCGAGGTCGGCAGCGTGTGGAAGCTCCTGCTGCTGCTGCCCGCGCTGCGCAGCGGGCAGACGCGGGACTGGACCGAGATCCGAACCCTCGACGGCTCCGAGATCCGCGTGACGGCGCATCGCGAGCGGTCGGTCAACGCCGACGGCGAGATCGTCACCCGCACGCCCGCGGTGTTCCGCGTGCTGCACGACGCCGTGACGGTCTACGCGCCGGGCTGACTCCCTCGCACATTCGGCCCGTCCGCCCCCGCGCGGGCTAAGGACGGGCGGCCGAGGCTTCGGCGGCCTGTGGGCCCCGAACGCGAAAGGGCGGAGGCTCGCGCCCCCGCCCTCCCGAACGCCGATGATCGCTCGATCAGTAGGTCGCGATCGTGGTGCCGCCGAACGGGGCGCCGATCACGCGGAACGGCACCTGGACGATGTCGCCGATGGCGCGCAGCGGGGCGCCGATGAGGACGAGCGGGTTCTGCGCGACGCTGCCCGTGGCCGGGAAGATGCCGTTGATGGCGCGGAACGGCAGCGACACGACGTTGCTGGCGAAGCCGAGCGGCCCGGTGATGAGGGTGCCGGGGCCGGTGTTGCCGATCGGCGCGGGGGCCACCACGACGGGAGCCTCGGCGGCGACGGTGCGGCGCACGGTGAGCGGACGGCGGCTGGCCTCGGCCGAGCGCACGGTGCGGACCGGGCGGCGGTAGACGGCGCGGCTCGGCGCGTAGCCGTTGATGCCGGTCGCCTGGTCGGAGGACAGCGTGTTGGGCTGCATGCCGTTCGGGCCGTTGGTGAGGCTGCTCTGGGCCGAGGCCGACAGGTCGCTGGCGGCGAGGGCCAGGGTGGCGACGGCGGCCGCCGCAGCGATCTTCTTGATGGTGGTCATGATCCGTACTCCAGACGATGGTCGCGGGCAGAATGCGCGGCGACGGCCATCGGTTCATTCCGCTGCGGCAGGTCTGCCCCGCGGAGGCCGCTTCGACGCCGCCAGCGTGTCCGCATCAGGGCGCCGCGGCGGCGTCCCCGCCCATCGCGGCGTTTCGGAGCCCGCGCGTGGCAAAGATGCGACAGCGCCTCCGCGGCGACCTCTTCCCTCTGCCGGTCGACCCACGGCTCCGCGCGGCGTGGCGATCCCGTCACCGCCGCCCCGGCTCACGAAAAAGTGAGATGCCGATCTCGGCTCCTCTTGCGGGGGCAAGGACCGTCACCACATCAGGGGCACGCGGGCCACAACGGACGCGTGATTTCGAGAGGTTCCGGCCAGCAACGCCGGGATCGCATGTCGCTCCAGTGAGGATGTGTTCAGATGCGCCAGTACGATCTTTCCCCCCTTTACCGTTCCACCGTCGGCTTCGACCGGCTGTTCACGATCCTCGACCAGATGTCGGGCGTGGACGCCTCGGCCCAGACCTATCCGCCCTACAACATCGAGCGGACCGGCGAGAACGCCTATCGTATCTCCGTCGCCGTGGCGGGATTCTCCGAGGATGATCTGTCGATCGAGACCCGCGAGAACGTCCTCCTGATCCGCGGCGCCCGCAAGACCGATGCGTCCGAGACGCCGAAGACCGAAGTGCTCTACCAGGGCATCGCGGCCCGCGCCTTCGAGCGCCGCTTCCAGCTCGCCGACCACGTCCAGGTGACGGGCGCCGCCCTGGAGCACGGCCTGCTCCACGTCGACCTCGTGCGCGAGATCCCCGAGGCTCAGAAGCCCCGGCAGATCGCCATCGGCACCAACGCCCGCGCGCCGAAGGTCGTGGAGTCCAAGGTCGCCTGACCGGCGGGCGCGACCGCGCGATCGAGGCAGGGGCGTCCCTCACGGGGCGCCCTTTTTCGCGTCCGCGCTGCTATTCGGCGGCGAGCGGCATCACGACGATCTCGGCCGGCTTCGGCGCCAGGCCGATCTGCGCGCGGCGGTCGCGCACCGCGGCCCGCACCTGGTCGAGCGCCATCCCGAAGGCCGCGAGGCGCCGGTCGTCGACGCGCGGCAGCGAGCCGTCGAGCGCCCGCGCCATCAACTGGTCGGCCTCGCCCTGCAGCGCGTCGAGCTCCTCGCTCGACGCGGCGGCGCGCGCCTCCCCCATCAGGGCGATCAGGCGGGCGACGTCGAGCTCGAGCTGCGGCGTGCGGGTGCCGCTGAGCCGCCCCATCACGGCGGTGACGCCGGACGCCAGCACGCCGAGCAGCATGGCGCCGATGTAGATCATGTCGCTGTATTTATCGAAGAAGGTCTGCTCGTCGTCGTCGATATAGGCCGCGGATCCGGCGTGGACGGGCAGGGACGCGCCCTTGTCGGTGCTCGGCGCCTCGATCCGCATGGCGATCGGCGCCGTCGCGGCGATCGGGCCCTTCTCGGTCAGGAAGAAGCGTGTCAGCCCCGCGACGAGGTCCTGCGACACGTTCTCGTTGGCGACGAGCCGGTGGGTGATGCTGAGCGTGTCGTAGTCCTTGCCCGGCCGGGGCGGCGTCCCGCCGAAGATGCCGCGCAGCACCTCGGTCTTCTCGTAGGCGGGCGAGCGCGACGCGATGGCCTCGGCCTCGGAGATGGGCAGGAAGACCACGGTGCCCTTTGCGGGCTCCGCCTCGTCGTCCTCCTCCTCGTCGTCGCCCTTGTCGGCCTTGGCGATCCTGGCCGGCTTGGCGGCCGGGGGAGCCTTGCCCTTGGCGGGTTTCGCCGCGGGCTTGGCGCCCGCCTTGGCCGGAGCCGGGGGAGGGGGAGCCGCGGCGGGCGGCGGGTCGATCGTCGACACGGTCCGCACGATGGCGCGCAGGGCCGAGTTGGACAGCACGTCGACCGCCATCACGGCCGATATCCGGTGCGAGCGCAGCGCGGCCTCGATCTCGTCGGGCTTGAGCTGCACCGTGGCGACGCTGTCCGGCTTGAGGTCGGCCTCCGCCAGGACGTTGGCGAGCAGGCTGAGGTTCCCGGCCCCCATGCGCAGCACGCCGACCGTGTGCCCCGGCAGGTCCGCCACCGTCTTGATGCCGCTCGACGCCGGGGCCACCAGCACGGCCGAGTCGCGGTGCAGGATCACCACGGTCTGCGCGTCGCCGGGGATCGCCACGTCGGTGCGGATCACCGCGAGGTCGGCCCGGCGGGCGTCCACCGCCTCAGAGGCCGCCTTGGCGTCCTCGACGAGCTGGATCTGCAGGCGCGCCGGGTTGTGGCTCCGCTTGAGGAGGCGCGCGGCGGAGTCGATCAGCGCGCGGTCCGGCTCGTCGTTCTGGGACACCGCCACGGTCAGCCGCGTCGGCCGCTCGTACCACAGCGCGCCGCCAGCCGCGGCCGCACCCAGGGCCGCGACCGCGCCGAAGGCCGCCAACATCAACGGGCGCTGCATGGACGCCGCCTTTCCGAGCCCCGGGTCACCGATCTCCCGCCATCCCACGATGAGTTGTGGCTTATTGTGAGGCCGTCATGATGAATCATCGGCGCGAACGGAAGGTTCATCCGCCGTCCGTTCCACGCCGATGCGCCGCGGTCAGGCCGCGGCGCGCAGCACCTGGAACAGGTAGAACCCGTTCATGCGCACGGCCTGGTGCGCGATGGCGCGCTGGAAGCCGGGCAGCGCCTGGCGCTCCGCATGCTGGCCGCCGAAGTCCCACTCGCCGGAGAACAGGAAGCGCGGCACGGCCGTGTCGGCCGGCACGGCGCAGCAGATGTCGCCCTCCTCGCGGCGGCGGAACATGTTCCAGATCTGGGGTTCGTGTTGCGTCCCCATGGGTCGAGGGTCCTCCTTGGCTGGATGACGGGGCCGTGAGGCCGTCCGTCGGCCGATGCCGATACGCCGACGCGGGTCCGCCGAAGCGGATCCATGACCGGCAATGCGCGAACATCGGAGTCGGTTACGGCGGCATCGCGGCGCGCCGCGCGGGGCCGCGAAAAACGGAACCCTTCCAATCTTCCTGGCAGGCTGCTACGTCGGGCGCATGACGACGCGGGCCCGTGATTTGCGGATTATCGGCCCGTGCGGCGCTGGAGCCTGAGGCTCGCCCCGCACGGGACCCTTCGCACGCCCGCATCCCCGCCCAACGCAGCGCCGCGCCCGCCCGGGATCCCGCCTCGCCGCAAGCCTCCGGTCTCCCCATGAACGACGCTCCCACGGCCGCCCGAGACCCATCGGCGACGCCGGCCGCCCCCGACTACGCCAAGACGCTGTTCCTGCCCCACACGGACTTCCCGATGCGGGCCGGCCTGCCCGCCAAGGAGCCCGAGCTGCTGGCGCGCTGGGCGAGCATCGACCTCTACGGCCAGCTCCGCGCGCAGGCGGCCGGCCGGCCGAAGTTCGTGCTGCACGACGGGCCGCCCTACGCCAACGGCAACATCCACATCGGCCACGCGCTCAACAAGATCCTGAAGGACCTCGTGACCAAGTCCCAGCAGATGCTGGGCCGCGACTCCGACTACGTGCCGGGCTGGGACTGCCACGGCCTGCCGATCGAGTGGAAGATCGAGGAGGAGTACCGCGCCAAGGGCCGCAACAAGGACGCCGTGCCGGTGGTGGAGTTCCGCCGCCAGTGCCGCGCCTTCGCGCAGGGCTGGCTCGACGTGCAGCGGGAAGAGTTCAAGCGCCTCGGCATCGTGGGCGACTGGGACCACCCCTACGCCACCATGGCGTTCAACGCCGAAGCCCACATCGCCCGCGAGATCATGAAGTTCGCCCGCAACGGGCTGCTCTACCGCGGCTCCAAGCCCGTGATGTGGAGCGTGGTCGAGAAGACGGCGCTGGCCGAGGCCGAGGTCGAATACGAGGACCACACGTCGGACACGGTCTTCGCCGCCTTCCCGTGCCGGACGGTGCCGGCCGGGGGCGGCGTTCTCGACCACCGGGCGTCGGAATGGAATGCGCTGGCGTTCCGCCACGAGGCCTCCGGCGAGATGATGCCGGCGCGCGTCGTGATCTGGACCACCACGCCCTGGACCATGCCGGGCAACCGCGCCGTGGCCTTCTCGCCCAAGGTCGCCTACGGGCTCTACCGCGTCACGAGTGCGGCGGCCGACAACTGGGCCAAGGTGGGCCAGCGCTACGTGCTGGCCGACGCCCTGGCCGAGGGCGTGTTCAAGGCCGCGCGCGTCGAGGGCTTCGAGCGGCTCTCCGACGTGTCGGCGGAGGCGCTGTCGGTCGGCCTGCTGGCGCATCCCTTCGCGGCCACCCTGCCGGGCTACGGCTTCGGCGTGCCGATGCTGGCCGGCGACCACGTGACGGCCGAGGCCGGCACGGGCTTCGTCCACACGGCACCGGGCCACGGCCGCGAGGACTTCGACCTGTGGCTCGCCTCGACGCGCGCGCTCCAGGCGCGCGAGATCGAGCCGCGCATCCCCTACACGGTCGACGCCGACGGCTTCTACACGGCCGACGCGCCGGGCTTCGAGGGCCGCCGCGTGCTCACCGACAAGGGCGCCAAGGGCGACGCCAACGACGCCGTCTTCGCGGCGCTCCAGGAAGCCGGCACGCTGGTCGGGCGCGGCCGGCTGAAGCACAGCTACCCGCATAGCTGGCGCTCGAAGAAGCCGGTCATCTTCCGCAACACGCCGCAATGGTTCATCGCCATGGACCAGCGGTTCGCGGTGCCGGGCGCGCCGCTGCGCTCCGCCGCGGCCCGGGGCTCCAACGCGCCCGACACGCTGCGCGGCGTGGCGCTCCAGGCCATCGCCGAGACCACCTGGGTGCCGGCCGCGGGCGAGAACCGCATCACCGGCATGATCGGCAACCGGCCCGACTGGGTCGTGTCGCGCCAGCGCGCCTGGGGCGTGCCCATCGCCATCTTCGTGCGCGACCGCGACGACGGCACCGCCGAGATCCTGCGCGACGACGCCGTCGACGCGCGCGTCATCGCCGCCTTCGAGGCCGAGGGCGCGGACGCCTGGTACGAGGACGGCGCCGCCGCACGGTTCCTCGGGGAGCGGGCCGCCGAGGGCTGGACCAAGGTCGACGACATCCTCGACGTGTGGTTCGACTCCGGCTCCACCCACGCCTTCACGCTGGAGGATCCGGAGCACTTCCCGCAGTTTCGGGGCCTGCGCCGCCGAGTCGACGGCGGCGACGACGAGGTCATGTACCTCGAAGGCTCGGACCAGCACCGCGGCTGGTTCCACTCGTCGCTGCTTGAGAGCTGCGGCACGCGCGGCCGCGCGCCCTACGACATGGTGCTGACCCACGGCTTCACGCTCGACGAGAACGGGCGCAAGATGTCGAAGTCGCTCGGCAACGTCGTGGCGCCGCAGGACGTCATCAAGGCGTCGGGCGCCGACATCCTGCGCCTGTGGGTGGCGGGCGCCGACTACGCGGGCGACCAGCGCCTCGGCAAGACGGTGCTGAACACCACGGTCGAGACCTACAAGAAGTGGCGCAACACCCTGCGCTGGATGCTGGGCACGCTGGCGCACGCGCAGGCCGGCGAGGCCGTGCCCCACGCCGAGCTGCCCGAGCTGGAGCGCTTCGTGCTCCACCGCCTCGCGGAGCTCGACCGCACGGTGCGGGCCGGCTACGCGGCCTTCGACTACACGCGCATCCTGTCGGCGCTCGGCGCCTTCATGACGAGCGACCTGTCGGCCTTCTACTTCGACGTCCGCAAGGACGCGCTCTACTGCGACCCGATCTCCTCGGCGGTGCGCCGCGGGGCCCTCACGGTCGTGGATGCCGTCTTCGACCGCCTCGCCGTGTGGCTGGCGCCGATCCTCAGCTTCACGGCCGAGGAAGCGTGGCTGGCGCGCCACCCGTCCGAGCGCGGCTCGGTGCACCTCCAGCTCTTCCCGGAGACGCCCGAGGCGTGGCTCGACGAGGCGCTGGCGGCGCGCTGGCGGCGGGTGCGCGACGCGCGCCGCGCCGTCACCGGCGCGCTGGAGCTGGAGCGCGCCGCCAAGCGCATGGGATCGTCGCTGGAAGCCGCGCCGCGGGTCTTCGTGGCCGACGCGGACCTGCTCGCGCTGCTCCGCGGCGTCGACTTCGCGGAAGTGTGCATCACCTCCGACATCGCCCTCGACGCCGGCGAGGGCCCGGCCGAGGCCTTCCGCCTGCCCGACGTGCCGGGGGTGGCGGTGGTGCCGGCCCGCGCGGAGGGGCGGCGCTGCGCCCGCTCCTGGAAGGTGTCGCCGCTGGTGGGCACCGACCCCGACTATCCCGACGTCACGCCGCGCGACGCGCTGGCGCTGCGCGAGCTCGCCGCGGCGGGCCGCCTGCCGTGACGGGCGCGTTCCGCGCCGGCCCGCGCGCGCTCGGGGCGGCGCTGGCCGTCCTGGCCTTCGCGGCCGACCAAGCCTCGAAGCTGTGGATGCTGCGCGGCTTCGACCTGCCGGAGCGCTCGCCCGTCGCCGTGGCGCCGGGCGTCGACTTCGTCATGGCCTGGAACCGCGGCGTGTCCTACTCGCTGTTCACGTCGGACACGGATGCGGGCCGCTGGCTGCTGGTCGCCGTCACGCTGCTCGCGTCGCTGGCCCTCGCCGTGTGGCTGTGGCGGAGCGGGACGGCGATGACTTCGGCGGCGCTGGGCCTCCTGATCGGCGGCGCGCTCGGCAACCTCGTCGACCGCGTCAGCTACGGCGCCGTGGTGGATTTCGTGTCGCTCCACGCCGGCGGCTTCCACTGGTACGTGTTCAACGTCGCCGATTGCGCCATCACGGCCGGCGTCGTGCTGCTGCTGCTCGAATGGATCGTGCCGGCAAGGCCGGTTGCGACCCTCGGTGCCCCCAAATCGCCGTGATCCTCACAGCATAGTTGAAGCCTCCGATTTTGTTCCATGCGCTGAGGTGGAAATGTTGCCTGGATCGAAGGGTGATCGTCGCGGGGCGGTGGCGGCAGCGGCCGCCTTGGGCCTGTGCCTCGCGGGCGCGCCGGGCGCCTGGGCGGCGGACGACGGCTACGCCAACGTGTTCTCCTCCGTGCTGGGCTCGGTGGGGCTCATCAAGAGCGACCCCCCGCCGGACATCCAGTACCGCGAGCGCCCGCCGCTGGTGCTGCCGAAGGACCCCGGGCTGCCCAAGCCCATGGTCGACGGCATCAAGCGCACCGCCGCCTGGCCGCAGGACCCCGACGTGCTGAAGAAGCGCAAGGAGAGCGCCGAAGCGCACGCGCCGCACACGCTCGACCCCAACATGAGCGACCACGGCATGATGCTGTCGCACGACGAGCAGATGCGGGGACGCGCCGCCGTGGCCGAGGCCGCCGACGACCAGCCCGTCCGCTCCGGCGAATGCGGCAACGACGGCCAGCACTGCATGCTGCTCAAGCCGGACGAGATCAAGCGCCAGGACGAGGCCTACCGCTCCCAGAACCCCGACAAGAAGGACCAGCTCGTCGCCGGCCAGGAGCCCACGCGCGAGTTCCTCACCCAGCCGCCCAAGGGCTACATGAAGCCCACCAAGGTCCTGAAGGCCACGGCGGAGGCGCCCGAGGAGAAGGTCGACGAGTCGAGCCCGCGCTACATGCAGCAGCAGGCCGCCAAGCACCGCGCCGAGATGGACCAGTGATCGGCTGCTGATCCGGTGCAGCACGACAAGACGCCCGCGGCTCGCGCCGCGGGCGTCTTCGTTTCACCGGCGCGGGACGCGTCAGGCCGGGTGGAACTCCAGCGCCACGCCGTTGATGCAGTAGCGCTGGTAGGTCGGCGCGGGCCCGTCGGGGAAGACGTGGCCGAGGTGGCTGCCGCAGGTGGCGCAGTGCACCTCGGTGCGGACCATGCCGTAGGACCTGTCCTCGGTGGTCTCCACCGCGCCCTCGACCGGCAGGTTGAAGGACGGCCAGCCGGTGCCGCTCTCGAACTTGGTCGTGTTCACGAACAGCGGCGTCTCGCAGCCCGCGCAGGAGAAGGTGCCGGCGCGCTTCTCGTGGAGCAGCGCGCAGGAGCCGGGCCGCTCGGTGCCGTGCCGGCGCATCACCTGGTACTGCTCGGGCGTCAGCAGCTCGCGCCATTCGGCGTCGCTGCGGGTGACGGGGAAGGACTGGGCATCGTGGGTCATGGGAGGCCTCCGGTTCCTCGCGGAACTGTCCATCCGGGGCCCGTTCGTCAAGGTGGCGCCGCCGCCCCGGCCGCGCCGCGCCTCAATGGAACCGCACCGGCACCGACAGGCCGATGCGGCCGCCCATCTCGGGCGGGGGCGCCGGGACGGGGCTCGCGCGGCGCACCATCGACACCGCCGCCGCGTCGAGCTCGGGATCGCCGGAGCTGCCCGACACGGAGGCCGAGACGACGCGCCCGCCGCGGTCCACCGAGAAGGCGACCCGCACGGTGCCGCCCGAGCCGTTCGGCGAGGCCGGCTTGTAGGCGTTGAGGTGGGCCACCACCTCGCCGCGCCAGTTCGCGACCGCCGCGCCCGAGGCCACCGGGGCGGCGGACTCGCGGTCGTCCCCGCCGCCCTCGCGGGCCACCGCGGCCCGCGCCGCGCGGGCCTGCTCGCGCGCGGCCTGTCGCCGGGCCCGCGCCTCGGCGGCCGCCTGCGCCCGCGCTTCGTGCCGCACCTCCTCGCGGGCTTCCTGCCGGGCCTCGGCCTGCGCGTCCCACGCGTCCTGGCGGGCGACCTCGCGCGGGTCGGGCTTCGGCGGCGGCTTGACGGACTTCTGCGGCTTCGGGACCGCGACCTTCTTCGGGGGCGGCGCGGGCCGCGGCGGCGGAGCCAGCACGGCGTCGGACGGCGCGGGCGAGGGCGGCGGCGCGACCTCCGGCACGGGGAGGGGAGGGGCGGCCGCAGCCTCGACCGGGGCCGGTTCCGGCGGGGGCGTCTCGACGGGCGGGGGCGGGGGTGCCGCCACGGCAGCCTGTGGTGGCTCGGCGGCCGGCGGCGGGGGAGCCTCGGGCGGGGCGTCGGGCGCCTCGGCGACCTGCTTCTCCTCGCCGGGGCCGGCGGTTTCGGTCGGCTTCGGCTCGGCGGTCGGGGGCACCGGCACCGACACGGGCTCGAGCTCCACCGTCACGCCGGCCGCGCCCTCGGGCGGGGGCGGGGGCGCGAAGGCGTGGCCGACGAGCCACCAGCCGGCGCCGACGTGGACACCGGCGACCAGGAGGGCGGCCGCGGCCCAGCGCAGGCCCTCGCCGGGCTCGCGGCCGCCGCCGAACGCGACGGCGCTCACGGCGCGGAGCCCGGGGCTGCGCCCTGTCCCGTGTCCTCCAGGCCGACCAGCGCCACCTTGAGGTAGCCGGCCGAGCGCAGGGCGTTCATCACGTCCATCAGGTCGCCGTAGGGCAGGCCGGCGTCCGCGCGCAGGAAGACGCGCCGGTCGCGGTCGCCCCCTGTCTCCGCGTCGAGCCGGCCGCGGAGCCCGTCGCGCGGCACGCCTTCCTCGCCCAAAGATAGGGAAAGGTCGCGCTTGACGGTGAGGAACACCGGCTTGTCGGGCCGCGGCTGCACCTTCGCGTTCGAGGTCGGCAGGTCCACCGGCACGTCCACGGTGGACAGCGGCGCCGCCACCATGAAGATGATGAGCAGCACCAGGGCCACGTCGATGAAGGGCGTGACGTTGATGTCGGCGATCTCGCCGACCTCGTCGTCCCCGTGGCCGAGCTTCACCGCCACGGGATCACTCCGCCGCCTGCTGGCGCAGCGAGGGCCGCCGGTCGAGGTCGCGCGACAGGTGGCGCATGACTTCCGCCGAGGCGTCGCCGAGCAGCGCCTTGTAGCCCGCGGTGGCGCGGGCGAATCCGTTGAAGATCACCACGGCCGGGATGGCGGCGACGAGGCCGACCGCGGTGGCCAGCAGCGCTTCCGCGATGCCGGGCGCCACCACGGCGAGGTTGGACGTGTGGGCCTGGGAGATGCCGACGAAGCTATTCATGATGCCCCACACGGTGCCGAACAGCCCCACGAAGGGCGCGACCGAGCCCACCGTCGCGAGCACGCCGGTGCCCCGCGTCATGGCGCGGGCGCCGCGTGCCTCGATGCGCGACAGCGACAGCGCCGCGCGCTCCTTGACGCCCTCCGCCGGCAGCCCGCCCGAGCGCGACACCTCCTCGGCGGCCGCGGCGATCAGCGCCCCCACGGGCCCGCGCGCGGGCGCGTCGGACCGCGCCGCGGCGGCCAGGCTGTCGGCCTCCGCCAGCGCGCGCAGCCCGCGCGTGGCCCGGCGCCGGGCGCCGAAGAGCTGCATGGATTTCGCGAGCCAGATCGTCCAGGTCGCGACCGAAGCGGCGAGCAGGCCCACCATCACGGCCTTCACCACCACGTCGGCGTTGAGGAACATCGACCAGGGCGACAGGTCGTGCGGCAGGCTCGCGTTCACGGCCGGCTCGGCGGCGGCCGGGCCCACCGGAGCCGCGGGGGCCGGAGCCGGGGCCGCGGGAGGTGGGCTCGCGGGCGCCGCCTCCGCCGCGGCAGGCTGGGGGGCGGCTGCGGTGCCCTGCGCGAGAACCGCGCCGGGGGCGATCAGCAGCGACAGGAGCACCAGCGCGGTGCGCCACCTGTGGGTCATGGTCGGTCTCCGTCGTTCCGGAAGGGGCGGGCGGCGAAGGATCGCCCGTCCTGGGAGGGGCTCACGCGCGGCGAAGGGCGGGGCGTGCGGCGCTCGGGCCCGTCGAGGCCGGCCGAGCCGCGGAAGCGGCGCGCCGGGCGGGATCAAAAGTCGAAAGCATCGCGCTCGGGTCGGCCAAACAGACGAAGGCGCCCGGCCGGGGCCGGGCGCCTGGGAAACGCGCCCATAGCGCGTCTGGCTCTTCGACTTGTTCTAAACGCCCGACAATGGAGCTGTTCCAGTTCCAGCCAGGGCCGGGAATCTTCTCAGATCGAGCCGGCCTCCACCATGAAGTTGTTGGCCGTGCACATGGCGCTGTCGTCGGAGGCCAGGAACAGCACCATGCGGGCGAGGTAGACGGGGTCGATCGGGTCGGGCAGGCACTGGCGCTTGAGCTGCGCGCCGAGCTTCTCCGGCGTCACCCACAGCTCCTTCTGCCGCTCGGTCATGACCCAGCCGGGGACGACGGTGTTGACGCGGATGCGGTGGGGGCCGAGGTCGCGGGCGAAGCTCCGCGTCATGCCGTGCACGGCCGCCTTGGCGGTGGTGTAGACCGGCATGCCGCCGCCGGCCTCCCACCAGGAGTTCGAGCCCATGTTGACGATGGAGCCGCGGCCCGCCGTCACCATGTCGGGCGCCGCGGCCTGGATGGCGAAGAACATGTGGCGCAGGTTCGTGGCGATGCGCTCGTCGTAATAGTCCGGCGTCACGTCCTCCCAGCCGTGGCGGTCGTCGCGCGCGGCGTTGTTGACCAGCACGGAGGCCGGCCCGAGCTCCGCCTTCAGGGCCGCGAAGGCCGAGCGGAGGGCGTCGATGTCGCGCAGGTCGCAGGGGGCGAAGCGGACGGCGCCGCCGAACTCCTTCGCCAGCGCCTCGCCGCGCGCGGCGTCGATGTCGACGAAGCCCACGCGGGAGCCCTGCTCGGCGAAGGCCCGCACGAGGTATTCGCCGATGCCGGAGGCGCCCCCGGTGACGGTGACGGTCGCGCCCTTCAGCGACGGAAAGGTGGCGAAGCTCATGCGGTCCTCCCGGAATGATTTGTCGGACCTTTAGCCGACTTCTTCGGGCCTGTCAGGCGCGGCCGACCTTGAGGGCCATGTCGTGGCTGATCAGGCGGGTGACGGCATGGCGCAGCTCGCCCCGGCCGGAGATGCGGCGGTCGAGCCCGGCGACCGGCCAGGCGACGTAGCGCGAGCCCGGCGCCAGACGCACGGTCGCGGAGGCCGGCCCGCCGCGCAGGAAGGCGATCTCGCCGATGAAGGTGCCGGCGCCGTAGGGGATCACCCGCTCGCCCTTGACGATGAAGAGCCCGCCGGTGAGCACGTAGAACAGCGCGTCCGGCCGCTCGCCCTCGCGGGTGATCTCCTCGCCGGCACCGGCCGTGTGCCACGTGGCGAGCCGCGCCAGGGCGCGGAACTCGCCCGGCGTCAGCAGCCCGAAGGCGTCGAACAGCGCCCGCTCCTCCTCGCTCAGGCCGACGTGCGTCCGGTCGAGGACCAGCTGCACCAGCACGACGAGGTTAATGCAGAACAGCACCGCGTTCCAGAACAGGTCCTCCCAGTCCGGCGCGTCCGACCCGTCGTAGTTGTTGGCGAGCGCGAGGGCGATCGACAGCAGCAGCACGGCGCGCAGCTTGATCTGGTCGCGGAACAGCAGCGCCGCGACCGACACCAGCGCGGCGAGGTGCAGCATCAGGTGGAGGTGGACCAGCAGCGTCGGGATCGGGATCGTCATGGCGCGGGCGGGGTCGATCTGCCGGGATTGGAGCGGCCGGGCGCGGGCCCGTCAAGCCTGTGGATCGGCGCTCGACGCCGCCGCCCGGCGCTCCTAAGGATGGGCTCACCCGCCTTCGAGGATCCCGATGGCCGACGCGCCTCCCCGCCCCGCCCCGCAGCCCACGGCGCTCCAGCTCTTCCTGATCTTCTCCCGCATCGGGCTGACGAGCTTCGGCGGCGGGCTGAGCGGGTGGCTGCTGCGGGAGTTCGTGCGCGACCGGGCCTGGATCGGCGAGGAGGAGTTCCTCAACGGCCTGTCGCTGTCGCAGGCGCTGCCCGGCGTCAACGTCACCAACATGGCGATCTGGATCGGCCACCGGCTGCTCGGCTTCCGCGGCGCCGCCGCAGGGGTGGCCGGCATCGTGGGGCCGCCGGCGGTGCTGATCGTCGGCATCTCGGCCGTGTTCGCGGCGCTGAGCCGCTATCCGGCGACCCGCTGGGCGCTCGACGGCGCCGCCGCGGCCGCCATCGGCCTCAGCTTGTCGATGGGCATCACCACGGCGCTGAGGGTGCCGCGGCGCTGGCTGCCGCTCGCCATCATGGCCGGCACCTTTGTGGCGATCGGGCCGCTGCACCAGCCGCTGGTCTACGTGGTGCTCGGCGTGGGCCTCGGCAGCATCGCGCTCGAAGCCCTGCGGCTGCGCCGGGCATGAGGGGGCCCGTCCTCGGCCTATTCGGGGTCTTCGCGCCGCTGTCGCTCGTCACCGTGGGGGGCGGCCAGACGGTGATCGCCGCCATCCAGCGCCAGGTCGTGGACCAACACGGCTGGATGACGGCGCCGCAGTTCCTCAACGCCTTCGCGATCTCCCGCATGGCGCCGGGGCCGGGCTCGCTGCTGGCGACGCTGATCGGCTGGCAGGTGGCGGGGTTCTGGGGCGCGGTGGCGGCCACGCTCGGCATCTTCGGGCCGACCGCCGTGCTGATCTACGGCGTCGCGGTGGTGTGGCGCCGCCACCAGGGCGCGCTGTGGCAGCGCGCGCTGGAGGGCGGGCTCCGGCCCGTCGCGGCCGGCATGATCCTGGCCTCGGTCTACGTGCTGATGGAGTCGCTCGACGGCGGCTGGCCCGCGGTGGCGGTCGCCTTCGCGTCCACGGCCGCCCTGATGGCGAGCCGGGTTAACCCGCTGCTGCTGCTCGTCGTCGGGGCCGGGATCTTCCTCGCCCTGCACGGAAACGGCTGACGGGGCGGCCCGCGGGGGCGCGGGACCGGGGCTGACACATTCCGGTCACATGCGCGGCGAATCCGGCGCGCCTCCCGCTCAGGTTATGGCGCGCCCTCTCTCCCGCGCCGATGCTGCGCCGAGAACGGGGTCCGACAAACGGACCCGGCGCAGAAATGTGGGGAGCGACATGGCATCCGTCCGGCCCGCCGCAGCGGCGATCGCCCTGGCCTCGGCGCTCCTCGCCTGCGGGCTCCCGATCCGGGCGTCGGCGCAGGTGCCGCCACAGGACGCGCCCCCGCCCGCGGCGGCCGCGCCCGACGCGGCCGCTCCCGCCGCGGCCCCGGCGCCCCGCCGGACGCGCCGCGCCGCGGCCGTTTCGCCGAACAGGGTCCCGACCCGGTCCGGCGTGCCGGTGGCGGCGCCGGGGCGCACCGCCGCGGTCACGGGGGCGGGTGCCGCGCCGGGCGCCAGCGGCACCGCGGGCGGCATCGGCGGCGCCCGGCGCGTCGGCAACCTCCAGGGCACCTCGGCCTCGCCCACCACGCCCACGGCGCTGCCGCCGGGCACGCTCGACTTCGGCAACGGCATCACGGCGCTCGCCAACTACACCTCGGAATCGGCGGGCAACCCGGTCGGCGGCATCCGCCAGGGCGTGCGCTACGCGGACCAGTTCTTCTTCGGCACCGACATCGACCTGCAGAAGCTCGCGGGCGTGCAGGGCGCCTTCCTGCACGGCATCTTCACGCAGCGCGACGGCCACAGCCTGACGAACGACCTCATCGGCAACAGCATCTCGGTGCAGGAGATCTACGGCGGCGGCCAGACCTACCGCCTGACCTACCTGTCCTTCGAGAAGAAGCTGTTCGACGACCGGGTGGACCTCGAGGTCGGCCGCATCCCGGGGCAGACCGCCTTTCTGGGGTCGCCCTTCTACTGCAACTTCCAGAACAACGCGGTCTGCGGCAGCCCCAACCTCGCCTTCGCGGACACCAACTTCACCTACTTCCCGGCCCCCACCTGGGCGGGCGTGATGAAGACGCAGCTCACCGACCGATACTTCTTCAACGTCGGCGCCTACCAGGTGGCGCCCGAGAGCACCACGCGGGCCGACCACGGCGTCGGCTTCTTCGCCCCCTCGACGGGCTATAACGTGCCCTTCGAGCTCGGCTACGCCACGAGCTTCAAGAACGACCCCTATCCGCGCCACTACGGCATCGGCGCCATCATCGACCAGTCGCAATATTCGGATGCGGAGTTCGACCAGCAGGGCGGCCAGCGCGTGATCACGGGCCTGCCCGGCGTGACGCGCTTCGGGCGCACGGCCGCCTACGGCCGCTTCGACCAGACGCTGTACAGGCCCGACATGGAATCGCCGCGCGGCCTCAGCGTCTTCGCCCTCGCGATCGGCGGCACGAGCGGCCGCCAGGTCGAGGACTACCAGTTCACGCTCGGCGCGGTCTACCTCGGGCCCTTCGCGAGCCGGCCGCTCGACTCGCTCGACGTCGTGATGTCGACCCAGCGCTATTCGGACATCGGCATCGCCGGCATCCGCGCTTCCCGCCTCGCGCAGGGCCTGTCGACGTCGGACATCGACCGGCAGGAGACGTTCCTCGAACTCAACTACGGCATCCAGGTCGCGCCCTACGCGCGCCTGACGCCCAACATCCAGTACATCATCGGCCCGGACCAGCTCCGCTACCCGACCCGCCCCACCCCGATCCCGGACGTGCTGGTGATCGGCGCCAAGCTGTCGGTCGACCTGTTCACGCTGGCGGGGCTGGCGAAGGGGCCTCAGGACCGGCTGTGACCCCCGCGGGGAAGGGCCGGCCCTCGGCGTCGAGGCCCAGCGCGTCGAGGAGCGGGCCGAGGTGGCGGGCGTGGAGGCGCCAGCGGCCGACCGAGGCGGGGGAGATCGGGCGCCGCACCTGCGCGACGCTCGCGGTGCTGACGCGGCCGCCGGGCCGGCCGGTGTCGAGGCAGGCGGGATCCCAGCCGAGGCCGCAATGGGCGAACAGGCGCCGGGCCTGCGGCTCGGGCTCGGACACGAGGTCCTCGTAGGCGAGGTCGAGCAGCGCGCCGGGCGGCAGCGCGGACCGCCAGTGCGCCATGACGGACGCCGCCGCGGTGGCGTAGCGCGCGAACTCGGCGAGGTCGTAGGCGAAGGGCTGCGGCGTGTTGAAGAGCTGCTCGAAGCAGGACAGCCCCGTGTCGACGGGATCGCGCGCCACGTGGACGAAGCGCGCCTCGGGCAGGGCCGCGTGGATCAGCCCCAGGTGCCACAGGTTCACCAGCGTCTTGTCGACCACGACGACGGCGCCGGGCGGGACGCGGGGCAGCCGCGCCCGGTAGCCGGCGCGGAGGCGGGCGAGGTCCGCGCCCGTGAGGCCGGGCCCGCATTCGGGGTAGGGCAGGGGCGGCGAGAGCGCCTCCAGCGCGGGGCGGAAGGCGTCGACCTCGCCGGCCGCGAACACGTCGGGGTGTCCGGCGAGCACGCGCTCGACCAGCGTCGAGCCCGAGCGCGGCAGCCCGACGATGAAGACCGGGCGCGGCGGCCCGGCGCCGTCCGCGCGGCCCCGCGCCTTCGGGCCCGCGGCGGCGCGGATCCGGTCGGCGAGCCGCTCGTAATGCGCGGGGTCGTGGGCGAGGCCCGCCCGCACCAGCGCGTTGCCGGCCCGGAGATGCGCGAAGGCGCCGTCGGGGTCGCCGAGGTCGGAGGCCGCCTTGGCGCGGGCGAAGTGGAGGACGGCGGCGCCCCGCGCGTCGAGCCCGTCCGCGTCGACCGCCGCCAGCGCGTCGAGGTGCGGGTCGCCGGGCGCGAAGCGGCCGAACAGGCCGAGGTTGTGGAACAGCACGGGATCCTGCGGCGCCAGCGCGACCGCTCCGCCGAGCACCGCCGCCGCCTCGGCGAGCCGCCCCGTCTCGCCGAGCAGGACGGCGCGGCGGTTCAACAGTTCGACGTCGCCGGGCAGGAGCGCCGAAGCCTCCGCCAGAGCGTCGAGCGCCGCATCCGTCCTGCCGTCCGCGGCGAGGCGTTCGGCCGCGCCGGCGAGCATCGCCGCCGCCTCCGCCGGGGTGTCGAGCCGCGCCAGCAGTGCGGCGCTGCGCTTGCCCGCCGCGGGCAGGCCCAGGGCCGCCGCGGCGGCGTAGGCGGCCAGCGCTTCGGCGGGGCGGCCGAGGTCGTCGAGCGCGTCGCCGCGGCCCGCATGGGCCTCCGCGGCCTCCGGCGCGAGGGACAGCGCGCCGTCGCAGTCCGCCAGGGCTTCCGCTGGCCGGCCGAGCGCGAGCAGCGCGGCCGCGCGGTTCACCAGCACGTCCCAGCGGCCCGGCGCGAGCCGCAGCGCCCGCCCGTAGGCCGGCAGCGCCGCGGCGAAGCGGCCGCGCCCGGCCTCGGCGAGCCCCGCCAGGGCGTGGGGCGCCGCGTCGCGCGGGGCCGCGCGGATCGCCGTCCGCGCCGCCGCGGCGGCCTCGGCGTGGTATCCCTGCTGAAAGCGCAGCAGGGCGACGAGGTAGAGCAGTTCGGGGTCGCGCCCTCCGGCGTCGAGCAGCAGGCGATACAGCGGCTCGGCCGCCGCGAGGTCGCCCGCGCGGTGCAGGTCGAGGGCGCGCTCGCGCAGGTGAGGCGGCGGCTTCGGCGCCGTCACGCCGGCGGCATCCGGCCGGTGCGGACCGCGTGGGCGACGTCGGGACGCCCGCCGCGCTCCGCCTGGAGCGCCGCCGCCGCGTGGTCGTAGGGCACCGCGCACAGCGCGGCCGACCAGCCGAGGCGGCCGCGCTCCACGACCGCGTAGAGCGCGTGGCTCGTGCCGGCCTCCATGACGTGCGGGACGGGCGCGTCGTCCCGGTAGGCCGGCTGGCCGACGCTGCCGGGGTTGACGATCAGCACGCCGTCGAGGCTCGCGGCGCGGGCCGTGTGGGTGTGCCCGCAGAGCACCAGCCGCGCGGGGCCGATGCCGGCGAGCCGGGGCCGGATGGCCTCCGGCGCGGCCAGCAGAGCGCGGCCCGACGCGACGTCCTCGAGCAGGTAGTCGAGGTCACCGCCGGCCGGGCTGCCGTGGCAGGCGAAGACGTCGCCGCCGTCGATGGACAGCGTCGGCGGCAGGCCGGCCATCCAGGCGAGGTGCGCCTCCGACAGCGTGGCCCGCGCGCGGGCGTCGTCCTTGTAGCCGGCCGGCGGGCCTTCGAGCACCCAGCGGTCGTGGTTGCCCTTCAGCGTCGCGGCGCCGAGCGCCATCTGGGCGTCGGCGCTGCCGGCCGGATCGAAGGGGCCGGACACGAGGTCGCCGAGGTTCACGATCAGGTCGGGCGACCGGCGGGCCATGTCCTGTGCCACCGCCCGGAGCGCGTGGAGGTTGCCGTGGACGTCGGCGATGACGGCGATCCGCATAGGCTGGGCCTCGCCGGGGCGGGGACGGGGATGCCCTTATAGCGCGAGCGCGCCGCGGCGTCCGCACCCTGCCGCGCGGCCGTGCCTCACCGCGCCACGAAGGCGAGCCCCAGGAAGATCTTCACCGCCGCGGTGATGCGGCCGTCGATGGCGCTGCGGTCGATCTCGATGCCGAGCAGGGCCTCGTGCGACAGGCGCCCCAGCACCAGGCTCAGGAACAGGTCGGCGGCCAGCTCCGCGTCAGCCACGGCCGAGCGCTCGAAGTCCACCGCCAGGCGCAGCAGCGCCGCGACGTGGCGCACCACCGCGCCCCAGCCCGCGTCCTGCAGCGTCGCGGCGAGCTCGGGGAACTGCCCGGCCTGCGAGGTCAGCACGCGCTTCAGCGCGACCGACTCCGGGGTGATCGAGCATTCCAGGATGTGCCGGCCCACCCGCTCCAGCAGCGGCTCCAGCTCGTCGAGGCGCAGGGCATGCTGCGGGCAGTGGCCGAGCTTCGAGAGCGGGCGCGCCCACAGGTCGACGCTGTGGCGCAGCACCGCCAGGAACAGCGCCCGCTTGTCGCCGTAGCGCGCGTAGAGCGACGGCTTGCCGGTGCCGGACGCCGCCGCGATGGCGTCCATCGAGGTGCCGTCGTAGCCGTTGTCGAGGAACATGGCCTTGGCGACCTCGAGCAGCCGCTCCTCGCGGCGCGCCGCTTCCTCGCGCGTCGGCCGCCCGCCCGCGTGTTTCCCGTCCCTCGACGCGGCCGCAGCCATCCGCAACTCTCCCCTGTCGGCGCGGATTTAACTTGCCCCAGGGGGGTGCACAAGTTACCGAACTTAACCGTTCAGTTCCGGTTTGCGCCGAGGCTGGACTGCTCTCGCCGCGTCCGAACCCTCATCCCCGAGGCCGGACGCGACGATCGCCAGGAGAGCCGCCGATGCTGCTCGTCGATGCCGCGACGTTCGATCCCCCCTTCCCGCCCCGCGCCGGCGTGGGCCCCGGCCAGCAGCGCCCGCGCCGCGGCCCCCGCGCGGAGGAGATCGCGCTGATGCGCAGCCTCGCGGCCGGCCCGAGGGCCGTCACGGAAGGGCCGATCGGCCGCTGCGTGAAGCGCGACTGGTGCCGCGCCGTGGTGACGGAGACGGGCGAGGGCGCCGCGCGCACCAGCACGGTGCTGTTCGCCCTGACCGAGATCGGGCGCGCCCTCATCGCCTGAGAGACGAGTGCGGGGCGCCGCCCCGCGCCCCGCGAAGGGCCGGCGGCCCTCCGATCCCCGGTTCAGCCCGGCAGCTTGGCCGCGCCGTCCAGCATGTGGGGCAGCCCCGCCAGCGCGGCGTCGCTGAGCGCCTCGGGCAGCAGCTCGGCCGGCAGGTCCTGGTAGCAGACCGGACGCAGGAAGCGCCGGATGGCGAGGCTGCCGACCGAGGTCGAGCGCCCGTCCGTCGTGGCCGGGAACGGGCCGCCGTGCACCATGGCGTGGCTGACCTCGACGCCCGTGGGCCAGCCGTTGGCGAGGATGCGCCCGGCCTTCACCTCCAGCACCGGCAGGAGGCGGCGGGCCAGCGCGGCGTCGGACGGCTCCAGGTGCAGCGTCGCGGTGAGCTGGCCTTCGAGCTTGCGCGTCACAGCGACGAGCTCGTCGGCGTCGCGGCAGCGCACCACAAGCGACGAGGCGCCGAACACCTCGTGGGCCAGGGTCTCGTCGGCGAGGAAGTCCGCCGCCTCGGTCACGAACAGCGCGCCGCGCCCGCGGTTCACGCCCTCGCCGACCTTGCCCTCCGCGACGCGGCGCACGCGCCCGTTGCCTTCCAGCGCCTTGCGGCCCGCCTCGTAGGCCCCGTGGATGCCCGGCGTCAGCATGGCCGGGGGCGCGTAGTCGGCGAGCGCCGCCGAGGCCGAGGCCACGAAGGCGTCGAGCTCGGGCCCGGCGAGCGCCAGCACGAGGCCGGGGTTGGTGCAGAACTGCCCGGCGCCCATCGTCAGCGAGCCCACGAAGGCGCGGCCCAGCGCGTCCCCGCGGGCCGCCAGCGCGCCCGGCATGAGGTAGACGGGGTTGACGCTGCTCATCTCGGCGTAGACCGGGATCGGCTCGGGCCGCGCCGCCGCGATGGCCGCGAGCGCGAGGCCGCCGCCGCGCGAGCCGGTGAAGCCCACCGCCTTGATGCGCGGGTCGCGCACCAGCGCGGCGCCGGTCTCGTTGGCGCCGAGCAGCAGCGTGAAGGTGCCGGCCGGCAGGCCGCAGCGCTTCACGGCCGCCCGCACGGCGTCGCCCACCATCTCGCCCGTGCCGGGGTGGGCCGGGTGGCCCTTCACGACGACGGGGCAGCCGGCCGCCAGCGCCGAGGCCGTATCGCCGCCCGCCACCGAGAAGGCGAGCGGGAAGTTGCTGGCGCCGAACACCGCGACGGGGCCGAGCGGGATGTGGCGCTGGCGCAGGTCCGAGCGCGCCAGCGGCTTGCGGTCGGGCAGGGCGGTGTCGACCCGGAGGTCGAGCCAGTGGCCGGCCCGCACCACGGCGGCGAAGAGCTTGAGCTGGCCGACCGTGCGGCCGCGCTCGCCCTCGATGCGGGCGCGGGGCAGGCCGGATTCGGCGCAGGCGCGCTCGACCAGCGCGTCGCCGAGCGCCACGATCTCGTCGGCGATGGCCTCCAGGAAGGCGGCCCGCGCGTCCGGCGCGGTCTCGCGGTAGGCGTCGAAGGCTTCGGCCGCGAGCCCGCAGGCGCGCTCGACCTCCGCCTCGCCCGCGAAGGCGAAGGCCGGCTCCAGCGCCTCGCCGGTCGACGGGTCGACCGCCTTGAAGCTCGCCGCGCGGCCGGACAGGCGCTCGGCCCCGATCACGATGTCGCCGGTCAATGCCATGCTGCTGTCCTCCGTTGATCCTTGGTCCGGCCCCGAGCTAGTGCGTCGCGGGTCAATTGTCATACGATTTCCGTCGCCTCGGCCCGCATCGGCGGGACCGGTCGCCCCGCAGGCGCCCCCTGCGACGCTGCGGCATCGTCCGATGGCTGCATCGCTTCAACAGCAGCGTGAAAGTGGGGATGCTTCGGTGGGACTGCGTTGCCAAGCCGCTTGAACCTGACATAGAAGTCCAGATGGCTTCGATCGCGCGGTGGTTCCCCGCTGGCCGGGCGGTGTGAGCTTTTTTGGCTTTTTTAACGGCTGAGCCGCAAGCTCGAACCGAGCACTGACGACCTGGCGCTGGCCAACCCGCGTCATACCATCCGGACCCGCGCGCCCCATGATGCAAGCCGCCGCCGCACCGATGACGCCGACGCCTAGGCCCGACGCCGGCCTGCGGGCGCTCTGCGGCATCGCCGCCTATTACCGGATCGCCGCCGACCCGACCCACCTGCAGCGCGAGCTGGCGCTGATCGGCCGCGAGGCCGGCGTCACCGACCTGATGCGGGCCTGCGGCCTCATCGGGATGCGGGCGCGGCGCGTCACCCGCACCACCGAGAAGCAGCTCACCCTGACGCCGACGCCCGCCATCGCCAAGCTGCGCGACGGCGGCTTCGTGGTGTTCGGCGGCCGGCTGACCGATGGGCGCTTCCGCCTGGTCGACCCCGTCACCAGCGTCGACCGCGCCGTGTCGGCGGAGGAGTTCTTCTCGGACATCGAGCCGCAGCTGCTGCTCGTCGGCCGCCGCGCCGGCGGCGCCGGCTACGACCCGAAGAGCTTCGGCTTCCGCTGGTTCCTGCCGTCCATCTGGCGCTACCGCCGGCCGCTGATCCACGTGCTCGTGGCGTCGCTGTTCGTGCAGGTGTTCGCGCTCGTCACGCCGATGTTCTTCCAGGTCGTGGTCGACAAGGTGCTCAGCCACAAGGGCTACTCCACCCTGATCGTGCTGACGGTCGGCATCGTGCTGGTGGGGCTGTTCGACGTGGTGCTGCAATACCTGCGCACCTACGCGCTCACCCACACGACGAACCGCATCGACGTCGAGCTCGGCCAGCGGCTGTTCCGCCACCTGCTGCACCTGCCGCTCTCCTATTTCGAGACCCGCGCGGCCGGCCAGACCGTGGCGCGCGTGCGAGAGCTCGAGAACATCCGCTCCTTCCTCACCGGCCAGGGGCTGTTCTCGGCGCTCGACCTCCTGTTCACCTTCGTGTTCATCGCGGTGCTGTTCGCCTATTCGTGGAAGCTCAGCATCATCGTGGTCTTGTCCATCCCGCTCTACGTGCTGGTGGCGCTGTGCTTCCGGCCGGTGCTGCAGGAGATGGTCCGCGAGAAGTTCAACGCCAGCGCGCTGAGCTCGCAGTTCCTGGTCGAGGCCGTGGTGGGCATCCAGACCGTGAAGGCGTCCGCGGTCGAGCCCATCATGCAGCAGCAGTGGGAGGAGCGGCTCGCCTCCTACATCAAGCAGTCCTTCTCGGTGACGATCGTGTCCGCCATCGCGCAGAACGGCATCACCTACATCAGCCGCCTGTCCACCGCGCTGCTGATGCTGTTCGGCGCCAAAGCGGTGATCGACGGCGACCTCAGCATCGGCGCGCTGGTGGCCTTCAACATGATCGCGAGCCAGGTGACGGCGCCGGTGCTGCGCCTGTCCCAGCTCTACCAGGACTTTCAGCAGGTGCAGATCTCGGTCGAGCGGCTCGGCGACGTGCTCAACGCCCCGGCCGAGCCGGTGATCCAGGCCCGCACCGTGCTGCCGCCGCCGCGCGGGCTGATCGAGTTCCGCAACGTCACCTTCCGCTACCGGCCCGGCGGCAACGACGTCGTCAAGGGCGTGAACCTGCAGATCCGCCCCGGCGAGGTGGTGGGCATCGTGGGGCCGTCGGGCTCCGGCAAATCGACGCTGACCAAGCTGATCCAGCGCCTCTACATGCCGCAGGACGGGCAGATCCTGCTCGACGGCGCCGACCTCACGCAGGTCGACCCGGCCTGGCTGCGCACCAACATCGGCGTGGTGCTGCAGGAGAACCTGCTGTTCAACCGCACCATCCACGAGAACATCGCCTTCGCGGCCCCGGCCATGCCGCGCGCCCAGGTGATCGCCATCGCCAAGCTGTCGGGCGCCGACGAGTTCATCGCCAAGCTGCCCGGCGGCTACGACACGGTGATCGAGGAGCGCGGCGCCAACCTTTCCGGCGGCCAGCGCCAGCGCATCGCCATCGCGCGGGCTCTCGCCACCAACCCGCCGATCCTGATCTTCGACGAGGCGACCTCGGCGCTCGACTACGAGAGCGAGCGCGTGATCCAGAACAACATGCGCCAGATCGTGCGCAACCGCACCGTGATCATCATCGCGCACCGCCTGGCCGCCGTGCGGCCCTGCGACCGCATCATCGGCATGGAGGACGGGCGCGTGATCGAGGTCGGCGCCCACGACGAGCTGATCGCGCGCCAGGGCGGCCTCTACAAGAAGCTGTGGACGCTGCAGAACGAACAGGTGCAGGCGTGAGCACTCTCCCGGCCACCACCAAGCCGGCCAAGGTGCCGGCCGCCCGGCGCATCAGGCTCAGCCACGGCGACTACGAGTTCCTGCCGGCCGCGCTGGAGATCCTGGAAACGCCGCTGTCGCCCGTTCGCACCGGCATGATGGCCACGATCGCCGCCTTCGTGGTGATCTCGCTCGCCTGGTCCTGGTTCGGCCGCATCGACATCATCGCCACCGCGCAGGGCAAGATCCAGCCGGTCGGCCGCACCAAGACGGTGCAGCCGCTGGAAACCGGCAAGGTGCTCTCGATCGCGGTCGAGAACGGCATGCGGGTCAAGGCCGGCGACGTGCTGGTGCGGCTCGACCCCGGCGAGGCGCGGGCCGACGAGAGCACGCTGGAGGCCGACATCCAGTCCGAGAGGGCCGAGGTGCTGCGCCGCACGACCGCGCTGATGCTGGCCTCCAAGCGCGCGCTGGGGCCCGTGCCGCAGATCAAGTTCGACGCCGACGTGCCGCCCGCCATCGCGGTGCGCGAGCAGCGCGTGCTGGCGCAGGACATCGCGCAGCTCGCCGGAACGGTCGGCAGCCTCGACGGGCAGGTGAAGGAGAAGACGGCGGAGCGCGACAGGCTGAAGAGCACGATCGACGCGCAGACGCAGCTCGTGGCGACGCTGAAGGAGCGCGTCGACATGCGCCAGACGCTGGAAGCGTCGAAGTCGGAGTCGCGCGCCAAGGTGATCGACGCGCTGGAGCTGATGCAGACCCAGCAGGCGACGCTGGCCTCCGAGCGCGGGCAGATCGGCGAGATCGAGGCGAGCCTCGGGCGCCTGCAGCGCGACATCGAGAAGAGCTACGCGAGCTTCGCGGCCGACAACGCCCAGAAGCTCGCCGACGCCGAGCGGCAGATGGACGAGAACAGCGAGAAGCTGAACAAGGCGCGGATCAAGACCGCCGACATGACGCTCCGCAGCCCCATCGACGGCACGGTGTCGGGCTCGACGGTCACCTCGGTCGGCCAGGTGCTCACGGTCGGCGAGCAGGTGATGCAGATCGTGCCGAGCGACACCAAGCTCGAGATCGAGTGCTACCTGCCCAACGCCGACATCGGCTTCGTCCGCAAGGACCAGCCGGCGGTGGTGAAGATCGACAGCTTCCCCTTCACCGACTACGGCACGATCGACGGGCAGGTGACCCGCGTGGCCCACGACGCCATCCCGCAGCCCGACGCCGACCAGCGCGAGCAGAACCCGGCCATGGCGGCCAAGGACGCGGCGATGTTCGGCGGCGCGCAGCGCTTCCAGAACCTCGTCTACCCCGTGACGCTGACGATGGACCGGACCTCGATGAAGTCGGAGGGCACGGACGTGCCGCTCGTGCCGGGCATGGCCGTGACGGTGGAGATCAAGACCGGCACGCGCCGCATCCTGTCCTACCTGTTCTCGCCCATCATGCAGGTGACGACGACGGCGTTCAGAGAACGGTGAGGGGAGGCGCCGAGGGCGCCACCCGACGCCGGGACGCCGCCTCGGACCCGAGCGAGGCGGCCGCGGCCCCGAGCGTCCGACCCCGCGAAGCGCCCGATCACCCCGCCGCTTTGGCGTCCAGGAACAGCCGGATCGCCGGGTTGTCGCTCTCGTCCCAGGACGGGTAGCCCAGCGCCTCGACGGCGGCCCCGAACCGCTCCCGGTCGGCCGGGGGCACGTCGAAGCCCGCCAGCACGCGGCCGTAGTCGGCGCCGTGGTTGCGGTAATGGAACAGGGTGATGTTCCAGAACTGGCCGAGCCCGTTCAGGAAGTTGAGCAGCGCGCCGGGATACTCCGGGAACTGGAAGCGCATCACGCGCTCGTTCTCCAGCCCCGCGACGCGGCCGCCCACCATGTGGCGGACGTGGACCTTGGCGATCTCGTCCTCGCTGAGGTCGACCACGGGGTAGCCGGCCCGGTCCAGGGTCGCGACGATGTCGTGCTTCTCGGCTTCCCCGTTGCGCAGCTCGACGCCGACGAAGATGTGGGCCGGGACGCCGGGGCCCGTCTGGCGGTAGTTGAACTCGGTGATGGAGCGCGGTCCCAGGACCTGCATGAAGCGCCGGTAGGAGCCGGCCTCCTCGGGGATGGTCACGGCAAGAAGGGCCTCGCGGCCCTCGCCGATCTCGGCCCGCTCGGCGATGTGGCGCAGGCGGTCGAAGTTGAGATTGGCGCCGGAGTTGATCGCCACCAGCGTCCGGCCTTCGAGGCCGCGCTCGGCCGCGTAGCGCTTGAGCCCGGCCAGCGACACGGCGCCGGCCGGCTCCGCCACGGCGCGGGTGCCGTCGAATACATCCTTCACGGCGGCGCAGATCTCGTCCGTCGTCACCGTGATGACCTCGTCGAGGCACTGGCGGCAGATCCGGAAGGTTTCGGCGCCGGCCTGGCGCACCGCGACGCCGTCCGCGAAGAGGCCGACGCGGTCGAGCACCACGCGGTCGTCGGCCGCGATGGCGGCCTGCATGGAGGCGGCGTCGTCGGGCTCGACGCCGATCACCTTCACGTCGGGCCGCAGGAACTTGACGTAGGCCGCGATGCCGGCAGCCAAGCCGCCGCCGCCCACCGGCACGAAGATCGCCTCGATGGGCTCGGGGTGCTGCTGGAGGATCTCCATGCCGACCGTGCCCTGGCCCGCGATGACGTCCGGGTCGTCGTAGGGGGGCACGTAGGTGAGGCCGCCCTCGGCGCAGAGCGCCTGCGCGTGCTTCGACGCCTCGTCGAAGTTGTCGCCGTGGATCACCGCATTGCCGCCGCGCGCCCGCACGCCCGCCACCTTGATGCCGGGCGTCGTGCGCGGCATCACGATGGTGGGCACGATGCCGAGCCTCTGGCCCGCGAAGGCCACGCCCTGCGCGTGGTTGCCGGCCGAGGCCGTGATGACGCCGCGCTCCAGCGCCTCGCGGGGCAGGCCCGCCATCTTGTTGTAGGCGCCGCGGATCTTGAAGGAGAACACCGGCTGCAGGTCCTCGCGCTTCAGCAGCACGCGGTTGCCGAGGCGGCCCGACAGCGCGGGCAGGGGGTCGAGCGGCGTCCGGATCGCGACCTCGTAGACCCGCGACGTGAGGATGCGGCGGGCGTAGTCGTTCAGGTCGACGGCGTCGGAGGTGGTCCAGGGCAGGTGGAGGTTCATGGGCGAGGCGTGCGGGCTCGGGCGGTCAGGCCCGTGGGTGGTGCGCCCGAAACGCCGGCGGCGCAACCCCCGGGAGGCGCCGGCGCCTTGACGCTCCCGCGCGCAGGCCGGCATTCAGGGGGGCAGGACCGTCCCGGAGGCGCCGTGATCGAGCTCAGCTACCCTTATCCCGAGCCGCCCGCCGACGGCGCGACGCGGGAGATCGCGCCCGGCCTGCACTGGCTGCGCCTGCCGCTGCCGTTCCGCCTGAACCACGTCAACGTCTACCTCGTCGAGGGCGAGCGGGGCTGGACGGCGATCGACGCCGGCGTCGACACCGCGCAGGCCCGCGCGCTGTGGGAGGGCCTGCTCGGCGGGCTCCTGGCGGACAAGCCCGTCGAGCGCCTGATCGTCACCCACTACCACCCGGACCACGTCGGCGCGGCCGCCTGGCTGTGCGGGCGCACAGGGGCCGCGCTCGCCATGGGCGAGACCGAGTACCTCACCGCGCGGGTGCACCGGCTCGCGACGGCGGACGACCTCGGCGCCGAGCGGGACTTCTACCTCCGCCACGGCCTCGCGGCGGAGCAGCTCGGCCTCATGGCGCAGCGGCTCGACCGCTACCGCTCCGTCGTGCCGGATCTGCCGCGGCGCTACAGCCCGATCCGGGCCGGGGACCGCCTGAAGTTCGGGCCCTTCGAGGCGGAAGCGACGATGCTGCCCGGTCACTCGCCCGCGCAGGTGCTGCTGCACGCGCCCGCCCACGACCTGCTGTTCGCGGCGGACCACGTGCTGCCGCAGATCTCGCCCAACGTGTCGGTGGCGGAGGAGAAGCCGGAGGACGATCCGCTCGGGCGCTACCTCGCCTCGCTGGCGGAGCTGCCGGCGCGCGTGCCGGACCGCACGCTGGTGCTGCCGGGGCATCGCCTGCCCTTCTTCGGGCTGCATCGGCGCTGCGCCGAGCTCGCCGCCCACCACGCGGCCCGCTGCGCCGACCTCGCGCGGCTCTGCGACCCCGCGGCGCCGCCGACCGTCGCCGAGATCGTGCCGCGGCTCTTCACCATGGAGCTCGACGCCCACCAGTTCTGGTTCGCCTTCAGCGAGACGCTGGCCCACGTCAACCTGATGGCGCGGCGTGGCGAGATCGCCGAGGTGCGGGACGGGAGCTTGCGGCGGTGGCGGAGGGCGTGAGGCCGGTCAGCGGCCGAGGATGCGGGCCAGGACGATGGCGGCCCCGATGATCGCCACGCTCTAGAAGCCGATGATGCCGACGATCCACTTCAGCGTGTCGGCCTTGGCGGCCTCGAACTTGGCTTCCATACCTCTGATCTCATTCCGGAGATCGGCCCGTAAATCCTTGGTGTTACGGTCGAGATCGTCCCGCAGGTCGTCGGTCTTGCGGTCCAGCTTGGCTTCGACGGCGGCGAGATCGCCCCGCAGGTCGTCGATCTTGCGATCGAGCTTGGCTTCGACGGCGGCGAGATCGCCCCGCAGGTCGTCGATCTTGCGTTCGAGCTTGGCTTCGACGGCGGCGAGTTCGTCCCGCAGGCCGTCGATCTTGCGTTCGAGCTTCGACCCTGCGGCTTCGAGATCGTTGCGCGACGCCATCTCGCCCGACATCGCCTCGGACAGCGCATCCGACAGGCGCTCGGACTGTTCGGGCGTGAACTGGCCGCCGTCGCGCAGGGTCCGGGCGAACTTCAGCGTATCGAACATGGCGGTCACGGCCGTCCCCCTCCGGCCTGCAAGCTAAGGCAGGGCCGGGGCACCGTCGAGCGTCACAGCGGCCGGCGCAGCCGCCGCGCCAGGACGCCGACGATGCCCTCCCGGAAGGCCAGCACGCAGACCACGAAGACCGCGCCCTCGACCACCGTGACCCAGGACCCGATGGAGGACAGGTAGAACTCCAGCGACACGAAGACGAGCGCCCCCACCGTGGGGCCGAACATCGTGCCCATGCCGCCGATCAGCGTCATCAGCACCACTTCGCCCGACATGGTCCAGTGCACGTCCGTCAGTGAGGCGAGCTGGAACACGACGGCCTTGGTGGAGCCCGCGAGCCCCGCGAGCGCCGCGGACATGGTGAAGACCGCGAGCCGGTAGCGGTCGACGCGGTAGCCCAGCGACAGGGCGCGGTTCTCGTTCTCGCGGATGGCGCGCAGCACCTGGCCGAAGGGCGAGTGCACGATGCGGTAGATGAGGAGCAGCCCCGCGACGAAGATCACCGCGACCACGACGTAGAGCGTCGCGTCCGACGCGAGGCTGATCACGCCGAACAGGCGGCCGCGCGGAACGCCCTGGATGCCGTCCTCGCCGCCCGTGAACGGCGCCTGCAGCGACACGAAATAGACGATCTGCGCCAGGGCCAGCGTGATCATCGAGAAGTAGATGCCCTGGCGGCGGATCGCCACCGCGCCGAACACGACGCCGAGGACGCCCGCCGCGGCGGTCCCGAGCAGGATCGCCAGCGCGGCGTCGAGGCCCCAGGACCGCGCCGCGGTGGCGCAGACGTAGGAGGCCAGGCCGAAATAGGCGGCGTGGCCGAAGGACAGGAGCCCGCCGTAGCCGAGCAGCAGGTTGAAGGCCGAGGCGAAGAGCGCGAAGCACATCACCCGCATCACGAAGACCGGATAGGCCAGGAAGGGCGCGACCACGAGCAGCGCGACCAGCCCGGCGAAGATCGCCGTGTGCACCGCGCCGTCATGTCGCCGCGGGTCGGCCTCGATCAGCGCGCCGGGCGCGAGGACGTCGTCGGCCGGCGCGTCGGCGACCGGATCGAGCGCTGTCACGGGTCCCACCGACATGGTCGCCTCACGGTCCTGTGCTTCGGCGCCGCAGGGCGCGCGGCGGTCCCCTCGACGGGGGCCCTCATGCCGCCCTCCCGAACAGCCCGTTGGGCTTCACGAGCAGCACCGCGATCATGATGACGAAGATCACGGTCGAGGAGCCCTGGGGATACACCACCTTTGTCAAGCCCTCGCAGAGGCCCAGCGCGAAGCCGGTGATGACCGAGCCGAGGATCGACCCCATGCCGCCGATCACCACGACGGCGAAGACCACGATGATGATGTCGGCCCCCATGTTGGGGTTCACGGAATAGATCGGCGCCGCCAGCACGCCGGCCAGCGCCGCCAGGGCCACCCCGAAGCCGTAGGTGAGTGTGACGAGGCGCGGCACGTTGATGCCGAAGGCCGACACCATGACGGGGTTCTCGGTGGCGGCGCGGAGGGTCGCGCCGAGGCTGGTCTTCTCGATGGTGAACCAGGTCGCGAGGCACACCACCAGCGAGGCCACGATCACCCAGCCGCGGTAGATCGGCAGCACCATGAAGCCGAGGTTGGTGGCGCCCTTCAGCAGGTCGGGCGCCGCGTAGGGCTGGCCCGACACGCCGTAATAGTTGCGGAACAGGCCCTGGATGATCAGCGCGAGGCCGAAGGTGAGCAGGAGGCCGTAGATCGGGTCGAGCCGGTACAGCCGCGAGATCATGGTGCGCTCCAGCACCACTCCGAAGGCGCCGACGATGAGCGGCGAGAGAACCAGCGCCCACCAGTAGTTCAGCCCGAGCACTTGCAGCAGCAGGTAGCCCACGAAGGCGCCCATCATGTAGAGGGCGCCGTGGGAGAAGTTGACGATGTTGAGCAGGCCGAAGATGACGGCGAGGCCGAGGCTCAGCAGCGCGTAGAAGGCGCCGTTGATGAGCCCCAGCGTGAGCTGGCCGAACAGCACCGGGGTCGAGATGCCGAGAAACGTGTGCATGTCCGGCGCTCCGGAGTCTCGATCTCACTTCACCAGCGGGCAGTGGTCCTCGGCCAGGGGGCGGAACGCTTCGGCGGCCGGGATGGTCTGCAGCAGCTTGTAGTCGTCGTACTTGTATTTCGATTCAGCCGGCGTCTTCACCTGGTACAGGTACATGTCGTGGGTGACGCGGCCGTCGATGCGCAGTTGCCCATGGCCGAACAGCGGGTCGTCGGTCGGGATCTCGCGCATCTTGGCCATCACGGCCGCGGTGTCCTTGCCCTGGAGGGCGTCCACGGCCTTGAGGTAGTGCAGCACGGAGGCGTAGACGCCGGCCTGGTCCATGGTGGGGACCTTGCCGCCGTTGACGGCCTCGTAGCGCTTGGTCCAGGCGCGGGTGCCCTCGTCGCGGTCCCAGTAGAACGCGGTGGTGAGGTTCAGCCCCTGGGCGACCTGCAGGCCGACCGCCTCGACGTCCGTGATGAACACGAGCAGGCCCGCGAGCCGCTGCCCGCCCGACACGACGCCGAACTCGGCCGCCTGCTTGATGGCGTTGTCGGTGTCCGAGCCCGCGTTGGCGAGGCCGATCACCTGGGCGCCCGAGCCCTGCGCCTGCAGGAGGAAGGACGAGAAGTCGGAGGTCGGGAAGGGCGCGTCAACCGAGCCCACCACCGTGCCGCCCGCCGCCTTGACGAAACTCGAGGCGTCGGACTGGAGCTGGTGGCCGAAGGCGTAGTCGGCCGTGATGAAGAACCAGCTCTTGCCGCCCTGCTTCAGGATGGAGGACGCGGTGCTCTTGGCCAGCGCGTAGGTGTCGTAGGTCCAGTGCACGGTGTTGGGCGAGCATTGCTCGCCCGTCAGGGCCGAGGTGCCGGCGCCCGAATCCATGAAGATCTTGTTCTTCTCGCGCGTCACCTTGGCGATCGCGAGGGCGACGCCGGAGTTCGGCACGTCGACGATCACGTCGACGCCGTCCTGGTCGAACCATTGCCGGGCGATGTTGGAGCCCGTGTCGGGCTTGTTCTGGTGGTCGGCCGCCACGAAGGACACGTGGATGCCCTTCTTCTCGGCGCCGTAGTCCTCGACCGCCATCTTGGCGGCCTCGACCGAGGGCTGGCCCGAGATGTCGAGGTAGGGACCCGAGCGGTCGTTGAGCACGCCGATCTTGACCGACACGTCGGCGAAGGCCGGGAGGCTCGCGCCGAACAGCGCCGCGGCGGCCGTGGCACCCATCAGAACCCGCTTCAGCATCCGCCGTGCTCCCCGTTCCGGTCTCTCACACGCCGAGATAGGCGTGGAGCTTGTCGATGTTGGCGTCGAGGTCGGCGTTGAGGAACGTGTCGACCACGCGCCCCTGCTCGACAACGTAGTGCCGGTCCGCCAGCGTCGCGGCGAACCGGAAGTTCTGTTCCACCAGGATGATGGTGTAGCCCTCGGCCTTGAGCCGCGAGATGGTGCGTCCGATCTGCTGCACGATCACCGGGGCGAGGCCCTCGGTCGGCTCGTCGAGCAGGAGCAGGCTCGCGCCCGAGCGCAGGATGCGGGCGATGGCGAGCATCTGCTGCTCGCCGCCCGACATCTTGGTGCCGCCCGACGAGAGCCGCTCCTTGAGGTTGGGGAACAGCTCGAAGATCGTCTCGCGCGACATGCCGCCGGGCCGCACCACGGGCGGCAGCATCAGGTTCTCCTCGACCGACAGGGACGCGAAGATGCCGCGCTCCTCCGGGCAGTAGCCGATGCCGGCCCGCGCGATGGCGCGCGACGGCAGCTTGATCGTCTCCTGCCCCTCGAAGCGGATGGACCCCTTGCGCTTGTTCATCACGCCCATGATCGAGCGCAGCGTGGTGGTCTTGCCGGCGCCGTTGCGGCCGAGCAGCGTCACCACCTGGCCCTTCGGCACCTCGAAGGCCATGCCGTGCAGCACGTGCGACTCGCCGTACCAGGCGTGGAGGTCGGAGACGGCGAGACTCAGCCCCGCGTCGGACCCCGCGGCGCCTGCGGGCGCGGTCTTCGCGAGCGCGGCGTCAGCCATGTCCCACCCCGATGTAGGCTTCCACGACGCGGGGGTCGCGCGACACGTGATCGTAGGTGCCCTCGGCCAGCACGCGCCCGCGGGCCAGCACGGTGATGCGGTCGCTGAGCGAGGCTACGACCGACAGGTTGTGCTCGACCATCAGCACGGTTCGGCCGACCGCGGCGCGGCGGATCAACGCGGCCGTGCGGTCAATGTCCTCGTGCGCCATGCCGGCCATGGGCTCGTCCAGCAGCATCAGGTCGGGCTGGAGAGCCAGCGTGGTGGCGAGCTCCAGCGCGCGCTTGCGGCCGTAGGACAGGTCGGCGGCGCGGCCGTCCTCGAAGCCCTTGAGGCCCACCTGATCGATCAGGTCGCGCGCCTCGGCGTCGAAGGACCGGAGCAGCTTCTCCGAGCGCCAGAAGTCGAAGTTGTCGCCGCGCCGCCGCTGCAGGGCCACGCGCACGTTCTCCAGCACGGACAGGTGCGGAAAGGTGGCGGAGATCTGGAACGAGCGCACGAGCCCCTGCCGCGCCACGTCGGCCGGAGCCGTGCGCGTGATGTCGCGCCCGTTGTAGGTGATGGTGCCGCGCGTCGGCGACAGGAACTTGGTGAGCAGGTTGAAGCAGGTGGTCTTGCCGGCCCCGTTGGGCCCGATCAGCGCGTGGATGGTGCCGCGCTGGACGCGGAGGTCGACCCCGTCGACCGCCACGATGCCGCGGAACTCCTTGGCCAATCCTTGTGTCGCGAGGATGATGTCCTCCGCCACGCCACCCCTCCCCGCGATCGAAGCGGCGGCTTCGCGGCCACCCTGCTGTGTTGCCGCGCAGCATGGCGGAAGGCGGGGGGGACCGCAACGGCTTTCGTGATCGACGGTCGAGAGGTGCCGTGGCGCTCACGGAGCGCGCCGGCGGGCCGCTCCGGCCTTCCTACCCCGGCGTACCGGTGAAGTAATCCTGACCCGCTTTCCGAGCCGCTCCGTCGATCCTCGGATCGTCGACACAACCCGAAAATGAAAATCGAGGTTGTGGCTGGAATGTTCGGCTCGAAAGACCGTCATTTGACACAAATGCCGGACAACGCGGCTGGCAAAGTCGATCGCCGCACGTCGACACGGGTGAACGATTACGTCATTTTTGTCGCCTATCCCAGGATAGTGACGACCCACATCGCCCGTTGAACCCGTGCGGCGCCATGACGATGATCGCGAAACGCAGAAGTGGGGCCGTGCGCGCCGAGCTTCCGCTCGAAGACTACACGTCGCACGTCGAAGCGCTGTTCAGCGGCGGGGCGACCTTCGCGATCGGCGTCGCCGGGTCGTCCTCCATGCTCCTGGTGGCGGGCATCGCCGGCCACCACGCGGCGCTGATCGCCATCGCGTCCGCCGTGCTGGTCCTCGGCGCCGTCCGCCTGTGGTCGATGCGGCGCTTCGCGGCGGTGCGGCCCCGCCTCGGTCCGGCAGGCCTGCGGCGCTGGGAGCGCTGGTACATCGCCGGCGGCTCGGCGTCGCTCGCGCTGATGGGGGCCGCCGACTTCCACGCCTTCGCCTTCACGGAGGACAGCTTCGCGCGCCTGGCCGCGCTCGCGGTCATCATGGCCTACCTCGTGGGCACGCCCGGCCGCAGCTTCGCGAGCCCGACGCTGGTCAACGTGCAGATCCTGGCCGCAGCCGTACCGGTCCTGCTCGGGCTCGCGCTCGCGGGCGGGTGGAACTGGTGCATCGGCGTCTTCGTGATGGCGCCCTTCTTCGTCGCCCTGAAGGCGATCTCGGCCCGGCTCAACGGGATCTTCGTCGCCGCCGTGACGCGCGCCAGCGAACTCAAGCGCCTCGCGAGCCGGTTCGACACGGCGGTCTCCAACATGCCGCAGGGGCTCGTCATGTTCGAGCCCGACGGGACGATCGCCATCGCGAGCGATCGCCTGCGCGCCATGCTGGGCGTCGCGCCCGGCCCTCTGCCGGCGGGCGCCGACCTCGGCTGGCTCGCGGCGGTGTGGCGGGGCGTCGGACCCGACGACCGGCTGGTGGCCCTGCTGCAGGATCCCGAACCGTCGCCGGCCGGATCCGTCGCCGAGACGTGGGACGGCCGCTACTACGCGTGCCGCCTGCAGCGCCTCGACGCCGGCGGCGGCGTGCTGATCGTGGAGGACGTGACGTCGCGCGTGCTCGACCGCCGGGAGATCGACCACCTCGCCCGCTACGACGCCCTGACCGGCATGCTGAACCGGCGCGCCTTCCGCGACGCCGTGGAGGCGGGCGCGGATGCGCCGGGCCTGCCCGCCGTGCTGTTCGTCGACCTCGACCGCTTCAAGCAGGTCAACGACACGCTCGGCCACCTCATCGGCGACAGGCTGGTTGTCGCGGTCGCCGACAGGTTGCGCGCGGCCGCGGGACCGGACGCCCTGCTGGCGCGCATCGGCGGCGACGAATTCGTCCTGTACCGCTCGTTCCCCGGCGGCCTCCCGGAGGCCGAGCGCGTCGCCGTCCGCGTCATCGGGCGACTGTCGGAGCCCTACGAGATCGAGGGTCAGCGGATCACCGTGGGCGCGAGCATCGGCATCGCCGGCTCGGTCGAGCCCGGCCTCGACATCGACGCGATGCTGCGCGACGCCGACCTCGCCCTGTATCAGGCCAAGGCCGACGGCCGCGGCCTGTGCCGCGTGTTCCGCGACGACATGAAGGTCGCGGCCGAGCAGCGCCGCCGGACCGAGGAGGACCTGCGCGGCGCCGTGGAGCGCGGCGAGCTCGAGGTGTTCTACCAGCCGATCTACGACGTCGTCGCCGACCGCGTGGCGGTCTGCGAGGCGCTGCTGCGCTGGCGCCATCCCGTGCGCGGCTTCGTGTCGCCGGGCGAGTTCATCCCCATCGCCGAGGAGGCCGGGCTGATCGGCGACATCGGCCGCTGGGTGCTGGTCCAGGCCTGCGCCGAATGTGCCGCCTGGCCGCAGGGCGTCGCCGTGGCGGTGAACGTGTCCGCCGCGCAGTTCCGGCGCGGCGACGCCGTCGCGGCGATCCGGGACGCGCTGGACGCCACCGGACTGCCGGCCGAGCGGTTGGAGGTCGAGATCACCGAGTCGGTGATGATCGACGACAAGCAGGGCGCGGCGGCCATGCTGGAGGACATCGCCGCCATGGGCGTCGGCGTGTCGCTGGACGACTTCGGGACAGGATATTCGAGCCTGAGCTACCTCCACTCGCTGCCGTTCAGCAAGGTCAAGGTCGACCAGTCCTTCCTCCGCGGCGCGGACCTCGGCGAGCGGGCCCTGCTGCTGCTGCGCAACATCTGCAACCTGTGCGCCGACCTCGGCATGGCCGTCGTGATGGAAGGCGTCGAGACGCAGGAGCAGATGGAACTCCTGATCGGGCGGACCGAGGTGCGGCTGGTGCAGGGCTACCTGCTCGGCCGGCCGATGCCGGCGTCCGACATCCGCGCGCGCCTCGATCCGTCGCCGTCGCGCCGCGTCGCCTGATCCTTTCCGCGGTGCGCCGACGGCTTCCGGGGCCGGAGGAGAGGCCTCGCGCCCCGGTCCGAGGCGCACGCCGTCGCTCCGCCGCCCGAAGCGAGCTTCCACTGCCTCAATCAGAGGGACGCGAACACCGTGATGGATGAGAAGGTGGAGAAGGGGAGCTTCTCGCAGTCGCTGTCCAGCCTCCTGGATCGCGTGGTGTGCCGCGCCGTCCATGGGGCCGACTTCGATGCCGTGTGCCGCCTGCGCTACGACGCCTACCGGCGGGAGGACTCGCTGCCCGAGGGGACGCCGCGGCTGTTCAGCGACCGCTACGACCTGTCGCCCAACACGACGAGCTACGGCGTCTTCGTCGACGGGACGCTGGCCGGATCGCTGCGCGTCCACGTGTTCGACCGCGACCACCCCGAGAGCCCCGCCACGACCACCTTTCCCGACATCATCCTGCCCATGATGGAGGGCGGCGCGCTGCTCGTGGACGGGACGCGCTTCGTGGTCGACGCCGAGGCGGCGCGCCGCCACCCCAACATCGCCTATGCGGTGGCCCGCATCGCCTGGATGGCCGGCCACCACTATCGCGCGGACTGGATCGTCACGACGTGCCGTCCCGAGCACCAGGCCTTCTACCGGCGGGTGTTCGGCCACGAGGTCGTCACGCCGCCGCGCTCCTATCCGGGGCTGACGAAGCCGCAGGGCCTGCTCAAGCTCGACCAGCGCCGGCGGACGCAGCCCGTCCACGCGCGCTACCCGTTCTTCGCCTCGACCGAGGCGGAACGGCAGGGGCTGTTCGGCGGGCTGGGCGCGCGCAGGACCGCGTGACGGAGCGCGCCCGTCGCCGCCCGTCCGGTCAGGTGCGGGCCGAGGCGCAGACGAAGCGGGGGAACTGCACGCAGTGGTGGCCCTCCGCCGCCGCGGCGAGCAGCCTGTCTCGATAGGTCGACGGCTCCAGCTCGGCCGTCATCAGCCCCGCCGCCGCGATGGCGGGCGCGAGGCTCGACACGGTGCGGGACAGGAAGTCGAAGGCGTCCGGCGCGTCGTCCCCGACCACGTGGCACCAGGCCTTGAGGCTCGGGGCCAGCCCGGCCGCCCGGAACGCCCCGTAGAGCCGCGATCCCATGTCGGGCTCGACGCTCCCGGCCCGGTAGGTCCCCACGATGGCGTCGAGCCCGGCCGAGAACAGCGGCATCGCCGGGGTGATGGACGCGGAGGTCACGTCCATCTCCAGGAAGGCCAGCACGGTACCGGGCGAGCACGCGGCGCGCAGCCGCGCCAGCAGGTCCGAGGGCCGCGGCAGGTGCATCAGGATGAAGCGGCCCACGACGGCGTCGTAGCCGGCCGGATCGAGGCCGTCGATGTCGCCGACCTCGCAGCGGGCCCAACCGATGCCGAGGCCGGCGAAGCGCCGGCGGGCCGTCTCCACCGCGTCGGCGGACATGTCGATCCCCGTCACGCCGCCGTCCGGCCCGACGATGGCGGCCGCGGCGAGGCTCACGTCGCCGACGCCGCAGCCGAGGTCGAGGACCCGCATGCCGCTGCGCAGCCCGGCCTGCCGCAGCCCGGCCTCGGTCGGCTCCGCGAAGAGGCGGGCCTGACGCTCCAGCCGTTCGAGCTCGGCACCGTCGTGTCCGAGGACGTATGTGTTCGTGTGGGGAGTGGACATGCCCGGTCCGGTGGTGTTTCGACGGATGGCGTCGAGATCCTCCCGACCTTATCCGACATCTTTTGATCGAGTTCCACGCCCTCAAACGCGCCATTGTTGAACCGGCAGCCGCCGTCGGCCGTCCGGGCCGCCGTCGCGGGCTCGGGCGGCGCGACCCGGAACCGGCGAAATGCACGTCGGACGAGAACCCGCGATTAATCCCGAGCGCGTAGGGATCTTCCCCGTCCATCGAGGTCCCGGAACGGAGAACGCATCATGGCACTGGCAGCCCTGTCCCCGGTTCCCGCGCGCCCGGCCGAAACCCTGCGGCCCGTCGAGGTCGCGGGCGGCGGCACCGCCCCGACGCCCTGGGTCGACCGAGTGCTGACCACCAGCCAGGGGCGGGTGTCGATCCGCGAAACCTCCGGCGACGGCCTGCCCGTGCTGCTCCTCCACGGCAATTCGAGCTGCAAGGAGGCCTTCAGGGCCCAGATGGGCGGGGCGCTCGGCGCGCGGCACCGCATGGTGGCGATCGACTTCCTCGGGCACGGCGCGTCCGAGGACGCGGCGGAGCCCGATCACAGCTACACCCTGCTCGGCTACGCCGACCTCGTCGTGGAGGTGGCCGAGACCCTGGGCCTCGACCGCTACGCGCTGCTCGGCTGGTCCCTCGGGGGGCACGTCGCTCTCGAAGCCTGCGCCAGCGCTCCGGGGATCGTCGGCGTCCTCACGGTCGGCGCCCCCCCGATCGGGTCCGACCCGTCGACCATGGCCGACGCGTTCCGGCGCGGCCCCTTCCTCCAGCTCGGCGCGCAGGCCGAACTGTCGGAGGCCGAGGTCGCGGCCCTGGTGGCCGTGATGGGGGTCGACGGACACGGCGACCTCGTCGACGCGATCCGGCGGGCCGACGGCCGCGCCCGGAGCCGCGTGATGGCGGACGCGCTCGCGGGGGGCGCCTCGGACGAGCGGGCGGTCGTCGAGGCCATGCGGGTCCCCCTGGCCGTGATCGACGGCGCGGACGATGCCATCGTGGACGGCCACTACGTCGACGCCCTGTCCTACGGCTCCCTGTGGGAGGGCCGGCGGCACGTCATCCCGCGGGCCGGGCATGCGCCCTTCCTGACGGCGCCCGACCTGTTCAACGCCCTGCTGGGCCGGTTCCTGCACGACCTCGACCGGAAAAACCCCGTCTCGTCGCTGGGCCTCAGCCTCGGAGGCTGACGCCTCCGTCACGCCAGGGCGTCACGGCCGGCGCGCCACACCGGGGCCACGATCCTCCCCGACATCCGGCCCGGGCCGGCGGGCGGCGCCGCGGCGGTGTGAAGGGGTCCAGTGACGGCCAACCGGGTCCTGGTCGTCGAGGACGACCCCGCGCTCCGCATCCTCATGCTTCGCACCCTGCGCGAGAACGGCTACGAGGCGACCGGGGTCGGCGACGGCGTCGAGATGGGACGGAGCCTCGAGGCGGGCACCTTCGACCTCGTCGTGCTCGACATCATGCTGCCCGGCGGCAACGGGCTCGACCTGTGCCGCGCGCTGCGGGCGCGCAGCGCGATCCCGATCATCATCGTCAGCGCGCGCGGCGAGGAGATGGACCGCGTGCTCGGGCTCGAGATGGGTGCGGACGACTACCTGTCGAAGCCGATCGGCCAGAAGGAGCTGCTGGCGCGCGTGCGCGCCGTGATGCGGCGCGGCTCCGCCCCGGCCGCGGCGGGCGAGCCGCGGCGCGACCGCGCCCGCTTCGCCGGCTGGACGCTCGACCTGCGCGGGCGCGCGCTGTTCGCGCCGTCCGGCGCGCGCGTCGAATTGTCGGGCGCGGAACACGACCTGCTGGTGGGGTTCGTCGACCATCCGCAGCGCGTCATCGGCCGCGAGCGCCTGCTGGAGCTGTCGCGGGGCCGGCTCGGCGAGGCGACCGACCGCAGCATCGACGTCCTGGTGAGCCGCCTGCGCCGGAAGCTCGGCGACGACGAGGCAGCGCTGATCCGCACCGTGCGGGGCGTCGGCTACAGCTTCGCCGTGCCGGTCGAGCGGGACTGAGCGGCGGTGCTGCGGCCGCACTGGCCGGGGAGCCTCGCCGGGCGCATCATGCTGGTGCTGCTCGCCGCCGTGGTGGCCCAATATGCCGGCGTCGCGCTGATCTACGAGCGCGCCGAGCTGTTCCGCACGGACGCCGACCGCGCCCGCAACCTCGCCGAGCGGCTGGTGCTGGCCGACCGGCTGCTCGACGCCGCGGAGCCGGACGAGCGCGCCCGCTTCGCCCGGCTGATCTCGACCCCGGACCTCGCCTTCTCGGTCGCGCCCGCGGGCGCCCCCGCCCCGGCCGTCGCCGCCGCCAGCGAGGCGAGCCCCGAGGCCGAAGCCCTGCGCGACACGCTGCTCGCCGCGCCCGAGCTCGAAGGGCGCGACCTCGCGGTGGCGGCGGGGGGGCGCGGCTTCGCCGGCACCCTGCGGCTCGAGGACGGCGGCGCCGTGTTGTTCACGCTGCGCGACGGCCGCAGCCTGCCGCCCGTGGTGGGCCGGGCCCTCGCGCTGGCGGCCGTGATGGCCGGCGCCGTGCTGCTCGTCGCCCTGCTCACGGTGCGCGACCTCGCCGGGCCGCTGCGAGCGCTGACCGGCACCGTCGACGCCTTCTCGGGCGAGGCGCCGGTGCGGGCGAGCGAGCGGGGGCCGCCCGACGTCGGGCGGCTCGCCCGCGCGTTCAACGCCATGCAGGAGCGCATCCTCCGCCTCGTCGAGGACCGCACGCGCTCGCTCGCCGCGATCTCGCACGACCTGCGCACGCCGCTCAGCCGCATGCGCCTGCGCGCCGGCTTCGTCGACGACCCCGCCCTGCGCCGGTCCTTCGAGGCCGACGTCGCCGAGGTCGACGACCTCGTCGACTCGATCCTCGCCTACGTGGGCGAGGAGGGGGCGGCGGAGCGGCCCGAGCTCGTCGACCTCGCGAGCCTGCTCGCCGCGGTCGCCGACAACGCCGCCGACCTCGGCGCCGACGCGGCCTACGAGGGCCCGGCGCGCTGCGAGGCGCGGCTGCGCGCGACCTCGGTGCGGCGCGCGGCCACCAACCTCGTCGCCAACGCGCTCCACTACGCCGGCTCGGCCCGGCTGTTGCTCGACGTCCGGGCGGGGACGCTCGTGGTGCGCTGCGACGACGACGGGCCCGGCGTGCCGCCCGAAGCGCTGCCCCGCCTCGCGGAGCCCTTCCTGCGGCTCGACGCGGCGCGGGCCCGCAACACGGCGGGCGCCGGCCTCGGCCTCGCCATCGTCAAGCAGGTGGTCGAGCGCGAGGGCGGCGCGCTCCGCCTGTCCAACCGGCCGGGCGGCGGCTTCCGCGCCGAGATGCTCCTGCCGGCGCGCTGACGGCGCCGGCCCGGCTCCGGCAACACTTTGTCACGTTCATCTCGCAGCTGCGAAACAAGCGGCCGCTAGGGTCGAACCTGCGTCGCGGCGGGTTCCCCCTCGGCCGCGGCACGCCCCCCCGGGACGGACCCGTCCCCTTCAGCAGGCGAACCACCCCATGCAAGGCATCCTGAGCGGCGCGACCCGCTTCCGCTGCGACGTGTTCCCGAACCAGGCCGAGATGTATCGGAAGCTGGTCAGCGACGGCCAGCATCCCCAGGCGCTGATCATCTCCTGCGCGGACAGCCGCGTCGTGCCCGAGCTCATCACCCAGTGCGGGCCGGGCGACCTGTTCGTGTGCCGCAACGCCGGCAACATCGTGCCGCCCTACGCGCTGTCGAACGCGGGCGGCGTCACCTCCACCATCGAATATGCCGTGAAGGTGCTCGGCGTGCGCGACATCGTGGTCTGCGGCCACTCGGACTGCGGCGCCATGAAGGCCTTCCTCAAGCCCGGCAGCACGGACGCGCTGCCGGCCGTGGCGGGCTGGCTGCGCCATGCCTGCGCGGCCGAGGCCGTGCTGCGCGACGCCTACCCGGACGACCTGGCCCCCGCCGAGAAGGCCAAGGCGCTCGCCCAGGAGAACGTGGTGGTGCAGCTCAACCACCTGCGCACGCACCCCTCCGTCGCGGCGGGCGTGGCCAGCGGCACGCTGACGCTGCACGGCTGGCTGTTCGACCTCGACACCGGCACCGTGCTGGCGCTCGACGGCGAGACCGGCCGCTTCCGCCCGATGGTCGACCCCGCCGTGCCCCCGGTGGCCGTGCCCCCGGCCGACCGCCGCGCCGCCGCGCCCTTCGCCGTCGCGGCCGAGTGAGGGACGCCGTGTCGGCTCCCGTCTCCCCCCGCGCCCGGCCGGCGCTCCCGCGCGTGACCTTCGGGTCGCGCGACCTCACGGCCTCGCTGGTCGTGTTCCTGGTCGCCCTGCCGCTCTGCATGGGCATCGCCGTCGCGTCCGGCGTGCCGGCCGAGAAGGGCCTCATCACCGGCATCGTCGGCGGCATCGTGGTCGGGGCGCTCAGCGGATCGCCGCTGCAGGTGTCCGGCCCCGCCGCCGGCCTCGCCGTCGTCGTGTTCCAGACCGTGCAGGCCTACGGGCTCAAGGCCCTCGGCCCCATCCTGGTCGCGGCCGGCCTGTTCCAGGCGCTCGCCGGCGCCCTGAAGCTCGGGCGCTGGTTCCGCGCCATCTCGCCCGCCGTGGTGCACGGCATGCTGGCCGGCATCGGCGTGCTGATCGTGGCGGGCCAGTTCCAGGTTCTGGTCGACGCCAAGCCCCTGCCGCACGGACTCGCCAACCTCGAAGCCCTGCCGGGCGCGCTGTTCGGCGTGGACTGGGGCTCCTACGCGTCGCTCAGCCGCGAGGCGCTCGGCCGCGACGAGGCGGCCTTCGCGGTCGGCCTCGCGACGATCGCCGGCATGCTCGGCTGGGAGCGGATCCGCCCGGCCTCGCTCAAGCTCGTGCCGGGCGCCCTCGTGGGCGTGCTGGCCGGCACCGGCCTCGCCGCCGGCCTCGGCCTCGCGGTGAAGCACGTCCAGGTTCCGGCCTCGCTGGCGGCCAGCATCGCGGCGCCCGCCCTCGGCGACTTCGCCGTGCTGCTCAGCCCCGCCGTGCTCCTGTCCGCCTTCGCGCTCGCCTTCATCGCCAGCGCCGAGACGCTGCTCTCCGCCGCCGCGGTGGATCGCATGCACGACGGCCCGCGCACCCGCTACGACAAGGAGCTGACCGCGCAGGGCGTCGGCAACCTCATCTGCGGCCTGCTCGGCGCGCTGCCGATGACGGGGGTGATCGTGCGCTCCTCGGCCAACGTCCAGGCCGGCGCCGAGTCCCGCGCCTCCACGATCCTGCACGGCGTGTGGATCCTTTCGCTGGTGGGCGCCGCCCCCTTCGTGCTGGAGCAGGTGCCCATGGCGGCGCTGGCCGGCGTGCTGGTGGTGACCGGCGTGCGCCTCGTCGGCCTCAAGCACGTCGAGCACCTGTTCCGCGCCCACGGCGTGCTGCCGGCGCTGATCTGGGCCGGGACCTTCGGCTGCGTGGTCTGCTTCGACCTGCTCACGGGCGTCGTGGTGGGCCTGGCACTGTCGACGCTGGAGCTGGTGCCGCACCTCGCCAACCTGCGCGGCCTCGGCCTGCGCGCGGCCTCGTCCGGAGACGCGGCGGGTCACACGGACGTCAGCCTCGCCGGCAAGGCGACCTTCCTGACGCTGCCGACCCTGTCCCGCGCGCTCGACGCGACGCCGGACGCCGGCACGGTGAACCTGCGCATCGGCGAGCTCCGCCACGCCGACCACACGTCGATCGAGCTGATCCGCGAATGGATGGGGCGCAAGGCTCGCACCGGCGCCCGCGTGGTGCTCCACCCCGCCGACGGCGGCCTCGGCCGCCGGCTGGGCGCCGGGGCGCACTGAGGCTCGAGGAGTCCGGGCGCGGGTCCTCCCGCGCCCGCACGAGGCCGCGCCGGGCTCGACCCCGGCGCGGGAAAGAGGAAGGGAGGGGCGCCGGTCCGGCGGTCCCCCGCGCGGCGGGACCGCGCCGGGAGGCGCCCGACGGGGATGTCGGGCGCCTCCGTGGGCGGATGGATCCGTCCGTAGCCCGGCCCGGGCGGCCCGCAGGGTGGCGCCGCCCGCCGCGGGCCTCTAAGGGGTGGGGCAAATCCACGCCCCGGAGCCTTCCGCATGATCCCCCGCTATTCCCGACCCGCCATGGTGGCGCTGTGGGAGCCGCAGACCCGCTTCCGCATCTGGTTCGAGATCGAGGCCCACGCCTGCGACGCCCTGGCCGAGCTCGGCGTGATCCCGAAATCGGCCGCCGAGACCATCTGGGCCAAGGGGCGGGACGCCGTCTTCGACGTGGAGCGCATCGACGCCATCGAGCGCGAAACCAAGCACGACGTCATCGCCTTCCTGACCCACCTCGGCGAGATCGTGGGGCCGGACGCGCGCTTCGTGCACCAGGGCATGACGTCCTCGGACGTGCTCGACACCTGCCTGGCCGTGCAGCTTTCCCGCGCCGCCGACATGCTGATCGCCGACGTCGACGCGCTGCTCGCGACCCTCAAGCACCGCGCGCACGAGCACAAGCTGACGCCCACCATCGGCCGCTCGCACGGCATCCACGCGGAACCCGTCACCTTCGGGCTGAAGCTCGCCCAGGCCTATGCCGAGTTCGAGCGCAACCGCGAGCGCCTCGTCGCGGCCCGCGCCGAAGTCGCCACCTGCGCGCTGTCGGGCGCGGTGGGCACCTTCGCCAACATCGACCCGCGCGTCGAGGAGCACGTCGCGAAGGCCATGGGCCTGAAGGTCGAGCCCGTGTCGACCCAGGTGATCCCGCGCGACCGCCACGCCATGTTCTTCGCGACGCTCGGCGTCGTGGCCTCGTCGATCGAGCGCCTCGCCATCGAGATCCGCCACCTCCAGCGCACCGAGGTGCTGGAAGCCGAGGAGTTCTTCTCCGAGGGGCAGAAGGGCTCCTCGGCCATGCCGCACAAGCGCAACCCGGTGCTCACCGAGAACCTGACCGGCCTCGCCCGCCTCGTGCGCGGCATGGTGGTGCCCGCGATGGAGAACGTCGCGCTCTGGCACGAGCGGGACATCTCGCATTCCTCCGTCGAGCGCATGATCGGGCCCGACGCGACCGTCACGCTCGACTTCGCGCTGGCCCGGCTGACGGGGGTGATCGACAAGCTGCTCGTGTATCCGGAGAACATGCAGCGCAACCTCGACCGGCTCGGCGGCCTCGTGCACTCGCAGCGCGTGCTGCTGGCGCTGACCCAGGCCGGCGTGTCGCGCGAGGACAGCTACCGCCTCGTGCAGCGCAACGCCATGCGGGTGTGGCGCGGCGAGGGGGACTTCCTGGAGTTCCTGTCGAACGACCCCGAGGTCACGGCACACTTGCCCGCCGCTAAGTTGAAACCCTTGTTCGATCTCGGCTACCACACGAAGCACGTCGACACGATCTTCGCGCGCGTCTTCGGCTAGCGGGTCGCCCGCGGCCTCCGCCCGTCCGGTCGGTCCGGCACGGGGGAGGACCATGGGCGCGCGCGGAGCCGGGCAGGGGCCGTTCTGGCTCGTCATCAACCTCGATCGGTCGCCCGACCGCCTGGCCGCGGTCGGCGCCGATCTCGGGACCCTCGGCATCCCCTTCGCGCGCGTGCCGGCCGTCGACGGCCGTGCGCTGCCGCCGTCGCTGCCCGGCGTCGATCCGGAGCTGTACCGGAGGAGCCACGGGCGGGACGTTCTGCCCGGCGAGGTCGGCTGCGCCCTCAGCCACCTGCGGGCGCTCAGGGCCTTCCTGGCGACGCCGCACCGCCACGCGGTGGTGCTGGAGGACGACGCCGTCGTGACCCGCGCGGCCGCGGACCTCGTGTCGGCCCTCGTCGATCCCGCGGCGCCGGACGACTGGGACCTCGTCAAGCTCGAAGCCCACCACTCCCGCCTCGGCCTCACGGCGCGGCGGATCGCGCCCGGCGTCCGGCTCTGCGCTCTGCCATATCGCTCGGCCGGGTCGGCCGCCTATCTGGTGAACCGCGCCGCCGCCGAAGCGCTGCTGGCCGGGATCCTGCCGATGCGCTTCCCCTACGACGTCGCCTTCGAGCGGGGCTGGGACTTCGGCATCCGGGTCCGGACCGTGCTGCCGTTGCCGGTCACGACGGCGCCTGTGCCGCCGGTGCTGGCGCGCGACGACGGGGCCTGCGCGCGGCGGCGGGCGCCGGCCCTGCCGCGCGCGGCCGCCAAGGCGATGTTCGCCGCGAGCGCCCTGTGCGCCTGGGCGGGGGCCGGCCGCCGGTCCCGCACTGCAGTCTGCCCGGCCGGCTTCGACCTCGCCGACCGTGCCCTCGCTGGCTGCCGCCCGTCGTCCGTGGAGTGATCGCGCGGGCCGATCGGGTCACCCCCGCGCCGTCTCGGCCGCGAGCCAGTCGACCACCGCGGCGGCGGCGGCGCCCGGGCCGCCCGCCGCCGCGGCGTGGACCGCCACCTGCCGGTCGGCGCTGGTGCCATCAGTCGCGATGCGCCGCGCCCGATCGAGCTCCGCCGCGCAGCCGAGCGCGTCGGCGTCCTCGGCGACCTCGGCCAGGACGGCGTCGAGCCGCTCCGCGAAGCCGGCCGCGCCCGCACCGTCCACCAGCGTCGCCCTGGTGCCGTAGCGCTGCACGCGCCACAGGTTCTCGGCCGCGAGGCCCCGGTCGGCGCCCGTCGGGCCGCGGTTGACCTCCGGCCGGCGCACGAGCATCCGCACGAGGCAGCGGTAGAGCGCCGCCAGGGCCAGCGCGTCGTCGAGCCGCGTGCAGCTGTCGGCCACGCGCAGCTCCAGCGTCGGGTAGCGGGTCGAGGGCCGCAGCGTCCACCACAGGAAGGTGGCGTCGGGGATCACGCCGGCGCCGACGAGGGCCGCCACGTAGCGGTCGAAGTCGGCTGCGTCCGCGAAGAGGTCGGGCAGGCCGGTGCGGGGCAGCTCGCCCCACACGCTCATGCGGTAGGCGGCGAGCCCCGTGTCGCGCCCCTGCCAGAAGGGCGACGAGCAGGACAGGCCGAGCAGGAGCGGCGTGAAGGGCAGGAAGCGGTTCATCAGGTCGACGCGGGCGTCCGGCTCCGGCACCTCGACGTGGACGTGCATCCCGCACACCATGTTGCGGGCCTCGACGCGCTGCATGTCCCGCGCGATGTCGGCGTAGCGCTGCTTGCGCGTCAGGCGCTGGCGGCCCCAGCGGGCGGTCGGGTGGGTGCCGGCGGCGAACAGCAGCAGGCCGTGGTCGCGCGCCACGGCGGCGAGGTCGGCCCGCATCGCGAGGAGGGCGGCGCGGGCCTCCGCGGCGTCGCCGGTGGGCGGGCAGGCGGTCTCGATCTGGAGCTGGAGCAGCTCGCGCTCGGCCTCGGGCCGCCGCGCCTTGGCGGCGTGGTGGAAGGCGGCGAGGCTCCCCGGCGGCGTGCCGCGCGTCGCCGCGTCCGCCAGGAAGAACTCCTCCTCGATGCCGAACCGGTAGCGCGCCGTCATGCCGACCTCCGCCCGCGTCACGGGAGCGTCGTGCCACCGCGGCGCGAGTGTAGGGCGCGGCGCCGCCGGGCGCGACCGCTGCGGCGGGGCCGGGGAAGCGTCAGATCGCCGTCGGCGGAGGACCCGGGGCCGGGGCGGCGACCCGTGACCGCCCTGTCGCCGGTCAGTGGGCCGGCACGTCCTCGGCCGCCGCGGCCTCGGCTTCGGCCGGGCGCGCCTCGTCGGCGGGCTGGGCCTTCTCGACCAGGAGCGGCGCGTCGGCCGGCGCGGGGCGGTCGCGGAGGTGCTCCACCTCGTCGCCGGCGCTGATCTGCTCCTGCGGCGTCGCCCATTCGAAGGCGTCGAGCCGGCCCGTCACGGGCGAGCAGGGGCTCCAGCGGTCCGACACGACGCCGTCCGCGATCCAGGCCGGGTCGCGGGGCGCGCGCTGGGCCCGCTGCAGCCATTCGAACAGCGCGCCGGTATCGCCGTGCTCGGCTTCCTCGATCTCGGCCATCAGGCGGCAGGCCCGCACGGTCGGGCGGGCGCCCGCGGCGCCGTCCACCAGCGGCCGCATCGCGTCGCGGGCGCGGCCGAAGTCGCGCGCGTCCAGCGCCGCGTGGGCGAGCGCCATGGCGCTCTCGGGGTCGCCCGGCCGCAGCCGCGACAGCGTTTCGGCGCGGGCGAGCCGGTCGGCCCCGGAGTCGCCGGAGCGGACGTTCAGGTAGGCGTCGGCGAGGTCGGGGTGGGGGGTCGCCGCGTAGGCGGTCTCGATCAGCTTCGTGGCGCGGCGGGTGTCGCCCTGGCGGGTGAGCAGCTTGGCGGCCAGCGCCGCGGCGGGCACCAGCGTCGGTGCGACCTTCAGGGCTTCGCGCGCCAGCATCAGCGCTTCGAGAGGATTGTGGTCCGCCATCTCGGTCGCCTTGGCGGTGTTGAGGACGGCGCGCTGGCGGTTGGCGGTGGCGCGGTCGATCAGGCGGCCGCCGAGGTTGCGATCGACGGCGCTGAGCGCGCCGTCCCAGTCGCCCCGCGCGGCGCGGTGCTCCAGCACGGCGTCGCCGGCCCAGGGCAGGGTGGCGGTCTTGAGCGCCTCCTCGGCATAGGCGTAGGCGGCCTCGGGGTCGCTGCGGCGCTGCGCCTCGATGTGGAGCCCGCGCAGCCCGAGCGCCCGCGTTTCCGGCGCGTTCAGCATGGCCGCGAAGGTCTTCTCCGCCGCGGCGGTGTCGCCCGCCATCTGCGCCGCCTGGGCCTTCAGCAGCATCACCAGGGGCTCGCGGTCGAGCGCGAGCTCGGCCTCGACGGCGCAGCGCTGCGCCACGACCTGATCCCCCGTGCCCACCGCTACGAGCCCGCGCGACAGCGCCGCCAGGCCCTTCCGGCGGCGCTGCGAGCCCCGCCAGCCGCGGAACGCCGGCCAAGCACGGAGCAGCGCGAGGAGGATCGTCCACAGGACGACGACGGCCGCGGCCGCCGCCAGAAGCGCGATGGCGCCGACCAGCGTCGAGGTCTGCACCTCGCGCCCGCCGAACGTGACCATCACCATGCCGGGATGGTCCGCCAGCCAGACCACGCCCATGGCGAGCAGCACCACGACGGCGAAATAGATCAGCACGCGTATCATGGTTCGCCCACCCTCATCGGATCGTCACCGCGGCCGCCGCCTCGGGACGGGCGCGCGGGTGTCAAAGGGCCGGGGGCGCGGCGCCCCCGGCACCCCGCCTCAGCTCTTGGTCTTGCCCAGCGTCGCGATGGCGCGCGCGACCAGGCCCTGCGCCGCCTGCGCGGCCTCGACCCGAGCGCGCGCCGCGGCGGCCCAGTCCTTCGAGCGGTCCTGGCCGGCCTGCGGCAGCCTGCCCCAGGCGGCGAGCGCGCCCGCCACGTCGCCCGCGTCGAGCGCGGCGTCGATCTGCGTCGCGACCGCGCCGGCGTCGTCGCCCTTGACGGCGCCGACCTGGCGCACCTGCACGAGCGACAGGGCGCTGGCGCCGAGCCGGTCGAGGGCGGAGCCGGTCTGCGCCGGTGCCGTGGCGGCCAGCACGTCGGGCGACACCGCGTCCCACTGCGCCTTGAGGGCCGCCGCGGTGGGGGCGCCCTTGGCGGCCAGCGGCTGCAGCTTGGCGACGGCTTCCGGCTCGGCGCCGAGCGCCCTCAGGGCGTCGAGGTCGATGCTGTAGGGGCGGCCGTCCGCGATGGCCCGGCCCACCGCCTGGCCCACCAGGGCGATCGGCGTCGCGCGCGTCTCGTCGGCGCTGCCCACCGCGCGGGCTTCCGTCACGCGAGTGCCGTCCTTCGGGGCGGACAACTGGCCCTCGATCTTGGCCACCTCGGCGCCGAGCGCCGCGGTGGCGGCCTGCAGCGGCGACAGGTCCACCCGGGGCAGGTTCGCCACCGTGGCCTGCAGCCGGCCGAGGCCGGTCGCAGTCTCGGTCAGCTTGGACTCGACCCCGTTGATGCGCGCGTCGAGGCCGTTCATGCGGGCGTCGAAGCCGTTGATCTTGCCGTCGACGCCGTTGACCTTGGCGTCGAAGGCGTTGAGGCGCGCGTCCGAGCCGTTGACCTTGCCGTCCAGCGCCGTGAGGCGGCCGTCGAGCGCGGCGACCTTGCCGGACAGCCGGGACTCGACGCCCGCGATCTTGGCGTCGGTCGGCCCGAAGTCGGGCGGGACGGGCTTCGGCAGGTCCGCCACGGCCTTGGCGGTCTTCGCCTGCTCGGCGGACAGAGCCGACACGCCCTTGTCGACGCCGTCGACCCTGGCGGCCAGCGCCGCCAGCGCGCCGACGGTGGCGACCGCGGCGGCCCCGGTCGCGGGCGCCTTGTTGGCGTCCGACTGCGCGGCGCCGGCCGCCGCGGCGGCCCGGTCGGCGTCGGCCTTGGCGCCCTGCGCCTGCTGGGCCACGGCGTCGAGCTTGGCGGAGAGCCCCGCCACGGTCTTGTCGAGCCCCGCGACGCCGTTCTGCACCTGCGCGGCATCGGGCCGCGCTTCGAGCGCCGCCACCTTGGACCTCAGGTCGGCGATCTCGGCGCGGCCGTCGCGCTGCGGGGCCGTGTAGAGCACCCAGCCGAGGGCGGCCAGGAGGGCGAGGTTGGACAGGCCGAGCAGCCAGGCCGCTCCGCCGCCTCCCGAGCGGGCCGGCGCCACGACGGGCGACGAGGATCGCGGCTCGGCCGCGAACGCGCTGGCGCGGGACGGCTCGCCGGTGCCGGCCAGCGGCGGGACGGGGGCGGACGCCGCGGCCTCGGGCGTCGCGGGTTCGATCGGCTCGGCCGGCTTGGGCTCGGCCGCGGATGTCGGCTCGACGGGGACGACGAGCTCGACGGGCTCGGCCGGCTTCGCCTCGGCATCCGCAGGATCGAGCGGGGAGGGCGCGCGCTCGCCGGGGGCGGGTTCGCCGTCGAGCGCGGACGGCACGATCTCGGGCTCGCCCGCGCCGGCGGGCTCAGGCTCGGAGGTGCGCCGCGCGCCGCCGAACAGCACGGGGTCGTCGGCCGGTCCGGCCGAGGCGGGTTCGGATGGGACGGCGTCGGCCGGCGTCACGGGGTCGAGCGGGACTTCGGTGGCGGAGGCGTCGATGATCGGCGGTTCGCGACGCCGCTTGCCGTTCCGCGCGCGGAAGTCGTTCGGCCCCCGGTTCCCGTTGTCCGCCATTCCCGCTTCCTTCTCCGCATCCCGCCCGGCCGCGCTCCTCCAGAAGCGCCGCCGGGGCCGTGCCGTCCCGTCCGAACTCGACGGCATCAACGCCGACGCGGGACGTTCGGCGCGCCCATCGTCGATCTTATGAGACGGCGGCGATCGGTCTAGCGTGCCGCCGCCACGGGGTCAAAGCGCCGCTGCGGCCCGTCCCCCGTCGCGCGCCGCCGCCGCCTCGGCCACGGCGAGCACGCGCCGCGCCGCGTCCGCGTGGAGCCGTTCCACCATGCGTCCATCGATCCGCATGACGTTGACCGAGGCCGCGTCCGTCCGGTCGAAGGCCTCGACGATGCGCCGCGCCGCCGCGACCTCGCCGGCCGAGGGCGCGAAGGCCGCGTTGCAGGCCGCCACCTGGTTCGGGTGGATGCAGGTCTTGCCGTCCATTCCGTAGTCGCGGCCCTGCGCGGCCTCGGCGGCGAGGCCGTCCGGGTCGTCGAGGCCGTTGAACACGCCGTCGATCACGTCGAGCCCGTGGCAGCGCGCCGCCGCCACGCAGGCGCCGAGCCAGACGAGCAGCGTTTCCCGCCCCGGCCCGACGCGCACCCGCAGGTCCTTGGCGAGGTCGTTGGTGCCGATCACCAGCGCGTCGAGCCGCGAGGCGGGGTCGGCGGCGGTGCGGGCGACGTCGGCCACGCCCAGCACCGCGGCGGGGGTCTCCACCATGGCCCACAGCCGCACCGTTTCGGGCACCTCGGCGCGCGACAGGTCCTGGGCGGCGAACATCACGTCGCCCGGCCGCTGGACCTTGGGCAGCAGCAGCGCGGCGGGCCGGGCCGCCGCGGCCGCCATCAGGTCGTCGCGGCCCCAGGGCGTGTCGAGCGCGTTGACCCGGACCACGACCTCGCGGTGGCCGAACCCGCCCTCGCGCAAGGCCTCGACGGCGGCGCGCCGCGCGGCGGGCTTCTCGGCCGGGGCGACGGAGTCTTCGAGGTCGAGCACCACCGCATCGGCGTCCACCGTGCGGCACTTGGCGACCGCCCGCGCGTTGTTGGCCGGGACATAGAGCACGCTGCGGCGCGGACGAACGATCATGGGTGCGAATCCGTCATGGGACCGCCATAAAGCACGGCGTTCCGCCGGCGGCCACCATCGGATCCGGGCGGCGGCGGCGGCGGACGACACGGCAGGGCGAGGGACACCATGACGCGCATCACGGCATCGATCGACATCGCGGCCCCGCCCGAGGCGGTGTGGAAGGTCCTGATGGACTGGGGCCGCTACGGCGAATGGAACCCGACGCTGCGCGCCATCGCCGGGCAGGCCCGCAAGGGCGGCAAGATCACCGTGTCGATCGCCTCGCCGGTGGGCACGCTGCCGATCGACGCCGTCGTGACGCGGCTCGCCACCAACTCCGGCATCACCTGGCACAGCAAGATGCGCCTGAACGGCCTGTTCGACCGCGACCACATCATCGAGCTGTCGCCCGACCCCGTGGGCACGCGCTTCGTGCAGACCCAGACCTTCTCCGGCATCCTGGCGCCGGGCGCCTCCGTGGTGGCGACCTCGACGGTGCGCGATGGCTTCGAGAAGATGAACGCGGCGCTGAAGGAGCGGGTCGAGAACGGCGCCTGACGCGGGGGCCGGCATCGAAGCGCCCCGGCCCTTCGCGGGGCTCGGGGCGGCGTCCCGAAGGCCTGCGGCCTTCGGATCACCCTTCCGTGATGGTCGCGTGCGCCGCCGTCCCGTCCGTGCCGACGCCGCGGAAGAAGGCCGCGCCGAGCGCGTCGAGCGCCGTCGCGACCCGGACGTGGCGGCCGTTCGGGCACAGCTTCTCGACGGAGTCGAAGCCGATCCAGCCGAGCCTCTCGACGTAGGCCTCCGACCAGGCGTGGGCCGCGGAGCCCGTCCCGCGGCCGTCGCGCAGCAGGTAGCCCGTGACGTGGCGGCACGGCAGCCCGAGGTGGCGCGCCGCGGCGGCGAAGATGTGGGCATGGCTCGACGCGTCGCCGACCTTGGCCGCGAAGGCGCCGGCGGCCGTCGGGGCCACCACCGGCGCGCCGGGCTCCGGCGGCTTGTCCTCGAAGGCGATCTCGCCGTGCACCGCGTGCATCAGCGCGTGGAGCTTGCCGAGCGGCTCCGGCTCGGACTCCGTGGCGCGCTCGGCGAACTGGCGCAGGCCGGCGTCGAGCGCCGTCAGCTCCGTGTCGCGCAGGTAGATGTCGAGCGGCAGGCGCTCGGCCCCGCCGCGCACGATGCCGGCCGCGTCGTAGGTCTCGACCTGGCACACGGACGTCACCGTGAAGCCGTCGAGCGGCCCCGCGGCGCTGAACGAGTGCGTGACGTTGCCGAAGGCGTCCTGGCCGACGCGGAGCGAGCAGTCGATGTCGGCGTCGATGCGCACCCCCGTGACGTGCTGGCCCTCGTGCGAGCGCGGCGACAGCCGCAGCAGCACGGTGAGGTTGCGGGCCGGCGCCGGGAAGCCGAACCGGATGTCGCTGCGGATCCTGAGATGCATGGGGCGGTCTACACCAGATATTGTTCGCTGATGCTCGCGCCGAGCCGGTTGTTGTCGTCGATGAACGTGGTGATGAACTCGTGGAGGCCGTCCTGGAACAGGCCGCCGATCGAGGCGTTCTCAAGCTGCGCCATGGTCTTGCGGGCGAGCCGCTGCGCCCCGCCCTGGCGCCCGTAGGCGCGCCCGAGCGAGTCGAGGCACGACACGATGTTCTCGTAGCAACTGAGCAGCGAGCGCGGCATCTCGGAGCGCAGGATCAGGAGGTCGGCGATCAGCCAGGGCTTGATGCTTTCCCGGTAGATCCAGTGATAGGCGGTGAGCGCCGACACGGTGCGCAGGATCGCGGCCCACTGGAAGTAGTCGAGGCTGCCCCCCACCGTCTCGGTGTCGGGCAGCAGCACGTGGTACTTCACGTCGAGGATGCGGGCCGTGTTGTCGGCGCGCTCCACGAAGATGCCGAGCCGCGCGAACCAGAAGGACGGGTCGCGCAGCATGGTGCGGATCATGGACCCGTCGAACAGGAGCGAGGTCTGCTTCACGAAGTCGAGGAAGCGCGGCACCTCCTCGGTGCGGTCGGAGCCGCTCTTCAGCGCGTCCTCGAACTTCTTCAGCTCCAGCCAGGCGCCGTTGATGGCTTCCCACATCTCGGCCGTGAGCGCGGTGCGGACCGCGCGCCCGTTGGTGCGCGCCGCTTCGATGCAGTTGCGGATGGAGGACGGGTTCTCGGCGTCGAAGGTGAGGAAGTCGACGACGGTGTCGGCCTCGGCGGTCTCGTGCTTCTGGTGGAACAGCTCCGACACGCCCGAGGATTCGAGCGCGCTTTCCCATTCCGTGCCGTGCTCGTTGTAGGCGGTGGGCAGCGCGGACAGGCGCTGCGCCGCCTCGATGGTGCGGGCCAGGAACTCGGCGCGCTCGATATAGCGCGCCATCCAGAACAGGCTGTCCGCCGTGCGCGACAGCATGGTGAACTTGCGCGTCGGCCGCTCCATCGCGACCGCGCGGCCGAGGGTCTGGGTCATGCCGCCCATGGTCTGGGGCATGCCGCCGTTGCCCATGGTCTGGGCCGTGTCACCCGTCACGCGCGATCTCCGTCGTCCACGATCCATGTATCCTTGGTGCCGCCGCCCTGGCTCGAGTTCACCACGAGCGAGCCTTCCTGCATGGCGACGCGGGTGAGCCCGCCCGGCACCACGCGGGCGCCCCGCGCGCCCGACAGCACGAAGGGGCGCAGGTCGACGTGGCGGGGCGCGATGCCGCTCGTCGTGGCGGTGGGGCAGGTGGACAGCGCCAGCGTCGGCTGGGCGATGAAGTTGTCGGGGTCGTGCCGGAGCTTGGCCGCGAAGGCGTCGATCTGCGCCCGCGTGGCGTGGGGGCCGACCAGCATGCCATAGCCGCCCGAGCCGTTCACCTCCTTCACCACCAGCTCCGGCAGGTGGTCGAGCACGTAGCCGAGCGCGTCCGGCTCGCGGCAGCGGTAGGTCGGCACGTTCTTCAGCTTCGCGTCCTCGCCGAGGTAGAAGCGGATGATGTCCGGCATGTAGCTGTAGATGGCCTTGTCGTCCGACACGCCGGTGCCGACCGCGTTGGCGAGCGTCACCGAGCCGGCCTGATAGGCGCTCATCAGCCCCGGCACGCCGAGCATCGAGTCGGGCCGGAAGGCGAGGGGGTCGATGAAGTCGTCGTCGAGGCGGCGGTAGATGACGTCGACGCGCTTCGGCCCCTCGGTGGTGCGCATGTAGACCACGTCGTTCTCGACGAACAGGTCGCGCCCTTCCACGATCTCGATGCCGAGCTTGTCGGCCAGGAACGAGTGCTCGTAATAGGCCGAGTTGAACTGGCCGGGGGTGAGCAGAACCACGACGGGGTCGCGGTCGGCGGTGCGGGGCGTGACGGAGCGCAGGGTGGCGAGGAGCTGGTCCGGGTAGTTCTCGACCGGCGCCACCCGGTGCGCCGAGAACACCTCGGGGAAGAGCCGCATCATCACCTCGCGGTTCTCCAGCATGTAGGAGACGCCGGACGGCGTGCGGGCGTTGTCCTCCAGCACGTAGAAGTCGTCGGCGTCGATGCGCACGACGTCGATGCCGGCGATGTGCACGTAGACGTCGTGCGGCACCTTCACGCCGATCATCTCGGGGCGGTAGTAGGGGTTCCGGTACACGAGTTCGGGGGGCACGATGCCGGCCCGCACCACCTCGCGCGGGCCGTAAAGGTCGGCGAGGAACATGTTCAGCGCCTTCACGCGCTGGATCAGCCCGGCTTCGAGCCGCGCCCATTCGGACCGGGCGATCAGCCGCGGCACGAGGTCGAAGGGGATCAGCCGCTCGGTCGCGTCCTTGTCGCCGTAGACCGCGAAGGTGATGCCGATGCGGCGGAACAGGAGGTCGGCCTGGGCGCGGCGCGACGCCAGCAGGCCCGGCGGCACGTTGCCCAGCCAGTCGGCGAGCCGCCGGTACACCTGGCGGGGAGCTCCGCCCGCCTCGCTCATCTCATCGAAGAACCGGGATTCGACGGGCACTCGGGGACTCCTCGCGATGCGGCGCGCCGCAGAGTTTCGCAAAGCTTATGCCATGCAAACGGCCCGGATCTATGGGAAAACAACCCTGCGGCTCTCGACCGGAGGGCGAACGGGAAGGGCAGGGGATGGCCGAGGACGCGCGGGCCGCCGCCGCGACGGCGGGCGCGACGGTGGGCTTCTACGCCGCCCTGCCGGTGGCGCGGGACTTCGACGCCGCCGTGGAGGCGGACAGCACTGCGCCGCTCCCGGACGACTGGGTGCTGGGCCTGGCCGACGTGGTGACCTCGACGCGCGCGCTGGAGGAGGGCCGCTACAAGGCGGTCAACACCGCGGGGGCGGCCGTGATCTCGGCCGTGTCCAACGCGCTGGGCACGCTCGCCTTTCCGTTCGTGTTCACCGGCGACGGGGCCGCCTTCGCGGTGGCGCCGGGGGACGCCGGGAAGGCGGCCGAAGCCCTGGCCGCCACCGTGGCCTGGGTGGGGGCGGAGCTCGGGCTCGCATTGCGCGCCGCCGCAGTGTCGGTCGGAGCGGTGCGGGCCGCGGGGGCCGACCTGCGGGTCGCGCGCGTCGCCGCCTCGGAGAACGTCGACTACGCCATGTTCACCGGCGGCGGCCGCGACTGGGCCGAGCGCGAGATGAAGGCGGGGCGCCTGGCGCTGCCGCCGGCGCCCGCTGGCGCGCGGCCCGACCTCAGCGGCCTCACCTGCCGGTTCCGCCCCATCGCGGCCGCCCACGGCACGGTGCTGTCGGTGATCGTGAAGCCCGTGGGCGACGCGGCGAGTCCCGGCTTCGTGCGGGCCTGCTCGGACGTGCTGGCGCTGGCCAGGACGGCCCCGCGCGGCGGCCATCCCGTGCCGGTCGGCGGCCCGCAACACCGCTGGCCGCCCGGCGGGCTCGACATCGAGGCGCGGCTCCACCGCGGCCTCGGCCGCTCGCTGACGGAAAGCCGGCTGCGCACCGCCGCCCGATCCGCGGTGCACACGTTCTTCTTGCGCACCGGGCTCCGGGCCGGGGGCGTCGTGCCGGCCGACTACCGGCGCCAGCTCGTCGAGAACTCTGACTTCCGCAAGTTCGACGACGGGCTGATGATGACGATCGACTGCCCGCCCGCCACCGCCGACGCCATCGCGGCCCGCCTCGCCGCGGCGGAAGCCGAGGGCGTCGCCCGCCACGGCCTCCACCGCCAGGGCGAGGCGCTCGTGACCTGCATCGTGCCCGCGGCCGGGCGGCCGGACCACGTGCATTTCGTCGACGGCGCGGCCGGCGGCTACGCGGTCGCGGCGGCGATGCTCAAGAGCAAGGAGGCCGAACCGCACCCCCTGCCTTCCGTTTCGGCAGGCACCCGCGGCGGGCGGGCAGGATGACCGGAACGCGGGCAGGCCGGGGCGGGGCCGCCCGAGGGCGCGTCGAAAATGTGTCGCGCCGCGGCTGTGACGGACGCCATGGAACGGAAGGGCGCGGGTCTCGATTTGGTTAGCACAGTCGATGGTTCCCGCTTAGACTGCAACGCAGACCGTCCGTCGCCGCATCGGTCCGAGGAGCGTTCCATTCAGACGACCCCCGACAAGATCCAAGCCCAGACGGACGCGAGGCGCCCCGCGCCGGACATCCTGAGGGTCGAAAACCTCCGGGTCGGCTTCGCCATGCAGGGCGGCCCCGCCGAGGTGGTGAAGGGCGTCAGCTTCCGGGTTCCCGCCGGCAAGACCGTGGCGCTGGTGGGCGAGTCGGGCTCCGGCAAGACCGTGATCTCGCAGACCATCATGGGGCTGCTGCCCAAGAACGGCCTCGTGCTCGGCGGCCGGGCGATGTTCACCGACCCGAGGACGCCGGACGCGCCCGTCGACCTCGCCACGATGACGCGCGACGGGCCGGAGATCCGCAGCCTGCGGGGCGGCCGCATGGGCATGATCTTCCAGGAGCCCATGTCGTCGCTGTCGCCGGTCCACACGATCGGCAACCAGATCCGCGAGAACCTGATCCTCCACCGCCAGACCTCCACGGAGGAGATGCGGGACGAGGTGCGGCACATGCTGAAGCTGGTCGGCTTCAAGGACCCCGACCGCGCCTACAAGATGTACCCGTTCGAGCTGTCGGGCGGCCTGCGCCAGCGCGCCATGCTGGCCATGGCGCTGATCAATGGCCCGGCCCTGCTGATCGCCGACGAGCCCACCACGGCGCTCGACGTCACGATCCAGGCGCAGGTGCTCAACCTCATGCGCGACCTCCAGTCGGAGCTCGGCATGGCGATCCTGCTCATCACCCACGACCTCGGCGTGGTGGCCAACATGGCCGACGAGGTGGTGGTCGTGTACCACGGCGAGATCACCGAGGCCGGCACGGCCTCCGACCTGTTCCGCTCGCCGCGCCACCCCTACCTCAAGGCGCTCCTGAAGGCGCTGCCGTCCTTCGACATGAAGCCCGGCGAGCGGCTCGTGTCGCTGCGCGACAGCGGCGCCGACCTCAAGGTGCTGGCGCCGATGCGCCGGGGCAAGCCGGCCTCCGCCCAGGCCGGCGGGCAGGACGCGCCGCTGCTGTCGGTCCGCAACCTGCGCAAGTCCTACACGGTGAAGTCGGGCGGCTTCCTGAAGTCGCGGCGCTCCTCCGTCGTGGCGGTGGACGACGTGTCCTTCGACATCCGCCGCGGCGAGTGCCTCGGCCTCGTGGGCGAGAGCGGCTGCGGCAAGACCTCCGTGTCCAAGCTGATGATGCGGGCCATGAAGCCGGACCGCGGCTCCATCGCCTTCGACGACGGCAGCGGCCCGGTCGACGTGCTGGCGCTGAAGGGCGAAGCGCTGCGCGCCTTCCGCCCCCGCCTGCAGATGATCTTCCAGGACCCCGTCTCGTCCCTGTCGCCGCGCATGACGGTGATGAACATCATCAAGGAGCCGCTGGAGATCCACGGCATCGGAACCGACCGGGAGCAGACCGAACGCGTCAAGGAGCTGATGGCGGCGGTGGGGCTCGACCGGCGCTTCCTCAACCGCTACCCGCATTCCTTCTCGGGCGGGCAGCGCCAGCGCATCTCCATCGCCCGCACGCTGGCGATGAACCCCGACCTCATCATCTGCGACGAGCCGGTGTCCGCGCTCGACGTGTCCGTGCAGGCGCAGGTGCTGAACCTGCTCAAGGACTTGAAGCGCGAGCTCGGCCTCACCTACCTGTTCATCTCCCACAACCTCGCCGTGGTGGACTACATCGCCGACCGCATCGCCGTCCTGGCCCACGGCCGCATCGTGGAGCTGGCGCCGCGCCACCTCCTGTTCTCGAAACCCGTCCACACCTACACCAAGGCGCTGATCCGGGCCGTGCCCTATCCCGACCTCGACCGCCCGCTCGACCTGCGCCTCATCGCCTCGGGCAGCGCGTCCGACCCCACCAACTGGGCGCCGGAGTTCCGCGACGAGGGCGACCCCGCGAGCCTCGCCCCGATCGACCTCGGCGACGGCCACATGGTGCTGGCCCGCCCGAGCGTCGGCCGGCGGGAGCTGCTCGCGTCATGAGGGCGATCCTCGCCGCCCTGGTCGCGGCCGTCCTCGGCCTCGCGGTCCTGCCCGCCCCGGCGCTGGCCGGAAACGCGATCGAGAAGGTCGAGGATTCGGCGGCCCCGGCCATACCGCCCGCGGTGGACGACGGCGCCGAGGGCGCGCCGGCCTCGACCCTGCCGATCCCGACGCCGGTCGAGACGCCGTTCTTCGCCGACGCGGTGGCGGCCGGCAAGCTGCCGCCGGTGGCGGAGCGCCTGCCCCGGACGCCCCGCGTGGTCGACCTGCCCGCCATGGGGCGCCAGACCGGCCGGCCGGGCGGCACCTGGCGCATGCTGATGAGCGACCAGCGCGACCTGCGCTTCATGACGGTGTTCTCCTACACGCGCCTCGTGGTCTTCGACGAGAAGCTCCGCCTCACCGCCGACATCCTGCAGAGCCTCGACAACCAGGACGACAAGGTCTTCACGCTGCACCTGCGCCCCGGCCACAGGTGGTCGGACGGGCAGCCCTTCACGGCCGAGGACTTCCGCTACTGGTGGGAGGACTTCGCCAACGACAAGAAGCTGTCGCCCTCCGGCCCGCCCCTGGCGCTGATCGCCAACGGCAAGCCGCCCCGCTTCGAGGTACTCGACCCCGAAACGGTGCGCTACACGTGGGACGACCCGAACCCGGGCTTCATCCCCGCCATCGCGTCGGCGAACCCCACCTTCATCTTCATGCCGGCGCACTACCTGAAGCAGTTCCACGCCAAATATGCCGACAAGGACGAGCTCGCGAAGCTGGTCAAGGCCGCCAAGGTGTCGGGCTGGGTGGCGCTGCACGAGCGCAAGTCCCGCCAATACCGGGGCGACAACCCCGACCTGCCGACCCTCGATCCCTGGCGCAACACCACCTACGCCCCGGCCGAACAGTTCCGCTTCGAGCGCAACCCGTATTTCCACCGCGTCGACTCGGCCGGGCACCAGCTCCCCTACTTCGACGGCACCACGCTGACGCTCGGCACGCCGACGCTGATCCCCGCCAAGACGGCGGCGGGCGACGCCGACATCCAGGCCCGCTACCTGAACTTCGAGGACTACACCTTCCTCAAGGCGGGCGAGAAGGTCCACAACTACTCGGCGCGCCTGTGGGAGGACGGGCACGGCGCCTTCGCGGCGCTGTTCCCCAACCTCAACGCCAAGGACGAGACCTGGCGCAATCTGAACCGCGACGTCCGCTTTCGCCGCGCCCTGTCGCTCGGCATCAACCGCGCCGACATCAACAACGTCCTGTTCTTCGGGCTGGCGCGGGTCAGCGCCGACACCGTGCTGCCGCAGAGCCCCCTGTTCAAGCCGGAGCTGGCCGAGGCCTACGCGACCTACGACGTCGCGAAGGCCAACGCGCTGCTCGACGAGGTCGGCCTCACCAAGCGCGACACCGACGGCACGCGCCTCCTGCCCGACGGGCGGCGGGCCGAGATCACGGTCGAGACGTCGGGCGACAACCAGATCTACACCGACATCATGGAGCTCGTGGGCAGCGACTGGGCCAAGCTCGGCATCCGCGCCTACGTGCACCCGTCCCACCTCGACATCTTCCGCCAGAGGATCGCCAGCGGCAGCACCGTAATGTCCATGGACGTCGGCATGGACAACGCCGTGCCGACCGCGGAATTCGAGCCCAACGCCCTCGCGCCGACCCAGGACTCACAGTACCAGTGGCCGGAGTTCGGCCTCTACGTGCAGTCGTCGGGCAGCGAGGGCCGGCCGGCCGACATGCCCGAGGTCAAGAAGCTCGAAGAGCTGTGGCAGGGCTGGCGACGCGCCGACAACCTCGCCGAACAGCGGGCCGTGTGGCGCGACATGCTGCAGCTCAACGCCGACCAGGTCTTCGCCATCGGCGTGGTCAACGGGACGCGCCAGCCCGTGGTGGTGTCGAACCGCATCAAGAACGTGCCCGAGACGGCGCTGTGGTCGTTCCAGCCGAGCTCCTACTTCGGCCTCTACATGCCCGACACCTTCTTCTACGCCGACAGCAAGGGCTGACCCGATGGCCCGGCCCCGGAGCGTCCCCGCATGCTGAGATACCTCGTCCGGCGCGTGCTGATCATGGTGCCGACGCTGTTCGTCACCAGCGCGCTGATCTTCACAGTGATGAGTGCCGCGCCGACCAACTACTTCGACAACCTCGTCGAGGAGATGCAGGCGCAGGGCGAGAAGGTTGACCAGGCGCGCATCGACTTTATGAAACACGAGTACGGCTTCGACAAGCCGCCGGTCGAGCGCTACTTCTGGTGGGTGGGGGGCCTGCTGCACGGCGACTTCGGCTATTCGTTCGAGTACCAGCTTCCCGTGCGGCAGGTGGTGGGCGACCGGGTGTGGCTGACGATCCTCCTGTCCTTCTCCACCATCGTCTTCACGTGGCTCGTGGCCTTCCCGATCGGCATCTATTCGGCCACGCACCAGTATTCCTGGGGGGACTACGGCCTGACCACCATCGGGCTGATGGGCCTCGCCATCCCGCACTTCCTGCTGGCGCTGATCTTCCTGTATTTCTCGAACCAGTGGTTCGGCCTGTCGATCGGCGGCCTGATGGACCCGAAATATTTCGACGCGCCGATGAGCTGGGGCAAGTTCACCTCGATCCTCAGCCACCTGTGGATCCCGGTGGTGATCATCGGCACGGCCGGCACCGGCTCCATGATCCGAGCCGTGCGGGCCAACCTGCTCGAAGAGCTCCACAAGCAGTATGTGGTGACGGCGCGCTCGAAGGGGCTGAGCCCGTGGCGGGTGCTGTTCAAGTACCCCTTCCGCATGTCGCTCAACTTCTTCATCTCGGACATCGGCTCGATCCTGCCGTCCGTGATCTCGGGCGGCGAGCTCGTCGCGATCGTGCTGTCGCTGCAGACCACGGGGCCGCTGCTGATCCGCGCGCTGCAGAGCCAGGACATCTACCTCGCCGGCTCCTTCCTGATGCTGCTGTCGACCCTGACCGTGGTCGGCGTGCTGGTGTCGGACGTGGCGCTGGCCTTCCTCGACCCGCGCATCCGCCTCCTGGGGGGATCCACGAAATGAACGTCCAGCTCCCGATCGCGCCGGTGCCGGGCGCGCCGCTCGCCCATTACGTGTCCGACAAGCCCTTCGACGTGGGCGCCGTCTCCAAGCTCACGCCCCAGCAGGAGCGGATCTATTTCGCGTCGCAGTGGCGCTTGATGTGGTGGAAGTTCAAGCGCCACCGCCTCGCCGTGGTGGCGGCCGCCTTCCTCGGCGTGCTCTACGCGACGCTCCCCGTGTCGGAGTTCATCGCCCCCTACGACGCCAATACCCGCCACACGGACTTCATCCGCGCCCCGCCGCAGGGCGTGCACCTGTTCGACGGCGACCGCTTCGTCGGCCCCTTCGTGTACGGGCTCGATTACCACCTCAACATGGAGAACCTGAAGCGCGAATACACGGTCGACACCGGCCGCGTGCAGAAGCTGCGCTTCTTCTGCCGGGGCGACGACTACCGCTTCTGGGGTCTGATCGCGGGGAGCTGGCACGTCTTCTGCCCGCCCGCGGACGGGCCCGTGTTCCTGTGGGGCTCGGACCGGCTCGGGCGCGACCTGTTCTCGCGCATCGTCTACGGGGCGCGCATCTCGCTCACCGTCGGCCTGATCGGCATCTCGATCTCCTTCCTGCTCGGCATCACCATCGGGGGGCTCGCGGGCTATTATGGCGGCTGGTTCGACCTCGTGAGCCAGCGCCTGATCGAGATCATCCACTCGATCCCGCACATCCCGATCTTCCTGGCGCTGGCGGCGATCATGCCGGCCTCGTGGAGCCCCATCCTGGTCTACTTCGGCATCACGCTGATCCTCGGCATGATGGACTGGACGAGCCTCGCCCGCGCGGTGCGGGCCAAGCTGTTCTCGCTGCGCGAGGAGGACTACGTGCTGGCGGCGCAGCTCATGGGCGCGCGCACGCCGCGCATCCTGCTGCGCCACCTCATCCCGGGCTTCATCTCGCACCTGATCGCCTCGGCCACCATCACCATCCCGTCGATGATCCTCGGCGAGACGGCGCTGTCCTTCCTCGGCCTCGGCCTCAGGCCGCCCATCGTGTCCTGGGGCGTGATGCTCAACGAGGCGCAGAACATGAACGTGGTGGCGCTGTATCCCTGGCTGCTGCTGCCCGTGGTGCCGGTGATCCTGGTGATCCTGGCGTTCAACTTCATGGGCGACGGCCTGCGCGACGCGGCGGATCCCTACTCGTCTTGAGGATCGCCTTCCACGCCCCCCTGAAGGCGCCGGACCATCCGGTGCCATCGGGAGACCGGCAGATGGCGCGGCTGCTGCTCGCGGCGCTGCGCGCGGGCGGCCACGCCGTCGAGGTCGCGTCGGCCTTCCGCTCCCACCTGTCCGCGCCCGACCCCGAGCGCATGCGGGCCGTCGAGGCCGGAGCGGAGCGGGAGGCGGAGCGCATCGCCGCCACCTGGGACGCCGCGGGGCCGCCGGACCTGTGGTTCTGCTACCATCCCTACTACAAGGCGCCGGACCTGCTCGGGCCCCGCCTCGCGGCGCGCTTCGGCCTGCCCTGTGCCGCTGCCGAGGCGTCCCACGCCGGCAAGCGCGGGCAGGGGCCCTGGGCGGCGTGGCATGGAGCCAACGAGGCGGCCCTGCGGGGGAGCGACCTGCAGGTCTGCTTCACGCCGCGCGACGCGGACGGGTTGGACGGCCTCGTGCCGCCCCACCGGATCACCATGCTGCCGCCCTTCCTCGACGCCGGCCCGTTCGGCGCGGTCGAGCGCGTCCCGCGCGCGCGGGGCCGGTGCGAGATCGTCACTGTCGCCATGATGCGGGCGGGCGACAAGGCGCGGTCCTACACCTTCCTGGCCGCCGCGCTCGAAGCGCTGCCGGCCGGCCTCGACTGGCGGCTGACCGTCGTCGGCGCCGGGCCGGAGCGGGAGGCCGTGCGGGCGGCCTTCGCCGGCCTGCCCGAGGGGCGGGTCGCCTGGACGGGCGAGCGCGATGCGGCCGGGGTCGCGGCCGCGATGGCGGAGGCCGACCTCTACGCCTGGCCCGGCTTCGGCGAGGCCTACGGGGTGGCCTATCTCGAAGCCGGCGCCGCGGGCCTGCCCTCGCTCGCCATGGACTGCGGCGGCATCGCGAGCGTGGTCGAGGACGGGGCGAGCGGCGTGCTGACGCCCGAGGGCGACCGCGACGCCTATGCGGCGGCGCTGGCCGCGCTGATCGGCGACCCCCTGCGCCGACGGGCGCTCGGCGCCGAGGCGCGGCGGGCCGTGCTGGGCGAGCGCACGGTGGAGCGGGCCGCGGCGGTGCTGTCGCGGGCGCTGGCGAGGTTGGGGCCGCGAAGCCGGGGTGAGCCCATCGCGTTGCCGCGGGGGACGCCTCCGTGATAGTTCTTGTTCGAGGATCGAGGGCCGGGCCGTGAACGTCGAGCTGAAGCCGGAGAGCGCTCGTTGGGTCGAGGCCGAACTGTCATCCGGCCGCTTCGAGACGGCGCAGGACGCCATCGATCATGCCGTCGCGCTCGCCCGGTCGGGTGCGATCCGGGCCGAGATCGAGGCCGCAGACGCCGCGGGGGGCGAGTTCACCAGCGAGGAGGTCCTGAGCTACGTGGATCAGCACCTCGCTTCGATCTTCCCCGATCGCCGTGGGTGATGCCGACACTCGTATTTCGATCCGCCGCCCGGCACGACTTGGCGGAGATCGCGGCCCACATAGCGCGAGGATCGGGTGACCGGGAGACGGGTCGGCGTTTTGCAAGAAGGCTCGACGACCATTGTCGACGGCTCGCACGCCTGCCGGGCCTTCTGGGCCGGCCCCGTCCAGAGTTCGGTCACGGCTATCGCACGAGCGCCCACGAGGGCCATCTCATCGTGTTCCGATACGCGGACCTCGAAGGCCCACGGAGCCACCTCATCGTGATCCGCATCCTCGATGGCCGTCGTGACCTGGGGGCCGTGTTCTCCGAGCCTGAAACCGACCTATGAACCACGCTGACTTCGCTCCCGCCCGCGACGCGCTCGACCGCGCCCACGCCGACGGGCGCCGGATCGACGTGTGGCTGCGCGACGACGACTGCGTGGCCGTCACCCCGGCGCTGGAGCGGCTGGCGTCGCTCTGCGGGGACGTCGGCCTGCCGATCCTCCTCGCCGTGATCCCCGCGCCCGCCGAGGACGCGCTCGCGCCCTGGGTCGCCGCGCATCCCGCCGCCGTGCCCTGCCAGCACGGCTTCCGCCACGCCAACCACGCGCCGGCCGGGGAGCGCGCCCGCGAGCTCGGCGGCCGCGCCGTCGAGGCCGTCCTCGGCGAGTTGGCGCAGGGGCGCGAGAAGCTGAAAGCCCTGTTCGGCGACGCGCTGTCGGGCGTGCTGGTGCCGCCGTGGAACCGCATCGACGCGGCGCTGATCCCGCACCTGCCCGGCGCCGGCTACGCGGCCCTGTCCTGCTTCGCGCCGACGCCGGATGCCTCGCCCCTGCCGCGGCTCGACAGCGACCTCGACATCGTCGACTGGCGCGGTGGCCGCGTCGGACGCCCGCCCGGCGACCTCGCGCGCAAGGTCGCCGGCGTCGTCGCGGGCGGCGACCGGCTCGGCGTCCTCACCCATCACCTCGCCCACGACGGCGCGGCCTGGGCGGGGCTGGAGGCCCTGCTGGACGTGCTGGCGGCCCACCCGGCCGTGCGCTTCACCTCGGCGGGGGCGCTGCTTCAGGGCTCCGCGTAGACCGAGCCGTCCTCGGCGCGGGCGGGATGCTCGACGTAGCGCCCCTCCGCCGGCACCGCCACGGCGTCGAAATCCCGCGCCAGGGCGTCGAGCCCCGCCAGCATGGCCTCGCCCGCCATGGCGCGGCCGTGGCCGGTGACGACCAGGGCCGGGCGGAGCGCGGCGAGCCGGACGACGGAGTCGCGCGAGGCCGCCCAGTCGACCGTGAAGTAGCGCGGCGGCCCGTGGATCTCGGGCGCCTGCACGGCCGTGGCATAGGCGGATTCCGGGGCCGTGGTGACGAAGGCGTCGCCGACGATCAGCGCCCGGTCCTCCTCGCGCCACAGAGACACGTGGCCCGGCGCGTGGCCGGGCGTGTGAATCCAGCGCCAGCCCTCCATCTCGGGCACGCTGCCGTCCTCGGGCAGGGGGCGGAGCCGGCCCGACACGTCGACGGGCTTCGTGGGGTAGAGGCCGGCCAGGCTCGCCATCAGGCCGCCGCCGACCGACGGGTCCCCGGGCGGATAGGCGCTGCTGCCGTCGAGAAAGGGCATCTCGAGCGGGTGGGCGTAGACCGGCACGTCCCAGGCGGCGACCAGCTCCTCCAGTGCGCCGACGTGGTCGAAGTGGCCGTGGGTCAGCACGATGGCGGAAGGCCGCGCGCCGGGGCCGAAGCGCGCCGCCGCGGCGGCCTCGATCAGGCCCCGCGTGCCCATCACCCCGGCGTCGACCAGCACCCAGCCGCGGTCGCCCGCGCTCATCTCGCCGACGAAGACGGCGTTGACCATGGCGAGGCGGCGGTAGGCGATGTCCGGCGCGACCTCGCGCAGGCCGTCCCCGCCGTCGTGCTCCTCGGCGCGGGCTTCCGGGCCGATGGGGATCTGCTGCGTCATGGGGTGCTCCCGCCGGCAGAGGCGCCGTTTCCGGTTCAACCCCTCGGATTCAGCGCGGGGTCCCGGCTGCCGGACTCCGGCCCCCTCGGGCCGCCCTCGGTCCCGCGGCGCTTCGCCGTGTGGAAGCCCTCACCCCCCGACCTTCGCGCCCCGGCCGTAGAGCAGCAGCATGGCGAGGATCACCGCGCCGTAGATCACTTGGCGCCCGGCGTCCGGCATCTGTACGACGGACAGGATGGACTGCAGCAGCGTGATGAGGATGACACCGGCGGTCGTGCCGAGATAGGTGCCGCGCCCGCCCAGGATCGAGGTGCCGCCGAGCACCACGGCCGCGATGGCGGGCAGGAGGTAGCCGTCGCCCATGCCCTGGTAGGCCTTGCCGCTGTAGCCGGCCAGCAGCGCACCCGACAGGGCCGACAGCCCGCCCGACAGCGCGAAGGCGGCGAACGTCACCCGGCGCGTCCGCACCCCCGACAGGTAGGCCGCGGCCTCGCGGTTGCCGACCGCGTAGACGGCGCGGCCGTAGGTGGTGCGGGACAGCAGGAAGGCCGTCGCGAGCCCGACGGCGAGCCACACCCACACGGCGTTGGGCACGGGCCCGAGCGCCCGGCCGGTGGCGAGCTCGCGCATCAGCGGCGTCGCCATGTCCTGCGGGGCCGAGCCCCCGGTCTTCAGCACCATCAGGCCCTGCGCCACGGCGTCGACCCCGAGCGTGAAGATCATGGAGGGCACGCGCAGGTAGGCCACGCCGACCCCGTTGACGAGGCCGAAGCCGACGCCGCAGAGCACGCCGAAGGGGATCGCCAGGGCCGAGCCCAGGGCGCCGTGGCCGGCCGCCGCGGTCGCCATCATGCCGCCCACCGTGACGATCCAGGGCACCGACAGGTCGATCTGGCCGAGCAGCACCACCACGGTCATGCCCGTGGCGACGAGGGCGAGGAAGCTCCCCACCTGGAGCTGCTGGAGCAGGTAGTCGGGCGACAGGAACTGGCGGGAATACAGGCTGCCGACGAGCAGCAGCGCCACGATGCAGCCGAAGGCGGTGGTGACCGCGGGATCGAAGCGTCGGCGCCGCGGGGCAGACGTCGGGGCCGGTGACGGCGCCGCCGTCGCGGGGGTCCTCGGGGCGGTCATGATCCGAACAGCTCCAGCCGGTTCCTCATCCGCAGCAGGCGCACCGAGCCGAGGCTCACCGCGCCGAGCAGCACGAGGCCGAGGAACAGCGGCTGCCAGAGCGGGTCGAGGTCGAAGACGAAGAGCAGGTCGTTGATGGTGCGGAAGATCAACGCGCCGAACACGGCCCCCACCGCGCTGCCGGCGCCGCCGAACAGCGACACGCCGCCGATCACCACCGCGGCGATGGAGTCGAGCGTGTAGGTCGAGGCGTTCGACGCCGAGGCCTCGCCCGAATAGGTGAAGAAGGCCAGCATCAAGCCGCCCATGGCGGAGAACAGCCCCGCCATCGCGTAGGCGAGGAGGCGCGCCCGGCGGATCGGCAGGCCCGACAGGTAGGCCGAGGCCTCGGCCGAGCCGACCGCGTAGACGGCGCGGCCGAGCAGCGAGCGGCGGAACGGCACCCAGACCAGCAGCATCACGAGGAGCAGCACGACGGCGCTCGCCGGCACGCCGCCCGCGAGCTGGCCCGTCACGGCGTCGGCGAGGTTGGAATCGACGTCGCCGCCCGGCTCAGGCCGCAGCGTGAGCGCGAGGCCGAAGTAGATGGCGCCGCTGGCGATGGTCGCCACGATGGGCTGCAGCCGCCCGTAGACGACCAGCGCCCCATTGGCGAGGCCGCAGGCGAGCCCCGTGCCGAGCACGGCCAGGACGCCGAGCGCGATCCATGCGGGCGAGCCCGTCACCAGCACGGAGGCGAGGCAGTTCGCCAGGATGAACACCGCGCCGACCGACAGGTCGATGCCGGCCGTCAGCACCACGAAGCACTGGCCCACGGCCACGAAGGCCAGGAGCACGCCCTTGTTGGCGGCCGTCTGCACCACGTTGGCGCTGAAGCCCGCGGGGTGGTTCAGCGCGTAGACGGCGAAGAGCAGGACGAAGACCGCGACGGCGAACAGAGTCGCGCGCGCGTCGCGCAGGCGGAAGGCGAGGTCGCTCACGGTCCCGCTCATGCGGCTTCCGCCCCCTCCATGTTGAGCGCGCTCGCCACCAGCGCGCGCTCGGTGATGGCCTCGCCTTCGAGCTCGCGCACGACGCGGCCGCCGTAGAGCACCAGCACGCGGTCGCAGCAGCCGATCAGCTCGGCATAGTCGGTCGAATACAGAAGCACGGCCGCGCCCTCGGCCGCGAGGCGGCGCAGTAGGCGGTAGATGTCGGCCTTGGTGCCGACGTCGATGCCGCGCGTCGGGTCGGCGAGCAGCACCACGCGCGGGCGCGTCATCAGCCACTTCGCCAGCACGACCTTCTGCTGGTTGCCGCCGGACAGGGACGCCACCGGCACGTCGAGGTCGGCGGCCTTGATGGCGAGGAGTTGCACCATCTCGTCGACGGCGCGCGCTTCCGCGGCGCGGTCGACCACGCCGCCGCGCGACACACGGCCGAGCGAGGCGAAGGAAAGGTTCTCGCGCACCGACATGGGCAGCATCAGCCCCTCGGTCTTGCGGTCCTCGGGGATCAGCGCGATGCCGTTGCGCGCCGCCTTGGCGTCGGCGGGGCCGCCGAGCGCGACGGTGCGGCCGTCCACCAGCAGCTCGCCGCTCGTGCCCCGCAGCACGCCGAACAGGGCGAGGAGCAGCTCGCGCTGGCCCTGGCCGTCGAGCCCGCCGAGGCCCACGACCTCGCCGGGGCGGAGCGCGAGCGACACGTCGTGCAGCCGCCCGGCCCAGCCGAGGCGCCGCGCTTCGAGCACGGGCGGCCGATCCCGCGGCACCGGCGGTGGCTTCGGCGGATAGGCGTGGGCCTCGTCGCGGCCGATCATCATCTCGACCACCTGCGCGTCGGTGCGCGTGCCGGCCGGGAAGGTCGCCACGTTGCGGCCGTTGCGGAACACCGAGCAGTCGTCGGCCAGCTCGGCGATCTCGCCCATGCGGTGCGAGATGAACACGAGCGCGAGGCCGTCGCGGCGCAGCTCCTTCAGCACCCGGAACACGGACGCGACGTCGCGCGCGGTGAGCGCCGAGGTGGCCTCGTCGAGGATGAGGAGCCGCGGCCCGCGCGCCAGCGCCTTGGCGATCTCGACGAGCTGGCGGCGCGACAGCGGCAGGTCGCGCACGAGCGCGAGGGGGTGGATGTCGGAGGCGCCCGCGCGGGCGAGCAGCTCCTCGGCGCGGCGGCGCTGGGCGCGCCGGTCGACGAGGCCGAAGCGGCGCGGCGGGTCGGCGACCAGCACGTTGTCGGCCACCGACAGGTCGGGGATAAGCGACAGCTCCTGGAACACGCAGACGACCCCGGCCGCCGCCGCCGCGGCGGGGTCGGCGAAGCGCACGGGCGCGCCGTCGAGCCGCATCTCGCCGGCGTCGGGCTGCACCACGCCGGCCATGCACTTGATGAGACTCGACTTGCCGGCGCCGTTCTCGCCCAGCACGGCGTGGATGCGCCCGGAGCGAAGCGCGAGATCGACGCCGTCGAGCGCGCGCGTGGCGCCGTAGCGCTTGGCGATGCCGGACAGGGCGAGGAGGGGTGGGGGCGCCGGGTCGGTCGAAGCGCCTTGGCTTTCGATCATGCTGAAGCGGCTTCCCTGAGTCTCGCGCGATGCTGGCCGTCTCCCCTCTCCACAGGGGAGAGGGGAGATGCGCCTTACTGGTTCGACTCGGAGCGGCCCATGATCTCCTGGGCGGTGAAGTTGATCCCGCAGGTCGGGAAGGAGTTGCCGACGAAGAAGTTGTCGGTCTGGTCCGGGAAGGTGTTCACGCCCGCCTTGAAGTCCGGCGCCTCGACGTGGGCGAGCGGCAGGCGGATCGACTGCGGCACGGTTTCGCCGCCGAGCGCCGCCAGCGCGGTCTTCATCGCCACGGCGACCTGGGCCGGGCCGGTGCCGCCGGACGCGCAGGACAGGCCCTTGGAGCCGTCGTCGAGGCACAGCTTGCGGAAGCCGTTCTCGGTCTCCGCGCCGGCCGGCACCAGCGGCGCGCCCGCGTCGAGGAAGGCGCGCACCATGCCGGTCGAGCCGCCCTGGGCCGACATGCCGTCGAAGTGCTTGTGCACCGCCAGCGCGTCGGCCGACACCTTCTGCGCGGTGCCGTCGTCCCAGCGGCCCACGACCTCGACGGTGTTGAAGGGTTTGCCGGAGGCCTTCAGCGTGTCCTGCAGGCCCTTGTGGCGGTCCGTGTCGACCGATGTGCCGGGCACGCCGCGCACTTCGAGGATGTCGCCGCCCTTGGGCAGGCTCTTGACCAGCCAGTCGCCCCAATACTCGCCGAGGCCTTCCTGGTCGACGTTGACGTTGATGGCCTCGTCGGTGTCGAGCGTGTTGTCGAAGGCCACCAGCACCACGCCGGCCGCCTGGGCGCGCTTCACCGCGGAGCGGAAGGCGGTGGGGTTCTGCGCGTCGATGATGACGGCGTCGTAGCCCGAATCGATGAAGTTGTTGACCGCCGAGATCTGCGCCGCGATGTCGTCGCCGGTCGAGACGACCTTGAATTCCTTGAGCTGCTTCTTGATCTCCGGCTGCTCGGCATAGGCCTTGGCGGTCTTGATCATCTGGATGCGCCAGGTGTTGCCGATGAACCCGTTGGCGAGCGCGATCCGGTAGGGTCCTGGCTTCTTCGCGTATTGGAAGAACTTGGTCTTATCGGTCCAGGGCACGAAGCACTGCGCGTCCGCGGCGGGGCCGGACACGACCTTCGGCGGGGCGGCCTCGGCCGCGGAGGCGCCGAGCGCGAGGGCCAGGGCTGCCGCCGCGCAGGCGTGCTTGAGGTGCGGCCTCGACATGACGTGTTTCCCCCGAATGGGCGGCGTTGTCGCCGCTCCGTGGGACCGCGTGGCCCCGATATTGTCAGACTACACGGCGCCGTCCCCCGCATGCAAGGGGCGTCCGGCCCTCAGAACGCCGCCTCGTCCTCGTCCTCGTCCTCGCTGCGCGTGGCACTCTCGATCGGGCGCGTCAGCTTGATGGAGCCGACCAGCACGATGATCAGCGCCGCCAGGACGCCGAGCTCGATCATGTTGGACTGGAACAGCGGCATCTTGGCCACGTCCCACTTCTCGGGCTGGTTGAGCTGCGAGGTTTCCAGCGTGATCACCAGGACGCGCCGGATGCAGGCGATCAGCCCGACGATCAGGAAGGGTTCGCACAGCAGGGTGCCGGTGCGGATGGAGGCGTGCACGGTGTGCAGGATCTCGACCAGCATCAGCACGAAGAGCAGCCGGTCGATGATGCGGTAGATCGGCTCGGTGGCGGTGAACTCGGCCGCGCCGTTCCACAGCAGCGCCGCGGCGCCGAGCAGCGCCAGGGCGAGCGACATGACGAGCAGCACCGCGACCGCGATGTAGACCACCTGCTCCACCTTGTGGATCAGGTGGGCGGACTGTCGCTCGACGGGGGACGGTTTCGGCGAGGCGGCCATGGCGATCCGGCGAGAAGGCGGGCCGCGGCGCGGCCCGAATCAGGGCGGACAAGCCTAGCCGAACGCCGCCGCTCACTCCATCACGGGCGCGAGCTTCTGCACGGCCTCGACCTCGTCGCCGAGCCACTCGTTGGTCTTGGCGGTGCCGTCGAAGGTCGAGCTCGTCTTGAACAGCTCGAACTTGCCCTCCAGCGCGTAGGGTCTGGCCCGCGCCAGCAGCTCCGACACCTTCGCCTTGTCCATGGGCTGGAAGGTTTCGACCGCCTTGAAGGCTTGGTCCATATCGCGCTGGCTTTCCATGCCGAGGATGACGACCGAGGTCGGCAGGTTGAGGCAGTAGTGGATGTATTCCAGCGGCTCGATCGGGGCGCCGCTCTTCAGCAGCACCGAATCCGCGAAGGTCTTCATGCCGAGCACGCCGATGCCGTGGCTCACGAGGTAGGGCAGAACGAGGTGGGCGAAGGAGCGGAAATGCGCGTCCATCACGTTGAGCGGCATCTGCACGGCGTCGAAGTGGAAGCCGCGCTCGGCCGCGACGTCGAGCATCTGCAGGTGGATGCGCGGGTCCTTGTGGCCCGTGAAGCCGATGTGGCGGATTTTGCCGGCCTGCTTGGCCTCGACGAAGGCCTCCATGGCGCCGCCCTCGCCGAAGATGCGGTCCGGGTCGTCGTAGCGCAGGATCTCGTGGTGCTGGACGAGGTCGATGCGGTCGGTGCGCAGGCGCTTCAGCGAGGTGTCGATCTGCTTGGCGGCCTCCTCCTTGCTCCGCCCGTCCATCTTGGACATCAGGAACACCTTGTCCCTGTAGCCGCCCTGGTCGAGGGCGACGCCCATGCGCAGCTCGGACCGGCCCTTGTTGTAGTCCCAGCAATTGTCCATGAAGGTGATGCCGCGGTCGACCCCCTGGTGGATCAGCCGGGTCGCCTCGTCGTCCGACACGGCGTCCTTGCCGAGGTGGAAGCCGCCCATGCCGATCGCCGAGATGGTTTCGCCGGTGCGGCCGAGCTTGCGGTACAGCATCTCGCCGCGCTTCTCGCCCGCGTGGGCCACGAAGGGCAGGTCGGCGGGGTCCTGCGGGCGGTTGAGGCCGGCCGGCAGGGCCGGGGGCAGGGCGGTGTCGTTCGGCATGGGTGACGTCCTTCGGCGGGGCGGGGCCCGCGGCGATGCGCCCGTGGACCGGGAGCGCCGCCGGGGACCCCGGCATGTGCATTCAACGTTATCCTCCGGCGAAGGTTGAGGTGCGTCGGAGTCGCGGTTGGACATTCATCTGGATCCGCTCGGAGGTTGGTCGGGCGACATGTTCGTCGCGGCCCTGCTCGACGCCTTCCCCGAACACCTCGGCGCCGTGGAGCGCGCGGTGGCGGCGCTCGACCTCGGGCCGGAGGCCGCCGTGCGCCTCGTCGCGCACCGCGACGCCGCCGGCCTGACGGGCCGCCGCTTCCTGGTGAAGGCCGAGGAGGGCGGCCACGGCCACAGCCACGACGGTCACCACCACCATCACGACGACCATGGGCACGGCCACCACGGTCACGAGCATCCCGGCGAGCCGCATCCCCACGGCCACCGCGCCTGGTCGTCGATCCGCGCGCTGCTCGAGAATTCCGCGCTCGACGGCCGCGTGAAGCGCGAAGCCGTCGCGGTCTTCGCCGGTCTCGCCGAGGCGGAAGGGCAGGTGCACGGCGTGCCGGCCGACGAGGTCGCGTTTCACGAGGTCGGCGCCGTCGATTCCATCGTCGACATCGTGGCGGCCGCGCAGCTCATCGCGCTCCTCGACGCGAAGCGCTGGACGGCCTCGGCGCTGCCGCTCGGCTCCGGCCGGGTCAGGACGGCGCACGGCATCCTGCCCGTGCCGGCCCCGGCCACGGCGCTGCTGCTGCGCGGCCTCGACACGGTCGACGACGGGATCCCGGGCGAGCGGGTCACGCCCACCGGCGCCGCCGTGGCGCGCCACCTGCTGCTCGGGGCCGCCGCGCCCGCGCCGCGCCCCCGGCGCCTCGCCCGCAGCGGCACCGGCTTCGGCACGCGCGAGATGGCCGGGATCTCGAACTGCCTGCGCGTGCTCGCCTTCGAGCCCGCGGCGGAGTTCAGCACGGCGCCCGCCAGCCAGTTCTCCCACCGCGAGCTCGGCGTCGTCACCTTCGAGGTCGACGACCTGTCGGCCGAGGACCTGTCGAACGGGCTCGACCACGTCCGCGCCCTGCCGGGCGTGCACGACGTCGTCCAGGGCGTGGTCTTCGGCAAGAAGGGCCGCGTCGCCACGCAGGTGCAGGTGCTGGTCGCGCCCGAGCGGCTCGACGACGCCATCCGCCTGTGCTTCGCCGAGACCAGCACGATCGGCCTGCGCTTCCACGTCGTGCGGGGGGCGGCCCTGCCGCGCGGCTTCGACACGGTCGAGGTCGACGGGCATGCGCTGCGCACCAAGCACGTCACCCGGCCGGACGGCAGCCGCACCGCCAAGGCGGAGGCCTCCGACGTGTCGGGGGCGCCCGGCCACGCGGCGCGCCTGCGCCTGCGCCGCGAGGCCGAGGCGCTCGCCCTGTCGCGCCTCGACGGACAGGAGCCGCGCTGATGGACGCCGCCACGCGGGACGCCGCCCGCCGGCTCGACGACGCGCTCCGCTCGATCGCGCGCGGCATCGCCGTTGCGGTCAGCGGCGGCATCGACAGCCTCACCCTCGCCACCGCGGCCCACGCGGCGCGGGGCGACGTCGAGATGTTCCACGCCGTGTCGGCCGCCGTGCCGGGCGACGCCACGGCCCGCGTCGAGCGGCTCGCCGCCGAGCGGGGCTGGCGCCTGCGCGTGGTCGAGGCCGGCGAGTTCGAGGACGTCGACTACGTCGCCAACCCCACCAACCGCTGCTTCTTCTGCAAGACGAACCTTTACGGCACCATCGGGCGGCACACGGCGGCCCAGATGGTGTCCGGCGCCAACACCGACGACCTCGGCGAATTCCGGCCGGGGCTCGACGCCGCGCGCAACAGCGCCGTGCGCCACCCCTACCTCGAAGCCGGCATCGACAAGCGCACCGTGCGGGCCCTCGCGCGGGGCCTCGGGCTCGGCGACCTCAGCGAGCTGCCGGCCGCGCCCTGCCTGTCGAGCCGCGTCGAGACCGGCATCGCCATCCGCCCCGAGGTGCTGCGCGCCATCCACGCGGTCGAGCGCGACCTCGCGGGCGACTTTCCGCGCGGCACCGTGCGCTGCCGCGTGCGCGCCGCCGGCGTCGTGCTGGAACTCGACCCGGCGACGCTCGGCGCGCTCGACGCGGACCGGCGCGCCGCGCTGGAGCGCGACGTCAGGCGGCGCTTCGGCGCGCTGCTGCCGGACGCGTCCCTCACCTTCTCGCCCTATCGCAACGGCTCGGCCTTCCTGCAGGGCTTCAGCGCCGCGGGCGCCAGCGCCGCAGGCTTCAGCGCCGCAGGCTTCAGCGCCGCAGGCGCCAGCAAGGAGCATTCGCACTGATGGCCGAGTTCAAGCTCGACCTCGCCCGCCACGAGCGCATCGGCCTCGACGAGGCGATCTTCTGCGCCGGCAAGACCGCGGACCAGATCGCCGCGATCCTGGACAGCTTCCCGCCCGGCGGCGGCCTGCTGCTGACCCGCCTCGACGGGGCGAAGTTCGACGCGCTGCCGTCGCGGCTGCGCTCCGCCCTCGACTACGAGCCGCTGTCGCGCACCGCCGTGCTCGGGCACCCGCGGCCCGCGCGGGGCGGCGCGCCCGTCGCTGTTGTGATGGCCGGCACCTCCGACGTGCCGATGGGGCGCGAGGCCTGCCGCACGCTGATGTTCAACGGCCAGCCGCACGGCGCCTTCACGGACATCGGCGTCGCGGGCCTGTGGCGCCTCATGGAGCGCATCGAGGAGATCCGCCGCGCGCCCGTCGTGATCGTGGCGGCCGGCATGGATGCGGCGCTGGTCAGCGTCATGGGCGGCCTCGTGCGGGCGCCCGTCGTGGCGCTGCCGACCTCGGTCGGCTACGGCGTCGCGGAGGGCGGCACGCCGGCGCTCCACTCGGCCCTGGCGAGCTGCGCGCCGGGCGTCACGGTGGTCAACATCGACAACGGCTACGGCGCGGCCTGCGCGGCCCTGCGCATCTGCAACATGCTGGCGCGGCGCGACGAGGCGCCGGCCCCTCAGCCCGCGTCGTCCCACGCCGTGACGCCGTGACGGGAGCCCCGATGGCCCAGCGCGCCGCTCCGTCCCGCACCCGCGCGCGGGTCGCCGGCCTCTACGCGCTGCTCGTCGGCGCCAACCTCGGCGCCTGGGCCTGGGCCTTCGCGGCCTTCCACGGCCATCCGGCGCTGCTCGCGACCGCGTCGCTGGCCTACACGTTCGGGCTGCGCCACGCCTTCGACGCGGACCACATCGCCGCCATCGACAACGTCACCCGCAAGCTGATGAACGAGGGGCAGCGCCCCCTCTCGGTCGGCCTGTGGTTCTCGCTCGGACATTCCACCGTCGTGGTGGGGCTGTCGCTGCTCATCGCCGCCACCACGGCCGCGCTGCAGGACCGCTTCGACGCGATGAAGGACGTCGGCAGCCTCGTCGGCACCGGCGTGTCCGTGCTGTTCCTGTTCCTCATCGCCGCAGCCAACGTCGTGGTGCTGTTCGGCGTGTGGCGCACCTTCCGGATCGTCAAGCGCGGCGGCCCGCTGGTGGAGGAGGACGTGGACAGCCTGCTCGCCGGGCGCGGCCTCATGGCCCGCGTGTTCCGCCCCGTCTTCGGCATCGTGCGCCGCTCCTGGCACATGTACCCGCTGGGCCTGCTGTTCGGCCTCGGCTTCGACACCGCCACCGAGGTCGGCCTGCTCGGCATCTCGGCCAGCTCCGCCGGGCAGGGGATGCCGGTGTGGAGCATCATGGTGTTCCCGGCGCTGTTCACCGCCGGCATGACGCTGCTCGACACGACCGACAGCGTGCTGATGGTGGGCGCCTACGGCTGGGCCTTCGCCAAGCCGATCCGCAAGCTCTACTACAACATGACCATCACGCTGGTGTCGGTCGCCGTGGCGGTGCTGGTCGGCGGCCTCGAGGCGCTGGGCCTCGTCGCCGACCGGCTGAAGCTCGAGGGCGGATTCTGGGACGGCGTCGGCGCGCTCAACGACAATTTCGGCGTGCTCGGCCTCGTCATCGTGGGCCTGTTCCTCGTGAGCTGGGCCGTGTCGGTCGCGGTCTACCGCTACAAGCGCTACGACGAGGCGGAAGCCGGGGCGGCGTGACGGGCCGAGGCCGCGGCGCCCCCGCGTCGGGCGCGGCGACGCGGCGCGGGACCCGCGCCAGCGAGGGCGACGTTTCTCCCCGGATCACGCAGCCGGGAAGACCCCCATGGAACGCCGCACCTTCATCAAGACCGCGCTGGCCGGCGCGGGCGCCGTCGGCCTCGGGGCCGGTCCCGCCGCCGCCGCCGACGCCACCCTGGCGTCCGAGACCCTGCCTTCGACCGGCGCCGAACAGACCCCGGCCTCCGCCGCGGCCGCCCTGCCGCGCGTCGCCGACCCCGGCACGCTCAAGGGCGAGATGCTGTACCGCAAGCTCGGCACGACGGGCGAGACCGTGTCGGCCATCGGCCTCGGCGGCTCGCACATCGGCAAGCCGAAGCTGTCCGAGGCCGACAGCGTCAAGCTGATGCACGAGGCGATCGACCGCGGCATCACCTTCATGGACAACAGCTGGGACTACAACGAAGGCCAGAGCGAGCTCCGCATGGGCAAGGCCCTGTCGGAGGGCGGCTACAGGGACAAGGTGTTCCTGATGACCAAGATCGACGGGCGCACCAAGGAAGCCGCGGCGAGCCAGCTCGACGACTCGCTGAAGCGCCTCAGGACCGACCACGTCGACCTCGTGCAGTTCCACGAGATCCTGCGCTTCGACGACCCCGACCGCGTCTTCGCCGAGGGCGGCGCGCTCGAAGCCGTGATGGAGGCGAAGAAGGCCGGCAAGGTCCGCTACGTCGGCTTCACCGGCCACAAGGACCCCCGCATCCACCTCTACATGCTGGAGGTGGCGCAGAAGCGCGGCTTCCACTTCGACACGGTGCAGATGCCGCTCAACGTCATGGACGCGCATTACCGCTCGTTCGGGCAGCTCGTCGCGCCGGTGGCGGTCCGGCAGGGGATCGGCATCCTCGGCATGAAGTCGCTCGGCGACACCGTGATCCTGAAGAGCGGCACCGTGACGGCGCCCGAATGCCTGAACTTCTCGCTGACGCTGCCGGTGTCGGTGCTGATCACCGGCATCGACGACCGCCGCTCGATGGATCAGGCCTTCGCGGTGGCGAAGGCGTTCAAGCCGCTGACCGACCCCGAGATGGTGGCGCTGCTGGCGAAGACCGAGGCCGCCGCGCAGGGCGGCAAATACGAGCTGTTCAAGACGACGGCCTATTTCGACACCACCGCCAAGCACCCGGACTTCCTCGGCGGGCAGACCACACCCGTGCTCGACCTCGCGCCGATCGGCAACGGCTGACGCGGGCGATCGGGGAAACGGAGAGGGCGCCCCGCGGGGCGCCCTCTTCACCGGTGCGCCGAGATCGAACCCGGCCTGTTCAGTTCACGATCGGCACGTCGGCGGCGTCGAGCACGAAGGAGGCCGGGATGTGCAGCGACCACGTCAGCCCCGTGGCGGGGAAGTCGAGCGACACCACCCCGTCGAGGGCCCGCGCGGTCAACCGCTCCACCACCTTGTGGCCGAAGCCCGTGCGGCGCGGCTGGCTCACCTCCGGGCCGCCGGACTCGGCCCAGCTGATGCGGAAGCGCCGGTTCGCCCCGTCCTCGGGGTCGACCGACCAGGCGATGTCGACCCGGCCTTCCGGACCCGACAGCGCGCCGAAGCGGGTGGCGTTGCTGGCCAGCTCGTTGAAGGCGAGGCCGATGTTCTGGGCCGCCTCGGGGTTGAGGTAGAGGTCCGGCCCCTCGATGCCGATGCGCGCGCCGGCCGTCTCCAGCGCCGGCCCGAGCTGCCAGCGCACGAGTTCGCCGATGGCCGCCCCGTGCCAGTCGCGCGCGGCGAGGAGGTCGTGCGAGGCCGCGAGGCCGCGCAGCCGCGCCGAGAAGCGCTGCTCGAACTCGGCCGCCGTGACGCTGTCCTTCACGGTCTGCCGCGCCATGGCCTGGATGATCGCGAGCAGGTTCTTAGAACGGTGCGTCACCTCCCGCATCAGGAGGTGCATGTGGGTTTCGCGCTGCTTGCGCGAGGTGATGTCGCGCGCCGTGCCGACGATCTCGGCCGCTTGGCCCCGCCCGCCCGGGTAGCGGCGGCCCTGCAGCGCGATCCAGCGCTCGGCCCCGTCGCTGCGGCGGCGGATGCGGAACTCCAGCAGGCACTGCTCCGGCCCGTCCGGGCCGGCGGCGCGGTGGAGTTCGTCGAAGGTGCGCTCCGCGTCGTCCGGGTCGAGCGACCCCCGCAGAGCCTCGGTGGAGATGGACTCGCCGTCGCCGAGGCCCCAGAGCAGCGACGCCCCGCGGTCGCCGACGAAATCCTCGCGGCCGTCCTCCCAGCTCCAGATGCCGGTCCGCCCCACGTCGAGGGCGAAGCGCAACCGGTCGTGGCTGAGGCGGGGGTCGGCGGGCTGCCCCGGCTGCACGCCGCTCACGATGCGCCCGTCCCGTCGTTCATCCGTCCCGACCGCGGCGTGATGCGTCCGAGGCCGGCCCGATCGTGTCGATCAATCATTCGCGGGACTCGCACTGCCACCCGAAGCGAAAGGGATGACGCGCGCTCCGCGGGCCGCTGACGATCCAAGGAGATCGCCCCGTGCCCGGGCCCGAGGAGGCGCGCGTCGTTTCGGTTCGTGTGAACGCCAGACCGATCCGGATGTTCCGCCGGCGCGCCGCCGGGGACGGCCGCGCCCGGTCGGGCCGCCCCGCTTCAGCTCGCCATCGGCAGGAACATGTTCTTCAGCTTCTTCACGCGGGTCGCGAAGGCGTGGCGGCGCTGCTCGTTGGCCACCACGTCGGCGCCCGTGACCCAGTTGAGCTGGATGGCGCGGCGCTGGCCCTTGAAGGTCTTGTGGCCGTGCCACGAATTGTCGGCGCGGCGGAACACCAGCAGCGTGCCGCCGTTCGGCGACACCTCGGCCACCGGGTTGTCGAGGCCCTCGTTCGAGCGCAGCAGGCGCAGGCGGCCGCCTTCCTCCTCCCAGCCCTCGTTGAGGTACAGCAGGACCGTGATGATCTTGGTCTTGGAATCGGTGTGGATATGGCCGTCGCGGTCGCTCACGAAGCCCCGCACCGTGTACATGGTGGGGCGGCCCGTGAGGTCGATCTCGAACTTCTTCTCGACGGCGGCGCGGAAGGCCGGGCCCTCCATCTCCGCCATCAGCTCCTTGAAGCGGCCCTTGATCGACAGCTCCGCGGGCGGGTGCGAGCCGGGGCCGGGGATGCGGGGGAAGTCGGCGATGACCGGCTTGAATTCGGCCGGGCGGATGAAGTTCTCGACGATGGTGAAGTCGAACGGGTCGCGGGTCAGCGGCGTGGCTTCGAAGGCAGCGAGGTCGAGAATGCTCACACGGGTCTCCTGGTTCGGCGGCGTGGGGCGCGGCATCGGCGGGTTGTCGCGGCGAACCATGGCCGAACCGGGGCATCCTGGCAACGCGCGCCGGCGCGCCCGCGAGGCAGGCCAGCGTCGGGTAAGCGCAGCGCGCCGCGACCCGCATCACGCAAGCGCTTGCCTAAAGAACAAGCATCGCGTGCATTGCAGCGATATTGGCTGCGAAAAGCCGCCACATTCCGGTCCCGCCGCGATTGACAATCGAGGCGCGGGTCTCGCACTCTCCGGCAACGGCTTGGACACAACGCAAGCTGCCGGGAATCTGGGAAACGTCCGATGACACAGGTCGATGCCCGCACCGCCGCCGGGGCTCCGATCCTGGAGATGCGCAACATCTCCAAGACGTTTCCGGGCGTGAAGGCGCTGTCCAACGTCAACCTCACCATCTACCCGGGCGAGGTGCACGCGCTGATGGGCGAGAACGGCGCCGGCAAGTCGACGCTGATGAAGACCCTGTCGGGGGCCTACCAGGCGGACGCCGGCGGCGAGATCCGCATCGCCGGGCAGCCCATGAAGGCCAACGGCCCGATCGAGGCGCGCGAGGCCGGCGTCTCCATCATCTACCAGGAGCTGGCGCTGGCGCCGAATCTCACGGTGGCCGAGAACATCTACCTCAACCGCGAGCCGCGCCGCGGCGGCTTTATCGACCGGGGCGCCATGTTCGCCGGCTCGGAAGGCGTGCTGCAGCGGCTCGGCGCCACCTTCACGCCGCGCACGCTGGTGGGCTCGCTGTCCATCGCCGAGCAGCAGATGGTGGAGATCTGCCGCGCGGTGCACGCCAACTCCAAGATCCTCGTCATGGACGAGCCCACCACCGCCCTGTCGTCGCGCGAGTCCGAGAAGCTCTTCGCCATCGTCCGGCAGCTCCGCAGCGAGGGCCTCGCGATCATCTATATCTCGCACCGCATGGCGGAGGTCTACGAGCTGTCCGACCGGGTGTCGGTCCTGCGCGACGGCCAGTACGTCGGCACCATCATGCGCTCGGAGATGACGCCCGAGGTGGTGGTCAAGATGATGGTCGGCCGCGACCTGTCCTCCTTCTACAAGAAGCAGACGCGCTTCCGGCCCGACAAGCCTCCCGTCCTGGAGGTGCGCGACATCGGCGACGGGCGCCGCGTGCGCAAGGTGTCCTTCGACCTCCACCCCGGCGAGGTGCTGGGCCTCGCCGGCCTCGTCGGGGCGGGCCGCACCGAGATGGCCCGGATGCTGTTCGGCGCGGACCCGCGCACCACGGGCGAGATCCGCTTGGCCGGCAAGGCCGTCGACATCCGCTCGCCGCAGGACGCCATCGACGTCGGCCTCGTCTACCTGACCGAGGACCGCAAGGCCGAGGGCGTGCTGCTCGACATGTCGGCCAAGGACAACATCAACCTGATGATCTGTCCGAAGGACGCCGGGCCGGGCGGCGTTCTCGACCTCAAGAAGGCGCTGCAGCGCTGCCGCGACGCCATCGCGGCCATGAAGATCCGCGTCGCCGGCCCCGACATCACGGTCGGCTCGCTGTCGGGCGGCAACCAGCAGAAGTGCCTGCTGTCGCGCCTGCTCGAGACGCGCCCCATGGTGCTGATCCTCGACGAGCCGACCCGCGGCGTCGACATCGGCGCGAAATCCGAGATCTACCGCATCATCGACGACCTCGCGAAGGGCGGCGCCGCCGTGCTGGTCATCTCCTCGGAGCTCGCCGAGGTGGTGGGCGTGGCCGACCGCGTGATCGTGATGCGCGAGGGCCACCTCGAGGGCGAGGTGCGCGACGACGACATCAACCAGGAAGCCATCATCGCGCTCGCCACGGCGGCCAACCGCTCGGTGTCGGCCGAGGAGGCCGACCGCTCGTCGGCCGGCGGCTTCGAACTCGGCGACAGGGCCGCGGCCGGCGAGGTCGCCATCGGCCACAACCCCGGCGCCTCGCCGCCCACCCGCCACTGACGCCGTTCCACGACCGACCAACGACAGAAACAGAGGGGCAGGGACCGTGAGCACCGCCAATCCAGCCAAGACCGACGCCGGGACGTCCGCCGTCGCCAAGCAGCGCATGCGGAGCTTCATACAGACGGCCGGCATGCTGCCCGTGCTGGTGCTGCTGGCAGTCCTGTTCCAGTTCCTGAGCAGCTACGCCGACACGGGCTCGTTCAACTTCGCCTCGGGCCGCTTCCTCACCTCGGCCAACCTGCCGGTGGTGGCGCAGCTCGCCTCCATCAACACCGTGCTGGCCACGGGCATGACCTTCGTCATCCTGACGGGCGGCATCGACCTGTCGGTCGGCTCCATCCTGGCGGTCGCGGCCATGTCGGCGCTCATCATCGCCAACATCGCCAACTACAGCGTCATCACCGTGCCGGTCGCGCTGCTGGTCGGCGCGGGCTTCGGCCTCATCAACGGCTCGCTGATCGCCGCGCTGAAGCTGCCGCCCTTCATCGTCACGCTGGGCTCCCTCACCGCGGTGCGCGGCCTCGCGCGCTACTTCGGCAACGACACGACGGTGTTCAATTCGGATCTGTCCTTCGCCGGCATCGCCAACAACATCCCGACGCCGATCGGCGACATCTCCTGGCTGACCGTGATCGCCCTCGTGGTCGTGGTGGCGGCTTGGTTCATCCTGCGCCGCACGGTGCTGGGCGTGCACATCTACGCGGTGGGCGGCAACCCCGCCGCGGCGCGCCTGTCCGGCATCAAGGTTTGGGCCGTGCTGCTCTTCGTCTACGGCGCGTCCGGCGTCCTGTCGGGCCTCGCCGGCCTCATGCAGGCCGCGCAGCTCCAGTCCGCCAACGGCCTCCAGCTCGGCACCGGCTACGAGCTCGACGCCATCGCGGCCGTGATCCTCGGCGGCACGAGCTTCGTGGGCGGCGTCGGCTCGGTCGTCGGCACGCTGATCGGCGCCCTCATCATCGCCGTGCTGGCCAACGGCCTCATCCTCGCCGGCGTGTCGGACGTGTGGCAGTTCATCATCAAGGGGCTCGTCATCATCGGCGCCGTGGCGCTCGACCGGCTGCGCAACCAGGGCGGCGCCCGCACCTGAGCCCGGCGGCGCGATCCACAGCCGGATGCGGCAGGGAGCGCGCCCCGTCCTTCCGCGCGCCGAGACGGCGTGCCATCACCCCATTCCTCCGGCACGCGCCGGGCGGGAAGGAACGGCGCCGGAGCGGCGCCGCCAACCAGACACCACCCAGGGAGACCCCATGTTGAAGAAGATCCTGCTCGCCGGCGCCGCCCTGGCGCTCGTGGCCGGCGGTGCCGCCGGCAGCGCCCAGGCCAAGGAGCTGAAGTCCATCGGCATCTCGCTGGGCTCGCTCGGCAATCCGTTCTTCATCGCGCTGAGCAAGGGCGCCGAATACGAGGCCAAGAAGACCAACCCGAACGTCAAGATCCTGACATTCGGCTACGACTACGACCTCGGCAAGCAGGTCAACCAGATCGACAACTTCATCGCGGCCGGCGTGGACATCATCCTGCTGAACCCCGGCGACCCCAAGGCGCTGAAGCCCGCCATCGAGAAGGCCCAGAAGGCGGGCATCAAGGTGATCGCCGTCGACACCTACGCGGACGGGGCCGACGCGGCCGTGACCACCGACAACGTCCAGGCCGGGCAGATCGCCTGCCAGTATTTCATCGACAAGCTGGCCGGCAAGGGCAACGTCATCATCGAGAACGGCCCGCAGGTGTCGTCGGTGATCGACCGCGTGAAGGGCTGCAAGGACGCCCTCGCCAAGGCGCCCGACATGAAGCTCCTGTCGTCCGACCAGGACGGCAAGGGCCAGCGCGACGCCGGCCTCACCGTGATGAAGTCGCTGCTGACGCGCTTCCCCGACGTGCAGGCGATCTTCACCATCAACGACCCGCAGGCTCTGGGCTCCAACCTCGCGGCCCAGCAGCTCAACCGCAACAACATCATCATCACGTCGGTCGACGGCGCGCCGGACATCGAGGCGGCCCTCAAGGACCCGAAGACGCCGATGATCCAGGCCTCCGCCAGCCAGGATCCCTATTCGCTCGCCCGCAAGGGCGTCGACATCGGCGTCGACCTCCTCAACGGCAAGGCTCCGGCCGAGAAGATCACCCTCGTGCCCTCGACGCTCGTCACCCGCGACAACGTCAAGGACTACAAGGGCTGGCAGGCCGACCGCTGAACCCGGCCGACCGTCGGGCGTCACCCCCCGGCGGATCCTGAACGATCGAGAGCCCGCCCCGCCCCCGCGGGGCGGGCTCTTCTGCGTCGGTGTCGCGGAGCCTCGAAGCGGTTCGGGGCGGCGCCCCGCCCCGCCTCCCTCGGCTCAGCCGCGGCGCCCGTAGCTCCGCGCCACGGCCAGCCCCCGGCGCAGGTCCGCGGCGGCGGCCTCCTGGCCGACCGTGCCGATGGCGGCCGCGAAGGCGCGTCCGAACTCGGACGCCGGGTCCACCGTGACCCTGCCCCGCGCTACGTCGGCGTCGAAGCCCGCAAGCTCGCTGCCCGCGCCCGCTCCGTCGAGCGCGAGGCCGAGCGCCAGCATGGCGAAGCAGGCCGGCGCCGCGCGCGCGAGCCGCGGGTCCGCCCGCGCGACCCGATAGGCGTTGACGAAGCGCTTGACGGCCCGCGGGGTGCTGCCCGCGAAGGGCGCGAGCCGCGACACCAGCTCGGCCTCGTAGGGCTCGTGAGCGCGGTCGAGCGCCGAGCGCGTCCCGTCGACGGCCGGCGCTGCGCGCTCCTCCGCCACCCTGGGGTCGAGCAGCCGCCCGGCCAGCGCCGACACGTCGGGCCCCGCGGCACGGAGGTCGTAGGAGACGCCCACGGCCCGGTCGAGCCGCGAGGCGGCTCCCGCGGGGTCGGTCTCGCCGAGCGCTTCCGCCGCGGCGTCGCGGTCCAGCGCCGTCACGAGCGCGAATCCCGGGCGGGCGAGGAGCCGTCCCGCCGCGCCGAGCAACGCCGCCGCCTCGGCCGCTGGCAGCCGGTCGAGCCCGTCGAGCGCCATGACGACGCGCTCGGGCGCACCCTCGGCGCCCGCCGCCATGCCCCGGCTCAGCTCGGCGAAGAACCCGTCCGCCGCGATCTCGGGCGTGCGCGCGAGGCCGAACAATTCGCCCGCCAGCGCGGCGCCGTGGTCGGACAGGCCGCCGCCGCCGCGCCGCTCCTCCGCGCGCCGCTGCGCCGCCTCGGCGCCGTGCCCGGCCGCCTCGGCCTCGGCCGCGAGGCCGTCCACGCGCCGCGTCTGGTGCGCCAGCAGGCCGTCGAGGTCGCGGCGCCGGGCCGCGAGGTCGCCCTTGAGCAGGGCCGCGCCCTTGAAAATCGGCCCGAGGAAGCGCGCCGCCCGCACCACGTCGGCGAGCAGCGCCAGGGCAGCCAGCGCGAAGGCGATGCGGCTCACCGGCTGGAGGAGGTCGAGGTGCGCGCGGCCCCAGTCGGTCGCCGCGGTGAAGCGGTCGCCGAAGCCCGCGAGCCAGCTCGCCACCGCGTCCGGATTGTCGGCGCCGGCCCCCGCGGCCCAGCCGAGGGCGACGAGCAGGGCCGCCAGCACGAGCAGACGGCCCTGGCCCTCGTAGGCCCAGAGCGCCCTCAGCGTCAGGCCGAGGCGGGAGCCGCCGCCCGCCTCGGCGCCCTGGCGCACCAGCTCCTTGTAGGTGCGGACGGGGTCGCCGGAGCCGATCCCGAAGCCGGCGAGGCGCGCCTCGATGCGCCCGCGGTTGGCCCGCGCGAAGCCGTCGAGCCGCGAGCCCGAGGCGTCGAACAGCACGGCGTCGGTCAGCCGCGCGCGGCGGCTCGACAGCTCGTCCAGCGTCTGCCGCTCGCCGTCGAGCGCGCGGCGCAGGGCGTTGACGCGCTCGCCCGCCAGGCGCGCGGCCTCGCGCGGGTCGCTCCCGGCGTGGACGGCGGTCTCGGCGAAGGCCGGATGCGCTTCCGCCAGCGACGACAGCACGGCGTCGACCAGCAGCGACACGGCGTTCCGGCCCGGCACGGCCTCGGCCCGCGCCGTCACGACGCGCGACAGGAAGGGTGTCGTGCCGGCGGCGGCGCCCGCCGCCGCGCCGAGGCGGGCCGCGGCGTCGAGCAGGGTCGCGAGGAACCGCGTCTTGCCCGAGCCGGGCGGCCCGAAGATCCCGACCGACAGCGGCGTCTCGGCGCGGCGGTGCATGGCGAGCTCCGCCAGCAGGCCCGCCGCCGCGGCCTGGTCGAGCCCGTCCGCGCCGTCGCTGGCGAAGACGGGCAGCCCGTCGGCGGCGCCGACGGGCCGCGGGGCCGGCTCGGCCGGGACCGGCTGGTAGGATGCGACGGCGGTCGATGTCACGGGCAACTCCTGAAACTCGGGAGCCGCGGTAGGGCTTGAGCTTGACGCATGTGTGGCGGCCCCCGTCGGCGGGCGCGCTTGAACGCGTCCCGGCGGGCTGCTACCTCCAGCTCCAATCCCCCATCCACCAGCGCGCGACGGCCCGACTCCCCATGGCAGCCAACCAGTTCGTCTATCACATGCAGGGCCTGACCAAGGCCTATCCCGGCGGCAAGAAGGTGCTCGACAACGTCAACCTGTCCTTCTATCCGACCGCCAAGATCGGCGTCCTCGGCGTGAACGGCGCGGGCAAGTCGACGCTGCTGCGCATCATGGCCGGCATCGACAAGGAGTTCACCGGCGAGGGCTTCGTGGCCGAGGGCGCCAAGGTGGGCTACCTGCCGCAGGAGCCGCAGCTCGACCCCGCGCTCGGCGTGCGCGGCAACGTCATGCTCGGCGTGGCCAAGAAGCAGGCGATCCTCGACCGCTACAACGAGCTCGCCATGAACTACTCGGACGAGACCGCCGACGAGATGACGGCGCTCCAGGACGAGATCGAGGCGCAGAACCTGTGGGACCTCGACGCCCAGGTCGACCAGGCCATGGACGCGCTGGGCTGCCCGCCCGAGGACGCCGACGTGGAAAGCCTGTCGGGCGGCGAGCGCCGCCGCGTCGCCATGTGCAAGCTGCTGCTCGAGAAGCCCGAGATGCTGCTCCTCGACGAGCCGACCAACCACCTCGACGCCGAGACGGTGTCCTGGCTGGAGGGGCACCTGCGGTCCTATCCGGGCGCGATCCTGATCGTGACCCACGACCGCTACTTCCTCGACAACGTCACGGGCTGGATCCTGGAGCTCGACCGCGGCCGGGGCATCCCCTACGAGGGCAACTATTCCACCTGGCTGAAGCAGAAGCAGAAGCGCCTCTTGCAGGAGGGCCGCGAGGACGAGGCGCGCCAGCGCGCGCTGGAGCAGGAGAGCGAGTGGATCGCCTCCTCGCCGAAGGCCCGCCAGACCAAGAGCAAGGCCCGCATCCAGCGCTACGAGGACCTGCTGGCCAAGAGCGAGGAGCGCGTGCCCTCGATCACCCAGATCGTCATCCCGGTGGCGGAGCGGCTCGGCCGCAACGTCATCGACGTCGAGGGCCTCAAGAAGGGCTACGGCGACCGGCTGCTGATCGACGACCTGTCGTTCAAGCTGCCGCCGGGCGGCATCGTGGGCATCATCGGGCCGAACGGCGCCGGCAAGACCACGCTGTTCAAGATGATCACCGGGCAGGTCGAGCCCGACAGCGGCACGATCAAGCACGGCGACTCGGTCGACATCGGCTACGTCGACCAGTCGCGGGACGCGCTCGACCCGAAGAAGAACGTGTGGGAGGAGATCTCCGACGGCCAGGAGGTGATCTACCTCGGCAAGAAGGAGATCAACTCGCGCGCCTACTGCTCGGCCTTCAATTTCAAGGGCGGCGACCAGCAGAAGAAGGTGGGTTCGCTGTCGGGCGGCGAGCGCAACCGCGTGCACCTCGCCAAGATGCTGAAGAAGGGCGCCAACGTCCTGCTGCTCGACGAGCCGACCAACGACCTCGACGTCGACACGCTGCGGGTGCTGGAGGACGCGCTCCTGGCCTTCGCGGGCTGCGCCGTGATCATCAGCCACGACCGCTTCTTCCTCGACCGCATCGCCACCCACATGCTGGCCTTCGAGGGCGACAGCCACGTGGAATGGTTCGAGGGCAACTTCGCCGACTACGAGGAGGACAAGAAGCGCCGCCTCGGCGTCGACAAGCTCGTCCCCCACCGCATGAAGTACAAAAAGTTCTCGCGCTGAAACCTGCGTTGGTCGAGGTGTCGACTGTGAACCCCGCGGCATGTCCGCGGGGTCGGAGGCCACTCTGTTGAGTCATCGGATTGCAGAGCTCGGCACTGCCACCAATAAGTTGTGCCCATGGCGGTGGACTGAGAAGAAACGTCCGGCGAACGCTTTCAGAAGGCTTGGGACAACCGGACAATGATGGTTGTGCGGTCGCCCTATCAGGAGACCATCATCTCGACCCCAAAATCGGTCAGGACGGAGTTGTCCGCGGTTGAAACGTGCGTCATCCCGACGAGAAGTGGTCCTAAGCTCTGATTTTTGCTTAACTCACGATGACTTCACGCCATCAAAGTGGACATGACTGTTCAGGGTAGTTCCTGTGATATCATATTCAGCGTATTGATTGCTGCTTGTGTCGGACATATAATATTGTCCGGCTGTCCTGTTGCTGCCAAGGACGATATTGAAGCACAGCATGATAGGGGAGCCATCAGGTACTCCGAGGGAGCCGGGGTCGACCCACTCACCCTGTCCAATCGGTATATTGCCTGCGGTCTCTGTCATCTGAACGTTTCCGTTCTGGTCGATGTACTGGATCTGGCCCGCACAGACGAAACCTCCATTGTTCCTCATGCGAAACTGCTTAATCTTTTGCACGATTATATCTCCACAATTTCTTCGAGGTGTGCTTTCCGGAAAGCGATCCATCACTAAAGGAGGTGTGAGAGCCATGCAACCAATGATAGCGATTAAATCGCATCGATTCTCAACCTTGAGATGACTGACGGCGGATTGCTCTATGGGTTTGAACCCGCATCAAAGTCGAGAAATCCTTTTGGGTCCTCGCGGAGCCCAGTTCGCGCGAGATTGGGCCGAGAAGCTGTAAGCACCCCGGAAGCGCTCCGGCGAATATGCGCCATCGACGGCTTTCGACGGCTGCGGAAGGTGGCACCATCGCATATGGCTGTTTCGAACAAGGTGAGCCTGCGAACCCCCTCGGGCAGGGTGGCCGTTGAGGCGCCGTAGTACGCAATCGGTTTCCGAGCTTGGCCTCGGCCGTCGTCGCCCCATAAACCAGGGACGGGCCGGCGCCGGCCCCCACGGGAGGATCACCATGCGCTCTTCAATGCTTCTGGCTGCCGCGGCCTTCGCCGCCCTCGCGCTCCCCGCGGCGGCCGAGACGGTGAACTACAAGGCCACCATCCTGCCCTCCAGCGAGGTGCCCCCGGTCACCAACAGCCAGGGCCAGGGCGAGCTCGCCGCCACCTACGACACCGCCTCCAAGCTGCTGAGCTACGGCGTCACCTATTCGGGCCTGACCGGCCCCGCCACGGCGGCGCATTTCCACGGCCCCGCGCCCGTCGGCAAGAACGCCCCCGTGATGGTGCCGATCAATGGCGACCTCGCCAGCCCGATCAAGGGCAGCGCCACGCTCACGGACGAGCAGGCCAAGGCCCTCACCGACGGCGACATGTACTTCAACATTCACACCGCGGCCAACAAGGCCGGCGAGATGCGCGGGCAGGTCCTCAAGGCGAACTGATCGCGCCGGGGCCGCCCGCGCGGCGGTCCCGCTTCCCCGGGCGAAGTGGAACGGATATTGCCGGCCCGGAAACCATCGGCGGGCCGCCCCGGCCCGCCACCGTCGGAGGGCAGGGATGGCCAGGGCCGTCATCGGGATCATCGGCAACGGCCACGTGGTCGAGAACCGCTACCCCGCGCAGCTCGCCGCGCGCGCCAACATGAAGGCGGTGGCGGAGGTGGCCGGCGCGCTGCCGCTGATGTTCGCCGGCACGCCCGACATCACCGACCTCGCGGCCCTGATGGGGGCGGTCGACGGCGTTCTGCTCACGGGCGCCCGCGCCAACGTCCACCCGACCCGCTTCGGCGCGGAGCACCACCCCAGCCACGAGCCCTACGACCAGGAGCGGGACTCGCTGGCGCTGCCGCTGATCGAGGCCTGCGTGGCGGCGGGCCTGCCGGTGTTCGGCATCTGCCGCGGCTTCCAGGAGTTCAACGTCGCCTTCGGCGGCTCGCTCCACCCCGAGATCCGCGACCTGCCCGGCCGCATGAACCACCGCATGCCGCGGCTGGAGAACGGGGAGATCCACCCGGATCTGGAGGTCATCTTCGCCGACCGGCACGACGTCGACCTCGTTCCCGGCGGCGCCTTCGCCGAACTGTTCGGGCGAAACCGCATCCGGGTCAACTCGCTGCACGGTCAGGGGCTCGACGGCGTCGGCGGACGCGTCGTCGTCGAGGGCGTGGCCGAGGACGGCACGGCCGAGGCGATCCGCATCCGGGACGCCGCCGGCTTCGCGCTCGGCGTCCAGTGGCACGCGGAATACGATCCGCAGACCAACCCGGTGAACCGCGCGCTGTTCGAGGCCTTCGGGGACGCCGCGGCGCGCTACCGGCGCGGGCGAGCTTGACGCCCGGCCGGCGGCGCGCCGGCCGCCGGGCGGCTCAGCGGTGGAGCCGCGGGTAGATCCGGCCCAGGCGCTCCCGCTCGGCCTCGGCGATCGCCGGCCCGTGGTAGCTGTTGATCTCGACCTCGATCCGGGGCGCCACCGTGGGGAGCGCGTCGTCGTTCGCCACGACGTGCTCGGCGATGTGGGCGACCTGGTCGCGGTATTCGATCGGGTCGTAGTGGAAGGGGTTGTCCATGGCCGTGTCTCCTCTCGGCCCCGTCGATGCCCGGCGCGAGCCTGTCGTGACACCCCATGTGGGAGATGAGTATTGTTGATGCAATGAACTCAAGAGATCAAATGATCTGATGCTCTGGATCACGCTCGTTGATCGCGCCGCGCCGGCGGCGGTCATGGGGCGTCCAGCGTCACCCGCATCGCGAAGGTCCGGCGCTCGCCGGGCGCCAGCAGCGCCATGCCGGGCTTCTCCGTCACGTCGCCGTCGAAGCCGGCCGGGCTGGCGTGGCCCGACCAGGGCTCGATGCACAGGAAGGGCGCGCCGGGCTTCGACCAGATGCCGAGCTGCGGCATGTCGGCGAAGTCGACCGTGAGGCCGCGCCCGCCCGGCGTGCCGTAGCGCACCGAGCGGCTGCGGGGGCTGAGGAAGATCAGCGCGTCGTCGTCGAACAGGTGGGGCGTGAGGGCGAGCGTCCGGCCCTCCACCGGCGAGGGCCGGGGCTCGTCGGACAGGAGGCCGCCCGCGACGGCGGCGATCGGCCCGGGCTCCTCCTCGGCGAAGGTGACGACGGGGTCGGCCCCGTAGGGCAGGGGGCGGCGGAAGGCCGGGTGGAAGCCGAAGGACGCCGGCATGGGGATGGCGCCGGCGTTCCGCACCGTGCCGGCGATGGTCAGGGTCGCGCCCTCGACCCGGTAGTCGAGGTCGAGCGCGAAGTCGAACGGATAGGCGTGGCGGGTGGCGTCGTCAGCGGTGAGGTGCAGCCGGCAGGACGCGCCGTCGTGCGCCATCAGGCGGAAATCGGAGGTGCGGGCGATGCCGTGCTGGCGCATGGGGTGGGCGACGCCGTCCACCATCAGGCGGTCGCCCTTCAGCCGGCCGACGATCGGGAACAGGATCGGCGCCCGCCCGGTCCAGTAGGCCGGGTCGCCGTCCCACAGCAGGTCGCGGCCCGCCTCGTCCCGCAGCCGCACGAGCTCGGCCCCGTGCAGGGCGACCTCGGCCCGGAGCTGCGGTGTGCCGATCTCGACCGTCTCAGCCCTGCCGTCAGCCATGCGCCCGTCCCCCGCTGGATCTCGCGGGGAACATCATGGCGCGATCGGGCGCCGCCGTCATCCGGCGCATGGACAGAGGCGGTCCGGCGCCCCATCCTCCCGGACGCGACGGAGCCCCCATGCGCGCCTTCCACCACCCCGACCAAGTTCTGCACGCGCCGCAGCAGTACATGCGCTTCGGCCGCCTCGCCCCCGTGCGCGACCTGCCGGCCCGCACCGAGCGGCTGCTCGGCGCCCTGGCCCGGCGCGGCGTCGCGGTCGAGCCCCCGCCGGCGCTGGGCACCGGCCCGGCGCTCGCGGTCCACACGCCCGCCTACCTGCGCTTCCTCGAGACCGCCTGGGCGCGTTGGGAAGCCCTGCCGGACCGCGGCCCCGAGGTCTGGCCCAACACCTTCCCGTATTGGAGCGGGCGGCCCGGCGAGGCGGCGCGTCCGGACTGCCCGGCGACGGGGCTGATCGGCCAGGCCGGCTGGTACCTCGGCGACCTGTCGGTGCCCATGGGGCCGGACACCTGGACCTCGGCCCTGCGCTCGAACGAGACGGCCGCCGCGGCGGCCGACGCCCTGGTGGCCGGCGAGCGCTCCGCCTACGCGCTGTGCCGCCCTTCCGGCCACCACGCCCGCGCCGACCGCGCCTCGGGCTTCTGCTACCTCAACAACACGGCGGTGGCGGCGCGGCGGCTCGGAACCCGCTTCGCCCGCGTGGCGATCGTCGACGTCGACGCCCACCACGGCGACGGCACGCAGCAGATCTTCTACACGAGCGCGGACGTGCTCACCGTCTCGATCCACGCGGACCCGAGCGACTACTACCCGTTCTACACCGGCTACGCCGCCGAGGCGGGCCACGGCGCCGGCGAGGGCTTCAACCTGAACCTGCCGCTGCCGCACGGCTCCGGCGGCGACGCCATGGCGGCGGCGCTCGACGCGGCGGCCGAGCGGGTGCGCGGCTTCGGCGCCGAGGCTCTGGTGGTGGCGCTCGGCTTCGACGCCCACCGCGACGACCCGATCGGCGTGCTGAAGCTCGACGCCGCGGATTTCCACGCGGTCGGGCGGCGGCTCGCCGCGCTCGGCCTGCCCACGCTCGTCGTGCAGGAGGGCGGCTACGCGCTCGACGCCATCGGGCCCTGCCTCGACGCCTTTCTGGAGGGCTTCTCCGCTTGAGAATCAACCCGCTCGTCGCCGCCACGGCGCCCCCGCCCGTCCCCGCGGCGGCGCTCTGGCGGGCCGCCTACGACGGCCGGCACGGCCCGCTCGTCGACCTCGCCCAGGCGGTGCCGGGCGTGCCGCCGCCGGACGCGCTGCTCCAGCGCATGGCCGCCGCCGCGGGCGACCCGGCCCACGCCGGCTACGGGCCGATCACAGGCGAGCCGGCCCTGCGCGCCGCCCTCGCGGCCGACGTGTCGGCGCTCTACGGCGCCGCGGTCGCGCCCGACGAGGTCGCGATCACTTCGGGCTGCAACGAGGCCTTCGCGGTCGCCATGATGGCGGTGGCGGGGCGGGGCGAGGAGGCGATCGTGCCGACGCCCTGGTACTTCAGCCACAAGATGGCGCTCGACATCCAGGGCATCGTGGCGGTGCCGCTGTTCTGCCGCGCCGCCGACGGCTTCGTGCCCTCGGTCGCGGCCGCGCGGGCGCTGATCGGCCCCGCCACGCGCGCCATCGTGCTCGTGTCGCCCAACAACCCCACCGGCGCCATCTACCCGCCGGAGGTTCTGGCCGGCTTCCTGGCGCTGGCGCGGGAGGCCGGCATCGCGCTGGTGCTGGACGAGACCTACCGCGACTTCCTGCCCGGCGGCGCGCGCCCGCACGGCCTGTTCCGCGACCCGAACTGGCGGGACGCGCTGATCCACCTCTACTCCTTCTCGAAGAGCTACGCCGTGCCGGGCCACCGGCTCGGCGCCGCCGTGGCGGGCCGCCCGCTGCTGGCCGAGGTCGCCAAGGTGCTCGACTGCGTCACCATCTGCCCGCCCCGCGCCGCGCAGGCGGCTGTCGCCTGGGCGGTGGAGGGCACGCGCGGCTGGCGCACCGGCACGCGGGACGCCGTCGCGCGCCGCGCGGCGCTCTTCGCCGCGGCGGTCGCGGCGGCGCCGGGCTGGTCGGTGTCGGCGATCGGCGCCTATTTCGCCTACGTGCGCCACCCGCTCGGCGGCTCGGCCGAGGCCGCGGCGGAGCGGCTCTGCGCCGAGGCGGGCCTGCTGGCGCTGCCCGGCTCCTTCTTCGGCCCCGGCCAGGAGGACCACCTGCGCTTCGCCTATCCCAACCTCGGCGACGACGCCGTGGCGGGCCTGGCGGAGCGCCTCGCGATCCTCGGAGGAGCCCGATGAAGATCACCGCGATCGAGACGCTGCGCACGGCCGAGTTCGCCAACGTGCTGTGGGTGCGCGTGCACACCGACGCCGGCGTGGTCGGCCTCGGCGAAACCTTCTACGTCGCCGGGGCCGTCGAGGCCCACCTCCACGACACGCTGGCGGGCCGGCTCCTGGGCAAGGACCCGCTCCACATCGAGGCCCTGCACCGCGAGATGCTGAACCTGCCGATGGCGCAGGCGAGCACCGGCGTCGAATACCGCGCGGCCTCGGCGGTCGACATCGCGCTCTGGGACGCCTTCGGCAAGGTGTGCGGCCAGCCCGTGCACCAGATGCTCGGCGGCCTGTGCCGGCCGCGCCAGCGCATCTACAACACCTGCGCGGGCTACGGCTACGTGCGCTCGAACGACATCAAGCCGGTCTCCACCTGGAACTTCGACGAGTCCGCCGGGCCCTTCGAGGACCTCAACGGCTTCATGACCCGCGCCGACGCCCTCGCCGAGAGCCTGCTGGAGCAGGGCATCACGGCCATGAAGATCTGGCCCTTCGATCCGGCCGCCATCGCCAACGACGGCGTGCACATCACGGTCGACGAGCTGAAGGCCGCGCTCGACCCCTTCGAGAGGATCCGCCGCGCGGTCGGCGACCGCATCGAGATCATGGTCGAGATGCATTCGCTGTGGAACCTGCCCATGGCGAAGAGGATCGCCCGCTGGCTCGAGCCCTACGCGCCGACTTGGCTGGAGGACCCGATCCGCATGAACTCGCCGCAGGCGCTGGCGGAGCTGGCGCGCTCCACCCCCACCTGGATCTGCGCCAGCGAGACGCTCGGCTCGCGCTTCCCCTACAAGGACATGCTGGACCGGGACGCGATGAGCGTCGTGATGGCGGACCTGTGCTGGACCGGCGGCCTGACCGAGGGGCGCAAGATCGCGGCCCTGGCCGACACCTACCACCGCCCCTTCGCGCCGCACGACTGCGTGGGGCCGGTCGGCTTCGTCGCCGGCATCCACGCCTCCTTCTCGCAGCCCAACACGCTGATCCAGGAAAGCGTGCGCGCCTTCTACACGGGCTGGTACAGGGAGCTCGTGACGGTGATGCCGACGATCGCGGACGGCCACGTGCTGCCGATGGAAGGGCCGGGGCTCGGCACGGAGCTTCAGCCGGCCGTGTTCGCGCGGTCCGACCTGTCCGTGCGGCGCTCGGAGCTGTGACGGTGGCCGGATTGTTCGATCTTTCCGGGCGCACCGCGCTCGTCACCGGCTCCTCGCGCGGGCTCGGCCGCGCCATGGCCGAGGGGCTGGCCGAGGCCGGCGCCGCGCTGGTGCTCAACGGCGCCGACGCGGGGCGCCTCGCCGCGACCGCTGCGGCGCTGCGGGCCGCCGGCCACACGGTGCACGAGGCGCCCTTCGACGTGACCGACGAGGCCGCCGTGGTGGCGGCCTTCGGGCGGCTCGACGCCGAGGGGATCGCCGTCGACGTGCTGGTCAACAACGCCGGCATCCAGTTCCGCCGGCCCATGGTCGAGCTCGACACCGCCGACTGGCGCCGCGTGATCGACACCAACCTGACGAGCGCCTTCGTGGTCGGGCGCGAGGCGGCGCGACGCATGATCCCGCGCGGGGCCGGCAAGGTCGTCAACATCGGCTCGCTGACCAGCGCGGCGGCGCGCGCCACGGTGGCGCCCTACACGGTGGCCAAGGGCGGCATCAAGATGCTGACGCAGGCCATGACGGCCGAATGGGCGCGCCACGGCATCCAGGCCAACGCCATCGGGCCCGGCTACATGCTGACCGACATGAACCAGGCGCTGGTCGACGACCCCGCCTTCAACGATTGGGTGGTGGGCCGCACGCCGGCGCAGCGCTGGGGCCGGCCCGAGGAGCTGGTCGGCGCCGCGGTGTTCCTGGCCTCGCGCGCCTCCGACTACGTCAACGGCCAGATCATCTACGTGGACGGGGGGATGCTGGCGGTGCTGTGAGGACGGTGCCGGCGTCGCCAGGGCGGCCGGAACAGGGCCGCGGCTGCGCGCGTCCTCGTCCCCGCGGTCGGCTCAGTTCTTCCTCTTGCCCCGCACGGCGTCCTGGGTTCGCGTCAGGTTGCGCTCCGCGGTGGCATAGTCGCGCTGGGCCACGAGCACGAAGATCGCATCCAGCATGGTGAGCTGGGCGACGCGGGCGGCCGCGTTCTCGCCGAGCAGCGGCGAGCCGCGCGCCGTCGAGCACAGCACGACGTCGGCCGCCTCGGCGATCGGCGAGCCGAGGTAGTTGGTCACCGCGATCGTCCTCGCACCGTTGCGGCGCGCGAGCTGGAGCGCGTCGAGCACGATCAGCGTCGCGCCGCTGTGCGAGAAGCCGATCGCGAGGTCGTCCTGGCCGAGCAGGCCCGCCGACATCGCCATCATGTGGGCGTCGTCGAAGACGGTGGCGCGCACGCCGATGCGCAGCATCTTGTGCGACACGTCCCGCGCAATCTGGGCCGAGCCGCCGACGCCGTAGAGGTCGCGCCGCCGCGCGGCGTGGATCAGGCCGGCGGCGCGCTCGAAGGCCTCGACGTCGGCGATCGCCAGCGTCTCCTCCAGCGCCTGCGTCGAGGCGCGGAACACCTTCTGGATGATCTCGCCCGCCGTGTCGTCCGGCGACAGCTCCTCGTGCATCTCGGCGATGGGCAGGCGGACGTATTCGGCGACGTTGGCGCGGAAGTCGCGGTAGCCCGCGAAGCCCAGCTTCTTGGCGATCTTCACCACCATGGCCTCGGACACGCCGGCGTCCTCCGCCACGTCCTTCAGGGCCGTCGCGTCGCTGAAGTCGCGGCGGCCGAACACGGTGTCGACGACCCGCGCCTCGAGCGGGGTCAGGTTCGGCATCATCATCCGGATCCGCGGACCGACCGACTTCGGATCCGTCACGTCCGTCATCGTCCCTCTCCTCACGGCCGCGGCCGCCGAAGCGCCGCCTCGCCCCACACTGCCCCGATGGGGCCGCCGAGCGTCAAGGCTCTCGTCGAAGGCTTCGCGGGACAGGAAGCTCGCACCATGGAGCCCGGGAGGCCGAGGGGCAGGGCACGGGCTCACGGGCCGGCCACGCGAGGACGCTCCGGCGGCCGGAGCCGCGCTGTGGTGGACATCGCCGTGGGGCGGGTCGTCGCCGGGTGCATGGAAGCCTCTCCTGATCGAGCCGGTCCGACGGCGCCGGGCAGCGCGGAGCCGTCGGATCTGCGGATGCGATCTTCATAAGATCATATCCGATCGTGATCTTGTAGTGATCGCGCTCACGAAACCTGTGCTGCCGAACCCATCCCGTCTCGCGCTTCGCGGGGCTGCCTGGGGTGCAACGCCGAATTCCGCTCGGAGTGCCGGGCGGAGACGGGTGCGAAGGCGGTGAGATTTTTCACCGCGGCTACTTTACAAAAATACGGAAATCTGTGATTTTGTGGCCAATCACAGGGAGGCCAAACCGGTGCAGTCCACCCCGCCGCGCTTCGCGACGCGCTTGAATTCCTTCGCGTCCAAGCCCGACGCGTACTGGCCTGCGGGCCACGGCAAGCCGACGCCGCTCCAGATGGCGGAGCGCGCCGCCACCGCGGAAGGCCTGACCGACGTGGACCTCAACTACCCGGACCACCTCGGGCCCGACGCGCGGGCGACCGGGCAGGCGATCCGCGACCTCGGCCTGTCGGTCAACGGCCTCGCGATGCGCTACTACTCGAACCCCGCCTTCAAGATCGGTGCCTTCACCAACCCCGACCCGGCGGTGCGGCGCGAGGCCATCGACCTCACCAAGCGCGGCATCGACGCCGCCCGCGAGGCGGGCTCGAACCTGATGACGATCTGGCTCGGCCAGGACGGCTTCGACTACGCGTTCCAGGCCGACTACGCCGCGGTCTGGGCTCAGGAGGTCGAGGGCATCCGCGAGGTTGCGGCGCACGACCCGGAGTGCCTGATCAGCATCGAGTACAAGCCCAACGAGCCGCGCTCCTACTCGCTCATGCCCGACTGCGCCACGACGCTGCTGGCGCTCAAGGAGGTCGGGATGCCGAACACCGGCGTGACGCTCGACTTCGCCCACGTGCTCTACGCCGACGAGCAGCCCGCCTTCGCGGCGGCCCTCATCGCCCGGCACAGCCGCCTGCTCGGCGTCCACCTCAACGACGGCTACGCCAAGCGCGACGACGGGCTGATGGTGGGCGCGGTCCACTCGGTCCAGACCATCGAACTCCTGCGCGAGGTGAAGCGCTCCGGCTTCGACGGGCCGATCTACTTCGACACCTTCCCCGACCTCACCGGCCTCGACCCCGTGCGGGAATGCGAGGCCAACATCGCCACCGTCGGCCGGATGCTCCGCGTCGTCGAGCGGCTCGACGCCGACAACCGCCTGTCCGCCGCCATCGCGCTGCAGGACGCCGTCTCGACGCAGACCATCGTGCGGGACGTGATGTTCGGGCCCTGACAGGCCCGACCCAGATCCGTCGGCCGCCCAACGAGGCGGCCGGACCGATATCAGCTTCGTCCAGGAGGAAACACCATGAAAGCGCTTCTGCTCGCCGGCGTCATGACGCTGGTCCTGTCCCCGCTCGCCGCCCAGGACCTCAAGCCCCTCAACTCCGACAGCGAGCCCGACCGGATCGACTGGTCGCAGCTCGCCGCCAAGTTCGGGCCCTTCCCGAAGATGCCGGCCGGCACGAAGGCCGGCGGCGTGTCGAAGACGCTCACCAACGAATACTGGCGCTTGCTCGGCCAGGGCTACGAGGCCTTCGGCAAGGCCGCCGGCGTGCCGGTCACCTACCAGGCGGCGCAGAGCGAGGGCGACCAGCTCGGCCAGCTGTCGATCGCCGAGAACATGATCACGCAGGGCTACAGCGTCCTGCTCCTGTCGCCCCAGACCGACGCCAACCTCCAGCCCGCGCTCGACGAGGCCAAGGCGGCCGGCATCCCGGTCGTCAACGTCAACGACGCCGTGATCCCGCAGGCGGCCCACTACGTCGGCAACGTCCAGCGCGACAACGGCGTGCGCGTGGCCCGCTGGTTCATCGCCAACCGGCCGGCCGGCGGCAAGGTCGCCGTGATCGAGGGCCAGGCCGGCGTCTACGCGGCCGTGCAGCGCACCGACGGCTTCAAGGCGACGCTCGCCAAGGACGGCTCCAAGTTCCAGGTGGTGGCCAGCGTGCCCGGCAACTGGGACCGCCAGCTCTCCTACGACGACGCCACCACCATCCTGCAGCAGCACCCCGACCTCGTCGGCTTCTACTGCAACAACGACACGATGGCGCTCGGCGTGGTCGAGGCCGTGAAGGCCGCCGGCCTGCTCGGCAAGGTCGCGGTGTTCGGCACCGACGGCATCTCGGACGCCTACGTGTCGATCCGCGCCGGCGAGCTCACCGGCACGGTGGACAGCTTCCCCGTGCTCACCGGCGAGATCGCCATGGAGGCGGCGCTGCGCATCGTCGCCAAGGAGAACCTGCCCCGCGTCGTGGCGACCCCGCAGGCGCTGATCACCAAGGACAACGTCGAGCGCTACAAGGGCCAGGGCGTCGACGAGCGCAAGGTCCTGATCGAGGACGCCGCCGCCTCGAAGTGACCCGCCCGCCGGCGGCGCGCCCGCCGCCGGCACCCCCTGGAAGGACCGGCCCCGACCCATGCCCGACCCCGCTCTCCGCCTCCACATCGAGAACCTGACCAAGACGTTCCCGGGCGTGCGGGCGCTCGGCGACGTCGAGCTCCGCGTCCGCCCCGGCGAGGTCCACGCGCTGCTGGGCGAGAACGGGGCCGGCAAGTCGACCCTGCTGCGCATCATGTCGGGCGTGATGAAGCCCGACGGCGGCACGGTCGCGGTCGACGGCGCGGTGGTGGCGCTGCGGGGGCCGGTCGACGCCCGCAAGGCCGGCATCGCCATGATCCACCAGGAGCTCCAGCAGGTGCCGGAGCTGACGGTGGCGCAGAACATGTTCCTCGGCCGCTCGCTCACCCGCGGCGGGCTCTTCGTCGACCGGGCCGAACAGGAGCGGCGGGCCGCGGCCGCGCTGGCGCGGCTCGACCCCGCCATCCCGCCCGGCGCCCCCATCGGGTCGCTGAAGGTGGCGCAGCGGCAGATCGTCGAGATCGCCCGGGCGCTGCTGAAGAACGCCCGCATCATCGCCATGGACGAGCCGACGTCGAGCCTGACGCCGAGCGAGTTCGAGCGCCTCGCCGCCGTGATCGCGCAGCTCGCGCGGGACGGCGTGTCGATCATCTACGTGTCCCACAAGATGGACGAGGTGTTCAAAGTCTGCGGCCGCGCGACCGTGATGCGCGACGGCACGCTGGTCGGCGCCGTCGACCTCGCGGCCACGACGGAGGCCGCCATCGTGTCCATGATGGTGGGCCGCACGCTGGCGGTGGCGCACCATCGCTCCTCGGCGACGGACGAGACCGTGCTCAGGGTCCGCGGGCTCTCGTCCGGCACGCGCGTCGTCGACGCCGGCTTCGACCTCCGGCGCGGCGAGGTGCTGGGCATCGCCGGGCTGATCGGCGCCGGCCGGACCGAGCTGCTGCGCCTCATCGCCGGCGCCGACCGGCCGACCGCCGGCACGGTGGAGCTGAACGGCCGGCCGATCAGTACGCGCAACCCGCGCGCCGCCATCGCGGCCGGCATCGGCCTCGTGCCCGAGGAGCGCAAGCGCGACGGCATCGTGCCGCAGCGCTCGGTGGTCAACAACGTGGCGCTGCCCTCGATGAAGCGCTTCGCGCCGCGCGGCCTCGTGCGGCGAAGCGCCCTCCGCCGCACCGCGTCCGAGATCCTGCAGGGCATCAACCTGCGCCCGTTCCTGCTCGACCGCCCGATCCGCCTGTTCAGCGGCGGCAACCAGCAGAAGGCCATCATCGCCCGCTGGATCGCCGCGGGCTCGCAGATCCTGCTCTTCGACGAGCCGACGCGCGGCATCGACATCGGCGCCAAGGCCGAGATCTACGCCCTGATCGAGCGCCTCGCCGCCGAGGGCAAGTCGGTGATCGTGGTGTCCTCCGAGCTGCCCGAGATCATCCGCCTCGCCGACCGCGTCCTCGTGATGCGCCAGGGCCGCATCGCGGCCGAGCTCGGCCGCGACGCGCTGACCGAACAGGCCATCGTGGCCCACGCCGTCCCCCGCTCCGACGCCGCCTGAGCCCGGCCGCACGAACCCGAGAAGGATCAGATCCCCATGCCGGCCACCGACGACGCCGCGCTCCCCGCGCCCGCGACCCTGCCGAAGCTCCGCTTCAACCTCCGGGACTTCGGGACGCTGATCGGTCTCCTGCTGATCGCCGCCGTGTTCGCGGCCCTGGCGCCGGGCTTCCTCACCGAGCGCAACCTCCTCAACATCCTCCAGCAGTCGAGCATCAACGCCTGCGTGGCGCTCGGCATGACGCTGGTGATCATCTCGGGCGGCATCGACCTGTCGGTCGGGCCCACGGCGGCGCTGGCCGCGGTGCTGTCGGCGGCCCTGATGGCCAAGGGCGTGCCGGTGCCGCTGGCGCTGCTCGCCGGCCTCGGCCTCGGCGCGCTCTGCGGCGCCGTCAACGGGGCGCTCGTGTCCTTCGGCGGGCTCCAGCCCTTCATCGTGACGCTCGGCACGCTCAGCACCTACCGGGCGCTGGCGCTGATCTCGACGGGGGGCAACCCCATCCTGGGCGTGCCGCAGGCCTTCCGGGCCGTCGCCAACGGCAGCCTGCTCGGCATCCCGGCCTCCGTCGTGGTGGTGATCGTCGTGGCGGTGCTGGCCGGGATCGTCCTGCGCAAGACGCCCTTCGGCGAGTACCTGCTCGCGGTCGGCGGCAACGAGGAGGCGGCCCACATCGCGGGCGTGCCGATCGCGCTGGCCAAGATCGGCGCCTACGTGATGTCCGGCGTGCTGGCGGCCCTCGCGGCCCTGATCCTCATCGGCCGCCTCGGCGCCGCCGAGCCGATCCTCGGCAATCTGTGGGAGCTCGACGCCATCGCGGCCTCGGCCATCGGCGGCGCGTCGCTGATGGGCGGCAAGGGCAGCATCGTCGGGACCCTGCTCGGCGCCGTGATCCTCGGCGCGATGCGCAACGGCCTGACCCTGCTCAACGTCCAGGCTTTCTACCAGCTGCTCGCGACCGGCATCATCATCCTGCTCGCCATGCTGGTCGACCGCGCCACCCGCGGCCGGGCCTGACGCTCCGGCACCGCCCCCGCCCCGAGGATCACCATGACCGAACGCGCCCTCGTCGTCGTCGCCGGCAGCCTGCACTACGACGTCATGGTCGACGCGCCCGACCGGCCCCGCAAGGGCGAGACCGTGACGGGCCGGAGCTGGGCGCCGAAATGCGGCGGCAAGGGCGGCAACCAGGCCGTGGCGGCCGCGAAGGCCGGCGCCGGCACCGCGATGGTGGGGGCGGTCGGGGACGACGACTTCGGCCGCGCGCTCCTGGCAGACCTCGACCGGGCCGGCGTCGACCGCGCCGCCGTGGCGACCCGCGCGGGGGCCGGCTCCGGCATGAGCGTGGCGATCTTCGACGACGGGGGCGACTACGGGGCCGTGATCGTGTCGGGCGCCAACCTGTCGGCCTCGCCGGACCAGCTCGACGAGGAGCGGCTCGCCTCGGCGGGGGTGCTGGTGCTGCAGAACGAGATCCCGGAAGCCGTCAACGCGGCCCTCGCGGCGCGGGCGCGCCGGCACGGCGTGCGGACAATGCTCAACGCCGCCCCGGCCCGGCCCTTCACGACCGACCTCGCCGCGAACGTCGACGTCCTCGTGGTCAACGCCGTCGAGGCGGAGATGCTCGGCGGCGGCGCCGTCGACGGCCTGGAGCGCGCCCTCGCGGCGGCGCGGGCGCTGACTTCCCTCTGCGCGACCGTGGTGGTGACGGCGGGCGGCGACGGCGTCGCGGCGGCCGACCGCGACGGGCTGGCCCTGTCGATCCCCGCCCTGCCGATCGCGGTCGCCAGCACGCACGGGGCCGGCGACGCGTTCGTCGGCACGCTGGCGGCCGCGCTGGCGAGGGGCGCGTCCCTCGCGGCCGGGCTCGACGCGGCCAACCGCGAGGCCGCGCGGCTGGTCTCGACCCCGGAGCACCTGCGCTGACGCGCGCCGCGGACCGCCGGGGGGCTCGCCGTTCACCGCCCTGCGCTTCGCGCCCGGCGAAGGCCGGCCGGTCCGCGGCGGCTGTGATCTCGGCCGGGCCCGCGGCGATCGCCCGCGAACCGCCAGCGCCGACCTCCTCTGCCGTGCCTTCCTTCGGGGCCGCGGTGGCTCGCTTGCCGCCCCGGACGCGAGCCGTTAATCACGCGCCTCAGCCGGGCGGGACGCGTCGGCGTCATCGGAAGCGGATCAGCATGCGCATCGCCATCATCGGCTCGGGCTACGTCGGCCTGGTATCGGGCGCCTGCTTCGCCGACTTCGGCCACGCCGTGGTGGCGGTCGACAACGACCCCGCCAAGGTCGCCATGCTGCGGCGGGGCGAGATGCCGATCTACGAGCCGGGCCTCGCCGACCTCGTGGCCTCCAACGCCCGCGCGGGCCGCCTTTCCTTCACGGCGGACCTGCCCGCCGCCGTGGCCTCGGCCGAGGTGGTGATGATCGCGGTGGGCACCCCGTCGCGCCGCGGCGACGGCCACGCCGACCTGTCCTACGTCTACGGCGCGGCGCGCGAGATCGCCGCGGCGCTCGCCGGCCCCACCGTGGTGGTGACGAAGTCCACCGTGCCGGTCGGCACCGGCGACGAGGTGGAGCGCATCATCCGCGAGGCCCGTCCCGACGCGGAACTCTCCGTGGCGTCGAACCCCGAGTTCCTGCGCGAGGGCGCCGCCATCGAGGACTTCAAGCGGCCGGACCGCATCGTGCTCGGCGTCGAGGACGCCCGCGCGCGCGCCGTGATGCAGGAGCTGTACCGCCCGCTCTACCTCAACCAGGCGCCGATCGTGTGGACCTCGCGCCGCACGGCCGAACTGACGAAATACGCCGCCAACGCCTTCCTGGCGACCAAGATCACCTTCATCAACGAGATCGCGGACCTGTGCGAGCGCGTCGGCGCCGACGTGCAGGAGGTCGCCCGCGGCATCGGGCTCGACAACCGCATCGGCCCGAAGTTCCTGCACGCCGGGCCGGGCTACGGCGGCTCCTGCTTCCCGAAGGACACGCTGGCCCTGATCAAGACCGGGCAGGACCACGGCGCCTCGCAGCGCATCGTCGAGACCGTCGTGGCGGTCAACGACCAGCGCAAGCGCTCCATGGCCAAGAAGGTCGTCGCGGCCTGCGGCGGGTCCCTGCGCGGCAAGGCCGTCGCGGTGCTGGGCCTGACCTTCAAGCCCAACACGGACGACATGCGCGACGCGCCGGCGCTGGCGCTGATCGCGGCCCTGCAGGACGGGGGCGCCCGCGTGCGCGCCTACGATCCCGAGGGCATGGAGGCGGCGCGGGGCATGGTGGAGGGCATCGCCTTCGCGCCCGACCCCTACGCCTGCGCGGAGGGCGCCGACGCGCTGGTGATCGTGACCGAGTGGGACGCCTTCCGGGCGCTCGACCTCGACCGCATCAAGGCGCTGATGCGGGCGCCGGTGCTGGTCGACCTGCGCAACATCTACCCTCCGGAGGAGGTGGCGCGCCACGGCTTCAGCCACACCGCGATCGGCCGCCCGGCCTGACCGGAAACGGCGGGGGCGAGCCGCTCGAGCGTCACCACGCGTCGCATCGACACGGCGGGAGCGGGTTTGCTGTTCGCCGATCTGGGTTCGGCCCTGTAGCTTGGCAGGGCGGCCGAGCCGTGGCGCGCGTCGTCGATCACCTGAGCGTCACGGGGTTGGATCATCGCCTCAGGGCCTGCCCTGATCCGGTCGAGATGCGACACGGGCAGGCGATCTGATCGTTGGCCCAGGGTCACGCGATCGGGGCGACGTCGAAGGTCACCGGCTTCGGCACCCGCTCGATCGAGCCGTTGCTGAAGCGTCATTGCATGAGCCGCAATGAGTCTGCCTGGCGAGAGTCGATGGCCGCCCAGGTGAGCTAGCTCACCTGGGCGCGCTTTGCTGCGATGGACTGGGGATCACGCCGCTTCGGCGGGGGCCTTGGCGGCCTCGGCGGCGGCGCGCTCCTGGGCCTTCTTCTTCGGCTTGGCCTTCTCGGGGTTGTTGTAGACGGGCTTCTCGACCGCGCCCACGGAGGCGAGGAGCTTCATCACGCGCTCGGTCGGCTGCGCGCCCTTGGTCATCCAGGTCTTGGCCTTCTCGGCGTCGATGACGAGGCGGTTCGCGTCCTCGGAGGGCTTCAGGGGGTCGAAGGTGCCGATCTTCTCGACGAAGCGGCCGTCGCGCGGCGCGCGGGCGTCGGCGACGACGATGCGGTAGAACGGACGCTTCTTGGCGCCCCAGCGGGCGAGGCGGATCTTCAGAGCCATGGTCTAGTTCCTTGCGGGGGTTGGTGGTTCTTCATCGCTGTTGCGTTGAATCAGTCGGTCGATGTCGCCGAGGGGGTCGTCGGACAGCCCCTGCGACGCGTAGACCTCGACGTCGACGGTGCCGTCCTCCAGCACGTCGATCTCCCAATACTCGCCCGGCACGTTGACCACGAGCGACATGGCGTCGTCGCGGTAGGCCGCCGGAGCATAGGTGAGGTCGGCGCCGCTCAGGCGCTCGCGGAGCGCGTTGAACACCGTGAACATCTTGGAGGTGGGCCCGTTGTCGGTCACTTCTTCTTGCCCCCGAAGGGGTTGAAGCCGCCGCCGAGCCCCGGCAGGCGCGGGCCGCCGAGGCCGGGCAGGTTCGGCGGCAGCTTCGCGCCGAGCGAGGCGCCGAAGTTCGCGGGCATCTGCGGGATGCCGCCGCCCGGGCCGCCCTTGATGCCCATCTGCTTCGCCATGGCTTCGAGCTCGGCCGGGCTCGGCTCGGGCATGCCGCCCATCCCGCCGGCACCGCCCAGCCCGAACATCTGGGCCATCTTGCCGAGGCCGCCCTTCTTGGCGCCGCCCATCATCTTCATCATGTCGGCCATCTGCCGATGCTGCTTGAGCAGCTTGTTGACGTCCTCGACCTTCATGCCGCAGCCGGCCGCGATGCGCTTCTTGCGCGACGCCTTGAGGATGTCCGGGTTGCGCCGCTCCTTCACGGTCATGGAGGAGATGATGGCGCGCTGGCGCTTGATGACGCGCTCGTCGATGTTGGCGTCGGCCATCTGCTGCTTGAGCTTACCGACGCCCGGCATCATCCCCATGATGCCGCCGATGCCGCCCAGCTTCTCCACCTGGGCGAGCTGCATCGACAGGTCCTCGAGATCGAAGCGCCCCTTGCGCATCTTCTCGGCCATCTTGAGGGCCTGCTCGGCGTCGATCGACTCGGCGGCCTTCTCGACCAGCGAGACGATGTCGCCCATGCCGAGGATGCGGTCGGCGATGCGGGACGGGTGGAAGTCTTCCAGCGCGTCCATCTTCTCGCCGGTGCCGAGCAGCTTGATCGGCTTGCCCGTGACGGCGCGCATCGACAGGGCCGCGCCGCCGCGGCCGTCGCCGTCGATGCGGGTCAGCACGATGCCGGTGATGCCGACGCGCTCGTCGAAGCTCTTGGCGAGGTTGACGGCGTCCTGGCCGGTCAGGCTGTCGGCGACGAGCAGGATCTCGTGCGGCCTGGCGGAGGCCTTGATCTCCGCCATCTCGGCCATGAGAGGCTCGTCGATGTGGGTGCGGCCGGCCGTGTCGAACATCACGACGTCGTAGCCCTGGAGGCGCGCGGCCTGCTCGGCGCGCCGGGCGATCTCGACGGGCGTCTGGCCCGCGACGATCGGCAGCGTGTCGACGCCCACTTGGCGGCCGAGGACGGCGAGCTGCTCCTGCGCGGCCGGGCGCTTCACGTCGAGCGAGGCCATCAGCACGCGGCGGTTCTGCCGGTCGACGAGGCGGCGGGCGATCTTGGCCGTGGTGGTGGTCTTGCCGGCGCCCTGCAGGCCGACCATCATGATCGCCACCGGCGCGGGCGCGTCGAGGTCGATCGGCTGCGCGTCCGAGCCCAGCGTCTCGATCATCACGTCCGACACGATCTTCACGACCATCTGGCCGGGCGTGACGGACTTGACCACGTTGGCGCCCACCGCGCGCGCCTTCACCTTGTCGGTGAAGCTCCGCACCACGTCGAGCGCGACGTCGGCCTCCAGCAGGGCGCGGCGCACCTCGCGCATCGCGGCCGTGACGTCGGCCTCGGTCAGCGCCCCCCGGCGGGTCAGCCCGTCGAAGATGCCGGACAGCTTTTCCGTCAGTCCTTCGAACATGGCGATCTCCGATCGGGCGTGCGGCAAGCCGCGGTGAAAAGGCCAACAGGGAACGCGCCCGAGGGCGCAACGCGCTGTCGGACGTTCGCCTCCGCGCTCGCGGCGCGGTCGGCGTTGGCGGGCCTCGATCGAGGCCGTGACACTCCCTAGGGCAGGGGAGGCGGGGGTGTCAACGCCGTGCCAGGGCGACGCCGGCGTGTTAAGGATTCCGGCATGCATCGCCCGAACAGGAGCCGCCCGTGAACCGATTCCTCGGCCCGATCGGACCGGCCGCGACGGTCTGCGTCCTGGCCGCCGCGCTCGGCGGCTGCCAGAACCCGCAGCCCGTCGGCAGCCTCGCGGCCCCGGGGCTCGACGCGTCTCCGGCCGCCGTGCAGGCCATGGAGGGCGCCATCGTCGCCTCCTTCGCGGCCTGCAAGGGCGAGCGGCACTTCCGGACGCGCTACGTCCCGCAGATCAAGATCTCGCTCGACCGCGAGGGCGCCTTCGCGGCGCCGCCCGTCCTGGTCAACCCGTCGAACAGGCGCGAGGACAGGAGGATGGCCGAAGCCGCGCTCGTGGCGGTCAACCGGTGCAATCCCGTCACGGCCGTCCGGTCGTACCAGCCCTACTACCAGTACTGGCACGAGTACGTCCTCGACTTCGCGCCGAGCTGAGGGGGCGGCACGCCGGACGGGCGCGGGCGACGCGCGGCGGCCCGGCCCGAGCCCCTGAACACCAGCACGCCGTCCGGACCCCAGCATGATCAATCCCCTCGAACTCGGCCTCGACACGTTCGGCGACGTCACCGCCGGCCCGGACGGTGCCCCCCTGACCCACGGCCAGGTGATCCGCGACCTCGTCGACGAGGCCGCCGTGGCGGACGAGACGGGCGTCGATTTCTTCGGCGTCGGCGAACACCACCGCGCCGACTTCGCGGTGTCGTCGCCCGAAACCGTGCTGGCCGGCATCGCGGGGCGCACGCGCCGCATCCGCCTCGGCTCCGCCGTCACCGTGCTGAGCTCGGACGACCCGGTGCGCGTGTTCCAGCGCTTCTCCACGCTCGACGCGCTGTCGTCGGGCCGCGCCGAGGTGGTGCTGGGGCGCGGCTCGTTCACGGAGTCGTTCCCGCTCTTCGGCCACGACCTCGGCGACTACGAGGCGCTGTTCGAGGAGAAGCTCGACCTCTTCGCCGCGCTGCTGAAGGGCGGCCCGGTGACGTGGCGCGGCTCCGTGCGGGCGCCGCTCGCCGGCCAGGAGGTGTTCCCCGCCGTCGAGGGGAGCCTCCGCGCCTGGGTCGGCGTCGGCGGCAGCCCGAAGTCGGTGGTGCGGGCCGCGCGCCACGGCTTGCCGCTGATGCTGGCGATCATCGGCGGCGACCCGATGCGCTTCGCGCCCCACGTCGACCTCTACCGCCGCGCCTGCGCGCAGTTCGGCATCCCGGTGCCGCCGGTCGGCGTCCACTCCCACGGCCACGTGGCCGACACCGACGCCGAGGCCCGCGACGGGCTGTGGCCCGACTACCGGCGCATGCGCGACCGCATCGGCGCCGAGCGCGGCTGGCCGCCGATGCGCCGCGCGGAGTTCGACGCCGAGGCCGACGGCGGCTCGCTCTACGTCGGCTCGCCCGACACGGTGGCGCGCCGCATCGCCGCCACGGTGCGCGGCCTCGGCCTGTCGCGCTTCGACATGAAATACAGCGCCGGCCCGCTGTCCCACGCCAGGATGATGCGCTCGGTCGAGCTCTACGGCACGAAGGTGATCCCGCGCGTGCGCGAACTGCTGGAAGGACCCGCCGCTTGAGAACGCTCCTCGCCCTCCTGCTGTGCCTCGCGCTCGGCGCCTGCGCCAACGCGGACGGCTCGCGGCCGCGCCTGAGCGCCGACGCGCCCTCGGGCGCGGCGGGCTTCAACGGCGGCTACGCCGGCGCGAACTACGGCTTCAGCAACCTCAACACCAAGGCGACGCCGTTCTGAGGCTCCGCGGGGCGGGGTGGGGCGCGCCGGCTCAGCTCCCGAACAGGTTCATCGGCGTCTCGATCGACGGCAGGATGCGGTGCCAGGCGAGGTCGAGCTCGCGGTCCGCCTGCCGGATGATCTCGCCCGCGTCCGCCAGGGCGCGGGCGATCGACCACCAGGGTTCGATGAAGCTCGACGGCAGCGGGGGGCCCAGCGGGGGCGCCTCCGCGGGGCGCAGGTCCTCGACGTAGGGACGGTGCACCCGCCTCTGCCCGGCCGCGGTGAGGCCGGCCCGCACCCTGGCCCGGAGCGCGATCGCGTCCGCGATGGCCCGGTCGGCGCGAGCGTAGAGCGCGTCGTCCGACGCGGTCGGGTCCAGGGGCATGCGGCAGCGCTCCGGCGATCGGGGGAGCGCGAGCGTCTCTCAGCCGTCGGCGCCCGAGATCGATGGCCGACGATGGCGCTGGTCTGACAAAACTGCGCGCCGGTGTCGACCACCTTCCTCGCGGCTGGGCCGCGCGCCGACGTCGCACGGCCGGGCCGCACGGTCGCGGAAGTCGCGCGGGGCCGGGCCGGGGGGCTACCGCGCCGCGGCGCGATGGGGCTAATCTCGCAGCCGCGAAGGAGACCGCCCATGGCCTGCACACTGCCCCGCGCCGCCTACGGCGACATGTTCGGCCCGACGACCGGCGACCGGCTGCGCCTCGCCGACACGGCCCTCGTCATCGAGGTCGAGCGCGATTTCACGGTCTACGGCGAGGAGGTGAAGTTCGGCGGCGGCAAGGTCATCCGCGACGGCATGGGGCAGAGCCAGGCGAGCCGCGCGCAGGGCGCCCTCGACACCGTCATCACCAACGCGGTCGTGCTCGACCATTGGGGCATCGTGAAGGGCGACGTGGGCCTGCGCGACGGGCGCATCGTCGGCGTCGGCAAGGCCGGCAACCCGGAGATCCAGCCCGGCGTGACGCTGGTGATCGGCCCCGGCACCGAGGTCATCGCCGGCGAGGGCAAGATCCTCACCGCGGGCGGCTTCGACACGCACATCCACTTCATCTGCCCGCAGCAGATCGAGGAAGCGCTGATGAGCGGCGTGACCTCCATGCTGGGCGGCGGCACGGGCCCGGCCACCGGCACCTTCGCGACCACCTGCACGCCCGGCCCCTGGCACCTCGCCCGCATGATCGAGGCCGCCGACGCCTTCCCGATGAACCTCGGCTTCGCCGGCAAGGGCAATGCCGCGACCCCGGCCGCGCTGGTCGAGATGGTCGAGGGCGGCGCCTGCGCGATGAAGCTCCACGAGGACTGGGGCACGACGCCCGCCGCCATCGACAACTGCCTGTCCGTCGCGGACGACCACGACGTGCAGGTGATGATCCACACCGACACGCTGAACGAGTCGGGCTTCGTCGAGGACACGATCGCGGCCTTCAAGGGCCGCACCATCCACGCCTTCCACACGGAGGGCGCGGGCGGCGGCCATGCGCCCGACATCATGCGGGTGGCGGGCCTGCCCAACGTGCTGCCCTCGTCGACGAACCCCACCCGGCCCTTCACGGTCAACACGCTCGACGAGCACCTCGACATGCTGATGGTGTGTCACCACCTCGACGGCGCCATCCACGAGGACCTCGCCTTCGCGGAGTCGCGCATCCGCAAGGAGACGATCGCGGCCGAGGACATCCTCCACGACATCGGCGCGCTGTCGATGATGTCGTCGGACAGCCAGGCCATGGGCCGCGTCGGCGAGGTCATCATCCGCACCTGGCAGACGGCCGACAAGATGAAGCGCCAGCGCGGGGCGCTGGAGGGCGAGAGCGGCGACAACGACAACCTGCGGGCCCGCCGCTACGTCGCCAAATACACGATCAACCCGGCCATCGCGCACGGCGTCTCGAAGCACATCGGCTCTGTCGAGCCCGGCAAGCTCGCCGACCTCGTGCTGTGGACGCCGGCCTTCTTCGGCGTGAAGCCGGACCTCGTCATCAAGGGCGGCGCCATCGCGGCCGCGCCGATGGGCGACCCCAACGCCTCGATCCCCACGCCCCAGCCCGTGCACTACCGGCCGATGTTCGGCAGCTTCGGCCGCGCGGTCGCGGCGACGAGCCTGACCTTCGTGTCGGGGACGTCGCTCGCGAAGGGGCTCGCGGCCTCGCTCCGCGTCTCGAAGCCCCTCGTGGCGGTCGAGAACACGCGCGGGCTGCAGAAGAGCGCGATGATCCACAACGGCGCCACGCCGGATCTCAAGATCGACCCCGAAACCTACGCCGTGGTGGCGGACGGCGTGCTGCTCACCTGCCAGCCCGCGGACGTGCTGCCGATGGCGCAGCGGTACTTCATGTTTTGACCCCGGCCGGGGCGCGATGACGGCGGGCCTTTCGCCGCCGCGGCGGGCGGCCCGCCCCCTCGCGGCCGTCGTCGCCCTGTCGGCCTGGTTCGGCCTCGCCGTGCAGTTCGGCGCGACCGCGTCCCGCGTGCCGGTCCCGGCCGCCGCGTGGATCCTCGCCCGCTACTTCACGATCTGGGTGGGCCTCGCCATCGCGATCGTCTTCACGGGGCTGGCGCTGCGCCGCGGCCCGGCCTCGCCGGCGCTCATTGGCGGGCTGACGCTGAACGGCCTGCTGGTCGCGGTCGTCTACCACCTGCTGCTCGCCGGCACGCTGGTGCAGACCGGGCCGGAGCGGCTCGCCGACCTGTTCCTGCACGGCGTCACGCCCGCGCTGGTGCTGGCCTACTGGCTCCTGCGCGTGCCGCGCGGCGCCCTGCGCTACGCCGACGTCGCGCCCTGGGCCGCGGCGCCGCTGCTCTACCTCGCCGTCGCGCTCGCCCGCGGCGCGGCGGACGGGATCTACCCCTACCCGTTCCTCGACGTCGCGGCCTTCGGCCGGGCCGCCGTGGCCCGCAACGCCGCCGGCATCGCGGCGGGCTTCCTCGCCTTCGGCGCCGCGCTGGTGTGGTTCGACCGGAGGCTCGGGGGGCGGGCGGGGTGAGGGCGCGTCAGGCGTCCTCGCGGGACCTCGACCTCACCCCCGTCCGGCCCGCGCGCTCACAGCCGCGGGGAACACCGCCCGCCGGGCGCCGCCGCGGCCCGTCTCGACCCGCACGAGCAGCCGGTCGCCGACGCCGAGGTGGCTGCAGTCCTGCACCCCGCAGCCGATCGCGATCGACGGCGCGCCCGAGGCCCCGACGAGGTGGATCGTCCTGGAGCCCCGCCGCGACCGGGAGATGCCGACCACGGTGAAGCCTTCCTGCACGGCCGGAGCGTTCAGGCCGTGGAAGGCGCGCCATTCGGCGGCGAGGCCCGTGGCCATCCACCCGCACCAGGCGCCGGCCGCCACCACGACCACCAGCTTGGCCGCGGCGGCGAACCCTTCCGGGACCGGGCCGTCCAACTCCGTGCCGTCCCGCCAGAACTCGCGCACCACCGCCGCCACCCACACGCCGGCGAAGACGCCGAGGGCGATCAGCACGGCCTGGACCTGCGTGTCCACGGGCGTGAGCAGCACGGTGCGGCTCCCCTGCACCGACAAGAGGAGCGCCAGGAACACGAAGGCACTCCCGACCACGATGGCGGTCGAGACGATCGGCGAGAACAGAGACTCGGCCTCCTCGGGCCGCTCACGCTCCTCCAAGGCGATCATGGGGCCGCACCTCCGTCGCGTGAAGCGGTGGCCAACGTGACGATCGATCGTTGAAGAACGCTTATGAGTCGGGCCGCGGTCGGGAGCCGCGCAGGGGCGGATCGAGCCCCATCCCGTCAGACCATCGCCCGATAGGCGCCCGGCGTCACCCCCGCGGCGGCCTTGAAGGCGCGGGTGAGGTGGCTCTGGCTGCTGAAGCCGCAGGCGGCGGCGATCTCCGCGATGGGGCCGCGGCCGCGCAGCAGGCGCTTCGCGCGCGCGACGCGGCGATGCGTGATCCAGGCCTGCGGCGACACGCCCCGGCTCGCCGCGAAGGCGCGCTGGAAATGCGCCTCGCTGAGCCCGGCGAGCGCGGCGAGGTCGCGCAGCCGGAGGGGGGCGTCGAGGTGCGCCTCGGCGTGGTCGACGACGCGGCGGAGCAGGTGCGGCGCGAGCCCGCCCCTGAGCGCGGCCGCGCGGGAGCCGCCGCAGCGCGGGTCGACGAGGATGCGGGCGACGGCCTCCACGGTCGCCGCCTCGGCGGCCAGCGCCTCGCCCCGCAGCGTGGCCTCGGCCAGGGCCCGCAGCGCGGGGGCGACGCCGGGCGCTTCCGCGAAGGTGAGCTCCGGCACCTCCAGCAGCCGCGCGTCGCGGTCGAAGGTTTCGGCGAAGGCGCGGCGGAGCTCGGCGGGCGGCAGGTACAGGTGCACGAAGGCGAAGGGGGCCGTGATCTCCCATTCGGAGCGGGCGCCCTGCGGCAGCACGCAGAGCGCGCCGGGCCAGCCGCTCTTCGGCCGGCCGTCGACGCGCCGCGACCCGGCGCCGTTCTCGAGGTAGAGGCTGACGGTGTGGCCGTCCGGCCTGTCGTAGGTCAAGGGGTCGCTGTCGTTGCGCCAGACGGCGGCGGAGCGGCCCGAGCCGACGTCCAGCGTCGCGACCGCGCGGGCGCGCGGCGAGGCCGACAGGGTGTCGAAGATCGAGGTGGGGCCGGGTGCCATGGCGCGGGGACCGGAGCGGTGAGGACGGGGCCCGGTGTAGCGGGCCGCCGCCGCGGTGCACAGCCGGGGCCGCCATTCCACCGCAGGATCCTGCAATCGCCGCCGCGGCCGGCCCGCTAAGGACGGGGCGCCATCCCCGCCGGAGCGATCCCATGAATGCCGTGCTCTTCGCCGCGACCGTCCTGATCTGGGGCACCACCTGGATCGCCATCGCGTTCGAGGTCGGCCCCGTGCCGGTGCTGGTGTCGGTGTTCTACCGCTTCGCCGCCGCGGCCGCGATCCTGCTCGTCGCCCTCGCCGCGACGGGCCGGCTGCGGGTGCCGCCGCGGCGCGACCAGCCCTTCGTGCTGGCGCAGGCGCTCTGCCTGTTCTGCTGCAACTTCATCTGCTTCTACGCCGCGGCGGGCCGGCTCCCCTCCGGGCTGATCTCCGTGGTGTTCTCGCTGTCGACGATCTTCAACGCGGTCGGCGCGCGGGTGTTCTTCGGCGCGCCGATCACGGGGCGCACGGTCGGGGCCGCGGCGCTCGGGGTGGCGGGGCTGGCGCTGCTGTTCGGCCGCGACGCCGCGGCGGGCCTGTCCGGCGACGCGCCGACGGGGCTCGGCCTGGCCCTGCTCGGCACGCTGTTCTTCTCGCTCGGCAACATGCTGTCGCGCCGCAACAGCGCGGCCGGCGTGACGCCCGTCACCGCCACGGCCTGGGGCATGCTCTACGGCGCGCTCGCGCTGCTCGGGCTGGTCGCGCTCACCCGCACGCCCGTCGTCGCCCCGCCCGACGCGCGCTACGTCGCGGCGCTGCTCTACCTCGCGGCCGTGGGCTCCGTCGTCGGCTTCACGGCCTACCTGTCGCTGGTGGCCCGCATCGGCTCGACCAAGGCCGCCTACGCGACGGTGCTGTTCCCCGTCGTCGCCCTGGCGCTGTCCACCGTGTTCGAGGGCTACCGCTGGCATTGGACGGGCTTCGTCGGCCTCGCCCTGACGCTCGCGGGCAACGTGGTGGTGTTCACCGGCGCGGCGCCGCGCGCGCCCTCCCCGGCGGCGCCCGCCCTGGTGCCGCGCCCGCGCTGACCTCGTCCGACACGGGACCGTAGCAGTCTGAGGACTTCATTAGTCTGTGACGGAGGTCGGTGCTAAACCGTCGGTCGATCGCGCTTCGGAGCCTCCCCGCCGTGACACCCGCCCTCAGCCGCTTGACGCTCTGTCTCCTCGCCGCCCTGGCGGTCCCGCCCGCCCGGGCCCAGCAGGCGCCCGACGACCGCGCCGCGCGCCGGCCCCGCGCCGAGCGCGACGCCGCCCCGCCCGACCGGCCGCGCCCGGTGCCGCCCGACGCCGTCAGCCACCAGACGATCGAGCTGCCGGGCCGCAGCCTGCACTTCACCGCCACGGCCGGCTTCACCCGCATCGTCGCGGACGACGGCGCGCCCGAGGCCGACATCGGCATGACGGCCTACACGCTCGACGGCGCCGATCCGGCCACGCGCCCCGTCACCTTCGTGCTCAACGGCGGCCCCGGCAACGCTTCCGCCTGGCTGCAGATGGGCGATCTCGGCCCCTGGCGCATCGCCATGACGCCGGGCGCCTCCTCGCCCGCGGTGCCGCAGCCCAACGCCGACACCTGGCTCGACTTCACCGACCTCGTCTTCGTCGATCCCGCCGGCACGGGCTACAGCGCGCTCGTGCCGCCCGGGGGCGACGACGTGAAGAAGCGCCTGTGGTCGGTGGGCGGCGACATCGACGCCCTGTCCCAGGCGATCCGCCGCTGGCTCGACCGCTCGGGGCGCATCACCGCGACGAAATACCTGCTCGGCGAAAGCTACGGCGGCTTCCGCGCGCCCCTGCTGGCCCGGCGGCTGGCGGACCACGACGGGGTCGGGCTGCGCGGCCTCGTCATGCTGTCGCCCGTGCTCGACTTCGGCAACCATTCGGCGGCGCTCGACGTCCTCGGCTTCGCGACGCGGCTGCCCTCGATGGCGGCGGTGGTGCGCTCGGAGAAGGGCGAGCCCTTCGCGCGCGCCGACCTCGCCGACGTCGAAGGCTACGCCACGGGCGCCTTCCTGGCGGACGTGCTCCGCGGCGTCGCCGATCCGGCCGCCGTGGACCGCGTGGTGGACCGCGTCGGCGCCATCACCGGGCTCGACCCCGCGCTGGTGCGCCGCCACCGCGGGCTCATCGGCGGGTTCATCTTCGAGCGCGAGCACGACCGCGCCGCGGGGCGGATCGACAGCGCCTACGACGCCACGGTGTCGCTGCCGGACGCCTTCCCGGAGAACCCGGACCGCGGGCAGCCCGACCCCATGCTGGGCGCCCTCGGGGCGCCCGTCACCGAGGCGGTGCTGTGGGTCTACGACCGGCTGCACTGGCACCCCGAGGGGCAGACCTACCGGCTGTTCGCGCCCGAGGCGGCCCGGAGCTGGGACTTCGGCCGCGGCCGCGGCGAGCCCGAGTCGCTCGACGCGCTGCGCCTCGCGCTGGCGGGCGACCCGGCCCTGCACGTCCTGGTCGCCCACGGCCTGTTCGACCTCGTCACCCCCTTCGAGGGCACGCAGGTGCTGCTGAACCAGATCCCGCCGACCGCCGGCGGCGACCGGGTGAAGCTCGTCACCTACCCGGGCGGCCACATGTTCTACAGCCGCGACGCGTCGCGGGCCGCGTTCCGCGCCGAGGCCGAGAAGCTGATCGGCGGGGCGGGGCAGCCCTGAAGGACGCCCGCTCGGGCCGCGCCGCGGCTCAGCTCCGCGGCGTGCCGCCCTCGCTCGGCCGGTCGGTGCGCTGCTCGGCGCCGTCCTGGCTCCAGCGGGTGTGGAAGTGGCCCTCCTCGTCGAGCCGCCGGTAGGTGTGGGCGCCGAAGAAGTCGCGCAGGCCCTGCAAGAGGTTGGCGGGGCCGCGCGCGCGGCGCAGCCCGTCGTAGTAGGAGAGCGAGGACGAAAAGGCGGGTATCGCCACCCCGTGCTCCACCGCCAGCCCCACGACCTTGCGCCAGGCCGGCTCGGCCTTCAGCACCGCGTCGCGGAAATAGTCCTCCAGCACGAGGTTGGGGATCTCCTGCTTCGCCGCATAGGCGTCGCGAATGCGGTTCAGGAAGGCCGCGCGGATGATGCAGCCGCCGCGCCAGATGGTGGCGACCTCGCCGAGCTTCAGGCCCCATCCATAGTCCTTCGAGGCCGCCGTCATCTGCTCGAAGCCCTGCGCGTAGGCGACGATCTTGGACGCGTAGAGGGCGTCGCGCACCGCGTCGATGTCGGCCTGCGACGCCGTCCTGCCCGCCGGGGCCTCGAAGGGCAGGAGCTTCTCGGCCTCGCCGCGCAGCGCCCGCCGGCCCGACAGGGCGCGGGCGAAGACCGCTTCCGTGATGCCGGTCAGCGGCACGCCGAGGTCGAGCGCGTTGGCGGCGGTCCAGCGGCCGGTGCCCTTCTGCTCGGCCTCGTCCACGATGACGTCGACGAGCGGCTTTCCGGTCTTGGCGTCGGTCTTCTTCAGCACCTCGGTGGTGATGTCGATGAGGTAGCTGTCGAGCGGGCTCGTCTTCCAGCCCTCGAAGATCGTCGCGATCAGCGGGGCGTCCATGCCGTAGACCGTCTTGAACAGGTCGTAGGCCTCGGTGATGAGCTGCATGTCGGCATATTCGATGCCGTTGTGCACCATCTTGACGTAGTGGCCGGCGCCGGCCGGGCCGATGTAGGTGGCGCAGGGCTCGCCGTCGACCTGGGCGGCCATCCTCGTGACCATGGGGGCGATGCGCTCGTAGGCGTCGCGCTCGCCGCCCGGCATCATGGACGGGCCGAGCAGCGCGCCCTCCTCGCCGCCCGAAACCCCCATCCCGACGAAGCGGAGGCCCTTCTGCTTCAGGGCGGCCTCGCGCCGGTTGGAGTCGGAGAACAGCGAGTTGCCGCCGTCGATGACGATGTCGCCCCCGTCCAGCAGCGGCAGCAGCTCCTCGATCACGGCGTCCACCGGCTTGCCGGCCTTGACCATGATGACGATCGCTCGGGGCTTGGCCAGCGAGGCGACGAAGTCCTCGAGGCCGTGGGACGGCACGAAGCGCCCCTCGGAGCCGTGCTCGGCCATCACGGCGTCGGTGCGCGAGCCCGTGCGGTTGTAGAGCGCCACCCCGAACCCCTTGTGGGCGGCGTTGCGGGCCAGGTTGGCGCCCATCACGGCGAGGCCGATGACGCCGATGTCGCAGAGGTCTGTCACGTTTGTTCTCCCCAGACGCAGACCCGGCTCGGCGCGCGCGTCCACCGGGGAGCGATCATCCTTGCAAGGCGCACGCCGTGCAAGCGCAGGCCGCGCCGGTGATCGCGGGTGGAGCCGGCGCAGGACGGCTGCCACGCGGCGGCGCGCCTCAGGCCGTCGTGATCGAGCCGTGGTGAAACAGATGCCAGATCCGGTCGACGAGGCGCTCGCGCGCCGCCGCGGCGCGCCGCCGGTCGGTCGGCCCCGAGGTGAATTCGGACAGGCACTCGTCGACCATCTCGGCCACGGTTCGTCGCAGCGGCATGGTGGCGTAGAGCATGCGCGCGAGCTCGATGATCCGCCTCGCCTCGCCGGCCTGGGCGGGCACCTCGCGCGCAATGGCGTGGGCGTGCACCACGATGGACGCTGCCGCGAGCGCGATTCGCTCCGACTCACCGTTGACTTTCAGGGCTCTGAGGCACATCAGATCGAAATTAATCGACTGATCGTCCGTGTCCATCGATCGGCTCCGAGGTTACGATTTCGGTTCGGACCCTCCAGAGCAACTTCCATGCGCAGCATCGGGACGAACCGTTGTTCCGTTTCGGGAATGGGGTGGGCCCGCCCTGCCTGTGGCTTGATCGTTTCTGACAGGCAAAGAACGTTGACGACCGCACGCGCAGCATGCGCCGATGGCGCGATTGATCGCTGATTCTGTCAGGGCTATAGCCCGATTCCGTGAGGATGCGGGGTTGACGACGGGGTCGCTTTCGATTCGGTTTTGTGTCGATGATCAAGCGCCATTTCCTGAGCAAGGACGATCGTGCGCGGCTGACGGGCATCGCGCGGGATGGGCTTGAGGAGCATCGGGTCGCCCGGCGCGCCAACGCGATCCTTTTGTTGGACAAGGGCTGGAGTTGCGAGCAGGTTTCGGAGGCTCTCCTCCTGGACGACGACACGATCCGGAGCTGGTTCAAGGTTTATCGCGAGGGCGGCGTACCGGCTCTGGCGCGCTTCGACTTGGCGGGCGGGCACCGCGCCTTGACGGTGGAGCAGCTCACGGCCCTGAAAGCCTGGGCCACGGAGGCGCTTCCGGCGTCGACACGCGCGATCGGTCATCACATCCGGACGACGTATGGCATGTCGTACACGCGATCCGGTTTGATCAAGCTGATGGCGGCGCTGGATTTTGTCTGGCGCAAGCCTGACCTTGTGCCCTCGCATCTCGACCTTGCGGCGCAGGAAGCGTTCATCGAGCAGCATGAGCGGCTCCGCAACGGCCTTGGGGCCGACGAAGCGATCGTCTACGGCGATGCCGTTCACCCGACCCATCAGACGCGACCGGCGGGCGTGTGGATGCCGCGTGGCGCCGACGTCGCGGTTCCTGCGGCGTCGGGCCGTGATCGCATGAACATCCATGGTGTGATCGACCTGGAGACCGGCGCGACGCGGATGAAGGAAGTGCTTTCGGTCGATGCGCAAAGCACGATCGAGCTTCTGACCTCCATCGAGAACGCCTACACGACGATGCGTCGGATCCATGTCTATCTGGACAACGCCCGCTATCATCATGCCCGTGCTGTTCAGGATTGGATGAGGCAACCGGGACGGCGCATCGTGCTTCACTTCATCCCGAGTTACTGCCCTCACCTCAACCCGATCGAGCGGCTCTGGGGCGTGATGCACCAGAACATCACCCACAACCGGTACTATGCCACATTCAAGGACTTCGCGGAGGCGATCCTGACATTCCTCAAGGAAACGGTCCCGAAGCACTTCAGTCGCTTCTCATCCCGAATCACCGATAACTTCCGCATCCGAGACCCAAAGGATTCTCGGGTCGTCGCGTCGTAGATGTATAGCATGGACGAGACGAGCCGGGAGGCGAATCCAAAGATTCAGCGTGTCTCCAGCGCCGAGTTCGTTCGCAGGTTCAGTGCCTATTGCGACGTGGCCCTGGCCGAGCCGATTGTCCTGACGCGGAACGGCCGCGACCGCCTCATGGTGATCAGCGTCGAGCGCTATAAGCAGCTACTGGCTTTCGCGGTCATGCACGCCGAAGCCTGCGACGGCGTGAACGACGAGGTCGCCGAGCTTGAGGATCTCATACGCAGATCCGGCACCTGAGAGCGGCTGCTGTCTGAAAGGCCTCGTCGTCGGAGATCAAGGCTGCACAAGCGACAGCGTGCGATTTGGAGTTCCAGCATCGCACATGGTCGCGCAGGGCCTCCGTTGCCCCCGCGATATGCATCGAGCTTCTTCGTGCCTCGCGAGCCGCGACCCGGCCCGATCCTCAACGAGCGGGACCGCGCACCGTGCCGTCGCCGGCAAATTAGAGAAGCTACGCATTTTATGTAAATTTCACACTTGACAGGATTGGAGTGCTGAATAACATCTGAAAAGTTGCAAGTGAGAGGATTCGCGGTTCGATTCGGTGGTGATTTCGGGGTGGCGGGCCCTCTGGTGTCGGACCCGGCGGGGTGTTGTACTGCAATCGGGTTGCAAACAGTCGCTCACTTGGCTTCTGCACACTTGGCTTCGGTTTGTGCTTGAAGTCACGGGCATTTTTTAGGTGCGAAGGCGGCTGAATATTGATGATTTCTTACTTTCACTAAGCGTGCTGCCTTTTTTGGACGCGTGTGAGGCTTGTTGCGATGAAATTGTTGTTCGCCATTTGCGCGGCGCTGTGCTTGGCGTCCTGCTACGCTGTGACGGAGGTGGACGGTCCCAAAACCGCGTCGCGCGACACAACCGGGCATTTGGTCTCCATCGCTCCGGCGAACGGACCCAAGCTGTCCGTTCCTGCCGTTTCTACGTCGAAGGGCGTTCTCGCCTACGATCGAGATCTCCGGTCTTGTCAAAGAGAGTCCGTCGTCGCTTTAGGATCTGACGGTTCTGTTGATGACGTCGAGATCCTGACTCGAAGCATCGGCTCCAAGCTGATCAACAAGACTGTGACCGTTAACCACGAATTTGATGATATGGCGACAAGAAGAGATCATATCGTCAAAAAATGTCTGTCGAAACGCGGATATGTTCTGACGAACTGAAAGGCGTGAGACGGATCGTTGAGGGGCGCATCTATGACGTGCCTCAAAACCTGAAGAGGAAACTTTGATATGAAACATATCGTAATTTGTGGTCTGGCGATCGCCGCTGCGATCACCTCTACACCCTCGATGGCGGCGATCCGCTACGAGGAAGGCCCCCAGCCGGTAACGATTTACAACGTTTGTAACTACAACGCCGTTTTCGAAGTCAATACGCAGGCGCGCCGTCTCCGTGCCGGAGGGCCGAGCTTAGAGCTGTTTCCGTCCGGTTTGAGTCGGGACGGTGTAGCGGGTTCGGCCGGGTTGTGATTCGGTGAGGGCAACCTTTGCGGGATGCCCCTGAGAGTCCGTCCGGGAAGTCAGGCTGCGCAACCTATGCGACGTAGCAGCATCATGACGGACGCAGCGTAGAGGAAGGCCTTTGCGGATGCGATTGTGGCCTCCGGATCCTTCCAGAGGCGTCGATTGCGGCTGATCCAGGCGAAGAAGCGCTCAACCACCCATCGCCGGGGGTGAACCACGAAGCCGACCTGCCCGGGTGGTTTGCGGACGATCTCGACGGCGATGAGCGTGGCGCTGTCCGGCTTGTCGCCGGCGTAGCCCGCGTCGGCGAAGGCCTTGGCGATGAAAGGATATGAACGGCGTGACTGCTTGAGCACCGGCACGGCCCCGTCGCGGTCCTGCACGTCGGCCGGCTGCGGGTCGAGCACCAGGGCGCGGCCGTCCGTGTCGACCAGGGCCCGGCGCTTGCGACCCTTCACCTTCTTGCCCGCGTCGTAGCCCCGCGGACCGCCGCTCTCCGTGGTCTTCACGCTCTGGCTGTCGAGCACGGCCGCGGTGGGCGAAGCCTCTCGCCCGGCCCGCTCGCGATCCAGCATGACGAGATGGTGGTTGATGCCGGCGAACAGGCCCTCATCGCGCCACGCGCTGAAGTAGCCGTACACCGTGCTCTTCGGGGGCAGGTCCTTCGGCAACAGGCGCCAGGGAACGCCGCCCCGCAGCACATAGAAAATGCCGTTCACAATCTCCCGCAACGACCACAGCCGGGGCCGTCCGAGCGGGTTGCCGGGCGGCAACAGCGGTTCGATGACGGCCCATTCGGCGTCGGTCAGATCGGTTGAGTAGCGGAGTTCGGAGCGGCTATGCTGCTCGCGGGTGGCCGGGGTCCACATGGCGGTTCCAGATCAGGTTTCAGCACCCTCCTGGAATCATCTCAGCCCCGGCCACTCAACCCCACGTGCCCTTATCGGACGGACACTGATGCCAAGAGCCCTGTCTGTGGACCTACGCGAGCGTGTTCTGGCCGCTGTCGAGGCGGGCTCCTCCTGCCGCCAGGCGGCCGAGCGTTTCGGTGTCGGGATCGCGACGGCGATCCGCTGGCAAGCCCGCTTCCGGGCCGAGGGCGTGGTCGCGGCCAAGCCGATGGGCGGAGACCAGCGCTCCCGCAACATCGAGGCCCACGCGGAGATGATCCTGCAGGCGTGCGAGGCGGAGCCGCAGGCGTACCTGCGCGAGCTGCGTGAAAGCTTGCGCGAGAAGGGTGTCAGCACGAGCACGAGCGGGCTGCACCGCTTCTTCGTGCGCCACAAGATCAGCCGTAAAAAAGGGATCTGCACGCCGCCGAGCAAAGCCGTTCCGACGTGATGAAGGCGCGCGAGGACTGGTTCGAGGGTCAACTCGACGTGGACCCCGAGCGGGTCGTCTTTCTCGATGAGACAGCGGCGGCCACCAACATGACCCGCCGCCATGGCCGGGCGAGGCGTGGCGAGCGCTGCCGCATCGCGGTGCCGCACGGGCACTACAAGACCACCACGGTCACGGCGGCCCTGCGGGGAAGCGGTCCCTTTGCGATCGAACTGATGGACGGCGCCACAAACGGGGCGCGGTTTCTGGCCTACGTCACCGACGTCCTCATCCCGGCCCTCAAGCCCGGCGACACGGTCGTGATGGACAACCTGAGCGCTCACAAGGTGAAAGGCGTGCGGGAGACTATCGAAACAGCGGGGGCTCGCTTGCTCTACCTTCCGGCATACAGCCCTGACTTCAATCCTATCGAGAACGCCTTCGCCAAGCTGAAGGCCTTGCTTCGCACAGCGGCGGCCCGCACCGTCACGGATCTGCGCGTCGCCATCCGGGAAGCCTTTAACCCGCTTCACTCCTGACGAGTGCCGTAACTACCTCGCCGCGGCTGGCTACGATGCCTACGACCCAACCTGATCGGAAATAGCTCTAGTGGTCGGCACGAACACTGCAACCGTCACGCAGAGCCCGAGCGTCTTCCTCCAGACCCGACGATTGGTGCGCAATGCCTATCAGTCGCTCTCGTTGGATCCCTGCTGATCACTGTCGAACTTCGTTCGAGGGAGTTGGGGCTGCCGCTCCGACTCTCTCCGTCCGAGGGAAGCTCAGTCCGGCGAACGGTCTCGACCCCTCATGGCACTTTTGCCGAGACATCATCGGCGGAGCGCACCTCCCTCACGGACACGATCCGCTTCAGATCGACAGCAGCGATGCTGATATATTCTTTTCCTTTGACCAAGCAGGCGCGCGCGACGATCTCGCGCGAGGACTTCAGCTCTGGCCGTGGGCTGATCTCACTCTGCAACGAGTGGAGCACGGACGGGTCATCCACGATCTTGACTTCGTTTGCTGCTTCGGCGGGATCGATGCCCGACTCAGTCACATGCAATTTATCGCCGGCTTGGCAGAACTTCAGAAGGCCCCCTCCGGTGGAGATCAAGTCGGTGCAGGTGGCGGTGGCGCCGGGTGACGTTGCGCAACCCGCGACAGATCCAGCGAGGACCAGGGCGATCAGCAGAATCCGTGTCTGAGATTGCCGGACAGGAGCCGGAATGGCGCGGCCTTCGACCTTCATCTGTCTTCCAGCCCTTCATCTGATCCCTTAACGATCTATGACTCGATATGGTTAACCGTCGCTTAAACCGGGATGGCTGCATCCCGCTCGAGCGTCTGTTCATCCCGTCCACGCCTTTCTAGAAGCGTCCGGCAGAGTGGGGTGCGGGAAGATTGCAGCAATGACGATGGTGGACCATCGGCGCGGCGCGGGCACGGGCTGGACGCAGGCCGCCGCCAACCTCGGCTTCGCCCTGGTGCAACTCGACGTCACAGTAGTCAACGTTGCGCTGCCGCGGCTCGGGTCCGACCTCGGCGCCGGCATCTCGGGCCTGCAGTGGATCGTCGACGGGTACGCGCTGGTGTTCTCCGTGATGCTGCTGGTGGGCGGCTTCCTCGGCGACCGCTTCGGCGCGCGCCGCACCTACCTCGCCGGCGTCGGGCTTTTCGCCCTGGCCTCGGCACTCTGTGGCCTCGCGCCCGGCGTGGTGTCGCTGGTCGCGGCCCGCGCCCTGCAGGGCGTCGGCGCCGCCGTGATGCTGCCCTGCTCGCTGTCGCTCATCAACCACGCGACGGAGCACGACGCGCCGCTGCGGCTCAGGGCCGTCGGCCTGTGGACCGCGGCGGGCAGCATCGGGCTCGCGTCCGGCCCCGTGCTCGGCGGCCTGCTGCTCGCCGGCGGCTCCTGGCGCTGGATCTTCCTCGTCAACCTGCCGGTCTGCCTCCTCGCCGGGCTGTTCGCGCTCCGGGCGCCGGAAACGCCGCGCGAGGAGGAGGGGCAGGGCTTCGACCCCTGGGGGCAGGTGCTCGCCGTGCTGGCGCTGGCCGGGCTCGTCGGGGCCGTGATCGAGGCGCACCCGCTGGGCTTCACCCATCCCGTGGTGATCGGGCTGCTCGCGCTGGCCGCGGTCGCGGGCCCGCTCTTCGTGTGGGTCGAGGGCCGCACGGCAGCGCCGGTGCTGCCGCTGTCGCTGTTCCGCTCGTCGACCTTCTCGACCGCGGTGGCCTACGGCACGGTCGCCAACGTCACCTTCTACGGCACCGTCTTCGTGCTGAGCCTCTATTTCCAGCGCGTGCGCGGCTATTCCGGCCCGGCGACCGGCTTCGCCTACCTGCCCATGATGGCGACCTTCATCGTCGTGAACCTCGTCAACGCCCGCCTGGTGGCGCGCTTCGGGGTGCGGACCTGCATGGTGGCCGGCTTCCTGGTGGACGCCTTCGGCTTCGCGCTGCTGCTGACACTCGACGCCGGCAGCCCCTATTGGCTCGCGCTCCCGGCCTTCGTGCTGATCCCGGCCGGCATGGGCACCGGCATCCCGGCCATGATCGGCGCCGTGCTGGCCAGCGTCGACCGGTCCCGCTCGGGCGTCGCAGCGGCGGTCACCAACGCGGCGCGGCAGGCCGGCGGCGCGGTCGGGGTCGCGGTCTTCGGCACGCTGGCGGGGCCGGACCTCGTCGGCGGCCTGCACGTCGGGGCCGTGCTCTCGGCCGTCCTGCTGGTCGCCATGGCGCTGGCCGCGTGGGCCCTGGTGCCCGGCCGCGTGGCGGCGCGCTGAAGAACCGGGATCGAAGGGCCTCGGCCCTTCGTGGGGTTCGGGGCGGAGCCCCGACGGGATGTGAAACGAAGGGTTGCGCGGGGCCCGCATCTCCGCTATCGACCGGTCAGGCATCGCTCGAACCAGGGAGAGCGCGCATGTTCGAACAGTTTCCGCTCTTCCGCCCGGCCCGCATCCTGAAGCGCCCGGCCGTCTCCGCGTCCTGACGGACCCGAGAGACTTCGCGATCCCCCTCCAAGGCGCCTGAACCGGCCGAAGGACGTTCCGCGTCCGGCCCTGGCGCGCCCGGACCATCCCCGATGACCCGCTCACCCCGACGCGCGGACGCGTTCCGCAGCGTGATCCCCTTCGTGCTCCGCGGCTGGGGCCGGCGCCGCCGGCTCGCCGCCGCCGTGGCCTCGGCCATCACGGCCTCGACGCTGGCCGACGTGACGCTGCCCTTCTTCGCGGGGCGCCTCATCGACGCCCTGACGCTGCCCGACCGCGCCGCGGCGCTCGGCGCGGCCCTGCCGGCCTTCGCGGCCATGACGGTCCTGAGCTTCGGCGGGCTGGCGCTGCGCCACCTCGCCTGGAGCCGCGTCGTGCCCCTCACGCTGCGCACCATGGCCGACATGGCGCAAGACGGCTTCGCGCGCGTGCAGCGCTTGTCGACGGAATGGCACGTCAACAGCTTCGCGGGCTCCACCGTGCGGAAGATCTCCCGCGGCATGTGGGCGCTCGACGAGCTGAACGACCTGCTGCTCCTGTCTTTCCTGCCCGCGCTCGTCGTGCTCATCGGCACCACGGCGGTGCTGGGCGCGCGCTGGCCCGTCCTGGGCGCGGTGGTGGGCCTCGGCGCAGTCGCCTACCTCGGCGCCGTGGTGGCCCTGTCGACGCTCTACATCGCGCCGGCGTCCGCCCTGTCCAACGCGCAGGACACGCGCATCAGCGGGCTGCTCAGCGACGCGATCACCAACAACGCCGTGGTCAAGGCCTTCGGGGCGGAAGCGCGCGAGGAGGCGCGGCTGGACCGCACGCTCGACAAGTGGCAGCGGCGGACGACGCGCGCCTGGCATCGCGCCGTGTGGGGCGGCACGATCCAGTCGGCGGTGCTGCTCGGGCTACGCGCCGCCGTGGTGGGCCTGGCGCTGCGCCTCTGGTGGGAGGGGCGCGCCGCGCCGGGCGACGTCGCCACCGTGCTCACGGCCTACTTCGTGATCCACGGCTACCTGCGCGACATGGGCAACCAGATCAACCGGCTGCAGCGGCGCGTCAACGAGCTGGAGGATCTCGTGGCGCTGGAGGCGGAGCCGCCCGGCGTGGCGGACCGGGCGGGCGCGCGCCCGCTGGCCGTGACGGCGGGCGCGCTGCGCTTCGAGGGCGTGACGTTCCACTACGCCGGCCACGCCGAGCCGCTCTACCGCGACCTGTCGGTGGCGATCCCCGGCGGGCAGCGGGTGGCGCTCGTCGGGCGCTCCGGCTCCGGCAAGACCACCTTCGTCAAGCTGGTGCAGCGCCTCTACGACGTGACGGGCGGGCGCATCACAGTGGACGGGCAGGACCTCGCCCTCGTCACGCAGGGCTCGCTGCGGGAGCGGGTCGCGATCGTGCCGCAGGAGCCGGTGCTGTTCCACCGCTCGCTCGCCGAGAACATCGGCTACGGGCGCCCCGGCGCGAGCGCGGCGGAGATCGAGCGCGCGGCGCGGCTCGCCAACGCGCACGGCTTCATCGAGAAGCTGCCGCGGGGCTACGCCACGCCGGTCGGCGAGCGCGGCGTGAAGATGTCGGGCGGCGAGCGGCAGCGGGTGGCGCTGGCCCGCGCCTTCCTGGCCGACGCGCCGATCCTGATCCTCGACGAGGCCACGTCGAGCCTCGACTCGGAATCGGAGGCGCTGGTGCAGGACGCGATGGAGCGGCTGATGCGGGGGCGTACCGCGATCGTGATCGCGCACCGCCTGTCCACCGTGCGGGCGCTCGACCGCATCCTGGTCTTCGACCGGGGCCGCATCGTCGAGGACGGCACCCACGAAGGCTTGGTGCGGCGGCCGGGCGGCGCCTACCGGGCGCTGTTCGAGCGGCAGGCGGCGCTGGCCGAGATCGCGTGAGATACCGTGACGTCGAGCAAGGGGTTTACCGCCGCGTCTCGGAGCGGCGCATGTCGAGGATCACGGCCCGGAAACGGCCGCGAGAGTGCTGAGCGCGATCGAGGCCACGATCGCCAGGACCGGACGCTCACCACCCCTCGGCAGGCCGCAGGACGTGCCCGGCATCCGCAGGACGGTCACGCGGCGCTGGGCCACCTCGTCCATGACAGTGTCGGCCGCAACGGCATGACCATCGACGTCCTCTCGATCCGTCACGGTCGTCGGTTCGGGCCCTACGCGGATCGCCGAGTCACGGTTCTCCGCGCAGACCGCACCGTCTCTCACGGCTCCACGGGCTCCGGCGCGGGCTCGTCGGTCGGCGTGAGGAAGCCCGCGTGGAGCACCGGGCCGATGCCGCCGTATTCGGCCAGCATCTCGCGGTAGTCGGCCGCGACCGGGTTGGGCTTGCGGTCGAGGTCGTAGAGGCCGCAGTTCACCACGCGGTCGTTCTTCTCGCGCAGCTCCGTGTCCCAGTCGATCTGGTCCACCAGCGAGTACCAGGTGAAGCCCAGCACCGGGATGCCGTCGCCGCGCAGCCGCAGCACGTTGATCCACTGCTTCCACAGCCAGCCCGGCGCCGCCTCCTTGTCGAAGACGTTGGTCTCCGTATGCATCAGCGGCTTGCGGTAGCGGCGGTAGTACTGGCGCGCGAGCTGGTACCAGCCGAGGACGTCCTCGGCCGGGATCGTCGTGCCGTCCGGCTTCAGCATGCGCTCGTTGCGGCCGTAATAGTCGAGGCCGAGCACCTGGTAACCCGGGGCGTCGAAGTCCATGAACCAGTCGAACTCGGCCTTCGTCATGCCGTTCGCCAGGAGAAAATCGTAGATCTCGGCGTCCGGCGGGCGGCCGTAGAGCAGGTCGAGCGAGATGAAGCGGTTGTAGTTGGCGATGCGGTTCTCGCGGCTGGGGATGGCCTTCAGCTCGTGGAAGTATTCGGCGCTCTCGCTCTGGATCAGCAGCGCGTCCGGCCGGTGGCGCAGGATCGCGCGGCCGGCCAGCAGGCTCGCGGCGACGAGGTGCTTGATGGCGGTGACGAAGGCGCGGTCGCTCTTCAGCTGCTCGTTCCAGAACCCGTCCTTGGCGCTGACGCGCGCCGCCACGTAGATCTCGTTGACCGGCGTCCAGTGCTTGACCCACGGGTAGCGCCGGGCCACCGCCTCGGCGTATTCGGCGAAATGCGCCGGCAGGTCCGGGTTCTGGAAGTTGCCGAGCCAGTCCGGCACGCCGAAGTGCAGGAGGTCGAGGATCGGCACGATCCCGCGCGCCCGCATCCCCTCCATCACCTCGTCGGCGAAGCTCCAGTCGTAGCGGCCGGGGCCGAGGTGGGTGCGGTGGTAGGGCAGGCCGTAGCGCAGGAAGCGCAGGCCCATGCCCTTCACGAGGTCGAGGTCCTCGGCCCAGCGCGCGTAGTGGCCGCATTCCTCGAGGAGGTCGCGCCGCATGCGGCCGTGGTCGACCGTCGGGTAGGAGCATTCGATGCCGGTGGCGAACATGAAGGCGCCCTCGCGCGCCGCCATCTCGTCGGGCCGCCCGCCGCCCTTGAGGCCGTCGAGCGTGTTGAGGAAGCTGCGCATCGTGGTCAGGCTCCGCGCGCCAGGAAGCGGTCGGCCGTGCGCAGCGCCAGCGCCATGATGGTCAGCGCCGGGTTGGCGCCGAGCGCGCTCGGGAAGGTGGAGTTGTCGGAGACGAACAGGTTGGGCACGTCGTGGGCGCGCCCGTCCGGGTCGACCACCGAGCTGTCCGGGTCGGAGCCCATCCGGGCCGTGCCGATGATGTGGGCGTTGCGCGGGAAGGACCAGATGTCGCGCGCGCCGGCCGCCGCCCAGATGCGCTGCATGAGCTTGTCGGCATGGTCCGTCATGCGGCGCTCGTTCTCGCCCATGGTGAAATGCACGCGCGGCTTCGGCAGGCCGCGGGCGTCGAGCTCGTCGGACAGTTCCACGAAGTTGTGCGCGTAGGGCAGGCAGTCGCCGAGGATGTTGATGCCGGCGGTGTTGTTGTAGCCGCGCATGTGGGCGCGGAGCTGCTTGCCCCAGAGCCTGCGCCCGCGCGCCACCTGCGACGCGTAGGTGACCGGCATGACGCCGATCGACTGCAGGAGGTAGCCGCCCGCGAAGTCGGCGTCGGCCGGCCGGTGCGTGTCCTCCGAGATGAGGCCGCCCGGGATGCCCTTGAAGGGCCGCACGAACTCGTCGAACTGGCCCCAAACCTGGATGCCGGTGTGGGCCATGAAGTTGCGGCCGACCTGGCCGCTGCCGTTGGCGAGGCCGTTCAGCAGCAGGATGCGCGGCGTCTCGATGGCGCCGGCGCACAGGAACACGTTGCGGCAGCGCTGTCGCTCGTCGCCGCGCGGCGTGCGGTACACCACGGCGGTGATGCGGCCGTCCGGCGCGCGCTCGAAGCCCGTGACGTAGGCTTCGGGGCGGATCTCGGCGCCGGCCGCGGCCGCCATCGGCAGCCAGGTGACGTCGGCCGAGCCCTTGGCGCCGGTGGCGCAGCCCGCCTGGCAGAAGCCGCAGTTGTGGCAGGCCGGGCGGAAGCGCGTGCCGTCCGTCGCGTAGGAGCCGGACAGCGCCGCGTTGGCGGCCGGCGAGGTGCGGATGCCGAGCTTGTCGCAGCCGCGCTGCATCAGCTGCGCGGCGCCGTTGAGCGGCAGCGGCTTCAACGGATAGGGCGTGCGGGCCGGCCCCCACGGGTAGGGCGAGGGGCCGGACACGCCGATCGTCGCCTCGACCTCGTCGTAGTAGGGCTCCAGCGCCTCGTAGGGGAAGGGCCAGTCCTCGGCGACGCCGAAGTCGGTCTTCAGGCGCAGGTCGGCCGGCTGCGCCCGCACCATGTAGGCGGTGTAGTGCAGCGTCGAGCCGCCGATGCCCGTGCCGGAGTTGTTGCGCCCGAAGGCGACCGGGTCCTCGCCGGCGCTGAGGCGCTCGTCGTTCCAGAACAGGAAGCCCTGCGCCTCCTCGTCGCGCGCGAAGTCGCGGACGGGATCGAGCGCCTTGCCGGCCTCGAGGGCCACGACGGAGAGGCCGGCGGCGGCGAGGCGCGCCAGCAGCGGCGCGCCGCCGGCGCCGGTGCCGACCACGACCGCGTCGACCTCGTCGGAGGTCGCGAAGGGGGAGCGGCTCACCGCGGGCCTCCCACGGGCTCGGGCTCGCGCGGCTCGCGCTGATCGAGCTCGATCTTCTGCCAGCCGCGGGCGTCGGCGTAGCCCGCGTAGCCGATCTCCTCCTGGGCGAGCGGGTGGGCGTAGTAGCTCTCGGTGGCGGCGGCGAGCAGGTCCTCGAAGAAGCGCTTCGCCGGCAGGTCCGCCCAGGCCGCGCCCGGGGGATCGCCGGCCTCGACGGCACCGATCACGCGGTCCCGCTCGTCCGGGCCGAGGTCGAGGAAGCCGCGGCCCGTCAGGGCGCGCGCCGTCTCGTCGAAGCCGGCGAGGCCGCGCTTCATCGCGGCGCCGTCGTCCGGCAGCGCGTCGTAGCGCCAGCCGTCCGTCTCGCCGGAGGCGAGCCGCGCGTCGACGGCGCCCGGCACGTCGATGCGGCGGTCGTCGCCGTCCTGGTCGAGCAGGCGGTCGCAGACGGCGCCGAGCAGGGCGAACTCGGCCGGGCTGAGGAAGCGCGGCTCCGTCACGGCGGGCTTGGCCATGCGGGCCGTCAGGGCGGCGCGGGTCGGCGCCGTGACGAAGGGCGTGCCGATCAGCCCCGCGAAGGTGCCCTCGGGGTAGCGGTGGTCGCGCAGCCCCGCGGTCGCGTCGCCCTCGGGCCGCGACGGCGCCGCCGATGTGTCTTTGTCCATGAAGGTCCGATCCGGGTCCCGTCAAACCATGTTGCAGTGCGGTGCACGATGGCCGAGATGGGGCTCCGGTCGCGATCGTCGAGCGTGATACAGGGCCGCAGCTTCACATTTGTTGTGGACGCCGCCGATCCGGACCCCGGACCCGCCACGGCAACGCGTATCCCGGGATGCGGGTGCGACTGGGCAGGGCCGGTCCACGTCGTAGGTCCTGGTCCGAGCGGCGCCGAAGGGCTGGAACACGGCGCCGCCACGCTGTTGACGAAACCGGCCCTGTCGGCACAGTGCCGGGCACGCGCCGGCTCGCCGGCCTCACGCTCGGACAGGTCTCATGGGTCTCACCGTCGCGGTCCAGATGGACCCCATCGACCGCATCAACATCGCGGGCGACTCCACCTTCGCCCTGCTGCTCGCCGCGCAGGCCCGCGGGCATTCGCTGCTGTTCTACACGCCCGAGAAGCTGTCGCAGCGCGCGGGGAGCGTGTTCGCGCCGATGCAGCCGCTGGAGGTGCGCGACCAGGTCGGCGACCACTTCACGCTGGGCGAGCCGCGGCACACGGACCTCGCCGAGGTCGACGTGGTGCTGCTGCGGCAGGACCCGCCCTTCGACCTCGCCTACATCACCTCGACGCACCTCCTGGAGCGCGTCCACCCGAAGACGCTGGTGGTCAACGACCCTGCGGGCGTGCGCAACGCGCCCGAGAAGCTGTTCGTGCTCGACTATCCCGAGCTGATGCCGCCGACGCTGGTGTCGCGCGACCGCGCCGCGATCGAGGCCTTCCGGGCCGAGCACGGCGACATCGTGATGAAGCCGCTCTACGGCAACGGCGGCGCTTCGGTGTTCAAGGTGGCGGTGCGCGATCCCAACTTCGGCTCGCTGTTCGACCTGTTCTCCGCCACCTTCCGCGAGCCCTGGATGTGCCAGCGCTTCCTGCCCAACATCACCAAGGGCGACAAGCGCATCATCCTGGTCGACGGCGATGCGATGGGCGCGGTGAACCGCGTGCCGGCCGCCGACGACATCCGCGCCAACATGGTGCGCGGCGGCGCGGCGGGCGCAACCGACCTGTCGGCGCGCGAACGCGAGATCTGCGCGACCATCGCGCCGGAGCTGAAGCGGCGCGGCCTCCTGTTCACCGGCATCGACGTGATCGACGGCCACCTCACCGAGATCAACGTCACCTCGCCGACGGGGCTGCGGGCGATCAAGCGGCTCGGCGGGCCGGACCTGTCGGAGGCGATCTGGGACGCGATCGAGGGGAAGATGGGGCGGGGGTGACGGCACCTCCTCCCGCCGGACTCGCGGTCCCGGACCGGGCCGGTTCGCCCGTCATCATGGGTCCAGACGACAGCCGAGAGGGCGGCGGTCGGCCACACCCGCGTAACTGCCGCGGCGAACCGGCGATGTGACGGCCGCCTGCAACCGTTGACCCGCATCGCGGGCTTGATAGGCTCGCCCTGCGATCGCGGAGCGGGATGGTCTCGTGACACCGGAGGAGCGGCTCGACGCCAAGGTCGCCAACGAAAAGGCGGAGATCCTCGCGACGCTCGTCAACGGCGTGGCGGGAGGCACGGTCCTCGGTGGGATCATCACCCCGATCGTCGTCACGAAGCAACTGGATCTGTGGTGGGGTGGTGTCTCGATCGGCGGTGCAGTCCTGCTGCACCTGATCGCGCGGCTGATCCTCCACGATCTGCAGCTGGAGGAGTGACGCCGTGGATCCCATGCTCGCCCTCGCCCTCCCCATCGGGGCCGTCGCTTTCGGCCTGATGGGCCTCGTGATCAACAAGCTTTCCATCAGACGGTTCGAGCTGAAGTACCCGAACCTGACCCGCCAGGGCATGCGGGCCATCGAACGTGAGAGGGCGCTGAGGAGGCTACCTTCGATGCCGGCTCCGCTGGGGGCGTGGACTGCGAGGAAACCCACTCAGGAGGAGATCGATTGAGCCTATGCGGAGGCCGAACATCGCTACGAGCTGAAAAGGGCGGAGCGGTTGCGCGAGGATCAGAACGCGGCCTGATCTCGTCGAACTCTTCGAGGGCTGCCTCGACCTCGCGCCGTCGAGCGCTCGACCCGGATGCATGATGTCGGGCGCGGGAGGAACGACGACTTCGCCGCCGAGATCGACGCACGTGGAGTCGGGGGACGGCCTGGGTTCGATGCATCGCCGGTGAAACTTCCGGGACATCGCGCCTCCATCCTCCCTCCACAGTCGCGTGCGACCGCTGCGGCGGGCGGCAGTTGGCCGCGAGCGAGGTTCCGGTCATGGCTGCGGCGCGCGATCCCCTGGTCCTGATCGTCGAGGACGATCAGGACATCAGCGCGCTGGTGGCCCGCTACCTCGGCGACAACGGCTTCGAGGCCGAGGTGGCGCGCGACGGGACGGCCATGGACGCCCGCATGGCGGTGCGCCGGCCCGACCTCGTCATCCTCGACATCAACCTGCCGGGCGAGGACGGGTTGTCGCTCTGCCTGCGCCTGCGCAACGCCGGCGGGCCGCCCGTCATCATGGTGACGGCGAAGGGCGAGGACCTGGACCGCATCCTCGGCCTGGAGATGGGCGCCGACGACTACCTGCCAAAGCCCTTCAACCCGCGCGAGCTCCTGGCCCGCATCCGCGCCGTGCTGCGCCGGCACAACGCCGGGGCCGAGGCGCCCGCGACCGCCGGCGCGGCGCGGATCATGCGCTTCGCCGGCTGGACGGTGGACCGCGGCGCCCGCCGCCTCACCGACCCCGACGGCGCCCGCGTGGCGCTGACCAGCGCCGAGTTCGACCTCCTGTCCACCTTCTGCGACCACCCCGGCCGCGTGCTGTCGCGCGAGCGGCTGCTCGACCTGACGCAGGGGCCGGGCAGCCTGTCGCAGGACCGCAGCGTCGACATCGTGGTGAGCCGCCTGCGGCTGAAGATCGAGAAGAACCCCCGCGAGCCCGACTTCGTGCAGACGGTGCGCTCCTCCGGCTACATCTTCTCGCCCAGCGTCGAGGCCGAGGCGTGAGGCTGCGGAGGCTGCTGCCGGGCCGGATCGCCACGCAGCTGATCCTGCTCGTGGCCGTGTCGGCGGTGATCTTCCACCTCTGCATGAGCGGGGCGTTCCTGCTCAACCGCGCCGGCTGGTTCCGCCCGCTCCACCCCGGCACGATCACGCGGCTCGACCACGCGGCCGAGATCGTCGGGGCGGCCCCGCCGGCCGACCGCGAGGCCGTGCTGCGCGCCGTGGCGCTGGCCGACCCTGAACTCGTCCTGCGGCTGGAGCCCGCTGGGGCGCCCGTCCCGCGGGGGCGCCAGTCGCTCGTGCTGGCCGACGGCACGGCCATCAGCGCCGCCACGGGCGCGTCGCGCCGCCGCGGGCCGGACCCGGCGCTGATCGCCTTCGCGACGCTGACCTTCGTGGCGCTGTCGACCACGCTCTTCGTGGTCTGGGCGGTGCGCGGCGTGACGGCGCCGCTGCGCCGCGTGTCCGACGCCGTGGAGGGCTTCGCGCGCGACGCCGCCTCGCTGCGCGCCCCCCAGCCGCTGCCCGAGGAGGGCCCGGCCGAGATCGCCGCCCTGGCGCAGGGCTTCAACAGCATGCAGGGGCGCATCGCGCGCATGATGCGCGAGCGCACCGGCATGCTGGCCGCCGTCAGCCACGACCTGCGCACGCCCATCACCCGGCTGCGGCTGCGCGCGGAATTCGTCGACGACGCGCCGCTGCGCGAGCTGATGCTGCGCGACCTCGGCCAGATGGACGCGATGGTGCATTCGGCCCTGTCCTTCATCCGCGACGGACGGGTGGAGCGCGAGCCGACGCGGCTCGACCTCGCGAGCCTGCTGCGCACCGTCTGCGACGAGGCGGCCGACATGGGCCACCGCGCCCGCTACGGCGGGCCGGACCACCTCGTCATCTCGGGCCACGAGGACGAACTGCGCCGCGCGGTGGGCAATCTCGTCGACAACGCCGCGCGCGTGGAGGCCGAGGCCACGGTGGAGCTCGCGCGGGAGCCGGACGGCTCGGTCGCCGTGACGGTCACCGACGACGGGCCGGGCATCCCGCCCGAACGCCTCGACGAGGTGATGCAGCCGTTCCGCCGCGGCACGGACGACGAGGCGCGGAGCGGCCCGTCCGGCTTCGGGCTCGGCCTGCCCATCGTGCAGGCCATCGTGCAGGCGCACGGCGGCACCCTCACGCTGAGCAACCGCGAGCCGCACGGGTTGCGCTGCCGCATCGCCCTGCCGGCGAGCTGAGCCCATCCCCGCGGGCCGGCGGCTCCCGGCGCCCCGAGCCGTCAGACCCGCGAAACGCCCGCTCGCCAGGATGCGGCACTGCCGTTACGGCAAAGACCACGCCGACGCCCGGACCCGTCCCGAATGCCATCCCAGCGCAAGCTGATCTCCGTCCTCGCCCTGTCGCTCTCGCTCGGCGCCTGCGCGCTGACCCCGCGCGAAGGCTTCACGGCCGCCGACCAAGCCGCGGCCGTCGTGCCGGGCTTCGGCCCCGTGCGCGCCTGGGGCGACGGGCCCGCGCGCGACCTCGCCCGCGCCGTGCTGGGGTCCGTGCCGGGCCGCGGCGACGTGAACGTCCTCGCCCTGTCGGGCGGCGGCGCCGGCGGCGCCTTCTCGGCCGGGCTACTCGACGGCTGGACGCGGCGCGGCACGCGCCCCGCCTTCGACGTCGTCACCGGTGTGTCGACCGGCGCGCTGATCGCGCCCTTCGCCTTCCTGGGCCCGGCCTACGACGCCACGGTCGCGAAGCTCTACACGGGCGACGGCGCGGGGGGCGTCGCCGAGCCCGCCAACCTCATCGCCATCGCGACCGGCGACGGGCTGCTCGACCCCGGCCCGCTCCGGCGCATGGTGGACAGCTACTGCACGCCGGAGTTCCTGGCGCAGATCGCGGCCGAGCACCGGCGCGGCCGGCGCCTGCTCGCCGTGTCCACCAACCTCGACGCCCAGCGCCCGGTGGTGTGGGACATGGGCGCCATCGCGTCGAGCCCGAACCCCAGGGCCGCGGCGCTGTTCCGCGACGTGCTGGTGGCCTCGGCCAGCGTGCCGGCCGTGTTCCCGCCCGTGATGATCGAGGCCGCGGCGGGGGACCGCGCGGTGCGCGAGATGCACGTCGACGGCGTCGCCACGGCGCAGATCTTCATCCGCCCGGACGCGGTCGCGGCCGCCGCCCCGCGCCGGCGCGTCCACGTCTGGGCGGTGGTCAACAACACGCTGCCGCCGGAGTTCAGCCTCACCGCCAAGGGCACGCTGCCCATCGCCTACCGGTCGCTGTCGACCGTGTTCAAGGCGCAGACCGCGGCCGAGGTGACGGCGGCCTCGGAGACGGCGCACCGGCTGGGGCAGGACTTCGAGCTCGCCTACATCGACCGCGCCGTGCCGTTCGACCCGACGACGCCCTTCGGGGCGAGCTACATGGACCAGGCCTTCGCGATCGGGGCGCGGGAGGGCCAGGACGGCAGCGCCTGGCACCGCGACCTCAAGGGGCTGGGCGAGCCGGCGAGGCCGTGAAGGGGAGGGCCGAAGCCCTCGGCGTCGGACCACACGGAGGCGACCTTTCGGTCGTCATCCCGGGCGTAGCGTAGAGGAGACCCGGGATCCAGTCGGTCCGACCGGGTGTGACCTGCCGAGGTGGCGCGCCGCCGCACCGCTGGATCCCGGCTCGAGGCCGGGACGACAGCCTCCGATGCGGCAGTCAGGGCCTCCGGAGATCCTCGGCGAGGCCGCGCCGAACGCCCCCTCACTCCTCCTCGTCGCCCATCAGCTCGTCGAGTTCGCGCGCCACCGCGCGGGCGTCCTCCTCGGAATGGCCGAGCTGGGGCATGTCGTTGACCACGGCCGGCAGGTCCGTGGCGACGTCGACGACGGTCCAGCTCCCGTCGTCCTCCTGTCGAACCTCGTAGCGCGGCGCCATGCGTCTTCCCCCGGGTGGTCCGGCGGGGAGTCTGCCCCGCCGGACCCGCCGCCACAAGCGTCAGGGCGCCGGGTTCTGGTGCACCTGATGGATCGCGTCGATCCGGTCCTCGAGCTCGGGCGAGATCGCGACGTCCGCCGATCCCAGCGCGGTCTCGAGCTGCGGGAGCGTGGTCGCGCCGATGATGTTGGAGCACACGAACTTGCGGCTCGTCACGAAGGCCAGCGCCATCTGGGTCGCGTCGAGGCCGAACTCCGCGGCGAGCTTCAGGTAGGCGTCGATCGCCTCGGCGACGCCGGGCTTCTCGTAGCGCTGGCCGCGGTTGAACAGCGTCGTGCGGGCGCCGGCCGGGCGGGCGCCGTTCTGGTACTTGCCGGTGAGGTAGCCCTGGCCGAGCGGCGAATAGGCGAGCAGGCCCACGTCCTCGCGCATCCCGATCTCGGCGAGGCCCAGCTCGTAGTTGCGGTTGACGAGGTTGTAGCTGTTCTGGATCGAGGCGACGCGCGGGCCCCGGCCGGCGTCGGACTCGGCGAGAAAGCGCATCGTGCCCCAGGCCGTCTCGTTGGACAGGCCGACGTGGCGGATCTTGCCCTCCTCGACGAGGCGCCCGAGCGCGCCCAGCGTGTCGGCGATCGGCACGGAATCGTCGGGGCGGGGGAGGTCGCGGAACACGTTGCCGCCGGAGCCGAACAGGCTCACCACGCGGTCCGGCCAGTGGAGCTGGTAGAGGTCGATGTAGTCGGTCTGGAGCCGCTTCAGGCTGCCCTCGACGGCGTAGCGGATGTTGGCCTCGTCGAGGCGCGCGGGCTTGCCCTCGGGGCGCAGCCAGTCGTTGGACGAGCGGCCCGACACCTTGGACGCGATGACGATGCGCTCGCGCCCGCCGCGGCTCTTCAGCCAGGTGCCGATGATCCGCTCGGTGGAGCCCTGCGTCTCGGCCTTCGGCGGGATGGAATACATCTCGGCCGTGTCGATGAAGTTGATGCCGCGGCCGATCGCCAGATCGAGCTGGGCGTGGCCCTCGGCCTCGGTGTTCTGCTGGCCCCAGGTCATGGTGCCGAGGCAGATCGACGTGACGTCGAGCCCGGTGCGACCGAGCTTGCGCTTTTCGAACATGTGGGGGTGTCTCCGCCGGGTCGCGGCGCCCGGCTTCGGCATCACCCATAGCGCATCGCAGCGGCGGCCGGAACGCGGCCGCGAAGATCGCATGCGATTCGGATCGCGGGGCGGGGAGGCCCGGTTCAGTTCATCCCGCCGGCCACCACGACGAGGCGCTTCACCTGGCCGTTCTGGTAGGCGCGGAGGAAGGCCGCGTAGTCGCGGAACGACACGCAGCCGTTGGACTGGCCGTTCGGGCCCAGCATGTAGGTGTGGGCGAGGAGCCCGTCGCGGCCGAAGACGCCGCCGCCGCCGACGGGGTTGAGCCGCAGCGCCTGCACGCCGTGGAACAGCGACTCGCGCAGCGACAGGTCGTAGAGGTGGGGCGGCGTCGGCCCCGTGTTGCGGGCCGTGACGTGGCGCGGGTCGTCCATCTTGCCGCCGAGGCCCGAATGGGCTTCGAGCTTGGAGCCGTCCGGCATGTAAACCGTGTGGGCCGAGATGTCGTAGACGGCGGTGTAGCGGTCGCGCGGGGTCGCGGGGCTGCCCGGCAGGCCGGCGCGGCCGAACAGGCCGTCCTCCGGCGACGCGTAGCCGAGGGCCGAGCCGGACGGCTTGAACGCGCCGAAGAACTTCTCGAGGAAGCCGCGGTTGTCGGCCGGCGCCGCCGCGGCCACGGGGCCCGGGGCCGCCAGGGTCGGCGCCGTGTCGGTGTTGCGCGCCAGGGCGCGGCGGCCCTGGCGGTACTGCTCGGGCGCCGCCCAGGGGAAGGCCGGGCGCGGAGTCGGCAGCGGAACGGTCTCGACCTGCGGCTTCGGCTCGGCCGACGCGAGGGCGGCCGGGGGCAGGGGCGGCTCGGCGGCGGGCGCGGGCGCCTCGTCGTGCGCGCCGGGCAGGGGGACAATCATGGCGAAGCCCGGCCCACTTTCGGGCACGACGGCCACCACGGGGCCGGGCTGAGGCTTCTCGACGGCGCCCGCGGGCCCGGCCGCGGCGAAGCGCGACGCGAGCGGGGCGCTGTCCGCGAGGGCGGCGGGCGACGGGCCGCGGGCGAAGCCGGGGTCGATCAGCGACGCGCCGGGCGCGGCGGGCAGCGCCGGCACGGCCTGGGGATCGGCTTCGGCTGTGGCTCCTTCGGCAGGGGCTTCCGCGCGCGGTTCGGCCCGCGGCAGGTCGGGCAGGGCCGGGGACGGCGGGGTGTGGAAGGCGGCGGTGAGCCGCGCCGCGCCGGGCGCCAAGCCGAAGGGCTGCACGCCCATGGCGCGGTGGTCGAGGAGCCAAGAGCCCACCAGCACGCCCAGCGTCACCGCGCCGGCCCCGGCGATGGTCCATGTGGAATGCCGCTGGGACAGGCGGCCGTGGTCGAACGGGGCGACATCGCCGGTGGTGAACGTCGCGTCGGTCATTCGCCTCGCTCTCGAGATCGGCCTCGCGCGCCCCGCCGAAGCGTTGCGCGAGAACCACACCGGTCCTGTGAATGCACATTGGGGCCGAGTTTGGTTAATCGGCGCTTAAATTCGCGGAACCGCGTCGCAATTCCGGAGTTGCGGCGGGCCCGGACGCCGCCGCGCCGGGTCGGCCCGGCCGATCGTGTCGAGGCCTTGTCGGGCGCGCGTCGGCGGCGTGGCGATGCGGCGGCGCAGGGCGGCGATGCACGCAACCGCGCACCCGAACGGCGGGCCCGCACGTTGGGAGCGTGGGGCGGTCCCGCGTTCGAGCCGGACATCCCGCCCGGAGCCTGACCGATGACCGACGAGACCGAATACGCGCCGCCGACCGTCTGGACCTGGAAACAGGGCAACGGCGGCCAGTTCGCCAACATCAACCGCCCCGTGTCGGGCCCCACGCACGACAAGGAGCTGCCGGTCGGCCGCCACCCGCTGCAGCTCTACTCGCTGGCCACGCCCAACGGCGTGAAGGTCACGGTGATGCTGGAGGAGCTGCTGGCCGCGGGGTTCGGCGCCGCCGAATACGACGCCTGGCTGATCAAGATCGGCGAGGGCGACCAGTTCGGCAGCGGCTTCGTGGGGGTGAACCCCAACTCCAAGATCCCGGCCTTGATGGACCGGAGCGGGCCGGAGCCGGTGCGCGTCTTCGAGTCGGGCGCGATTTTGCTCTACCTGTCCGAGAAGTTCGGCGCCTTCCTGCCGAAGGCGCATCCGGCCCGCACCGAGGCCCTGAGCTGGCTGTTCTGGCAGATGGGCAGCGGCCCCTACCTCGGCGGCGGCTTCGGCCACTTCTACGCCTACGCGCCCACCAAGATCGAATACGCGATTGACCGCTTCGCCATGGAGGCCAAGCGCCAGCTCGACGTGCTCGACAAGCGCCTCGCCGACAACGAGTTCCTGGCCGGAGCGGACTATTCCATCGCCGACATGGCGGTCTGGCCCTGGTACGGCGCCCTCATGCAGGGGAAGATGTACGGCGAATCCGCCACCTTCCTGTCCGTGTCCGAGTACCGGAACGTCAAGCGCTGGACCGACGCGATCGCGGCGCGCCCGGCCGTGAAGCGCGGGCGCATGGTCAACCGCATGATGGGCGACCCCTCGGAGCAGCTCCACGAGCGCCACGACGCCGCAGACTTCGACACCAAGACGCAGGACAAGGTGGCCCCGGCCGCGTCCTGAACCGCGAGCGCCCCGACACTGAGTTCGCTCCTCAGTGGTCTTGCCCGACGATATGCGTCACGATGGCGCGCCGCCGTCGCCCGGCCGAGGCCGGACGGCGGGGCGGGCACGGTGGCCGACATGGCGGAACGCGGGGACGAGCTGATCGACCGGATCTACGAAGCCGGGCTGGTGCCCGAGCTTTGGCCGGCCGTGCTGGCCTCGATGGCGGACCGGTTCGACGGGGCGGGTGCGGTGCTGATCGCCGGCGACCGCGGCTCGACCCGCATCACCTGCTCGACGGGCTTCGAGGGCGTCGTCTCGGGCTTCGTCGAGGAGGGCTGGGCCGCGCGCAACCGGCGCATGGAGCGCGCCCGCGCGAAGCGGCATCCGGGCTTCATCACCGAGCACGACCTGTTCACGCTGGACGAGCTCCTCGCCGACCCGGCGCTCGAAGGCTTCTTCCTGCCGCGCGGCATCGGCGGCGAGCTCGGCACCCTCATCGCCATGCCGACCGGCGACGACGTCCTCGTCACGGTGCAGCGGCGCTTCTCGCTCGGTCCCGCCCCGGCCGCCGCCGTGGCGGAGGCCGACGCGCTGCGGCCCCACCTCGCGCGCGCGGCGCTGCTGTCGGCCCGCATCGGCCTCGAACGCGCCCGCGCCTCCGCGGACGCGCTGCAGGCGGTCGGCCTGCCGGTGGCGGTGCTGGCGGCGGGCGGCCGGGTGCTGACCGCCAACGCGCTGTTCGACGCGGCCACCCCCGCCGTGGCGCGGGAATGGGGTGGCCGCGCGGCCCTGGCCGACGCGCGCGCCGACGCGCTCCTGGCCGAGGCGCTCCGCCATCTGCCGGGGGAGGGCGGGACGCGGTCGATCCCGCTGCGGGCGCCGCACGGGCGCTCACCGCCCGGCGTGGCCCACCTCGTCCCGATCCGCCGCTCGGCCCACGACGTCTTCGTCGGCGCCGCGGCGTTGCTGGTGCTGACCTTCCCCGGCGAGCGCCGCCGGGCGGACGCGGACCTGCTGCGCGGCCTCTTCGACCTCACGCCCGCCGAGGCGCGGGTGGCGCAGCTCGTGTGCGAGGGGGAGCTGTCGATGCCCGAGGTCGCCTCGTCGCTGCGGATCTCCTACGAGACGGCCCGCAAGCACCTGCGCTCGGTGTTCGGCAAGACCGGCACGGGCCGGCAGTCGGAGCTGGTGGCGCTGCTCGGGCGGATCGCGGGGTGAGGGCGGTCCCGCCGCCGGCGGGTCACCCCCACAGCCCCCGCGCCGCCGCCTTGGAGGCCACGAGCCTCAGCCGCACGAGCCGCGACAGCACGGCCTCGGGCGCCTTGCCCGTGGCGGCGCAGATCTCGTCGAGGTCGCCCGCCACCGCGAAGCTGGCCTGGAGCTTCGCGTCGTCGCGCGCCGTCCACTGCGCGGCGGCGGCCTCGGGATCGGGCGCGAAGGGCGCGACGTCGGCGGGGTCGACCGAATAGTCGCGCCTGGAGCCCGCCCTGGCGTCGCTCCGCGCCCGGCTCGCCGCCGGGCCGGCCGGCACCGACGCGGCGGGGGCGGAGCGCTCCGGCCGCGGGGGCAGGGGGCGCGGCTCCTTCTGCCAGGGCAGGCCGAGCGGCATCAGCACGTCGGCGTCGGGGTGCTCGGGGTCGGTGCCGGCGTGGGCGTCGCCGGCGAACTCCGCCACGAAGCGCGAGCGCTTCGAGGCGCTGCCGCCGCGCTCCGCGGAATAGGTGAGGCCGAGGATGCGCTTCGCGCGCGTCACCGCCACGTAGGCGACGCGCCGCTCCTCCTCGATCTCGGCGCCGGCGACCGGCATCACGCCCTCCTCCAGCCCCACCACGAAAACCGCCTCCCATTCGAGGCCCTTCGCGGAATGCACGGTGGACAGCACCACGGCGTCCTCGGAGGGGCGGCGCAGGGCGCGGCTCTGCTCGGCGATGCGGTCCATCAGCGCGTCGAGCCCGTCGCAGTCGGCCGCGAGGGCGGCGAGCGCGTCGCACAGGTTGGTCCAGTCGCGCTGCTCGCGCTCGGCGGACTTCTTCGGCAGCGCGTCGCCCACAACGCGGCGCGCGTGGCGGCAGGCTTCGGCGAAGGAGCGCACGGGCGGCACCTTGTCGAGCCGCCGCCGCACGCTCTCGCCGCGCTTGCCCGTGCCCATCTTCTCGATGGCGCGGCGGTCGTCCGCGTCGATCAGGTAGAACAGCGCGCCGAGGAACAGCTTCGCGGCCGGGCTCTGCCACAGATCGCCGGCGCCGCGCACGTCGAAGGGGATGTGCAGGGCTTCCAGCGCGCCCTGGAACGCCATGCCGGTCGAGCCCGCGCGGTAGAGCACGGCGATCTCGTGGTAGGGCATGCCGTTCTGCAGCAGCGTCTGGATGGCGCGCACCACCTGGCGCACCTCGGCGTCCGGCGTGGAATAGCCGCGGATCGCCACCGAGCCCTCCGCCTCCAGCGCCGGCCCGTAGTCCTTGGTGAAGCGGTCGCGGTTCTTGGCGATGAGCCGCTTGGCGCCTGCGACGATCTCCGGCGTCGAGCGGTAGTTCCTGTCGAGCAGGTGCAGCACGGCGTCGGCGTGGCGGCGCTTGAAGTCCAGCGTGTAGCGGATGTCGGCGGCGCGGAAGGTGAACAGCGTCTGGTCGTCGTCGCCCACCGCCCACAGGTGCACGCCGCCCGAGCGGAAGTGCTCGATCAAGCGGTGCTGGCCGAGGTTGATGTCCTGGTACTCGTCGACGAGCAGGTGGTCGACGGCGCCCGCCACCGCGCGGCCGTAGGCGGGGTGGTCGCCCACCGCGCGCAAGAGCCGAGGCACCATGTCGGCGAAGTCGATGGCGCCGGCCTCGCGCAAAGCTTCCTCGTAGACGGCGAAGAACTCGGCCGCGCGGTGGCCCACCTCGTCGTCCCGCGCGAGGCCGCGCCGGTAGGCCTGCGCGTCGAGCAGCTGCTCCTTGGCGCCCGAGATGATGTCGAGGATGTCGCCCTCGTCGTTCCAGTACATGCGCCTGGAGCCGAAAACGGCGCGGCCCTGGTGGGCGCCCCACACGTCAATGCGCTCGGGCAGGCCGGCGAGGTGGGGTTTGCGTTGCAGGCAGCGCAGCGCCAAGCTGTGGAACGTGTAGACGCGCAGCTCGGCCGGGTTGTCGACGTCGAGGTCGCGCGCGATGCGGACGCGCATCTCCTCCGCGGCCTTCTTGGTGAAGGTCAGCGCCATGATGCGGGCGGGGTCGATGCCGCTGTCGCGCAGGTGGCGGAAGCGCCCGACCAGCGTCGACGTCTTGCCCGAGCCGGGGCCCGCCAGCACGAGCTGGATCGGGTGGTTCGAGCTGGCGGCGCGGCGCTGGGACGGGTCGAGGTCGGACATCGCGCCCCTCATGCCACAGGCGGAGCCGGCGCGGAATGCGGCGGCTGCGGCGCTTCCCCGCGCCGCGGGCGCCCGGCGGCTCCGCGCCCTATATCGGGCGCGACGACCGGGATGCCATGACGACCTTCTTCACCGCCGACACCCACATCGCCGACGCCCACATCCTGCGCATGCGGCCCTTCGCGACGATCGACGAGCATGACGCGGCGGTGATCGCCCGCTGGAACGGGCGCATCGGCCCCGACGACGACGTGTGGCACGTCGGCGACGTCTTCGGCGGGGTGGGACGCGAGCGCTGCGCCGCGCTCTTCGCGAAGCTCAACGGGCGCAAGCGCCTCGTGGTCGGCAACCACGATTCCAACCGCGTGCTGGAGCTGCCCTGGGCCGCCCCGCCGGTCGAGCACGCGCGGCTGACGCTGAAATCGTCCTCCGGCGTCGAGGTGCGGCTCTACCTCGCCCATTACCCGATGCGCTCCTGGCCGGGGCTGTGGCGGGGCACGCGCCACCTCCACGGCCACACCCATTCCATGCTGCCGGGCACCAGCCAGTCCTGCGACGTCGGCGCCGACGCCTGGGACTACGCGCCCGCGACCCTCGACGAGGTCATCGCGCGTCAGGACGCAACGGAAGCGCTGCCGGAGGAGCTGGCCGTGTGGGCGGCGCGGCGGCGGGCGGGGGAGTAGGGAGGGCTTTTCCGCTCATCCCCGCGCAGGCGGGAATCCAGCAGATCGAGTCGGCCGAAGGCCGTCGATGTTCTGCACGGTCCAACAACGGCTCACGTGACGGAACGGGCGGCCTACGGCCGGACATCCGGCGCTGGATCCCCGCCTGCGCGGGGATGAGCGGAAGGGATCGGGCGTCAGCCCTAGCTCACCGCCCGTTCGCCCGGCCCAGCACCCCCTCGATCGCCTCCGCGGCGTCGAGCACCGCCCAGTCGTCGCCGCCCCGGCCCATCACCATCAGCCCGGCCGCCAACCCCTCCGGCCCGGTCATCGGCACGGTGGCGGCGCAGCCGTCGACGAAGTTAACGCGGCTCGGGTTGCGCAGCACCAGTGCGTTGAGCCGGTCGAAGTCGCGCTCCACGGCCGCGATCGTCGGCGCCACCACGGGCACGGTCGGTCCCACCAGCACGTCGAACTCCCCCGCGAGCGCGCCGTAGGCGGCCCGCGCCTCTGCGCGGCGGCGGCGCGCCTCCGAGAGCGTCTCCGGCGTCACGCCCGCGCCGGCCCGGATGCGGCGCAGCACGCGCGGGTCGCCGACCGCTTCCAGCCGGTCCACGTGGGCGGCGTGGATCGCGTGGGCCTCGGCGGCCACGATGGCGGCGTTGACCTCGGACGCTTCGGCGAAGCAGGGCACCGCCACGTCGCGCACGGCGGCGCCGGCGCGCGATAGCTCGGCCAGGGCGCGGGCGTAGGCGTCGCCCACCACGTCGTCGAGCCCGTCGGCCAGCACGGTCGACACCGCGCCGACCTTGAGCCCCGCGACGCCGCGCCGCCTGCCTTCGGGCCGCGCCTCGCCCGACAGCACGGCATGGACGGCGGCGCAGATGGCAAGCGTCGGCGCGATGGGCCCGAAGCTGTCGTAGGAGCCGGAGAGCGGGAAGCCGCCGGCGAGCGGCACCGCCTTCTGGCTCGGCTTCCAGCCCGCGAGGCCGTTCAGCGCCGCGGGGATGCGGATCGAGCCGCCCGTGTCGGAGCCGAGCGCGGCGTCGCACAGGCCGAGCGCGACCGACACGCCGCCGCCCGACGACGAGCCGCCGGGGATGCGGGACGCGTCGCGCGCGTTGCCGGGCGTGCCGTGGTGCGGGTTGAGCCCCACGCCCGAATAGGCGAACTCGCTCATCGTCGTGCGGCCGAACGGGACTGCGCCGGCGGCGAGCAGCCGCGCCACGGCGGGCGCGTCCTCGGCCGCGGGCGCCCGCTCGCGCAGCAGGACCGAGCCGGCCGTGGTCACGGTGCCGGCCTCGTCGAACAGGTCCTTGATCGACACCCGGAGGCCGTAGAGCGGCAGCGGCTCGCCGGCGCGGCGGCGTCGCTCCAGCGCGCGGGCGACCGCGTAGGCGCGGTCGGCGTCGAAGCGGGTGAAGATCTTCGAGGCTTCGGCGAGGCCCAGCGCCATCACGCGGTCGATGCCGGCGCGGGTGCTGTCGGCGGCGCGGAAGCGGAAGCGCTCCGGGTCGACGCCGAAGAACGACGTCTGCGGCGAGACGGTCAGGGCCGGACCCGGCGCACCGCCTCGACGGCCGCCTTGGCGTTGCGGGTGATGTCGGCCCAGCGGCCGGCGCGGATGTCCTCGGTCTTGGCGATCCAGGTGCCGCCCACGGCCGCGATGACGTCCATCTTCAGCCATTCGCCGAGGTTGTCGACCGTGACGCCGCCGGTGGGGATGAACTTCATGCCGAGGTGCGCGAAGGGCGCCGAGATCCCGGCGAGCGCCTTGGGGCCGCCCGCCGTGCCGGCCGGAAAGAACTTGCACAGCTTGACGCCGCGCCGCACGGCGGCGCTGAGCTCCGACGGCGTCATGATGCCGGGCGCGAAGGCCCAGCCCGACGCCATGGCCTCGTCCACGATCGCGGGGTCGAAGCCGGGCGCGAGCCCGAACTGCGCGCCGCTCTGGCGCGCCGCGGCGAGGGAGTCGAGGTCCAGCACCGTGCCGGCGCCGACCAGGAAGTCCGGCCGCTCCGCCGTCATCCGGGCCATGACGTCGGCGGCGGCCTTCGTCCGGAACGTGACCTCGGCGACCGGGATGCCGCCCTCGCTGAGCGCGTCGGCGAGCGGGATGGCCTGGGCCGCATCCTCGATGGCGATGACGGGCATGACGCCGTAGCGGCAGGCCCGGGCGAAGACGTCGTCGGTCATGTGCTGCCCCCCGTTGCGCCTCGACTCGTAGCGGCTGGCCCCGAACCCGGCAAGGGTGACGGAGCCGGCGCGGGGACACCGGCGTTCACGGCCCGTCAACCACGACGGCGTTTCCGCGAAGTTGCATCGGATTCAAGCGGATTCGGTAAGGTTGCGCAACCATCCTCGTCACCGCGCAAGGCCGGCACCCGCATCACGCGACGGGCCGGAGGCATGACGCCGCCCCGGCGCGCCGGTTCCGACCCGGACTTCCCCTCCCTCGTCGAAGCATCGGGACGGAAGCCCTTGAGCAGCATCCTCACCAACGGCGCCGCGCTGGCGGCGCTCCAGAACCTGTCGGCCACGCAGGCCGCGCTGTCCGCGACGCAGAAGCAGGTGGCGTCCGGCCTCAGGGTCGCGACGGCCTCCGACTCCGCCGCCTATTGGTCGATCGCCACGACGCTGAAATCCGACACGGGCGCCCTGTCGGCGGTGTCGGACGCGCTGAACCTCGGCGCTTCCGTGCTCGGCGTCGCTGCGGCGGCGGTGACGAGCGCGATCACGCTGATGAACCGCATGAAGGCCGACCTCGTCACGGCGCAGCAGCCCGGGACCTCCGCGGCCCAGGTGCAGACCGACATCACGGCGCAGCAGCGGAGCCTCGTCGCCGTGCTGGGATCGGCCTCGTTCAACGGCGTGAACCTCCTCGACGGCTCGTCCGGCACCGCCGCGAGTTTCGTGGCCTCGTTCATGCGGAGCGCGTCCGGCGCGACGAGCCTCGGCACGGCCACGCTGTCGACCACGGGCGGCATCACCGTCAACGGCAACAGCTACACGCTGAACGGCACCCAGCTCGTCGGGCCGGGCGGCCTGCTGTCCACCGGCTACCTCGCCATCCCGGCGCTGAACGTGGGCAGCGCGGCCTACGGACAGGCCGGGACGGGGCCGGGCGCGGGCACGTACCAGGCGGCGAGCTTCCTGTCCTTCGACATCTCGTCGGCGAGCCTCGGCGACATCCAATCCTTGGAGCGCGCCGTCGACCTGCTGGAGCCGGGCCTCGTGGCCGCCGCCGACCGGATCGCGACGGTGCAGAGCACGGTGATGAACCAGCAGACCTACGTGTCGGCCCTGTCGGACGCGCTGACCTCGGGCACGGGCGCGCTGGTCGACGCCGACATGAACGTGGCCTCGACCCGCCTGCAGGCCCTGCAGACGCAGCAGCAGCTCGGCGTGCAGGCCCTGTCGATCGCCAACGGGGACAGCGGGCTGATCCTGAAGCTGTTCGGCCGGTGAGGCGGGCTGGCGCCGCGGCTGCGCCCTGTGGTCCGCGCTGCTCGGCGAGGGGGCCGAGGCGGAGGCGCAGCCGATGGAGCGCGGCCCGTGGGGCGACTACGCGCGGGAGACGGCTCCCTCGTTCGGCGGGCTTCCGGGGCCGGTGCGGGCGCGGCTGCTCCGGGACGCGCGCTCCCGTCCCCACGTCCGGATCATCCTGCCTGGTGCCGCCGCGTGACGAAGAGGGCCGCTTCCTCGAGCTCGAGGAAGCCGAGATCGCTCACCTCATCAGGGCAGCGGCCTTGTCGGCTCCGACATGAGTCGGACGGAGACGCCGGGTCACTATGGGTACACCCATGCCGAATTGTAGTGGGTAGTGGCCCACGACGTTCGATCGGCAACCGATCAGGGAAGAAAGGTGTACATTCCTTCCCGACACGACGATCTGATATGGGTGGATTCAAAACGTACCAACTAACTGTCTGTTTTGTCTGAGTTTTCGAACGTCGGTCGCGTCGACATCGCCATGTAAGGGTCGACGTTCGAAAACCTTCACAAAAGCGGTCCTTAGCCTCATGCTAGGCAGCGGACGTTCCCGGACCAGCGGTCCCCAGCAGCTATCGTCGATGCGCTTGCTCTTACCCTACGAGTCCGTCTACCTCGGCGAGGAGGGTTGGTAATGGCGACCGTTGTGACTGTCATGAATATGAAGGGGGGCGTGGGTAAAACCACCGTCACCGCTCATTTGGCTGGAATTCTGGGTTTACAACCGGTAGGGGGTAAGCCGCCGCTCCGCGTACTAGCTATCGACTATGATCCGCAGTTCAATCTTTCTCAGGCGTACATACCTGCGAAGCAGTACTTCGCTCTGGAAAAGGCGCGGAAGACGACGCTCGCCATTTTAATGGATGACGGCACCGCCCTTAGAGCTATTTCCGATCAGGTGGGGTCGTAGGCATCGTAGCCAGCCGCGGCGAGGTAGTTACGGCACTCGTCAGGGGTGAAGCGGGTGAAGGCTTTCCGGATGGCGACGCGCAGATCCGTGACGGTGCGGGCCGCCGCTGTGCGAAGCAAGGCCTTCAGCTTGGCGAAGGCGTTCTCGATGGGATTGAAGTCAGGGCTGTATGCCGGAAGGTAGAGCAAGCGAGCCCCCGCTGTTTCGATGGCCTCCCGCACGCCTTTCACCTTGTGAGCGCTTAGGTTGTCCATCACGACCGTGTCGCCGGGCCTGAGAGCCGGGATGAGGATGTCGGTGACGTAGGCCAGAAACCGCGCCCCGTTTGTGGCGCCGTCCATCAGTTCGATCGCAAAGGGACCGCTTCCCCGCAGGGCCGCCGTGACCGTGGTGGTCTTGTAGTGCCCGTGCGGCACCGCGATGCGGCAGCGCTCGCCACGCCTGGCCCGGCCATGGCGGCGGGTCATGTTGGTGGCCGCCGCTGTCTCATCGAGAAAGACGACCCGCTCGGGGTCCACGTCGAGTTGACCCTCGAACCAGTCCTCGCGCGCCTTCATCACGTCGGGACGGCTTTGCTCGGCGGCGTGCAGATCCCTTTTTTACGGCTGATCTTGTGGCGCGCGAAGAAGCGGTGCAGCCCGCTCGTGCTCGTGCTGACACCCTTCTCGCGCAAGCTTTCACGCAGCTCGCGCAGGTACGCCTGCGGCTCCGCCTCGCACGCCTGCAGGATCATCTCCGCGTGGGCCTCGATGTTGCGGGAGCGCTGGTCTCCGCCCATCGGCTTGGCCGCGACCACGCCTTCGGCCCGGAAGCGGGCTTGCCAGCGGATCGCCGTCGCGATCCCGACACCGAAACGCTCGGCCGCCTGGCGGCAGGAGGAGCCCGCCTCAATAGCGGCCAGAACACGCTCGCGTAGGTCCGCAGACAGGGCTCTTGGCATCAGGGGCATCCCGCAAAGGTAGCCCTCACCGAATCACAACCCGACCGAAACCGCTACACCGTCCCGAATCAAACCGGACGGAAACAGCTCTAACCCATATCAGCTTCAGGTGCCGGGCAATCACACGCCCCCGAAAGTAGCGGATCTCGCAACGAATTGCTTGAAGCAGGCTCACGGCCCCGGCAAGCTTGACGTTGTTCCATCAACTTTGGATCTGATGTACATCGCACTTGGGCAAGCGAATACTAAAGTTGATCCAATCGAGGAGCGGTTTGAGAAATTCATAGATGAAGCACGTAAATCGTATGATGTAATTTTCATTGACTGTCACCCTGCCGGTTCGCTGTTTACGAAAACATCCCTGACAAATTCCGATTTCGTTCTGATCCCCGTAATGCCACAGAAATACTCTGTACGCGGTATTGGTTTGATGTTCGCCTTTATAAAAGCTAAGAAAAAGGGAACAGCAAGCCCTCAACCTATTATACTATTTAACTCAACCGCCCGAGTTGGTACTTCTAGTGAGGAGGCGGCGATCCGTGCTGATCCAACTTATGCTGCATCATGCATGACCAGCACGCTCAAATGGTTCAAAGCGTTTAGTGAGCCGGAAGGTGGTAAAAATTTTGTTTGGTACAGCGGAAAACCCTATAGTACCCAGGCGTACTTAAACTTGTCCTCTGTCGCGAGAGAGTTCAGAACGAGGATTGGGTTATGATAAAATCTCTTCGTTATAAGATGCTGTTGCGCACTCTTTTGTCAAGTGTTATGGGTTCTAGGCTGTCGAGCGCGGAACTTCAGTCTTTATCGGATGAACTTCGCCGAGGACAGTTATCAGACGAACTTGCCTACATGATCGACCTGATAAATAACAAGCTTGGAACCGATGACGAGACGAATTCTGACGATGAATTCTTTAAGTCCATCATGGGTTTGATACGGCAGCAGAAGATCTCTAAAGCAAATGTTATCAGCATTATGATGAGTCTTGGTGTATCGTCTATAAGTTCGTCGGCATCCATATCAACATTAATCAAAGAATTCCTAGTTAGCGCTTCTCCCGGAATGCGCCGAAAATTTATCGATGTTTTGCAATCATCGTCGCCAAGCGACCCATATCTGGCGGGAATATCAAATACACGGAGGTAAAATGTCTCAGTTATTGGACGAATTGACGAAAGTCAACTGGTCGCAGAACATTACAACCTCATTAGCTCATGATGGGACTGGTACTGAAATAGACCGCGCCGCGCACCGTCTTGCTGTCTGGTCGAAGCAGCTTGAGACGCTCGACGCTGGAAACCCCGCACTGTCGTTCATACGAGAGATGCAGATTGCGATGCAAAGTTGCGGCGTGCTGATTGGCCTATGCATTTACAAGCAGTCGGCGGCGGCAGCGAGAACAATGGTTGAGACATGTTTATAATACAGTTTTTTCCGAACTCACCCAGTCGAACTACGGACATTGGTGTCCGACCCGAAATTCTACGTTTCGAAGATGGAGATTGTGGAATTCCACAAGACTCACACACCGTCGTTTAGCGAATGTCAGGCAGCATTTGGTCTCGTCGGGCGGCTACAGACTTGGTATTCTGAAATGTCTGCCGTGGTGCACGGACAGGTGCCGGGAGTGTGGAACGCACACTCGGCGATCCACGAAATAGCGTTCTCAAAGCCGACGCATGATCGGGCGGTTGCTGCGGTCATGAAGGCCGAACAGCTCTCACATGAGATATTGCTGTGCACCGCCGGCAAAGAGCTTTGGTCAGGGATTGCTCCGGATGCGAAGCTCGTTCTTTTGAAGGGTATACCGGGAGCTACAAAGGCAGCACTGGCTTTGGACTCCAAATGATGGGATCGCTAAACGAGCGAACGTTGCTAGCGGCAGCTATAGGTCGGCTCCAGCCGGAGCATCTGATCTAATTAGGGTATGCCCGAAGCGAACCCTCCCGGCGTCGGTCTACCATGCTGGCGCTTGACCACCCGAAACAGACTTTTCAAAACAGACCATCTAAATCGAACCGGGCACCGGCATGCGATCGCGAACCGTGTCGCGACGGCTTCGGAGCGGCGTGGCCCGTCCTCCAGCGCCGATCCTCGGTCGCCTCCCCGCTCACCCCGCCTTCCGCTCCTCCTCGGCCCCCGCCGCATATTTCAGCCACACGGCCTTCCCCCCCATCTCGGCGACGAAGGCCGCATGCGCCGCCTCCTCGTCCGCCGTGATGGCCGGGGGCAGGGGGACGGTCCGGCGCAGCGGGGCCGCAGCGGCGGCGGGGCCGGCCGAGGCGGCCGCGCGGGGCCCGAGCCCGAAGCTCGTCTGCCGGCCGCCGAGCAGCTCGGCGTAGACCTCCGCCAAGAGCTCCACGTCGATCATGGCGCCGTGCTTCACGCGCTTCGACGTGTCGATCTTGTAGCGGGCGCAGAGCGCGTCGAGCGAGTTCGGCGCGCCGGGGTGGCGGCGGCGCGCCATCGCCAGCGTGTCGATCACGTCGTCCATCGGGAAGGGCGGCCTCTTCAGCAGCCCCAGCTCGTGGTTGATGAAGCGCATGTCGAATTCGGCGTTGTGGATCACGAGCTTGGCGCCCCGCACGAAGTCGAGGAAGCCGTCGACTTGAGCCGCGAAGACCGGGTGGCCGGCCAGGAACTCGGCCGACAGGCCGTGCACCTTGAAGGCGCCCTCCGGCATGTCGCGCTCGGGGTTGATGAAGACGTGGTAGGTGCGGCCCGTCGGGATGTAGTTGACGAGCTCCAGGCCCGCGATCTCGCAGAGCCGGTCGCCCGTCTTGGGGTCGAGGCCGGTGGTCTCGGTGTCGAGGACGATCTCGCGCATCAGTCTCCGCTCTTTCCCGTGAGGACCGCGATCACGGCCGCGACGGTGGATCGCGCCGCTTCCAGCCCCGCGCCCGTGTCGATCACGAAGCGCGCGCGGGCGCGCTTCTCGGCGTCCGGCACCTGCTGGCGCAGGATAGCATCGAGGCGGGCCTCCGTCATGCCGGACCGGGCGAGCACGCGCGCGCGCTGCACGGCCTCGGGCGCGCTCACCACGGCGACGGCGTCGACCTCCGCCTCGGCGCCGATCTCGTAGAGCAGGGGGATGTCGAGCACCGCCAGCGGCGCGCCCGCGGCCTCGGCCAGGAAGGCGGCGCGCTCGGCCCGCACCAGCGGATGCACGATGGCTTCGAGCCGCCGAAGCACCGAGGGGTCGTCGAGCACGCGCTGGCGCAGCAGCTCGCGGTCGACAGTGCCGTCGCGCGCGACGCCGGGGAAGGCCGCCTCGACCGGCTCCACCGCGGCGCCGCGGTAGAGCGCGTGGACGGCGGCGTCGGCGTCGAAGACCGGCACGCCGGCGTCGCGGAACATCGCCGCCGTGGTCGACTTGCCCATGCCGATCGAACCCGTCAGCCCCAGGATCACCACGATGCCGGCCCCCGCTTGCGTGAAGGCCGAGCATCGGCGCTAAAAGGGGTCGAGGCAACGCCGGCTCGGGCGGGCCGCGGGGAGATGGGCCATGAACGGAGCGGACCGCCTGTGCGACACGCTGCTCGCCAACGGCGTCGACGTGTGCTTCGCCAACCCCGGCACGTCGGAGATGCATTTCGTGGCGGCGCTCGACCGCCGCCCGCGGATGCGCTGCGTGCTGGGCCTGTTCGAGGGCGTGGTGACGGCCGCGGCCGACGGCTACGCCCGCATGGCCGGGACGCCCGCCGCGACGCTGCTCCACACGGGGCCGGGCCTCGCCAACGGCCTCGCCAACCTCCACAACGCGCGCCGCGCCCGCACCCCCATGGTCAACGTCGTGGGCGACCACGCCGGCTACCACCTGCCCTATGACGCTCCGCTGACGAGCGACATCGACTCGCTCGCCCGGCCCATGTCGCACTGGCTGCGCCGCTGCACGGGCCCGGACGACGTCGGCCCCGCCGCCGCGGCGGCGATCGTCGCGGCGCGCAGCCACCCCGGCGTCGCCACGCTGGTGCTGCCCGCCGACGCGGCTTGGGGCGATGCCGGCGGTCCCGCTGACATCGCGCCGGCGCAGATCCCGGCGCCGCGCGCCGTGCCGGAGGAGCGGGTCGCCGCCGCCGCCGAGGCGATCCGCCGGGCGGGGCCCCGCGCCGGCCTCCTGCTGCGCCACGAGGGCCTGCGCGCGGATGGGCTGGAGGTGGCGGGGCGCATCGCCGCCGCGACCGGGGCGCGGCTCTTCGCGCCCGTGCAGATCCCGCGCGTCGAGGCCGGGCTCGGCCGCGTGCCCGTCACCAAGATCCCCTACGCGATCGACCTCGCGCTGAAGTGCCTCGCCGAGGTCGACGTGCTCGTGCTCGTCGGCGCGCCCGAGCCGGTGGCCTTCTTCGCCTATCCGGGTAAGCCGAGCCGCCTGCTGCCCGAGGGCGCGCCGGCGCTGCTCCTGGCGGAGCCGGGCGAGGACATCACCGGCGCGCTCGCCGCCCTGGCCGACCGGCTCGGGGCCAAGGCGCCGCCGGAGGTCGCGCGGCCCGCGCCGCTCGAGGGCGCGCCGTCCGGCGACCTCACCGACGCGGCGCTGTCGCGCTCGATCGCCATGCTGATGCCGGAGGGCGCCATCGTGGTCGACGAGGGGCTGACCACGGCCCGCTCGGCCTTCGACCTCCTCAAGGGCGCGCCGCCGCACGACTACCTGATGCTGACGGGCGGCGCGATCGGCATGGGGCCGGGCGCCGCGGCCGGCGCCGCGCTGGGCGCGCCGGGGCGCAAGGTGGTGGCGCTGCAGGCGGACGGCTCCGGCCTCTACACCGTGCAGGGCCTGTGGACGCAGGCGCGCGAGAAGCTCGACGTGGTGACGATCGTCTTCTCCAACCGCGCCTACGCGATCCTGCAGCGCGAGATGCGCAACGTCGGCGTGACCGAGTTCGGCGAGAACGCAAAGCGCATGATGCAGATCGACGATCCCGCGGTCGATTGGGTGTCGCTCGCCAACGGCTTCGGCGTCGAGGGCGCGGCGGTCGAGACCGCGGAAGGGTTCCACGCCGTGCTGGACTACGCGCTGAGCCGGGACAGGCAGGGGCCGTTCCTGATCGAGGCCGTGATGGCGTGAAAAGTGGTTTCGAAAGGCCTCGGCCTTTCGCGGGTTTCAGGGCAGAGCCCTGAAGGACATGCGTTTGGCGCTCCCTGCGCCGGTTTGTGGTCGGTCGAGTGATGGTCGGAAAAGTGGAAGCCTACGCGGCGCTGGGCGCCGCGCTGAAGAACGAGCGCTGGGCCTGGTCGGGCCACGGCGAGGACGGGACCACGGTGGTGGTCACGCTCTGGGCCGACAAGCTGCGCGACGTGCCGGGCGGCGGCCACCGCTACGACCTGTTCGACGCGCCCGACCTCGACGCCTGGCGCACCAAGCGCGGCAACCGCGAGCGCATCCGCGACCTCGTGATGGCGCGCGACCACGCGGACGGGCTGTTCAAGGTCGTGGTCGGCCGGGCCAACGAGGAGGGCGACGCCATGCTGGAGGGGTCGGTCTACGAGGCCTCCGACATCGTCATGCGGCTGATCGACCTCGACGAGACCACGGGCGAGTTCAGCGCCGAGAGCGTGTGAGCGCGCCGCCCGATTGTCGGGCCGGGCTCCGGTCTCCTAGGATGGACTCCGCCGGAGCGAAGCCCGGCGAAGCGACATCCGGGAGGAATCATGCAGGCCATCTCGCGCGCGGCCGCCTGCGCCGCCGCCCTCGTCCTCGCGTCCGCGGCCTCGGCCGAGACCGCCGCCGTCCCGCCCGACTTTTCCGCCCTGGAGACGCAGCAGAACGCCGCCAACGGCGCGCCCGGCCCGCGCTCGGTGCCCCCGAAGACGATCCCCGTGCCGCACGACGTCGACGCCGCCACGGAGGCGCTGATCGCCGCGCCCTACCGCGTGCCGGCCTGGGATGCGAACCCGCCCGACGCAGCGGCGTGGAAGGCGTTGGTCGACAAGCTCGCGCAGGCGGCGCTGCCCGGCCTCGCGAAGGCGCGCGCGGCGCTCGGCGTGTCGATCGAGCCCACCACGGTCGGCGGCGTGAAGGCCTTCGTGCTGACGCCGCGGGAGATCCCCGAGGCCCACAAGGACCAGCTGATCTACAACATCCACGGCGGCGGCTACGTCTATGGCCCCGGCGAATCCGGCACCGCCGAGGCCATGCTGATGGCGGCCTACGGCGGCTACAAGGTCATCGCGGTCGACTACCGCATGCCGCCGGACTTCCCCTACCCGGCCGCCATGGACGACGCCGACGCGGCCTACAGGGCGATCATCGCGACCACCGACCCGAAGAAGGTGGCCGTGGTCGGCACGTCGACGGGCGGCGGCATGACGCTGGCCCTGATGCTGCGGCTGAAGGCCGAGGGCGTGGCGCTGCCCGGCGCCATCGCGCCCGGCACGCCCTGGTCCGACATGACCGAGACGGGCGACACCTACAAGACCAACGAGTGGGTCGACAACGTGCTGGTGAGCTACGACGGCTACCTCACCCACGCGGCCCAGCTCTACGCGAACGGCCACGACCTCAAAGACCCGCAGCTCTCGCCCATCTACGGCGACTTCCACGGCCTGCCGCCGACGATCCTGACCAGCGGCACGCGCGACCTGTTCCTGTCCAACACCGTGCGGACGCAGCAGAAGCTGCGCGAGGCGGGCGTCGTGCAGGAGCTGCAGGTCTACGAGGGGATCTCCCACGCGCAATACCTGTTCGACCCGACCTCGCAGCTCACGAAGGAGGTGTTCGGGGAATATGCGCGGTTCTTCGACGGGCATTTGGCGAGGTAGGGCGAGAGTGTCCCTTCTCCTGTGAACGGGAGAAGGTGGCCCGACGCAGTCGAGTCGGATGAGGGGAAGCGCGACGGTCCGAGGTCCCCTCATCCGTCGTCGCTTCGCGCCGACACCTTCTCCCGCGCCGCGGGAGAAGGAGAGTCCTCACCCGAACACGGTAGCCCCTGCATCCGCCCGACCCACGGCGGCCCGCAGGGGCGCGAAGAGCTCGCGCCCGCAGCCCCAGTGCGAGCCGTCGAGGTTCTGGGTGGCCGCCTCGCGCGCCTTCCACTCCTCGTGGGGCACGAGAACCTCCAGCCGTCCCGCGACCGCGTCGATGCGGACGACGTCGCCGTCGCGCACCTTGGCGATGTAGCCGCCCTCGGCCGCCTCCGGGGTCACGTGGATGGCGGCCGGCACCTTGCCGGAGGCGCCGGACAGGCGCCCGTCCGTCACGAGGGCCACGCGGTGGCCGCGGTCCTGCAGCACGCCGAGCGGCGGCATCAGCTTGTGGAGCTCCGGCATGCCGTTGGCCTTGGGGCCCTGGAAGCGCACCACGGCCACGAGGTCGCCCGTCAGCTCGCCCGCCTTGAAGGCGCGCTGCAGATCCTCCTGGCTGTGGAACACGCGCGCCGGCGCCTCGATGACGTGGCGCTCGGGCGCGACCGCCGAGGTCTTCAGCACGGCGCGGCCGAGGTCGCCGTCGAGCAGCTTCAGGCCGCCCGTGGCGTGGAACGGGTTCGCGGCCGGGCGCAGCACGGTCTCGTCGCCCGAGCGCTCCGGCCCGCCGCGCCACACGAGCTCGCCGTCCGCGCCGAGCGCCGGCTCGGCCGTGTAGCTGTCGAGCCCGCGGCCCATCACGGTCTCGACGTCGCGGTGGAGCAGGCCCTCGCCGAGCAGCTCGCGGATCACGAAGGCCATGCCGCCCGCGGCGTGGAAGTGGTTCACGTCCGCCTTGCCGTTCGGGTAGACGCGGCACAGCAGCGGCACCACGTCGGCGAGGTCGGAGAAGTCGTCCCAGGTGAGCTTGATGCCGCCCGCCGCCGCCATGGCGACGATGTGCAGCGTGTGGTTGGTCGAGCCGCCAGTCGCGTGCAGGCCGGCGATGCCGTTGACGAAGGCGCGCTCGTCCATCATGCGGCCCATCGGCGTGTATTCGTTGCCGAGCGCGGTGATCTGCATGGCGCGCTTGGCGGCCGCCGCCGTCAGCGCCTCGCGCATGGGCGTGTTGGGGTTGACGAAGGAGGCGCCGGGGAGGTGCATCCCCATGATCTCCATCATCATCTGGTTGGTATTGGCCGTGCCGTAGAACGTGCAGGTGCCCGGCCCGTGGTAGGACTCGGCCTCGGCTTCCAGCAGCGCCGCGCGGTCGACCTTCCCTTCCGCGAAGAGCTGGCGGATCTTGGCCTTCTGGTCGTTGGGCAGGCCGGAGGTCATCGGCCCGGCCGGGATGAAGACCGCGGGCAGGTGGCCGAACGTCAGGGCGCCGATGACGAGGCCCGGCACGATCTTGTCGCAGATGCCTAGGTAGACGGAGCTGTCGAAGGTCGCGTGCGACAGCGCTACCGCGGTCGCCATGGCGATCACCTCGCGCGAGAACAGCGACAGCTCCATGCCGGCCTCGCCCTGGGTGATGCCGTCGCACATGGCCGGCACGCCGCCCGCCACCTGCGCGACGCCGCCGGCCTCGCGGGCGATGCGGCGGATCACCTCCGGGTAGAGCTCGTAGGGCTGGTGGGCCGACAGCATGTCGTTGTAGGCCGTGACGATGGCGAGGTTGGCGCCGGCCCCGCTCCGCAGCATCGCCTTGTCGGACACGCCGCAGGCCGCGAAGCCGTGGGCCTGGTTGGCGCAGCCGAGCCGCTGGCGGCGCGGGCCGGCCTCGGCGGCCGCGGCGATGCGGTCGAGGTAGCGGGACCGGGTGTCGTGCGAGCGCTCGACGATGCGTTGCGTCACCTCGCCGAGGCGGGCGTTCAAGGCGCTGGTCGTCATGGAAATCCTCGTCGTCCGGCGGGCCCGCCGTGGCCGGCGCGTCCTGCGATCCCGGGATGTACCACGCCGGCGCATCCGGTCCAATCGCGCTTCACGGCCCCCGTGCAAGCGCTTGCCCGGCGGCCCGCGACGGAACGCCTCGCGAGATGGATCGTTGAGCGGGAGCTAAGGCGGGGCCGTCCCGCCCGACGAGGACCGCATCATGAGCGACGCCAAGGCCGCCGACGACAGATCCGCCGCCCCCGCCCAGTTCGACCCCGGCCGCGTGCCGCACGTCGCCTACAACCAGGTCCTCGAGGGCCAGCCCGCCATCGTCACCGGCGCCAATTCCGGCATCGGCGAGGCGGTGGCGCTGGGCCTCGCCCAGGCCGGCGCCGACGTCGCGGTGAACTACGTCACCCATCCCGAGACCGCCGAGGAGGTCGCCCACAAGATCGAGGGCTTCGGCCGGCGCGCCATCGTGGTCAAGGCCGACGTGTCCAAGGAGGACGAGGTCGAGGCCATGTACGCCAAGGCCATCGCCGAGTTCGGCACGCTGCACATCTCGGTCAGCAACGCCGGCCTGCAGCAGGACTCGCCGCTCGTGTCGATGACGCTGGCCCAGTGGGAGAAGGTGATCTCGGTCAACCTCACCGGCCAGTTCCTGTGCCAGCGGGCGGCGGCGCGCGAGTTCCTCCGGCGCGGCGTCGTCAAGGGCGTGTCGCTCGCGGCCGGCAAGATGATCTGCATGAGCTCCGTCCACCAGCAGATCGCCTGGGCGGGCCACGTCAACTACGCCTCGTCGAAGGGCGGCATCATGATGCTGATGCAGAGCATGGCGCAGGAGCTCGCGCCGCACTTCGTGCGCGTCAACGCCATCGGCCCCGGCGCCATCCGCACGCCCATCAACAAGCCGGCCTGGTCGACGCCGGAAGCCTACGCCGACCTGATGACGCTGGTGCCCTACAAGCGCATCGGCGAGCCCGACGACATCGCCCAGGCGGCCGTGTGGCTGGCGTCCGACGCCGCCGACTACGTGACGGGCACGACGATGTTCGTGGACGGCGGCATGACGCTCTACCCCGGCTTCGCCACCGGCGGCTGACGCCCCTCAGCTCCGCTCCACCGCGGCCGTCGCGGCGTCCAGCGCCGCCGCGACGGCGGCGCTCTGCTCGGCCGTCAGGGGCCCGCGGGCGTAGCGCATGCGCAGGGCGAGCTTCAGCCCCTCCTTGGCCCGCACGACGGACGGGTGCGGGCCATCGCCCTGGGCCGCCGCGGCCTCGCCCATCCGGCGCAGCAGGGCCTCCAGCGTCGCCCTGTTGGCCTCCAGCATGGCCCGGCCCTCGTCGGTGATGCCGTGCAGCTTCTTGGTGCCCTCGCCGGGCGTCACGACCGTGTGGCCGAGCTCCTCGAGCAGCGACAGCGTCGGGTAGACCACGCCCGGCGAGGGGCTGTAGGCGCCGCCGACCGCGTCCTCGACCGCCTTGATGATCTCGTAGCCGTGCCGCGGCTTCTCGGCGACGAGGTGGAGGATCACGAGCCGCAGGTCGCCGTGGGCGAAGAAGCGGCCGAGGTCCGAGCGCTCGCCGCGCCCGCGCCCGAAGAGGCCGCCGCGGCGCTCGTCGTCGGACCGGCCGCGCGACGGCCCGCCGTGATGCCGGCCGCGGCCGAAGTGGCCGTGTCCCTCGTCGCGCGAGCCGTGGTCGCGGTGGAAGCGGAGGTGGAAGGCGTGGAACGGGTGCATGGGTTCGATCCAGTTTCGATATGTCGAAATTACAGATATATCGAAATCGCGCTCCCTTCAAGCTCACCGACAGGCCCACGCCAGGGATCGCGCCGCGCGAGCGGCGGCGCGCATCCGCGCCGGCCGAGGGTCCAGGAGGTCCGACCCTCGGCGTCAGTCGGGGTCGGTCGTCGGCGGGGGCCGGAGGATCACGGAGCGAGCGCGCTCGAAGGGTTCGACCGACACGCTGAGCGAACCCCGGTAGGGGTTGTCGAGCTCCACGATCATGACGAGAACCAGGACGATCGCCGCGACGAAGCCGGCCAGCAGCCCGGCCTGGATGCGGGCGTCGCGCGCCGGGATCAGGGCCGCGAAGCCGACGAGCAGCAGGCCCATCGCGACGATCAGCGTCCAGACCAGGCCGGGGATGTGCCCACCCAGGGCTTCGATGCGGGTCGCGCGGGCGGCGTCGAGCTGGTTCAGCACGCGCAGCATGTCGCCCATCACCACGGTGTCGCCGTTGTCGGCCGGAGACAGCCGCGCGACGTGGCGGTGCAGGTCGGCGAGCGCGGCCGACCCTTCCGGCGGGGAGGTCCCTTCGGCCTGGAGCGGCCATTCCCGGAGGATCACCGTGTCGAGGTACTGCCTGATATGGTTCTCGACATCGGCCGCCAGAGGCGGAGCCAGCCCCTGGGCGTCGTGGTAGAGGGCCCCGATGAGGCTGGCCTCGACGCCCGCGTCGTCCGACGCCTTGCTCAGCCCTTCCCAGCTCACCACCGTCAGGAAAGCGAGCAACACGCCGTACAGCACCGCGATGTTGGTCACGCTGAAGTTCACGAGGTCGGTGTGGCCATCGAGCCGGCCGTTGCCGAGGCATCGGCGGACCAGGGCCTGGCAGGTCCAGGCGACGGCGAGGCCGACGGCCAGGAAGGCGAGAGTCAGCAGCCAGGGAGGGCTGCCGTAGACGAGATCGGCCATGGCGTGTCTCTCGGAGGGTCGTCAGGTGCCGCCCGCGCTCCGCGGCACGGTCAGGCGCAGGGCCGCGCCCATCAGGACGCGGAGGGCGAGCCGCAGCAGCGTCCGGCGGCAGGGGATCAGGACCGCGTAGGCGGCCGGCACGAGCGCGGCCTGGAGCACCGCGGATGCGCCCGAGCCGGCGCGGGCGAAGGCTGCCAGCGCGGCCGCGAGGGCGAACAGCGCCACCAGCGCGTCGAGCGCGGCGCGGATCGAGGCCAGCGCGTCGCGGGCCGCCGCCATGCGCCCGCCGAGCCGCGCCAGGGCCGCGACCCCGCCGCTGGCCGCCAGGGACTCCACCGTCGTGAAGCGCAGTGTGGCGCTGCCGTCGAGCCGGAAGTCGGCGCCCATGCCGCCCCCGGCCGGATCGGGGCAGGCCAGCGTCAGGCCCGTGCCGGACAGGCTTCCGGCCAGGAGGGCCAGAGCCGCCCGCGCTTCCGGAAATCGCAGGCGCCGGGCGCGCGCGAGGTCACCGAGCCACAGCCGGAGCCGGCGGAAGCGCCGGAGTCCCGCCCCCGCCCCGGTCGGAGCCGCCAGGAAAAAAAAATCCGGCCAAATCCTTGGCCGTCTGCACCAGGAAGCCCCAGCGCGCGAGGGCGATGTCAACCCCTCGATAATGCAGGTCGTGCACGGGCGCGGCCTCGGGCCCGTCCCAGCCGTCGAGCACGCGTGTGGTCACCCCGCCGTCGAGCCGCACCATGGTCTGCATGACGATCACGTCCACCCCGGTCTCCCAGATGCGGCGCAGCGCGAGGATCGTGTCGCGGTCGAAGGCGGGCCAGGCGGTGCCGGATTCCTCGGCCCATTCGACGCTGGGCTCGTCGATGGTGACCTCCTTGAGGCCCATCCTCCGCAGGATGGCCTGGATGTCGCCGCAGGAGCCGGCGACCCGCGCCAGGATGGGCTCGTGCTCGCCCCGCATGCCGTTGGGGCGGGGCACGGCTGCCCGCGCGGTCTGGCACGCCTGCGCGGCGCGCCGGAGCGTGCCGAAGGTGCGCAGCCCGCCGGTGGCGACGTCCCAGTCGTCGAAGGCGGTGGTGCCTCCGTCCTCCCCGCGGAAGCCGGGCAGGCCCGCCACGGTCGATCCCGCGTCCCGCACCTCGCCGATCGCCCGGCCGAGGAAGTCCTTGTAGAGCTGGGCGATGCGGATCAGGGCTTGCCCGTCCGTGGGCATGCGCTCGGCCGCGATGCCGTCCGACACGATCGTGTCGATCTCCAGGGTGAGCAGTTTTCCGGCGATGTCGCCGAAATCCGTCACGGCCCGCTACCGGCGCATCGTCGCCAGCGCGCTGGCCAGCTTCTGAAGCTCGGCGAGGTTGCGCAGCATGATGTCGTTGCTCTTCTCGACCTGGGTCTTGTGGAAGCCCTGCAGGTCGCCGCCCGTCGCCGCGAAGCCGGTCGAGAACACGTTGACGATGTGCCCGTCGAGCAGGTTCACCTCGGTGCTGGCCGCCTCGACGGAGGTGCCGGGCCGGGTGGCGACGACCGTGTCCCCGCCGGTGCCGCTCACCGACACGTCGCCCACGACGGTCACGACCTTCAGCGTCACGAGCTGGCCGAAGGCGTTTTCCAGCGATCGGAGGAAGTCGCGCGCCGAGACGGCGGCGGGCGCCCCGGGGGGAACGGAGTCCGGCGAAGGGGACGGGCCGTTCCCCGGCAGCGCGACGACCTGGGGAGCGGGACCGTCGTTCGTCGATGCCATCGCGCTCATCCCCCGATTGATTCGTTTCGATCCCTCATCGATAGTCTAAGGCCGTCGCGCCGGCCGATGTCAACGCTCGGTGGCAGGTCCCGGCGACGGCGGGGCCCGGCGTTCACGGGGAGGTCCAACTTGCTGCCCATCGACGGCCACACGATCCGCGCGATCGCCCAGAGGTACAGCGGCCAGCGTGCCGCCACGCAGGAGGCGACGGTCGCCGTCATCGGCCCCGTCCTGGCCGAGACCCTGGCGTCCTACGCGATCGACCGCCCGCTGCGGATCGCGCATTTCCTCGCGCAGATGTGCACCGAGTGCCAGGACTTCACCGCCATGGAGGAGCAGGGGACGGAGGCCTACTTCGAGCGCTACAACGGCCGCATGGGCAACCTGCCGCCGGGCGACGGCTACCGCTTCCGCGGCCGCGGCCTGATTCAGCTGACCGGGCGGCAGAACTACACCCTGTACGGCACGCTGCTGTCCTACGACCTCGTCGAAGTGCCCGACAAGGCGGCCGAGCCGGCGACCGCGCTGGCGATCGCCTGCACGTTCTGGAAGAAGCTCGACCTCAACGCCGCCGCGGACGCCGACGACGTGATCCTCGTGACCAAGCGGATCAACGGCGGGCTGAACGGCATCGAGCAGCGCCGGGCCTACCTCGCCAAGGCCAAGGCGGTGCTGGCGCGGATGACGGCCGAGGCTTCGGCCGGGACCGACCCGCAGCCGCCCGGCAGCCCCATCCTCCACAGGGGGACGGACGTCACGCAGGTCGTCGAACTCCAGCGGCTGCTCGTCGGCGCCGGCTATCCGATGACGGTGGACGGCCAGTTCGGCCCCGGCACCGAGGTCGCCGTGAAGGCCTTTCAACTCACCCAGGGTCTGACCCCCGACGGCATCGTCGGCCCGTCCACCTGGGACGCGCTTCGCCGCCTCGTCCCGGCGCCGGAGCCGGACTGACCCCTCCGGGGCCGAAGCCGCGCTGTTGCCGCTGCGGTGCCCTTGCCGCATGATGCGCCATCCTGCGACGTTCCGGAGCATCGGCTTGGCGTTCCCCCTGACCCTCATGCCCCGTCCCATGCCGCCCAAGGTCGTCGAGGCCCTGGAGACGGGGGTGAACCTCGTGAAGCTGTGGGAGGCCGCCGACCCCGAGGCCGAGCTGTCGCGCGTGGCCGGCGACGTCGGCGCCCTCGCGGTCGGCGGCCACGTCAGGGTCGATGGCCCCTACATGGAGCGGTTCCCGCGCCTGCAGCTCGTGTCGAGCTTCGGGGTGGGCTACGACGCGATCGACGCCGCCTGGGCGGGCGGACGCGGGCTCGTCGTCACCAACACGCCGGGCGTGCTCGACGACGAGGTGGCCGACACGGCGATGGGCCTCGTGCTCGCCACCGTGCGCCAGTTCCCCGCCGCCGAGCGCCACCTGCGCGCCGGCCGCTGGATCGACGGCGCCTTCCCGCTGAGCCACACGCTGCGCGGCCGCACGCTGGGCATCCTCGGCCTCGGGCGCATCGGCAAGGCCGTCGCGCACCGGGCCGAAGCCTTCGGCCTCGCGATCGCCTATCACGGCCGCCGGCCGCAGGAGGGCGTCGGCTATCGCTACTGCTCTTCCGCCGTCGCGCTGGCCGAGGCCTGCGACATCCTGGTCGTGATCACGCCCGGCGGCGCCGACACGCGGCACCTCGTCGACGCGGCCGTGCTGAAGGCCCTCGGCCCCTCCGGCATCCTGATCAACGTGGCGCGGGGCTCCGTGGTGGACGAGGCGGCGCTGATCGCGGCGCTCCAGTCGAAGACGATCCTCGGCGCGGGGCTCGACGTCTTCTCCGAGGAGCCCGAGGTGCCCCAGGCCCTGCTCGACCTCGACCACGTCGTGCTGCTGCCGCACGTGGGCTCGGCGTCGCACCACACGCGCGACGCCATGGGGCAGCTCGTGGTCGACAACATCCTGTCCTGGCGCGACGGCCGGCCGCCCCTGACGCCCGTGGCCGAGACGCCGTGGCGTGGTAGCTACGGGGCGCCCTCCGGCTCCCGATGACCGCGCTCCCGAAAGCCCCCGTCATGACCCCGATCCGTTCCGCGCTCCTCACCGTCGCGGTCCTCCTGTCGTCCGCCCCGGCGCTGGTCGCCCCCGCGTCGGCCGCTCCCGCGGCGAGCGTGTGGACGCTGTCGCTCGCCGGCGGCGAAAAGCAGTGCCGCCTTACGTTGCGCCCCTCCGTCGGCGGCCGGGCCGCGCCCGTCGCCATGCCGCCCGGCTGCCACCGTGCCTTCCCGGCGCTGAGCCGCGTCGTGTCCTGGTCGCAGGCCGGCGACGGGCTGCACTTCGACGACGCGCACGGCGATCCGCTCCTGGCCTTCGACCCCGACGGCAAGGGTTTCCGCGCCACGAGCCCGCAGGGCGACGCCCTCGCCCTGACCTCCGCCGACGGCCGCGGCCGAGCGGCCCTCGAAGCCGCCGCCCCCGCGGCGGTCGAGGTCGCGCAGGCGAGCGCCAAGCCGGCGGCCGCCGCCAAGAAGCCGGCGGCCGGGCCGAAGCCCGCCGAGGTCGCGGGCCGCTACGCCGTCCTGCGCGACAAGACGCGCGACACGGGATGCATGGTGACGCTGGACGACAAGTCGGCGGGGCCGGGCAAGTCGCTCAAGGCCCGCCTCGCCCCGGCCTGCCGCGACCAGGGCATCGTGATCTTCGACCCCGTGGGATGGGAGGTGGTCGGCAACCGGCTGGTGCTGACGGCCCGCAAGGGGCACACGACGGAGCTCGAGACCCAGGAGGACGGCACCTGGATGAACGAGGTCAAGAAGGGCAAGACGCTGTCCCTGAAGCGGATCTGAGCCGCCGCGCTCCGACGCCGTATTTCGCGCGCTCGCGGCGGTTCGCGGTCCTCCCCGAGCCGCCCGGAAACGATCGATCATGAGGCGATGTGCGCGATCGGGCGGCACCGTTGCAGTATTCGGCGCCGATGCCGCGGTCATCGCCCTCATGACAGGGGGCGCCGGCCGCCCCCGCTGCCCTTGAGTTGCCCCGCTGGCCTGTGCATGGGCGGCCTTCCGCTCGGATTTCATTTGCAGGACATTTCGAAAAGTTCTTGGATGCGGCCCGACCGGGAGGGTTCGCCCTTCGAGGCCACCACGCACGGGCGGAAGGACGACGGATGACATTGCATCGCGTTTTGGGGCTGGGGGTCGCGACCCTGCTGCTCTGCGGAACCGCCGCTTCGGCGAAGACGCTGGTCTACTGCGCGGAAGGATCGCCGGAGAACTTCACCCCGGCCCTGAACACGACCGGCACCAGCTTCGACGCGGCGCGCCCGGCCCTCGACCGGCTGATCGAGTTCAAGCCCGGCACGACGGACATCCGCCCCGGCCTCGCCGAGTCCTGGGACATCGCCCCCGACGGCAAGACGATCACGTTCCACCTGCGCAAGGGCGTGAAGTTCGGGGCCACGAAGGGCTTCAAGCCGACGCGCGACTTCAACGCCGACGACGTGCTGTTCTCGTTCGGACGCCAGTACGACCCCGCCAACCCCTACAACAAGATCGGCGGCGGCAAGTACGACTACTACAACGACATGGACCTGCCGAAGCTTCTGACCAGCATCGAGAAGAAGGACGACTACACCGTCGTCTTCCACCTGTCGGAGCCCAACGTCACCATCCTGGCCGACATGGCCATGGACTTCGCCGCGATCCAGTCGAAGGAGTTCGCGGATGCCATGCTGAAGGCCGGCACGCCCGAGCAGTTCGACCAGGTGCCGGTCGGCACGGGCCCCTTCATCTTCTCGTCCTATCAGAAGGACGCCGTGATCCGCTTCAAGGCCAACCCGAACTACTGGAATGGCCGGCCGCCGATGGACGAGCTCGTCTTCGCCATCACGCCCGATCCCACGGCGCGCTATTCCAAGCTGAAGACGAACGAGTGCCAGATCATCCCCTATCCGCGTCCGGCCGACCTGCCCGAGATGCAGAAGGACCCTGAGCTGACCGTCCAGTCGCAGCCGGGGCTCAACATCGGCTATTACTCGTTCAACGCCACCAAGCCGCCCTTCGACAAGAAGGAGGTGCGCCAGGCCTTGTCCATGGCGATCGACCGCGGCGCCATCGTGAAGGACGTCTACCTCGGCGCCGGCCAGCAGGCGAAGAACCTGATTCCCCCGACCATGTGGGCCTACAACGACGCCGTGAAGGACTACCCCTTCGACCCCGCCAAGGCCAAGGAGATGCTCGCGGCCGCCGGCGTGAAGACCCCGCTCGACGTCGACCTCTGGTACATGCCGGTCCAGCGGCCCTACAACCCCGATTCCAAGCGCATCGGCGAGATGATGCAGGCGGACCTCGCCAAGGTCGGGGTGAACGCTCACCTCGTGTCCTACGAGTGGGGCGAGTACCGCAAGCGGCTCAGCGCCGGCGAGGACACCACGGCGCAGTACGGCTGGACGGGCGACAACGGCGATCCCGACAACTTCTTCTTCCTGCTCAGCTGCCCGGACGGCAAGCCGGCGCAGAACAACGCCACCAAGTGGTGCGACGCGACCTTCGACGCCGACCTCGTCAAGGCGCGGCAGATCGCCGACCAGGCCGAGCGCAAGAAGATCTACGACGAGATGCAGGTCATCCAGCACGACAACGCGCCCATGCTGACCCTGGCGCATTCGGTGGTGTTCATGCCCATGCGCAAGACCGTGACGGGCTACACCATGAGCCCGCTCGGCACGCATGAGTTCGACCACGTCGACGTGAAGTGACGGCCGGCGCCGGCCGGGCCGGTGCGCCGGCCGGCGCGCAGCGGGGCGATCGGGACAACAGAAGCCCGTCGCCGACCCTTTCGCGCCGCGGCTTCGGGCTGCGGCGCCCTTCTTAGCTTCGGCGTGGCCCTGCCTTCCCCATGATCCGCTTCTTCGCCAAACGCCTCCTCCTCACGATCCCCACCTTCATCGCGCTGATCTTCCTCGTCTTCGTGGCGATCCGGCTCGTGCCGGGCGACCCCGTCGAGGTCCGCGTCGGCGAGCACGGCATCGACCCCGCGCGGCTGGCCATGCTGCGCCACCAGCTCGGCCTCGACCTGCCGCTCTGGCGACAGTTCCTCGACTACCTGTGGCAGCTCGCCCACGGCGACTTCGGCCGCTCGCTGTCGACCTCGAACCCCGTGCTCGGCGAGTTCCTGACGCTGTTCCCGGCGACGCTGGAGCTGTCGGTCGCGGCCATGACCCTGGCGGTCGTCATCGGCATCCCGATCGGGGTGGTGGCGGCGGTGAAGCGCGGCAGCGTTTTCGACCAGGGCCTGATGGGCCTGTCGGTGGCGGGCTATTCCATGCCGATCTTCTGGTGGGGCCTCCTGCTCATCATGCTGGTGGCCGAGCGCTGGGGGCTCGCCCCGGTGTCGGGCCGGCTCGACTTCATCCGCTTCGACTACGACACGCCGACGGGCTTCATGCTGATCGACAGCCTGCTGTCCGGCGAGGACGGCGCCTTCCTCGACGCGCTCCACCACCTCATGCTGCCCGCCATCGTGCTCGGCACCGTGCCGCTGGCCGTGATCGCCCGCATGACGCGCTCCTCCATGCTGGAGGTGCTGAGCGAGGACTACGTCCGCACCGCCCGCGCCAAGGGGCTCTCGCCGTTCCGCGTGGTGGGGCTGCACGCGCTCCGCAACGCGCTGATCCCGGTCGTCACCGTGATCGGCCTGTCGATCGGCGTGCTGCTCGCCGGCGCGGTGCTGACCGAGACGATCTTCTCCTGGCCGGGCATCGGCAAGTGGCTCATCGACGCCATCTCGCGGCGCGACTACCCGTCGCTGCAGGGCGGCATCATCCTGATCTCGGCGCTGGTGATCCTGGTCAACCTCGCCGTCGACCTCGTCTACGGCATCATCAACCCGCGGATCCTCCATGGCCGCTGACACGCTGATCACGCTGGTCGAGGAGCCGAGCCTCCACGCCCCGCCGTCCGGCGCCGCCACCCTGTGGTACGCCTTCCGCGAGAACCGCGGGGCCGTGGTGGGGGCCGCGGTGGCGGTGTTCATCGCGCTCCTCGCGATCTTCGCGCCGCTGGTGGCCCCGCACTCGCCCTACGAGCAGTTCCGCGACTTCATCAAGGCGCCGCCGGTGTGGGACGGCGGCACGTGGCGCTTCCCGCTCGGCACCGACGGGGCGGGGCGCGACACTCTGTCCCGCCTCATCTACGGCGCGCGTGTGTCGCTGTTCATCGGCTTCAGCGTGATGGCCGTGTCCTTCGCCATCGGCGTGGCGCTGGGGCTCCTCGCGGCCTTCAACAACGTCGCCGACGTGCTGATCACCCGCCTGATGGACGTCATCATGGCGGTGCCTTCCCTCGTGCTCGCCATCCTGGCGGTGGCGATCCTGGGGCCCAACCTCGTCAACACCATCATCGCCATCACGATCGTCTACATGCCGCGCTACGTGCGGCTGGTGCGCGCTTCCGCGCTCGGCGAGCTCGACAAGGACTACGTGATGGCGGCCCGCGTCGCGGGCGTGAAGGGCCTGCGCCTCGCCTTCGTGACCGTGCTGCCGAACTGCCTCGCCCCCCTCATCGTGCAGGCGGCGCTCGGCGTGTCGGACGCCATCCTGGAAGCGGCGGCGCTGGGCTTCCTCGGCCTCGGCGCGCAGCCGCCGACGCCCGAATGGGGCTCGATGCTGGCCGACGCGCGCCAGTTCATCCGCTCCGACCCCTGGATCGTCACCCTGCCGGGCCTGGCCATCCTGGTCACGGTGGTGGCCATCAACCTCGCCGGCGACGGGCTCCGCGACGCCCTCGACCCCAAGATGAGGCGCTCCTGATGGCCCTTCTCGACATCCGGAACCTGCGCGTGCGCTTCGCCACGCGCGGCGGCGCCTTCACGGCGGTGGACGGCGTCGACCTGTCGGTGGACCCGCGCGAGATCGTCGCCGTGGTGGGCGAGTCGGGGTCGGGCAAGTCGGTCGCCATGCTGGCCGTGATGGGCCTGCTGCCCTGGACCGCCACGGTCGAGGCCGACCGCATGGAGTTCGACGGCACCGACCTGCGCGGCCTGTCCAGGAAGGCGCGGCGCAGGATCGTCGGGCGCGACATCGCCATGATCTTCCAGGAGCCGATGACCTCGCTGAACCCCTGCTTCACCGTGGGGTTCCAGATCCGCGAGATGCTGCGCGCCCACACGAGGTTCGACCGCGCCGCGCGCCAGCGCCGCGCCGTCGAGCTCCTCGCCAAGGTCGGCATCCCCGAGCCCGAGCGGCGCCTGAAGAGCTACCCGCACCAGATGTCGGGCGGCATGAGCCAGCGCGTGATGATCGCCATGGCGATCTCCTGCGACCCGAAGCTGCTGATCGCCGACGAGCCCACCACTGCGCTCGACGTCACCATCCAGGCGCAGATCCTCGACCTCCTGAAGGGGCTCCAGCGCGACACCGGCATGGGCCTCGTGCTGATCACCCACGACATGGGCGTCGTGGCCGAGGTGGCGGACCGCGTGCTGGTGCAATACGCCGGCCGGCCGATCGAGACCAACACGGCGGCGGCCCTCTTCGCCGACCGCCACCACCCCTACACCGAGGCGCTGCTCGCGGCGCTGCCGGAGCGCTCGACCGCCCGGCGCCTGCCCGCCATCCCGGGCGTCGTGCCGGGCCAGTTCGACCGGCCGCCCGCCTGCGTGTTCGAGCCGCGCTGCGCCTTCGCGTTCCGCCAATGCCGCGAGGCCCCGCCGACGCCGGCCGGTCCCGAACTCGGCCGCGCGCTGTGCCACATCCCGCTCGTCGGCGGCGTGCCGACGCCGGTGCGCGACGAGGCCTACCGCGTCCGCGACGGAGTGCCCGCATGAGCGCCCTCCCGAAGGCGGAGGCCGCCGTCCCGGTGCTCGACGCGCGCGACCTCCGCCGCACCTACGAGGTGCGCCGCGGCTTCTTCGGCCGGCCCGCCACCGTGAAGGCGCTGTCGGGCGTGTCGTTCCAGCTCGCGGCCGGCGAAACGCTGGCCGTGGTGGGCGAGTCGGGCTCCGGCAAGTCGACGCTGAGCCGGCTCGTGACGCTGATCGAGCCGCCGACCGCGGGCTCGCTGCTGATCGAGGGCCGCGACGTGTCGGGCGCCGATGCCGCGGAGCGCCGCCGGCTCCGCCGCGACGTGCAGATGGTGTTCCAGAACCCCTACGGCTCGCTGAACCCGCGCCAGACCATAGCGGCGACGCTGGCCGAGCCCCTGGTGGTCAACACCGACACGCCCAAGGCCGAGCGCCGCGAGGCCGTGCGCGCCGCCATGGCGCGCGTGGGCCTGCGGCCGGAGTTCGCGGCCCGCTACCCGCACATGTTCTCGGGCGGCCAGCGCCAGCGCATCGCCATCGCGCGCGCGCTGATGCTGCGGCCGAAGATCCTGGTGCTCGACGAGCCCGTGGCGGCGCTCGACGTGTCGATCCGCGCGCAGGTGCTGAACCTGCTCGCCGACCTGCAGGACGAGTTTGGGCTCGCCTACCTGTTCGTCAGCCACGACCTCGGCGTGGTGGAGCACATCGCCGACCGCGTGATGGTGATCTACCTCGGCCACGCGGTGGAGATCGGCACGCGCGAGGCGATCTTCGGCGCGCCCCAGCACCCGTACACGCGGGCGCTCCTGTCCGCGACGCCCTCGGCCGACCCGGCCAAGCGCCGCGAGCGCGTGGTGCTGCGCGGCGAGCCGCCCTCGCCGATCGACCCCCCGAGGGGCTGCGTGTTCCACCCCCGCTGCCCGCTGGCCTTCGACCGCTGCCGCGTCGAGGAGCCGCCGCTGGAGAGGAAGAAGGGCCGGGACGTGGCCTGCTGGGCGGTGGAAGGCTAGAAGGCCCGGGCGCGGCACCAGCGCGCTTGCGACGCGTGTCGGGCGATGGGATCATCGGTCTCCGTGGCGGTCGTCGGCGGGTCGTCCTGGTGGATCGGCCGATCGATGTCAGCTCCCCCGTCCGGAGGCGCGTGGATCGAGGTTGGCCCTGCGCTCGACGTCGGGAGCGTCCGGCCGTCGTGCGATCGGCAAAGACAAGGGCTCATGCAATTCGACGGGTTCGATTGGGATGTCGGCAACTGGAACAAGTGCCAGAAACACGGGGCGTCCGTCGCCGAGATCGAGAGCCTCTTCGCCGGCCCTCTGCGGGTCGTACCCGATCCAGCGCATTCCGCGACGGAGCAGAGGCTCAGGGCAGTCGGCCGGTCTGCCTCGGGACGCTGGATCTTCGTCGCATTCACGTGGCGGCGGAACGGTGATCGTGCGCTGATCCGTCCGATCAGTGCGAGGCCCATGCGCGACAAAGAGGTTCGCTTCTATGAAGCCCTTCCCGACCCTCACCAGTGACGAGGACGCCGAAGACTTCGTCGTGGGCGTCGACCTGACGGAATACGATCCGTCGGAGATGGTCACGATCCGGTTCGAGCGGACCGGCGAGGCCGGTACCGTCGTCCTGCCCGACGCGCTCCTGGCCGCGTCGCGGGAGAAGGCCGCCCATCTGGGGATTCCGCTCGACGTGTTCGTGCGCTCGGCCATCGAGCGCGCACTGACGACCGATTGAACCCGGTCGCGGCATCGAGGCCCGCCGCTGGAGCCGACACAGGATCGGGTCGTGGCCTGCTGGGCGGTGGAAGGCTAGAAGGCCCGGGCGCGGCGACGCCGGACGCGCGCTCGAAACGGGGTTCCGCTTGGGAGCATCGCAGGACATCGCAGCCCCGCCCCCGCCGTCGCTGTCTGATCGGCGCCACGCCAGGAATTCCGACCGATGATCGCCCCGGCCTCCCTCCTCGCCGTCCCGGTCCTGCTCACCCTCGCGGCCGCGCCCTTCCCGGCCATCGACGTCCCGAAACTCTGCGCGGGCGAGCAGGTCGCCGTGGATGCCGACCGCGCCTCCGCGTCGTGCCGGCGGCAGGAGACGGAGGCGCGGGACAGGCTGCGCGCGCTCTGGGGCAGGCTTTCGGCCGCCGAGCGCTCCGTCTGCGTCGGCGACGCCGAGCTCGGGACGGCGCGGAGCTACGCCGACATCCTGGGCTGCATCGACACCAGCCGCGAGCTCGACCGCGAGAAGGCCCTCGAGGCCCCGAAGGCGCCGCGCTGACCGCGGCGCCTCATCGCGTCGGCTGTCAGAGCCGGCGGCCGCGCCCGAACAGCAGGTACAGCAGCACGAGGATGAGGATCAGCCCGACCACGCTGATGCCTCCGTAGGCGCTGCCGGCGTACATGCCGGAATTGTAGCCGTAGAAGCCGCCGCCGCCGAACAGCAGCAGGACGACGATGATGAGGACGATCAGGGGCATGAAACGCTCCGGGAACGCGGTTACGATCCTCCCACAAGCTGTGGCGTGACAATTCGTTCCGCCCCGCCGCGCGCCGAAGCGCGGCGCGAGGCTCCCGGTCTCCTGGCGCCCCGCCGTTCTCCGGTGCTAGGCTCGGCGCCCAAACCCGGCGTCCGCGGAAGCGCCGGCCCGCCGAACGCCAGCACCACACCCCAGCCCAGAGGCCGATGCTCACACAGCCGATCGTGCTGCCCGACGACGGGCGGCAATCCGAGACCGCGCGCGAGGTGGTGCGCGGCACGCGGCGCCTGCTGCGCGCGCGCAACATCGCCACCGTGACCGAGCTCGTGCTGGCCGACGGCCGGCGCCCCGACATCGTCGGCATGGGGCCGGACGGCAGCATCACCATCGTCGAGGTGAAGTCCTCGATCGCGGACTTCCGCGCCGACAAGAAGTGGCACCACTACCGCGCCTTCTGCGACCACCTGTATTTCGCGATCCCGGTCACGCTGCCCGTGGCCGTGATGCCGGACGAGACCGGGATCATCGTGGCGGACGGCTACGGCGCCGAGGTGGTGCGCGACGCCCTGCCGGCGAAGCTCGCCCCGGCCACGCGCCGCGCCATGATGATCCGCTTCGCCCAGGCCGCGGCGGACCGGCTCCACGCCCTGGCGGACGCCGGCCGGCCCTCCTGAGAGCCCGCCGCCGGGGCTGGAACCCCGGTATGGCGGCGGCGTTGCCATGGCGGCACGACACCAGGAGGCGACGCCATGACACAGGACGACAAGGAGCGGCGCCCCATCGACGTGGAGCCCTTCGAGCCGGGGAGCCCCGACCTCGAAGGCGGCGACACGTTGATGGACCCTGAGAGCATGTCGCTCGAAGACCTCGCCGTGGCCGAGGACGCCCGCCCCGACATCCTGGGCGAGACGGTCGACGGCCTCGACGAGATGGACGAGGAGGTCCGCCGCCAGGCCGAAGACCTCCCGTCCGGGACCCCAGGGAGAGGACTGTGATGGCTGACGACGACCACGAGCGCATCTCGGCGAAGGCCTACGAGATCTGGGAAAGCGAGGGACGGCCGCACGGCCGCGACCAGGCGCATTGGGACCAGGCCAAGGAGATCGTCGCGCTCCACGACAGCATGGGCGACACGCTCCTGCCGCGCAGCGCGGGTTCCTTCGAGCCCGAGGAGCAGACGCAGTCGACCGAGCCCTACGGCGACATGCCGGGCATCACCGACCAGGGGCGCGACGACCTCACCGACATCGACCGCGAGCCGGAGGTCACCAAGCCCTCGCACGCGACCTATTCGACCGGCGACACGGCCGGCCACGTCGCCCGCTCGAAGCGCGACGAGGACCCGGACATCGACGACGGCGAGGTCGTGACCCCGGCCCCGAAGGTCGCCGCCGTGACGCCGACGCCGTCGAACCCCACGCTGGGCGTGTCGGCGCCGCGCGAGGCCGTGAAGCAGGACCCCGATCTCAAGGCGCCGCAGGCCGTCACGCCGAAGACTGCGGAAGCCGCCCCGAAGCCCTCCGCGTCGGCGCCCGGCACGGGGATCGCCCCGGCTGGCAACGGCGCCGCGACGTCGGGCATCACGCCGACCCCGGCGGCCTCGCCCTCGGGCGCCAAGGCGCCGGCCGGCATGGCGGCCTCCTCCGGGCGCGCCCCGGCCGAAGCCCCGGCGGGCCTGCCGCCGATCGCGACCGGCGCCGGCCAGGCGCCCGCCGCGACCGACGACGCGCGGCTCGGCTCCGGCCTGCAGGCTTCGCCGGTCGGCAACAGCACCCAGGTCACCGGCAAGAGCCCGCCGAAGCCGGCCTCCGCGCCCGGCCCGGTCACCAGGGGCCGGTCGAGCGACCGACGCTGACGGGCGTCCGATCGAAGGGAAGGAAGGGTCGCTTCGGCGGCCCTTTTTCGTCGTCGGCCGCGTCAGCGCACCGCGAAGATCGCGTCGTGGATCGGGTGGCCGGGCGTCAGCGCGAGCTTGGCGGCCAGCACGAGGCTGATCGCGACGATGAGCGGCTTCACCAGCCGCGCGCCGTGCCGCATCGCCAGCCGCGCGCCGACCTGCGCGCCGGCGAACTGCGCGAGGCCCATGGCCAGGCCCAGCGCCCAGATCACGTGGCCGCCGAGCGCCAGGGTGGCGAGCCCGGCGAGGTTGCTGGCGAGGTTGCAGAGCTTGGTGTGCGCCGTGGCCCGCAGGACGCCGAACCCCAGCACCGCCACGAGCCCGGCCATGTAGAACGAGCCCGCGCCGGGGCCGAACACGCCGTCGTAGAAGCCGACGAGCGGCACGACCGTCGCGAGGAAGGCGGGGCGCGACAGCAGGTGGTGGCGCCCGGCGTCGCTGAAGCGGGGCGACAGCGCGAAATACAGCGCCACGCCGAGCAGCACGAAGGGCAGGGCCACCGACACGGCGCGCTGGGGCACGTGGTCGAGCGTCAGCGCGCCGACGACCGAGCCCGCCGCGGCGGCGAGCGCGAAGGGCCAGGAGCCGAGCGGCAGGTGGCCGGCGCGGGCGAAGGCCGAGGTGGCCGAGGCCGTGCCGAAGGAGCCCTGCAGCTTGTTGGTGGCCAGCACCGCGCGCGGGTCGAGGCCGGCGAAGATCAGGGCCGGCACGGTGAGCAGCCCGCCGCCGCCCGCGATCGCGTCCATGCAGCCCGCGACCAGGGCCACGGCGCAGAGGGCCGCGAAGGAGGTGGGATCGATCGGCATGGGTGGCGGGCCCCGGTGAGCACGGGACCGGACGGCACCACGCGACGTGCGGCGACGGGCCGCCCGCGATGACTAGCGCGCGGGCGGCGGCGGGCCAAGCTCTGCATGCAGTCCCATGGCGGGCCGCCCCGCCCGCCGATGTGGTAAGCCGGCCCGGACGCTTCCCGAGAGGACCCCCTTGCGACCCGACATCGCCGCCCGCCTCGACGCGCTGTTCCGCGACGCCGACGCCGACTGGCCCGTGATGGGCATCCTCAACGTGACGCCGGATTCCTTCTCGGACGGCGGCCGCCACGACGCGGCCCCCGTGGCCCGCGGCGAGGCGCTGGCGTCGGAGGGCGCCGCGGTGCTCGACATCGGCGGCGAGTCGACCCGGCCGGGCTTCACCCCCGTGCCGGCCGAGGAGGAGTGGCGCCGCATCGCCCCGGCGGTCGAGGCCCTGGCGGCGAGCCTGCCCGTGCCGGTCTCGGTCGACACCACCAAGGCCGCGGTGGCCCGCCGGGCGCTCGCGGCCGGCGCCGCCGTGGTCAACGACGTCTGGGGCTTTCTCGGCGACCCCGCCATGGCCGAGACGGTGGCGGAGGCGGGCGCCGGCGCCGTGCTGATGCACAACCGCGACGGCATCGACCCCGCCCTCGACATCGTGGGCGACATGCTCGGCTTCTTCGAGCGCGCGCTGCGCCATGCGGAAAGCGCCGGCGTCGCGCGCGCCCGCATCGCGCTCGACCCCGGCATCGGCTTCGGCAAGACGCAGGCGCAGCAGGTCGAGGCCATCCGGGGGGTGGGCCGGCTGCGCGCGGCCTTCGGCCTGCCGGTGCTGGTCGGGCTGTCGAAGAAGCGCTTCCTCGGCCATATCACCGGCGCGCCGGTCGAGCGGCGCGGCGTCGAGACGGTGGCGGCCAACCTCGCCGCGGCGGCGGCGGGCGCCTCGATCTTCCGCGTCCACGACGTCGCCGAGCACGTGGCGGCGCTGAAGGTGTTCCGCGCCGTGCACCGCGCGGGAGGGCCGGCGTGAGCGGCGTCGACGTCGCCTTCTCGCTGGGCTCCAACATGGGCGACAAGGCCGGCGCGATCCGCCGCGCCCTCGCGGTTCTGGAAGCGGCCGGCATCGCGCGGGAGCTTCGGTGCTCGCCGCTCTACACCACGCCGCCCTGGGGTCCGGTCGCGCAGGACAGCTTCGTCAATGCCTGCGCGGTCGGCACGACGGGCCTCGACGCCTTTGCGCTGCTGCGCCGGGTCAAGGCCGCCGAGGTGGCGCTCGGCCGCGTCGACGGCCTGCGATGGGGGCCGCGGGCGATCGACGTCGACATCCTGTACCGCGGCGAGGACGCGGTCGAGGCGCCGGAGCTGACGCTGCCGCACCGCCACATGCTGGAGCGGGGCTTCGTGCTGGTGCCGCTCGCGGACCTCGTGCCCGGCAAGGTGATCCGGGGCGTGACGGTCGCCGAGGCCGCCGCGCGGGTCGATCGCGCGGGGATCGAGCGCCTCTGAAGCGTGCCGCCTGGGGCGGGCGGCCTCACGCCGCGAGGTCGGCCACCACCATGTCGAGCACCGGGAAGCCCTCGCGCGTCACGCGCAGGCGGCCCGTCGAGGATCGCTCGACGAGCCCGTCGTCGATCAGGCTGTCGATGCGCGTCCGGTCGAGCGCGCGGCCCGACAGGGCCGCGAAGCGCGCCGGGTCGACGCCCTCGCCGAGGCGCAGGCCCATCAGCAGGAACTCGTCGCCCTGCTCCTCAGCCGACAGGCCCTCGTCCGACACGAGGCCGTGGCCCTCGCCCTCGACCACCGTCAGCCACATCTCGGGATGGCGTTCGGTGGAATGGGCGCGTCGGCCCGAGGCCGTGAGGATGCGGCCGTGGGCGCCGGGGCCGACGCCGGCATATTCGCCGTAGCGCCAGTAGACGAGGTTGTGGCGCGACTCGGCGCCGGGCCGGGCGTGGTTCGACACCTCGTAGGCCGGCAGGCCGCGCGCGGCCGTCAGCTCCTGCGTCACCTCCCACAGCGCGCGCGCCTGCTCGGGGTCCGGCACGGCGAGCTTGCCCGCCTTGTGGAGCCGCTCGAACATCGTGTCGGGCTCGATGGTGAGCTGGTAGAGCGACAGGTGCTCGGCCGCGCGGTCGATGGCGCCGTGGAGCTCGGCCTGCCACTGCGCCGGCGTCTGTCCGGGCCGGGCGTAGATGAGGTCGAAGGAGAAGCGCTCGAAATGCGTGGCCGCGATCTCCACCGCGGCCAGGGCCTCCTCGGCGGTGTGGAGGCGGCCGAGCGCCTTGAGGTCGGGGTCGTTCAGCGCCTGCACGCCGAGCGACACGCGGTTGACCCCCGCGGCGCGGTAGCCGCCGAACCGCGTCGCGTCGACGCTGGTGGGGTTGGCTTCGAGCGTCACCTCGGCGGCGGGGTCGACCGTCCAGTGGCCCCCGATGGCGTCCAGGATGGCGCCCACCGTGGCGGGCCTCATCAGCGAGGGCGTGCCGCCGCCGAAGAACACGGACCCCACGGTGCGGCCGGGCGTCAGCGCGGCGCGGTGCGCCAACTCCTGCCGGAAGGCCGCGAGGAAGCGCGCCTCGTCGACCGGCGCCTGGCGGACGTGGCTGTTGAAGTCGCAATAGGGGCACTTCGACAGGCAGAACGGCCAGTGCACGTAGAGGCCGAAGCCGGGATCGTCGGTACCGAGGGCGGTCATGGGACCCGTTATGGCACGGCGCGCGCCCGCGAACCACGCCCGACGACGCCGTCGGGTCAGCGCCGCGCCAGGGTCATGCCGCCCCGAACAGCCGCGCCGCGAGCTGCTGGAAGGCCCGCGCCCTGTGGGACAGCCCCTCGCCGCCGTCTGCCGGGATGCCGTGCTTCTCGTCGGACGACATCTCGCCGAAGGTGCGGTCGTGGCCGTCCGGCAGGAAGGCGGGGTCGTAGCCGAAGCCCTGCCGCCCGCGCGGCGGGTGGACCATGACGCCGTCCACCCGACCCTCGACAGCCTCGACCCGCCCGTCCGGCCACACCAGCGCCAGAGCGGCGATGAAATGCGCGCGGCGGGCGTCCGGCGCGGCGGCCCCGCGCTCCGCGAGCAGCGCCTCGATGCGCGCCATCGCGCCCGCGAAATCCTTGTCGGGCCCCGCCCAGCGCGCCGAATAGATGCCCGGCGCCCCGTCGAGCGCCGCGACGCAGAGGCCGGAATCGTCGGCCAGCGCCGGCAGGCCGGTGCCCCGCGCGGCCGCCTCGGCCTTGAGCCGGGCGTTGGCGGCGAAGCTGGTCCCGGTCTCCTCCGGCTCCGGCAGGCCGAGCTCGCCGGCCGACAGCACCGTGACGCCGTGCGGCCGCAGCAGCTCGCGGAATTCGGCCAGCTTGCCGGCGTTGTGGGTGGCGATCACGAGGCGGTCGAGGCTGGGATCGCGCATGGTCGGGGGCTCGGGGCAGGGAGGTGGTCGGGGGGAGCCCTACTGCGGCCGACGTGATCTGGCCAGCCGCGATGCTGCCCTCGGTGGGAGCGCGGGACCGGCCGGCATGACCTCGTCTCGCAGCGTCATGCGGCAATTTGACCGGGATTCATGATCGACGGCCTTGGAATTCTTGAGCTTTTTGACTTACGGTGGCGGCACCGGCTCGACAGTCCGTGCCGGGAGCGGCCGGGGACGATGACGAGAGACGAGGGCGCAGGCGGGACGGGGGACGACGCCGTGCAACCGGCGATCACCTTTCCGTCGGACCCGTCGCTCGATCGCATCGCGGCCCTGGCGGCCGATCTGTTCGGAACCTCCTCCGCCTGTCTGATCCTGCGCCGGAAGGACGTCGGCATCGTGGCGGCCAGCGCCGGCCTCGACGGCATGCCGAATCCCGTACCCTGGGCCTTCCCGGTGTCCGAAGCCGCGCCGCTCGCGATCGCCGACCTGTCGGCCGATACCAGGGGCGCCGCTGGGTCGCCCGTCACGGCGGCGCGACGCTTCTACGCCGGGGTGCCGCTCGCTGGGCCGGAGGGGGCGCCGCGCGGCACGCTCTGCGTCACGGGGGCCGAGGCGCGCGCCGTCCCGTCGCCCGCCGACATGGACCGGCTTCGGGCGCTGGCCGGCCTCGCCGGAGACCTGCTCGACGCGCGGGCGGCGCGCGAGCGCGCCGAGTCCACGGCGGTCGCCAAGGCGGGCCTGCTCGCCGACGTCAGCCACGAGATGCGCACGCCGCTGAACGCCATCGTCGGCTTCACCCAGCTCCTGGCGCGCGACGGCGCGCTGGAGGGCGACGCCCTGCGCGCCGTCGAGCGCATCGACCAGGCCGGCCGCGGCCTGCTCGCCATCGTCGGCGACGCGCTGGACCTGTCGCGCTTCGAGTCCGGCCTCGTTCGGCTCGACCCGCGCCCGTTCTCGCTGGCGCGGGTCGTCGAGGATGCCGCCGCGATGGTCCGGGCCGAGGCCGAGCGCAAGGGCCTCCGCCTCGTCCTGGACCTCCCGGAGCCGGGGCTCGGGCCGCTGCTCGGCGACCCCGATCGCCTGCGGCAGGTCGCCCTCAACCTGCTCGCCAACGCGGTCAAGTTCACCGCCAGCGGCACCGTGCGGGTGATCCTGTCGGCGGCCCCGGGGGCCGGCGGCGTGATCCCGCTGACGCTGTCGGTCGAGGACACCGGCGTCGGCATCGCCGCGCAGGGCCTGTCGCGCCTGTTCCGGCGCTTCGCGCAGGCCGACGGGGCGATCGCGCGGGAGTTCGGCGGCACGGGACTGGGCCTCGCCATCTCCAAGTCCCTCGTCGAGGCCATGGGCGGCAGCATCGAGGTCGAGTCGGCCCCCGGCGCCGGGGCGCGCTTCACCGTGCGGGTGGCTCTGCCCCGCGCCGCCGACCCGCGCCCGCTCCCGCCGCCGCGGGGGGAGCTCGCGGCGGGCCGAGGGGAACTCCGGGGACATGCCGTGCTGGTCGCGGACGACGCGGCGATGAACCAGAGGCTCGTCGTGCAGATGCTGGAGCCGCTCGGCGCCCGGGTGGACGTGGTGGCGGACGGCGCCGCCGCCGTGGACGCCGTGGCGCACCGCAGCTACGCGCTGGTGCTGATGGACATGGAGATGCCGGTTCTCGGCGGGCTCGACGCCACCCGCCGGATCCGGGCGTTGGACGGGGCGGCCGGAACCGTGCCCATCGTGGCGCTGACCGCCAACGCCTTTCCCGAGCAGCTCGACCTGTGCCACGAGGCCGGCATGGACGACCATCTCACCAAGCCCTTCGGCGCCGACGACCTCGCCGCCAAGGCCCTGCGCTGGGCCAGGCGCCACGCCCCCGTCGGCGGGGCGCCCTGAACCCTCCGGCGCGGAACCGCTCGCATCCGAGCGTCGGCGGTTCCGTCCCGTTCACCCTGAGTCGCGCCTCCGCTTGCCGCTGAGCCTCCGTGGCCGCTCTCATCGGGCGGTGTGGAGCCCCCTGCGATGAGCATGCTTTCAACCGTGGCGGTGGTCGGCGCCGGGCCCTACGGCCTGTCGGTCGCCGCCCATCTGGCCGAGGCCGGCGTCGAGGTGCGCGTCTTCGGCGACGCGATGCAGACTTGGCGGGAGGGCATGCCGCGGGGCATGTTCCTGAAGTCCGAGGGCTTCGCGTCGAGCCTGTCCGACCCCGGCCACACCTACACGCTGAAGCATTTCTGCGCCGAGCGCGGCATTCCCTATGCCGACGTCGGCTGGCCGGTGCCGGTCGAGGTCTTCGCGGCCTACGGCGACGCCTTCGCCCGGCGCTTCGTGCCGGGGCGGGACCGCCGGAGCGTCGCCCGCGTGGCGCGAGCGGGCGGCGGCTTCCGCGTCGAGCTCGCGGACGGCGACGCCGTGACGGTCGGCCGCGTGGTTCTGGCGACCGGCATCGGCGCCTTCGCGCGCGTGCCCGAGGAGCTGGAAGGGCTGCCCCGCTCCGTGCTCACCCATTCGAGCCACCACGCCGACTACGCGGCCTTCGCGGGCCAGGCCGTCGCGGTGATCGGGGCGGGGGCCTCGGCGCTCGACGCCGCGGCGGCCCTGCGCCGTGCCGGCGCCTCGGCCACCCTGGTCAGCCGGCGCGCGGAGGTGCGCTTCTACGAGGCCGGCAGGCCCCGTCGCGCGATCGACGCGGTGCTGTCGCCGCTGACGCCGCTCGGGCCGGGCTGGAAGAAGTGGCTGTGCTGCGAGGCGCCGCAGCTGTTCCACGCCCTGCCGGAGCGGCTGCGCCTCAACATCGTGCGACGATACCTCGGCCCCTCGCCGGCCCGCTTCGTGCGCGACACCATCGAGGGGCACGTGCCCTACTGGCTGAACAGCCGCGTGCTGGGCGGCGCCGTCGCGGCGGACGGGCGCGTCGCCCTGTCGGTCGACACGGACGGCGTCGGGCGCCGCACCCTCGCGGTCGACCACGTCGTCGCGGCGACGGGCTACAAGGTCGACGTGGCGCGGCTCGGCTTCCTCGACCCCGCCCTGGCCGCGGCGGTCCGCACGGTCGACCTGTCGCCTGCGCTGTCGCGCGACTTCGAGTCGAGCGTGCCGGGCCTGTATTTCGTCGGCACGCCCTCGGCCTACAGCTTCGGCCCGATGTTCCGCTTCGCCTGCGGGGCGGATTACGCGGCGAGGCGGCTGACCCGCCACGTCCTCGCGGGCGGGCGCTCCGCGGCCCGCGCTCCGGCCCGCACGGGTGCCCCCGCCCTCCGCGCCCGCCCGTCCGGCGGTTGAAGCCCGATCCGGGGTCCCCGACCATGAGCCACGGCCAGCCCCGCATCCTGTTCGTGTCGCTGTCGGACGACATCGGCTCGGAGCGGATCGTGTGCGAGATGGGGCGGCTCGGCGCCGCCTGCGCGGTGATGAGCCGCGCCGGCGCGGTGGCGGCCCTGTCGTCCCGCGTGTCGCGCCACCATCGGCTGCCCTCCCGCGGCGGGCTCTGGGGGGCGGCGCTCGGCGTCGGCCGCGGGCTCGCGGTCCTGACGCGGGAGTGGCGGCCCGACGCCTTGGTGCCGCTCGACGACATGGCGGCGGGCGCGCTGCGCGACCTCGCCACGGCGCCCCGCACCCCGTCCGACGTGCGGCGCCTGCTCCAAACGTCGCTCGGCGATCCCGGGCACTACCGGACCGCCTGCTCGCGGGCGCGGCTGATCGAAAGCGCGGCCGGGCTCGGCCTCCGCACGCCCGCCCAGCGGCCGGCGCGCGACGCCGCGGAGGCCGAAGCCGCCGCCGCGGCGCTCGGCTTCCCGCTGATGGTGAAGCGCGAGGGCACCTGCGGCGGCAGCGGGGTCGCGGTGGCGCGCGACCGCGCCGAGCTCGCCGCGGCGTTCCGCGCGGCCGACCGGAGGGCGCGGGCGAAGCGCATCCTGCGCCGGCTCGCCGGCTTCAGGCCGGACCGCGACGACCCGCCCATCACCCTGCAGGCCCACGTCGCCGGGGAACTGGCCGTGCACACCGTCGCCTGCGCGCGGGGCAGGGTGCTTGACGGCGTGGGCTTCGCCGCCGAACTCTGCCACCCGCCCGTCACCGGGTCGAGCACGCTCCTGCGGCCGCTCGCCCATCCCGAGATGGAGGCCGCGGCCGGCCGGCTCGTCGCCGCGCTGGGCCTGTCCGGCTTCGCGTCCTTCGACTTCATCGTGTCGGCGGATGGCGCCGCTCACCTCATCGAGATGAACGCCCGCCCGGTCGGCAGCGGCCATCTCGGCCGCCGCTTCGGGCACGACCTCTACGGCGCGTGGTTGGCGGGGCTGTCGGGCCGGCCGGCGCCCGCCGCGCCCGCCGCGCCCGCCGCCGCGCCGCCGCCGCGCGCGGTGGCGCTCTTCCCGAAGGAGGTCGCGCGCGATCCGGCCAGCCGCCACGCCGCGGCGTCCGACGTGCTGCACGACGTTCCCTGGGACGAGCCCGCGATCGTGGAAGCCTACCGGGCGCGCGTCCTGCTGCTGAAGCCGGACGCCGGCCCGCTCCTCGCCCGGCTCATCGGCCCGGCGCGGGAGCCGGGCGCCGCCCGCTCCCGCCCGGCTCTGTTTCCGGGCGAGGTCGCTTCCTCACCGAACCCGCCCGGATGGTGAGCGCGCCCTTCCGCGGAGCCGGGGCCGCGGGCCGCGTGGTGCCACCGTCGCGGCGGATCGGGTGGGGGTGAGCCGGCGCGGCGTCAGCCCCGGGACGCCGGCGCGTCCGCCGGGAGGCGGGACGACAGGGCGAGCATGAGCGGCACGACGGCGAGCGCCGTCGCGGCCGCCGCCGCGGCGGCCCAGGCCGGGCCGACCGCGTCGCCGAGCTGCCCGTAGAGCAGCGGCATCGCCAGCGCGCTCACCCCGAGCGTGAAGGTGTAGAACAGCGCGAAGGCGTGGTCGACGCGGCCGTCCGGTGCGAGGTCCGGCACCGTGCCGTAGAGGATTGACGAGGTGCCGTTCAGCACGAGGCCGAGCCCCGGCAGCAGCACGAGCACGGGCCCGAGCGGCAGCGCGATCGCGGCCAGGATCGCCGCGGCGGTCCCGACCTCCGTGAGCAGCACGGTGCGGGTGACGCCGAGACGCGTCCCGAGCTTCCCGCAGACGGCCTTGCCGAGCGCGCCGCCGACGCCGACCAGCGCGAAGGCGACGCCGACCGTGGCGAGTGCCGCGCCCTTCGCGCCGAGCAGGAACGGCAGGTAGAGCAGGAAGGCGGGGCGCGCCGTGGTGTCCAGCACGCCGATGGCGACGAGCAGCCCGAAGCCGGCCCGGCCCGGCTGTGCGGCGCGACCGACGCGGGCCGGCGGCGCCGCGCCGCCGGTCCTTCGCGGTCCTGCCGACGCGTCGCGCGGCAGCCACAGCCCCACGGCCAGAGCGGCCGCGGCGCCGAGGCCGGCCACGGCCCAGAGCGCTGCGTGCCAGTTCCAGGCCGTCAGCAGCAGGCCGACGAGGGGCGGCAGGGCGGCTTTCCCGAGGTCTCCGGTGAAGTTGTAGGTGCTGAGCGGGCCTCGCGCCGCGGCGCCGTAGGCGCGCGCGATCACGGTCGAGGCCAGGGGATGCTGGGTGCTGCTCCCGGCGCCAGCCAGCGCCAGCGCGACGCAGAGGCCGATGAGCCCGCCCGACAGGCCGGCGAGCGCGTAGCCGGCGGCGCTGAGCGCCGTGCCGAGCACCAGCACGGTCCGCGCCCCGAGCGCCCTGGCGAGCCGCGTCGAGGGCACCTGCAGCGCCGCCAGCGCGCCCGTGTAGAGCGTGCGCAGCAGGGCCAGGGACGCGTAGTCGAGCCCGAACTGGCCCTGCCAGACGGGCAGGAGCACGTAGATCAGGTCCGTGTAGCCGTCGTGGAGGGCGTGGTTGACGCCGACGGCCGCGAGCGTGCGGCGGCGGTCGCGGGCGGCGGGATCGTCGAGCGGGGAGGGCCGGGGGCGGGAGAGCGACATGCGGCGGCTCCTTTCCGGCCGACGCTGGACCGCGGAGCCGGGACGGACTAGCCCCTCATGGGTCACCCGACCCGTGCCCTTTCCTCACGCTTCCCATGCGCCGCCTGCCACCCCTGAACGCCCTGCGCGTGTTCGACGTCGCCGCCCGCTCCGACAGCTACGCGCGGGCGGCGAGCGAGCTCGGGCTGACCCACGGCGCGGTCAGCCGCCAGATCGCGGCGCTCGAGGCCTGGCTGGGCCAGCGCCTCTTCGTGCGCTCCGGGCGGCGCATGGTGCCGACGCCGCTCGCCCGTCTCTTCGCCGCCGAGGTGGGCCTGTCCTTCGATCGTATCGTCGCCGTGGCCGAGGCCTGCGGCCGACTGGAGGCCCGGCGGATCCTCCTCGTCAGCGCGCCGACCAGCTTCGCCATGCGCTGGCTCATCCCGCGCCTCGACCGGTTCCACCGCGACCATCCGCAGGTGGAGGTGGCGGTGACCACCGTGACGACCGTGCAGGACGACCTGCGCGGCGGCTTCGACGTCGCCATCCGCCGCGGCAGCCCGCGGCCGGAGGCGTGGCCGCACCACCGGGCGACGCCGGTCCTCGACGAGGCCGACACCGTGATCGTGAGCCCCGCGCTGTTCGCCCGGCGCCCGATCGCCGCGCCGGCCGACATCGAGGGCCACCTCCTGCTCGGCAGCGAGACGCGGCCGGGAGATTGGGCCGATTGGCTGGAGGAGGCCGGGCTCGCACACCTCGCCGGCGCGCGACGGCAGGTCTTCGACCACTTCTTCATCACCCGGCAGGCCGTCGACGACGGGCTCGGGATCGGCGTCGGCCCCCTGCCGATGCTGGACATCGACGTGGCGTCCGGGCGGCTCCTGACGCCGCTGTCCCACATCCGGGTCCGCCGCACCGGCTACGTCGCGCTGGAGCCGCTCGACGCCGGCGGGGCGTCCGTCACCTCCGGCTTCGTCGCCTGGCTCGCGGCGGAAGGGGCTCCAGCGGCGGCGCCGGCGCCGTCCTGAGGGCCGCCTCGGCCGCCGGCGCCCTCCCGCTGCCGCATTCCAGCCCCGCCCTCCGCGGGCGTTGAGCCCGCGCCGGTTCCGTCATATTTCCGCCGCACGACGATCCACGAGGTGACCCGCGATGATCCGACATGTGGTGCTGGTGCGGTTCCGGGAAGGCGTCGCGCCGGGCGAGATCGCGGCCATCTTCGCCGCCCTGGCGGACCTGCGCGGCCACCTGCCGGGCATGAGCGACATCCGCCACGGGGCCAACGTCAGCCCCGAGGGGCTGGCGCACGGGCACACCCACGCCTTCACGGTCGATTTCGACGACGCTGCGGCGCGCGACGCCTATCTGGCCCTGCCCGAGCACGAAGCCGCCGGCGCGCGCCTGGTCCGGGCCGCCGAAGGGGGCCTCGCCGGGCTGACCGTGCTGGATCTCGACCTGTCCTGACGATGCGCGCGGGGCTTGTGCATCCCCGCCCGACCTGAAACTCTCCGTCCGACGAAGGGGCGGAGCCGGAGCTCTCCCGCGTCCGGGAGGGTGACGGCGATGGCTGATGCCGCGATGGGGGATCGGCGGGCCGAGGCGGCCCCGACCACGGGGAGTACGGTCTGGGCCGTGCTGGCGACGTCCTTCGGCAACCTCATCGAATGGTACGACGTCTACGCCTACTCGGCCTTCGCGCTGTATTTCGCGGGCTCGTTCTTCCCCAAGAACGACGCCGCCGTGCAGCAGCTCCAGGCGGCGACGCTCTTCGCCATCGCGTTCCTGATGCGGCCCTTCGGCTCCATGATCTTCGGCTACCTGGCGGACCGCTACGGCCGCCGCTCGTCGCTCACCGTGTCCATCCTGGCCATGTGCTTCGGCTCGTTGCTGATCGCCGTGTCGCCGACCTACGATTCGATCGGCGTCTGGGCGGCCGTGATCCTGTCGCTCGCGCGCATCATCCAGGGCCTGAGCCAGGGCGGCGAATACGGCACCAGCGTCACGTACCTCAGCGAGATCTCGCCGCCGGACCGGCGCGGGTTCTATTCCGGCGTCTGGTACGTGACGCTGATCGGCGGCCAGCTCGCCGCCGTGCTGCTGCTCTTCGTGCTGCAGAAGCTGTTCCTGACGCCCGACCAGCTGAAGAGCTGGGGCTGGCGCATCCCCTTCGCGATCGGCGCGCTGGCCTCGCTCTACGGCTTCCGCATGCGGGCGCACCTGCCCGAATCGGAGAAGTTCGTCGCCGCGGCCCGCACCCGCCGGCCCTTCGGCGAACTGCTCAAGCAGAACTGGCGCAACATGCTGGTCGTGATCGGCATCACGGTGGGGGGCACCTCGGCCTTCTACACCTACACGACCTACATGCAGAAATACCTCAAGCTGTCGGTGGGCCTGTCGGACGACCAGACCACGGCGGTGACGCTGGCCTCGCTGGTCTTCGCCATCGCGCTCCAGCCCCTCTACGGCGCCCTGTCGGACCGCATCGGCCGCAAGCCGCTGCTCGTGGCCTTCGGCGTGGTGGGGACGCTCGGCACCGTGCCGCTGCTCACCGCCATCAAGCAGACCCACAGCCCGCTCGTGGCGCTCGGCCTGATCTGCGCCGCCTGGGCCATCGTGTCGGGCTACACCTCGATCACCGCCATCGTGAAGGCGGAGCTGTTCCCCACCGCCATCCGGGCGCTCGGCGTCGGCCTGCCCTACGCCCTCACGGCGGCGGTCTTCGGCGGCTCCACGGACGCGGTGGCGCTGGCCTTCAAGGACCGCGGCTTCGAGGACGGCTTCTTCTGGTACGCCAGCGCGCTGATCCTGGTGTCGCTGATCGTCTACCTGTGGCTGCCCGACACGCGGAACGGCTCGGCTCTCGACCGCGCCGCCTGAACCCTGCGCGCGCGGAACAGGGCCTGTGCTTCCCGGTTGATCCGGCGGTGCGGCCCCGCGCGGCCGCCGGAGCACGGGAGCCTGCGATGGGGATCTTCACGAAGGACATCCACACGATGGACGACCTCTTCGTCCACCAGCTCAAGGACGTCTATTACGCCGAGCACCGCATCGCCAAGGCGCTGCCGAAGATGATCGCCAAGGCCACGAGCCCGGCGCTGCGGCAGGCCTTCGAGGCCCACCTGGCCGAGACCGAGACGCAGATCGGGCGCCTCGACGAGGCCTTCGGCAAGCTCGGCATCAAGGCGGAGTCGGTCACCTGCCAGGCGATCGACGGCATCATCAAGGAGGCCGAGGAGGTCGCGGGCGAGGTCGACGACAAGGCGGTGCTGGACGCCGGCCTGCTCGCCGCCGCACAGGCCGTCGAGCATTACGAGATCGCCCGCTACGGCACGCTGGTGGCCTGGGCCAAGCGCCTCGGCAAGCACGACGTGCTGCCGCTGTTCGAGAAGAGCCTCGCCGAGGAGAAGGCGACCGACGCCAAGCTCAGCGACATCGCGGGCGGCGAGGTCAACAGGAAGGCGGCCTGAGCAGGCCCCTCGGGGCTCGAAAAGCCGCGCCCGCGCCGGCACATTCCGGCCCCAATCGCGTTGACGGGGCGGCGGCATCCCGTCGCCCGTTCGGCCCGCCCGGTCGATCACACCCCGCCCGGAGATCTCGGCCGTGACCCTGCTGATCCTGATCCTGATCGTGATCCTGCTGTTCGGCGGCGGCGGCTTCTACGGATACCGCGGCGGCTACTACGGCGGCGGCGGCATCGGCATCGTCGGCCTGATCGGCATCCTCATCATCCTGTATCTCCTGTTCGGCGGCGGCTTCCGCTGATCCCGGACCGGCGCGAAAGCGTCGCGCCGGCGGTTCCACCGCGGCGGCGCAGCGTGTAAGGCTCGGGGCCACAGGCCCGCGCGGGCGCCCCCGGGCTGAGCGCGGGCGCCTCCAGCGAGCCGGAACCCACCATGTCTCCCCTGCGCGTCGGCATCGCCGGCCTCGGCACCGTCGGCGGTGCCGTCCTCCGTCGCCTGACCGACGGCGCCTCCGCCATGGCGAGCCGCACGGGGCGGCCGGTCGCCGTGGTCGGGGTGTCGGCGCGGGACCGCGCCAAGGCGGCGCCCCTGCTCGGCACCGCCGAATGGTTCGACGATCCCGTCGCGCTCGCCCGCGCCCCCGGCATCGACGTCTTCGTGGAGCTCATCGGCGGACACGAGGGCGTGGCCCGCGAGGCCGTCGAGGCCGCCATCGCGTCCGGCAAGTCGGTCGTCACCGCCAACAAGGCGCTGCTCGCCCACCACGGCATGGCGCTCGCCGCCGCCGCCGAGGCGCGCGGCGTGTCGCTGAGCTTCGAGGCCGCGGTCGCGGGCGGCATCCCGGCCATCAAGGTGCTGCGCGAGGCGCTCAGCGGCAACGCGGTGGACCGCGTCTACGGCATCCTCAACGGCACCTGCAACTACATCCTCACCCGCATGGAGGCCGAAGGCATCGGCTTCGAGGCCTGCCTCGCGGAAGCGCAGCGGCTCGGCTACGCCGAGGCCGACCCGACCTTCGACATCGACGGCCACGACACGGCCCACAAGCTCGCCATCCTGGCGAGCCTCGCCTTCGGCACCGCCGTGGACCTCGACGCGATCCACGTCGAGGGCATCCGCTCCATCACCTCGGACGACCTGAAGGCCGCCGACGACCTCGGCTACCGCGTGAAGCTCCTGGGCGTCGCCCAGCGCACCGACCACGGCATCGAGACGCGCGTGCACCCCACCATGGTGGCCAAGGGCACGGCGCTGGCCGAGGTCAAGGGCGTCACCAACGCGGTCGCGGTCAACGCCGACGCGGTGGCGGAGCTGACCCTGGTGGGGCCGGGCGCGGGCGGCGACGCCACCGCCTCGGCCGTGCTGGGCGACATCGCCGACCTCGCGCGCGGCAGCCGCGTGCTGCCCTTCGGCCGGCCGGCCGAGTCGCTGGAGCGCGCGCCCCGCGCGCCGATGCAGCGCCACGAGGGCGGCTACTACGTGCGGCTGGCGGTGCTGGACCGGCCGGGCTCCATCGCCGCCATCGCGACCCGCATGGCCGCGGCCGAGATCTCCTTCGAGAGCATCATGCAGCGCCAGCCCGCGGCCTCGCTCCGCGCGGCGGCGACCGGCCACGTCCCCGTGGTGCTGATCACCCACGCCACCTCCGAGACCACCATCCGCGAGGCCCTGGACGCCGTCGAGGCGGGAGGAACCATCGCGGGAAAACCGCAGTTGATCCGCATAGAGCGCGGTTGAAGCAGGTGCGGACTGCCCGGACCGCGCGCGGCCGAGAATCGCTTTGACGCAGCCGATTTCCCCGATGGACGACATGGACGAGCGCTGCCTGACGCTCGACCTCGTCCGCGTGACGGAGCGGGCCGCCGTCGCGGCGGCGCGCTGGCGGGGCCGCGGCGACGAGCGCGCCGCCGACCAGGCCGCCGTCGACGCCATGCGCCGCGAGCTGAACCGCCTGCCCTTCGACGGAACCGTGGTGATCGGCGAGGGCGAGCGCGACGAGGCGCCCATGCTCTACATCGGCGAGCGGGTCGGCAAGGGCGTCGGCCCGAAGTTCGACCTCGCCGTGGCGCCGCTCGAAGGCACCACGCTCTGCGCCAAGGACCTGCCGGGCGCCATCACGGTGATCGCCATGGCGCGCTCCGGCGCGCTGCTCAACGCGCCCGACGTCTACATGGAGAAGATCGCGGTCGGCCCCGGCTACCCGGCCGGCGTCGTCGACCTCGACCGCTCGCCCGAGGACAACGTGCGGGCCCTCGCCGAGGCGAAGGGCGTCGCGCCCTCGCGCATCACGGTCGCGGTGCTGGACCGCCCCCGCCACGCGGGGCTCATCGCCTCCTGCCGCCGCGTCGGCGCCTCGCTGCGCCTCCTGTCGGACGGCGACATCGCCGGCGTGATCTTCACGGCCCGGCCCAGGGAGACCGACGTGGACCTCTACCTCGGCTCGGGCGGCGCGCCCGAGGGCGTGATCGCGGCGGGCGTGCTGCGCTGCGTCGGCGGGCAGATGCAGGGGCGGCTGGTGCTCGACAGCGCCGAGAAGCGCGAGCGCGCCGCCGCCATGGGCATCCGCGATCCCCACAAGACCTACACGATGGACGAGATGGCGTCGGGCGACGTCATCGTGGCCGCCACTGGCGTCACGGACGGCACCCTGGCGCACGGCGTCCGCTTCGCCGGCGGCCGCGTCGAGACCGAGGCCGTGCTGTACCGTTCCTCCAGCGGCACGGTGCGCCGCATCCGCGCCGAGCACCGCGACGCCGGCAAGTTCAGGCTCGATTGACCGCATGGGGCTGATGGCGTGGATCGCCCAATGGGGGCAGGGGATCGCGGATTTCGTCCGCGACCATGAGGTCTACGCGGCGCCGGTGTGCTTCGCGCTGGCCTTCGGCGAGTCGCTCGCCTTCGTGTCCTTCCTGCTGCCCGCCACGCTGGTGCTGGTCGCGGTCGGCACCCTGGTGGGGCAGGCCGGCCTCGCTTTCATGCCGGTCTTCGCCGCCGCGGCGGTCGGGGCCGCGCTCGGCGACTGGCTGTCGTTCTGGCTCGGCCGCCGCTTCGAGGACCGCGTCGCCGGCCTGTGGCCGCTGTCCCGCCACCCCGAGATGCTGGTGCGCGCGCGGAGCTACGTCGACCGCTGGGGCGCGGCGGGCGTGTTCCTCGGCCGCTTCCTCGGCCCGCTGCGCGCCACCGTGCCGCTGATCGCCGGCCTCGCCGCCATGCCGGCTCTGCCGTTCCAGGCGGCCAACTGGTCGTCGGCGCTGCTGTGGTCCTTCCTCGTGCTGGCGCCCGGCGCCTTCGGGGTCGACGCCGTGCGGGACTGGTTCGCTTGAGGCTTCGGCGCCTCGCCGCGGCGCTGCTCGCGGCGGCACTCGGCGGCTGCGACCTCGAACCCGGCCGCGTCGACGACATCGTCCACGCCGACGGCGTCGAGCCGCGGCGCGTCGAGACCGCGGCCGGCCCCGTGGTGGGCGCCGCGGCGGCGGGCGGGCAGGCCTTCCTCGGCATCCCCTACGCGGCGCCGCCGGTCGGGCCGCTGCGCTGGCGCGCCCCGCAGCCGCCGGCGCCCTGGACCGAGCCGCGGGACGCGACGCGCCTCGGCCCTTCCTGCCTGCAGAACCTCGCCCTGTCGGCGCAGCTCGGCGGGGCGGGCGGCGGCCCGACGCTCGGGCAGGAGGACTGCCTCACCCTCAACGTCTACGCGCCGCCGGGCGCCGCGCCGGACGCCCGCAAGCCCGTGATGGTGTGGATCCACGGCGGCGCGCTCGTGCTCGGCACCTCCGGCCAGTACGACCCGAGCGCGCTGGCGCGCCGCGAGGGCGTGGTCGTCGTCACGGTCAACTATCGGCTCGGCGCGCTCGGCTTCTTCGCCCATCCCTCGCTCCGCGGCGAGCCGGGCGAGGGCGCCTTCGCGCTGCTCGACCAGCGCGCGGCCTTGGCCTGGGTGAAGCGCGACATCGCCGGCTTCGGCGGCGACCCGCGCAGCGTGACGGTCTTCGGACAGTCGGCCGGCGCCTGGAGCGCCTGCTACCAGATGGCCTCTCCGGGCTCGGCCGGGCTGTTCCAGCGCGCCATCCTGCAGAGCGGCGCCTGCGTGACCCCGGAAACCAGCGTGGCGCCCGAGGTCGCGGAAGCGGGCGGCTTCCGCATGGCCGGCGAGCTCGGCTGCGCGGGCCCCGACGCCCTCGCCTGCCTGCGCGCCCTGCCGGCCGCGGACGTGGTCGAGGCCGCGCCCGAGCGCCCCGGCGTCACGGGGCCGAACTCCTGGGCGCCCGTCGCGGGGCTCGACGTGCTGCCGCTCGCGCCCCGCGCCGCCTTCGCGTCGGGCCGGTTCGCCCCCGTGCCGGTGATCGACGGCACCAACCGCGACGAGGGCCGCCTCTTCTCCTACCTGCGCGGGCTGCGGGCCGACCTCCTGACGGAGGCGAGCTACGGGGCCGAGATCCGCCGCCTCTTCGGCGCGCGGGCGCCGGCCATCCTCGCCGCCTATCCGGCGTCGCGCTTCGACTCGCCGCGCGCCGCCTATGCGGCCGTGCTGACCGACGGCTTCTTCGCCTGCCCGGCCCTCGACCTCGACCGCCTCGTCGGCGCCCGCGCGCCGGTCTACGCCTACGAGTTCGACGACCCCGACCCGCCCTTCGCGTTGCCGCGCCTGCCCTTCTCGGGCGGTGCGGGCAGCTATCACACGGCCGAGATCGCCTACGTGTTCGACCGGCCCTGGGCTCTGGCGGACCCGGCGCGGTTCGACGACGCGCAGGCGCGGCTGTCGGCTGAGATCCAGGACCGCTGGGGGGCCTTCGCGCGGGGGGAGGCGCCGTGGCATCCGGCGGCATCGGATGCGGCGGGTGCCGTCGTCGCGCTGTCGCCGGGCGTGCCAGGCACGGACGCTTTCGCGCCGAATTTCGCCGCGCGGCATCGCTGCGGCGTCTGGAGCAGCCTGCGATCTGTCGATCCACGCTGAATCAAGGCCGATCGGTCGATGGCATGATGCGGTGCGCCGGCTTCGCGCGGCAAATGTTGAGAGACTCACTAACAGTGGCATCGGCGGCCTTCGTATTGACCGCCCGCTGACCCGAGCACTATCAAGAGATGCAATCAAAGATCGATTAGGTCGAAGATTGCACTTTTTGCGGGTGCTTCTTCGCGTGTGGGCGTTGAGCATCCCATGAGCGAGGGGAGCGGACGACATGACGCAAGACATGGGCGGCGGCGCAGGGGCACAGGGCGGTGGACAGGGCTTCCCGTTCACGATGCCTCCGTTCTGCCCACAGGCGGCTGGTGGTGCACAGCCGATGGCGCAGGGCGGCGCCGGGACGCCCATCCCGACCCTGAACTGCACGGGGCTGCCATGCATCATCACCCAGATCGTCGGCTGCAATAATGCGGCGCCCATGGCTCAGGGCGGAACGCCCATCACCTTCACGTTCCCTCCGCTCTGCGGGCCCCATCAGGGCGGTGGCGCACAGCCGATGGCCCAGGGGGGCGGTATGGGCACGCCCATCCCGACCCTGAACTGCACGGGGCTGCCGTGCGTCATCACTCTGATTGCCGGCTGCAACAACGCGCCGGCCCCGATGGTACAGGGCGGCGCCCAGGGCGGGACGCCCATCACCTTCACGTTCCCCCCGCTTTGCGCGTCCCATCAGGGCGGTGGCGCACAGCCGATGGCCCAGGGGGGCGGTATGGGCACACCCATCCCGACCCTGAACTGCACGGGGCTGCCGTGCATCATCACCCTCGTCGCCGGCTGCGGCAGCGGTGCGCCGATGGCGCAAGGTGGACAGGGCGGGGCGGGGACGATCTTCCCGACTCTGCCGCCGATGTGCAACCTGCCGCATACGCTCCTGCCGCCGCTCTGCCCGCCCAACCAGGGCGGTGCGGCGCCGATGGCGCAGGGTGGACAGGGCGGTGCGGGCACCGTGTTCCCGACGATGCCGATCCTGTGTCAGATCACCCAATTCCCGATCTGTCCGCCCCATCAGGGCGGTGGAGCGGCACCGATGGCGCAGGGAAGCGGCGGCCTGGGGACGATCCTGCATACGCTCGTCTGTCCGACCGGCCTGCCGTGCATCGTCACCCAGATCGCCGGCTGCGGCGGCGCGGGTCCGGTCGCTCAGGGGGGGCAGGGCGGCGCGGCGCAGACGCCGATCCCGTCGCTGATGAATTGCCCGCCGACGCTGATGCTGTGCTCGGTCTTCGGCTGCGGCAACCAGGCCGGCGGTCAGCCGGCGATGGCGGGCGGTGGCACCGCGCCCCAGGCCACCCTCGGCCCGTTCGAGTGCAACATCACGATCTTCTCCATCTGCACGCCCGTCTGCGGTCGCTGACCGCGGACTGACGGGTCCGCATCCGCCTAGCCGTCGATCCGGCCGGGCGGGTGAGGCCCGCTCCGATGACGGGGACGGCCGCAGTCCGCGACCGTTCCCCCGGCCCAGGGCCGGAGATCGAGACCCGCACGATGCGGCTCCGCGGCGCCCGGCATCGGTCGCGCGAGAGACCGCGGCTCGAGATTGGTGACAGATGTTTCTGACTGCATCGAACCTGTTCTTCTACCTCCGAGACGCCGGGCTGTGCTCAGCAGCGGACGTCGTCGGCGAGGACTTCGCCGTGTCGGAGACCGGACGCCGCAACCGCAACTTCGTCGTCAGGCGCGCCGGCCCGCACTCCCTGTTCGTCAAGCAGATCCCGATGATGCACCCAGAGGTCGTCGGATCGCTGCGGCGCGAGGCGGCCTGCGCGCAGCTCGCGCAGGAGGCTGGCGAGGGCTTGCGCCTGCGCTCCAGCATGCCCGTCCTGCTGCGCTACGACCCTGTCGCCCACATTCTGGTCTACAGATTCGTCGAGGGCGCCGAGAACCTGAACCAGCGCGTGGTGCGCGACGGACCGCTGACGATCGGACAGGCGGAGCGGATCGGGACGGCGCTCGCGGCCTGCCATTCGGAGACGGCGCGGCCCGGCGCGCTGCTCGGTCTGGCGCCGCTCCTCAAGGCGGAGCCGCCCTGGCTCTTCAACGTCGTCCAGCAGCCGCATGCGGTGATGCCGGGCATGAACGAGCCCCGTCGGCGCGTGATCGGCGCCCTGCAGCAGTGCCCCGAGGTGCTGAACGGGATGGAGCGCCTTCGCGCCGGCTGGCGTCGTCTCTGTCTCATGCACGGCGACGTCAAGTTCGACAACATCCTCGTCGGCGGTGCGGGCGACGATGCGATGCTCCTCATCGACTGGGAGCTGGCCGAGCTCGGTGATCCGCTTTGGGATGTCGCGAGCGCCCTGGCCGCGATCGTCCAACCCTGGCTCATCGGCGCCGTCGTGGCGGGCAAATCCGCGGCGCCGCAGGCCGCGGGCAGCGCGGTGGTCGACGCCGCCCGCGGGCTCTGGTCCGCCTATCTGAGCGCCGTCGACCCGTCCGCGGGACCGCCCGACCCCGACCTCCTCGCGCGCCTCGTCGGCGCGCGCCTCGTTCTGCTGGCGTTCGAGCTGCTGCCCGACGCCGTCGCGACATCGCCGCAGGTCGACCCGGTCCTGGCCCTGGCGAGATACTTCCTCGCGGCTCCCGCCGCGGCCCTCCTGTCCGTGTTCGGGATCGGAGGGGTCGCCGCCTCGGGTCGGCCGACGATGCGAGCCATCCCATGAACGATCGCGACGACGCCGCGCCCTGGGCCAGGGGGGAGCGCATCGCGCGACTCCTCGCCGACGTGCAGATCACATCGCCGATGGCGTTCAGGTTCGGGAGCGGGCCGCAGATCTCCGCCGGAGACGTCGTTCCGACCGCTCCTGGAGCAGGACTGACGCCTGGTGTGGCCGCCCTGCGCGACGCGCTCGGCACAGCGCTCTACGCAGCCGCCTATATGCGTGACTACCGCGGGCCGGGTTACGACCCGGCCTCAATGCGGCGCAAGGTGGTGGCCGACCCGGCCTTCCTCAAGCGGCTCGACGCGCGCAATCCGAGCCGTGCCGCTTGGGAGCCCGGCTGGCGCGTCTTCTCGCGCGACCTCGACGGGTCCGTCCACGCGTCGAAGGGCGACCGGGCCATGAGGCTCCCGCCGGGCCGCTACGCCGCGGTCGGCACGCCGCGCTCCCCCGCGGTGGGAGACAGCGTCGAGCGCTGGCGTGACCGGAGCTCCCTCACCCATCAAGCAGGCTACTACTATGCATTCGGTGAAGCGCCGCCGAGCGATTACGATCTGGCACGTATCGGGCGCCTCTACTTCGACGGCGATGCTGAATCGGCCGCGTGGCTGCTCGGCGAGCTCGCCCCGCTTCTGAACCGCTTCGGCATCCCGTTCTGGTTCAAGTGCCCCGTGGACCCGGCAGCATTCGATCGCCTGGACGCTTCAGTGCTCTACGTCGCGCGCCGCCACGTGCCCAGTCTGATCGGCCTCCTCGTCCCGCTCGCAAGCGATTTCTCACGGAGGTTGAGGGGGGGCGTCCCGCTCTGGACCGTGCCGCTCGTCGCGGGAGTCGGTGGCGCGGACGACCCCGGCACCGGTGAAAGCTTCGGCCAGTCGCGCTGCGCGCTCTTCGCGGCCGGCCTCGTCGATGCCTGGGCGAGGGGCCACCAGGACCCCGCGTCCCGCGCAGGGGCCGTCGCCGCGCGCTTCCGGGCGGCGGGCCTCGCTGCGGCACAGCCCCACCTCGCCCTGGGCCTCGTGGATGTCTACCCCGCCCTCACCAGCTCTGCCGTCAGGGAGACCGCCGCATGAGCGTCGCCAGCTTCGAGAGTACGAGGTTCGCCGGTGGCCAGCGCTACCTCGACGTCGCCGACGGCATAGGATGTGCCCTGGTCCGGGAAGCCATATGGCAGGGCGATCGCTGCAATTGGCTGTGCTGGAACCTCGAGCCGGGCGCCGGCGGCGCTTTCGTGCCGGTGCTGAAGCCGGCGACGCCCGAGCTCTACAGCGGCGTGTCCGGCATCGCCCTGTTCCTGGCGCGCCTCCAGGCGGCGACAGGTGACCCCCACCAGAGGCGGGCCGCGCGGGGCGCCTTGCGACAGGCGTTGGCCGCGACCGCGGAATGGTGGCCGACCGGCTCCGGATTCTACGCTGGCCCCGTCGGGGTCGGCTGGAGCCTCATTCACATCGGCCGATCGCTGGACGATGAGGTCGCCATCGGTCGCGGGTTGGCGCTGCTCGAACGCGCGGCACGCGAGCCCGTCGCGCCGGGATTCTTCGACCTGCTGAACGGCCGCGCCGGCGCGGCCCTGGGCCTCGTCGCCGCGGCGCGGGCCTTCGGTCGCGGCGACCTCCTCGCGGGCGCGGTCAGGCTCGCCGAGGAGCTGGTCGCGGCGGCGCGGATCGCGGACGGCGCGATGTCGTGGCCCTCCGGCCTGGAAGGGCGCGACCTCCTCGGGCTGTCGCACGGCACGGCGGGAGCGGCGCTGGCATTGCACGAGGTCGCCGCAGCGGCGGGGCGCTCGGATTTTCGAGACGCCGCGCGCGCCTGCCTCCGTTACGAACGGGTCCACTTCGACCGATGGAAAGGCGGCTGGCCCGATTTCCGCATCCTTGCCGGGCAATCGGCCGGCGAGCCGACCTATCCCTTCGTCTGGTGCCATGGCGGGGTGGGCATCGGGCTGTCCCGCCTGCGCATCCGCGAGCTCGACCCCGGCGACGCCGAGACCGCCGCGGAGATCGATGCCGTGACGGCGGCCGTCACGGCGCGGCTCGCGCGAGGCGTGTCGGCGGAGGAGGACTTCTCCCTCTGCCATGGAGTCGCGGGGATCGGCGAGTTCCTCGTCGAACTGGCGGTCCGCGTCGGGCGGCCGGAGGCGCTGGAAGCCGCGCGCCGCATCGGCGACGTCGGGGCCGCCGGTTGCCACGACACCGGCAGCCCGTGGCGGTGCGGCGTGCCACAGGCTGGCGAGACACCGTCCACCATGACGGGCACGACCAGCATCGGCCTCCACTATCTGCGGCTGTTCGACCCCGCCTGCGCGCCCAGCCTCGCCCTGCCGACCGGCGACTCGCTGGATGTGGCGCAGCCACACCGCGTGGCGGCCTGACAGCGGCCGATCCGTCGACACCAGATAGGAGCCCCATCATGCCCGATGACGACCCGCGGCCTCGCTCCGCTCCCAAGCCATCGACGCAGCCAGGCCAGCCCGAACCGCAGCGACGCCTAGAGGGAGAGGCGCCCTCCGCGACGGGCGGGGGGGCGACGCCGCTTGAGCCAGCGCCTCTGTCGCCGCTCGCCGACGCTGCGATCTCCCCCGCTTCCACCCTTCCGCGGGGCGCCGACGCGACGGAGCCGCCCATCGATGTGGAGGACGCGGGCGGCTCCGGTTCGGGGGGCGGCGGACCTCCGCCGGCGCCCCCGGTCCCCGGCCCGCGACAGCCCGAGCGCAGACGCCGCTTCGTGATCTCGCAACTCCTGGCGCAGCATCGCGACCGTCGAACGCGGTCCGACATGGTCGACCTTTTCGCGATGCGGCTGTCGCGCTCGATCCTGCCGAATGCCGACCTCGTGTCGGACGTCGCGGGCGGCGGCGCGGTGTCCCGGCGCGTCCTGGTCGTCGACGCCGATCCTGAGGAACTGGCGGCCAAGCGCCAGGATCTCACGACGGACGCCGTCATCGAGCCCGAGAAGCCAAGGGTGCCCGCGGCGCTGGGCGCCGCATTGCGCTTCGCCCCGCCAATTCCGGTCCCGGTCCCGGCCGCGGACGGAGGCGCCGCCGGGCCCGGCGTGGGCGGCTCCGTGTCGCTGTTGCTGCGCGGACCGGAGGGCGAGCCGGTGCAAGGGGCCGTCGTGGTGGCGACGCTGCTGAAGCGCGGCTCGGCGTCCGAGACCTGCGCGGCGGGATCGCGGTCCGACGCCGGGGGGCGCGTCGCAATCCCCTTCGACCCGGACATCTGGATGCCAGTCGCGGCCGCGGTCACGCCGGAGAACGGCTACTGGGGCACGTCCGTGCGCTCGCCGCAGGGCGGCCAGACCGTTCAACTGCTCCGACTCCCTCGCCGCGGGCCGTTCGGGTGGTGGCAGCTCCTGAGCGGGATGCCGAGCTACGACATCTCCGCCGGGCAAGGCCTCGTCGTGGGCGTGGTGGACACCGGCGTCGGACCGCACCCCTATCTCGACCACGTGCTCCCGGTCGGCGCCTTCCTGAACGGCAGGTTCATGCCCGGCGTGGAGGAGGGCCGGGACGCCTCGGATCACGGAACACACGTGAGCGGGCTGATCGCCGCCCGGCCCGCGCCGGGCAGCGGCGACTACGGCGGGATGTCACCTGGCGCGGAGGTCAGGATGGCGAGGGTCTTCGCGCCGGATCGCCTCGCCAACCAGGGCGACATCGCCCTCGCGGTGTCGTCGCTGGCCTCGACCTACAACGCCGACCTCATCAACCTCAGCCTGGCCGGGGAAGCGTCGGAGATCGAGCAGGACGCCATCATCGTGGCGCGCCGCGAAGGATCGCTCTGCGTCGCCGCGGCGGGCAACGGCGGGGGAGGCCCTGTCAGCGCACCCGCGTCCTACCCGGAATGCGCGGCTGTTTCCGCGCTCGGGCTGCTCGGCAGCTTCCCGCCTGACATCGACGCCTCCGCATCCCTGCCGGGAACGCTCGACAGGTTCGGCGTCGGCGGCCTCTACCTCGCGGCGTTCAGCAACGCCGGACCCGATCTCGCCTGCGCGGCGGCGGGCGCGGCCGTGATCTCGACCGTGCCGGGGTCGCTGCCGGGCTCCCCGGCCTACGCCGAGATGAGCGGGACCTCGATGGCGGCCCCCCTCGCCGTCGGGGCGCTGGCGGCCTTGCTGTCCCGCGACGCGACCTACCGCGCCATGCCTCGCTCGGCCGCACGGGCGGACTACGCCGCCGCGGCGCTCGCGAGCCGGGCCATGGCGGTGGGGCTGGCGCGGGTCTTCGCCGGCGCCGGCCTCGCGCGAGCCAGGTGACGGCCGATGCCGCCCGGCGGCCGGACATACATCCTGGCGCCCCGCCCCGGAGCGCCCATTCCCGCGGACTGGAAGGACGCCGTCGCGGCGCTGGCCGGCGTCCAGGTGCTCGGCCGCGACGGTCCCGGGCTGCAGATCTCCGCGGCGCCGGAGGTCGCGGAGGCGGTGCGGGCGAGGTTCGGCGGCGTGCTTCGGATCGAGCCCGTCAGGTCCCGCGCCCCCCGACGCGGGTCGGGACCTGCCCTGTGAGGATCACACCGAATAGTACATGTCGTACTCGACCGGGTGCGGCGTCATCTCGAAGCGCATCACCTCGGCCATCTTAAGCTCGATGTAGCTCTCGATCAGGTCCTGCGTGAAGACCCCGCCGGCGGTGAGGTAGGCGTGGTCGGCCTTGAGGCTGTCGAGGGCTTCGCGCAGCGAGCCGCACACGGTGGGGATCTGCGCCAGCTCCGCCTTGGGCAGGTCGTAGAGGTCCTTGTCCATCGCGGCGCCGGGGTCGATCTTGTTCCGGATCCCGTCGAGGCCCGCCATCAGCATCGCCGCGAAGGCCAGGTAGGGGTTCGCCGCCGGGTCGGGGAAGCGGACCTCGACGCGCTTGGCCTTGGGACTGTTGGTGTAGGGGATGCGGCACGAGGCCGAGCGGTTGCGCGCCGAATAGGCGAGCAGCACCGGCGCCTCGTAGCCCGGCACCAGCCGCTTGTAGCTGTTGGTCGACGGGTTCGTGAAGGCGTTCAGCGACTTCGCGTGGCGGATGATGCCGCCGATGTACCACAGGCACTCCTGGCTGAGGTCGGCGTACTTGTCGCCCGCGAACAACGGCACCCCGTCCTTCCAGATCGACTGGTGCACGTGCATGCCCGAGCCGTTGTCGCCGAACACGGGCTTCGGCATGAAGGTGGCCGACTTGCCGTAGCTCTGCGCGACCTGGTGGACGCAGTACTTGTAGGCCTGCATGCCGTCCGCCATCAGCGTCAGCCGGTCAAACTTCATGCCGAGTTCGTGCTGGGCGGACGCCACCTCGTGGTGGTGCTTCTCGACCTTGACGCCCATCGACGCCATGGCGGCCAGCATCTCGCCGCGCATGTCCTGCGCCGAGTCGAGCGGCGGCACGGGGAAGTAGCCGCCCTTGGTGCGGATGCGGTGGCCGAGGTTGCCGCCCTCGTAGACCGTGTCGGTGTTGGACGGCAGCTCGATCGCGTCGAGCACGAAGCCGGTGTTGTAGGGGTCGGCCTTGAAGCGCACGTCGTCGAAGACGAAGAACTCGGCCTCGGGGCCGACGAAGACGCTGTCGCCGATGCCGGTGGACTTCAGGTAGGCCTCGGCCTTCTTGGCGACGCCGCGGGGGTCGCGGGCGTAGGGCTCGCCGGTGGCGGGCTCCAGCACGTCGCACACGATCGACAGGGTCGAGGCCGAGAAGAACGGGTCCATGCAGGCCGTCTCGGGGTCCGGCATGAGCGTCATGTCGGACTCGTTGATGGCCTTCCAGCCCGCGATCGACGAGCCGTCGAACATCACGCCTTCGGCGAACAGGTCCTCGTCGACGATGGAGACGTCGAAGGTGACGTGCTGCCACTTGCCGCGCGGGTCGGTGAAGCGGAAGTCGACGTATTTGATGTCCTGGTCCCGGATGGCTCTCAGGACATCCTGTGCGGTCTTCATGCTGTGCTCCGGTGCGGGCGCGCGGGGACGCCCCGCCGGCCGGAGGACTACAAGGCCCCGCGCGGCCGGCGCAAGGCCCGCCGCCGCCCGGGCCCGTCAGATCGCGTCGTTGCCGGTCTCGCCGGTGCGGATGCGGATCGCGCCCTCGATGGTGGACACGAAGATCTTGCCGTCGCCGATGCGCCCCGTCTGCGCCGCGCGGCGGATGGCGTCGACGGCGCGGTCCACGAGGTCGTCGCCGAGCACGATCTCGATCTTCACCTTGGGCAGGAAGTCGACCACGTATTCGGCGCCGCGGTAGAGCTCCGTGTGCCCCTTCTGGCGCCCGAACCCCTTCGCCTCCGTGACGGTGATGCCCTGCAGCCCCACGTCCTGCAGCGCCTCCTTCACCTCGTCGAGCTTGAAGGGCTTGATGATGGCCTCGATCTTCTTCATGCGGGGTCCAACCTGTGCCGGGGCGCGAGCGTTGCGGGACCGGGCGCCGCGGGGGCGGCCCGGCCGATGCGCGGAGCTTAGCATCGCCCGTGCCACGCGCGCGACGGCTGATTCAGCCCGACGTGTCGGGATCGTGGCGAGAACCGCCGGTTTCGCGGGCGGTTCCGCCGACTGTGGGAGTGCGGCCGTGCAGCGCCCGATCGAGATCCTCACGCCCGCCGAGATGGGCCATGCCGACCGCCTCGCGGCCGCCTCCGGCACGCCGGGCCCTGTCCTGATGGACCGGGCCGGCCGCGCCGTCGCCGACGCGGCGGAGCGCATGCTGGCCGCGCGGGGCGGCCGGCGCGCCCTGGTGCTCTGCGGCCCCGGCAACAACGGCGGCGACGGCTTCGTGGCGGCGGCCGAGCTCCGGCGGCGCGGCTTCGCGGTGGACGTGGCCGCGCTCGCGCCGCTTGAGCATCTCCGGGGCGACGCGGCCGGGGCCGCGGCCGCCTGGGCCGGGCCGGTCGGCGACGCCGCCGGGGCCGACCCCGTCGCGCACGACCTCGTGGTCGACGCCCTGTTCGGCGCCGGCCTGTCCCGTCCGCTCGACGGCGCCGCCGCCGTGCTGGTCGAGCGCGTCGCGGCCGCGCGGCGGCCGGTGCTGGCGGTCGACCTGCCGTCCGGCCTGTCGGGCGAGTCCGGCGCCGCCCTGGGCCCCGCCGTCCGCGCGACCGAGACCGTGACCTTCTTCCGCCTGAAGCCAGGCCACCTGTTGATGCCGGGTCGCGAGCGCTGCGGGCCGGTGACGCTGGCCGACATCGGCATCGACCCGGCCGTGCTGGACGGCATCGGCGCGACCCTGTTCCACGATCTGCCGGACCTCTGGGAGCGCCACTACCCGCGCCCCGCCGCGGCCGGGCACAAATACACCCGCGGGCACCTCGTCGTCGTGTCGGGCCCGATGCCGACGCTCGGCGCCGCGCGGCTGTCGGCCCGCGGCGGGCTGCGGATCGGCGCCGGCCTCGTCACGGTCGCGAGCCCCGCCGACGCGCTGGCGATCCACGCCGCGCAGCTCACGGCCGTGATGCTGAAGCCCTTCGACGGGCCGGAGGCCTTGGCCGGCATCCTCGCCGACGCGCGTCTCAACGCCGTGGTGATGGGGCCGGGCCTCGGCCACGGCGCCGACGCGCCGGCGCTGGTCGCGGCGGCGCTGAAGCCCCGCGGGGCGCCGCGCGCGGCCGTGCTCGACGCCGACGCGCTGACGCTCTTCGCCGGCCGGGCCGACGATCTGGCCGCGCTGGTGCGCGGGGCGGGGGGGCCGGTGGTGGTCACGCCGCACGACGGCGAGTTCGCCAGGCTGTTCGACGGCGCCGCCGGCGTGCTCGATGCCCCCACCAAGGTCGAGCGCGCGCGGGCCGGGGCGCGGCGGCTCGGGGCCGTGGTGGTGCTGAAAGGGCCCGACACGGTCGTGGCGGCCCCCGACGGCCGCGCCGCGATCGCCGGCGAGGACGCGCCCTGGCTCGCCACGGCGGGGAGCGGCGACGTGCTGGCCGGCATGGTGGGCGGGCTGCTGGCGCAGGCCATGCCGGCCTTCGAGGCGGCCTGCGCCGCCGTCTGGCTCCACGCCGCCGTGGCGAACCACCACGGCCCCGGGCTGATCTCCGAGGACCTCCCCGAGGCGCTCCCGGCGGTGCTCCGCGCGCTGTTGGCGCGGTACGGCGGACGCTGACGGGGCCGCGTCCTCCTTCCTCTCCGTGATCGTCGGCCGGCATGGACGGCAACGGAGACGCGCAGCCGCGGACGGGCGTGGATGCGGCAGCCCACCCGCCCACCTCCGTCCCGTTCCGGCACATTCCCGTCCGGCCCCCGATTTGCGGCTTCGCCCCCGCGCGGCGCTCCGCCGTGCCGTTTCGGCGAGGTTGCCATGCGTTTCGTGCCCGTCGCCGCGGTCCTGCTCGGGACGGCGGCCCTCGCCTTCGCCCGTGCCGCGACGGTTGCCCCCGAGGCCGCCCTGCCGGTGTGGGCGCTCTTCACCTTCGCGGTGTCGGCTTTCCGCGAGCCGCTGCGCTGAGCCCACTTTTTTGCTGCATCGGGCCGGGGGCGTTGATAAGACGCTCCGTCCGGGTTGGCCGGTTGCGAGACGGGCGGGCGTGGCGGAATTGGTAGACGCGCTGGATTTAGGTTCCAGTGACTCACGTCGTGGGGGTTCGAGTCCCTCCGCCCGCACCATTTCGGCAGGTTCCCACCGGGCCGCGCGGAGCCAGCGCCGGCCCGATCCTTCCTCGCACCCGTCCTCCGCCCTGCGGCGCCCCGGGAATTGCTTTCGCCGACCCACGGCACCGAGACGAGTGAAGGACTGAGACGATGCAGGTTACCGAGATCAGCGCCTCCGGGCTCAAGCGCGAATACAAGGTCGTGCTCCCCGCCGCCGATCTGGCGTCCCGCCTCCAGGGCGAACTCGTCGGCATGAAGGACAAGGTCCGCATCAACGGCTTCCGCCCCGGCAAGGTGCCGCTGTCGCACCTGAAGCGCCTGTACGGCCGCTCCATCATGGGCGACGTCGTGCAGAACGCCGTGAACGAGGCCAACCGCAAGATCGTCGAGGACAACAACCTCCGCCTCGCGCTGGAGCCCAAGATCGACCTCGCCTCCGACCAGGCCGAGGTGGAGCGGGCCATGGAGGCCGAGGGCGACCTGTCCTTCACGGTCGCGGTCGAGACCATCCCGGCCTTCGAGACCGGCTCCTTCGAGGACCTCGAGCTGGAGCGCCAGGTCGCCGAGATCTCCGACGACGAGATCCAGCGCTCGGTCGACTCGCTCGCGCAGGGCAGCCGCTCCTACACGCCGCGCGAGGGCGACGACGCCGTCGCGGCCTCGGGCGACCGCCTGAAGATCGACTTCGAGGGCCGCATCGACGACGTGCCCTTCGAGGGCGGCAAGGGCGAGGACGCGCCGCTCGTGCTCGGCTCGAACACCTTCATCCCCGGCTTTGAGGACCAGCTCGTCGGCGCCAAGGCCGGCGAGGAGCGCCGCATCACGGTGACGTTCCCGGCCGACTACAACGCGGCCCAGCTCGCCGGCAAGGAGGCCACCTTCGACGTCAAGGTGCGCGAGGTCGGCGCGCCGGGCGAGCAGAAGCTCGACGACGACTTCGCCAAGACCTTCGGCTTCGACACGTTCGAGGCGCTGCGCGACGCCATCCGGTCGCGCATGCAGGAGGACTTCTCCCGCGCCTCGCGCGACCGCATCAAGCGCTCGCTGCTCGACGCGCTCGACAAGCGCTACAGCTTCGAGCTGCCCGAGGGCCTCGTCGGCCAGGAGTTCGACAACATCTGGCGCCAGGTCGGGGCCGAGCAGGGCCGCACCGGCAAGACCTTCGCCGACGAGGACACGACCGAGGAGGCGGCGCGTGCGGAATATCGCCGCATCGCCGAGCGCCGCGTGCGCCTGGGCCTCGTGCTGGCCGAGGTCGGCGAGAAGGCCGGCATCAAGGTCGAGGACGCCGAGGTCGGCAAGGCCCTGGTCGAGCTGACGCGCCAGTACCCCGGCCAGGAGAAGGCCGTGTGGGAGCACTACACCAAGAACCCGCAGGCCTTGAGCGAGATCAAGGCGCCGCTGTTCGAGGAGAAGGTGGTCGACCACATCGTCGGCCAGGCCAAGGTCACCGAGCGCACCGTGTCGCGCGACGAGCTGTTCAAGCCGCAGGACGACGAGGACGGCGCGCCGAAGTCGGTTCCCGGCATCGAGCAGGCCGGCGCCGAGCAGCCGTCCGAGGGCTGACGCCGTGCCCGGCGGGGCGCATGTTGCGCTCCGCCGGGGTGGACATATATTCGACGCATGGCCCCGCGGGGCCGCTGACAGGGAAGAGGGCCGGTCCGATGCAGGATCCGATCGCGATGTACAACAACTACCTCATCCCGCAGGTGATCGAGAACACGAGCCGCGGCGAGCGCGGGTTCGACATCTATTCGCGCCTGCTGCGCGAGCGCATCATCTTCCTGACCGGGCCGGTCGAGGACAACATGGCTTCGGTGATCATCGCCCAGCTGCTGTTCCTCGAAGCCGAGAACCCGAAGAAGGAGATCTCGCTCTACATCAACTCGCCGGGCGGCGTGGTGACGGCGGGCCTCGCCATCTACGACACGATGCAGTTCATCCGCCCCAAGGTGTCGACCCTCTGCGTCGGCCAGGCCGCGTCGATGGGCTCGCTGCTGCTCTGCGCCGGCGAGGCCGGCATGCGCTACGCGCTGCCCAACGCCCGCGTGATGGTGCACCAGCCCTCCGGCGGCTTCCAGGGCCAGGCGTCGGACATCCTGCGCCACGCCGAGGACATCACCAAGATCAAGCGCCGGCTGAACGAGATCTACGTCAAGCACACCGGCAAGGACTACGACACGATCGAGCGCACGCTCGACCGCGACCACTTCATGACCGCCGACGAGGCCCAGGCCTTCGGAATCATCGACAAGGTGGAGACGGTCCGCGTCGAGGCGCCCGAGACGAAGTGAGGCGAGCCGCGGGTCTGGCCCGGGGCACGCCGCCCGCCCCGGGCTTGATCTCGCCGGAAAGCTGTGTTGGCGTCGGACGTCGGCCCCCGGAGACCCTGGCGCGGTGCCGCTCCGCGCAGACCCCCATGGTGCACCTTTCATTAGCCGGCCGCGGCTAATCCTTGAAAAATGATTCGAATCGCGCCCGGCGCGAAGCGGGTCGGACTGGAGACGACAATGGTTGGAAAAGCCGGCGGCAGCGATTCGAAGAACACGCTGTATTGCTCCTTCTGCGGCAAGAGCCAACACGAAGTCCGCAAGCTGATCGCGGGTCCGACGGTCTTCATCTGCGATGAATGCGTCGAACTGTGCATGGACATCATCCGTGAGGAGAACAAGTCCTCGCTGGTGAACCGCCGCGACGGCATCCCGACCCCGCGCGAGATCTGCAAGGTCCTCGACGACTACGTGATCGGCCAGCCCCAGGCCAAGCGCGTTCTGTCGGTCGCGGTGCACAACCACTACAAGCGGCTGAACCACGCGCAGAAGCACAACGACGTCGAGCTGGCGAAGTCCAACATCCTGCTGATCGGGCCGACCGGCTCGGGCAAGACGCTGCTCGCCCAGACGCTCGCCCGCATCCTCGACGTCCCCTTCACCATGGCGGACGCGACGACCCTCACCGAGGCCGGCTACGTCGGCGAGGACGTCGAGAACATCATCCTCAAGCTTCTCCAGGCCTCAGACTACAACGTCGAGCGCGCCCAGCGCGGCATCGTCTACATCGACGAGATCGACAAGATCTCCCGCAAGTCGGACAACCCGTCGATCACCCGCGACGTGTCGGGCGAGGGCGTGCAGCAGGCCCTGCTGAAGATCATGGAGGGCACCGTCGCCTCCGTGCCGCCGCAGGGCGGCCGCAAGCACCCGCAGCAGGAGTTCCTGCAGGTCGACACGACCAACATCCTGTTCATCTGCGGCGGCGCCTTCGCGGGGCTGGAGAAGATCATCTCGGGCCGCGGCAAGGGCACGTCCATCGGCTTCGGCGCCAAGGTCCAGGCCCCGGACGACCGGCGCACCGGCGAGGTGTTCCGCAAGGTCGAGCCCGAGGACCTGCTGAAGTTCGGCCTCATCCCCGAGTTCGTCGGCCGCCTCCCCGTGATCGCCACGCTGGAGGACCTCGACGAGGAGGCTCTGAAGAAGATCCTCACGGAGCCGAAGAACGCCCTGGTGAAGCAGTACCAGCGGCTGTTCGAGATGGAGTCCACGGAGCTGATGTTCCAGGACGAGGCGCTGAACGTCGTCGCCAAGAAGGCGATCGAGCGGCGCACCGGCGCCCGCGGGCTGCGCTCCATCATGGAGGGCATCCTGCTCGACACGATGTTCGACCTGCCCGGCCTCGACGGGGTCGAGCAGGTGGTGATCGGCCCCGAGGTGGTCGAGGGCAACGCCCGGCCCCTCTACATCTACTCCGAACGCGGGGCGGAGAAGACCGGGACGGGCGCGGCCAGCGCCTGAGGGGATCGAAGGGGCGGGGCCGGCGACGGTCCCGCCCTTTCCCGTCCAGGGCTTGCTCGGGGCGGGATCGACCCGCGGCCGGCCCGCGATAGTCCTTGAATGACGATCGGGTGACCGCCATCTTTTGATCAGGGCATCGGCGACGGGGCGGTTCAGGCCGCCCGATCCGGTCGCTCCGTGCCCCGGGGTGCAGTCGTCTGGCCCCGCGGTGCGCTTCGGTCCCGTCCGGTCACATCCCGGTCGGGCGCCGCGGCGAATGTCCGACGGCGGCTTCAGGAGAAGCGCCGGCGTGCGTCTCCCTCCCGACAGGATGCAGCATGAGCAGTCCGAAACGCGCCCCCGCCACGCCAGGGTCCATCGACACCTATCCGGTCCTGCCGCTGCGCGACATCGTCGTGTTCCCCCACATGATCGTCCCGCTCTTCGTGGGCCGCGAGAAGTCCATCCGCGCGCTCGAAGAGGTGATGAAGGCCGACAAGTTCATCCTGCTCGCCACGCAGGTGAACGCCACCGACGACGACCCGGCCACCGACGCCATCTTCACCACCGGCACGCTCGCCTCGGTGCTGCAGCTGCTCAAGCTGCCCGACGGCACCGTCAAGGTGCTGGTCGAGGGCTCGCGCCGCGCCAAGGTCGGCAAGTACGTGAGGACCGACGAGTTCTACGAGGCCGACGCCGAGGCGCTGGCCGACGACCCGCTCGACAAGGTCGAGGTCGAGGCGCTGGCCCGCTCGGTGGTCAGCGAGTTCGAGAACTACGTCAAGCTGAACAAGAAGATCTCGCCCGAGGTCGTGGCCGCGGTCGGCCAGATCTCCGACTATCCGAAGCTCGCCGACACGGTGGCGTCCCACCTCGTCGTCAAGATCTCCGACAAGCAGGGCATCCTGGAGACCACCTCGGTCGCCCAGCGCCTGGAGAAGTGCCTCGGCCTGATGGAGAGCGAGATCTCCGTGCTGCAGGTGGAGAAGCGCATCCGCACGCGCGTCAAGCGCCAGATGGAGAAGACCCAGCGCGAGTACTACCTCAACGAGCAGATGAAGGCCATCCAGAAGGAGCTCGGCGACGAGGATGGCAAGGACGATCTGTCCGAGCTCGAGAACCGCATCAAGGAGACCAAGCTTTCCAAGGAGGCCCGCGACAAGGCGCAGGCCGAGCTGAAGAAGCTGAAGCAGATGTCGCCCATGTCGGCCGAGGCCACCGTGGTGCGCAACTACCTCGACTGGCTGCTGTTGATCCCGTGGAACAAGCGCTCCAAGATCAAGCGCGACCTGCCGCTGGCCGAGTCCACCCTGAACTCGGACCACTACGGGCTCGACAAGGTCAAGGAGCGCATCATCGAGTACCTCGCGGTGCAGAGCCGCGCCAACAAGCTCACCGGCCCGATCCTGTGCCTCGTCGGCCCCCCCGGCGTCGGCAAGACCTCGCTCGGCCGCTCGATCGCCAAGGCGACGGGGCGCGAGTTCGTCCGCATCTCGCTCGGCGGCGTGCGCGACGAGGCGGAGATCCGCGGGCACCGGCGCACCTACATCGGCTCGATGCCCGGCAAGATCATCCAGTCGATGCGCAAGGCCAAGACGTCCAACCCGCTCTTCCTGCTCGATGAGATCGACAAGATGGGCCAGGACTTCCGCGGCGACCCGTCCTCGGCGTTGCTGGAGGTGCTCGACCCCGAGCAGAACGCGACGTTCAACGACCACTATCTCGAGGTCGACTACGACCTGTCGAACGTCATGTTCGTGACGACGGCCAACACGCTCAACATCCCCGGCCCGCTGATGGACCGCATGGAGATCATCCGCATCGCCGGCTACACCGAGGAGGAGAAGGCCGAGATCGCCCGCACCCACCTCATCCCGGCGGCGGTGTCCAAGCACGGCCTGTCCAAGGAGGAGTGGTCGATCACCGACGAGGCGCTGCTGACCGTCGTCCGCCGCTACACGCGGGAGGCCGGCGTCCGCAACCTCGAGCGCGAGATCTCCAACCTGGCCCGCAAGGCCGTGAAGGAGATCATGATGTCGGGCTCGACCTCCGTGCAGGTGACGGACGCCAACCTCGCCGACTACCTCGGCGTGGCGAAGTTCCGCTACGGCGAGGCCGAGGCGGAGGACCAAGTCGGCGTCGTCACCGGCCTCGCCTGGACCGAGGTCGGGGGCGAGCTGCTCACGATCGAGTCGGTCGCCATGCCGGGCAAGGGCAAGATGACCGTCACGGGCAACCTGCGCGACGTGATGAAGGAGTCGATCTCGGCAGCGGCCTCCTACGTCCGCTCACGGGCGACCGACTTCGGCGTCGAGCCGCCCTTCTTCGACCGGCGCGACATCCACGTCCACGTGCCCGAGGGGGCGACCCCGAAGGACGGGCCGTCGGCGGGCGTCGCCATGGCGACCTCGATCGTGTCGGTCATCACCGGCATCCCGATCCGGCGCGACATCGCCATGACGGGCGAGATCACGCTGCGCGGCCGCGTGCTGCCGATCGGTGGCCTCAAGGAGAAGCTGCTCGCCGCCCTGCGCGGCGGGATCAAGAAGGTGCTGATCCCCGAGGAGAACGCGAAGGACCTCGCCGACATCCCGAACAGCGTGAAGAACGCGCTGGAGATCGTGCCGGTGTCCCGCCTCGACGAGGTCCTGACCCACGCCCTGGTCCGCCAGCCGACGGCGATCCAGTGGGAGGAGGACCTGTCCGCCGTGCGCAAGCCCGCGGTGGTCGAGGACGACGCTTCCGGCGTGATCGCGCACTGACCCGACCGGGATCGGGCCGAAACCAGGAAGGGCCGCGCATCGCAGGATGCGCGGCCCTTCTTCGTCGATGGGGCTTCGGTCTCCGGTCTGCTTCCCCGGCCTCGTCCGTCGGACCCGGCTCAGGGCGCGGGAGGTCGGGATGGGTCTGGACGACCGCGGGCCGCGGCGGAGCGGCCTGGCCCGCGAACCGAAACGGCGCCCGGAGGCGCCGTTCCGACCTCGCCGGTGCGTGGCTCAGTGCGCGTGGGCACCGGCCGCGCCAATCCCGGTCTCGGAGCGGACGAACTGCGCCTCGAACAGGGCGCGCTCGCGCTGGGCGCGGCGGCTGTTGTCCATCTTGGACACGACGTAGATGCCCAGGAAGGCCAGCGGCATCGAGAACAGCGCCGGGCTGCTGTAGGGGAACAGCGCCGCGCTGTTGTGGAACACGTCGACCCAGACGCCCTTGCTGAGGACGACCATGACGACGGCGGTGACGAGGCCGAGGAGACCGCCCGCGACGGCGCCGTTGGTCGTCGTGCCGCGCCACATCAGCGACATCAGCAGGACGGGGAAGTTGCAGCTCGCCGCGACCGCGAAGGCGAGGCCCACCATGAAGGCGACGTTGATGGTCTCGAACACGTACCCGAGCGCGATGGCGATCAGCCCGATGACCACCGCGGTCACTTTGGAGATCAGCACCTCGCGGCCCTCGTTCGACCGCCCGCGGGCGATCACGTTGGCGTAGAGGTCGTGGCTCACCGCGCTGGCGGCGGCCAGCGTCAGACCCGCCACGACGGCGAGGATGGTCGCGAAGGCCACGGCCGCGATGAAGCCGTAGAACAGCGAGCCGCCGACCGCCTTGGACAGCGCCAGCGCCGGCATGTTGCCGCCGCCGATGAGGCCGGTGAGCTTGTCGTAGGAGCCGTCGGGCTTGATCGTGTAGTAGGACGAGTCCGGCATCAGGAAGCAGATGGCGCCGAAGCCGATGATGAAGGTGAGGATGTAGAAGTAACCGATCAGGCCCGTGGCGAAGAACACGGACTTGCGAGCATCCTTCGCGTCCGAGACGGTGAAGAACCGCATCAGGATGTGGGGCAGGCCGGCGGTGCCGAACATCAGCGCGAGGCCGAGCGAGATGGTCGACACGGGGTCGGCCACGAAGCCGCCGGGGCCGAGGATGGCGGCGCCCTTGGGCTGGATCTTCACCGCGTCGGCCATCATGGCGTTGGGGTTGAAGCCGTAATGGAACAGCACGGCCAGCGCCATGACGGTCGCGCCGAAGAGCAGCAGGCACGCCTTGATGACCTGCACCGACGTGGTCGCCTTCATGCCGCCGAAGGCCACGTAGACGATCATCAGCACGCCGACGATCGCCACGGCGTAGCCGTAGGGCAGGCCGAACAGCAGCTTGATGAGCGAGCCCGCGCCGACCATCTGGGCGATCAGGTAGAAGGCCACGACCGTGAGGGTGCCGACGGCCGACAGCACGCGGATCGCGGTCTGGTCGAGGCGGAAGGACGCGACGTCGGCGAAGGTGAACTTGCCGAGGTTGCGCAGGCGCTCCGCGATCAGGAACAGCACGATCGGCCAGCCGACCAGGAAGCCGACCGAGTAGATCAGCCCGTCGAAGCCCGACGTGAAGACCAGGGCCGAGATGCCGAGGAAAGACGCGGCCGACATGTAGTCGCCCGCGATGGCCAGCGCGTTCTTGCCCGGCGATATGCCGCCGCCCGCGGCGTAGAAGTCGGCCGCCGTCTTGGTGCTCATGGCGGCGCGATAGGTGATGCCGAGCGTCAGCAGCACGAACAGCAGGAAGATGACGATCGCCGGCCAGTTGGTGGCGCTCTGCACGGTCTGGCCGAGGTCGGGGCCGGCCGCGACGGCCGCGGTGGCGGCCGTGAGAGCGACGGCGGCCGAGGCGACCGCGAGGGAGCGGGACGGCCGCATCACAGCGCGTCCCGGTTCAGCTGAGCGGTGAGCTCGTCGAAGCGGCCGTTGGCGCGCGACACGTAGATGCCGGTCAGCGCGAAGGCGAAGACGATGGTGAAGACGCCGAGCACGATCCCCCAGGAGATCGACGAGCCGGCGATGGTCGCGGCCATGAAGCTCTTGCCGAAGGCCGCCAGGAAGATGAAGGCCAGGTAGACCGCGAGCATGACGATCGACATCGTCCAGCCGAAGCTCGTGCGCTCCTTCACCAAAGTCTGGAAGGTCGGATCGCGTATGATCCGCCCTGTCTCGTCTATCGTCGCTGTGCTCTGCCTGTCGAGCATGAGGCCCCTCCCGCCGTGATGTCCGTCATCGGGGGATGGCTGAGCCGGGGCGCGCCGTTGTCCGGCGTCCGATCCGCGAGGCTCCGGGAGGGGCGGGCGCCGAGCCCGTGGCTGCGCCGATCCCGACCGCGGAGCGCATCGGGGATCTGCCCGCGCTTCCATCCCTGTGTTTGATCGACCGATCCGGGGCGGAACCGCCACCCGATCGGATGCCGTCACGGTATGAGAACCATTGTCATTTCGCAAGTCTGATATGCGTTAACCACATCTGCGCCGATGCCTGGGCCAAAGGTGGATAAATCCTAAATTGTCCCCCCGCGGGGTCGTCCCGCTTCGGAGCGCGGACATGCACGCCAGAACCTTCGACAGCGTCGTTCTGGCGCTCGTCCTGTCGACCCTGCCGACGTGGGACGCCTGGGCGGGGGGAGCCGGCGGCCATGGCGGCGGCGCGTTCCGGCCGATGGGGGGCGTCCGCGGCGGCTTCGGAGGCCACCCCGGCTTCGGCGGCGGATTCCGCGCGGGTGGCGGTCGCTTCGGCGGCGGACGCGGCCTGCCCCCGGTCTCGGGCGTGATCCACGAGGGCGCGGGCGGCCGCCCCTACTTCTCCGCCTACGGCCACACGAATACGGGAGCCCGCCTCGGCGGCTTCGCCCGAGGCGGCGTCCCGGACTTCGGGCGCGGCCTCGCGCCGCTGACGGTCGGCGGTGCCGTGTCCTACGGTCACGTCCGCACCGGCCTGCGCTACGGCGCGGTCCGGCGCTTTGAAGGGGTGGGCGCGGGACGCCGGCGCTTCGCCGCCGGCCGCGGCTTCGTCGGCGGTTTCGGCGGGGGCCTCGGCTACGGCGGATACGGCGGCTACGGCGCGCCGGGCACCTACGGCGATGCCGGCGTCTACGGGGGGCAGGGGACCTACGGCCAGTCCGGAACCTACGGCGGGCAGGGCACCTACGGGACGCAGAGCCTGTACGGCAACGGCGGCGGGGTGGCCTACCGCTCCGAGACGCCCCTCGCCGCCCGCTTCGCCGAGCCGCCGCTCGGCCCGAGCCCCTACGCGCCCTACAGCCCGGACGACCGCTACGCCTACGCGGCCTCCGCCGACGTCGGGCCGGGCGTGCGCGTCGTCAACGCCTATCGAGACGCGGCCGCCGGCTGCGCCTGCGGCGTCCGGCGCGAGCCGGTCGTGTACCGCTACGGGATCGGCACGGCCTATTGATCCCCCGCCCCGGCCGACGAGGCCGGGGGAGGGGTGGACGAGCCGGCGCCCGCATCGCGGGGCGGTCAGGCAGAGGTCGTCCCGGTCGGCGCCTTCAGGCGCGCCACGGTCAGCGCCACCGCGCAGGCGATCGACACGTTGAGGCTCTTGATCGGGCCCGGCATGTCGAGCCGCGCGACGGCGTCGCAGCGCTCGCGCGTCAGGCGCCGCAACCCGTCGCCCTCCGAGCCGAGCACCAGCGCCAGGGGCCGCGGCAGCTCCATCGCCTCCAGCGACCCGTCGCCGTCCGAATCCAGCCCGACCCGCAGGAAGCCGCGCTCGCCGAGCTTGTCGAGCGTGCGGGCGAGGTTGACCACCAGCGCCACGGGCACGTGTTCGAGCCCGCCGGACGCCGCCTTGGCGAGGGTGCCGCCGAGGTCGGGCGCGTGCCGGTCCTGCATCACGAGGGCGGAGACGCCGAAGGCCGCGGCGGTGCGCAGGATGGCGCCGACGTTGTGGGGATCGGTGATCTGGTCGAGGATCAGCACGACGCCGTCGTCCGGCACGTCGTCGAGCGCGATGGGCTCGATCCGCCGCGCTTCCAGCAGCAGACCCTGGTGCACCGCGTCGCGCGGCAGCCGCGCCGAGATCGCCTCAGCGCACACGACCGTCACGGGCACGCCGCGGTCGGCCGCCAGCTCCGCCACGCGTTCGGCGGCGCCCTCCGTCGCGGAGATCCGCAGCACCTTGCGCCGCAGCGAGCCCAGCGCCTCCACCACGGCGTGGGTGCCCCACAGGTAGACGGTGTCGGGCGGCGGCGCGGGCGGGCGCCGGTCGCCGTCTCCCCCGCGCGGGGGCGGGCGGCGCGAGGCGCCGGAGCCGGGCGGGCGGGCGTCGGGTCGGCCGGTGCTCCGGGGCTTGCCGGGATGGTGGGGCTTCTTGGTCGACAAGTTGAGACTCGCGGCGCGGCCGGGCGCCGCGGGCCTCCCTATTCGGCCGGCACGGCCACGATGGCAACGCCGTCCCGCCGCGTTCCGGCGGCCAGCGCCACGAGGGCCACGACGAGGCACATGACGCCGGCGGCGTAGAAGGCCGGCAGGTAGGTGCCGAGCCCCGTCCGCGCCGCGCCGGCCCCGTAGGTGGCGACGGCGGCGCCGAGCTGGTGGCCCGTGAACACCCAGCCGAACACCAGCGGCCCCTTCTCGCGCCCGAAGCTCTTCGCGGCGAGGCGCACCGTGGGGGGCACGGTGGCGATCCAGTCGAGCCCGTAGAACAGCGCGAAGATCGACAGGCCGTAGAGCGTGAAGGTGGAGTGGGGCAGCCACAGCAGCGACAGGCCGCGCAGCCCGTAATACCAGAACAGGAGCCAGCGGTTGTCGAACCGGTCGGACAGGTAGCCCGACGCCACCGTGCCGACGAAGTCGAAGATCCCCATCATGGCCAGCACCGAGGCGGCGTCGGTTTCGCCGAGCTGGAAGTCCGCGCAGAAGGAGATGAAGTGGGACTGGATCAGGCCGTTGGTGGACAGGCCGCAGATGAAGAAGGTGGCGAACAGCGCCCAGAAGGCCGGCACGCCGGCGGCCTCGCGCAGCGTCAGAACGGCCCGGCGCACCGGGCCGGGGCCGGCGGAGGCGGGCGCGGCCGCCAGGGGCGCCGCGCCGCGCGCCTCCTCGCCGTAGGCGCCGAGCCCGAGGTCCTCCGGCCGGTCGACCATGAACAGCGCCACCAGCGCCGCCACGGCCACGCAGGCCGCCACCGTGGGCACCACGGCGGCGCGCCACCCGACGTGGCTGACGAGCTGCGTCGCCAGCGGCAGGAAGGCGAGCTGGCCCGTCGCCGCGCTGGCGGTGAGCAGACCGAGCACGAGGCCGCGGCTCTTCGTGAACCAGCGGTTCGCCACCGTGGCGCCGAGCACCATGGCGGTGAGGCCGGTGCCGAGCCCGACCACGACGCCCCACAGGACGAGCAGCTGCCAGAAGGACGTCATGGCGGTCGCGAGCAGCAGCCCGGCCGAGATCAGCGCCACGGCGCAGACCACCACGGCGCGCAGGCCGAAGCGCAGGATGAAGGCGGCCGAGAAGGGCGCCATCAGGCCGAACAGCAGGATGCGCAGGGCCAGCGCCGAGGAGATCGTGGCGGTGGACCAGCCATATTCGGCGTGGAGCGGCAGGATCAGCGCGCCGGGCAGCCCCATGGCGCCCGCCGTGGTCAGCATGGCCAGGAAGGTCAGCGCGGCCACCACCCAGGCGTAGTGGATGCCGCGCCGGGCCAGGATGGCGTTCAATCGTCGGGCCAGCATGGTCAATCCCCTTCCGTCGCGGCCGGCGCCGCTTCCGTGTGGCGCGCCAGGGCGAGGAGGCTCGCGCGGAGCGCCCGCGCCTCCTCGGTGCCGAAGCTGCGGTCGAACCGGTCCTGCGCGGCGCGCCACAGCGGCAGGCAGCGCTCGCGCTTGGCGCGGCCCTCCGCCGTCAGGGCGACGCGGCGCAGCCGCGCGTCGCGCGCGTCGGGCAGAACGGCCAGGAAGCCGTCGCGCTCCAGCGGGCGCAGGTTGTGGGCCAGCGTCGTGCGGTCGAGGCCGAGCAGGTCGGACAACTCCGTCATGCTGGGCGGCGCGTCCCCGCTCCACTTGGCGAGGTTGCCCAGCACGGCATATTGCGACACGGTCAGGCCCTCGGGGGCCAGGGCGGCGTCGTAGTCCTGGCTCAGGCGACGCGCCGCCATGCGGAGCGCCGAACAGGTGCATTGGATGTCCATCGCCCCCCACCCCGCGCCGTCGCCGATGATGCGTGTATATGCACCCAATCGGGGCCGCGTCAAACCGGCCGCCGCATTCACGGGCTATTCAGCGGCGCGGCTTAGTGTGCCCTCATGACGCGTGCCGCCCTCATCCTGGCCGTGCTGGCCCTGGAATGCGGGCCCGCGCTGGCCCAAGGTCCCCCGGACGACGTCGCGCCGCTGGCCTGCGTGCGCCCCGCCCGCGCGCGCGAGCTGTTCTTCGAGAAGGGGCTCGTACCCCCGATCCGGGCGATGCGGCAGGCTTCCGACCTGTCGAACGCGGAAGCCATCGACATCCAGCTCTGCTGGTTCCGCGGCGAGCTGGTCTACGACGTGACGCTGCTCGGCCGGGACGGCCCCGTCACCCACCGCCTGGTGTCGGCCGCCACGGGCACGCCCCTCGGCCAGCGCCCGAAACCCTGATCCGAACCACCGCGAGGACAGCGCCATGAGGCTCCTGGTTGTCGAGGACGATCGCGACCTGAACCGCCAGATCGTGGCGGGGCTGGAGGGCGCCGGCTATGCCGTGGACCGCGCCTACGACGGCGAGGAGGGGCACTTCCTCGGCGACACCGAGCCCTACGACGCCGTGGTGCTCGACATCGGCCTGCCCAAGCGCGACGGCATCGCGGTGCTGGAAGCCTGGCGGGCGGGGGGCCGCACCATGCCGGTGCTGATCCTCACCGCCCGCGACCGCTGGAGCGACAAGGTCAAGGGCTTCGACGCCGGCGCCGACGACTACGTGGCCAAGCCCTTCCACATGGAGGAGGTGCTGGCCCGCGTGCGCGCCCTGCTGCGCCGCGCCGCCGGCCACGCCAGCGCCGAGCTCACCTGCGGCCCCGTCACGCTCGACACCCGCGCGGGCCGCGTGTCGGTCGACGGCAACGCCGTGAAGCTCACCTCGCACGAGTACCGGCTGCTGTCCTACCTCATGCACCACACCGGCCGCATCGTGTCGCGCGGCGAGATCGTCGAGCACCTCTACGACCAGGACTTCGACCGCGACTCCAACACGATCGAGGTCTTCGTCGGCCGCCTGCGCCGCAAGCTCGGCGTCGAGGTCATCCAGACCATGCGCGGCCTCGGCTACCTCGTGGCCCCGCCCGAGGGCGACAAGAAGCCCGCCAAGAAGGACGCGTGAGCGTGGGGGCGGGCGCCCGCCGCGCCTTCGACCGCTTCGGCCGCGGATCCATCGCGACGCGGCTGTTCCTGTCGGCCGCGTTCTGGAGCGTGCTGATCCTGCTGCTCGCCGGCGTGACGCTGTCGGCCATCAACCGCCGCTCGGCCGAGGCCGACTTCGACCAGCGCCTGTCGGTCTACGTCAGGGCGCTGGCCGCCAACCTCGGCGACCCCGGCGACGAGAACCATTCCAACCTCGGCCAGCTCGGCGAAACCATGTTCGAGCTGCCGCTGTCCGGCTGGTACTGGCAGATCACGCCGCTCGACGGCGACCCCAACGACATCCGCGCGTCGCGCTCGCTCTTCGCCGAGCGCCTGCCCAGGCTGCCGGGCGACGGCGTCGAATCGGACTTCGCCGGCATCCGGCGCGGCTACGCGATGGGGCCGGACGACCGGCGGCTGCGCCTCGTCGAGCGCGACATCGAGACCGACGACAAGCACCGCTACCTCGTCCAGGTCGCGGCCTCGCCCGAGGAGGTCGAGCTCGACATCCAATCCTTCAACGTGGCCCTGGAGGTCACGCTCGCCGTGCTGGCCCTGGCCCTCATCCTGTCGACCGTGTTGCAGGTGCGCTTCGGCCTCCGCCCGCTGCGCCAGCTCGGCGCCGGCGTCGCGGCCATCCGCCAAGGCGAGGCCGAGCGGATCGAGGGCGAATACCCGCGCGAGATCGCGCCCCTCGCCAACGAGCTGAACCTGCTCATCGTCGCCAACCGCGAGATCGTGGACCGCGCCCGCACCCACGTCGGCAACCTCGCCCACGCGCTGAAGACGCCGCTCAGCGTCATCGTCAACGAGGTGTCGGCGCCCGGCGCCGCCGAGCCGGACGGGCTCGCCGCCAAGGTGCGCGACCAGGTCGGCATCATGCGCGACCAGGTCACCCACTACCTCGACCGCGCCCGCGCGGCGGCGCGCTCGACCGTGATCGGCACCGTGACGGACGTGCGACCGGTGATCGACGGCCTCGTGCGCACCTTCGGCAAGATCTACCGCGACCGCGACATCGTGTTCGAGGCCGTGCTGCCGGACGGCCTGCGCTTCCGCGGCGAGAAGCAGGACCTCGAGGACCTCGTCGGCAACCTCGTCGACAACGCCGGCAAGTGGGCCGCGGGGCGGGTGCGCGTCACGGTCGAGACCACGAACGACCCCGGCGAGCTCGGCCCCTCGGCCCTGCTGATCTTCGTCGACGACGACGGCGCGGGGCTCGACGCGGAGGCCCGCGGCCAGGTGGCCCGGCGCGGGCGCCGCCTCGACGAATCGAAGCCCGGCTCGGGCCTCGGCCTTTCCATCGTCACCGACCTCGCCGGCACCTACGGGGGCAGCTTCACGCTGGACGAGAGCCCGCTCGGCGGCCTGCGCGCCGTGCTCCGCCTGCCGGGGAGCCGTACCGATTTCCGCCCGAATCCCGTGTGAGGCGAGCTTCGAGAAAGACTTTCGGTGTTATCGTGTCCCGGAGGGGCGCGCGGGCGCGCGCCCACCGTGAGTCGAGGGGATCGGGGCGGCATGGCGGGGATCGGGAAACGGGCGGCGTTCGTCGCTGCGGCTGTGATGGGCGCGTCGGCGCTGGCCGGCTGTTCGAGCACGGGCACGGGCGGCGTGTCCCTCGCATCCCTGTCCGCCCCGGCTCCGGCCCCCGTCCCGGCCGCGCCGCTGCCCGTGCCGGTCAACTACGGCGGCTTCCTCGGCGGCCCGGCCGGGTCGAAGCTGCCCGAGGCCGACCGCAAGGCGGCCCTCGCGGCGGAGGACGGCGCGATCGCGTCGGGCGAGCGCCGCAGCTGGAAGGGGGCCGGCGGCGTCTACGGCTTCGTGGTGCCCGGCCCGAACTCGGCCGCCGCCACCGCGATCCCGGCCGACGGCGCCCCGGCCGAGTGCCGCTCCTTCACCTCGACGATCTTCTTCGGCGGCCGGCCGCAGACCGGCAAGGGCACGGGCTGCCGCGACCTCGACGGCAACTGGCATGTGACCTCTTGAGCATGCCGCCCGTTTTGGCGTTCCCGCCCCGGTGAGGAGGCGCTAAAAGACGGGCATGGTCTGGTTAGCCTTCGCCTTCATGGCCATCGCCGCGGTGATCTGCGTGTCCTGGCCGCTGCTGCGCCCGCGCGCGAACGCGGCGGCGGACGCGACCGACGTCTCCTTCTACCGCGACCAGCTGCGCGAGCTCGACGCCGACGTCGACCGCGGCATCCTGCGCCCCGCCGACGTCGAGGCGACCCGCGTCGAGCTCGGCCGGCGCCTTATCCAGGCGTCCGAGGCCACCGGCGCCGCGCCCGCGGCGGCCCGCCGGCGCGTCGCCGCCGCGGGGATCGCGGGCGCCTTCGTGGTGGCCGCCGCGGCCGGGCTCTACGCCGAGGTCGGGCACCCCAGCCAGCCCGACGCGCCCCTCGCGGCCCGCGAGGCCGGCAAGACCGACTTCGCCTCCGCCATCGCCAAGATCGAGGCCCACCTCGCCTCCGACCCGAACGACGGCCGCGGCCTTGAGATCATGGCGCCCGTCTACATGCGGATGGGGCGGTTCGACGACGCCGTGAGGACCTACCGGGACATCATCCGCGTGCTCGGCCGCTCGCCGTCCCGCGAGGCGGAACTCGGGCAGGCCCTGGTGCTGCAGGCCGACGGCGTCGTCACGGGCGACGCCCGCCAGGTCTTCGACGCCGCGCTCAAGGACGACCCCGCCCTGCCGCAGGCGCGCTTCTTCATCGGGCTCGCGGCCCTGCAGGACGGCGACAAGGCCAAGGCCCGCGCGACCTGGGACGCGCTGATCCGCGAGGCACCCCCCGAGGCGCCCTACCTCCCCGTCGTCCGCGAGCGCGTGGCCGAACTCGACGGCGCGCCGCCCGTCCCCGCGCGGGCCGAAGCGTCCTCCCCGATGGCGCGGCCCGCCGCGGCGCCGGGCGGGCCGATGTCGGGCGCCGCCCTGCCGCCGAACATGCCGGCCGGCGCGGCCGCGATCGCCTCGCTCCCGGCCGGGCAGCAGCAGGCCGCCATCCGCGGCATGGTGGACGGGCTCGCCGCGCGCCTCGCCGAGAACGGCCAGGACGCCGCCGGCTGGCTGCGCCTCGTGCGGGCCTACCGCGTGCTGGGCGAGCAGGACAAGGCCGTCAAGGCCCTGGCCGACGCCCGCCGCAGCATGACCGGCGACCCGCAGGTGCTGGGCCAGCTCGACAGCCTGGCGCGTGAACTCGGATTGGAGAGCTGAGGCCATGCGGCGCAAGACCAAACGGCTCGTCATGATCTCGGGCGCGCTCGGCGTAATGGGCGTCGCCGCCGGGCTGACGCTCTTCGCGCTGCGCGACAGCGTGGTGTTCTTCTACGGGCCGACGGAATTCGCCGAGAAGGCCCCGGCGCTCGGCACGCGGCTGCGCATCGGCGGCCTCGTCGAGAAGGGCTCGCTGACGCGCGAGGGCGACGCCACCGTCCGCTTCGCGGTGACGGACAACGCCAGGGACGTGCGCGTGTCCTATACAGGCATCCTGCCGGACCTGTTCCGGGAAGGGCAGGGCGTGGTGGCCGAGGGCACGGTGACCGGCCCCGGCCAGTTCACGGCGGATTCGGTGCTGGCCAAGCACGACGAGACCTATATGCCGCGCGAGGTGGCCGACGCGCTGAAGAAGAGCGGCCAGTGGCAGCCCGACGGCAACACCGCCTCGGCGGCGCCGGCGCTGCTGCCGGCTTCGGCCTCGGCCGCCATCCGCTGAGGCGCCCCGCATGTTCGACGAGACCGGCCATTTCGCCCTGGTGCTGGCGCTGGCGCTGGCGCTGGTGCAGTCCGTCCTGCCGATGTGGGGCTCGGTCCGCCGCGACCTCACCCTGATGGGCACCGCCGTGCCGGTCGCGCTCGGCCAGTTCGCCCTCATCGCCTACAGCTTCGCCTGCCTGACGGTGGCCCATGTCGCGAGCGACTTCTCGCTCGTCAACGTGGTCGAGAACACCCACTCGACCCAGCCGCTCGTCTACAAGATCGCCAGCGTGTGGGGGAACCACGAGGGCTCGATGCTGCTCTGGGTGCTGATCCTGGCGCTGTTCGGCGCCCTGGTGGCGGCCTTCGGCCCCGGCATCCCGGTCGTGCTGCGCTCCGCGACCCTCGCCGTGCAGGGCTGGATCGCCTCGGCCTTCCTGCTCTTCATCCTGCTGACCAGCGACCCCTTCGCCCGCGTGGCCCGGCCGCCGGTGGAGGGGCGCGACCTCAACCCGATCCTGCAGGACCTCGGCCTCGCGATCCACCCGCCGCTGCTCTACCTCGGCTACGTCGGCTTCTCGATCGTCTTCTCCTTCGCGGCGGCCGCGCTCATCACCGGCCGCGTCGACGCCGGCTGGGCGCGCTTCGTGCGGCCCTGGGCGCTGCTCGCCTGGACGTTCCTGACGCTCGGCATCGCCATGGGCTCCTACTGGGCCTATTACACGCTCGGCTGGGGGGGCTTCTGGTTCTGGGACCCGGTCGAGAACGCGTCGCTGATGCCCTGGCTCGCCGGCACGGCGCTTCTCCACTGCACCAGCGTGATGGAGAAGCGCGAGGCCCTGAAGGTGTGGACCATCTTCCTGGCCATCACGACCTTCTCGCTGTCGCTGCTGGGCACCTTCCTGGTCCGCTCGGGCGTGCTGACCTCGGTCCACTCCTTCGCGAGCGACCCGACGCGCGGCACCTTCATCCTGCTGATCCTGGCCCTCTTCATCGGCGGCTCCTTCGCGCTCTACGCGTGGCGGGCGCCGATGCTGCGGGTGGGCGGCATCTTCGCGCCGGTATCGCGCGAGGGCTCGCTGGTGTTCAACAACCTGTTCCTGTCGGCTTGCTGCGCCACCGTGCTGGTGGGCACGCTCTACCCGCTCGCGCTGGAGGCCCTGACAGGCCAGAAGATCTCGGTCGGGGCCCCGTTCTTCAACCTCACCTTCGGCCCGCTCATGGTGCCGCTGCTCTTCGTCATGCCCTTCGGCCCGGCCCTGGCCTGGAAGCGCGGCGACCTCCTCGGTGCCGCGCAGCGCCTGACCGTGGCGCTCGGCATCGGGCTCCTCGTGGCCGTGGTGCTGGTCGCCGCCACCCGCGGCGGCCCGGTGCTGGCGCCGCTCGGCGCCGCGCTCGCGGCCTACATCATCGTCGGCGCGCTGACCGACGTCGCGCTGCGGGTGCGCCCACGCCCCATGCCGCTGCGCGCCGTGGCGGAGCGCGCCGCCGGCCTGCCGCGCTCCGCCTGGGGCACCGCCGTGGCCCACGCCGGCATGGGCGTGATGCTGCTCGGCCTCGCCGCGACGGGCTGGGGCGTCGAGCGCATCGCCGCCGTCCACCCCGGCCAGCCCGTCGACCTCGGGCCCTACCGCGTGACCATCACGGCGCTCGTGCCGCGGCCCGGCCCGAACTACAGCGAGACGCTGGCCGAGACGGTCGTGACGCGCGACGGCCGCGTGGTCGCCGAGATCGCGCCCGCCAAGCGCTTCTTCGCCACGCGGCAGCAGACCGTGGCCGCGGCCGGCATCGTCACGCTGGGGCTCGGCCAGGTCTACGTCAGCCTCGGCGACCAGCATTCGGACGGCACGATCGACACGCGCATGTTCTGGAAACCGCTGGTGTCGCTGATCTGGTTCGGCGCGATCGTCATGGCGGTGGGCGGCGTGCTGTCGCTGTCGGACCGGCGGCTGCGCATCGGCGTCGCCTTCCGCCGCCCCCGCGCCGCGGCGGCCGGGCCGCGCCCGCCGGTGCCAGCCGAATGAGCGCCCGCTCCGCCCTCGCCGCCCTGGCGCTGCTGGCCGGGCTCGGCGCTGCGGGGGGCGCCCGCGCGGTCGAGCCCGACGAGGTGCTGCCCGATGCCAAGCTGGAAGCCCGCGCCCGCGAGGTTTCGTCCGGCCTGCGCTGCCTCGTGTGCCAGAACCAGTCGATTGACGATTCCGCGGCGCCCCTCGCGCGCGACTTGCGCCTGATCGTGCGCGAGCACCTCAAGGCGGGCGACACCGACGCCGAGATCCGCGCCTATCTGGTGCAGCGTTACGGCGACTTCGTGCTGCTGAAGCCGCCCTTCGAGCCCGCGACGCTGCTGCTCTGGGGGACTCCGGTGCTCGTGGTGGGGCTGGGCGGCCTCGCCCTGCTGCGCCGGCCGCGCCCGTCGGACGCGCCCCGTCCGCTCACGCCCGACGAGCAGGCCCGCGTCGACGCGCTGATGGCGGAGCCGCCGCGCGGCTGAAACGCCCGCCGCGGGCCGCCGGTCACGCCACGGAGATGCGGGCCGGCTCCGCGGTCCGCCGCATCGCGTGGCGGGCCGGCAGCGGCCGTGCGGCGACCGCCAGAGCCGGCGCCGCGACCGGGGTGGGCAGGTGCAGCATCACGATCGTGCCGCGGCCGAGGAGCGAGCGGATGCGCAGCGAGCCGCCGTGCATCTCGACCAGCGAGCGGGCGATGGCGAGGCCGAGCCCCGAGCCCTTCATGCCGTCCCGCATCGTCGCGCCGGCCAGGGTGAACGGGCGGCCGATGACGGCGAGCGCGTCGGGCGCGATGCCGACCCCGTCGTCCTCGATGAAGAGGTTGGTGCCGGCCGCGGCGGGGCGCACGCGCACGCCCACCTTGCCGCCCTCGGCGGTGAACTTGACCCCGTTGCCGAGCAGGGCCGCGAGGATCTTGTCGAGCGCGCGGCGGTCCGCGTGCAGCGCCGTGCGGGGCGCGACGTCGGCCGTGAGCACGACGCCCTTGGCCGCGGCGGCTTCGGCGACCTCGGCGAAGGCGGCCTCGAGCGCGTCGGCCGCCTCGACCGGCTTCGGCTCGATCCGCACGCGGCCCGACTCGAGCCGCGCCATCTCGAGGACGTCCGAGATCACCGCGAGGAGGTAGCGGCCGCTGGTGGCGATGTCGCCGGCGTAGTCGACGTAGCGGGCGTTGCCGAGCGGGCCGAAGGTTTCGGCGCCCATCAGCTCCGAGAAGCCGATGATGGCGTTGAGCGGCGTGCGCAGCTCGTGGCTCATGTTGGCGAGGAACTCGGACTTGGCGCGGTTGGCGGACTCGGCCTCGGCCTGCTTCTCGGCGTGGCGCTCGGCCAGCTCGGCGAGCTGCTGGGCCTGGGTTTCCAGCGCTTGGCGGGAGCGGCGGAGGTCGGCGATGGTCGCCATCAGGCGCCGCTCCGAATCCATCAGCTGTTCCTCGTGGCGCTTCAGCGCCGTGATGTCGGTGCCCACCGACACGTAGCCGCCGTCCTTGGTGCGCCGCTCGTTGATCTGCAGCCAGCGCCCGTCGCCGAGCTGCGCCTCGTAGGTCCGCGCGCCCCCGCGGGGGCTCTCGCCGAGCGAGATCTGCGTCTGGATCAGCGGCGGCGTGGCCTCGGCGCTCAGCGCCGCGTAGGGCATGCCGGGCCGCACCGTGTCGGGTTTGAGCTCGTGCAGCGCCAGGAACTTCGAGTTGCAGGTGACGAGGCAGTTGTCGGCGTCCCACAGCACGAAGGCCTCGGAGATGGCCTCGATGGCGTCGCGCAGCCGCACGTCGGCGGTGGCGTTGCGCTCCGCCATGCGCTTCTCGTCCGAGATGTCGACCGCGATGCCGACGAGGTGGAGCTCCGATCCGGCGCCCTCCCGCACCAGCTCCGCGCGGGCGCGCAGCCACACGTAGGAGCCGCGGCCGTTACGCAGGCGGAACACGTGGTCGATCGTGCTCGACCGGGACGAGGCCACCATCTCGGCCAGGCGCGACAGGTCGCCGTCGTGCGGGTGGACGAGGCCGTTGACCTCGCCGAACGACATGAACTCCGAGCGCACCTCCATGTCGAGCATGGCGTACATGGAGGCGGACCAGTAGATGCGCCCGCGCGCGAGGTCCCAGTCCCACAGGCCGCAGCGGCCCCGGTTCAGCGCCGTGTCGATGCGGCCGTGCACGCGGGCGTGGACGGCCTCGACCTCGACGGCCCGGTTGGTCTGCCAGAAGTAGGCGAGCGCGATCACGATCAGCACGAAGGCGGTCGACAGGAGGAGGAAGCCCGAGCGGAACGAGGCCGAGCGCCAGTCGGACAGGAGGTCCGCCACCGGATGCACGATGGCGATCTGGCCGTAGGGGGCGGCGAGCTGGCGCACCGCGGCCAGCACGTCCTGGCCGTCCGCGAGGTCGATCCGCAGGACGCCGGCCTTCTCGGTGAAGACCGTGAGCGGCTGGGCGGGCCCGAGTAGGTCGGCGAGGAAGCGCCCCTTGGCGCCCATCGGCGGCACGGCCGCGACGACGCGCCCCGACAGGTCGGAGACGAGGATCTGGCGCCCGCCCGTCAGGGCGCGGTCCGGCAGGAGCCGCTCCAGGGCCTCGGCGGGCTTGAGGCCGGGCTGGCGGGCCAGGGCGGCGTCGAGCTGATCGGCGGCGAGCGCCGCCACCATCTCCATGTCGCCGATGGCGTCGCTGACGGCCCGGTCTCGCGCGTCGCGGCATTGGACGACCGCGCCGATGGCCAGCACGGTCATGAAGACCGCGACCAGCAGCGGGACGAGGCGCCTCAACCACGGCTCGTATTCGGCCATCCGGAGATGGCCCGGCTGAATCAGCGCCCGGGCAAGCCCCTGCAGCGTCCCCGCATGCGCGGATCCGTTTGCCGCGTTCGCACGCGCCATCGATCGCCCCCTCGTGTCACTGCCGGATCGAGGGATGTGCCGCATCTCCAGACCCGCCTCAATTTGGGTCGAGAGGGCCTGATTTGTCCAGAAACAGATTTGTGAGCGAATCGAAAATGCCGCTTGATTTTCCCCTGCGGACGAGGGCCGCGCCCTCGTGAGATCGCCCCCGATCGGGGTTCCTCAACGGAGTGAGCGGCTTGCCATCTCCTGCACGTCGGCCGACAGCGCGGGGCCGGCGGCGATGCTCTTCAGGGCGGTCTCGGCGAGGGCGCGGCGGCCCGGCTCCATCAGCCTCCAGGACCGGAAGGCGCCCAGCATGCGGGCCGCGACCTGCGGGTTCCGGCCGTCGAGCGCGAGGACGGCCTCGGCCACGAGGCGGTATCCCGAGCCGTCCCGGCGGTTGAACTGCGTGATGTTGCCGCCGAAGGCGCCGAGCAGGGCGTAGACCCGGTTCGGCACCGCCAGCGAGAAGGCGGGGTGGCCCATGAGGCGCCGCACGCGCTCCACCGTCGCCCCTTCCGGGATCGAGGCCTGCAGGCCGAACCACTTGTCGACCACCAGCGGCTCGTCGCGGTAGCGCGCGTAGAAGCGGTCCAGCGCCCCTTCGCGGGCCTCGCCAGGGATGAGGCTCAGCACCGCGAGCGCGGCGAAGCGGTCCGTCATGTTGTCGGCGCGGTCGAACTGGTCCGCGGCCAGCTCCGCCCCGAGCGCCGGGTCGCCCGCCGCCAGCAGCGACAGCGCCGCGTTGCGGAAGGCCCGCCGCCCCGCGCCCGCGGCGTCGGGCGCGTAGGGGCCGGCGTCGGCGCCCGCCGCGACGACGGCCCGCAGCTCCGCCGCCAGCAGCACGCCGAGCGACGCGCGCACCCGCTCGCGGGCCGCGTGCACCGCGTCGGGGTCGACGTCCCGCCCGATCTCGCGGGCGAGGTCGCCCTCGCCCGGCAGGGCCAGCACCTGTGCCGCGAAGGCGGGGTCCGAGGCCCCGGTCCGGACGGCCGCCGCGAAGGCTTCGCGCAGGCGGCCGGGGTCGGCCGCGTTGCCCCGCACACCGTCGAGGATCAGCCGGGACAGCACGGTCTGCGCGGCGTCCCACCGGTTGAACGGGTCGCTGTCGTGGGTCATCAGCGTCACGAGGTCGGCCTCGGCGGCGTCCGTCACGAGCCGCACCGGCGCCGAGAAGCCGCGCAGCAGCGACGGGATCGTGCCCGGCTCGACGTCCTCGAAGCGCACCGTGCGGGCGGGCGCGTCGAGCTCGATAACGCCCTGCGCCAGCTCGGCGTCCGACAGGCCGTGCCGCTCGCCGGTGCGAACCGGCCGCGCGGCCCCGTCCGGGCCGACGAGGCCGAAGCTGATCGGGATCACGAAGGGCCACTTCTCGGGCTGGCCGGGGGTCGGGTCGGTGTGCTGGTCGAGGTCGAGCGTCAGGGTCCGCGCTTCCGCGTCGCGGCGCGTCCGCACCGTCACGCGGGGCGTGCCGGCCTGCCCGTACCAGCGGGAGAACTGCGCGAGGTCGCGCCCGGACGCCTCGGCGAAGCAGCCGAGGAAGTCCTCCACGGTCGCGGCCGTGCCGTCGAAGCGCTCGAAGTAGAGCTGCAGGCCGCGCGCGAAGGCGTCTCGCCCGACAAGCGTGCGGACCATGCCGACCACCTCGGCGCCCTTCTCATAGACGGTCGCCGTGTAGAAGTTGTCGATCGCCGAATAGCTGTCCGGCCGCACGCTGTGGGCCAGCGGGCCCGCGTCCTCGGCGAACTGGCGCGCCCTGAGGGCGCGGACGTCCGCGATGCGCTTCACCGCGCGCGAGCGCTGGTCGGCCGAGAACTCGTGGTCGCGGAAGACGGTCAGGCCTTCCTTGAGGCTGAGCTGGAACCAGTCGCGGCAGGTGATGCGGTTGCCGGTCCAGTTGTGGAAATACTCGTGCGCGATGACGGTCTCGATCCCGGCATAGTCGGCGTCGGTGGCGAGCTCGGGGGAGGCGAGGACGTACTTGTCGTTGAAGATGTTGAGGCCCTTGTTCTCCATGGCGCCCATGTTGAAGTCCGACACGGCGACGACGTTGAAGGTGCCGAGGTCGTAGGCGCGGCCGAACACCTCCTCGTCCCAGCGCATGGAGCGCTTGAGCGCGTCCATGGCGTAGCCGGCCTGGCCGGTCTTGCCGGGCTCGACCCAGACGGCGAGGTCGACGCGGCGGCCCTCGCTGGTCGTGAACGTGTCCCTGAGCGCGTCGAGCCGGCCGCCCACCACGGCGAACAGGTAGCAGGGTTTCGGGTGCGGGTCGTGCCACACGGCGAAGTGCCGGTCCGTGCCCGGCACCGGGCCGGCCTCGACGGGGTCGCCGTTGCCGAGCAGCACGGGGGCGTCTCGGAGCTCCGCCTCGATCCGGGTCGTGAACACGGACAGCACGTCCGGCCGGTCGGGGTAGTAGGTGATGCGCCGGAAGCCCTCGGCCTCGCACTGCGTGCAATAGGCCGAGCCGGAGCGGTAGAGGCCCATCAGCTGCGTGTTGGCGCTCGGGTCGACCACCGTCTCGACCTCCAGCGTGAAGGCACGGGCCGGGGGCGCCGCGATGGTCAGGCCGTCCGGCGCCGCCAGCGCGAGGTCGAGCGGCGCGCCGTCGAGGCTGAGCGCCGTGGCGGCGAGCTCGTCGCCGTCGAGGTGGAGCGGCGCCCCGGCGACGCCCGCCGGGTTGGGCCTGAGCCTCAGGGTCGAGCGAATCCGCGTCGCGGTGCGGTGGAGGGCGATGTCGAGCGACACGGCGTCCACGAGGTAGTCGGGGACGCGGTAGTCGGAAAGGCGGACCGGCTGGCCCTGGTCGCTGCGCATCGGCTGTCGTCCATCGTGGTCGGATCGGGGGCGGGTCGCGGCGAAGCGGGCTATTCGCCGGCCCGCACCGCGGCGTCGACCGGGATGTAGGCGGCGGCCGCCGCGGCGGCATCGGGCAGGTTGCGCCCGAAATACACGGCGGCCCCGAGGTTCACCGCGCCGAGCGCCAGCAGCAGGATCGGGTTCGGCACCGCGATGCCCGGCAGCTGGAAGACGGCGGTGACGCCCGCGCCGACGATCATCATCACGGCGTTGAGCACGCCGACGCCCGCGACCACGCGGGCGCGCCGCTCCGGCGCGGCCCAGGACTGGACGGCCGAGAACACCGGCACGGAGAACAGCCCGCCCGCGCAGGCGAGGCCCATGAGGTCGAACACGAGGCGCAGGCCGATGCCGGAATGCAGGAAGGCCGAGAGCGACAGGCGCCCGGTCGGCTCGGGCGCCGTGGCGGTGGCCCAGCCCGCGTCGAGCAGGAACAGCCCCATGGCGGCGACCGCGTAGGGCGCGTGTTTCAGCACGATGCGGCCGCGGGCGAGCCACCCCGCCAGGAGGGCGCCGACGCCGACCCCGATCGCGAAGAACAGGCTGATCGCGGTCTCGACCTCGACGCCGGCGCCGATGCGCTGCTTCACGATGACGGGGACCAGCACCAGCGCCACGGAGCCGCTGAGCCAGAACCAGCCCGAGCCGAGGCCGCCCACCCACATGCGGCGGTCGCGCCGGAGGTCGCCGATCAGCGAGAAGGTCGAGCCGACGAGGTTGCGGTCGATGTGCAGCCCCGGCACCCGGGAGGGCGCGGCCGGGATGAACCAGGTCGAGGCGAGGCAGAGCACCGCCACGACCACGAGCTCCGCCGTCACGAGCTCGCGCGACACGCCTTCGAGCCCCGTGAGGCCGCCCGCCGCGAGGCCGAGCAGGATGGCGACGAAGCCCGCGCCTTCCACCAGCGCGTTGCCGGCCGTCAGCTCCTCGCGGCGCAGGTGGTCGGGCAGGATGCCGTATTTGATCGGCGTGTAGAGCGTCGCGATCAGCCCGAGCAGGAACAGCGCCGCGTAGAGCGCCGCGATCGAGTTGAACCAGTAGCCGAGCGCCGCGAGCACCTGGACGCCCATCTCGGCGAGCTTGAGCCAGCGCGCGACCCTCGCCTTGTCGTGCCCGTCCGCCAGCTGGCCGCCGAGGCCCGACAGCACCAGCGAGGGGGCGATGAAGGCCGCCAGCGCCAGGGTGACGAGCGGCCCCGCCTGCTCGGCGCCCACCTTGAACAGGATGATCATGGCCAGCATGTTGCGGACCAGGTTCTCGTTGAAGGCGGAGAAGAACTGGCTCCAGAACAGCGGCGCGAAGCGCCGGGTGACGAGCAGCTTGAAGATCATGCGAGGCCTTCGGCTCCGAGGGGTGCGAGCCGGGACCGGCCTCGATCGATCATTCCGCGGCCGCCGCCTCGGCGGGCCTGACCAGCGACAGGGCGTTCTGCGCGGCCGCGGCGTCCGAGGCATCGCCCGAAACCTGGACGGTGGGCAAGGCGAATCCGATCCCCTGCGCGCGGAACTCGCGCTGGATCAGCAGCAGCGCGCGCCGGCGCGCCGCGAACTGCACGTCGCCCGGCACCGTGGTCATCTTGGTCTGCAGCTTGATGGCGTAGTCGCCGAACTGCGCCACGCCCTGCAGCTTCAGCGTGGCGATGATGCCGGGCGCGAGCTCCTCGTCCTCCAGGAGCTCCGCCCCGATGCGCTTCATGATGCGGCGAACGGCGTCGATGTCGGTGTCGTAGGGCACGTTGATCGGGATCTTGTCGACCACCCAGTCGCGGCTGAGGTTCTGCACGGCGCCGAGCGTGCCGAAGGGGATGGTGTAGAGCGCGCCGCGCTGGTGGCGCAGCTTCACCGAGCGCAGGCTGAAGCTCTCCACTGTGCCCTTGTAGGTCCCGCTCTGGATGTATTCGCCGACCCGGAAGGCGTCGTCGACGAGGTAGAAGATGCCCGAGATGATGTCCTTGACCAGCGTCTGGGCGCCGAAGCCGATGGCGACGCCCACCACGCCCGCGCTGGCGATGAGCGGCCCGATCTCGACGCCGAGCGAGGCCAGCACCATGGTGCCGGCGATCACCACCAGCGCGGCCAGCGACAGGTTGCGGGTGATGGGCAGCAGGGTCTGCAGCCGCGCCGCGTGGGCGCCCCCGTCGGGGCCGAGGTCGAGCGTTCCGGCGAGCTTGCGGTCGATCAGCGCCACGATGACGTGCCACAGGAAGTCGGCCACGAGCACCACCACGATGACGCCGATGATGCCGCGGGTGATCCTGTCCGGCACCGTGTCGTGCATCGCCAGGGTGGCGACGTCGAGCCCGATGAGGTGGGCGAGCAGCGCCGCCGCGCCGACGATCATCAGCGTCCGCACGCCCCGCTCCAGCAGCACCACCTCCAGCCGGTGCGCGCCGCCCTCGACGGGGCCGGCCCGCCGCATGACGTGGCGGATCGAGCGCTGGGCGATCCTGACCGCCGCGGGGCCCGCGACGGCGAAGAGCAGGAGCCAGAAGGCGCGGTCGGCCTCGGCCAGGGCGAAGCACCAGAGCAGCACCGCGGCGGCGCCGAGCCCGACCCGCGCCCAGCCGGCGTGGAGGCGCCGCCATTCGGCGTGGGGCAGGGGCGGATCGGCCTCGGGCACGAGTTCGGGATGCGCGGGGCGCGGGTAGCGCGCCACCGTGGCGAGCGCGAGCGCGAGGGCCAGCGTTTCCAGGACGTCGAGGCAAAGCTCGCGCGTCACAGCGTCGAAGCCGAGGGCGGCCAGCAGGGCGCCCTGCTGCAGCCCGACCCCGAGCAGCAGGCCCGCCGCCAGCGTGCGGCGGAACAGGAAGGCCGCGGCGTCCGTCTCGATCGGCACGAGGCGGAACCGCGGCGCCCCGGGGGCGAGCAGGAAGCGCCCCGCGACCGCGGCCAGCCGCGTCGCCACCGCGGCGAGCAGCAGCGCCAGCAGCACCTGCTTGAACCGCGCCGTGAAGTCGAAGGGCAGCATGGCGCCGACGCTGCCGAGCGCGAAGGAGCCGACGAGCCCGAGCCCGAAGGCGAGCCGGGCGAAGACGGCCGACACGCGCTCCCTCGCCGTGTCGAGCGGCAGGGCGAGCAGCCACCGGCCGAAGCGCCGCGTGTTCAGGCGGAACAGCCCCTCGCCGCCGAAGCCCAGCGCGACGAAGAGGGGCACGAACAGCGCGAGGCTCAGCGCGTCGCCGCGGCCCAGCATGTCCGTGAGCAGGACGCGCGCGTGGTCGACCTCGGCCGGGAGGCGCGGCACCGCCGAGGCGAGGTCGATGACGTGGTCCCGCAGGCGCTTCAGCCCGCCGCCGAGCCCGCCCGCCATCGTGTCGGACGCGCCGGCCGCCGGCGCCGCCGCCTCGACCTCCGGGCGGCGCGCGTCGATGGCGGCCCGCACCTGCGGGTCCCCGAGGAGGTCGAGCAGCAGGCGCAGCTTGTCGGCCGCCACGGGCTGCTCGGCCGCGGCCGGGGCCGCAGGGGCGGGGGCCGCCGGAGCCGCCGACGCGGCGATGCCGCCGGCCAGGAGGGCCGCGGCGGCGAGGGTCGGGAGACGGATGCGCATGGCGGCTCGTCCGCGGTTGGGCCGGTCGGCGGAGTCTACAGCGAAAGTCCCCGTCCCGTCCCGTCCGCGCGGCCCCGCTGGCGATCCGTCGCCCGCGCGTGCTACTGCGGCGGCGCAGCAACATCCCGCCCCAAGATCCCGCCTCAAGACCGGAACGCCCCGCTGGTGACACAGACCGACCTCGAACCCTCCGACCCCGCGCTCGACCCGCGCCGCTCGTTCCAGGGCCTGCTCCTGGCGCTGCAGCGGTTCTGGGCCGGGCAGGGCTGCGTGGTGCTCCAGCCCTACGACATGGAGGTGGGGGCCGGCACCTTCCATCCGGCCACGACGCTGCGCTCGCTCGGCCCGAAGCCCTGGCGCGCCGCCTACGTGCAGCCGTCGCGCCGCCCCAAGGACGGCCGCTACGGCGAGAACCCGAACCGCCTGCAGCACTACTACCAGTTCCAGGCCATCCTGAAGCCGTCGCCGCCGGACCTGCAGGACCTGTATCTCCGCTCGCTGGAGGCCATCGGCGTCGACCTCGCGCTGCACGACATCCGCTTCGTCGAGGACGACTGGGAAAGCCCGACCCTGGGCGCCTGGGGGCTCGGCTGGGAATGCTGGTGCGACGGCATGGAGGTGTCGCAGTTCACCTACTTCCAGCAGGTCGCGGGCGTCGAATGCTCGCCCGTGTCGGGCGAGCTGACCTACGGGCTCGAACGCCTCGCCATGTACGTGCAGGGCGTCGAGAACGTCTACGACCTGAACTTCAACGGCCTGGACGGCGACGCGCGCATCACCTACGGCGACGTGTTCCTGCAGGCCGAGCAGGAATATTCCCGCTTCAACTTCGAGCACGCCGACACGGCCCTGCTGTTCCAGCACTTCCGGGACGCCGAGGGCGAGGCGAGGGCGCTGCTCGACAAGGGCGCGCCCGAGGCGGCCGGCGGCCGCCACCGCATGGCGCTGCCGGCCTACGACCAGACCATCAAGGCCTCGCACCTGTTCAACCTGCTCGACGCGCGCGGCGTGATCTCCGTCACCGAGCGGCAGAGCTACATCCTCAAGGTGCGCGAGCTCGCCAAGGCCTGCGGCGCGGCGTGGCTGCTGACGGAGGGCGGCGGCGCGTGAGCCTCGCTTGCCGCCCCGCCGCGAGCGGACTAACCTCGGTGGACTAGAGGCTGTTATGAACCACGGAGGGTGGCTCTACCGGAGCCATTTTCGGATGATCGGCAGGAGACTTGCGATGAGCGTGGCTGAGCCACGGTCGAGCAAGTCGACGAACCGAGCGCCGAAAAGGGCCCGGCCCCTCCGGGGTTGCGGCGCAGCGGCCGCCTGGTGCGTCGAAGCTCTTGCCGGTACGGACGTACCGGCTGCAAGCTTCTCCTGCCATTCGGCTCGCCGCGCCGCAATGGAGCCGCCCTCCATGGCTCATAACAGCCTCTAACCTCGCCGGAGCCGGCCATGGACACGTTCAACATTCACGAGGCGAAGACGCACCTGTCGAAGCTCGTGGAGCGGGCCGCGAAGGGCGAGCCCTTCGTCATCGCCAAGGCCGGCAAGCCCATGGTGAAGGTCGTGCCATACGCCGAAGCGGAACCCGAGGTGCGTCCCCGCATCGGCTTTCTCAAAGGCCTCGTCGACGTCCCCGACGACTTCGACGAGATGGGGCGAGAGGAGATCGAGCGCATGTTCTATGGAGATGCGGAAGGTTGAGGCTCCTGCTCGACACGCATGTCCTGCTTTGGGCGGCGGCAGGATCGGACCGGCTGAGGACTGCGGGCCGTGCGCTCATCGCGGACCGCGCGAACCGCTTGGTCTTCAGCGCTGTCAGCATCTGCGAGATCGCCATCAAGCGCGGCCTCGATCGGGCCGATTTCCGCACGGATGCGGAGTTTCTGCGCGGTGAACTGCGCGACGTCGGCTACGAAGACCTGTCCGTGACGTCGGTCCATGCGGCTGCGGTCGCGAAGCTGCCGCCGATCCACAAGGACCCCTTCGATCGCCTGCTCATCGCGCAAGCGATCGTCGAGGGGATCACACTGCTCACCGCCGACGCGACGATTTTGCGCTACCCCGGCCCCATCCAGCGCGTCTGATCCCGGACGCCGCTTTCGAAGACACCCATGCCCGACCTCCTGCTCGAACTGTTCTCCGAAGAGATCCCCGCCCGCATGCAGGCCCAGGCCGCGGCCGACCTGAAGCGCCTCGTCACGGGCGCGCTGGTCGACGCGGGCCTGCTCTACGAGGGCGCGGAAGCCTTCGTGACGCCGCGGCGCCTGGCCCTGCAGGTCGGCGGCCTGCCGCCGCGCCAGCCCGACACGCACGAGGAGCGCAAGGGCCCGCGCGTCGGCGCGCCCGAGGCCGCGCTCGCGGGCTTCATCAAGAGCGCCGGCCTGTCGTCGATCGCCGAGGCCAAGACCGTCGAGGACAAGAAGGGCGCCTTCTACGTCGCCCACATCCACAAGGCGGGTCGGTCGACCCCCGAGGTGGTCGCCGCGCTGATGCCGGGGATCATCCGCGGCTTCCCCTGGCCGAAGAGCATGCGCTGGGGCCGGGCCTCGTCCGAGCCCGACGCGCTGCGCTGGGTGCGGCCGCTGCAGTCGATCCTGTGCGTCTTCGGCGCGGAAACGGAGGACCCCGAGGTCGTGCGCTTCGACGTCGGCGGCATCGCGTCCGGCGACGAGACGCGCGGCCACCGCTTCATGGCGCCGGCCGCCATCAGGGTGCGGCGCTTCGACGACTACGTGCCGTCGCTGGAAGCCGCCAAGGTCGTGCTCGACGCCGGGCGGCGCGCCGAGATCATCCGCCACGACGCCCGCGACCTCGCCTTCGCGGCGGGGTTGGATGTCGTCGAGGACGAGGCGCTGCTGGCCGAGGTGGCGGGCCTCGTCGAATGGCCCGTGGTGATGATGGGCCGCTTCGACCCGGCCTTCCTCGCCATCCCGCCGGAGGTGATCCGCGCGACCATCCGGGCCAACCAGAAGTGCTTCGTCACCCGGCAGCCGGGCGGCGCGCTGGCCGACAGCTTCGTCCTGGTGTCCAACATCGTGGCCTCGGACGGCGGCGCCGCCATCGTGGCCGGCAACGAGCGGGTGGTGCGGGCGCGCCTGTCCGACGCGCGGTTCTTCTGGGAGTCCGACCTCGCGGTCCGGCTCGAAGACCGGCTGCCCCGGCTCGACAGCATCGTGTTCCACGAGAAGCTCGGCACGCAGGGTGAGCGCGTGGCCCGCATCGCCGCGCTGGCGCGCGACCTCGCCCCGCAGGTCGGGGCCGAGGGAACCGCGGTCGGGCGCGCCGCCCTCCTCGCCAAGGCCGACCTCGTGTCCGAGATGGTCGGCGAGTTCCCGGAACTCCAGGGCCTGATGGGCCGCTACTACGCGGCGGCGCAGGGCGAGGCGCCGGCCGTCGCGGCGGCGGTCGAGGACCACTACCGCCCGCAGGGCCCGTCCGACCGCGTGCCGACCGAGCCCGTGTCGGTGGCCGTGGCGCTGGCCGACAAGCTCGACACGCTGGTCGGCTTCTGGGCCATCGACGAGAAGCCGACCGGCTCCAAGGACCCCTTCGCGCTGCGGCGGGCGGCGCTCGGCGTGATCCGCATCGTGATCGAGAACGGGCTGCGGCTCCGCCTCCGGCACGAGCTGACGCTGCACGGCCTCGTCTTCGCGACGCGCTCCTTCGCCGCCGAGGACCACCGCCTCACCGAAGCGCGGGAGCTCCTGTCGCGCTACATCCGGGACGACGCCCTCAACGCCACGATCGCCGTCGCGACCCACCTGTCCTCGTCGCTCGACCAGCGCTGGATCGAGGCGGCCGAAATCGCGCACCGTCGCGCCCACGACCTCATGACCTTCTTCGCCGACCGGCTGAAGGTCTACCTGCGGGACAAGGGCGCGCGGCACGACCTCATCGACGCGGTCTTCGCCCTGCCGGGCCAGGACGACCTCGTGCTGATCGTGCGCCGGGTCGAGGCGCTGGGCTCGTTCCTCGACACGGACGACGGCCGGAACCTCCTCGCCGGCTACCGGCGTGCGGCCAACATCCTCAAGGCCGAGGAGAAGCGCGACGGGGCCGGCGCCTTCGACGCCTTCCACGACGCCGCCCTGTTCGCGCTGCCTGAGGAGCGCGACCTCGCGGACGTCCTGTCCCGCGTCGAGGGCGAGGTGGCCGAGCGCGCCTCCGCCGAGGACTTCGAGGCCGCGATGCGCGCGCTCGCCTCGCTGCGCGCCCCGGTCGACCGCTTCTTCGACCGCGTCACCGTCAACGCCGACGACCCGGCGCTGCGCCTGAACCGGCTGCGCCTGCTGGCCGCCCTCCGGCGCACCATGCAGGGCGTCGCCGACTTCGGCCGCGTCGCCGGCTGACCGGCCCCGTCCCGCTGCCCCATACCCCGGACCGAGCGGTCGCCCGCGGCGATCGGCTCGGCGCCTGTGAGGCCGCGCGCCGATGGACCATGTGAGTTCAGGCTTGACCGACGTGCCCTGAAAAGAGTCACATTTGATCGGGCCGCGTTCCCCTCCAGGCCGCGACACCGGATCAGGGCTGACACGGCATGACTCACCCCGACGCCGAGCCGGACACGTTCGGAGACTACCTGGGACGGGTGATCGCGGACCGGCGCGGCTTCACCGCGGCCGCGCCGGCCGCCCTCGCGCCGATCGCCGCCGCCTGCGACCGCGTCCTGGCCCGCGTCGACGGTCCCGTGCTGCGGATCTCCTGCATCGTCGACCGGGACGCCCGGCCCGGCGCGTGCTTCGCCATGCCGCCCGCCGACGTGCTCGCCCTGGGGCTCGCGTGGGTCGAGGCCGAGAAGCGCGGCGGACGGAAGAAGCCGATCGTCGTCATCGCCGTGGCCGTGTGCAAGCACAAGGACAACACGCTCCGTCGCCTCGACCTCGCCGAAGCGGAGCCGTTCTGGTTCGCGGTTCGTCGAGGGCTTCCCTGCCTTAGCCGGGGCCAAACCGCTGCAATCGCCGTGGCACGCTCCCTGGCTCGGCCCGATGGGCCCTCTCCCCGCGCGCCACTTCGGAGCGAGCCGCCCCTACCGGCGTCATCGGACCCGTCGCGGTCCGTGCGCCACAGGCTCTCCGACGCGCGCGCGTCCTCGACCCATCCGGTCCACCTTTCGAGCCCTTTCGGCACCGGCCCGTCCATCACCGCTGCAAATCCGAGCTGGCGCAGGTTGTCGGCCGCGTTCCCATCCCGGTCCCGCACCGTTTCGCAGGACGTGCACGTCCAGGAGCGGTCCTTGAGCGTGAGTTCGGTGTTCACCGCGCCACAGGCGGCGCAGCGCCTGGTCGACGAGAAGAACCTCGGCGCAGGCAGCACCAGGCCGCCGAGCTTTTCAGTTTTGCAGCGCATCATGCCGAGCAGTCGTGCCAGCGCTGCCTCCGACAGGCTGCGGGCGAGGTGATGATTGCTCAGCAAGCCGTCGAGGTTCAGCGTTTCCACGACGACCACTTCGGCCGAGCGGACCACTGCGGTCGAAGCCTTGTGGAGGAAGTCGTCGCGGCGGTCCGCCTCGCGCCATATCAAGCGAGAGATGGATCGAGAGAGCCGCTCCTGTCGCCGGCTGTATCGCACCTCGGCGCGTTGGACGTCCCGCGCCGCGAGCGGGCCGGGGACGGTCCGGGCCGCGATGGCCGCGGCGAGCTTGGCCTTTCTTCTCGAGCGCACCAGCCGCTTCTGCCGCTGCGCGACGAGGCGCTTCACCGCCGCGGCTTTGCTCGGGCGCGTGCGGTTCGGAGCGGCGTGACGCGCGGGAGCTTCTTCGCCGGTCGCCATCACGAGGGCGTCGATGAGGCCGACATCCACCCCGGCGACCGAGCCTGGACGAGGGTGACGTGGTCGCACGCGAAGCGGGCGGGAGCGGACATCCACCTTGCCCGCGTCGCCTGAAGCCTGCGCGGTCGATTCTGTCGAGGCGTCGGTGGTCGCAGACGTGGCCTTTCTGGCCTTGGCCCGAGCGATCGCCTCGGCCTTGTCGGATCGCTCGCCGTCGTTCCAATCCGTGTCGAAATGGAAGGACGCGTATCACCGTCCCCGTCGCAGCGACACGCGGCAGCCCAGGATGCCGCCGATCCCCGGAACAGCCTCACGCAGCCGTACCTCGCCAAGGAGAGGCACCCGCATCGTCGCTCGCGGCCGCGCGTCGAAGCGGTAATGGTCGGCCACGGAGAACTGGTCGTTCCACAGCGCGAAGGCCGATGTCGTGCGACGGCGCGACTTGAAGCGCGGCGCGCCGAATGAGCGTCGGGTCTCGCGCCCCTCGCGCTTGGCATCGCGCCGCTCCTCGAAGAAGCGCTCGAAGGCGCCGCCGAGGTCGATGACCGCCTGAGCGCCCGCGCATTTAGTGAACGCGGAGGTCCAGGGTAGGTCGGTCTTGCGGCGTTCCGTCCAGCTGGCGCGCAGGCGGGCCGTGGTCGGCCACATCGCCTTCCGCTTCGCCTCGTCCGATTCGGCGCGTGCGGCGGCCGACAAGGCGCGATGCTCGGCGAGAGCCTGGTTCCAGGCGAGACGCGCCGTGCCGGCTGCTCGCCGCATGTGGCGCTCCTGGGCGACAGTCAGGTCCATGGCGATGCGTCGGCCGAGATTCATGGCGAAGCGCACCGATCAGACATGGTCATCATCCGTCTCCCGTGGGCGTGGTCGGCTTGTGAGGCGGTCAGGCGACCGGGGCAGCATCAGGCGGAGCTTCGTCGGACGGAGGGCAGGCTCGCGCTCCGGTGCGAGCCGTGCGGCGGTGAAGGCCCGCAGCCGATGCGGCCAAGCGCGCGATCCGCTGGCGATCAACTCGACTGCATGTCGACCGCGATCTGAACGGCCGCGATGAGAGCTTCCGCGGCGACCGGCTCGTAGCCCTGCATGTCCATCCCGACGTCGACGCGGCAGGGGTCGAGGTGGGGCACCCTGGAGTTCCGGGGCGTGCCGTGCACGTGGCCGTGCGCCATGACGGTCGCGACCCGCCCGTCCCGGTTATGCGCCGATCCGGCCCACGCCAGCATCGGATAATGGCAGAGCGTCAGTCTCACACCCGCGACGCGCTGGCTCGCCAAATCGCGGACCGAGGCCCAGGCACAGCCGTTCACCACGTCGTCGCCGTCGTGGTTGCCGCGGACGAGGTGGATCGAGCCGTTCAGCCGACGGAAACGGCGCTCCGCCGTGCCCTTCGGACCGAGCGAGAAGTCGCCGAGATGCCACACGGTGTCGCGCGGGCGCACCAGCGCGTTCCACCGGTCGATCAGGGCGGCGTCCATCTCGTCGGCGTCGGCGAAAGGCCGGTCGCACATGGCGATGACGGCCGCATGCCCGAAATGCGTGTCGCTCGTCAGCCACAGCGTCATCAACGGTCTCCGCAGGCCGGCGCGAGCGCCGCGCCCTCGACAACGGCGCGGACTTCGTCGGCGTCGAGGTAGCGGCGCTCGACCAGCGCCTCGGCCAGGCGCTCGACGGCGACGCGCTGCGCCGCGACCAGCGCCGTCACGCGTCGGCGCGAGGCGCTCAGCATCTCGTCGACCGTCGCCGAAATCCAGGCGTCGTCGAGCATGTGGCCGACGTCCAGCGCGCGGAGGCCGCGCGCTCCCATCCCCCATCGGCCGAGCGCCGACATCGCCAGCGTCGTGGCGTCCGACAGATCCTGCTCGCATCCCGCGCTGTGCGATCCGAGAAGGACCTGCTCGGCCACCATGCCGGCGACGAGGATGTCGAGCCGCCCCTCGACCGTCGCCAGCGTGGCCACGGTCGAACGCGTCGAGCGCGCATATCGCCGGTCGAGGTCGACCTCTTCCAAGCGCGCGATCCCGCTTCGGAGCATGGTCAGCGCATGCCCGGCTTCGTGGATGGCGATGACGCGATCTTCGGCGGGATCGAGGCCGGCCGCCCGCCGCCGCGACAGCAGCACCGCCCGGACGTCGTCGGCGCAGACCGCGCGTCCGAAGGTGCGACGCGCCGTCCGCCGCGCTTCCCTGACCAGGAGCCCGATATCGGCGGGGCTCATCCCGCGGCACGCCCGCGCGGCCGCGTCGAGATTGTCGAGGACGGCCGCGGGGCCGAGGTGCAGCCGCAACACGCCGGCGAGCGCGTCGAGGTCCGGTGCCGGCAACACGACGTGTCGGTCGAGACGGCCCGCACGGCACAGCGCCGGGTCGACGCGCTCGGGATGGTTCGTGGCCGCCACGACCACGATGCCGTCGCGCGGCAGGGCGCCGTCGAGGAACGCGAGCCAGCCGTTGATGACGCCGGTGAACCAGGACTCGTTGAGGCCGTTGTCGCCGCGCCGACCCATCGTGTCGACCTCGTCGATGAACAGGATGAACGGGCCCGACCTCGCCTTCGCGCGCCACTGGTCGAAGAGCTTGGTCATGCCGCGGCTCATCGTGTCGCCGGCCGACCCGCCGGCGGCGGACCAGTCCGTGTAGGTCGTGGGCACGAGTTCGGCCTCGCATTCGAGCGCCAAAGCCTTCGCGAATGTCGTCTTGCCGCAGCCGGGCGGGCCGGACAGCAGGATGCCACGGTCGACGTCGCTCCAGGAAAGGCTGCCGGCGCGGTAGTCGCGGAGATCGGCGGCGAGGCTCGCCCCCCAGTGCCCCGCATCGCCGAACCCCGTCATCTCGGACAGGCGGCGCACGACGCCGTCGGCTGCAGTCGGCTTGGCTCCGGGCATGGCTCCGCGGCGGCGATCCTTCGCCTTCGACGGGCCTTCCGCGCGATCCCGGGCCAGCTTGCGGATGCGGCTGCCGGCGTCGATGTGATCGCCGCCGGGCTGCACGACGAGGATGAGGTCCTCCCAGCCGAGCAGGGCGGCATCCTCGTCCTTGACGCTGATCTTGTTGCCCGTCGCGGCCTCGACCACGGAAGCGATGACGTCGCCGCGCGGCACCATGGGGATGGTGATCGTGCGGTCGGCCAGCGTCACGGCTTCGCGGGGCGTCATGTTGCGACCGTCCGCCGTCACGGCGACGATGGGCGCGCCGCGGCGCAGCGCGGCAGCGTACCATTCGGGCAGGACCACGCCGTCTTCCCCCACGACCAGGATGCCGGGCCCCGGCTTCGTGTGGCGGCCGCCGACGCAATCCTGGATCGCGGTTCGGACGGCCTCGGCCACGGGATTGATGAGGGCATCCTGCCCGGTGATCACGCAGGTCGTGCCCCGGCGCAGCGTCTGCGGGTCGATCCCGGCGCGATCGAGGAAGACGGCGCCGAGCCAAGTGGTCGGCGGCACCGGCTCGGGAGGCGGGATATCCTCATCGGCGGCGACTTGCATGGCGATCCGCTGTGCGGCGCGGATGGCGGCGACGAAGCTGTGCGGCAAGCTGGACAAAAGCGGTTCCCCTGACGACCGCTCCGGTGTGCCCGAAAAACGTTGAGTCGCCGTGAGCTGGTGCGATCAAATCGGGTAAACGAGAGTCAACCATCCGTTACGCGAGGCAATAGTTCGATATCGAGAATCGCCAGCTCACAATCGGTAACAGGTGCGTGTCATGGCTGTCGGCCGGATCAGCTCGGGGCCGGGAGGGCATCATGCGGACTAGACTTTGGGTCTTCAGTGACCTGCATCTCGAAACGGAAGGCGCTGTCGACATCATGCGCGGCGCGCCTGCGTCTTTCGACGCGATCGTCGTGGCCGGCGATGTCGATACGCCGAGCTGCCGCGCCCTGTCCTGGCTCGCCGAGCGCTTCCAGGGTTGCCGGGTGATCTACGTCCCCGGCAACCACGACCGATGGTCCGCGAGGCTCGAGCACGTCACCCATGATGAACACGATGAAAACGGGCGCGAGGTCGCAGCGCGACACAACATCGACTGGCTCGACCGCGGCAGCATCGAGGTCGGCGGCGTGACGGTTCACGGCTGCACGCTGTGGACCGATCTGCGACTGGGCTACGGCGACCTCGGTCATGCTACCGGCATGGCGCGGCGGGGCATGAACGATTATCGCCGTATCCGCAGGCGTCCAAGCGGCCGACATCATTACGTGCGGCCGGCGGACACCCGCGAGTGGCATCGACGCGACCTCGCCTGGCTCGACGATGCGCTGGCGACGCCCGACGGTCTGCCGCGCCTGCGCCCGGCCGTGGTGGTCACCCATCACGCGCCGAGCCCGCTGTGTCTGGCAGACCCCTGGGACTCGCTGAGGCATTGCTACGCCAGCGATCTCCGGCCGTTCATCGAGCGGCACAGGCCCGACCTGTGGATCCACGGCCACGTCCACCACCATGTCGATCACCGCGAGGGCTCGACCCGCATCGTCGCCAACGGGCGAGGTCGCGGCTCCGAGGCGGCCGATTGGAATCCGAGCAAGGTGGTCGAGGTCGGCGATATCGCGGTCGACGTCATCGAGGAGACTCTTCGTCGCGAGTGAACGGGCGCTGATGGAGAGATCACCCGCGACGAGCGGGAAGAATATCAGGGGCCAACGCTTCGCGTTGATCTCCCGTGCAAGCAGGGCAGAAAGCCGCAGCGAGGGTCGCTGCGGCGCGCGCAACCGACTTTCGTAGTCTATGCAGGACTTCGGTGATGTGCGCGGGCTGATGGTCAATATCCGTCGGCGCCTCGGCTCGCTTGCACGGCACTCGATGAGCTTCTGCTCCGGGCTGGTCCGACCATCCCGGGGCTGAGGCGAGCCGCTTACCGACCGATACGTATCGACCCGCCTCGACAGGGTGGCTCCCTTGAGATGGTGGAACCGTAGATCGAGGTTGGCAACCTGCCCGCTCTTGACAGCGAGGAGGAGCAGTGCACACCCACGGGGCAGATTTTAGGCCGATCCTAGGTTGAACCGAGCCGCGCTGATTGATGGCGTAGACATGGTAATCGACGACGCGGCGCCATCCGAGTCATTGTAACTTCCGCGTTACTCAGCCTGACAGATGCCGGACCGCGAGAGGGAGTTATGGGGGATGACCGCGACTTCGAGCCGTGGCTCACCATCGTTGATCATGATCGAGCGTAGGCTATTTGTCACAAATGTCGTCCACAACCAAGCGTAACAAGCAGCATCACGGACGGAGCAGTGAAACGTTTTCCGCCAGATCAGCTCGAGGTGTAATTTTTGGGCCACCAAGCGAAGTTGGTGCGTGAACTGATGTCGGCCTAACAGGTGGTGAGGCTTCGGCATCGCTCGCTGACGATGTTCTCAAGCGCGTCGAGGCTGATGGATGCTTTGCACGGCGCGCAGGTAGATCACGAAGGCGCGGATGTTGAGTCCAAAGGGCGAGTCCGGCTCCAGCCCCGCCGATGCCACGGCCTTGAACCGGCTGGCGCAGCACGGGCATACTCCGCCGTGCAATGACACGCGCGTCACGTCCGGCACGATGGCCGAGATCTCGACCCGGTCGCACGCCGCGCACAGGCTCTGCTCGGCGCCCGACGCGTCGGCCCCGCACGCCCGGCACGAGGACGCCCGTACGTCGTGGAGACGGGTCGGCTCGGGATGGAGCAGGCGATGGGCGCCCGAACGCGGCTTGCCCTTGGGTTTCGGCACGGACGGGAGCGACGGCTTTTGTCCCCTGGACGGCGGCAGGCTGGAGTTGTTTGGCGTTTTGGGCGGCAGGCCGAGCCGGGCCTTCAACTCGGCCAACCCTCGCCGCAAGCCGCGCGTTCTCGGCCACCAGCACCTCGACCCGCTCCAAAAGAGCGGCGATCACGGCGTCCTTGTCGGACAGGTCGTCGGGCGTCTTCACCTGACCTTTGAGTCGCAACCGCGAGCCGAAATCGACCGGAAATCGTGTGGCGGAGCACTGCCGCCGACCCGTCAGCCTCGGCCACGGGAGTGAGCAGTGACCAGCCAAGCCTGTGACAGGCTTGTTCGCATATTTGCGATCCCATCGCCGAGAAAACGTGCTCGAACGCTCATCGCCGCCCAAAATCGCCTTTTGGCCAACCCATCATCTCGAAGAAATCGTCCTACTTCGTCCTGAATCGTCGCCTTCTGGTGATAACCGACTCGTCGAGTCGATCGTTCATTGAAACGCGCTCGTCCGCAGGTTCAGTGGGCTGACGCCTTCGAACAAACCTGTGTGGCCGGGCGTGCGCACGGATCTCTTGAGCCGGCCGGCGCGCGACATTCCGCTGCTGCCGTGCCCCTACGGCAGCACAAGCGTCGACGTGCTGGACCTGCTACGAGGCCTGCCCCCGCAACCCTCGTCGGATCTACGACACTTCACCGTCGCCGTCGTATCTGGCCACGCCAGCCTTGCCCGTCGAGGCGGAGGACCGCCCAGAACGCCACGATCAGGGGCGACTACTGGATGCGAAGACCGTGAAATTGAGGCAACATTGAGACAGATCCCAAACGAGTGCATTCCGGTTCGTTCAACACCTTCGTGGGATTGGAAAGACATTCAAGCGGGCTTTTGGCAAAGATGAATCGTACGGTCGTGGAGGCCACCGTCAGCAAAGCAAGCAGAAAAGGGAGGCACTCTTTGCTCGCTGTAAGCTTTCCTTGTCTGAGGTAGAAGCCTATGTCTCTCCGAAGAAGGCGAGGTGGGCAGCCTCTAATTCATCTCAGCTTCGAAGACATCTCCTCATACCTGACGCTGAAGCGGCAAAGCGAGAAACCATTGGCGAGCCGATCAAAAATGAGAGATGATGTCGAGAGAAATCTTGCGGTCTTGATCCGCTTACATGAGACTTTTGACTGGGACGAGATCGCTCTGGCTTTGCGGGCGTATGGTGTTCTAGAGCTGTTTCCGTCCGGTTTGATTCGGGACGGTGTAGCGGTTTCGGTCGGGTTGTGATTCGGTGAGGGCTACCTTTGCGGGATGCCCCTGATGCCAAGAGCCCTGTCTGCGGACCTACGCGAGCGTGTTCTGGCCGCTATTGAGGCGGGCTCCTCCTGCCGCCAGGCGGCCGAGCGTTTCGGTGTCGGGATCGCGACGGCGATCCGCTGGCAAGCCCGCTTCCGGGCCGAAGGCGTGGTCGCGGCCAAGCCGATGGGCGGAGACCAGCGCTCCCGCAACATCGAGGCCCACGCGGAGATGATCCTGCAGGCGTGCGAGGCGGAGCCGCAGGCGTACCTGCGCGAGCTGCGTGAAAGCTTGCGCGAGAAGGGTGTCAGCACGAGCACGAGCGGGCTGCACCGCTTCTTCGCGCGCCACAAGATCAGCCGTAAAAAAGGGATCTGCACGCCGCCGAGCAAAGCCGTCCCGACGTGATGAAGGCGCGCGAGGACTGGTTCGAGGGTCAACTCGACGTGGACCCCGAGCGGGTCGTCTTTCTCGATGAGACAGCGGCGGCCACCAACATGACCCGCCGCCATGGCCGGGCCGTGGCGAGCGCTGCCGCATCGCGGTGCCGCACGGGCACTACAAGACCACCACGGTCACGGCGGCCCTGCGGGGAAGCGGTCCCTTTGCGATCGAACTGATGGACGGCGCCACAAACGGGGCGCGGTTTCTGGCCTACGTCACCGACATCCTCATCCCGGCTCTCAGGCCCGGCGACACGGTCGTGATGGACAACCTAAGCGCTCACAAGGTGAAAGGCGTGCGGGAGGCCATCGAAACAGCGGGGGCTCGCTTGCTCTACCTTCCGGCATACAGCCCTGACTTCAATCCCATCGAGAACGCCTTCGCCAAGCTGAAGGCCTTGCTTCGCACAGCGGCGGCCCGCACCGTCACGGATCTGCGCGTCGCCATCCGGAAAGCCTTCACCCGCTTCACCCCTGACGAGTGCCGTAACTACCTCGCCGCGGCTGGCTACGATGCCTACGACCCCACCTGATCGGAAATAGCTCTAGCCCGTGATGGTTCGACTTTGCCTGTCAAGTCCCTGACGAGTACAATATCTTCGCTTCAGAGAAAGAAGCGAGGTGGCGAGCGCGAAAATACTGACTTCAATATTTCCCATGTCGAGGAAAAAAAGATCGATGAGCGACCTCTTGGAAATACGCATGTCGAGCAAAGAGCTAAGACCACGTCGACAATCGTGAGACATGCTCTGTCCAATCGGCGAGACTCCGATGAAAAGTCAGAGCCTACGCTGGAGGAACAGCTCCGCGAGAGTGATTACCGTTCCTATGACAAATACATCGATCAGGAGGCGGAATGACGCGAGTTCTCTTCGTCGCGCAGGACAAGGGCGGTGTCGGTAAAACCACACTGGTGCGTGCGCTTATTGAGTTGGTGCCAGATCTGCAGATCTTTGAGGTCGACACAACGCGTCGCATGTTGGAGTTTGAGAAGAAAGCTAAGGACGGTGAGGCACGATTTTTTCGAGTTCGCGTCGATCCTGCTCAGATCGAGCGAACACGGGGTCGCGCTGCCGAGGAAGAGTTCGATGATGTGATCGAAGCCCTCTCCTGCGTCAAGAGGCCGACCGTCGTCGACATCGGCGCCAACACTTCGAGGTCCTTCTTCACAACACTCGTCCAGTACCTGGACGACTTCGCTCGAAAAGAAACCGAAATAGGTGTGTTGATCGTGATGACGGCGGAGCCGGGAGCCCTGGCTGAAGCCTTATGGCTTCGAAACTTCTGCGACGAAAACAAAGCATCCATGTTCGTTGTTGAAAATCGCGTTGGGGGCGATGTTTCCGAAACCCAGGCGGCCTCAATTGCAAAAGGTGGGTACATCAGTGTTCTGGAGAATCAATCTCTCAGGTCTGAGGCTGCAAAGTTTCTCGTAGCGCGAGGAATGCTGCATATACCGAGGATGAACGCTGAAGTGTTCGAGAAGGACCACGGTCTAGCTGCTGGACGGCGAATATATCTGTCGTTGGTTCGATTTCGGACTGAAGCCATGCAAGCCGTCGTACCCGCTGCAAACTGGTTGATGGACGAAATTTGAGGTGGTGGATGACCCGGGCACCAGCGGGCCCTATCAATGTGCGCCTAGCCGCCGCACGTCGCGAACTCAGATGGGCGGAAGCCAGAGTTCGGCGGTATGAGCGTCGGCGGGGCTGGTTGCTCGCTCTGTGCTTATGCTGTCCAATGATTTTCCTGTCCTCTGCTACAGCGCGTGACGAGGGCATCGGGCGGCTTACCGAGATCGTAGATGTGACGATATATTCCGCTGAGGGACTTCCTCTTCACGGAAAGGTCGGTGCTGGTACGGTGGTGACCATTGTGGCGAGGTGGAAATCAATGTCGGCGGTCGTTAGTAATCTTCGCTTCTACGGATACCGCTACTATTTCGCCAAGAATGAGTCGATACTCTTGATAGAGAGATAGAAACTCTGATGTATCGTTCCCTATATCGATAAAGCTGGAGCAAAAATATGGTCAAGCTGCCTCTCGCGCTTATTCAAGATGTCGGTTTTCAAGAAGACTGTAGGATATACTTCACTGCTGTGTATCGCACGCTGCTGTCCAAGACCGACGATAACACGACAGCCTCAAACTCAAATCCAGTTACGCATGGGCGTGACTGGGGTTTCATGCGACATGCGTCCATCCGGGATCATTACCTCCGGATCGAAAAACACGTTCGTGACGCCCTTTCTGCAAAGGATATGAAATCCGAGCATTTTGAGGAAGTTATAAGCGATATAGCAAGCTGGCCAATTCCAGTCGAGGATAAAATTCGGGCTCTTACATCGGGCCTTGAGAAAAGCTCCATTTGTGGTGACCACTTCATCGTAAACGTCGGATCGTTCAGGGTTGGAGCAGGGAAAGCGGTCAGAGTGAAGTTCGCTGACGGCGTCATTTGTTCGATCGACCAATCAGAATCAATCAACATCGATCGTGACTCGGGGCGAGACGGACGGGAGGCTGACAAAACGTTTATCGATCGCTCCGTGTTGGTTGAACATGGTTTCTCAGGATCGTCGACCAATCTCGTTTTCGCTCGTCGGAGCTCAAACTACCTTGTGGAAGATGTCGATCTGATCGGAGAGATTGGAAACGTCTGGACATCGTTAGCGCGATTGTCATTCCTGAATATTCCGGCGTTGAAATCTCGCATTCCACCGGCTGGCGCAGTCGAAATGCCGTTTATTGATGATGGGGCGGTCACACCCATCGGATTGCGATGGGACGGAGCTAACGAAAACATTCACTTTGGATTTCCACGGTCCTGCTACGACCTCGACGACCAGATGGTCTATGTCTTAGAGTCCGTCCGGGAAGTCAGGCTGCGCAACCTATGCGACGTAGCAGCATCATGACGGACGCAGCGTAGAGGAAGGCCTTTGCGGATGCGATTGTGGCCTCCGGATCCTTCCAGAGGCGTCGATTGCGGCTGATCCAGGCGAAGAAGCGCTCAACCACCCATCGCCGGGGGTGAACCACGAAGCCGACCTGCCCGGGTGGTTTGCGGACGATCTCGACGGCGATGAGCGTGGCGCTGTCCGGCTTGTCGCCGGCGTAGCCCGCGTCGGCGAAGGCCTTGGCGATGAAAGGATATGAACGGCGTGACTGCTTGAGCACCGGCACGGCCCCGTCGCGGTCCTGCACGTCGGCCGGCTGCGGGTCGAGCACCAGGGCGCGGCCGTCCGTGTCGACCAGGGCCGGCGCTTGCGACCCTTCACCTTCTTGCCCGCGTCGTAGCCCCGCGGACCGCCGCTCTCCGTGGTCTTCACGCTCTGGCTGTCGAGCACGGCCGCGGTGGGCGAAGCCTCTCGCCCGGCCCGCTCGCGATCCAGCATGACGAGATGGTGGTTGATGCCGGCGAACAGGCCCTCATCGCGCCACGCGCTGAAGTAGCCGTACACCGTGCTCTTCGGGGGCAGGTCCTTCGGCAACAGGCGCCAGGGAACGCCGCCCCGCAGCACATAGAAAATGCCGTTCACAATCTCCCGCAACGACCACAGCCGGGGCCGTCCGAGCGGGTTGCCGGGCGGCAACAGCGGTTCGATGACGGCCCATTCGGCGTCGGTCAGATCGGTTGAGTAGCGGAGTTCGGAGCGGCTATGCTGCTCGCGGGTGGCCGGGGTCCACATGGCGGTTCCAGATCAGGTTTCAGCACCCTCCTGGAATCATCTCAGCCCCGGCCACTCAACCCCACGTGCCCTTATCGGACGGACACTCAGGGCTGCTTGATGATACGGCTCGTTCTCTCACTCGATATTCTTCGTCCAGAACATTTATCGGTCTGCGCCTGTTGACGCTCGCGCGACAGTCTTCAGATCCGTTCGTAAGGTCGATGCTCTTCAAGCGCAGTGTTGAGTTTCTAGCTCCTCGAGAGTTCCTTGAAAGAGGGGGTGACATTTGGCTTTACATGAAAACTGTGCTGAATATCAGTGACGCCGATGAACCTAAAATAAGAAAGGAGCTGTTCTATCTCGACGAATCAATGAAGCCTACAGCGCCTGTGAAGCGTTCGCTCGCCCTGAGGCAGGATGTCAATCGCTTTCAGGATATCGTCGAGCAGATATATCTAGATCGGCTTTCAAAATACCTTCCAAGGCTGCCAGATCAGGATGCAGATAGTAGCATACCAGCATAGCTGAGTGTCCGTCCGACGAGAGCATGTGGGGTTGGGCGGGCGGGGCTGAGATCATTCTGGGAGGGTGCTCAAACCTGATCTGGAACCATCACGGCACCCTGATCACCCGTGAGCAGCATAGCCGCTCCGACCTCCGCTACTCAACCGATCTGACTGACGCCGAGTGGGCGGTCCTCGAACCGCTGTTGATGGCGCAGCGGGCGATCCTCCTGTTGCTGGAGCCGATCTACGAGGCGGACTTCTTGCCGTGCTCGTACGGCTCCCAGTCGGGACGCTCGGCCCACGATGCCCTCGTGCTCTGCGCACGGGGTTCATGGAGCAGGGGCTCCGCTGGGTGGTGGGCGTCGAGGTATCGAGATATTTCGACATTGTCCATCACGGGCACCTGCGAGGCTTTCTCGACCTACGAGTCACGGACGGCGTCGTCCGGAGAATGATCGAGAGATGGCTGAAGGCGGGGATGCTCGACAAGCGCGTCCTACGCCGTACGATGGGAGGCAAGCCGCAGGATGGTGTGATCTCGCCCCTGCTCTCGAACATCTACCTGCACCACGTGCTGGACAGATGGTCCGAGACTGGGGCGCGGCCGTACCCACGGGGGCATTGCCTGCAGGTCCGCTACGCCGACGATGCGGTGATGGCGTTCGAGAACCACGCAGCCGGCATGCAGATGCTGGCCTTGTTGGGCGAGCGGCTCGGGCGGCACGGGATCACGCTCCATCCGACCAAGACCCGCCTCGTGGGTTTTTGGTTTCGGCGCCCGCAAGGGTGCCATCCGATAGCAGCGGGAACGACGTTCGACTTCATCGGCTTCACCCATGAGGGGGGAAATCGCGCAAGGGCAGGAACGTCGTCGCTCAGGTGACGGCCAAGGACCGTTACGCGCGGGCGCTCGCGTCCGTGAACGGTATGCCTACGGCGAGGGACGCGGATGTCAATCGGCGTCGAAAGTTGACCCCCTATCGGCATCCAATATTGGCACTGGCGCAAACTTGGTGCAGCAGGCGGTGAATCCCGAGTGACTCCAGCGGCGTAGGCGCTTTGGCCAGGGAGGGCCGGATCGCATGTCGCATCGAACTGTGCCGCTCAAGCTTGCCCCGGCCGGGCTCGTCGTGGACCGCCATGAGATCGGCGCGGCCGGGATCACCGTTCACGCACACAGCGCATCACCGACGAGTGACTGTCCGGCATGTGGTCTCGCGTCTTCCTCGGTCCACAGCCGCTATGGTCGATCCCTCGGCGATCTCCCGGCCCATGGTCGACGCCTCAGGATCCGTCTGTCTGCCCGGCGGTTCCGATGCCGCAACGCCGCCTGCGAGCGCCAGGTGTTCACGGAACGCTTCGCCCACGACCTCATCCAGGCTCACGCGCGTCGCACATCGCGCCTCGACGTCCTCACCCACGCGATCGCCCTCGCGCTGGGCGGCCGCCCCGGGGAGCGGCTTGCCGAACGCCTGTCCATGCCGGTGAGCGCCGACACGCTGCTGCGTGTCCTACGCCGGCGCGCGATACCGACGCCATCCGACGTCCGCGTGGTCGGCATCGACGACTTCGCCTGGCTCAAGGGTCAGCGCTATGGCACGGTCATCTGCGACCTCGAACGCCGACGCACCATCGACGTCCTGCCGGATCGGGAGGGCGGCACCGTCGCGGCTTGGCTCGCGGCCCATCCTGGCGTCGAAATCGTGTGTCGAGACCGCGGCAGCGGCTTCCGCGAGGGGGCCACGAAGGGCGCTCCCCAAGCGCTGCAGATCTGCGACCGCTGGCATCTGCTCGAGAACGCCACGGCCGCTTTTGTCGAGGCCGTGAAGCGGCACATGGGCGATCTCCGTCGCGCCATCACGGGCGGCGACATCGATCCCGAGGTCCTCAGCTCGACTTTACGCATTTCAGGCAGCGCGGCACAGTGTGTCGATCCACCGGTCGAGGAGGTCGGGGTGAATTTTGACGGGGTCTCGGCTGGGCGGGGACGTTGATGAAATCTGCGGCCACCATAACGCGCGGCGGACGTCGGCGAGCGCGTCGCTGAAGGTTGGCAGGCGTTTGTCGTACCAAGCTGCGGTCTGTGGGCGGATCGGTCCGGCCCGGGTGTGCAGCTCGTGTGCCCAGAGCGTGACGAGGGAGTACAAGGCGAGCAAGGCAGGTGTGGTGCGCAGGATGGCCTTGTCGGACCATTGGCGCTGGGTCTCGACGCCGAGGTGCCGGCGGACCTCCTGGAAGGTGGTCTCGATGCGCCAGCGCATGACGAACCGCGTGAGGATCGCCTCGGCGGTGAGGTCGGCGTCGGTGCACAGGAACGCCTGCGCGTCACGGGTGCCGGACGGATCGCGCACCAGCACCCAGCGGATCGGCTGGGGCGGCAGGCCGGCCTTGGACCAGAGCGCCGTGGCCGAGGTGTATTCGAGCCTGCAGGTTTGGCCGCCGTACCATTCGGTCAGCGTCACCTTTGTCCAGACGGTGGCCGGGTCGCGCAGCACGGCATCGAGCTTGGGCACTCGCTTTCCTTTCAGGGCGGGGCGGCCGCGCCGGCCTGGAACGCGCGCGGGGGCGGGTTCGAACAGGTTGGCGTCGAGGCGCAACCGCGTGATCAGGGTGACGTGGCGGCGCACGGCGGCGATGAGGTCGAGCGCGGCGAAGCTGCTGTCGGCCACCACGGTGACGCGGCGGCTCCCCAGCCAGCGACTGCTCTGCAGGATGGCCTGACGCGCCCAGTCGGTCAGGGTCTTGTGGCGCTGGCGATGCGCCTCGCTCCAGCGCTCCGAGGGGGCCAGCACGGTGAGAAAGGGCAGCGCCCAGCGCCGGCCCGCGAAGGGGACCGGGAGCATGACGGCCAGCACGAGCCAGCGCAGGCCGCTGGTCTTGACGAAATGGCCTTTGGACGAACGGACGGGGTCACGATAGATGCCGCGCGCCGCGATCTTCGGCCCCCATCGTCGCTCCACGGTGTCGTCGATGCCGATGATCACCTCGCCGTCCGGCGACAGCACGGCGACGAGGTGCCCGAGCAGCCTGCGCGCCACGTCGCGCGCATCCCACCGCGCCCGGCTCAGGACGTCGTGGTATCGACCGAAGCCGGGTTTTCCGGCCAGTCCCATCACGCGCAGGGCTTGCGTCACGGTTCGTCCGCCGGGCGACAACACCGCACCGGCCACCAGCACGAGGACTCGGGTCCAGACTGGTGCAGTGAAGCACGGGCGCAGTACGGTCAGCCATGTCGACAAGATCGCTGGCACAGCGGAAAGGTCGGAAGGGGGGCGTTGGCGATGGGGTCTCATCCCGGCCGTAGAATCGCATCGCCGTTGTTCAGCAAGCCCTGCATCCAGCCCATCAGAGCGCAAACGGTCCGTGACGGGACCAGTCCCTCGGAATATCCTGCGCCGCCATGGACGACGACGTCATCATGCGCATCGCGCAGTTTCGAAGCCCGCGTGGTTCTCTCGTGGCCGAGCGGCGCAACCGGGGCTACACGCTCTACGATGCGCGGTCGGGCACACCCGTCGCCCGCCTGCGACCGGCAAAACCCGACGGCCACTTCGAAGTTCTATACTGGTCCCTGTGGAAGGAGCGCTGGTCCTCGACCGGCCCCTTCGGCAGCACTATCCTCGCCCTCGACGACGCCCTCACCTGCATCGCAGCCGAGGACATCTTCTGGGTCAGCACCTGATGCGCCTCCAAAAATGCGGAAAGTCGAGCTCAGCTCGGCCGAGAAGGTGCAATGGGCGGGATGGAAGCGCCGCGACGAGGTGAACGGCACCGTGAGGTCCCTCAAGAGCCAAGGACACAGCATCAAGGGCATTGTCCGGGCCACCGGCGTGTCGCGTCAGACCGTAAGGCGCATCCTGGCTGGCACCCGGGAGGACGTGTTCCGCTCGCGCTCGACCACGCTCGACCGGTGGAGTGACAAGCTTTGCACCGAGTGGGACGGAGGCTGCCGGAACGGGGCCGAGCTATGGCGGCGCCTGCGCGATGCCGGGTTCGGCGGCAGCCAGCGCGTGGTGACCGAGTGGGCGACCCGCAGGCGTCGCGCCGCACAGGCCTCGGCCGACCGACCCGCCCCCGTCACGCCGTTACCGCCTGCTCGCACCATCGCCAGGCTGCTGACGTCCGAACGCGACTGCAGGTCGGCCGAAGCCTTGCGCGTCAGGGTCGCCGTCGAAACGACCTCCCCTAAGATCGTCGCGGCCCGCAACCTCCACGATCGTTTCAAGACCATGGTGGCGGCGAAGAAGACGGACGATCTCACGTCCTGGCTACGGGACTCGCAAGGGAGCGAGTTGGCCTCTTTCGCTTGATCACGTCCGTCAAGATGGTGTAGTTTGGTCGGGTGTTCACCGCGGTCCCCTGACGGGCAATCAGGCTGCGATGTGGGTCAAGGCCGTCGGCTCGTCGGCGCGGCCGGCCATGGTTTCGAGCGTCATGTAGCGGTGCTGGAGCTGCCACTCATCGTTCTGTTCGAGCAGGACCGCACCGACCAGTCGCTTGATCGATTCCTCGTTGGGAAAGATGCCGACCACGTCGGCGCGCCGCTTCACCTCCTTGTTCAATCGTTCGATGGGGTTCGTGCTGTGTAGCTTCGGCCAGTGCTGTTTGGGAAAGCTCATGAAGGCGATCACGTCAGCTTCGGCCTCGTCCATCAACTCCGCCAGCTTGCGGATGCGGGGACGCAGCTGATCGGCGACTTGGCGCCGGTCTTCGACGCCGCAGCCTGGTCAGCCTGCATGAACACCGTCCGGATCGCGGCAGCTACCATCTGATGCTGAGGCTTGGACACATGAGCCAACGCGTTCCTCATGAAATGAACTCGACACCTTTGCCACGTTGCTTGGAAGATCTGCGCGATGGCGGCCTTCAAGCCTTCGTGCGAGTCCGAGATGACCAGCTTGACACCCTTCAGGCCGCGCTTCTCCAACCCGCGCAGGAACCCGAGCCAGAACGTCGCTGCTTCCGACGGGCCGAGGCCGAGCCCCAAAATTTCCCTGCGCCCGTCGGTGTTCACCCCCGTGGCGATTATCGCCGCCACCGACACGATGCGCCCGTTCTCGCGCACCTTCAGATAGGTCGCGTCCAGCCACAGGTAGGTCCACTCGCCCTCGATCGGCCGCTCAAGGAAGGAGTTCACGCGGGCGTCGATGCCCTGCAAAGCTCCGACACCTGGCTCTTCGAGATCCCGCTCAGCCCCATGGCCTGAACGAGGTCGTCGACCTTGCGGGTCGACACGCCCTGGATCCAGGCCTCCTGGATCACCGCCACGAGCGCCTGCTCGGTCGTGCGGCGCGGCTCCAGGAAGCCGGGAAAGTACGAGCCCTTGCGCAGCTTCGGGATCTTGAGATCGAGCGTTCCCAGCCGCGTGTCGAAGGCGCGGTGGCGGTACCCGTTGCGCTGCGTGGTGCGCTCCTCGTTGCGCTCGTAGCGGCCGGCGCCGATCTGGCCCTCGACGTCAAAGGCCATCAGCCGTCCCAGGACCTCTTCGGCCAGCTCCTTCATGAAATCGCCTCCGCCGCGCTTCAGCAACGCGTCGAGAAGTGGCAGTGTGTCATCGGTCATCGTGCTCTCCGGTTCGTGTCGCTGGTCAGCAACCCGACCCTACCAGGGGGCACGGTGATCACCCAGGAGAGCGGCGGCCTCCGCTATGGGCGGAGCTCCGCCCGCCGCTCTCGACCCAAAATCTCCACCACTCGATCGGACGCTACCTTTCGCTTTGGGGATCATGGACGACGAGGATGCCGTGCGGGCCGCCATCGTCGAACTCTGGTCCAACGGTCAGACGGAGGGACAGGTCACCAAGCTGAAGCTCGTTCGCCGCCAGATGTACGGCCGCGGCAAGATCGACCTTCTGCAAGCTCGCATGGTCCAGTCGGGGTGAAAACGACCGCCGATCAGCACCAAGTTTGCGCCAGAGCCAAAATTCCACGCCTAATCACACTCACAAGGCGGCCCTCGCCGGAGGCATACCCAGAAGAGCACGCTGGCCGTGGCGATCCGTTACGCGACGTCAGGCTGGGACGGGCTGACGCTCTACGCCGACGACGGCCGGGTGGAGATGGATTCCAACACAGTGGAGCGCTCGATCCGGCCCCTCGCCCTCACCCGCAAGAACGCCCTCTTCGCCGGCTCCGATCGGGGCGGCCAGACCTGGACGGTGATCGCCTCGCTCGTGGAAACCTGCAAGCTGAACGGCGTGGACCCGCAGGCCTACCTCCGCGACGTGATCACCCGCATCGTGGGCGGCCATCCCCAGAGCCGGCTCGACGACTTCCTGCCTTGGGCCTATCCGACCATCCCCGGGCTCAAGGCCGCCGCCTGAGCCAGCCGGCGCTCTGCTTCATCAGGCAGCCCGACGCAACGTGGGCTCGGCGCCCCGCTTACGGAACAGGCGCTTGGCCAAAAACTTCGACAATCTCGCCTCCACCCTGCTGCCCTTCGCCACGCTCGCTGCCATCCAGTTCGGCATCCGGCGACTCGCGCGGCCGTAGGCTTTTGGGTCAGGGTCTTACTGAATACTGCGCACGGAAACGAAACGACACGGGATTTAAAAAGAAATTGAGTGCTCGATGATTGCTGATACGTATTGATTTTGCAGCCAGCATTAGAATTGATCATAGATGTTACGATGCATTGGGTTACGGCTTTCAATGATAATATTACCTTTTCTCCCGCGACTGATTACTTACAGCGTCGGTGAGCGACCAATTGATAGGTAAGCTATTCGCTTAAACTCTTGGCGCGCCTTAGTTACGACATCTAGAATTATTCCTGTAAAAATTGCAAGCCATCCGATCATGACAAGGCCAACGCTGAGTACAGCAGTCGGTAGGCGAGGAACAAGTCCAGTCTCAAAGAAAGTTAACACCACAGGAATTCCGAGTGCGACCCCAAATAAGCCGATCAATGCCCCTAGCGTGCCAAAAAACCCGAACGGTCTTTCGTCTTTGACTAGACGTGCGATAAGTAGGATAATACGAACACCATCCCTGTAGGTGCGCAGCTTGCTGATTGAACCCTTCGGTCTATCTTTGTAAGCTGCGCAAATCTCATGCATTGGCATGCGCATCTCTAGTGCATGTACTGTCAGTTCTGTCTCAGTTTCGAACCCGCTAGACATGGCGGGGAAGGATTTCACAAATCGGCGCGACATTACCTTATAACCGGATAGCATGTCAGATGTATCGCGTCCGAAGAAGGAGCGAACGGTTTGCGTGAGAACCTTGTTTCCTATTCTATGACCTCTGCGATAGACCTCTGTATCGGTCGGTTTCCTGGCGATGTTGACGAAGTCATAGCCGTAGATCGTCACAAGTTTGACAGCCTCGGCAGCAGCGGCGGGATCATAGGTGTCGTCGCCATCAACCATGACGTAGCAGGCCGCATCCACATCAGCGAACATACGTCGAACAACATTACCTTTGCCTTGACGCCGCTCCAATCGAACGACCGCACCGGCCGACCGAGCGATGTCTGCCGTCCTGTCCGACGAGTTGTTGTCGTAAACGTATATTGTTGCTTCAGGTAGGGCGCTTATGAATCCCCTGACGACTTGACCAACGGTCAAAGCTTCGTTGAAACAGGGTACCAGCACCGCGACATTTCTGTCGAGCTTCGAAAGTGAGGGGACGGCATTAGGAATGGAGTTCAACACTTGTTGCCCGCCATTAATGAGGTCTGGATCCATGCTCGTCGCTCTGATGTGGATCTTGGGAGATGTGGCATTGACTGGGTTTCCGGCTCAGCCTGTTAATGGCTTTCAGAAGCCGCCTTACTCATGGAGTCATAAAAGGTAGCAATCGTGAAGCGAGGCGCGATCACGACTGATTACCGTCATCTAGCTGTCAACAGCCAGGGCAGGATTGCACCTGCTTCCTATCGGCCGATGGATTTCTGCTCTTAACAGCGGTGGACTCACCACTTTGGAAACCAAAATTGTTCCAACGTGACGACGGGTCAGGGGCAGGACGGGCCCAGTACCACCATAGAGCCAGGCTGCTGATTCCGGAATTTTTGGAACGCTGCGATGAGAGGACGTTCGAGCTTGCGGTGTAAGCACACGGCGAGCAACAAAGACATCGGCGCCGACAACATGACCGCAAATGCCGAACCAATTCCATAGGGTGTCAGCACGAGGATGCAGAGGTTCGCCACGGTGCAGTGCACGAGATAGAGCGGGTAAGATACGACTCCGAGTCGGCCGAGCGTGCGGACGATGGAACCGTCGCCCGCCCCCCCGTGGGCCGCGATCCACAGCGCCACCGTCATGGCCAAGGCGGCGGTGGCGTAGGCCGCCCCGGACACCTGGGCGAAGTCGTCGCGACCGAAAAGGGTCATGCCGAGCGCGGCCGCGACCGCGATGCGCCCCAGCGTGCCAAGGCAACCTCTTCGGAAACGATGGACCATGGCGCCGAGCACGAAGAACGGTGCGAACTGCGGCGCCACTGTGATATAGCCGAGTTGGGCCAGCGGATGCCCATCGTCGAAGCCGAGCGGGCCCGGGATCGTCAACCGATATAGCAGCGCGAAGGCCAGCCAAGCGAGGGCGAAAACCTCCATGCGGGCGAAGGCACCGGCGGCGAGCAGACCCGCGACGAGGCCGTAGAACGTGATCTCAAAGGCCAGAGTCCAATAGGGATTTGTGATATTCGGAACGTCGACGAAGGATTGGAGCATGGTGACGTTGACCAGGACCGCCTCGACGCCGTACTTGCTCACTGGCAGGACGTAGAGCGCCGTCAACGCCACGGAGGCGAGGTAGGCAGGGTACAGCCGCACGGCCCGCGCCAGCACGAAGCGCGGCACCGACGGGCTGCGCTCAGCCACCAACCCGATGACGAAGCCACTGATCATGAAGAACAGCTCCACTCCGAGCATTCCGAAGCGGAAGATCTGCGCGTTGACGGGAGTGCCGAAGCCGATATGTTCCCAGTGGAACAGGCAAACTGCTAGGGCGGCGAGGCCTCTTAGGGCATCGACGTTGGCGAGACGGGCGGGAGCCGTGTCGCGCCCAGGCAGCATCATGGCGGTGATCGAGGGCTCGTGATGCAAGGCTGCGCTCCGTTGGCGAACGACTTTACCGCTGCGCTAAGCCACCCGCAATCCGTCGCCCCCCCGCACCGCGCCCGTCTCGACGGCGTGCAATACCTGCGGGGCCTAGCTGCCGTCACGGTTGCGATGTCACACCTCGTCGGGGACATCGCCTACCACGGCGGGCCGGAACTGATCCCCCGTTATTACGTCGGCGCCGCCGGGGTGGACCTGTTCTTCGTCATCTCCGGTTTCGTGATGATCCACACCGCGGCGGATCGCTTCGGCACTCCCGGGGCGGCTGCCGATTTCCTGCGCCGCCGCATCGTCCGGGTCATACCTCTCTATTGGCTCGCAACCTTCGCCTATTGCCTCATTCAGGTGGTCCAGGGGAAATGGGATGTGGTGCGGCCCGACCTCGTCGCGAACTCCCTAGTGTTCTGGCCCTACAGCGACGCCAACGGGCTGCGCCTGCCCGTCTACAGCATCGGCTGGACGCTGAATTTCGAGATGATGTTCTACGCCGTCTTCGCGCTCGGAATGTCATTCCGCCGCTCAGGGCTGGTTCTTGTGGTGGGAGGGCTGATCGGCCTCGTTGTGCTCGGGACGATCGTCGATCTGCCGCAGCCGCTGCGCTTCTGGTCCGCCCCTATCCTGCTCGAATTCGTCATGGGGATCGGGCTCGGCCTCGCCTATCGTCGCGGCCTGCGCCTCACCCGCGTCCAGGCCGTCGCGACGGTCCTGATCGCCGCAGCGATGATCGTCGGAGAAACGCTGGCGGGATTCAACGCCGTGCCCAACGTCCCGGAACACTTCCCGCGCTGGATCGCCTGGGGAGCACCTTGCGCGCTCGTCTTTGCCGGCACGGTGCTGCGGGCTGACCCGTCGCTCGCTCCCCGCCCGTGGCTGCTCCGGCTCGGCGCCTCCTCCTACGCCATCTATCTCGTCCACCCCCTCGTGCTCATAGCGATGCGCCCGCTCCTCCCGCGTTGCGCCGCGCTAATGGGGGAACCGCTGGGCAGCCTCCTCTACGTGCTCCTCGCGGTCATGATGGTCGGAACGATCGCGATGGCTCTCCACGCCGGGTTCGAAAGGCCGTTGATGCACCGCCTGTCGACGGGGCTCCCGAGGCGTGGACGTCCGGTCCTTGCGCCAGGTTCTGTGGTCTCGGGATGACGGATCCTGAAGAGCCGTGAGGTATCGAGAAAAGACCGGACCCCGCTTCGCGCATCCCATACTCATCGTCCTGCACGTCCTCGAAGCGGGTGATGGCGCAGCCCGACTGAACCTCGCGGGTGCCTGCGCTCATGGGCGGCGACCCGTCGGTTCCGAGCACGTCGTCCTCCGACGCTGCGATGTCGACATGGAGCGCTCACGGCACCGCCCGCTGGCGCTCGCCCCTCAGGATCGACACCACCGCCTCGCCTTCAACCAGAGCCGGCATTCGGCGGCACGCCATCCAGGGTCCCGGAGCGTTCACTAACCCGGCGAGACCGCGTGAGATCGTCGTTCTCCATCAGCAAGGCATGGTCATCGATGCTGTCAAGGAACCAGCCGTTCGCTCCCGCTGCAGATCTGAAAGCGCGGCGAGCCTTCGGGACAGGAGATCGGTACGCCCTTGCGGCGCTGGCGACCGCCCTCGTGGTTGCGGCGCTCATCGTGGATCCGCGAGGCAACTTCCCGCTGAACGACGACTGGTCGTTCGCGACATCGGCCCGTCGTCTCGTCTTGGAGCATGACTGGAAGCCCAGCTTCTGGGGAAACATGTCCCTGGTCACCCAGTCGCTGTCGGCGTGGCCGCTTTGTTACGTCGGGGCGTGTTCGTATGAAGGTCTGCGCGCTTCGACCTTTGTTGCGGCCGTCGTTCTGCTCGTCGTGGTCCATCGTGGCATGAGGCTCGTGGGAGCCTCGTTGTTTCAGGCCGGTATCGGCGCCGTCATCACGGTCTTCAACCCGGTCCTGTTTGAACTCTCTTTCACGTTCATGACGGATGTGTTCTTCGCCGTCATCACGGGTGGCGCCGCGCTGGCTTTCTGTTTGCGCCTCCAGACCGGATCGCGCTTCATGGGAGTCCTTGGGACTGCCCTCGCCGTGACCTCTGTTCTGTGCCGCCAACTGGGGCTCTGTCTGCCGCTGGCCTTCGCGGTCGCCTCCTTGTGCAGCTCGGAGCGTCGATGGAGGTCGATACTCGCTTCCGTGCTGCCTGCGCTGATCGGTGCTGCCGCCCTTCTAATCTACGAAGGCTGGATGAATTCGACCAGAAGAACTCCTGGTCTGTACTACGTGAAAAACGAGCAGCTGGTGCAGATCCTGAAGCAGCCTGCGCTTCTAGCGCAGAACGTCTTCCTCAACGGTGCGATCGTCGCACTCTACATGGGCCTCTTCATCGCCCCGCTGACGTTCGCGCTGAAACTTCCCGCCCCGGCGATCGACGTCCGCCGCGGACCGAGATGGCTTCCAGGCACGGTGGCCTCCGTTGTGACCGCGACAGTGTTCGCCGTCGACACCATCGCTTTCGGTCTCATGCCGATCAAAGGCAACATTCTTGTGACCCAGGGGCTCGGGCCCTTGACCCTTCGCGACGTGCACCTTCTTCACCTACCTCAGATTCCGCCGCTCCCGCTCACGTTCTGGGTCCTTGTCACGGCGGTCAGCGCGGTTGGCCTCTTCAGATTGAGCTACGTCGTCGCGGTCTTCGCTCAGCGTCTCTTCGGCCGAGGGCTCACGAGGCTCGATGGAAAAAATTCGGTCGCTCTGTTCCTCTTTCTGAGCGTCGGAAGCTATTATGCTCCGCTATTGCCAGCGAACGTTTTCGAGCGTTACACGGCCGTGGTGATGCCGCTGCTGTGTTTCTTCTACATGCGTGTGGCGGTTTGCGACAGGAACGCCGCGTTCCCTCGCGGCGCAGCGGGATCGCTCGTCCTGCCTGCGATCCTAGCGGTCGGTATGGTCGTGTTCGCGGTATTGGGAACTCACGACTACATGAGCTGGAACCGGGCGCGTTGGCGCGCCATCGCGCTTCTGACCGGTTCGGGGCCGGCCAACGCCGCCAACCTCGATGGAGGCTTCGAATACAACGGCGCCGCTTTCGACGCCGATCCTCATCCCGTGTCCGCAGACAAGAGCTGGTGGTGGGTCGCCGACGACCGCTACCTGATCAGCTTCGGGCCCGTCGACGGCTATCGCGAGGTCGCAGCCGTCCCGTACCGCAACTACCTGCCGCCCGCGCGACGGTCCATCTACGCTTTGGAACGCCGATGAAGGCCGCAGCGGGACCGCGCATCCGGATAGGGAGCATTCCGACCCGAGCGGGGCTGCGCGTTTACAGGCCAACAGCCATGCCCTAGACCATCAGCATGCCCGAAAGCCTGCTGGAAACGAGGCTCGCTCCCGAGCCGATGCCGCCTGTCCCTCGCGCTGGTTCGCCGCAGGCGGTCGACGAGGCAGCGGAAGGGCGGCCCCAGCATAGCAACTCGTTCGATGCGATTCGCATGGGTGCGGCCTTCTGCGTGTTCTATAGCCACGAATTCGGGATGGCGGGCTACGTCGAGCCACCCCTTGGGCCGCTGGGCATCACACTGTCGAGCACGGGCCTCTACATCTTCTTCGGCCTCAGCGGCTACCTGGTCTTCAAGAGCCTGGATCGGGATCCGCGGGTCGCGAGGTATCTCGCGGCTCGCGCCTTGCGCATCTTTCCCGCCTGGATCGTCTGCATCCTGGCGTGCGCGGCCCTGGGGGCGTGCGTGACGAGCCTCGGCGCGGGCGCGTTTTGGAGGGATCCGCAGACGCGGGCCTTCCTGCTGCACAACCTGCCGATCGTGTCCACGCCGACGCAGTTCTACCTGCCGGGCGTCTTCGCTTCCGCTCGCTGGTCCGCCGTCAACGGATCGATCTGGACGGTGAAATACGAGCTGCTCTGCTACCTCGCCCTGCTCGTGCCCTACAAGCTGATCCCGCCCTCATTGATGAGCCGTCGCACCTGGCTCACGGTCGCGGGGCTCGCCCTACTGGTCGCCTATGTCCACCACATAACCACGACGCCCAACCCCGTCCCGGAGGTCTTCTTCTCGCAGTACAACGCCTTCAACGTCCTGCGCTTCTTCCTGACTTTCGCGGCCGGGGCGCTTTACGCCGCCTCGGAACCCTTGAATGAACGCGCCCGCCTCGCCGCCCTGCTGATCCCCGGCGGGCTGATCACGTTCGGGCCGTCGCCGGAGATCGCCCGGGCCGGCATCATCCTGCTCCTGACACTGCTCGTGATCGAACTCGGCAAGAGCCGTCTCCTGTTCAGCCGGACCTACCGGCGGATCGGCGACCTTTCCTACGGGACCTTCCTTTACGCCTATCCGATCCAGAACCTGATCACGACGGAGCTGTTCGACGGGACCAATTTCGCTTTCGTCGTGGCCCTGTCCACCGCCGCCATCCTGTGCTGTGCCTTCGTGTCCTGGAGGTTGATCGAGCGTCCGGCCCTGCGCCTGAAATGGTGAAGCCCGGGCCGCCGGCGGCGATGCGGTCGCGCCGGCGGAGGGCCGATCACTGCACCGCGGCGCTGAGCACCCCTGTGGACCGCAGGTGCTCCTCGCGGATCTTCGCTCCCGCGTCGTCGTAGACAAAGGGCAGGAAGGCGTAGCGCCGTCCGTAGGTGACCTCGCTGACGGCATGGAGGATGGCGGCCGGGAACACGACGGCCCAGCCCGGGGGCGCCTTGATGCCGCGCGGGTTGTATTCGGGGAAACTCACCTCGCCCCCGTCGAACTCGCCGTTCAGGTTGATCGAGACCGCGAAGCGCCGGTGTGCTGTGGCCCCGGGGCCGTTGTCGCGGTGCGGGCGGAAGTGCCCGCCGTCCTCGGCCGCGTAGCAGCCCACGATGTAGCGCTCCATGCGGGTGATCTTCATGAAAAACAGCTTTTCGATCTCCGGCAGGACGCGCCGCTGGAAGATCGATTGGATCTCCGTCTTGAGCGGCCCGTCGTCCAGTGTGTGGTCCTTGCGGCGCTTGAAGGCGGCGTCGATCACGTGCGTGCCCTGCCGGTACACACCGGACTCGTCACCTCCATGCGCGTCGTAGAGGCCGATGAGGCGCCGCCGCAGCCCTTCGTCGAACACGTTCGGCAGCACCAGCACGGGGGCGGGCCGCTCGAAGTCGGTGAACCGGTAGGGGTGGGGCAGTCCGCGCAGGTAGGCGAAGACGGCGTCGTGGTCGGCGGGCTCCGCCGTCAGCGGGAACACCTTGAGGACGTGCAGCGACGGGTCGACGACGATCCATTGCGGGCGGAAGCGCAGGGGCTCGCCCCGCGGCTCGTCGGGCGCCGCGCCGCAGGCCCGGCTCGCGGAAAGGTCGAAGTCCCACAACACGTAGGTTTGCGGCGGGTCCTCGACGACCCGCCGTCCTTCGCGGTCGCTCGGGTCGATGCTGACGCCGAAGAAGCAGGCCCGGTCGAGGTCGAAGGCCGAGCGATGCCGGGCGACCGCCTCCATGGCGCTCCGGCCGCGCGGGTCGGCGGTCGAACCGAAGAAGCAGAGGACGAGGTAGCGCCCGGCGAACTTGTCGATGCCGACCAGCGCGTTCTCGCCATGGGCCTGCTTCACCCAGGGGCAGGGATCGCCGGCACCGAGGGAGCGGAACGGGGCGGGAACTTGTGACATGCCGAAAAGATCCGGAGCTGTGATCCGTGCCGAGCGATGCCCCCGGCCCGAACCTGAGTCAACGCTCATTCGCCCCGCCAGCGCTCAGCCTTGATAGCCGAGGCCGAAGTGTGTAGGCGCATGCCAGCCTCGCGCGGCCGCGGGGTCAACCCGGCGATGCGCCCGGCCGCGCCCGCGAGATCATGTCCAAACTCACCTATCTGTTCGTTCATCAGAACATGCCGGCGCAGTTTCTCCACCTGTGCCGCCACCTCCGCGCGCGCGGCCATCAGGTGGTCTACGTCACCAAGAACAAGAAGAACCAGCTCAGCGGCGTCGGCAAGGTCGTCTACGAGACGACGCGGCCCCCGAAGCCCGACACCCACGTCTATATGAAGAGCCTGGAGGACGGCGTCCTCCACGGGCAGGCTGTCTACCGCACGCTCGACGCCCTCAAGGGCAAGGGCCTCAAGCCCGACATCGTCATCGGCCACGCGGGCTGGGGCGAGACGCTCTTCGTCAAGGACGTCTTCCCGAACGTGCCGCTGCTCAACTACTTCGAGTTCTACTACAACGCGCGCGGGCAGGACGTCGGCTTCGACACCGGCACCCCCGTGGACGTCAACACCGCCCTGGCGCTGCGCGTCAAGAACGCCGTCGCGCTTATGTCCAACGCGAGCTGCGATTGGGGGCTGACGCCGACGCAGTGGCAGTTCTCGACACATCCGCCGGGCTTTCAGACCAAGATGTCGGTGATCCACGAGGGCATCGACACGGACGCCATCAAGCCGGACCCGAAGGCTACCTTCCGCACCGAGAGCGGCAAGGTGCTGCGCGCCGGCGACAAGGTGGTGACCTACGTGGCCCGCAACCTCGAGCCCTACCGCGGCTTCCCGACCTTCATGCGCGCCATCCCCGAAATCCAGCGCCGGCACCCCGACGCCGAGATCCTCATCGTTGGCATGGATGGGGTCAGCTACGGCACGCAGCTGCCCGAGGGCGACAGCTACAAGAAGCGCATGCTGGAGGAGGTGTCCTTCGACGCGAGCCGCGTGCACTTCACCGGCTACCTGCATGGCGACGACTTCCGCCGCATCATGCACGTGTCGGCGGCGCACATCTATCTCACCTATCCCTTCGTTCTGTCCTGGTCGCTGATGGAGGCGATGGCGAGCGGCTGCCTCATCGTCGGCTCGCGCACCGCTCCCCTGGAGGAGGTGATCGTCGACGGCGAGAACGGCGTGCTGGTCGACTTCTTCGATCCGCTCGCCCTGGCCGAGCGCGTGTCGGACGTGCTGGCAAATCCCAAGCGCTTCGCGCCGATGCGCGTCGCCGCGCGCGAAACGATCGTGGCCAACTACGACCTGCGCTCGGTCTGCCTGCCGCGCCAGCTCGCCCTCGTCGACAACCTCATGCGGTCGAAGACGGGGCGGGGCTTCTGACATGGCGAGGAAGCGCATCCGCTACATCCTGCGCTCCTTCCCCAAACCCTTCGGCGGCCCGCTGCAGATCCGGCTGCACGTCCGCGCCCTGACGGAGGCGGGCTACGACGCCGCCATCGTGACCAACAGCACGGACGACGACCGCTTCTACGATGTCGCCGCGCCGAGCGTCCTGAATCGCGACTACGCGATCTCGGCCGACGACGTTTGCGTCATCCCCGAGGGCTGGCGCGACCACTTCCTCCGCTTCCGGGACGAGCCGGCGCGCAAGGTCTGCTTCTGCCAAAACCAGTTCTACCTGTTCCGCACCTTCCGGGACGACGAGGACTTCGCGAGCTTTGGGGTCGACACGGTCATGTGCTGCAGCCGGCAGGTCGCCAACCACGTCGAGCGCCACCACGGCGTCAAGGACGTGGCGGTGGTGCCCTGCGGGATCGAGGTGCCGCCTGAAGCCCCGGCCCGGAAGGCCCTCGCCATCAGCTTCATGCCCCGCAAGGCCGGGCTCGACGCCGGCTTCGTCCGCGACCTGTTCCGGCGGCGCAACCCCAACATGGTCCGCGTGCCCTGGGTGCAGATCGACGGGCGGCCCCACGCCGACGCCATGGCGCTGATGGGGCGCACCGCCATCTTCCTGTCGCTGTCGCACCGCGAGGGTTTCGGCCTGCCCCCGCTCGAAGCCATGGCGCGGCGCACGCTGCCGGTGGGGTTCCACGGGCAGGGGGGCCTCGAATATGCCACGCCGCGCAACGGCACCTGGATCGCCGAGGGCGACCTTCCGGGCTGCGCCGACGCCCTCGCGGATGCCGTGCGCCTCGTCCACGCGGGCGCCCGCGAGGTGGCCGACAAGCTCGACGAGGGGCGCGCCACCGCGGCGCGCTACCGCATGGACGCGATGCGCGAGCGGCTCCTCGCCTTCTGGTCCGAGCGGGTGTGAGGGCGCGTCGTGAGGGTGCTGGTCTGCGTCGCCCATTACGTTCCCCGGTCGGGGCCCCGCCACCGCATCGAGGGCTCCAGCCAGGAGAGCCCTGACGCCCGCGCCGTCACCGTGACCTTCTGCCTCCGGCAATGGTCCAGCCTGGTGGCCCGCCGCCACTTCCTGCTCGGCACCGATTTCGACCTCGACCCGGAGATGGCGGGACTCGTCGAGCCGGTCGAGAACGCCGTCTCGGGGTCGGTCTACGTCTGCGTCAACGGCGACAACCACCTCCTGGACCAGTTGTCCTCCGTCAAGGTGCACACCGTCCGGCAACCGGTCGGCAACCCCCGGCATCTGCCCTACGTGTGCCGGCAGATCTTCGTGCGGTTCCTGGGCGACTACGACCTCTTCGTCTACGCGGAGGACGACACCGTCCCCCTGGACCCCGGCTTCTTCGCCAGATACGCGGCCTTCGACCGCGAGTTCGGCCCCGCCTTCGTCCTGCTGCCGAACCGCTACGAGCTTTTCTCGGCCGGCGCGCACAAGGTCTACCTCGAATTCCCGTCCCCGAACGGCTACCGCGTCGCCTCGCCCGAACCGGGTCCCGCGATCCTGACGATGCGGGACGGGACCGAGCTCGAGCGTACGAACAGCCCCTATGCGGGCTGCTTCGCGGTCACGCGGGAGCAGCTCCGCGCCTGGGCCGCCATGCCCTTCTTCGACGCCCCCACGGCCGAGTTCGACGCCAACGTGCTCGAACAGGCCATGATCCCGATGTTCGGGCGGCGGCCGGTCTACCGGCCGTCCCGCCGCAACGTGAGCGCGCTCGAAGTCCAGCACGTGTCGGGGCGCAACAGCCACGCATCCACCCCCGGCAACCGCCTGATCGGGCACCTGAACGGCACGATGCCGGATTGACAGACGATGGCCCGGTCACCGCTCCGCCGGGCGATCGAACGGATGTGAGGAAATGCCATGAGGGTCCTGCTCTGCATCGCCCATTATTTTCCGGTCTCGGGCGAGCGCCACGCGATCGAGGGGTCCAGCCAGGACGGCCTGGAGAAGCGGAAGGAGATCGTCGTCTCCTGCATCCGGCAATGGTCGAGCCTCCTGGCCGAACACGAGTTCCTGCTCGGCTCCGAGGGCGACCTCAGCGAGGGCGTCAACAACGTCGTGGTGAAGCGCCCGGCCGAGATCCACGGCGACGTCTTCCTCTGCACGAACCAGGACAACCACGTCTTCCACGGCGAGCGCGTCGTCAACTTCAAGAGCGCGCAGGAGCGGTTGGGGCACGCCCGCCACCTCCCCTACCTGTGCCGCCGCGTCTTCATGGAATATCGGGACCGGTACGACCTCTTCGTCTATGCGGAGGACGACACCGTCGCCCTCGATCCCGAGTTCTTCCGCAAGATCCTGGATTTCTACGCCGAGTTCGGCGACCGCTACCTCCTGCTCCCCAATCGCTACGAGCTGTTCTCGGGCCGGTCCTTCAAGGTCTACCTGGAGAACGACTCGCCGGAAGGCTACCGCGTCGCCTCGCCCGAGCCCGGCCCCGACCGCCTGACGACGCGCCGCGGGGCCGAGCTCGCCCGGACGGACAGCCCCTACGTCGGATTCTACGCGGTGACGCGGGCGCAGCTCCGCGACTGGTCCGCCATGCCGGCGTTCAGGGTGCCCACGACCGATTTCAACGCCAACGACCTCGAACAGGCCATGGTGCCGATGCTGGGCCGGCGGCCGATCTACCGGCCGTCGCGGCGCAACATGGCCCACCTCGAAGTCCACCACGTCCCCAACCGTGCCTGCCACGCCCGCGTGCCGCGCACCCGGCTCATCGCCTCGATCGAAGGGCGGGATGCCTGAGGCATCGACGAAGGCGCCCCGCCCTTACGCCTTCGGTTTCAGGTGCAGCCACACCTCGTTCATCCGACCTTCCCAGGTCACCAGCCAGCGCGTGAAGGAAGGCGACTGCGCCAGCATCGGCTCGTCGACCTCTTTCACCTTCTGCCGGTAGATCGTCACGTCGTGCGTGGCCGCGAAATGCGGGATGATCGCCTCCTCCGTGGTGGTCGCTCCGTGTTTGTGCGCCTCCACGATCATCTCGGCCCGCGCGAGCCTCTCGGCCGGCAGCGCGCACAGGAGGTCGATTTCCCCGCCGTCGATGTCGACCACGAACAGCGTTTCGCCGTCGGCGAGCCCGGCCATCTCCTCAGGCGTGCAGAACTCCCGCTGCTCAACGCGGTCGGCCACGCCGTTGAGCTCGGCCGCCTGTCGGCACCGCCTCTGCGCGGCTTCCGACGTGTCGTAGGCCAGCGTGCGGATGTGCGGGTGAGCGAAGGGGCAGCCCACGGCGTAATAGCCCTCGGCGCTGCCGACATCGACGACGCGCCGGAAACGTCCGAGGTCGGCGAAGAGGTGCGCGATCTCCGATTCGTAGGTGCCCAGGATCTTCGGCGTCAGCACGGAGCCGAGCTGCACGGGGATCAGCCGCATCCCGGCGAAGGGACCCTTTCGCACCGTGGGCCCGAGGCGCACCGCCATCGTGTGCGCGAGGCATTCGAGCTGGAACCACCGCGACAGCGAGGCCACCGTCTGCATCTCGCGTGACCCGAAGTCCGGCTTCGACACGAGGTCTCGGATCATGCCTCCTAACTCCTCCGCGCGCTCGCGCTCGCTCCACCCCGGCATCCCGATCCTTTCCTCACTCGCGGGGCCAGCTTAAGGGTGCGCGCCGACCGGGGCCAGGGGGCGCGGTGCGGGACGGGGAGCGGACGGCATGAAGTTGCTCATTGCGACGCCGGCCTACGGGCGGCAGGTCACGGTCGATTACCTGCTCAGCGTCCGCGACCTCGAAGCCTCGTTCCGCCGCGAGAACATCGCCAGCGACGTCGCCTTCACGCTCGGCGCTTCCCTGCCGCGCAGTCGCAACGCCCTGGCGAGCCGCGTGCTGCACGACGCCAGCTACACGCACCTCCTGTTCGTCGACAGCGACATGAGCTTCCGCCCGCAGGCGGTGGCCAAGCTGGTGCGCTCCGGCGAGCCCTTCTGCGGCTGCATTTGCCCCGCCCGCCAGCTCGACTACGGGCAGATCCAGGCCGCGGCGCGGCGCATCGCCGACCCCGTCACGGCACGCAACGTCGGGCAAACCTACGTCTGCCTCGACAACGTGATGACGGTCGATGGCCCAAACGGCCGCGTTCCGGTCGAGCGGGGCGACCTCGTCCGCGTCGACCGCATCGGCTTCGGCGTCACCTTGATCCACCGCTCCGTGCTGGTCGCCCTGCGCGACGCCTTCCCGGAGTTGCTGATGCGCGGCGGCGCGGACCGCAACTACGTCGCGATGGGGGCTCCCTACGACATCCTCCAGGTCTTCGAGTCCGCGGCGGACCGGGAGGGCCGCTTCATGGGCGAGGACCTGTCCTTCTCCCTGCGCTGGACGCAAGGCTGCGGCGGCGAGATCTGGGCCTGCGTGAACGAGGAGATCGGCCACGTCGGGGAGGCGCGGTTCGTCGGCCGGGCGGCGGACCGGCTGCGCGATGCGGGATGAGCGGCCCTAACATTGACGTGTTTCGGAATCGTTAGGCGCCCCGACTTTTGCAAATGTTGAGTTGCGGCTGTTGCGCCTCCACCACATCAACCGAGACATGCGCGTGCAGTCCTCAAGAGCCTTGCGAAATCGTTGGGCGTCCGGTACGAGCAACTAGCGATCTTCCGACGCCGACCTCATCCCTCCATGTGGTCGCTCGCTGATGCCGTGCGACGAGCGGTTGCGCGCAGGTTTTTCGGTTCAAACCTTTGAGGCTTGGATATGGCACAGTTCGTGGGTACTTCGGCCGGTGACGCGTTCACCGGTGGCACGTCTAACGACCTCATTCTCGGCCTGCAGGGTGCTGACACCCTGATCGGTGGTGGTGGCAATGACACCATCTACGGTGGCCAGGGTGATGACTCGATCACCTACGGTCTCGGCGGCGGCAACTCCGGTTCGGTCCTCGTGTTCGGCAACGAGGGCGCGGACACGATCGTCAGCGCCGGCAGCTCGGGCCGCAACACCATCACCGGCGGCAACGACTCGGCCGACGGCGCCGATCTGATCGATGCGCGTCTCGACACCGGCGCCGACCTGATCCTCGGCAACGGTGGCATGGACACCATCTTCCTTGGGACTGTTCCCCAGGGTGGTCTGTTCACCTTCGCCAACAGCGTTGTCGGTGGCTACGGGACCGACCTCATCACCGCGAACGGTGGCTCGAGCCTGATCCTCGGCAACCAGGGCAACGACTCGATCGTCCTTTCGGGTGGTGCCAACACCGTTTACGGCGGCCAGGACAACGACCTGATCAACGACTCGGTCGCCGGCAACGATATGATCTTCGGCAATCAAGGTGCCGACTCGATCAGCGTCGCAGGCGGCAACAACACGGTCGTCGGCGGTGATGACTCGACCGATGGCGCGGACCTGATCCAGATCGGTGCTGGCGCGGGCACCGACTTTGTGCTGGGTAACGGCGGTAACGATACCCTTGACGCTTCGGCTCAGGTCACGGCCAACACAAACTACACCGACACCTTGGTCGGCGGCTTCGGCGATGACTCGATCCTCGCCGGCAATGGTACCAACGACTTCATCTTTGGTAACCAGGGCAACGATACGATCCAGCTCGGCGTCAACCAGGGCGTTGACACGGTCTACGGTGGCACGGGTGATGACGTGATCACCAATCGTGGCAACGGCGGCAAGGCCATCGTCTACGGCAGCGAGGGCAACGATATCGTCAACCTCGTCGCAGATACCTCGGCCGTGACGATCTACGGCGGCGTGGACTCGGTCGGTTCGGGCGACGGCATCAACAGCCTGGTCGGCGGCACCGTCAACGACTTCATCTTCGGTGGGTCGGGCGCTGACACGATCATCGGCGGCACGGGCGCCGACACGATGCGTGGCGGTGCTGGCGCGGATGTCTTCCGATCGTTCGGCGGCACCACTGGTACGACATCTGACTCCTATACTGGGACCGGCACGACCATCGTCACCGACTCGATCACCGATCTTAACACCACTCAGGGCGACAAGCTCAGCATCCGCGCAGGTACGGCGGCTGCTCAAGGCGCCAACGTCACGATCACCACGGTCGGGGCGGGCGTAATCAACGAAGACAATGCCAACGTTAACTCGCTTCAGGCTGCCGCCAACGCGGCTGTCATGGGTGTCGAGTCTCAGCAGAATACCATGACCAACACGGCTGCGGTGTTCAGCTATCAGAACAACACCTACGTGGTGGCGGACATCGACGGCACCGCGGGCTTCGCGGGCGACGGCGGCGACTACCTCGTGAAGGTCACTGGCTTTACGGGTACGATCGACAAGACGACCTTCGTCTAAGACATCGACGACGGCGGGGGTGCTCCAGGCAGTCCCCGTGTAGGTCAGAAGGGAGAGGGGGCGGCTTGCCGCCCCCTCTTTTCACGTTCAGGGATGCCGATGCAGTTCGCCCTCACCTATGCCGCCGGCAGCTACGACATCCGCGGCAAGTTGATGGGCCGCCAGTCCGCCGGTGTCGGCTTCCTGCGCGCCGCGCTGGACGCCCGCCCCGCCCGCCTGTGGTGCCACGCCCAGGCCCGGGCTGGTGCCGAGACCTTCGCGGCCGACTGCCGGGCGCTGTCGCCGCAGCCCCCCGAGATCCGATTCGTGCCCTGGACCGAGCCCGGCCGCCTCGCCGAGGCGGGCCTGCTGTACCGGCCGGACCCGCAGATCGCCGACACGGCTTGGCAGCGCCAGGCCGGCGGCCACGCCCGCGCCTACAGCCTGTGCGGCGTCACCCACACGCTCTCGTCCACGGCGGCGATGAGCGTCGCGGCCGACCTGCCGCGCGCGCCGCTCTACCCCTGGGACGCGATCGTCTGCACCTCGCGCTCCGCGCGCGACGTGTTCCGACACATCCTCGAAGCCGAGATGGAGCACCTGCGCCGCCGCACCGGTGCGACCGCCTTCACCCTGCCGCAACTGCCGCTCATCCCGCTCGGCGTCCACGCGCGCGACTTCGATTTCACGGCGGAGGACCGCGCCGCCGCGCGCGCCGCGCTCGGCCTCGGCGAGGGCGACGTGGCGGCGCTGTTCGCCGGCCGCCTGTCCTTCCACGGCAAGGCCCACCCCCTGCCCATGTTCCTCGGGCTGGAGGGCGCGGCGCGGCAAACGGGGCGGCCGGTGACGCTGATCCTGTTCGGGCAATACACCAACGCCACCATTCGCGGCATCTTCGAGGCCGAGGCGGCCCGCTTCGCGCCTTCGGTGCGCTTCCTCCATCTCGACGGCGCCGCGGACGAGAACTTCCGGCGCGCCTGGGCGGCGGCCGACCTCTTCACCTCGCTGGCCGACAACGTGCAGGAAACCTTCGGGCTGACGCCGGTCGAGGCCATGGCGGCGGGCCTGCCCTGCGTCGTGAGCGACTGGAACGGCTACAAGGACACGGTGCGCCACGGCGTCGACGGCTTCCGCGTCGGCACGGCCCTGCCGCCGCCCGGCGCCGGCCTGATCCTGGCCGACCGCTTCGACATGCGCATGGACGACTATGACCGCTACATCGGCAAGGTGAGCCAGATGACGGTGGTCGACGTGGCCTCGGCCACCCACGCCTATGCCGAGCTGATCGCCTCGCCCGAGCTGCGCGCCCGCATGGGCGCGGCCGGCCGGCAGCGCGCCCGCGACACCTATGACTGGAGCCTGGTGTTCCGCCGCTACCTGTCGCTGTGGGAGGAGCTGACCGAACGCCGCCGCGCCGACCCGCGCGTGCCGGGCGAGGACTCGCGCCTGCGCCGCCCCGACCGGCCCGACCCCTTCGCGCTCTTCGCGGGCTTCCCGACGTTCGCGCTCGGCGACGGCACCCGCGTCCGCCTCGCGCCGGGCGGCATGGCCGAGGAAGCCATCGCGCGCCGCGGCCTCGCCTCGGTCGACTTCGCCGCCGGGGTCTTGCCGGACGACGCCCTTATCCGCGCCGTGCTCGACCGCCTCGCCCCGGCCGGCGTCGCCACCGTGGGGGAGATCGCCGCCGCGGTCCCGCCGGCGCGCCAGGACGGGATCCTGCGCGCGGTGGCATGGCTCGCCAAGATGGGGATCCTCAGGCTGTGCTGATGAGCATTCTCCCCGATCGCGTCCGGGATCTCAGGTCTGGACGGGAGACGGCCTCATTACGGCCTTCGCTCGCGTAGTGTCGGACTGCCGAGGTCGCGCATTCTCAGGAGATCACGGTGATCGCCCTCTCGTTCATCGCGATGCCTTCGTCGTCGGTCAACCAGACGGTGCACGTCACCCGTTCTCCGTCGAGGATCGGCTCGATCCGGTGCAGGATCGAAGCGGGAAACACCACGGCGCATCCCGGCTCGGCGGCGTAGCCCTTCGCGGAGAACTCCGGATATGAATCCACGCCTCCCAGATAATCATCGTTCAGGTTGAGCACTACGCCGTAGCGACGGTGGCGGGCGAATGGCTCTTCGTTGTATCGCTGCGCCTTCCGGGGAGCATTCGAAGCCGTGATCCTGTGCAGGGTCGGGTCGCTCGGCCAATGAACATTGACTGACAGCAGGCGGATGAGGTCGGGGATGACGACCGACATGATGCGGGAATTGATCTTCCTTCTCAGAGCCTGACCCAAAAGGATGGATGACGTCGTCCTGGTTGTGTGATTCAGAGTCGGCGAGCGAGCGGGCAGGATCACCATGTGGACCGACGAACAGCGAGAAACCTACAAGCGCCCGGGTGGCGGCTTTCCGAGCGACGTCACGGACGCGGAGTGGGCCGTGTTGGGCCCGCTCATCCCGGATGCGACTCCGGGTGGCCGGCCCCGCAAGACCGACATGCGTTCGGCGTTGAACGCGATGCTGTTTCTGCTGCGGACCGGCTGTCCGTGGCGCTACCTGCCGCGAGACGGCTTTCCCCCGCGTTCGACGGTGTACAACATCTTTCGCAAGTTTCAGGCTGATGGCACGTGGCATGCGATCTGGGACCAGCTTTACCCGATGCTGCGGGAACGCGAGGGCCGCGAAGGATCCCCCTCGGCCGGCATCATCGACAGCCAGACGATCAAGTCGGCAGAAAAGGGGGCTGTAAAGCCGAGAAACAGACCGCCGACGCAGCCGACGCCGTGGGTTATGAGCCTGGAAAGAAGGTGAAAGGGCGCAAGATCCACTCTCTCGTCGACACACTGGGCTTGCCGATCCGCCTCGTCGTCCATTCGGCCGGCATTCAGGACCGCGACGGCGCGGCGCTTTTGTTCGACAAGATCAAGCCCCGCTTTCCGTGGCTGGAGTGCGTGTTCGCCGACACGGGCTACAATGCGCAACAGACCTATGAGGCGGCAGCGGGCAACGGGCTGCGGCTGGAGATCGTCCGCCGCAATCCCAACGCAGTCGGCTTCGAGGTGATCAAGCGACGTTGGGTTGTGGAGCGGACCTTCTCCTGGCTGGGCCGGAACCGGCGCTTGGCCAAGGACTTCGAGAACCTCGCCTCCACCCTGCTGACCTTCGTCACGCTGGCCGCTATCCAGTTCGGCATACGGCGACTCGCGCGATCGTAGGCTTTTGGGTCAGATGGGGTGATTGGGGCTCCAGCCCAGGCCCAACGGTGGCTGCTCCTGCCCGGATGGTTCAACGTGGTCCGTGTCGAGCGGCCACAAGCATCGCGACAGGAGCAACCATGACGTACTATGCCGGACTGGACGTGTCCCTGGAAGAGACCGCGATCTGCGTGGTCGATGACGCGGGTCGGATCGTGAAGGAGCTGCGCGCCGCGAGCGCGCCAGGGCCGCTGGTTGCGGCCCTGCAGGGCTTGAAGCTGCCGATCGAGCGGATCGGCCTCGAAGCCTGCTCGTTGACGGCTTGGCTGCACGAGGGCCTGCGCGCGGCGGGGCTGGCGGCGGTCTGCATCGAGACACGGCAGGCCAACGCCGCCATGAAGACCATGCCCAACAAGACCGACCGCAACGACGCGCGTGCCCTGGCGCAGATCATGCGCACCGGCTGGTTCCGGCAGGTGCACGTCAAGTCGCAGCAGTGCCGGCTGTGGCGCTCGCTGCTGGTCGCACGCCGCACGGTGCTGAACGAGATGCGGTCGATCGAGAACGTCGTTCGGGCCATGCTTCGGGAAGCCGGGCTGAAGGTCGGCACGCCGAGCCGGGCGGCCTTCGACAAGCGTGTGCGCGAACTCTGCTCGGACGACACAGCGTTGCTGGCGATGGTGGAGCCGTTGCTCACTGTACTGTCGACGATGATCCAGCAGCTCGCCCGATTGACAAAACAGGTGCTGAAGATCGTGCGCGAGGAAAAGATCTGTCGGCGGCTGATGAGCGCACCCGGCGTCGGCCCGATCACCGCCCTGGCGTTTCGCGCCACGATCGACCGACCCGATCGGTTCGGCCATTCGCGCGACGTCGGTGCCCATCTCGGCCTGACGCCCTCGCGCTACCAGTCGGGCGAGACCGACATTCAGGGCAAGATCAGCCGATGCGGCGACGAACTGGCGCGAACGGCCCTGTACGAGGCCGCTAACGCGCTGCTCGTGCGCAGCCAGAAATGGTCCAGCCTGCGGGCCTGGGGCATGACGATCGCCAAGCATCGCGGCATGGCGCGGGCGCGCGTTGCCGTAGCCCGAAAGCTGGCCGTGGTCCTGCACCGGATGTGGAGCGACGGTACCGACTTTCGGTTCGGCACCGGGCCGACCACCGCGCCCGCCACCGTAGTTGCCTGACGCTCGGAGGACACCGCGGGCCGCCACCCGCACGAGCTTCACCTGAAAGGGTGATGTGGACCGTTCCCGTGGGGACGATCGGTAAGGCCACCTCGTTGAGAGTCTTGAGCCCGCGGCGACGTCGCGAGGTCGTGAAACAGATCGAGGGACCGAGCCGGACTGACCCCATCATGCGGCGGCGAAACGCCGACCGCGAAGAGAAGCGTGTGACCCGCGGGAACGGGACAAAAAACCTGACAGGAGCGCTTGACCTCCAGAGCCCCAATCAGAGAAGGCTCTCAGGTCAGGCGGCTGCAGTCTGAGGGTGCCGAGATCCGCCGCACGTCGGTCGGTCGATGCGTACCGTAACAGGTCTACTCTGACCTCGTCATCGATCAATCGGGGGAAGAACAGCAGGGGCGGTGACGCGTAAGACCTGCGCCTTTCTCCCGCCTTGATGGATTTCACGAGGTTCGGCCATTCGTCATCGAGCCTGGAAAAGCCGAACCTCGCCACGACGTACCGCGCCGGGTCGACGACGATGATCGACAGGACGAAGTCCTGGTCGCGGTCCGGGGTATCGACATTGGGCAGGACACCGAAGGTTCGCGCCAGTTTCAGGTCGTGGTCATGGATGAAATGCGCTCCCTGCCGGCACGTTTCGCCCAGATCGTGCCGGGCAACCTCTGGCGGGTCAGACGTGATGCAGAAGAGTCGAAGAGAACGGGCGGGCGCAGTGCCACGAAGCGCGATGATCTTGCTCAAGGTCGCGCGGCTCACCGGATGCGTGAAAGACGCGAAGAAGCCGAGGATAACGAAGTCGCCGGCGAGGCCATCCATGTCCCATGTCTCGCCATCCGTCGTCTTGAACCGGGCATCGGGCGCCCGCTTGCCGACGCCCACCGGCGTGTAGGGAGGCCAGGCAGGGAGCGGCCTTCCCCAAAACATGTAACCCTTTCCCGTCGGGTAGGAATGGTCATTGACGGGATAGGCTCCGACGACGGTCGCGCACGGCGCGTCGTCGTCGGAGAAGTCCGGCCGGCGGATGCGCCAGTCACCGTAGGCGAGGTCCAGCACCTCCTCCGCCCTGCTCGGGATCGACACCGGAACGCCCAAGAAGCTGGCCGGTCGGCAGTTCTGAAACAAGGCTTTCGGCATCTTAAAATGGTGCAGGCCGCCGAGCTTGCGGAATGAATACAGCGTGTAATCGTCCCCGTCCGCGTAGAACACCCAGATGTCGATGCCGAGGCGCGTGTCCCTGGGAAATGTCACCGTCATCTGATAGGGCGTCCGCTTCTCCAACGCCAATCCGATGTCGTTCAACCTGCGCTCAAAGAGCGTGATCTTGTCGATGTCGTGATCGAAGATGTTGAGGTCGATGTCGTGGTCGTGCGGGATGATGCCGCCATCCCTGACATGGCCGAGCAGAGAGCCCCACATCAGCACGGACCTGATTCCGGCATCGTCCAATGCCCCGCAGATCAGCGACAGGAGTTTGGCGCCTTCGACGTGTACCCGCATGGCCCTATCGCATCCTTGCTCACGGATCGTTCGATGCCCGCTGCGGCCTACGCCGACCAGTCTCGCCGGGCGTCTTCCAGTTCGTCCAACGTGTCCACCTCGTTCCACATGAAGTCACACTCGCGGCAGAACAGGCCATCCTTCAACGAGAGCATCGGATCCCAGTACTCTACGCCTTCCATGCCCATCATCTCTTCAACAGCGTCTTGGGACAGCTTGTAGATGCCGACGAGTTCTCTGTCGGCCGTCAGATCGTACCCCCACCGTTCGACGCGCCCGTTCTCATCCGTCTGGACGTAGAACGGTTTCGCGTTCCTGCGAGGCGTCACACAGACGGCGTTCGGCTTTGCGTGGTCGATCAGGGCATCGACGATGCGGTGATCGTAGATCAGGTCGCTCTCGATCAGCAGTGCGCCGGACGTCAGCTCCGGATACGCGCAGTGGAAGGAATGGATGGAGGGGCGACGATTGTCTTCGTTCCAGATCAGCGATGTCGTGAGCGGGGGGCGATCTCTCGCCAGCCAGTCGCGTATTTCGGCACCGTGGTTTCCGACGACGATCGTCGCCGCCTTGAAGCCGACCCTCGCGAGAGCTTCGAGCGAGTGCATGAGTAGCGGTTTTTCGGCCACCTCGGCCAGACATTTCGGTCGATCACCGCCGAAGCGGGTGCTTCTGCCGGCCGCAAGGATGACGGGTCTGTGTGTCTGGGTCATCACTCGCATCTAATCGAAAATGCCGACTCGGGTGAAGATGTGGAGCCCGTCCATGCCACCTCGTCATGGCGCTCCTGTCCGGCAGGAGCCATGTGCGCCGATGGCCGACCAAACGTTAAGCGCTATCAGATCCGGTCGTCGGATCCCTGGGCCGGCCGCTGCCCGGCGAAGCGGTCCGCGAAGCGCCCCTTGAACGGCACGGTGCCGACGTGGGTGATCTCGTGGCTGACGCTCGCCCAGATCTCGCCGCCGCAGTCCTCGGTCCAGCGCCGGCAGAAGGACAGGTCCTCGCCGAGCATCCGGTTGTCGGGCAGCACCATGGGGCGGAACGGCTGCACGAGCCGGCCCGACAGCCCGTCCGCCAGCAGCGGCTCGAAACGCTCCGCCACGAGGCCGGGCAGCTCCGCCATCCGCTCGATCACCGCGCGCTGGATCAGCATCACGCCCGATGGGCTGCCCTTCACCCGCGTGAAGCCGTTCACGATCTCGATGCGCCCGTCCGGGCCGGTCGCGAAGTCCTGGTAATAGTCGAGCGCCAGCGACTGCATCTTCTGCCAGGATTCGGCCTGCCGCGCCGTGCGCCACAGCCGCTCGAACGATATGTCGCGCCGCGGGCCCACCACGGACACGACGGGCTTGTCGAAATCCAGCATGGCGAACAGCGCGTCCGCCGGAAAGCCCTGGTCCGCGTCGACGAACAGGAGGTGCGTGAAGCGCGACATCTCCAGCACGTAACTCGCCATGACGTTGCGGGCGAGGTCGATGCTGGCGTAGGAGTTCGCCGACAGCGTCAGTTCGATCTCGGGCCGGCGCAGGCGCGCCTGCTTCTGCAGCCCGAACACGCTGTTGAGATAGTCCACCGTCACCTTGCGGTCGTGTGTCGGGGTGGCGATCAGGATGTGGGCCGGGGCCGGCATGTCGGGCGTCTCGGGAGGGATCGCTCGTGGCTTAGCCCGAACCTCGGCGCCGCTGCAACTTCGGACGGGGCTGCGCGTTACCTACCCTTGCAAAAATGAGAGCACGCTTATAGACCCGGCCCGTGACGAAAGCCGGAGCTCGACGATGTCCGACGACCAGTTGATCTACGCCAATCTCGCCGCCGGCGACCCGGTGCCGTGGATCAAGCAGCAGTGCCAGGGCATCCACTTCGCGCCCGACGCCATGGCGGGCCGCTACCTCGTCTTCTGCTTCTACGGCTCCGCGGCCGACGAGCGGGCCCGCGCGGCCATCGGCGCCGTGGGCCGCCGCCGGGACCGCTTCGACGACGCGCGCGCGAGCTTCTTCGGCGTGTCCACGGACCCCGAGGACCAGACCCTCGGCCGCGTCAAGGACGTGATGCCGGGCATCCGCTTCATGTGGGACTTCGACCGTTCGGTGAGCCGCGCGCTCGGCGCCGCGCCGAAGAACCGCGGCGACGCCGTCGGCCACCGGGCCTTCTGGATGATCGTCGATCCGTCGTTCCACGTCCTCGCCACCGTGCCCTTCGCGGCGGACGGTTCGGACGTGGACCGGATGTTCGAAATCCTCGATTGCCAGCCCCAACCGTCGCGCTTCGCCGGCTTCGAGGTGCCCGCGCCCGTGCTGGTGCTGCCGAACGTCTTCGACGCCGGCCTGTGCCGCCACCTGATCGGCCTCTACGACGCCGACGGCGGCGGCGAATCCGGGGTGATGCGCAACAACGTCGGCGTGCTCGACCGCACCTTCAAGAGCCGCAAGGACTACTCGCTCGAAGACCCGAAGCTCGTCGGCCACGTGCAGGGTCTCATCGCCCGCCGTGTCCTGCCGGAGATCGAGAAGCTGTTCTTCATGAAGGTCACCCGCATGGAGCGCTACATGGTCGGGTGCTATTCCGCGGAGGACGGCGGCCATTTCCGCCCCCACCGCGACAACAATTCCGAGATCACGGCGCACCGGCGCTTCGCGGTCTCGATCAACCTCAACGCCGATTTCGAGGGCGGCGAGGTCAGCTTCCCGGAATACAACCCGCGCGGCATCAAGGCGCCCCCGGGCTGGGCCGTGGTGTTCCCCTGCGCGGCCCTCCACATGGTGTCGCGCGTGACGAGCGGGCGCCGCTACGCCTTCCTGCCCTTCGTCTACGACGAGGCGGGCGCCGCCATCCGCCAAGCCTACCTCCGCTCGCTCCAGCCCGCTGCCGCCCCCGCGGGCGGCGCCGGCCTCGGCGGAGAGGCCCTGGTCGCCTGATGGGCTTGCACGGTCGGGTCGGCTGCAGCGGCGTCGATCCTTGACGTCGATGCGGCTACGGGGTGGCGCATCGACGTCGCGGCATCCGGCGGGGGCTGGGTGGCCGTCTCCCGCTCTGCTCTACCTGCTCCTGGCATTGCCGGTCGTCCTTTTCCAGGTGTTCGGCACGCCCCCCTTCCAGATGCCGGATGAACCGCGCCACTTCATGCGGGCCGTGCAGATCGCCGGCGGGGGCCTGCTCGGGCATCGCTACGACGATACGTTCTCGGGCGGTGACCTCGAGATCGCGGCGCAGGACGTCGCCGTCGCCTTCCGGCCGCTCGCGCTCGACACCGAGAAGCGCCTCGATCTGGCCGTCGTCGCCCACATCGCGACCCTGCGATGGGGCATGACGGGCAAGACGCCAGCCTTATTCGAGAACACCTCGATCTACCCTCCGACGCTTTACGCGCCGGCGTCGCTCGCCATCCGCCTCGGAAAGGCTCTCGACCTCACGATCCTGTCCACATACTACCTGGCCCGCCTCGCGATGGGGCTGAGCGGGCTGCTGCTCGCCACCCTGGCGATTCGTACCTGCGCGATCGGTCGGAATGCGCTCTTCGTGTTCCTGTCCTTTCCCTTCGTGCTCAGCGCCTTCGGGTCGATCTCGCAGGATGGGCTCGCCATCTCGGCGGGCGCATTGGCGGTGGCGCTGTGCTCGCGATACCTCGCCGAGGATCGGGCGATGCCCGTGGCCATTCGCGCCGGTGTCGCTTTGCTGTTGGGCGCCGTCGTCGGGGCCCGCTTGCCCTTGGCTCCTCTCCTCGCCCTCCTCGTAATCCCGACGTCGTCGTCCCGACCCGGGCTGCGCCCGGCCGACCTCGCGGCCTCCGCGCTCTGCTTGGTCCCGGTGTCGCTCAGCCTGCTGTGCGCCGCGGTCGCCAAGATCCCGTTCAGGGCACAGGATGGCGTGGCGCCGGCCGATCAGGTCGCGTTCGTGCTGCGTCACCCGGCCGGCGTCGTCCAGACCCTTTGGACGACGATGGCGGAACACGGCGGCGAGTTCGCGCGCGAGATGGTCAGCGTTCTCGGCTGGTGGAGCGGCATGGGACCGTCCTTCTTCTATTGGTGGATCGCTGGCTGCCTCGCAGCGGCCTTGACGATCGATATGTGCATGCCGGCGCCCGCGCGCTCGGATCGGAGCCGGCTGCTCGCCCTCGGTGCCGCGATCGTCGCGACCCTCGGAGTATTCGCCACCTTCTACGTGGCCTGGACACCCGTCGGAGGGGCGCAGATCGAGGGCGTGCAGGGCCGCTACTTCGTCGTCCCGGCCCTGGCCTCGCTGCTCGCCCTGCCACGCTTCTCGCCGGCGGCCGCTTATGTCGCGACGCTGTGGCCCTCACAGGTTCTGCTCGTTCTGGGACGGGCTATCTGCCTCGGCGTCGGCTGCCTCGATCTTTGGGCTGTTCCGACAACGATCCTGGCGCGGTACTATCAATGATCGTGGGGCCGACCTCCGGGCGGTTAGCGCCCGCGACCCGACGGGGTCGGCCCTCGCAGGTTTCTCCGAATGGCCACAATCGCCGGTCATCCCCTCGGGCTCGCTGGTCGTCATGTTCGGATCGGAGAAAATGATTACCCGGGCTGGAAGGGTTAATCGTCTCGATGTATGACGCCAGCCACCTCGGCTTATCGCCCTTCGATGGAACTCGTGAATGTCGCTGAGCACCGTGGCGGAGCCGCAGACCCAAACAGCCCAGGCTCAGCCGGCATCGCTTCAGCAGCCGCGCGTGGTCGACACGGGTCTTCCCGCTCTCGCCCTGATCGCCAACTTCCACCGCCTCGGCTGCGACGTCGCGCAGGTCCGGCACGAGATGGGGCTGGGCGACAAGGTTTGCGACTCGCTCGATGTCGTCAGGGCCAGCAAGCTTGTGAAGCTCAAGGCGCGCCGCCTTCAGAAGCAGTCGACGAAGGCGTTGGAGAAGGCGCCTCTGCCAGCTCTGGTCGAGATGAAGGACGGGCAGTTCCTCATCTACGGTCGGCGCCACGAAGACGGGAAGATGCGTCTCGTCAACGCCGTGACGCGCGAGGTGCGCAACCTCACCGCGGATGAACTCGCCGCGGAATGGACCGGCACGCTCCTCCTGTTCGCCCGCAGGGTGGCCCTGAAGGCAGAAGCCGGCCATTTCTCAATCGCCTGGTTCCTGCCCTTCCTTTGGCGCTATCGCCGGCCGCTGGCCAGCGTGGTCACCGCCTCGCTGTTCATCCAGCTCTGCACGCTGGCGACGCCCCTGCTGTTCCAGATCGTCATCGACAAGGTGCTCACCCACAAGGGCATGTCGACTCTGTACATGGTGATCCTGGGCATGGTGCTGGTCGGCCTGTTCCAGGCGCTGCTGACCTGGCTGCGCACCTACATGCTCACCCACACGACGAGCCGCATCGACGTCGAACTCGGCGCCAAGCTGTTCGACCACATGGTGCGGTTGCCTCTCGCCTATTTCGAGGCCCGTGCTACGGGCCAGACCGTGGCCCGCATGCGCGAGATCGAGCAGGTCCGCAACTTCCTCACCGGCTCCGCCCTGCTGACCGGCCTCGACGTGATTTTCTCCGTCGTGCTGGTCGCCGTGATGGTGGCCTACTCGCCATTCCTGTCGGTGATCGCGCTGCTGTCGATCCCGGTCTACGTCGTAATCGGCATGACGATGCGTCCGCTTCTCCGCGCGCGCATGATGGACAAGTTCAACAAAAACGCGCTCTCGACGCAGTTCCTCGTCGAATCGGTCGTCGGCATCCAGACCGTCAAGGCCATGGCGATCGAGCCGGTGTTGCGCTCGGAATGGGAGGACAGGCTCGCCGCCTACGTGGGCTCGTCCTTCGACGCCGTGTCGATCGCCAACGTGGGCCAGAACGCGTTCCAATACGTGTCCAAGCTGTCGTCGGCGGCCGTGCTGTTCTTCGGCGCCCAGGCGGTGATCGACGGCGACCTCACGGTCGGCGGGCTCATCGCGTTCAACATGATCTTCGGGCAGGTGACCGGACCGATCCTGCGGATCTCCCAGCTCTGGCAGGACTTCCAACAGGTGCAGATCTCGGTCGAGCGCCTCGGCGACATCATGAACAACGCCCCCGAGTCGACCTCCATGGCCCAGGCGCACCTGCCGCCGGCCAAGGGCGACGTGCAGATCCGCGGCATGACGTTCCGCTACGAGGCCGGCGGACGCGAGATCCTGAAAAACATCAACCTTGCAATCCCGGCTGGGCAGGTGATCGGCATCGTCGGCCCGTCGGGCTCCGGCAAGTCGACCCTCACCAAGCTCGTGCAGCGGCTTTATACGCCCGAGCGCGGGCAGATCCTGGTCGACGGCATCGACGTCGGGCAGGTCGACCCAGCCTGGCTGCGCCGTCAGGTCGGCGTGGTGCTGCAGGAGAACCTGCTGTTCAACAAGACCGTGCACGAGAACATCGCGCTGGTGAACCCCGCCATGTCGCGCGCCCAGGTCATCGCCATGGCGCGGCTGTCGGGCGCCGACGAGTTCATCAACCGCCTGCCGCTCGGCTACGACACGATGATCGTGGAGCGCGGCGCCAACCTGTCGGGTGGCCAGCGCCAGCGCCTCGCCATCGCGCGCGCCCTGGCCTCCAATCCGCGCATCCTGATCCTCGACGAGGCGACCTCGGCGCTCGACTACGAGAGCGAGCGCATCATCCAGGAGAATATGCGCCACATCGTGCACGGCCGCACGGTGATCATAATCGCGCACCGCTTAGCCGCCGTCCGCGACTGCCACCGGATCATCGCCGTGCAGGACGGCAACATCGTCGAGGACGGGTCACACCACGAGCTTCTCGCCCTGCCGACGAGCCTTTACGGGCGCCTGTGGCGCATCCAAGCTGGAGAAGCGGAAGCCGCATGAGCACTCAAGCCCAGCTTCCCGCCGTCCGACCCTCGCGTGTGCCCGCCATCGTCGCGCGGGTGCCCGCTGCCTTCAAAGCCTCGACGGCGCCCAAGCCGTCGACGGCCTACACTGAGTTCCTGCCGGCCCACCTCGAGATCCTGGAGACGCCCGCCTCACCCAAGATGTCGTTCATGCTCTGGACGATCTGCGGGATGATGACGGCCGCGATCGCCTGGAGCTCCTTCGCCAAGATCGACATCTACGCGGAAGCGCAGGGGCGCATCCAGCCGAGCGGCCGCTCCAAGGTGATCCAGCCGCTGGATGTGGGGCGCGTGTCCGAGATCGCGGTGCAGAACGGATCCATCGTCAAGGCGGGTGAACTCCTCGTCCAGCTCGACGCGACGCAGAGCGAGGCCGACCGGGCGAGTGCCGCCGCCGACCTGCAGTCGCTCCACGCCGAGATCGCCCGGCGCACGACCGAGATCGTCGACGTCCAGGCGGGCGTGACCAACCCCACCATCATCTATCCGCCCGACGTGTCGGACTCCTATCGCAGGCGCGACGACAGCGTTTTCCAGGCGGAGATGAGCCAGTACCAGGCGCAGGTGGACGGCCTCCAGGCCCAGCTCGCCGAGAAGACCGCCCGCAACAAGCACTTGGCGGACACGATCGCGGCCCGCGAGAAGGTCATCGACTCGATGACCCAGCGCCTCGACATGAAGCAGACCTTGGAGGCTCGCCAGGCGGGCACCAAGGCGGCGGTGATCGACGCCAGCCAGACGCTCGAGAACGAGCAGCGCAATCTCGCCGACGACCACGGGCAGGTGATGGAGAACGACGCCGCTGCGGTGTCGCTGCGCCGCCGGCTCGACCAGGCCAAGCGCGACTTCCTGGCCACGCAGAACCAGAAGCTCAACGACGCGCAGCGCAAGCTGGACGATGTCCAGCAGAGCCTCGTCAAGGCGGCAGCGAAGGTTCAGCAGGCGCGCATCGTCGCGCCGATCGACGGCACTGTGCAGCAACTCGCAGTCACCACGGTCGGCCAAGTCGTCACGTCGGGCCAGCCCCTCATGGTGCTGGTGCCATCGACGAAGTCTCTCGAAGTGATGGCGCTGGTGCAGAACCAGGACATCGGCTTCGTCAAGGACCAGCAGGACGTCGTGCTCAAGGTCGACGCCTTCCCGTTCAGCAAATACGGGACGCTGAAGGGCAAGGTGACGCGCATCTCCAACGAGGCGGTCGACTCCCAGGAGGCCACGGCTTCGTCCGACGCGAGCACGCTGGCGCGCCCGTTGAACAGCCAAGCCGTGTCTGGCAGCCAGAAGGTTCAGAACCTCGTCTACCCGGTCACGATCCAGCTCGAACAGACGTCGATCAACGCCGACGGCAAGGACGTGCCGCTGATGCCGGGCATGATGGTCACGGCCGAGATCCAGACCGGCAGCCGCCGTGTCATCCAGTACCTGCTGGCGCCGATCTGGGAAGCGACTTCGCAGGCGGCGCACGAGCGCTGACGGGGGGCTGAGCGGCATCAGGGGCGGGCGCAGCTTGTCGGCAGCGCCCGACCGACCGCATCGGCGCGCGACCGCGGCAGATCGCGGCGTATCTGGGAGGACAGGGTGCGATCAGAGGACGACGGCCTGCAGCCAGGCCGCGCGAAGGCGGGACTCGGCCGCGAAGCGGGCGAAGGTCGCACGGCCGTGCTGGTCACCGGCATGCACCGCAACGGCACCTCGGCCCTCGCGCGGACCCTGTCCCTGCTCGGCGCGGCCCTGCCGCGCGACCTCGTGCCCCCCAACGACGGCAACCCCCGCGGCCATTGGGAGCCGCAGGGAATGGTCGACCTCAACGACCGCATGCTGGCCGACGCCGGCTCCGATCTCTACAGCGTCCGTGACTTTGCTCCCGGCTGGTTCGGCTCCGCGGCGGCCTCCGCCTTCACCGACGAGGCTGCGCGGCTGATCGCGGCCTCCTTTGCCGACGAGCGCCTCGTCGTCCTCAAGGATCCGCGGACGGCCCTCCTCGCGCCCGTCTGGAACGAGGCTCTGGCGCGTCAGGGCTTCCGGGTCGTCCACGTCCTCCCGCTGCGCCATCCGGCCGACGTCGCGGAGTCGCTGCGCCGCCGTCACCTGAAGACCATTTCCTACGACGCCTGGGCGAAGCCGCGCGGCGAGGCGGTCTGGCTCCGCTACACGCTGGCGGCCCTGCGCGGCTCCCGCGGGCACAGCCGCGCCTTCCTGCGCTACGGCGACCTCGTGGCCGACTGGCGCCGTGAGGTCGCGCGCGTGGGGGCGGAACTCGGCATCCGCTGGCCGGGGCTCGGCACGGGCGCCCAGGCCGAGGTGGACGCCTTCCTGCACGGCAACGACCGCGCCGACGGCCGCCACCCTCCGGTCATCGTGGGAGGCGGCGACCTCGGCCGCCTCGACCTCGCCGGGCTCGCGGCGGCTTGCCACGACGCGCTCGCGACCTCCGCCGGCGATCCGGCCCGGATCGACGCCGCCGAGGCCGCCTTCGGCGCAGCCTTCGACGGCCGGATCGCCGGCGGCGGCGATCTCATCGCGGCTTTCGAGGACCTCTACGCGCTGGTCTGGCGCTTCTACGAGGAGGGCGGGGCGCTGCGGCAGAGCCTCGACCTCGCTGCGGCGGCGGAGGCGCGCCTGCGCGAGGCGTCGCAGCGCTCCTGGGCGGCCCTCACGGTGGCCAACAACGACAAACTCCGCCTCCAGCTCGACGCCGGCTCGCGCGACCGGCAACTGGCGAGCCTCGCGGCCGAACTGGCGCGCTCGAACGACCTCGCGGGAGGCGCCGCGGCCCGGGCTGCCGAGCTCGAGGCCCAGAACGCGCTTCTCGCCGAGGCGCTGGCGGGGATCGAGGGCGCGATGGACGCCCGCCTGAGCGAGCACCTCGTCGCAGCCGACGCGGCCCGCCGCGGACACGGCGAGGCGGAGGCGCGCCTGGCGGCCCTGCATGGCTCGACCTCCTGGCGGCTCACCGCGCCGCTGCGCGCCCTGTCCCGCGCCGTCAGGGGCCGGGCGTGAGCGCGCCGCGGGCCGGGCGGCGTCTGCGCATCTGCTTCGTGGCCGGCGAGCTTCTGGGCGCCCACAAGAACGGTGGCATCGGCACTGCGACCACCCATGCCGCGCTGCTCCTGGCCCGGGCCGGCCACGACGTCTCGGTCGTCTACACCGGCTCGCCCTGGATCGACTATGCCCATCCTTGGGTGCGGCGCCTGCAGGCCGCAGGCGTCGCGCTGACCCACCTCGATGCGCGCGCGGGCGAGATCTACCCGGTCTGGATGCGTGAAACCTGCGTCATCCACGACTACCTGCGCGGGCTGGAACACGACTTGATCCTGTTCCAGGACTGGGAGGGGCCGGCTTTCGCCAGCGTGGTCGCCAAGCGCGCGGCTTCGGCCTTCGCCGGCACCACCCTCGCGGTGGTCGCGCACGGGCCGACCGCTTGGCTGCTCGACGCCAACCGGGCGCTGGCGCGCGATCAGCGCACGCTCGCCCACCTCGAAATGGAGCGCGTCGCCTTCGAGGCGGCGGACGCCGTCCTGTGCCCGTCGCGCCACATGCTGGACTGGCTCCGGGCCAGCGACATCCGGGTCGCCGACGACGCCGAGGCCGTGCCGCTCTATCTGTGGTCTGACGAGGAGCCGTTGCCGTCGCGGCGCGGCCGGGCACTGGACCGGGTCGACAGGATCGCCTTCTTCGGGCGGCTCGAGACCCGCAAGGGCGTAGACCTGTTCCTGGACGCCGTCCTGTCCGACGCGCTCGCGACCCGCGACTTCGAGGTGATCTTCGTCGGCAAGCCCGCGTCGCACACGCCGGACACGGTCCGGGCCGCCGTCGCGCTGCGCCGCCCGTCGCTGCTGCCGCGCCTGTCCTTCCAGCCCGACCTCGACACCGACGCCGCCCAGGCTTTCCTGTGCGACGAAGGCTGCCTCGCCGTGATCCCGTCGCTCATCGACAACGCCCCCTGCGTGATCTCCGAATGTCTGCGCCGCGGGATTCCCTTCCTGTCGACCTCGACGGGCGGGATCCCCGAGTTGGTCGCCGAGGACGATCGGGGCCGCGTCCTGGTCGAGCCCGAGGCGTCAGCGCTCGCGGCCCGGCTCGCCGATGCGCTGGAGCGGCCCTTCGCCCCGGCGCGCCCGGCCCACGCGGAGCGTGAGACGGGCGCGCGGTGGACCGCCTGGTGTTCGCGCGTCGCCGGGAAGGCCCGTGCGGCCGCGGCGCCGTTCCGCTCCGGAGCCGCTCGCGAGCGGTCGCCGGACGGGCGGATCGCCGTGGTGGTGACCCATCACGAGCGGCCCGCGCTGGTCGAGCAGACGCTCGAGTCGCTGGCGGCACAGACCAGGACCGATTTCGACCTCGTGCTGGTCGACGACGGCAGCCGGTCTGCGGCGGCCCTGGCGGCTCTGGCGGCATTGGAGCGCCGCCGCTGGCCGTTCGCGCTCACGGTGCTGCGCGGGCCGAACCGCTACCTCGGCGCAGCCCGCAATGCCGGGCTGAGGGCCAGCGCGGCGGACCGGTTCGTCTTCATGGATGACGACAACATCGCTTTTCCGAACCTGGTCGAGCGGCTGGACGAGGCCATGTCGCGCAGCGGGGCCGACATCGTGACCTGTCAGATGTCGATCTTCCGAGACCCGTCCGGCGAGCCCGACCCGGCCGAACTCGCTTCCGCCGAGCGGTGGGGCTTCCTCGGCGGCTCGGGCGCGAGCGGGGTGGAGCTCGGGTTGTCGGTGAACTGCTTCGGCGACGCCACGGGGATCTATCGCCGCGAGGTCTTCGACCGCGTGGGCTTCTTCCACGAGCGGCGCGGGGTCGGCCACGAGGACTGGCAACTCCACGCGAGGGCAGTCCTGGCCGGCCTGACGGTCCTGTCGCTCCCCGAGCCGCTCTACTGGTATCGGCGGGTGGCGACCGGCATGCTGCTGTCGACCGACGCCTATGCCAACAACCGCGTGGTCTGGGACGCCTACGCCGAAGCGTTGCCCTCGGCGCTCCGCCGCTTCGTCGACCTGTCCGTGCGGAACCACTTCACAGGCGATCCAGGGGTGCTCGGCGGGTAGGCGACCGGGAAGCTGACCGGGAACGATGAGGCGGCCCCTTGGCCTGCCCGGCCGTCAGATCGGACCGAGCCAGAGGGGCGAGGTCGTGTCATCCGGGGTCCGTCTATCCGTGTCGCCATCGGCATGGCGGTGTCGGGCGATCGACGAGCGGGTCGAGACCTCCGTGGGGATCAGCAAGGGGGACGGCGGAGCAACTCATCTCGTCAGCCTGGACGTTCCCGCTATCAGGGAGTGAAGCGAGCCTCGACCGGTCGGCGACGCCTGCGCTTCGACGCGCCGAAGCGGCTCGGGCAAGCTCAGGATCGTCGGCACGGCGCCGGACGCGCTGGGCCGGACGCGGAGCCGGTCCGTGCCGCGCCGAAGGCTCTGAACCACTCTGGACGGGAGCGTGACGCATGAGCTAATTCACCCACACCCTCGATGTGTGATGTGATGCTGTACGAGGCGCCGGTCCCCGGTCCAAGCCTGCCATGGTCCGCTCCGTCGCCGGGAGAATGACACTGCCGACGAACAGGCCGGATCGAGACAGCGACAGTGGGACCGGATGGGAATGAAGGGTTCGTTGAGCGCGACGCTGGTGCCGGGTGTTCCAGCCAGCCAAGAGGTCGTCGAGGCCATCGAACGGCTCGAAGAGGAGCTCAGCCATCAGACCACCCTCCGCGAGGCCGCCGACCGCGCGGCCGCCCGAGCCCGCGACGATCGAGAAGACGCCTTCGAGCGCCTAGTGGTGCGCTGCGCCAGCCTCGAGGACGAGGCCGCGAGGTGGGCCGATGCGGATCGGCGCGACACCGCTGACCTTCGAAGGATCGAGCGGGAGCACTCGGAGATGCTGGCGCGGCGATCGGACGAGCTGTCCCTGTCGTTCAAACAGCAGCTCGAGGACGTCGAGCGTGGCAACCGGGAGAGCATCGAGCGCCTCGAGCGCCAAGCTGCCGAACTGCGTGACGAGCTCGCCGCGAGAGAAGGCGAAGGCATCAGGTCGCTGGCCGAGCGTGACGCTTCGATCGCAGATCGGGACCGGGCGCTCGCCGCCGCCGAGGAGCGTGAAGGCAGCCTGCATCTGGAACTCGCCGAAGCCGAGGAGCGATTCCGAGCCGAGGCCTTCCATCTCTCCGCGTTGATCGCATTGCGATCCAAGGAGGCGCTGACCGCGCAGGCGGAGGTGGAGGCGCTGAAACTTCACTTGGCCGCGGTCTACGCGTCGGGGACCTGGAAGATCGGACGCCCGCTGCGGGGGGCAGGTCGACTGGCGCGGCGTCTCAGGCGGGTCCCCTTTCGGCTGATCGGGGTCGTCCGGCGCCAACCATGACGATCCCGCGTCCCGATCGAACCGCATCGAAGCTCTGCTCGATGGTCTTCGCCCGCCTCGCGTTTTCGTCCCGTCGATACGAAGGGCGTGGAAGTCCGGTTTCATGAGCGATATTCCGATCGGACGCCTGCTGGCTTTGCCGTTCTTCGACGCGAGGGACTACCTCGCCCTGAATCCGGATCTCGATCCAGGTCGAGTCGACCCTGCAGATCATGCCTTCCGTCACGGGCTGACCGAGGGCAGGCCCATCTTCCGCCGACAGTCCCTGGCCGGCGCCTGGGGGCGAGCCAGCCTAGACGTGACCGCCCATGCCCCGGCCGTGCCCCAGGCCGTCGAAGCCGATCCGGACGCGTGCCCCCGCGTGTCGGTCTTCGTGAGCACGGCGAGTGATCCCGTCGAGGTCGCGCTCGCGGCCGACCTGACGGAGAGTTTGGCACTTGCAGGTGTCACGGCGGTCTTGAAGGATCAGTCCGAGAGTCCCGAAGCCGATCATGGTCTTCCCATCGTGGTCGCGCCGCACAGCTTCTTCCACGCCGGAAAGGGGCTCCTATGGGCAGGAACGGATGCGATCGAGCGCAGCCTGACTTTCAACACTGCGCCGATGCATCGCCGCTCCTTCACCCTCGCCCTTCCCTGGATCCTGCGTTCCCGGGGTGTCATGGACGTATCGCCGGAGGCCGTGCAGATTTTCCGAAGCTCGGGGCTGCACGCCTTCCTGATGCGGATCGCCGCGCCGCTTCGGAACCGTTGGCTGGAGGCTTCGGATCTCTCCCATCCCTTGATCCAGTCCCTGCCGCAGGCTGCACGTCGACTCGATTTCGACGCCCGAGCGTGGGACGAGCGTCCGATCGACGTCGCCTTCTTCGACGTCCTCACGACCCGGCGCGGCTCGATCCTTCGGCGGCAGGCACCGGCTTTGGCGGCTCGACCCTGTTTCCTCTACACGGCGCAAGGCGGGCGAGATCTTCTCGACGAGAGGGTCGAAAGGCGCAGCCATCACCGCCTCTCGGGGCATGTCAGCGCCCACGCCAAAGTCACATTGCACCTTTCGGAGGACGAGTTCCCGTACTTCGACTGGTACCGGTGCATGGCTCGCACCGTGGCGTCCGGCTCGATCGTCGTCAGCGACATCCGCCCCGCCCATCCCGACCCTGAGATCGCCGACCTCGTCTTCCACGACGATGAAAGGCACCTCGGGGAGATGATCCGGTGGCTGCTCGACGACGAGGACGGGCGTCGCTTTGCTTCGACGGCGCGCGAGACCGCCGCCCGAACCATCGTCCGGCCGGACACGGACCATTCCGAGTCGCTGCAGAGATATCTCCGCGCAGCCGTGCGCTCGACCTCAGCTTGAGCCATCCCATGCCCCTGCGACCTCCGCAGCACGACGCCCTGTTCTCGCACCAGCGCCGGTCGCTGCCGCATCCTCGAGCCGTGACGGTGGCCGTCAGCCTGTACCACTACGGAAGGTTCATCGAGGAGTGCCTCGACTCTGTCGCAGGGCAGACGCATGAACACCTGGAGGTGGTGGTGGTCGACGACCACTCGACGCGGGACGGCTCCGTCGAAGTCGCCCGTGCATGGGCCGAACGTCACGCGCGGCGTTTCGACCGACTCGAACTCTTGAGGCACAGGCACAACCGCGGCCTCGCGGCCGCACGCAATACGGCCTTCTCCGCGGCTCGGACCAGCCACGTCTTCGTCCTCGATGCGGATAACCTGATCTACCCTCGCGCCATCGAGGTCCTCCATCGAGCCGCGGCCGAGGGAGATCGCGATGCGGCCTACACCCAGATCGAGCTGTTCGGCGATCAGGTCGGCATCGGTCAGGCGGACGTCTGGAGCCGTCGCCGATTTCAGCGCGGCAACTACGTCGACGCCATGGCGCTGATCAGGGTGAGGTCCTGGGAGCAGGTCGGCGGCTACACCCACATCGAGGGAGGGTGGGAAGACTTCGATCTATGGTGTAAGTTCCTGGAATGCGGGATGACGGGCCTGTACGTCCCGGAGATCTTGTGCCGGTATCGCGTGCACGGCACGTCGATGCTGCGCACGGACACACGAGACGCCACCGAGGCACTCAAAGTCCAGTTGACCTATCGTCATCCATGGCTGAACCTCGACTAGCAGATCGTGCGAAGGTCGCGCGATCGGATCGGCGGCGCCCGTTCGTGGGACGCTCCGAGGCGACCACGCAGATCCCTGACTGCGAGGCCATGAAGGCGTGTGCTGCCGTCGGGCAGCCCCGGTCCCGCGTCCTACGGGCGGGTCACGGGAAATAGATCGCGGGATGCGCGCACCCATTCGGAGGCGCTTGAGCGCGGCGCGACCTCGTCCGTGTCGTCGAGCAACTGCGGGCTGAACATCGGGTCGTCGGTCAGAACATCGACCCATTTCCGCATATAGCGCGCCACTTGGCTCCCCGGAGCGACCTCGCTTCGGCGCGAAGCCTTCTCGTGATGCGTCATCTCGGCGAACGGCGTGTAGACGATGCGGTATCCCAGCATCCGCATCCTGAAGCAAAGGTCGACGTCGTTGAAATCCAGGCTGAACCCTTCGTCGAATCCGTTCACGGCGTCCATCGGCCCGCGCCGCGTGGCGAAGACGGCGCCCGTCACGGCCGAGCAGTCCCGATGCGTCTCGGCCCATCCATCGTAGCTGGGCTCTTCCGCCCGCTTCATGTACCAGGGATGGGCGCACACGCCGAAGATGCCGCCGAACATGCCGGCATGTTGGATCCTGCCGTCCGGGAAGAGGAGTCTAGCCCCGACGCCGCCCACGTCGGGATCCATCGAGAACGTCAGGAGGGATTCGATCCAATCCGGTGTTCCGACGCTGATGTCGTCGTTCATCAGCACCATGGAATCCGTCTCGGCGAGCCGCCAGAGGCGGTTCATCTTCACGGCGTAGTTGAATTTCTCGCCAGGAGCCAGCTTCGTGACGATCCGCTTCACAGCGAAGGGGTCGTCGCGTCCACGATAGATCGTGTCGTCCTCGCGGTCGTCGCCGATCAGCACCGTGACCCGATCCAGCGGGTAGGTGCTGCGCTTCAGGCTGTCGAGGAAGTTGGCGATGAAGGGACGCCCCGCACGCCCGACGTCGTCGATGGGTGCGCTTTGCCGCGTGGGGATCACCAGGGTCACCGGTGGGTAGTCGGCGAAGGCGCGCTGGAGCCTGCTGGTGTCCCCGAAGCGGCCCTCCCCCAGACGGAACGGCTGTCCCGCTTGGGCCAACCAACGCGCGGCCGCGGCCGCGCGTGCCCTCCGCGGCGCCTTCGGGCGCGGGGCGGGAGATGCCAGCAGTGTGTGGGGAACTCGGTCGATGACGACGCCGGCCATCAGAGCGTCCAGGCAGAAGCGGTACCAGCCCGCCTCTCCCATGTCGCCATCGAACGTCAATTCGACCTTCTGCAGGATGTCCGCCCTGATCAGGAGCGGGAACGCCATGTAATCGTCCGCCAACAGCAGCGCTGGATTGAACGACGTCTTGCAGTGTACGCTCTCGACGGTGCCGTCCGGCGCCACGACGGCATCGTCGGCGTAGAAGATTCCCACGTCAGGCCGCTCGGCCATGAAGGGCCGCGCGAGCGCCACCGCATCGGGATGGATCGCGCTCGTCTCCGGAGCGACGAAGAAGAAGTGCGCGCGCGACCCCGCGGGCTGTGCCAAGCGGTCCGGCTCGACCGGGCGATGGTCCCGTCCCAGGGACAACGGAACGACGTCAGTCGGCCAGTCCGCAGACCAGGACATGTGAAGCATGGATGGGGGCATACCGAAAACGTCGTTCATCGCGGCTTCAAAGCTGATAGGGGCGGCGTGGACGTGCAAGCCGCCGTCGATGCCCCGCCCTCATCGGCTTCGGTCGGAAGTCGAGAGGCGTCCGAAGGAGGCCGCCATGGCGGCGGCGACCGCTTCGATAGACAGGTCTTTGCGGATCCGCGCTCGTGCGGCGGCGGCGATCTCGGCCTGGCTCCCGTCCACGACCGCGCGGGCCGCGTCCTGCAGGGAAGCCGCGAGCGCCTCCTCGTCAACCTCGCCCCAGACTGCGCCGCGCAGGTAGGGGCCGTGGCTCACCTTCAACGCGACTTCCTCGGCCTTGACGGGGAAACCGCAGCTCGGGTCGAGGAAATCGCGGCTGCCGCCGTAGTCGGTGGCGACTACGACCTTCCCCAATTCCATGGCTTCGGCGATGGTCAAGCCGAAGCCCTCGGACGCATGCGACGAGGCGTAGATCGGGCAGAGCGCGAAGAGCGCCGCCAGATCCGTGCGGCTCATGGCCCGATCGACCACGACGACATCCCCGTCGGTCCCGACGAGATCGAGCAGCGACTGGCCTTCGACGGGCAGGTCGAAGACGTGCTTGGTCTTGAGGACGAGTTGCCAGCCGGCCCGGCCCAGACCGGCGGCGCGGAATGCCCTCACGAGGGCTTGCGGGTTCTTGCGCGCGAGGAAGCTCGACCCGTCGAAGGCGTACAGGATATGACGCTTACCTGAGTCGATTCCGAAGGAGCGGCAGACGTCCACCGCGGAGGCTTGGTCGTCGATCCGACCGGGCTCGTTCTCGACGACGTGGGGCACGACATCGACGGGTATGCCCGTCACGGACCGGAAGATCTCGGCGCAGAACGCCGTCGGAACCCAGATGGCGTCGAGACCGTCGATGGTCGAAAGCCAATCGTCAGGGATCACCGAGGTTTCCCAGACGAGCAGGCCGACCTTCAGCTTGGCCGCTTCGATGTCGCGCCTCTGGTGCTGCGTGAGGAGCGCCTCCCAACTGTCGCCGTTGAGGTGGACCACGGCCATGTCCGCGGGTCCCGAGAAGTCGCGGACCTGCCAGCTCGGGGCGGTCTTGGCATGGATGTGGAAAGGGCGTTCGAGCGGGTGGATGTTGAGGTGCCAGCCGGTCCGATGCAGGGCCTTGACGTAACCGCGGCTGGCCATGCCGAGCCCGTTCGCCACGTTCAACGGACCGAAGAACGCCACGCGCGGGACGGGGCCCGGCTTCGCGGTGCGGTCGAGATCGACCCAGGCGACGGGACCCGGGTGGCGTTGCGTGACTTCGAGCAGGCCCAGGTCGAAGCCGCGCGCCGCCAAGGCGGCGCGCACCTCATCCTCGCCGAAGGATCGATGCTCGCCGACCACCAGCGAGGCTTTGACGAAAGGCAGGCCCTCGTCGAGCACCTCCTGCCAATCGAAGATCATGCGGTTGATCCTGGCGCGGGACGCGTCCTGCCTCGGCTCCGGGAACAGCACCTCCAGGCGGAGGCCGGCGGCCTTCATCCGACTCGAAAAAGTCAGCTCGTAGCTGGCGATCACCTCGTCTTTGGTGTCGAGGTTGACGATGTCCGCGAGGTATCGGCTGAACCCGTAGGAGGACAGGCATCCACGTTTCAGAGCGAGGAAGAAGCTCTGCAGGTGCGTTGAATAGTAGGTGTTCTCGGTCAAGCCGACGAGGTCGGCCGGCGAGGCCGCGGTTCGCGAGAAGATCGTGGAGAGCTGGCCGATGTCGACAGGACCGAGCAGGCTGTCGTTCGTCAGCACCAGCAGATCGCTGTCGAGGAGCGTGTCGTCCTGCCCGATGACATGCGCCCAGGCGGCGAAGTCGAAGCCGGTGTTGTCCCGCACATAGACCGCGCGGCAGGCGTCCGAGATGGACTGCGGGATCGCCGTGCGCCGTCGGTCCGCCGCCACGATCAGGACCACTTCGGCGCCCGCCCGGCGATAGCCGTCGACCATCGTCTGCAGATGACCCTTCAAGGCTCCACGCGCCGAATGGGTGACGAGCAGGACCGTGATCCCAGCGCTCCGGCCATCGTCCTTCAGCGCGACCAGCCTCGCATCCGAGACGCGGCGGCCCAGATGGCCGCCACGGTTCAGAACACGCGGGGCGCGGCCCTCGTCCATGCCGGCGCGCAGGTAGTGCGTCAGGGGGTTGATACCGCTGCGTGCTACGTCCTGGTTCCGCCTGAGATACCATCCCGCATCGAAGCGAGGCGACGGACTGGTCGAACGACCCCCATCGGCGATGAAATGCGCGAGCGGGTTCGATCCATCGCCGCGGTGGGCGAGGTACTCAGCCTTGTACCAAGCGGTGTCGAAGAAGATATTTGGATTGAGGTTCAGCGCCGCCCCCCGCTTGAGGTAATGTGCGAGCGGGTTGATGTTGTCTCGTTCGGTCTCCGGCACCTGATTGCAGTAGTAGTTGATGTCGAACAGAGCGTTCGGCACGCGACCTTCTTTGTAGCCGATCTCCATGTAATGAGAGAAAGGATCTACGGCCGCGGCTGCGACATCCGGATAATTCTCTCCGTAAAATCCTGCGTCGAAGAGCCCGGACATCATAAGCTGGTATGTCAGGTTGTCAGGGTCGGGCAGACTCTGCGGGTTGCAGAACGCGCCGGCATCGCGCCCCTCCCTGAAATAATGAGCCAGCGGGTTTTCAGCCTGCGACGCTTCCGTCATCGCATGCTGTCTGTACCACTGCGACTGGAAAACCTGCGACGTGTCGTTGTCGGGATGGCGGAGGTAGTGAGCGAGAGGATTGATGACGTAGGCAGACTGCCGCATGTAGCGCGCTACATACCAATCCGTGTCGAACAAAGGATTCGGGTCGCGTCCTTCCGCAGCGCCGCGCGAAAGATAATGGACGAGCGGGTTCTCTGCGATCTCCCGGACGTCGGGGTTCATTTCGAGGTAGAAATCGCTGTGGAAGAGCGGGTGGGGGTGCCGTCCTTCATTGCCGCCGAAATCGAGAAAATGCGCGACGAGGTCCAACCCCGATCCGGCGAGATCAGGGTAGCGCTCCAGATACCATGCAGCGTCGAACAGAGGCGAAACGGCGAGCAGGGCCAGGATTGCAGCGCGCGAGGGGGGGCCGGAGACAACCTCCTGGAGAGGCAGCAGGGGATCCGACGTACTCATTATGCGCCCTGCACTCCGCTTTTCGCAACCCGAAGCTTCATTTTTCTGGCTGGCCTCGCGCGAGCGCGCCGTAGAAGCGCAACGGCGAGGTCAATCCGACGTCCCGATGCTCAACGCGGCGTCTCCCCGGACGCAGCCAGGGCCCGAGCCTCTAACATGCGGGTTTCAGATGCGGCAACTCATCATCCCGGCGACCCGCCTCGATGAGACCCGGCAGGTCGCTGAACAACGCTTCGGGGCCGGCCAATTCGTGACCACCCGGCATCGATCCGAGCTTCTGCCGCTCGGGCCGGGTCACGGGCGTCCTCCGGGCTCCAAGCCGGGAAGGTCGAGCAGACGGTCCTCGATGGGCACGCGCAGAAGGGCCGCTGCCAGAGCGAGTGCCTGCTCGCCCCTGGCCGGCGAGGGTCCAGGGCGCCGCGTCGAGCGCAGGGCCTCCCCCTTCGCAGAACCGCGGGATCGTCCTCCGGGCGACGTCGTCGCCCATTGACGCCGAGGCCCATCCGCCGTCTCCTGCCGCCATCGGTCATCGGCGGAGGCGGCGATGGAGCGGCGGACGGTCCTGAACGGGGTGGCGGCGCTGCTCGGGGGCGCGGTCCTCGGGCCCGCGCGGGCCTCGGCGGCGGGGACCGACCCCGCGACGGTCGACCTCATGCTGGTGCTGGCCGCCGACGTGTCGCACTCGATCACCGACGAGAAATACGAGCTGCAGCGCAAGGGCTACGCCGCCGCCATGTCGGACCCCGACGTGCTGCGCGCCATCGCGGCCGGCACGCACGGGCGCATCGCGGTCAGCTTCGTGGAATGGGCCGGCAGCCAGTCGCAGAAGCTGGTGATCCCATGGACGGGGATCGGCGGCCCCGAGGAGGCGCGGGGCTTCGGCCTCACGGTCGGGGCGGCGCCGCGCTCCTTCTCGGACCGGACCGCGATCGGCTCGGCCATCGACTTCTCCGCGGCCCTGTTCGCGGAGGCGCCGTTTCAGGCCGAGCGGCGCGTCATCGACGTGTCGGGCGACGGCGACAGCAACGGCGGCAGCGACATCGAGGGCGCGCGCGACGCCGCGCTGGCCCACGGCGTCACGGCCATCAACGGCATCGTGATCCTGAGCGACATGTCCGGCCCGGCCTACCTCGTCGCCCACACCCACCCGCCAGGCGGGTTGCAGGAGTATTACCGCAGGCGCGTCACCGGCGGGCTCGCCAGCTTCGTGGCCGTGGCGGAGGACTTCGACAGCTTCGGCCGCGCGCTGGTGCGCAAGCTGGTGCAGGAGATCTCATGAGCCCGGCGCCCCCGCCGGGATCAGCCCCCGCCCGGCGTCCCGGAGCGCCGTGGACGAGGCCGACGAGCGCGGGCCGTGCAGGTAGACGAAGGCGGGGTGGCGCCGGGTCGGCAGCAGCTTCGCCTCCGACTCGCGCAGGCGCCCCGGCGCCAGCACGGCGGCGGCGCGGCCGTTGAGCGAGCGGAAGGTCGAGCCCGGCCGGTCCACCACCGCCACCGGCACCAGGGACACGAGCTCGCGCCAGCGCCGCCAGCGCGGCAGCTGCAGGAGGTTGTCGGCCCCCATGATCCACACGAAGTGCACGCCGGGGCAGCGCCGCCGGAGGTGCCGGATCGTGTCCACGGTGTAGCGCATGCCGATGCCGGCCTCGACGCCCGTGGCAACGATGCGCGGGTGATCGGCGAGGCGCCGCGCCGCCGCGATGCGGGTGTCGAGGTCGGCGAGGCCGTCGTGGCGCTTCAGCGGGTTGCCGGGCGTGACGATCCACCAGACGCGGTCGAGCCCGAGCCGCCGCATCGCGGTCAGCGACGCCAGCCGGTGGCCCTCGTGGGGCGGGTTGAAGCTGCCGCCGAACAGGCCGATCCGCAGCCCCGGCGCCCAGGCGGGCAGAGCCCGCCCACCCGGCGAACGCGCGGGCAGGGCCTGGCCGCCCGGCGACCGCGGCCCCGCGGGCGGAGTCACGGCCGCGTCTGCCCGTCCCCGCGCACCCGGTACTTGAAGGAGCAGAGCTGTTCGAGGCCCACCGGCCCGCGCGCGTGCATGCGGCCGGTGGCGATGCCGATCTCGCCGCCGAAGCCGAACTCGCCGCCGTCGGCGAACTGGGTCGAGGCGTTGTGCATCACGATGGCGGAGTCGACCTCCGCCATGAAGGTCGCAGCCGCCTGCAGGTCCTCGGTGACGATGCAGTCGGTGTGGTGCGAGCCGTAGGTTTCGATGTGGTCCACCGCGGCGTCGAGGCTCGGGACGGCGCGGGCCGAGATCACGGCGTCGAGGTATTCGGTGCGCCAGTCCTCCTCGGTGGCGGCGGTCACGCGCGGGTCGGCGCGCCGCGCCGCCTCGTCGCCCCGCACCGCGCAGCCGCGGTCGAGCAGGGCCTTGAGCAGCCGCGGCATCAGCTCCGCCGCGCGCGCCTCGTGCACCAGCAGCGTTTCGGCGGCGCCGCAGACGCCGGTGCGGCGGAGCTTGGAGTTGACGAGCAGCGCTTCGGCCTTGTCGGCGTCGGCCGCGGCGTCGACGTAGACGTGCACCAAGCCTTCGAGGTGGGCGAAGACCGGCACCCGCGCCTCGGCCTGGACGCGCGCCACGAGCGCCTTGCCGCCGCGCGGCACCAGAACGTCGAGGTTCCCGTCGAGGCCGGCCAGCATGGCCCCCACGGCGTCGCGGTCCGTCGTCGGCACGAGCGAGATGGCGGCCGCCGGCAGGCCCGCGGCCTCCAGGCCCTCGACCAGGCATGCGTGGAGCGCCCGCGTCGAGTGGAAGGATTCCGAGCCGCCGCGCAGCACGGACGCGTTGCCGGACTTCAAGCACAGCGCGCCCGCGTCGGCGGTGACGTTGGGGCGGCTCTCGTAGATCACGCCGACCACGCCGAGCGGCGTCGACACGCGCTCGATGGTGAGGCCGTTCGGCCTGTCGAAGCTCGCCAGCACGCGGCCCACGGGGCAGGGCAGCTCGGCGATGTCCTCCAGGCTGCGCGCCACCGCCTTCACGCGGCCGTGGTCGAGCGCAAGGCGATCGCGCGACGCGGGGGAAAGGTCGCGGGCCGCGGCGAGGTCGCGCGCGTTGGCGTCGAGGATGGCGGCCTCGGAGCGGCGCACCGCGTCGGCAGCGGCCACGAGGGCGCGGTCCACCGTGCCGGCGGCGGCGTTGGCCAGCGCCCGCTGGGCGAGGCGCGCCGCGCGGCCGATGCCGCGCATGAGGGCCGGCACCTCCTCGGGCACGCCGTCGATCACCTGCGACCCCATGACTACACCTCCCGCGCCGTCGTCAATGGCCGACGCCGATGCTGTTGTCCATCGGACCCGCTTCGAGGTGGCTCCTGCAAAGGACGCCGTCGAGCGTGGACGGTGCCCGTGCGAGCTCGCCGCGTGCGAGCCGACTCGCGTTAGCGGGATCGGAACACTCCATAGTGTCGCGCCGGTCACTGCCTTGCTCCGCGAGTTTGGGCAGTCGGGATGGCCCACCTTTCGAGTGAAAGCTACGAAAAACTAGCCAAAGCTAGCTGTTTTTCCTATGCACGGCTATATATCGCTAGACGCGCTGTTGCCGAGAGGGAGATCCGTGGACCCCTACAACAACCCTTTCGCCCCTGGAGCGGGCAGTCGCCCACCGGAACTCGCGGGTCGAGACGCCATCATCGAGGCGGGCAGGATCGCCTGCGGAAGAGCCTTGCAGGGCAGGAGCGCTCGTCCGATGATGCTGCTGGGACTGCGCGGCACTGGGAAGACGGTGCTACTCAACGAGATCGGTCGCAATGCCGAGCAAGCGGGCCTGCTTGTCTCCAAAGTCGAGTCGCCGGAAGGAGAGAGTCTCGCGCGACTCCTTTACCCTGAGATGCGGAAGGTTCTGAGGTCGCTTTCCGGCGTCGAAGCGGCCAAGGTATCTACCCACGGGGTGGTGTGAGGCGACCGGTGCCGGGTGGGGCGGGTCGAAGTGCAACGAGGGCTTGCGCGGCGTGATGAAGGCTGATTCCCTGATGGCATGAGCCGCGGTGATCTCGAGCGCCTGAGCAAGGAGGAACTGATCGAACTGGTGCTGAAGCTGCAGCGCCCGGCCAAGACGTCGCGCACCTCGTCCAAGCCGCCCTCCACCGACCGCAAGGAGCGGCGCGAACAGTCCCGCCCCGGTGGTGCGAAGCCCGGCCACGAGGGCCATAACCGCCTCGTCGCCGAAGATCCCGACACGGTCGTCGATCACCGTCCGACCGAGTGCCCCGACTGCGGGCTGGCGCTGTCGGCCGAGCTGCCGGTCGAGACGGTCAGCGTGCACGAGCACATCGAACTGCCGGAGGTGAAGCCCGTCGTCGAGCAGCACCGGCGGCTCGCCGTGGTGTGCCCGGGATGCCGGGCCCGCGTGGCGGCGCCGAGACCGGCGGAGGCTGCGGCTTCGCCGTTCGGGCTGCGCCTGCACGCCACGGCCGTGTACCTGAAGACCTTCCAGGCCCTGTCCTACGAGCGGCTGCAAAAGGCCCTGTTCGACCTGTTCGGCCTGCGCATCAGCCAGGGCGGGCTCACCAACATGCTGCGCCGGGCCGAGACGCGCTTCGCGGCCGGGCGCGACGCGGCCCTGTCGGTGTTGCGACGCGCCACCGTTGTGGCGTCCGACGAGACGGGCGTGCGCATCGAGGGCACGAACTCGTACCATTGGGTCTTCCGCTGCGAGGAAGCGGTGGTGCACCACGCCGCCCCGACGCGGGGCGCCTGCGTGGTGCACGAGATCATGGACGGGCACCGGCCCGCCGTGTGGCTGTCGGATCGCTACTCCGCCCAACAGGGCCATGCCGACCGGCAACAGACCTGCCTGGCCCACCTCGCCCGCGACGTCGCCTATGCGCTCGAAGCCGGGAACGACATCCTCGCCCTGCGGCTCAAGCTGTGGCTCGACAAAGCCTTCGCGCTGGCGCGCACCGTCACCACAGCGGCGCCCTCGACGGTGGCCACCAAGCGCCGCAAGTTGGAGCGCTCCCTCGACGACATCCTCGCCGCCCCGGCCACCTGCGACCTGGCGCGCGACATCCAGAACCGCATGCGTCGCGCCCGCGACCAGCTCCTGACCTTCGCGGCCTTCCCCGGACGGGTCGAGGCCACGAACAACGCCTGCGAGCGCGACCTCCGCCCAGCGGTGATCCAGCGCAAGAACACCAACGGCTACCGCGCCATGTGGTCCGCCAAGGGCGAGGCCGCCGTGCGAACCGTGGTGGCCACCGCGCGCCTGACCTCCGGCGCCGGCACGTTCAGCACCGTGCTGGGCACCATCGGCGCCTGACGGCGCTCAGCCAAGCTGCGCACCCCGTGGGTAGTTACCGGCCAAGCAACTGGCGACGCGCGGAATCAAAGGGCTGCGAAGCTTCGCGTCGGCCTTCAAGATCGAGATGGCCGGGGTGGAAATGAGCGTCGAGCCTGACCCCGGATTGGCCGATACGGGCGATCTTCAGTATGATCTGCCGGACATTTTCACCTTGATCGGCAAGGCCGCCATGGCTGCGAAACGCGGCTGGATTCTTTCAATCGACGAGGTGCAGTACCTGTCCGAATCCGACCTTTCAGCGTTGATCGTTTCTCTGCATCGGATGTCGCAGGATGGGCTGCCTGTCCTCCTCGTCGGCGCAGGTCTTCCGCAGATTGCGCGTTTGGCCGGAGAGGCGAAGTCTTATGCGGAACGGCTGTTTCACTATCCAGCCGTCGGAGCCCTCGACGCCGTGTCCGCGCGACGAGCGGTCCAGAGGCCGATTCTCGACGAAGGTGCCTCGATCAGTTCCGAGGCGCTGGACCTCATCGTCGAACGCACGAGAGGGTATCCCTTTTTCCTCCAAGAGTGGGCTTCTGAAACATGGAACGATGCGGAAGGGCCTGAAATCTCTCTCCGGGACGCAGATAGATCCTACTCCAAGACGCTGTCATCGCTCGATCGAGGCTTCTTCAAGGTCCGGATTGATCGCCTGACAAAGGGAGAAGTGCAGTTTGTCAAGGCCATGGCACACCTCGGAGAAGGTCCTTATGCAATGGCTGATATCGCAAGAACAATGAGCCGCACTCCGTCATCATTGGGTCCATCTCGAGCGAACGTCATATCGAAAGGCATGATATACAGCACTGATCACGGGTATCTGGATTTCACGGTGCCGCTTTTTTCCGAGTTCATGCGACGCCAGGGGTGAGAGAGCGAAGAACACGGTCGGTCGACGCCCGTGAACACGTCTCGGTGATGGGGCATTTGTGATTCAACGGCAAACATGCTTCGGCGGAGAGGCGGCATATGCGATCATGGGATGCGAGCCGCCCTTCACGGTCAGGCAAGCAATCGCATGCTGGCGTAGGCCTGGCGAGGCTGATCGACGGCGCGCTCGCGACTGGCACCGCGGCGGCGGCGTCCTGAGCGCTCCGCCGTGCCGCACCGCGCGACCCGGCACGCCGCCGTGCTGCCCGGCGTCGAGGCCGTGTCGCTGCTGTCCGACCGCTCGTTTCCCCGCCATGCCCACGACGACTTCGGCTTCGGGCTGATCGACCGCGGGGCGCACCGGTCCTGGAGCGGGCGCGGCCCGGTCGAGGCCGCGGCGGGCGACGTCATCACGGTCAACCCCGGCGAGATGCACGATGGGCGGCCGATCGGTGGCGCCCGCGGCTGGCGGATGGTCTATCTCGCCCCGGCGACGGTCGCGGACTGGCTCGGCGCGGACCTGCCCGGCGGCACCGAGTTCGCGCGGCCCGCCCTGCGGGATCCGGAGCAGGCGGCGCTCTTCGCCTCCGCCTTCGCGCGGCTGGCCGCGCCGGCGCCGGACCGCCTCGCCGCCGAGACGGCGTTGCTGCTCTGCCTCGCGCGCCTATTCGCCCGGCACGGCAGCCGGCCGCCGCGGCGCCGGGTCGTCGCCCCGGCCGTGGCCCTGGCGCGCGAGCGCATCGATCAGGCACCCCACCTCCCCGTCACCCTGGCGGAACTGGCGGCCCTCGCCGGCGTCGGCCGCTTCCAACTCCTGCGCGGCTTCGCCCGCGACGTCGGCGCGACGCCTCACGCCTATCTGCTCCAGGCGCGGGTGCGCGCCGCGCGCCGCCGCATCGCGGCCGGGCTGCCGCTCGCCGAGGCCGCTCTGGCCGTGGGGTTCGCCGACCAGAGCCACATGACGCGCGCCTTCCTGCGCCAGTTCGGCGTCACGCCTGGGCGCTGGCGGACAGCGGCTCGCTGAATAGGCTGCAATCCGCTTCAAGACCCGTCCGCCGGCGCGGCGCATCGTTCGGCCGTCACCGGAGGCGGCGATGCGGGATTACGTGCACGGCTACGAGGGACCGGAGGGCACGCGCCTCCTGGACCAGGCGCGGACCTTGGAGGACCTGCTCCACGGTGGCACGTCCTACCCGCCCGGAAGCGCCGTGCTGGAGGCGGGCTGCGGCGTCGGCGCACAGACGGTCGCCCTGGCGCGGCGCAGCCCCGGAGCCCGCTTCACCGCCGTCGAGATCGACGCCGGCTCGCTCGCGAGGGCCGAGGCGCGGGCGCGCGAGGCGGGCATCGAGAGCGTCGCCTTCCTGCATGCCGACGCGACGGCGCTGCCCGTCCCGGCGGCAAGCTTCGACGGCGCGTTCGTGTGCTTTCTGTTGGAACATCTGCGCGACCCGCTGGCCGCGCTGCGCGAGATCCGGCGGGTGCTGAAGCCCGGCGGCCTCCTCACCGCGATCGAGGGCGACCACGGCTCGACGCTGGTCCACCCGCCGAGCGAGGCCGCGGCGGAGGCCGTCGCCTGTCAGGTCGCGCTGCAGCGCGCCGCCGGCGGCGACGCGACGATCGGCCGGCGGCTCACGCCGCTGCTGCGCATGGCGGGCTATGCCGACGCCGCGACGGTGCCCCGAACGGTCCACGCCGACGCGGCGCGGCCGGATCTCGCCGAAGGATTCGTGCTCGGAACATTCACCGCCATGGTGGCGGGGGTGCGAGACGCCGCCGTCGCGGCGGGCCTCGCGAATCCGCCCCAGTTCGACCGCGGCCTCACAGACCTCGCCCGCGCGGCGGAGCCGGACGGGACCTTCACCTACACGTTCTTCAAGGCCACCGGCCGCGCGTGATCGCCGCCCGGCTTCACGCCCCCATCGCCACCAGGGCCCGCGCGGCGTCGGCCTCGGTGCGGTCGGACAGGGCGCGGCGCAGCTTCTCCATGGCGCGGTTCTCGATCTGGCGGACGCGCTCCTTGGAGATGCCGAGCCGCGAGCCGAGGGCTTCGAGCGTGGCGGCCTCCTCCTCGAGCCGGCGCTCGCGCACGATGCGCAGCTCGCGCTCGGAGAGCACGCCCAGCGCCTCGCGCAGCCACAGCACGCGCCGGTCGCCGTCGATCGCCTCGCCGACCGTCTCGTCCTGCAGCGGCTTGTCGTCGACCAGGAACTCGACGCGCTCGGTCTGGCCGGTGGAATCGGAATCCGTCACTGGCGCGTTCAGCGACACGTCCGGGCCCGACAGCCGCGTGTCCATCAGCTCGACGTCGGCGGGCGACACGCCGATCGCCAGCGCGATGGTGTTGAACATGGACGCGTTCGACTCCGCCCCGCCGCCGTCGCGCGACAGCTTGGCGCGCAGGCGGCGCAGGTTGAAGAACAGCGCCTTCTGGGCCGAGGAGGTGCCGCCGCGCACGATCGACCAGTTGCGCAGGATGTAGTCCTGGATCGAGGCCCGGATCCACCAGGTCGCGTAGGTGGAGAAGCGCACCTCGCGCTCGGGCTCGAACCGCGCCGCGGCTTCGAGCAGGCCGACGTGGCCTTCCTGGATCAGGTCGGCGATCGGCAGGCCGTAGTGGCGGAAGCGGGCCGCCAGCGAGATCACGAGGCGCATGTGGGCCGCGGCGAGCTCGTGCAGGGCGCGCTCGTCGCCCCGGTGCCGCCAGCTCTCCGCCAGGGCGCGTTCCTCGTCGCGTTCCAGGAAGCGGGCCGACATCGCGGCCTTGACGAACTGCCGCCTCACGCCCGCCATCTGCAACATGGTCGCTCTCCCCGGATGGTCCGGGAAAGATACGCGGCTGGCCGTTGAAGGTTTCGCGGAAGCGTTCAGGAACGGTGAAGGCCGAGCTGCGGCAAACTCGACCCTTGCCTATCTGGAGCCGCGACGGCGCTATTCAACCACGACTTTGTAGCGGCGGCCCGCGTCGAGCTGGGCACCCTCGAGGCCGTTCAGGGTTTCGAAGGTTTCGAGCGGGTGGTCCGGCACCGCCATGCGGGGCGCGAAGGCCTCGGCGGTGTCCCCGGCGGCGGCCGTCACCACGGCGATCCGCATCGGCTTCACGTCGCGCGCGTCCTCGGGCGTGATGCGGCGGAACGTTTCGATGCTGTCGCGGAAGCGGCGGTCCGTCTCGGGCGTCAGGTCCTTGGCCGCGAAGGTCAGGCGGTACACGTCGTTGCCGATCTTCACGGCGGCGAGCCGGAACGACCAGGCGTCCGCCTTGGCGGTGGCCGTGACGGCGTCGAGGCCGTTGACCTTCAAGGCCTCGGCCGGGCTCGCCTGCAGCCCGTCGATCCAGCCCTTCGCGATGAAGCTGTCGAGCGTCTGCCCCGCGCCGAGCTTCAGGCTGTCGAGCCGCAGCGCTTCCGTGCCGCTCGGCGTCACGCCCAGCACGGCCTGGGCGGAGTTCTCCAGCACGAAGCCGTCCGGCGCCGTGAAGGCGAAGCCGAGCCGCGGGTGGATGAAGCGCCGCCCGCGCACGAAGCCCTGCGCCGGGTCGTCGCCGTACAGGATGCCGTCGATGGCGGCGAGGTAGCGGTCGTGGCCGGTCTCGCCGAGGCCGGGCGCCGCGATGCCGCGGGCCACCGCCACCGCGTGGGCGACGCGCTCGGGCGTCGAGGGGTGGGTGGCCATCATGTCGGGCTTGGCGTCGCCGCCCGGGTGGAGCGACTGGCGCAGGTCCGTGGCGCGGCCGAGCGACACGAGGAAGCGCGACGCCGCGAAGGGGTCGTAGCCCGCCTTGGCGATGACGCGGATGCCGACCTGGTCGGCGTCCATCTCCTGCTGGCGCGAGAAGGCGGCGAGCGAGAACTGAGCGTAGTTCTGGAAGTTCTTCTGGCGGTTCTGGTCGTCGATCACCGCGGCCGCCTTGGCGATCACGGCCGAGTTCTTCTCGATCTCGGCGCGCCGGGACGCGTGGCGCTCGGTGACGTGGGCGATCTCGTGCGCCATCACGGCGGCGACCTCGCTGGTGTCGTTGGCGAGCGCCAGGAGCCCGCGCGACACGAAGATGTCGCCCGAGGGCAGCGCGAAGGCGTTCACGATCGGCGAGTTCAGCACCGTGACGCGGTACACCTGGCTCGGCGTGTCCGAGGCCGCGGCGAGCTTCACCAGCACCTCGTCGAGGAAGCGCTCGGTGGCGGGCGCGCGGTATTCGCCGCCGTAGAAGCCGAGGAGCTGCTTGCGCTCCCGCGCCGCCGGGCTGTCGACGCCCGTGGTGCGGGGCGCCGCGGGCGGCACCGGAACCGTCAGCGCGGCGGGGATGGGGTTGAGCCTCTCCTCCACCGTGGGGGCGCAGCCGGCGAGGAGCAGGGCGGCCAGCGCCGAGGACAGGGCAGCGCGCGCGCGGGGCGCCGCGGCGCGGACCGCGCCCCACGGGCCTTGGTGGCTGGTCCCCGTCGCCATTCTCCGCCGGTCGCCCCCGTTTCGCCGCATGGGCCCCTGTCTAACGGCGCCCCGGCGCCACCGTCCAGTGTTTCGCGGGGCGCGCGGAGCGCCGGTCGCGGCCGCCGGACCGCCCCGGCTCCGTCACCGGAACGGCGGCTCGTCGAAGGCCCGGAGCTTGCGCGAATGCAACCCCGCGCGGTCGCGGCGCAGCCGGTCGAGCGCGTCGAGGCCGATCAGCAGGTGCTCGCCCACCGCGCGCTCGTAGAAGGCGTTGGCGGCGCCGGGCAGCTTGATCTCGCCGTGCAGCGGCTTGTCGCTGACGCAGAGCAGCGTGCCGTAGGGCACGCGCAGCCGGTAGCCCTGGGCCGCGATCGTGCCGCTCTCCATGTCGACCGCGATCGAGCGCGACAGGTTGATGCGCCGCCGCTCCTGCGTGAAGCGCAGCTCCCAGTTGCGGTCGTCGTAGGTCACGACCGTGCCGGTGCGCAGGCGGCTCTTCAGCGCGTCCGGGTCCTCGCCGGTGACGCCGGCCGCCGCGGCCTGGAGGGCGAGCTGCACCTCGGCCAGCGCCGGCACGGGCACGTCCGGCGGCACCAGCTCGTCGAGGATGCGGTCGCGGCGCAGGTAGGCGTGGGCCAGCACGTAGTCGCCGATCGTCTGAGACTGGCGCAGGCCCCCGCAGTGCCCCACCATCAGCCAGCAGTGCGGGCGCAGCACGGCGAGGTGGTCGGTGATGGTCTTGGCGTTGGACGGGCCGACGCCGATGTTGACCAGCGTGGTGCCGGTCGGCGCGCCGTCCGGCCCGCGGCCGACGAGATGGTAGGCCGGCATCTGCGAGCGGTGCCAGGGCGAGGCGGCGATCACGGCGGCCGGGTCGGCCCCTGCCGCCTCGCCGCGCTCCACCACGACGCCGCCGGGCAGCACGAGCCGCTCGTAGGCGTCGCCCTCGGCGAGCGCTTTCAGGCCGACGCGCACGAACTGGTCGACGTAGCGGTGATAGTTGGTGAGCAGGATCCAGGGCTGGATGTTGCGCCAGTCCGAGCCCGTGTAATGCACCAGCCGGCGCAGCGAGAAGTCGATCCGCACGGCGTCGAACAGGGCGAGGGGCCGCGCGCCGTCGGGATCGTCCACCGCCCACAGCCCGTCGGCGATCTCGTCGCCGACCGCGCTGAGCAGCGGCACGGGGAAGTGCCGGGCGAGCTCGGCCGGCGTGACGCCGCCGGACGCGAGGTCGGCGCCGGGCTCGACCACGTAGGGGTAGGGGATCTCCTGCGCGCTCGCCCCCACCTCGATCGTCACGCCGTAGTCGCGCACGAGCGGGCGGAGCTGGTCGAGCAGGTAGGGGCGGAAATAGTCCGGCTGGGTCACCGTGGTGGAATAGGTGCCCGGCCCCTGCAGCTTGGCGGTGGCGCGCTTGATGCGCGGCACCGGCCCGTCCGGCGCGTAGGTGAGGCGCAGCTCCGGATAGCGGAAGCTCATCCGCGCGCCCATGTCGGGCGGCGTGCCGTCGTCGAGGAAGCGCTGCAGCGAGAACCGCAGCGCCTCGGTGGCGCCGGCGTGGAGGTCGCGCAGGCGGTCCACGGCGGCCTCGGGCGAGGCCATGGTCTCGGTCGGTCGGAGTTCTTCGGTCTGCACGCGGATCGGGACCTCGATGGCGCCGGGGAGCGGCGAGTGTCGCACCCCCAGCGGTCGAGCGCAAAGCGCGGCGATCAGGCCGCCTTCGGGCGCGGCGGCGTGCCGTCCGGCTTCGGCTCGTGAGGCTTCGGGCCGTGCGGGATGTCGACCGTTTCGCCGGCCCGCAGGACGCTCAGCACCTTGATCTCGGACGGCTTCCGCTCGCCCGTGATCGTGACGGCGTCGCCGGACGCCAGCGCGACGCGCTCGGCCCCTTTCGGGCCGAGGTCGGCCAGCACGGCGCGGCCCTCGACGGTCAGCGTGAAGCGGTGGGCGAAGACGTCGGCGACGGTGCCGGACAGGGTGACGGTGTCGGACATGATGCGGTATTCTCGGGGTTGGGAACGGGGGGATCAGAGCCCGGCCTGGGCCGGCGGCGGGCCGGGCGGATGGGGCGGGCCGCCGGGGCCGGGGTCGAGCGCGTCCTGGCGCCCGTCGGCGTGGGTCAGCACGGCGGCGTGGAGCGAGCCGTGGTCGAAGCGGCCCTGCGCCGTCACGGTCTCGCCGGGCTTGACCAGCGAAGCGCCGCGGCCCGCCGGCCCGGTCTCGACCAGGGCGCGGCCGCTGTCGTCGGCGATGACGAACTTGTCGCCGTAGACGTCGGCGACCTGGCCCTTGAAGGCGGCGCTGCCGTCGCGCACGGCCGCGATGGGCTGCGGCGCCAGCGCCACCACGGTCGTGCGCCGCGGCTCGTCCGCGAGGTGGATCAGCGCGCCGCCCGCCCCGAAGGCGATCAGCAGCGCGGCGGCGGCCTGCACGCGGCGGCGCCCGAAGAACGACCCGCGCGGGGGCGGTGAAGGCTTGTCGGAGGCGGTCATAGATGTCTGTCCCGTCGTTGCGATGCCCGCTGTCTAGCGGGCGCCTCCGGACCGGCGCTGAACCCCGCGGTTCAGGCTCGGTTCAGCCTCGGGGGGGCGTCGCCCGGCTTTCACAGTGCGGCCGCCTTTGCTACCGGACGTCATCGGCGGGCGACGCGCGGGGGACAGGATGGCGGACGGGCTCGACGGCGTGCTCACGGCGGACCAGATCCGCACGATGATCGCCATCGCGGAGGCGGGCAGCTTCAACCGCGCCGCGGCCGCCCTCGGCGTGCAGCAGTCGGCCGTGAACCAGCAGGTCGGGCGCATCGAGGAGCGGGTGGGCCGCCGCCTGTTCGACCGCACGCCCCTCGGCGCCCGTCTGACGCTCGACGGCGAGGCGGTGCTGATCTACGCGCGCGCCATGGCCAAGCTCGGCCGCGACCTGCGCTCGCACCTCGCCGCCTCGGAGCCCGACGCCGTGCTGCGCATCGGCTTCAGCGAGGACTTCGCCCGCACGGCGCTGCCCACCGTGCTGGGCCTCTTCGCGCGCGAGCACCCCCACCTGCGCTTCGAGGCGCTCTCGGCGCCGGCGCCGGGGCCGCTCTTCGCCGCTCTCGACCGGCGCGAGCTCGACGTCGTGATGACGCGCCGCGACACCCGCATCACGCGCGGCGAAACGTTGTGGACCGAGCCGACGACCTGGATCGGCCGGTCGGACATCGCGCTGCCGGTCGCCGACCCGGTGCCGCTCGTGCTCGGGCCCCCCGGCGGCGCGCTGCGGGCGGCGGTGCTCGACGCGCTCCAGGGCGCCTCGCGCCCGTGGCGAGTGGTGTTCGAGAGCTCGGGCCTCGCGACCCTGGAGGCGGCGCTGCGGGCGGGCCTGGGCGTGGCGGCCTGCCCGCTGCGGATGGACCTGCTCGACCTGGTCCATCTCGACGGCGCCGCCGGCCTGCCGGCGCTCGCGCCCTCGGTCTTCGTCTACGAGCGCGCCGAGCCCGCGCGGTCGGACAGCGCGGAAGCCTTCTGCGAGGTGCTGCGGACCGCCGCGCGGCTGTCGCTCCCAGCGGACGCGGGCGCGGCCCCAGCGTGACGCGGTCCGCGTGGCGGCCGAGGCGACCATCGGTGGAGGGGCGGGCCCGCGAAGCCTGCCTTGACACACCGGCGCGACTCGCGCCCCACTCGCCCGCATGACGCGGCCGGCTGTGATCGGATGGCGGCGCGCCCTCGCGGCGCTCCTCGTGATGGTGACGGCCCTGGCCGGCGCCGGCCGTGCCGCCGCGTCCACCGTCGATCCGGTCGACCTGATCCCGGGCTTCCACGCGCCGATCTGCCATTCGGGGGCGCGGGGCGCCGCGGACGACCCCGCCGCGCCGACCCGTCACGACTGCTGCGACGACTGCGCGCTGGTGGCGCTGGCCGTGCTGCCGGCGCCTCCGGCCGTCGCGGATCCCCTCGCGCCCGCCGCCGCGGCGGAGCACGGCGCCTTCGCCGCCGGGCCGACCACCCCGGCCCGCCAGCGCAGTCCGCGCCAGTCGCAAGGTCCCCCGCGCGGCTGATCCGGCCCTGAACCACCCCTTCGACGTCGCCACCTCCCGATGCGCGCTCCGCCTCGCCCTCTCTTCAAGAAGGGGCATCGCTCGGGCGGCCGTGACGTGCCTTTCCCCATCTCGCGGCCGCACGCGCATCCGGCGCCGCCGGCCGCCCTCGTTCCAGGATCCCACCGTGCTCCAGTCCCTGCGCCCCATCGCGCTCGCCTCGGCCCTGTGCCTCGCCGCCTCGGCCCCCGCCTTCGCCCACGCCCACCTCAAGGCCTCCACCCCCGCGTCCGGCGCCAGCGTCGCGCGCCCCGGCGAGATCGACCTCGCCTTCACCGAGGGCGTGAACCCGAAGTTCACCGGCCTGTCGCTGTCGGGGCCCGGCGGCGCGCCCGTGTCGACCGGCCCCGCCCGGCCCGGCGCCGGCGGCGACGCGACCCTGGTCGTGCCCGTCGCCGGCCCGCTGGCGCCGGGCACGTACAAGGTCGACTGGCACGCGCTCGCCACCGACGGCCACAAGACGGAGGGCAGCTTCTCCTTCACCGTGGCGCCGTGACCTCGGCGGCGGTCGACGTCACCGGCGTCTCGGCGCTGTGCCGCTTCGCCGAGGACGCGGCCGCCCTGCTGCTGTGGGGCGCCTGGGCCACCCTGGCCTGGCTCGTCCCCTCCCGCCTCGCCGCCGCCGTGGGGCTGAGCCTGCGGCGCGCGACGACGGCGGCCATCGCGCTGGCGCTGCTGGCCGTCGCGGCGAAGCTGCCCGCCACGGCGGCGACGATCGGCGACGGCTGGCGCGACGCGGCCGACCCCGGCTTCGTCGCGAGCGTCCTCGCCGACACGGGCCCCGGACGGGCCTGGGCGGCGCAGGCCGCGGCGGCGGCCCTGCTGCTCGCCGCGGCTTTCGCCCCGCGCCGCCTGCGCGCGGGCGCGACCGCGCTGGCGGCCGCGCTGCTCCTGCTGGGCCTCACGCTGACGGGCCACGCCGCGATGCACGCGGGCGCGCTCGGACTGTTCCACCGCGCCGTCGCCGCCGTGCACGTGCTGGCGGCCGGAGCCTGGCTCGGCGCGCTGGTGCCGGTGCTGGCGATCCTGCGCGCGCTCGACCGGCCGAACGATCGCGCCGAGGCCGTGCTCGCCTTGCGGCGCTTCTCGCGCGCCGGCCACGTCGCGGTGGCGCTGGTAGTCCTGTCGGGCGTCGCGCAGGCCGCCCTGGTGCTCGGCCGGTGGCCGCTCGACCTCGGCTCGCCCTACGAGGGCCCGCTCGACCTCAAGACGCTGGCCGTCGCCGGCATGGCGGCGCTGGCCCTCCTCAACCGCTACGCCCTGGTGCCCCGGCTCGGCCGCGACCGCGCCTCCGCGTCGGCGATGCTGCGGCGCGCGACGCTGGCCGAGATCCCGCTCGGCCTCGTCGCGGTCGCGGCGGTCGCGGTCTTCGGCCTGCAGGACCCGAACTAACCTGTCCTATTCACCGGTGCGAGGACGTCGGGCTCAGCAGGCGGCGTGTTTTGTCTCGGGCATGCGAGGCCGGTCGGCGCGGAGCGCCGTCGGGTGATGCTTCGGTGTGGGTGCGGCGCTGGAGGGAGGACCTGATTTCGACGTGAGGGGACGTGGCCCCGCCGATCAGATCCGGCGCCGGATCAGGGCCGCTGACAGACCAGCGATGACATCGGCCTCGGGACAGGCGGCCGCGAAGGCGATGCGCACGCGGTGCCGGGCTTCCACGATCCTGGCGGCGACCTTGAGCAGGCGGAGGCGCAGCGTCGTGAACTCGGCCGAAGCCAAGTCGCGGATCTTGGGGATGGCGTCCCTCACCTCCAGCATCAGCCAGTAGGCGGCGGTGTGCAGGACGAGACGCATCTGGTTGGCCAGCGCGGAGCGGCACGAGGTGCGGTCGGACCGGAGCTGGGACTTGTGCAGTTTGATCAGGTTTTCGGCCTGCCCGCGGGCACAGTAGAGGCTGTCGTAGACCCACTCGGGCGAGCCCCGCTCGACGTTGGTGACGACGAAGCGGATATCGAGCCCCAGACGGGTCGCCTCGATGCGTGCCACGGCGCGGCGCTCCCGGTTCCAGGAGCCCGCCCTGTGCCGGGTTTCGGCGTCGTCGCGCACGACGAGCTTGTCGCCGATGGCGCGCTCGGTTCGGACGGCGTCGGCGGTGTCCTCGACCTTCCTCGACAGCGGCTTGGAGCCCGGCAGGCCGAAGACGTCCTGCAGGCCGTTGGCCTCGCACCACGCCATGACCTCGGGCCGCGCATAATGGCCGTCGCCCCGGAGCAGGATGCGGGTCTCGGGCCAACGGGCACGGATGCGGCGGACCAGGCGCCGGACATGGGCCCGCACCTCGACGCCCGACGGCGTCTTGCCCGGGCGCAGCACCACGGCGACCGGGCGGCTGCGCTCCGTGTCGTAGACGTGGATGGGCAGGAAGCAGCGCTCGTCGTAGTGGGCGTTGAACAGCGACAGCTGCTGATGGCCGTGGACCACGTCGCACGTGTCGTCAATATCGAGCGTCACCGCCTCGGGCTGCCGGGGGTAAGAGTCCATCCAGGCGTCCACCAGGGCGTAGGTGAGCCGGATCACGTCGCGCAGGCGCGGGGCGTTCTCCAACCGCGACACGGTCGGCTGCGAGCACAGGTCGACCCCGGTGTCGGGCAGGCGTCCGCAGGCGAGCTTTAAGGCGGGATCGGTGCGCAGGGTGTCGAGATCGTCGGCATCCTCGTAGCCGCAGCAGATCGCGAAGATGCGGGCCCGGATCATGTCGGCGAAGCTGTGGGTGATGCGGGTCGGATCGCGACGGTCCGGGATCAGCCGGGCCAGCCGCTCGGCGATCCCGAGGCGCCGTTCCGCCAGCGACAGCAGCATCACGCCGCCATCCGAAGTGAGGCGTCCGCCGTCGAAGGCGGCTGTGACTTTCTTCCGTCCGACGGCTGGAAAGCCGAAGCACGGGACCGTATCGTCGACCATGGCGGGCGTGGCAGGGCGTGGGGTGGATCGGGGTTGGCGTCAGCACCCAATTCCTACGCCGCCTCAACGCGTTAAGCTATGCTCGCCACCACCCTGCACCCGTCCCGGCGAATAAGACGGGCTAAGACCGAGGATCAGGACTCCTGACCCCCACCGCGAAGGCGCGCCGCCGCTCGTGCGGCGTGATCCATCAGGCAGGCGTCAGCCTGTCTGATGACTGGCATGAGCAAGGCCCGCGCGGCGCCTCACGCTTCCAGCCGCTCCAGGATCGACACGTAGTTGGCCACCCCGGCGCCGCCCATGTTGTACACGCCCGCGAGGTCGGCACGCGGCAGCTGGAGAGCGCCCGCCTCGCCGGCGAGTTGCATCGCCGCCATCACGTGCATGGACACGCCCGTGGCGCCCACGGGATGCCCCTTCGCCTTCAGGCCGCCCGAGCGGTTCACCGGGAAGCGCCCGTCGGCGGCCGTGTGGCCGTCGAGCACGAGCCGCGCGCCCCGGCCGCGCTCGGCGAGGCCCATCGCCTCGTATTCCATGAGCTCCGCGATGGTGAAGCAGTCGTGGAGCTCGGCGAAGGACAGGTCGCCGACCGCGAGCCCCGCCTCGTCGAGCGCCTTCGACCAAGCCAGCGCGCCGCCCTCGAACCAGGTCGGGTCGCGGCGCGACAGCGGCAGGAAATCGTTGACGTGGACGGCGGCGCGGAACCGAACGGCGCGGCGGAGCGCGCGCGCCGTGTCGGCGTCGGCCAGCACCAGCGCGGCCGCGCCGTCGCTGACGAGCGAGCAGTCGGTGCGCTTCAGCGGGCCCGCCACGTGCGGGTTTTTCTCCGACGGCTGCCGGCAGAAGCCGAAGCCGAGGTCGCGCCGCATCTGGGCGTAGGGGTTGTCGACGCCGTTGCGGTGGTTCTTCGCCGCGATGGCGGCGAGCGCGTCCGACTGGTCGCCGTGGGCCTGAAAATAAGCCCCGGCGATGCGGCCGAACACGCCCGCGAAACCGCCCGGCACCTCGCCCTCCTCGCGCCGGTAGGAGGCGCCGAGCAGGTTGTCGCCGACATCGGGGGCCGGCGTCGCCGTCATCTTCTCGACGCCGACCACCAGCGCCACCCGCCCGCGCCCCGCCGCGATGAAGTCGCGCGCCGCGTGGATCGCCGCCGAGCCCGACGCGCAGGCGTTCTCGCAGCGCATGGCGGGCTTGAAGCGCAGTTCCGGCACGGCCTGCAGCACCAGCGAGCCGGGGAAGTCCTGCTTGGAGAAGCCGCTGTTGAACTGGCCCACCACGACGCCGTCCACCGCGGCGGGCTCGATCCCGGCGTCCGCGATGGCGGCGCCGGCGACGCGGCCGATGAGGCCCTCGACGTCGTCGTCGAGCTTGCCGAAGGGCGAGTGGGCCCAGCCCACGATGCAGGCGTCGGTCATGCGGCGTCCTCCCACCCCGAACCGGCCGGGGCTGTTTACAGCAGCTATGGTTCCGCCCACACTGTTCAACACCGGATCGACGCTTCCGGACCGGCCTCGCGGGGGGCCGGGCGGGGCGTCGCCGCAGGGGCGCCAGACCTCGCGGGATCCGAAGGGGAAGAAGGAGACGTCCATGCCGAGCATCACCCGCCGCGGGCTCCTCGTCGGCGCGAGCGCGCTGCCGCTCGTGACCATCCGCACGCGGCCCGCGCGCGCCGCCGAGTTCACCTACAAGCTCGGCACCAACCTGCCGGCCGCGCATCCGCTCAGCGCCCGCAACATCGAGGCGGCGGCGCGCATCAAGGAGGCGACCGGCGGCCAGATGGAGATCAACGTGTTCCCGTCGAGCCAGCTCGGCACGGACACGGACATGCTGAGCCAGGTGCGCGCGGGCGGCGTCGAGTTCTTCACCCTGTCGCCGCTGATCCTGTCGACCTTCGTCCCCGTCACCGCCATCAGCGGCGTCGGCTTCGCCTTCAAGGACCGCAACCAGGCCCTGTCGGCGCTGGACGGGGCGCTCGGCGAGCTGGTGCGGGCCGAGATCGCCCGGCGCGGCCTGATGGCCTTCCCGCGCATCTTCGACAGCGGCTTCCGGCAGACCACATCCTCGACGCACCCCATCAAGCAGCCCGGCGACTTCTCCGGCTTCAAGATCCGCGTGCCCGCGGCGGCGCTGTGGACCTCGCTGTTCAAGGACTTCGGCGCGGCCCCGACCACGATCAACTTCTCGGAAACCTATTCCGCCCTGCAGACCCACGTGGCGGACGGGCAGGAGAACCCGCTGGCCATCATCGACTCGGCCAAGCTCTACGAGGTGCAGAAATACTGCTCCATGACCAACCACATGTGGGACGGCTACTGGCTGCTCGCCAACCCGCGCGCCTACAACCGCCTGCCCGACAAGGTGAAGGAGGTGGTGCGGCGCGAGTTCGACCGCGCCATCGACGAGGAGCGCGCCGACCTCGTGCGGATCGACGCGGGCCTGCGCCAGACCCTCGTCGACAAGAAGATGGAGTTCAACGACGTCGACGCCGCGGCTTTCCGGGACACGCTGCGCAGCGCGGGCTTCTACACCGAATGGAAGAACAAGTTCGGCGACCAGGCCTGGCAGACGCTGGTGTCCTTCACCGGGCCGCTGTCGTAGCGGGCGCCCGGCGCGAGAACCAGAGGGGGACGCATGGGCCTGTTCGACGGATTGAAGCGCCGCGCCGCGGAAGGGCGGCCGGTGCGGGTCGGCATCGTCGGGGCCGGCAAGTTCGGCTCCATGTACCTGTCGCAGGCGCCGCGCACGCCCGGCATCCACCTGATCGGCGTGGCCGACCTGTCGCCGCCCCGCGCCATGGACTCGCTGCGCCGCGTCGGCTGGGCGGACGAGCGCTTCGCCGCCCGCTCCCTCGACGAGGCGGCGCGCACCGGGGGCGCCTGCGTGACGGAGGACGCCGACGCCATGATCGCGAGCCCCCACGTCGACATCGTGATCGAGGCGACGGGAAGCCCCGCAGCCGGCATCCACCACGCGCTGCGCGCCTTCGCGCACGGCAAGCACGTCGTCATGGTCAACGTCGAGGCGGACGTGCTGGCCGGGCCGCTACTCGCGCGCCGCGCCGCCGAGGCCGGGGTGATCTGCTCGCTGGCGTCGGGCGACCAGCCGGCGCTGATCGCCGAGCTCGTCGACTGGGCCCGCACGATCGGGCTCGACGTGGTCTGCGCCGGCAAGGGCACGAAATACCTGCCGGTCTACCACGCCTCCACCCCGGACACGGTGTGGGGCCACTACGGCTTCACGCCCGAGCGGGCCGCGGCCGACCGGCTGAACCCGCAGATGTTCAACTCCTTCCTCGACGGCACCAAATCGGCGCTGGAGATGGCCGCGGTGGCCAACGCCTGCGCGCTGACGCCGCCGCGCGACGGGCTGCTCTTCCCCTCCTGCGGGGTCGACGACCTGCCGACCGTGCTGCGCCCGATCGCGGACGGCGGCCTGCTGGAGCATCGCGGCACCGTCGAGGTGGTGTCGTCGCTGGAGCGCGACGGGCGCCCGGTGTTCCGCGACCTGCGCTGGGGCGTCTACGCCGTGTTCGAGGCGCCGACCCCCTATGTCGCCGAATGCTTCGCGCAGTACGGGCTCAAGACCGACAGCACCGGCCGCTACGCCGCCACCTACAAGCCCTACCACCTGATCGGCCTGGAACTCGGCACCTCGGTGGCCTCCATCGCGGTGCGGGGCGAGGCCACGGGCTCGACCAGCGAGTGGCGCGGCGACGTGGCCGCCACGGCCAAGCGCGACCTCAAGGCCGGCGAGCGGCTCGACGGCGAGGGGGGCTACACGGTCTTTGGCAAGCTGATCCCCGCCGCCGACGCGCTGGCGCAGGACGCCCTGCCGATCGGCCTCGCCCACGACATGGTGCTGAAATGCGACGTGCCGGCAGGACAGGCCGTGCGCTGGAGCGACGTCGACTACGACGCGGGCCGCGAGGCCGTGACGGTGCGGCGCGAGATGGAGGCGATGTTCAGGGGGGAGGGGGGACGCGCGGCGGCGTAGGCCGTGGTCGTGCGGCGCTCACGATCATGTCTCGCCCGCCCGGGTCCGACATACCGTCCGAGTCCCCTCTGACCACGTGCCGCGGGGCTCCATGACGGGGAATGCGAGGCGGTCGCAATCGAAGCGGGGTGAGCCGAAAGCGATCGGATGGACCGCGTCGGCGACCCCGCGTGCCTCGGCGATGAGGCGATCGGCACGCTCCAAGCCGGTTCGTTTTGGGTACACCCAAAGCGAATTGACGGAGCACTTACCATTAAGCGGCTTGCCGCCCATTCAGGACATGAGATCATGCCGCGATGACCCTATCCGTCCGGCAGTCCGTCGCGTCCACCCGCGAGAACCTCTATTGGCCTGCCGGAGAGCCCCGAGGGGGTATTGTCTGCCTCCATGGAAGCGAAGGAGGGTGGGCGGGCTGGAACGACCTAACCTGCGCCCTGTTCGCCGCTCATGGCTTCGTTGCGCTCAGCCACAATTACACGATCAACGCACGGTGGTTGGTACACCCCGACATTGATGACGTCCCACTCGAAAGCACGCGAGCTGCCTTGGCCTCGATGCGCGAGGAGATCGCCCCCTTCGGCTGCGGCCTGGGCCTCTATGGCATCTCGCGCGGCGCCGAGCGCGCACTTCTCGTGGCGCAACTGCTCGCGGAAGACGGCTGCGCCGAAGTGCCGGATGCGCTCGCGGTGCACTCGCCGCCGGACGTCGCATGGCCCGCTTTCATCGTGGCGAATTTCATGCCCGAAGGGTCCGGGGCGGGCCGTGAAGCCGGGCCCGCGTGGTCCTGGCGCGGCACGCATGAGCGGACGAGATCGGGGACGCCGCTTTGCCCGGGCGCGGTGCCCTATCCCGTGTTCATCGCTCAAGGCACAGAAGACAATACCTGGAATGCCAGTATGGCACGACGGCTCGTCGCACGCTTGATCGAGAACGGGTGCGAGCCCGAAGTGCATTTCTTCGAGGGCGAAGGGCATATCTTCCGGGCCGAGGCGCGGATCCGCGAATGGGCGCTGATGACGGATTTCTTTGCACGCCACCTCGCGATCAGGAAACCTTCCGGGTTCGTGACCGAGTCTTGAGCGTCTGTCCGAACTGGTTCGCTATGGGTACATCCAAAGCGTACCGGCTTCGACCTTCTTGGGCATACTTGTTTGAAATCGCGCTCCATTTTCCGCTGATGATATATATTTGACCTATATTTCAGTATTGATCGATGTAAGAAATGCATATGCCGCTATGCTGAGGATAATGGATAATATCAAAGAAACAATTATCCAAATAGGTGAGAGCATCAGATAAGACCACAACCCGCCGTCGATGGCCGTGAGATCACGGGATAGCTGAACCTGTCTGGTCACAATGAGCCAATATGCAATGCTTTTCGAGGTTGTAAATGTGAATACTCCCACAAGTAGGGAGATCAAGATCCTGAATATGACGCTTCCATGTCGAGTGAGCACTGGAGCGACCTCGCGAAAATGAGTGGAGGAGCGGGTCATAGACAAGTGGCAGTTTTTTTCCGCAGGAGCAAATAGGGTCTGCTTTGGGTGTACCCAAAATGGATCGACGTCGGCCGTTCGGCAGAAAGCTCACATGCCTGAGCCTCCGATAGGCGCGAGCGTGCTACATGAGTTAGTGTGCTGACCTGAGGCAAGCGCCATGGACTACGTTGGATCTCTCGCGACCCTTTCGGGCATCATCGCGATAAGTGCTATCAGCCCAGGACCTAATTTCGTTATCGTTAGTTCGACTGCAATGCGCGGATCGCGTGAGAGTCCGTCCGGGAAGTCAGGCTGCGCAACCTATGCGACGTAGCAGCATCATGACGGACGCAGCGTAGAGGAAGGCCTTTGCGGATGCGATTGTGGCCTCCGGATCCTTCCAGAGGCGTCGATTGCGGCTGATCCAGGCGAAGAAGCGCTCAACCACCCATCGCCGGGGGTGAACCACGAAGCCGACCTGCCCGGGTGGTTTGCGGACGATCTCGACGGCGATGAGCGTGGCGCTGTCCGGCTTGTCGCCGGCGTAGCCCGCGTCGGCGAAGGCCTTGGCGATGAAAGGATATGAACGGCGTGACTGCTTGAGCACCGGCACGGCCCCGTCGCGGTCCTGCACGTCGGCCGGCTGCGGGTCGAGCACCAGGGCGCGGCCGTCCGTGTCGACCAGGGCCTGGCGCTTGCGACCCTTCACCTTCTTGCCCGCGTCGTAGCCCCGCGGACCGCCGCTCTCCGTGGTCTTCACGCTCTGGCTGTCGAGCACGGCCGCGGTGGGCGAAGCCTCTCGCCCGGCCCGCTCGCGATCCAGCATGACGAGATGGTGGTTGATGCCGGCGAACAGGCCCTCATCGCGCCACGCGCTGAAGTAGCCGTACACCGTGCTCTTCGGGGGCAGGTCCTTCGGCAACAGGCGCCAGGGAACGCCGCCCCGCAGCACATAGAAAATGCCGTTCACAATCTCCCGCAACGACCACAGCCGGGGCCGTCCGAGCGGGTTGCCGGGCGGCAACAGCGGTTCGATGACGGCCCATTCGGCGTCGGTCAGATCGGTTGAGTAGCGGAGTTCGGAGCGGCTATGCTGCTCGCGGGTGGCCGGGGTCCACATGGCGGTTCCAGATCAGGTTTCAGCACCCTCCTGGAATCATCTCAGCCCCGGCCACTCAACCCCACGTGCCCTTATCGGACGGACACTAAGGCAGGCCTGGGTGCAGGTCTTGGACTAGCAGGTGCAAGCTTCACCTGGACGGTCTTGGCCATTTTCGGCCTTGGTCTACTTCTCTCACATGCCATATGGGTTATTGAAGTAATCCGATTTGTTGGCGCAGTCTATCTTATTTATCTAGGCGTCAAGATGATACTTGACGCTAGAAAGCCTCTCGATCTGTTCTCCGCTGCGCGGCAGGTAAGCCCGTGGACTTCGATGAGAGAGGCCTACTTTGTCAGCATGGGAAATCCGAAATCCCTCGCCTTTTATGCTAGTATATTTGCGTTGATGGTCCCGCCTCACGCACCGTTCTGGTTCTATGTGGCAACAGTAATGATAGCGACCTCAATTTCTGCTGTCTGGCACTGTGGTGTGGCCCTCATGTTTTCCAGTCTGGCTGTGCAGAGAGGCTTCGCAAAAGTCAAAACATCTGTGGAGACCGTAATAGGACTGTGCCTTGTGGGGATTGGAGGGAAGCTTCTGATCGAGACGTAACTCGATGTCGGTCCGGTTCGTTTGAGGTGTACCTCAAGCGGACCACTCGATCGGTTCGTTTTGGGTCTCAGGACCTCCCACTCGAAACGAACTTTTCAAAACAGACCGTCCAAATCGAACTGGTCACGGGCCACAAATAGAGGTCCTCGCGCGCACGCGACACGCCGCCGAGGCCAGGCACCTACGGCAGAAACCCCGTCGAGAACCACGGCACGGCGGCGATCAGCAGCAGCGTCACCGTGAGCACGCCGAGGTAGGGCCAGATCTTCCTGAGCGCCACGTCGGGGTGCACCCGGCCGATGGTGCAGGCCGTGTAGTAGCCGAGGCCGAAGGGCGGGGCGAAGAGGCCGATGCCCATCGCGAGGATGATCACGATGGCATAGTGCACCTCGTTGACGCCGATCTGACGCGCGATGGGGAACAGCAGCGGGCCGAACAGCACCATGGCGGGGATGCCCTCCAGCACCGAGCCCAGCACGATGAAGGCCGCGACCGAGATGGCGAGGAAGCCCCACTGGCCGCCCGGCACCGAGCCCATGGCGCGGGCCAGCGCGCCCGAGAAGCCCGACTGCGTCAGCGCCCAGGCCATGGAGGTCGCGGCGCCGATGATGAACAGGATGGCGCCCGACAGCGTCGCGGTCTCGACCAGGATCGGATAGGCGCGGCGCCAGTCGAACTGGCGGTAGAACAGGATGCCGACGATGATGCAGTAGGCGATGCCGATCGTGGACACCTCCGTCGCGGTGGCGACGCCCTCGACCACCGCCGTGCGGATGATGACGGGGAGCACCAACGCGGGCAGGCCGACCAGGAAGGTGCGGCCCACGGCGGACAGCGGGGCGCGCGCCGTCGCGGCCTCGCGGGTCCGCCCGCGCGCCAGGAAGGCCAGCGCCGCCGCCAGAACGAGGCCCGGCAGCAGGCCGCCGGTGAACAGCGCCGACACCGACACGCCGGTGACCGACGCGATGGCGATGAGCACCAGCGAGGGCGGGATGGTCTCCGCCATGGCGCCGGAGGCGGCGAGCAGCGACACCATCTCGCCCTCGTCGAGGCCGCGGCGCTTCATATCGGGGAACAGCACCGGCGCCACCGCGGCCATGTCGGCCGCCTTGGAGCCCGAGATGCCCGACACCAGCAGCATGCCCCCGAGCAGCACGTAAGAGAGGCCGCCGCGCACGTGCCCGATCAGCGCCGCCAGAAAGGCCACCATGGCGCGGGCCATGCCGGTCGCCTCGACGAGCAGGCCGAGCAGCACGAACAGCGGCACGGCGAGCAGGATGAGGGAACTCATGCCCTCGTCGAGCCGCCCCACCACCACGGCCAGCGGCGTCGAGCTCGTGGTGAGCAGGTAGGCGGCGGTGGCGAGGCCGAACGCGAAGGCGATCGGCACGCCGAGCAGCACGCCAACGCCCACCAGCGCGACGAAGAAGACGAGCAGGTTCCAGTTGCCCATGGCTGTCAGGGCCGGCGAGGCGACCCACAGCAGAGCCGCGACGGCGCCGAGCGCGAGGGCCGCCGCCGCGGCGTCGCGCCAGCCGAGGCGGGCGAGGCGCAGCAGCGAGATCAGCAGCATGAGGCCGATGCCGACCAGCATGGCATAGGCCCGCACCGAGCCGGGCCAGCCGAGCGCGGGCGTCTCGATGAAGCCCTGGTCCTCCACGTAGTCGCGGGCCGGGCCGACCAGCAGGCCGAGGAACAGCAGCGGCACGCCGACGCCGAGCGCCTCGAAGCGCGGCCGCCAGCGGGCCGGGAGCCGCGCCGTGACGGTGGACAGCCGCATGTGGGCCCCGCGCCGGAGCGCGATGGCGGCCCCCGCCATGGCGAGCCACAGGAACAGCAGGGACGCGACCTCGTCGCTCCACACCAGGGGCGCGTCGAACACGAAGCGGGACACGACGCCGAGCAGGAGGATGACGACCTCGGCCACGACCAGCACGGCGGCGGTCGCCTCCGTGACGAGGCCGACGGCGCGCTCGACCGCGTCGAGGGCGCGGCGGCCGGACGGCGCCGCGGACAGGGCGGCGGCGTGGCTCACGGGCGCGAACCCCCGCGCGAGGGCGCGCGTGCGATGCCCGCGGCGTCGCCGGACCCGGCTGCGGCACTCATGGTTCCCCCCATCGGTCGGCGGCCCGCGGCCCGCCCGGGCGCCGTTCCGGCCGCTCCGTCGCCCGCGATGGTAGGGGGGGAACCGGCGGCTGTCACGCTTCCCGGACGAGGCGGTCGACCTTGGCGGCGAGCGCCGCGAGATAGGCCGCGGGGTCGAGGTCGGAGCCGGTGGCGTCGCGCAGCAGGCGGGCGGGGCTGCGGCTCCGGCCGTGGCGGTGCAGGTGCTCGGCGAGCCAGCGCGCGAGCGGCGCGTAGTCGCCGCGCCCGAGCCCCTCGGCGACGGCCGGCTCGGCCGAGGCCGCGGCGAAGAACTGCGCCCCCATGACGTTGCCGAGCGTGTAGGTCGGGAAGGTGCCGAAGCCGCCCGACGACCAGTGCACGTCCTGCAGGCAGCCCTCGCGGTCGGTCGGCACGGCGAGGCCGAGCCGGTCCTGCATCGCCTCGGCCCAGGCGCCCGGCACGTCGCGCACCGCGAGCTCGCCCGCGATCAGCCGCGCCTCGATGTCGGTGCGCAGCATGATGTGGGCGTCGTAGGTCAGCTCGTCGGCCTCGACGCGGATCAGGCTCGGCCGCGCGCGGTTGACGGCGCGCCAGAAGCCCTCCGCGTCCGCGTCCGCGAGCTGGTCGGGGAAGCGGCTCGCGAACTCGTCGAAGTGCAGGTCCCAGAAGGCGGCGGAGCGGCCGACGCGGTTCTCCAGCAGGCGCGACTGCGACTCGTGCAGCCCGAGGCTCGCGCCCGCCAGGGCGTTGAGGTTGCGCAGGTCGGTGGCCGCCACGGTGCGCGACAGCGCGGGGTCGACGCTCTGCTCGTAGAGGCCGTGGCCGGCCTCGTGCCACACGGCGAAGAGCCCGCCGGGCAGCCAGTCCTCGCGGAAGCGGCCGGTGATGCGCACGTCGTCGCGCCCCATCGAGACCTCGAAGGGGTGGACGGTGTCGTCGAGCCGCCCGCGCGCGAGGTCGTAGCCGAAGCGGCCCGCCATCTCGAGCGCGAAGGCGCGCTGCTCCGCGACCGGGTAGCGCCGCGCGAGCCAGGCCGGCTCGGGCCCGGCGCCCGCCAGCGCGCGCCGGAGCAGCGGGCGGATGCCGGCCTCCAGCGCGGCGTAGAGCGGCGCGAGCCGCGCCAGCGTCATGCCGGGCTCGTGGAGGCCGACGAGGGCGTCGTAGGGGTGGGCCTCGTAGCCCAGCGCCTCGGCCCACTCGCGCCTGATCGCGACCGTGCGCTCCAGGAAGGGGCGGAAGGTCGCGAAGTCGTCGGCGGCGCGGCACGCGGCCCAGGCCGCCTGGGCGGGGCCGCGCAGCTCCGCCGCGGCCTCGACGAGGCGCGCGGGCAGGCGGCGCAGGCTCGCGACCGCCGCCTCGGCGCCTTCGATGAGGGTGCGGCGCGGGTCCGCCTCCGGCACGGCCGCGCGGGCTTCGTCGAGCGCGGCCCGCATGTCGTCGCCGGTGGCGAGGTCGCGCGCGATGCCGAGCAGCGTCGCGCTCTGCCGCCCGCGCGCCGCGGCGCCGGCCGGCGGCATGCCGGTGCGGGCGTCCCAGGCGAGCAGGTTCACGGCGCAGAGCACGTCGTTGATCCGGCCCATCAGCGCGTCGAAGCGCTCCGTGCCCGCCATGCGATCGTCCTTCGGAAGGGGAGGGGCGCGGGGAGCGCCGGGCCGCCGGACGGTAGGCGGGCGCTTCTCGCCGTGTCAACGCCGCGCGAGCGCCTTGCGCGCCCATCGATGGCGGGTTACGATACGTTATAACATAATGAGATCGGCATGGCGCAAACCTCCTTCCCGGCCCGCGGCGGCGAGATCCGCCCGTCTCCGCGCCCCGCCGCCGCGCGCTCCGGCCCGGTGGTGCTGATGCCGCGGCGGGTGCCCGGCGGCGTGCTGGCGACGCTGGACGCCCTGCCGGCCGAGGCGCTGCCGCGGATGGACTACGAGGGTCCCGTGTCGGGGCTCCGGCGGGCGATGCGCGCGTCGCTCGCCGCGCGGCTGCCGCGGCCGCGCTGGCTCGCCAACTGGCTGCTCGACGACGTGCTCGACCACGCCGCCCTGATGGCCGAGCTGACGGGCGCCCCCGCGCTCCGGGCGGTGCTCGACGCCCCCGGCGGCGGGCCGGACAGGTCGTTCGCCGCCGCGGCGGGACGGTGCCGCCTCGTCACCGCCTATCGCGGGGCCGGCTTCGACTGGCTGCCGCCGCGCGCCGCGGCGGGCCTGCCCGGGGGCGAGGCGCCGCCCGCCTCCCTGCTGCGGCGCCTGCCGCGCGGCGACGTGGCGGTCTTTCGGGGCGGCGCCGACCCCGGCGCGCGGGGCGTGGCGCACCGCGCCGCCTCCGGCCCCGGCACGCCGCTGCTGCTCACGATCGACGCGGCCGGGACGGTCCGGCGCCCCGCCGCCGCCTGCGCGGAGCGGCCGGCCGGCCGGGGCGCTGCAGTAGCGGGAGGCTAGCCCCCGAACAGCCGCTCCTCGACGCCTTCCCAGTCTCGCTCGACGTAGAGGGCGCCGGCTTCGGCGAGGGCGTCGGCGTGGTGGGGCTCGATGTGGCTGCCGCCGGCGAAGCCGATCGCCCGCATGCCGGCCGCGATCGCCCCCATGACGCCGAAGCGCGAATCCTCGATCACCACGCAGCGCGACGGCTCCGCCCCCATGGTGGCGGCGGCGAACAGGAACAGGTCGGGCTCGGGCTTGCCGCGCGCCACCTGGCTCGACGAGAACAGGTTTTCGCCGAAGAAGGGCAGCAGCCCGGTCAGGTGCAGCGAGTTGCGGATGCGGTCCGGCCCCGACGAGGAGGCGACGCAGCGCGGCACGTCCGGGTGGCGGCGCAGGAAGTCGGCGAGGCCCGGCATGGGCTTCAGCTCCCGCTCGAAGCGCTCGCGCGTGGCGGGCCAGATGCGCGCCGACACCTCCATCGGGATGTCGTGGCCGGTCTCCTCCGACACCTTGAGCATGATGTCGGCCTGCTTCATGCCGAAGTAGCGCGCGATCATGGCGTAGGTGGCGGGCACGCCGGCCTCGTTCAGCACCGACACCACGCCGCCGATCGACAGCACCTCGCTGTCGACCAGCACGCCGTCGCAGTCGAACACGATCAGGTCTGGATGCATCCCGGGGTCCCTTGGGTTTCCTGCGGAGCGCCCTCTTGGCAGGTTCGGGGCTCGGGTGAAAGCGCGCGGGGTCCGGCCGCGGTTGCCTGATCCGGCCCCGCCGCCCGGAGCGGCCGCCGCCGGCCCCGGCTCGCGGCGTCGGCCCCGGTTTTCGTCTTTTGCGGGCGTCCTCACGCGATCAGGTGATTCCACCCGGTCGCGATCTGCTCTAATCGGGGCACCATCGACCGTCGCCGTGAGTGTACCCCCATGCAGGCCCGCGTTTCCGTCACGCTGAAGACCGGCGTCCTCGACCCCCAGGGCAAGGCCATCGAGGGGGCGCTGCACTCGCTCGGCCACGCCGGCGTGAAGAGCGTGCGCCAGGGCAAGATCTTCGACGTGGAGCTGGAGGGCGCGGACCGCGCGGGCGCCGAGGCGGAGCTGAAGCGCGTCTGCGAGGCGCTGCTCGCCAACACGGTGATCGAGGACTACGCGATCAGCGTCGAGGGAGCGGCGGCGTGAAGGCGGCGGTCGTCGTCTTCCCCGGCGTCAACCGCGACCGCGACGTCGCCCGCGCGCTGCGGCTCGCGTCCGGCGCCGAGCCCGCCAGGGTGTGGCACACGGAGACGGGCCTGCCCGCGGGCACGGACCTCGTCGTCCTGCCGGGCGGCTTCTCCTACGGCGACTACCTGCGCTGCGGCGCCATCGCGGCGCGCTCGCCGGTGATGGACGCGGTGCGGACCCACGCGGCGCGCGGCGGCCGGGTGCTGGCCATCTGCAACGGCTTCCAGGTGGCCTGCGAGGCGGGGCTGCTGCCCGGCGTGCTGATGCGCAACGCCGACCTCCACTTCGTGTGCCGCATGCAGCACCTCAGCGTCGAGCGCGCCGACACGCCCTTCACCCGCGCCTACGCGAAGGGCCAGGTGATCGAGGTGCCGGTGGCCCACGGCGAGGGCAACTACGCGGCCGACGATAACACGGTGGCGCGGCTCGAGGGCGAGGGCCGCGTGGCCTTCCGCTACTGCGGCCCGGAGGGCGACCCGGCCCACGGCACGAGCCCCAACGGCTCGCGCAACCACATCGCCGGCATCTATTCGGAGAACCTCAACGTTCTCGGCATGATGCCCCACCCCGAGAACGCCGTGGAAGCGCTGGCGGGCGGCGAGGGCGGCCGGGGCCTGTTCGCGAGCCTGATGGGGTAGGGCGAGGCCCTTCCCCGGATTGACCCGCGCGGGCGCTGCGTTGTAGCCTCCGCGCCTGTCACGGGCTCCGGCTCGCGACGCCCCTGTGGCGGAATCGGTAGACGCGCTCGACTCAAAATCGAGTTCCGCAAGGAGTGCTGGTTCGATCCCGGCCAGGGGCACCAAGGGTTCTTCGGAATTCGTCTGCTTTTGCAATGACTTAGGTTCGTTTTCGAATCAGCTTTGAGCGCCTCGTGGTAACACACGATGGTGGCACAGGTGGCAATAGTCGTATTCGAATCGTCTTCACTCACCCTGAAATTGAAGCACGTTGAACGTAAAGCTGACGGCTCCTTCCAATACCGGCGAAGGATTCCAAAGCCTCTGCAGAAGCATTACTCCGAGAAAACCTTCTTTGTACGATCGATGGGCAGATCCATTGATAAAATCCAAGAGTTATCCGTTGGCCTGACGGAGAAGCTTGATAGGGACTGGTCTGCTCTGAAAGGCGGGGAGCCGCCGATTTTAGATCTTAACACTCCATTTGCCTCCAGAGTGGCACCGCTACATATCTCGTGCGGAAAAGATCTTCCGATACAGACAGCGCTGAGTCTGACCTCCTCATTGTCTCTGTATCTCGGATTGCATCCTAAAGGAACGCAGAAGAAGTTTAGAGAAGACAATGAGAGGGTAGTGAAGGCCTTAACAGACCGCATTGGAGATTTGGCTCTGGCGTCGATCACTCGATCTCACGCCGAGGACTACAGAGATAATGCTCTGAAATCACAATCTACATCTACGGTGCGTAGAAATCTTCACGCGCTCACCGCGATTGTGAACAAGGCTCGGAAGGAAAAACAGCTCCAGATACTCAATCCATTTGAAGGGCTTGGGATCGTTGGAGAGGGGGAAGATGGCGCCAAGCGTGTCAATCGGCGTTGAAATTTGACCCCCTATCGGCGTCCAATGTTGACCCCCTTGCTGCAATCTGAGGCGGTAGCGGCCGCCCGGCGAAGCGGGTCAGGGTTGCGCAGCCGGGCGGCTGCGGTGGCGTGATGCTCAGGCCGAGGCGCGGTTTTTGAAGCGCCAACTCTCGTTGCCGGTCTCGACGATCTCGCAATGGTGGGTGAGCCGGTCCAGCAGTGCGGTCGTCATCTTGGCATCGCCGAACACGTTCGGCCATTCACCGAAGGCCAGGTTGGTCGTCACGATGACGGAGGTCTGCTCGTAGAGGCGGCTGATGAGATGGAAGAGGAGTTGCCCGCCAGACTGGGCAAAGGGCAGATAGCCGAGTTCGTCGAGCACGATGAAATCCATGCGCGACAGGTAGTCGGCCATGCGGCCGTGGCGGCCGGCGCGGCCTTCGGCTTCGAGCCGGTTCACGAGGTCGACGACGTTGAAATAGCGGCCACGGGCGCCGTTGCGGATGCAGGCTCGGGCGATCCCGATGGCGAGGTGAGTCTTGCCGGTCCCGGTGCCGCCCACCAGGACAGCGTTGCGCTGGTGAGCAAGGAACTCGCCGCCGGCGAGATCGCGCACCAGCATCTCGTTGATGAGCGTGCCTTCGAACCGGAAATCCTCGATGTCCTTGGCTAAAGGCAGCTTGGAGATGGTGATCTGATACTTGATCGAGCGCGCCTGTTTCTCGGCGATCTCGGCCTGCAGCAGATCACCGACGATGCGTTGCGGCTCGTGCTGGCGCTTCAACGCCGTGGTGATGATCTCGTCGTAGCCGGCCTTCATGCCGTAAAGCTTCAGGTCCACCATCGTGGCCAGGATTTCGGAACGTTCCATCACATGATGCTCCTCAGAGTGTCATAGCGCGCGCAGTCGGCGACGGGCTCGTGCTGCAGGCGCAGCGCGTCAGGGGTATCGATGGTGATGACGCGCGCGGGTTCGCGGCGTCGGGCCAGGATGTTGAGGATGATGTCGGCCGAGTGGACGCCGGCTTCGAGCGCCTCCAGGCAGGCAGCCTCGACGGCCTCCAGCCCGTCGTCCATGGCGGCCGTCAGCAGGCCCACCATCTGGCGATCGCCATCGTCGGCGCCGGCGAGCTTGCGCCGGACGCGCTCGAAGGCGGGCGGCAGCACCCAATCCTGAACGGCGCCCCGTTACGCAGGGCGCCGGGCTTGCGGGCCAGCACCGGCACATAATGCCAGGGCTCGAATACGGTCTCGTTGCGGCCGAACCTGCGAACATGCTCGCCCACGACATGGCCGCCCTGGCGCAACTCGATCCGCTCCGCATAGGCCCGCACTTCGACGGGGCGGCCGACGGCGCTCGCCATCACCGAGTAACGGTTGTTGTCGAAGCGGATCAGGCACGTCTTGGACACCGAGACCGGCACGGCGTGGAAACCGTCGAAGGCGCTGACATAGGGCACGAGGCTCGGCCGCTCCGCCTCGAACGCCTGCCAGACCGTGATCTCCTTGTTCTCGGGATGGGGATGGCCCTGGCGTAAGCGACGCACTGATCGAGGAGCCACCTGTTCAGCTCCTCGATGCTCTTCACGCGCAGGCGGGGCGTGAAGAAGCGCTCGCGCACCGGCCGACCGGTTCTCGACTTGGCCCTTCTCCCATCCCGACGCCGGCGTGCAGGCGACGGGATCGACGAGATAGTGAGCGCACATCTGCTGAAAACGGCGGTTATATTGTCGTTCCTTGCCGACGAGGATCGTTTCGACTGCCGTCTTCATGTTGTCGTAGATGCCGCGGCGGCAGGCGCCTCGAAGAAGGCGAAGGCCTTGTCGTGGGCGTCGAACACCATCTCCTGGCTTTCGCGCGGATAGGCCCGCGCAAACAGCATGCGGCTGTGGCAGAGCCGGACGTGGGCCACCTTGATGGTGACGGTGGTGCCGTTGATCAGCACGATCTCGTGGCTCCAGTCGAACTGGTAGGCCTCGCCCGGATCAAAGCTCAGCGGCACGTGGGCGGCGGCCGTCACCGCGACCCGCTCGCGCCGCCAGCCCCGGGCGTAGCGCCGGACAGCGTCGTAGCCGCCCGCATAGCCGCGGCCGCGCAGATCCTCGAACACGCGGATCATGGTGAGCCGCTCGCGGGCCGCCTTGCTGTCGTTGGCGGCCAGCATCTCGTCCAGATCAGCCCGCCACTGCCCGAGCTTGGGCATCGGCTGGACCTCACGCTCGTACTCGAACGCGGTGCGGCCGGTGCGCACCACCTTGCGCACGGTGTTCCGGGACACGTGCAGATCCCGGACGATCTCCTTGATGGACCGGCCTCGAATGAAGAACTCGCGCCTGATGCGCGCAATCGTGTCCACGCCTTTCATCCCCCCCACCGCCCGTCCCGCAACAAGGACGTGCAGCTTGCTCGAATTGCACTCGAGGGGGTCAAAGTTGGACGCCGATCCCCCTCACATGGGGGTCAAAATTCCACGCCTAATCACACTATCGAGACATGAGAATCCGTTTATCACCGACCTCGCTAGAGCTGTTTCCGTCCGGTTTGAACCGGCAGGGGTAGCAGGCCCGGTTTCGAGATGAAGTTGTGGTCGCTGCCAAGCCGATTGGCGGGGATCAACACTCCCGCAACGGCGAGGCTCAAGCGGAGGTGATCCTGCAGGATTGCGAAGCGGAGCCGCAGGCCTACCAGCGCGAGGTGCGCGACAGTCTGCGCGAGAGGGTGGTGAGCACCAGCACGAGCGGACTGCACCGCTTCTTCGCGCGCCACAAGATCAGCCGTAAAAGGGGATCTGCACGCCGCCGAGCGAAGCCGTCCCGACGTGATGAAGGCACGCGAGGACTGGTTTAAAGGTCAACTCGACCTGGATCGCGAGCAGACGGTTTCTCTGGACGAAACAGCGGCGGCCACCAACATGGTCCACCGCCATGGCCGGGCTCCGCGCGGCGAGCGCTGCCGCGTCGCGGTGCTGCACGGCCGCTATAAGACAACCACGGTCACGGCTGCCCTGCGGGCGAGCGGTCCTTCCAGTTTCAACCTGATGAACGGTATGTGGTTCCTCCGCTACATCACTGACCTCGTCGTGTCGGCCTGCCTGATGACATAATTGTGATGAACAACCTGAGCGCCCACAAGGTGGAAAGCGCGGGGGATACCATCGAAGCAGCAGGCGGTTGCTTGCCGATCTGGGATCTAAAGCAACTTGAATATAATTAGTCAGATTTAATGCGAGAAGCTGTTAATGACTGTGAGTTGTCCTGCGATTTGATTATATATTATGAAACGCAGGTTTTCTTGCACACGCGCGATCTTATCGTTTGAACTTTTTCCAGCGCCTGCTTCAGCGAAGGCAAACGCGATTCGATCAGTATTCACCTCAGAAACACCCGCTAGTCCACCTGGTCCTTTGAAATGTTTCAATGCCCATGTAGGTCCAACACCATTTAAACTCTTCGTGACGACAAAGTTGACATAACCACCAAACTCGCCATCAGTACCTGAAATCGATTTATCGTTCTTTAAATGTGTCGACTGAACCGCCATGGCGACTGTTTCACGCAGCCCCAAATTTCCTGCGAGGTTGGTATTCACAGTCGGAGGGCAGTTGCCTGGCGAGCTTTTTAAATCGTTGTAGAGTTGATCAAGGTCGAAATAGAGTGTTTCCGTATAGTTCTGCTCCCGCGATTGGCTTAGTGTCGCATTCACCCCGAAGCTAAAGGTCTGGTCGAGGTAGGTCAGAGATGGTGTCAGCCCACCAGTGTCGTTCACTGTCAAGGTGAGCTGCGCGGCAGCTACCATTCCGCCAAGAAACCGTCGATAGTCGGGAATTCTCAATATATCACCAAGCTCGCAGGCTATCTTGTCATCAATCGAGCGAACCGTTGGGAGCCCAGTGTCTTGGTCATAGGGTATATCGAAGTGTGGCACCACTTCTGCGCAACCACTCAGAAACGCCGAGCAGCATAAGGCCACAACGAATGTGCGCATCATGATCACCGAATCGGAAAAGATCTAAGGATATTTTTTTGCATAGCCGAGAGGCTTGACGTGTCCGACAATATCAGTTCCCGGGGCACCCCATCTGCGGCACCAGTCCTTATTGATGGATGGATACCACTTGGTCTGTTCAGGTCCGATCGCGATTAGACAGTCACAGAGATTGCGACCTGATTTTTGCTCCCGCTTCTCTTTTCGGTAATCGTCATCGATGACGTCGAAATTCATGACAAAGCCTCCACATTATCGGATCGCTGAAATGCCATATCGAATCAGAATTATGCACGAAGCTGACCACATGTCCCGCGGTCTGACAGTGTCATTCCTGCAACTGATTGGAATTTTGTGACTTGGTGGTTTCACACCCAGGTGAGACTGGTCGCGACTGATTCACGAGCGTTCCACAGGCCCTGCCGATGCGGGACGTTCCAACCCTGGCCCAAGTTCGTTCCACACACGTCCCTTTCCATTTTGGAACGGGTATGCTACAAACGTCTAAGATGCATGTGGAACGGAGCAGCCTCCATGCTGATCGGCTACGCCAGGACGTCGACCACGGATCAGGTAGCGGGCCTAGAAGCTCAGGAGCGCGATCTCAGAGCCCTTGGCGTGGAGGAGCTGTTCTCAGAGCAGGCCTCGGCCGTTGGGCGTAGGCAGGGGCTGGAGAAGGCCATAGCCTTCGCACGGAAGGGAGACACCCTCTGCGCCACCAAGATCGATCGCTTGGCCCGGTCTGTCACTCACCTATGGGAGATCGTCCGACGTCTGGAAGCCAAGGGGGTGGCCCTCAAGATCCTTGATCCCGATCTCGACACCTCAAGCTCGGTGGGGAGGCTCATCCTGTCCATCATGGGAGGAATTGCGGAGTTCGAACGCTCCATGATGCTGGAGCGGCAGCGGGAGGGGATCGCTAAGGCTAAGCAGGAGGGGAAGTACAAGGGACGTCAGCCAACCGCACGGAAGCGGACGGCGGAGGTGGAGGAGCTAGCCGCTCAGGGCCTGTCCATGGGAGCCATCGCGAACAAGCTCGGGATCGGCAAGGGATCGGTGCATCGCATCCTGAGCGGGAAGCTCGTATAGGGCTACCCGCAACAAATGGCGCTCTGCGTCCAGGCGCCACCTGGCACCCACTCGAAACCCTCGGCAGCTTCCTCCAACTCTCGACGTGTATCGATATCGAAAACAGGGTCTCCTGTTTTCGATATTCGCACAGTGCCAGATCTCCTGTAGGGTGGGCAGAATATCTTGGAATTATATCATTTCCGTCTCCTTTTCACAATATTTTCTTATTTGCGATCCCGATTATTCGACGAATAATTTGTTATCTTCCGATCGGCTGAACTCTTGAGCATTCTATTTGACCGTGCGAGTTAAGATGATCATTGACGCTTATGCTAAGTCCCGTCAGAAAACTTCCTGGGTCGCAAGCCGCAAAGCCCGATCCGTTATAATCGACGTTCGTTCGCACTCTGCCATTCACCGGCCTTAGTTCATCATTTATTGCTGAGACCTGACTTTTGAGATTTCGTACATCTTCCAATTGGTCTTTCAGCGGTTTAATCTGTTCAGAGATATCTGCAACCTGTTTTTTCAGGCTAGTGATATCTGCAATCAAACCGTTAATGTAGGTCGTTGTTGATATGACTGCGGCAATCACGCTGCCAGCAACCGTTAGTATCGCCCACATCGCTTTCGTTTTGCTTGAGAGCGTTTTGATAGAAATATTGCTCATGCTTACCCCTTCGAAGTTCAATGCTCCGCCACGATCGCCGCCCTGACCGCGTCCCCAGGATCAGGCAGCCGCCTGGGCCGAGTAACCGGCGAGGCCGTCATTCAGAGTTTTCGTATTGCCCAGCTGGAACACGCTGAGCTAGCTCACAAGGTACAACGTGTTTGGGACGGATGCAATGTCAGAGACTACTCGAGGCTGCTCTGCACCCTACTTCATCCAACAGAGAGATCTTCCTTATTTCCCATGATAATACGTCGTCGGTTCAAATCGGTCCTCCACTTCATAGACGGAGAATCTCCCTGAAGATCGAACATCCAGAGGTATATATCGCTTGGGTATACGGCAGACCACCTCCATTGTGGATTGGGAAAGAGCCGAAATTCCAAGCGCTAGGGCATGTGGCTTCGATCCAATTGCAACTCCTGTGGTTACGTCGGACCTGCTGGACGAGAGAAAGGAATTAACTGATGCGATAACGCCCTTAACGTCTGTTAGAGACACATCACTACGCTGCACGTTTGGCTCGGAAAGAATGCTCGTCAGCGCGTGGCGCTCGCTGTCCGGCAACTTATCTGGGTGTTGGACCAGGCTTTCAGAAATAAGAATGAGATGTAACCTACGCGGCTCGTAACGTTCAATAAAAGGCACAGAAAGTCCGACTTCTCCCCCCATCGTTACGATGAGATCGCGCTTGCTCGGAAACAAGTCAGCCTCAAGAAACGGAACTTGCTGCGAAATCCACTCTCCTTCCGAGATAATCCCTTTGCGCTCCGCATTATCTTCCGTCAAAAGCGAATGCGAAACGTCCAAGGAGTACTCACCTTCCGCATAAATAAAATCTATCCTCGATGTGTAGCCTCTCGAAAACGAGATCGCGAGAAGGTACAGCAAGTATGATTTTGGCATACAGGTTGTGTCTATTAGCAAGCGAAGTGGCCGGCGCGCGGCGACAGCTTTGTCAGCTAAAAACTGCTCGATAACGGGCGTATTATGTGAATATTCCGTGGACCTCTTCAGGTGTAATACGGAAAGGTTGTCAAATTTCTCTCGGAACAGCTTCGACTGCTCGTCTTTTTTCTGCAATTTTTCCACATCTGAGGAGGCGAATCTCAGAAGATAGACGTTTGCCGTTAAGTCCTTTATAGCTTTTAACGCAGCGATACTCCGCTGCTCCCAGCTCAAAGCGCCTAATGCGAAATCATACGTGGTTCGCAGTTTTAACTCGGGAAGGTTGACAGCTTGATTAATAAATAAGTTCCCGCTGATGAGCAAATCAGTCATCGCTGGTCGCCGTCGAGAGAGGAAGAGAAAGTTGGGAGAATGAGAGGCTTAGGTTACGGCTCGCCAGGGCATTCGCCCAAGTCGTCGGATCGACGGGTGTCGCGCGGTCGCATAGAGGCCAAAAATCTCGCGCGTGGAATTGTACGGTTTCGTACGCGCCTCGGAAGGAAAAATGATAGTAGGGCGAGAAGCGTTTGTGGAGACGGAAGGTTATGACCTGGGGCCCCGAACCGGCGAGGTCGAGATTGCCTCCACCCACATCGATAGCGCGAACATATCCAGATATTTCTGCTAGCCTTATAAGTGATTTGACCACGGCATCATTAGCCGCTTCGCTTGAGTGCTCTTCTTTTCCCTCGAATGTGACTGCGAAGATGCCCCGTTCAGATCGTCCAAGCACTCTGGGGTCGTTCGGGTTCGATTGCAAGATAGATGTCAGCGTTCCAAGCCCTTGGATAAACCTCAGGAGGACGTCAGCCTCCCTTTCGGAACGAGAGCTCACTCCGCTAACATAAGCTTCAGACGCTTCGTAAATGCCGTCCGTCTGGATGTCGAAGGCAATCGGTGTTCGGGCAGTCGCAAACTTATCCAGGCTGGTGCTGGACCGAGGGTCGAGCTTCTGGCGTCGGGCGTAGTGCTCAAAGATGCTGCCAAGGATCTCAAGAAAGTCTCGAATGGATCCATCAGCAAGGGAGGTTATCACGTTTACCCCGGCAAGGGGCGTCCTTCGAAATTTGAGTTTGGATGATAGCTGCAGCAAGGCAGCTCTTTGTTTGCGACGCAGCCAAGCCTCAAACCGAATCTGGCCGATTCGATCGACCTTGACCTCGAAGTTTTCCTGGCCTACGGGTGGAAACTCAACTTGAAATGAGTCTTCTCTCCCCTGCCACAACATCAGCAGGTAGGTCTCATAGTAAGGAAGGTAATCAGGTTGGACTGCAAACCGCTTTCTGTATCTTGCGTTCTTAAGTGTCCGTCCGATAAGGGTACGAGAGGTTGTCAAAACGGACCGCTTCAACGAGGGAGACGGACACTCCGTTTGCAACTTGCCGTACCCTTATCGGACGGACACTTAAGTGAGAGAAGTTCTCGCACTCTGGCGCTGGCATCAGAGAGCCGTTTAGCAATTGGGTTGAAAGATTTCGCGACCATGAGCGCGATCGTCTCGTTTATCGATCGCGTCCTCAGCCTTGAACTAAGTGAAAAAAACTTTTGGACCTCGAACTCATTTAAATTAGGCCTAGCCTCTGGTGAAATAGAAAACAGGAGCCTGAGACTTACTACTGCTTCGCACAACTCTTTAAAATCATCCTCTTTTCGATCGTCTAACGAGCGTACTCGACGATCGGCGTCGGTAAGCGGTTGTTGTGCGATGAACGTCTCCGATGACTCGAAGGATGACCCCACATAGCTGATTACCCACGAAACCGGGTGCCTGCTTATCCGCACTAGTGTATTTATGCTTCTCTGCTGCTGAACACTCAGAACCTCACAATCATCGAGACAAAATTTAAAGCCGATGGATCGGAATGTGTCATGACTAGTTGCGACGAATTCAACAGCCTGGGAGAGCTTACTCGTTACGTGGAGCAGAAACTCTCCAGGTTCACGCGGAGGTAGGGCGGAAGAGATCTGAAACAGTTCGCCACGGCTTGCCGACTCGTTCATGGCACGAACCATGTTTCTGAGCAGCAAGCTAAGCTCTACGAACGTACGCGTCGTCCTCTCTGAGAAATTCCGTATCGCAGAAAACTCAGAAATGATCCCCTCGACAATCGATAACTCTGCGCCAGGCTTAATCCTAATCTGGCCGTCCATCCTCAGCTCATGGCAGGCAGAGATAGCCTTTTCGGCACATGCGAGTTCAACGAGCAAGGAAAAAAATCGATGAAACTGCATCTCCGCACTTGCAAAATCCGTAGCCATAGTCGTCCACGGCTCAAACAGGAGCGATGTACTCAAATGGTCCGGGAATCTGATATATACTCCAATATGATCAAAATCGGACATCTTCTTCTGAAGTCAAAGCGACTCGTTTCGAGATAGATCCTCCCAGCAAACGCTCCTCAGCAGCGTGGTTTTTCCACTCCCCCGACTCCCACGAACATAAATAGATTTCTCTTCCGCCAGCTCTTCAGCAGTTTTCGTGAACCAAATAAGTTGGAAGCCGTCTCGCTGATGCTCCCAACGCGTCGGCCGAAACGGATTGAAAGAGTAGGAGTTCATAGAGTTGCTCCGATGATCCAGTGCTCCGGGTCCAGATCTAGGTTTTCAATCTGAATATGCCCGTCTGTCGCTAGGAGCTCAAGCTCTTCGATGAGCTGATTCTTTACGTCGAGGCTGTAAATGCTCTCGGCTTCACGCAAGGCGTCCAGCCAATAAATTTCTCTGCTCTTCAGCAGTACAGAGTAAAGGTTGGGCAGTGTTTTACTAGAAGACCGACGTCGATTTCCAAGTAAAGCAACCCTCATCGTCTCGACCTCTCGGATGACCCCCGAGTTCGAATATCTCCACTTTCGGATCGCACAGCTTATCGGTAAACCGTTGGCATTGCTGATAACCTCCACTATGTTGTACCCGTCAGTTATCAAGGGTGCAGAGATCATAACGACCGGTGGCGTACCAGGTCTGTTTAGGATTTCGACTGGGTCGTCGTGGATATGACCATGCAAATACAGCACAGGACGATCAAGCTCTTGAAGGGTAGAGCGAAGCGCACCGGAATTGACCAGTTCCGTGTAAGGCGCCAGCCGGGGTTGTCTTTGAGGCAAAAGGTTGTGATGAGCGCTGACGATGAGAAAATCGCTGCCTAGATGGCGCGCGGCTATGGCCTGGAGTACATTGGTAGAGAACGCAGGAGTATCGAACTGACGCTCATAATATTCTCTTGTTGCCTTCTCGCTGTTGCCGGAGCTAATAGCTTCGTCGATGGCAGATGCCACACCTCCTCTGAATTCCTCGGGAATAAACTCCTGAGCCCCACATCCCCAACTGCTGTTTAAAAGCGCAATGGATGCAGACGATTTTCCACTTTGTAATTTGATCCAGATCGGATCCTGTATGGGCATGTTGCTCAATCCTACTCTAGCAAGAGCATCACGCAGGGGTAGAAATTTAGCGACCAGAGCCGGATTCTTGGCGAGATCGCGATTGACATCGTGATTACCTGGCAAGACACCGACAGGTATGCTGTGAAAGACTCCATGTTGCCCAATCTGCAGGCTTTTAGCGATGTACTCGGCACACGACTGAAATCCGTCCAATGTGCCATAACTGGTAAGATCACCCATCACAAGAACTGCCGTTATCTCATCTTCGACGAGATGCTTGTAAAGACGTTTGTAAACGGTCTTTATTGGCCGTTCGCTCAATACCGATTTCAAGTCTGACGGGAACCGTCTGTCCTTCTCATCGAGATTACTACCCGTCCGACATGCATCCGGTAGGTGAATATCGCCGATCTGGAGAATCCTGATCCTATTTAGCACTTAAGTATCATCCCCATACCAGATCGTCTTCGTCGAACTCTCTTGGACCTCATTAGAACCACCTGATGGTTGGATAATGCATGCGCCTCCTGCCTATGAGGGTGAAGTCGTAGTGCTACCTATGGTCCATACTGAATGCGAAATACCCACCAAGGCAAGGGCAATCGTGCGATCCGGATCGCTATGGCTGTAGCTGGCTGCGGCAACCATGAATCGACTATGGAAAAAAGTTCCATCTGAAAACGCGAGTAGCACAGTTGGTGGCACAGCGCTTTCTGGACGTCCATCTCAGGGCTTCGTATGATCGCCTCTGAAAGAGGTGATCGGAGCGGTTCGGAAATAGCTAAGCCATTGAAAACAGGCCCCTGTGGCGGAATCGGTAGACGCGCTCGACTCAAAATCGAGTTCCGCAAGGAGTGCTGGTTCGATCCCGGCCAGGGGCACCAACGCCGAGAACACCCTCTGTTTTTTGCTGGGCTTCACGGCCGAGGCGCCTCATGCCTCGACCGTTGTCTGACCTGTGCTGGCGGCTGTCGGAACGCGTCACGCCCTGGTCGCATCCCGGCCGGCCGTCGCGAAGACGATCCCAGGGACGGACCGTGTCCGCAGGAAGCGGGCGCGCAGCAGCGCCACGATGGCGGCGCTCCCGATCGCTGCCGGGACGGCGACCGCAAAGGCCTCGGTTTTGGCGAAGCCGGCGGCGAAGAACCCGCTGCTCAGCGCGAGCAGGAACCCGTAAGCCGTGAGCGTCGTCGTGGCGAGGGCCATCGACCGGGCGGAGGGCACGTCGCTGGCCGGCTTCGACCCGCGAAGGAATTTTCGGAAGCGGAGGGCCGGCTTCTCGACCAGCCACCATGACGCGAAGGCGATGCAGCAGACGACGGGCACGCAGGCGAGGATGCTCCAGAAAACCTGCCGATGGTCCGGAAAGAACTGCGCGAACGTCTGCTGGATGGGGAATGCGTAGAGGTAGATGCCGTAGGAATAGTCGCCGGTCGAGAACGGATAGGGCAGGGGGACTCGGCAGCAACCGACGAAGACGATCAGGTAGGCGAAGCCCGCGAGCGCGACATACACGAGATGCGGATCCCTCACCAGGAGGAGACCGGCGCCGGCACAGAGGCCCGCGAAGTCCCACCGGAAGGGGATCCTGTCGCGCCAAACGTACAGCAGGTTGCCGAGGGCGAAGGACAGCACGAGGAAGCGCGACAGGACGACGCCGTCCGCACCCGAGGTCGGGGCGCCGCCGATGTCGGCCGCGACATTCGCCAGGATCAGCGCGCAGGCCGCGACCGTCACGCCGAAGCGGCGCAAGCGAAGCGCGACCTGCAGGCCCAGATACATGTAGCACGTCAGTTCGGGGGCGATGGTCCAGAGCGAAACGTTGACGAGCCCCGGACGCGGGTTCGTCTCGAACACGCCCGGAAGCGCGACGCTCACCTTGCCGACGAGGCTGCCGAAGTATTTGAAGAAGAGGGGATCGGTGAAGTACGACGCGAGGGGGCGCGTCGTCAGCAGGCTCCCGAGCACGAAGGCCGAGATCAGGATCTCGGTCGTCAGGGCCGGCAGGATGCGCAGGGCCCTGAGCCCGAGAAACGTCTTCAGGTCCCGCGTCCGCTCGAAGCTCCCCATGACGAGGAACCCGCTGAGGGCGAAGAACATCGGCATGAGGGCCGACAGCGGCGCGGAATAGGGGCTCGCCCAGACGGCGAGCTCCGCCTCCAGCCCGTAGGAGGTCATCACGCTGTGCCAGCACAGGATCGCGAGGGCGAGCGCGACCCGCGCGGCGTCGAACCCGGGGCCGATCCCGCCATGGAGCTGAAGCTGGCGGCCGATGCTGGGCATTCCACCTGTCTCCGAGGTCTGCATCGCCCAGATCTGTAGAACGTCGTCCCCGGAGGACCAGGGACGAGTCACCTCATCATTAATGGGTGATGTCCGGCGCCACGGCGGCCACGGCGGACGGCCGGCACGGCCCTGTCCGACGACGGCGAGCCGCCGACGAGGCACGCTTCCAGAGCGCGGCTCGGCCGCGACACAGCGGATCGGGGCGGCTTCGGACCCCGGATGCTGCGCCGGCCCGGCGCCTCAGGCCACCCTCGGCCTCCGCCCGTCGATCCTCGCGCGCGGGGACGGGCCTTTCTGCCGCGGCGGGGGGCGGAACGCCAGGGTGAAGACCGTCATGATCAACATCGGCGGCTCGCGGGACGCCAGGCCGTTGTTGCTGCTGCCGATGAAGAAGCAGAGGGCCACCGCCATGACCAGGGCCGCCGACGCGCCCCTCAGCGTCACCCACTGGAGATAGGCCAGCACGAGCGCGAAGATCGCCGACCACAGGGCGCCGAAGATCGCGACGAAGACCACGATCACGCTTTCCACCGCGACGAGGTGCAGCTTGGCCGTCGCGTAGTGGGTCACCGCCGGCATCCCCGGACCGAACAGGAAATCGGTCCAGGAGAGCGTCGAGAACACCTGGTAGATGACGACGCGGGCTTCGGCGTTCTTGTCCGCGAGGCCGCCCTGGAAGCGGTCGAGGGCACCCGCCGCGTAGAGAACCGCCGCGATGAGCGGCACGGCGAGCGCGGCCGCGAGCACGACGACGACGCGGCGCTGGAAGCGCCGCTGCGGCACGACGTTGGGCCGGATGGCCGCCACGGCCAGGAGGAACACGCAGACGCTCCCGCCGAGGAGGGCGGTCCTGGCGCCGGAGGCGGCGAGCGCGAGGTAGAAGGCCGAACACATCATCACCTTCGTGCGCCGCGTCCAGTCCGTCGCGGCCGTCAGCGGGATGCACACGGCGCACCAGAGACCGAAGGTGAGGGGATGGCTCGACAGGCCGATCGGGCGAAAGGTCGGCTCCCCCTCGGTGAACGGGAGCAGCCGCGTCTTCGTCGCGAACTCGACGACCCCGACCGCGGCGCTCACGAGGAAGAAGGCGAGCAGCGCCTTGCCGATGCCCGCGCGCATCGCCGGCGGGAACAGGAACATGAGCGCGGCGAAGCACGTCATGACGTAGCTGTCGATGAGGAACCCCGCCGAGCCGGCGTTGCCGCGCAGGCCGGCGAAGACCAGCATCGACAGGCAGCACCCCGACAGCAGCAGGATGGCCCGGACGACCCTGGTCTCCCAGGCGTTGAGTTCCACCCGGAAGGCGACGAGCGTGAAGGCCGAGACGGCCATGAAGCCGTAGAAGCTCGGATGCACCTTCTCCAGCATCGAGCCGCCGTCGGTGCTGTAGCTCATGAACTGGTTGAGCAGGAGCTCGCCGACGGCGACGCGCGAGACGAACAGGGCGGCGACGACGACGTAGACCGCCGACAGGACGGGCGAGGCGAGGCGGCGCCGGCCGGTCGCCGCCGTGGCGAGGGCCGTCATCGGGCCGGGCGTCCGGGCGCGCGTAGCCCGAGCGCCGCGAGCGTGGCGGGATCGAGCACGGTCGTGTCCTCGCCCGTCGTGATGCCCATGAAGGTGCCTCCGACGAGCGCCCACACGGCCCAGCCGAAGCCGTGGGCCTCCGCCTCCGAGCGGACGTCCCGCTGCCAGTTGAGGGCCGACGCGGCATCGGCGCCGGCGTGATCCGCGAAGAAGCGCGCGACGCCGAACTCGCCGAGGATGACCCTGTCCGCCGCGATGCCGTGCGACGAGGCCCAGGCCGCGACGCCGTCGAAGTCGCGGGCGATCCTCGCGCGGTCATAACCGCCCCGCACGAACGCGGCCGCCTTCTGCAAGGCTTCCACGGTCACGTCCCTCCGGGCGCCGGGCGCGAGGCTCCGGTCCGCCTGCACGTTGGCGAGGACGAGGCTTCGCACGTCCCCCGCCGTCCGCGACGGGTAGGGCAGGCCGCCCAGGTACCGGCGATAGGCGTCGTCGCCCGGCGCGCCGGAGACGCCCTGGTGCGTGAAGTCCAGGGGCTCGTAGTAGTGGAAGGTGTAGAGGACGTTGGGGTCGTGCAGCGGGGCGGGATCGAGCAGCACGAGCGCGTCGCGCGCGCTGCTCCGCCCGCCCGAGGCCACGAGGGTCAGTCCGGGGGCTTGGCCCCTCGCCGCGGCGTGCATCGCCTCCACCATCGCCTGCCAGCGCGCCGCGCCCGCCGGATCGTAGGCGGTGTCGGGTTCGTTCATGAACTCCAGGGCGAGGCGCGGATCGCGCTCCGCGCCGAGGAGGTGCGCCGTCCGCCGGATCGTCTCCAGGTAGGAGCGGAACGCCGCGCCGTCGAGCGCGGCGACGTCGGCCCGCTTGTCGTTGGCCGCGACCAGGTCGTTCGGCGCGAAGTCGACGATCACCGCCAGGCCGCAGCCGCGGATCTGGCGCACGACCCTCAGCAGCGTCGCGTCGAGCCCGTCCCGCGCCGCGCCCGTGAACTGCTGGAACGGGCCCGGATCGACCGCCAGCCTGATGAAGTCGAAGCCTGCGGCCTTGGCGTCCCGGACGAGGCCGAGGGGCACGTCGAGCCCCGCTCCCGCGAAGGGCTCCGCCGCGTAGCGGCCCGGCTGCCCGTCGCGCAACAGGGCCCAGCCCAGGCGGGATTGGATCGAGGCGCCTCGCCTGAACAAAACGGGCCCCGCCGCGCCGTCGTCCGCGCCGGCCGGGCGGGGGGTGGACAGCAGGCCGGCCATCAGGACCGCCCCGAGGCACGCCCGGACCCGTCGCCATCTCGTCAGATCACACATGTCGAGAGCCCAATCCGCGGGTCGGCGCCCTGGAGGGGAGCGCCCGGACCGCCGGTCTGGCCGAGCTGACCACGGATCCGTTGAGATCCGGTGAGGCCGGGCCGCGGGGCTCCTCGCGGCGAGGCCCGGGCGGCTCGCCGTCCGGGCGTCCGCGGCCCGTCCGGGCGCTCGCGGCCGCGCGTCGCGCGGCCCAGAGGGGGATGATCCTGTCGCCGAACAGCAGGAGCAGCGCCGCCGCGTAGGCGAGGGCGCCCGTCCCCACCTGCAGGCCCAGCCCGAGCGGCGTCGCGGGGAAGGCCCAGGCCCGCACGGCGAACACCATGGCGGCGTTGGCCACGGCGATGCGGGCGAGGGCGCCCGCCGCCAGCGGCAGCCGGTGGCGGACCCTCGCGACCGCGAGGCTCGCGGCGAGGGTGACGAGGCTCGCGGACAGGCACCCGAGGCAGGCCCCCCTCAGGCCGCCCATCTGCAGCCCCACGATGCAGAGCGCGACGGTGGCGCAGGCCTCGAAGACGTGGAGGCCGAGCACGAAGTTCGTCCTCTCGATGAGGAGATAGACCTGGTCGACGAAGTGCAGGCGGAGATTGCGGAGCGCGGCGACGCAGGCCGCGACCGGCAGCACCACCAGCGTCACGTCCCTGAAATCGGCGCCCACGAGCACGCCGGTGAGGGAATCCACCACCGCCATGGTGCCGAGGGTCGCGGGCGCGAGCAGGCCCACGAGCAGCGTCCCGTTGAGGCTGAGCTGGTCGAGGCCGGCGCGCAGGCCCCGCTCCTCGACCGACCGCACCGCGAGCGGGAAGGCGGCGGCGCTCAGCAGCATGGCGAGCACGGCGATGAGTCGCTGCCCGAGGTTCCAGCCGACCGACAGGAGGCCGAGCGCCGTCGCGCCGTCCTGGTGCTCCACGATGAAACGGATGCCGATCTGCGACACCCAGCTGAACCCACCCGCCAGGAGCAGCGGACCGCCGTAGGCGAGGGCCGAGCGCAGGTGGCCGCGGTCGAACCGCACCCACGGGCGCACCAGCAGCCGCAGCCGGACCACCAGGGGCGGCAGGAGGGCGAGCTGCACGGCGGCGAAGCCGCTCATCACGGCCGTCGAGGGCGGCAGGACCTTCGTCAGCGCCAGCCCGAGCGCGAGGCCCAGGATCGGACCGACGGTCTGGGCCGCCGTGTAGGCCGCGATGTCGCCGACGGCCCGCCCGCGCTCGGCCACGTGGTTCAGCGTGGTCCGGCTCGCGAAATAGGCCACGGTCGCGGCCACGAGGCCGAGGTCGGACGTGCGGCCGATCCAGAACAGGGCGGCGAGGGCCACGGGACCCTGCGCCAGCGCGGCCGCGAGCAGCACGGCGTTCTCGCAGGGCTGGTAGGCGGCGGTGTCCCGCATGGAGGGGAGGTAGCGGACCGTGTAGGTGGTCCACCAGGACACGCCCAGGAGGACGCCGAGTTCCTGCGTGGCGATCAGGAACAGGATCTCGCCGTAGGTGTCCGGCTGCAGCATGTGCGTCCAGACGACGAAGCTCAGGAACTGCGCCAGGGGCCCGAGGAACTGCGCGGGGGCGTAGCGCAGCGTCTGCCGGATCAGCATGGGGGACGGTCCTCGCTTCGTGCCGCGGGCGGCGCCTCGCCGGTGGCGGTCGACCGGTGCCGCGTCATGGCCGCACCAGGCGCGCGAAGGCCGCGAGATAGGCGTCGACGGCGCGTTTCGGTGCGAAATCGGCCGCCCGCGCGACGCGGGGGGCCGGGTCGCCGGGCGCGGCGAGCCAGCGCGCGAGCGCTCCCGCCAGCGCGTCGGCGTCCCCGACTGGGACGAGGCTCCCCTGCAGGGGATGGTCGAGGATCTCGCGGGGTCCCCCGCAGTCCGTGGCGACGACGGGCAAGCCGGCCGAGAGGGCTTCGACGACGACGTTGCCGAAGGACTCGCTGTCGGAGGTCACGACGAGGACGCGCGCCCGCCCGTAGAGCGGCCAGGGATCGGCCGCGTAGCCGGGCAGCGCCGCGCGGCCCCCGAGCCGGGCCGCGGCCCCCTCCAGCGCCGCGCGGGATGGGCCCTCGCCGTAGATCTCCGCCCTGACGTCGGATGGCAGCGCCGCCAGGGCGTCCAGGAGCAGGTCGAACCTTTTGCCGGGCACGAGCCGCCCCAGCGCGAGGACGAGGGGCGGGCGCGCGAGGAGGTCGGCCTCCGTCGCGGCCGGGCGCGCATGGGCCGGCACCGGGTTGGCGATCGTCGCCAGGCGCCCGGCGGGCGCGCCGCGCCGTCCGAGGTCGTCGGCGATGCCCGCCGACACGCAGACCGCGAGGTCCGCCAGGCGGACGAGCAGGGGCGAGGACGCGTAGGCGATCCGGCCCAGCCGCCCGGCCATCGCGGCGGCGAAGCCGTGGAACGAGACCACGACCGCGGTCGGCGCGCGGGCGAGGCGCTTGGCGGCGACGAGCTTCAGGCTGGCCGGCGCGTCGATCGCCAGGGCGACGTCGGGCCGCTCGCGTGACAGCCACCGCGCGAGGGCGAGGACGCCGCGCCCGTGCCCCCGGCCGATGACCACCGTGGCGACCCTCGGGTCGAGGTGGGCCGCGTTGGCCTCGTCCTCCCATTCCACGATGAGCGTGGTGAGGACGCCCGCGTCGGCGAAACCGGAGGCCAGGAGCGCTGCGACGCGCTCCGCGCCGCCCCCCGACAGGCTCGGCACGTAGACCGCGACCGAGCGGACCGGCCTGCCCGTCGTCGGCGCCCGTCCGGCGCCGGCGGCGCGGGTCGGCGGCGCGGTCCCGAAGCTGGACGGCTGCGCCGCCCCTTGCTCCCGGCCCGGCACGTCTGCTTTCAAGCGTAGATCGGTCATGGGAGGTCCGAAATGCTGCCGGGCGCCACGCGCGCCGGCCCCCTCGGGGACGCCCCCCGGCGGGCGACGGGCGGCTCGCGATGGGTGCGGTCGGACTGGGGGCGGCCGCGGGCCTCCCCGGCTGCCCGGCCTGTCGTGCCGCGGCGGGGCCGTCGCCGATGGAGCATGGCGGCCCTAGCCCTCGTTCCGCGCCTGCGCGACGCCGGGCCTCGCGGGGCCGCCGCCGCGCAGGCGCCGGCGCAGCCGGTCGATCCGCGCCCGCGCGCCGGGGTGCTCGCGGAGCCTCGCCTTGGCGAAGGCGGCCGCGCGCAGGGCCGAGGCGAAGGCGAAGCCCTGCGGCGACAGGGGCTGCACGACCTCGTCCAGCGTTTCGCGCACGAGGCCGAACTCGCGCTTGTAGGGCAGGTCCCCCACGCTGAGGTCGAAGTAGGTGAGGCCCCGGCCTCGTGCCCATTGCAGGGCCTCGGCCACGATCTGCACGCCGGGCGAGGCGGTCCGCCAGGCCTTGTCGTCCGACATGGTGAGGATCAGCCCCTGGAAGCCGGCCCCGTGTTCCAGCCCGTAGAAGGTCGCCACGGGACCGCCGTCGACGGACAGGACGAAGAGGCGGACGGGGCCGCCCTCGAGGCCCGCCAGCGCCGCCGAGCGGTAGAAGCTCTGGATCCGAGGCTGCACCAGGAGGTCGAAGCGCCCCATCTCGGCGAAGCGCCTGGTCCGCTGCTCGACCAGCGCGGCGAAGCCGGCCTCGACCTCGGCCGGCGTGGACGCGCGGCTGAAGCGGAGCTCGCCCGCGCGCTCGAGGCGGCGCCGCTGCTTTCCCATGTCCCTCAGGGTGCTCGACCGGCAGAGGCGGCGGAGCAGGGTCTCGGGATCGCCGTCGATGGCGCTGCCGAACGCGGGGATGTCCGTCGGGCGGCGCTGCGGGAGCGCCGCCAGGGGGTTGGCGCGCCGCCCGACCGTCGCGGGGATCTGCCCGATCTGGATGAAATCCGCGCGGGGGAGCACCTCCTTCACCGCCGCCCAGGCGGCGCGGCAGTCGTCGGGCGACAGGTCGGGGCCGTCCGCGAGCGCCGGGGCCGCGTAGTCGCAGACGCCGAAGCTGAACCAGCCGATCCTGCGCAGCCCGTAACGGTGGGACACGGCCAGGGGCAGGATCATCGCCGGGCTCCCCGACGAGCGGTCGAAGACCTCGACGAAGAACGTTTCCGCGCCGGCCGCGAGGTGGGCGGCCACATCGCGCGTCCAGCCGAGGCTCTGGCAGGGATGCGCGGTCCCGCCCGCCTCCAAGCGCCGCCAGATCGGCGCGACGTCGTCGAGCGACGCGTGGAGACGCGCCTCGAAGCGCGCCTCGGCGACCGCGGAGCCTCTGTGGTTTCGGGTGGTCATGCTGTCATCGCTCGTTCGGTCGAGGGCGTCCGCGGCATGGAAAAAGGGACCACGGCTGCTATGGCGGCACCGCCCGACAGGGGATCGGGGACGGGCCGCCCGAGGGAATGGCGTATCTGGTGGAGGACGCGGTGGCGCGCCCGCCGGGCAGCCCAGGCCAGGTGGGCCGAGGTCCCGTAGTGCCGGGCGTAGCGGCTCATGCGCAGGCTTTCCGCGTCGTTCGCCGCCTTGATCGGGTCGGCGTAGAACGACGACACCGCGGCGCGGTCGACGGTCGGCGACGCCAACCACCGCGGGATGTAGACGGAGCGGAGGCGCTCGACGTCGGTCAGGACCTTGTTGATGCCCGTCCCCGGGATCGGGCAGGCCGTCAGGTAGGCGTCGCCCACCAGCACGATCCCGTCGCGCGCCGGCAGCTCGGCCCGCGCGAGGTCGATCGGCCGCGCCTCGACCCGCCCCCCCACGGCGAGGTCCGGGCAGATCCGCGGCAGGCGGGGCAGGAGCGCCCTCAGGCCGGCCTCGGGCTCCGACAGGAACGCTTCTGTCCACGCGTCGGCCGGGCCGCGATAGACGAAGAGGTTGGCCCGCATCGCCGACCCCAGCGGGAACAGGGTGAGGTAGGCCGCCCGCGTGCCGAATGTCTCCGCGTAGTAGGTGAGCGTCTCGAACGGGAAGGACGCGCGCGGCGACCGCATGTCGAAGCCGATCGACAGGGAGTGCTGGGGGCTGATCACGGTGCGGGTGATGCCGAGCTTGCGCCGCACCGCGTCCCCGAGGCCGGTGGACAGCACGACCAGCCGCGCCCGGACCTGCCGCCCGTCCGTCAGGCGCACGGTCTGGCCACCCGGGCCGGTGGCGATGTCGTCGACCCGGCCGATCACGGCTTGGTGGCTCGTCGACAGGTCGGCCCGCAGGCGGTTGACGAGGTCGGCGTAGGAGAAACCGTACTCGCGCTTGCGCTCGCGGCTGACCAGACGCCCGTAGCGGACCACCCAAAGGTCGTCCATGGGTGTCGCGACGCATCCGACGCTGTCTCCGAGGCCGAGGGCCTGGAACCGCTCCATCTGCCCGGCGCCCAGCTTCTCCGCGCGGAACTCCCTCGGGTGGGACGCGCGCGCGTCGATCAGCGCGACGCGGAGCCCGTCGCGCAGCAGCGCCGATGCCAGGGCCGTGCCGGCCAGCCCGGCCCCGACGATGGCGACGTCATGTATCCCGGTCTCGGCAACCATGTCGCATCCCCTTTGACGCCGGCCGGCGCCTCGCGGCGACGTCGTGACGCCAGTCTCTCGACACCGACGGCCCTTCGAAACCCGGTGCGCAGCACGAGATCGGCCCCGTCGAGGAGCCTCCCACGGATCGAGCGAGCCTCGCCGTCGCCGAAACGAGGCTCGCCGGTCCCGGCATGCCATCGCGGCATGTCCTCGAGGAGACACGATCTCCGCCATGCATTCAGGGTGGAAAGCGAAGCGATGTGCAAGACGCGGTGCACATTAACATTGACGCCGTCCTGATCAAGACTTGATCGGCGATGTCGATCGATCTCGATCACGCGAAACTAAGAAGTCGACCATTAACTACAAGTGCAAGGCCTGCATGTCATTCTCGCGCGAAAGCGTAGTAGTGGTCCGGGGTATAGCATTCGATGTCGTCGATCGTGAGGTTCGCTATGGCGCGTGTGGAGAAGACTGCGCTGGTCTGTGGGGCGGGTGGGTTCATCGGGAGCCACCTCGTGCGGAGGCTCAAGCGCGAGGGGTACTGGGTTCGCGGCGTGGATCTGAAATATCCCGAGTTCTCCGAGACAGAGGCGGATGATTTCCTCGTCGGCGATCTCCGGTCGCAGCAGACCTGTCAGATGATCGTCGATCACCGCTTCGACGAGGTCTACCAGCTCGCCGCCGACATGGGCGGGGCGGGGTACATCTTCACGGGCGAGCACGACGCCGACGTGATGCACAACTCGGCCACGATCAACCTCAACATGCTCGACGTGTGCCGCAAGCGCAACTGCAAGCAGATCTTCTACAGCTCCTCGGCCTGCATCTATCCCGCCTACAATCAGGAAGACGCGTCCAACCCGAAGTGCTCGGAGGACTCGGCTTACCCGGCGGCTCCGGACAGCGAGTACGGATGGGAGAAGCTGTTCAGCGAGCGTCTGTATATGTCCTTCGCCCGCAACTACAAGATGGCGACCCGCGTCGCCCGGTACCACAACATCTTCGGGCCGGAGGGGACCTGGCAGGGCGGCAAGGAGAAGGCGCCGGCCGCGGTGTGCCGCAAGATCGCCATGGCCAAGAGCGGCGACACGATCGAGATCTGGGGTGACGGGGAGCAGACCCGCTCCTTCCTCTACGTCGACCAGTGCGTCGAGGGCACCACGCGGCTCCTGCGCTCGTCCTTCGGCGAGCCGGTCAACATCGGCTCCGAGGAGATGGTGACGATCAACAGCCTCGTCGCCATGGTGGCCGACATCGCCGGCAAGACCATCCACGTCGAGCACATCCCGGGGCCGCTCGGCGTCCGGGGGCGGAACTCGGACAATCGCCTGATCGGGAAGGCGCTCGACTGGGCCCCGTCGTCTCGCCTGCGCGATGGTCTAGAGGTCACCTACGCCTGGATCGAGTCGCAGGTGGCGGCGACCGCCCGGTAGGGTCTCGGGCGCGGCGGCCGGCCCGCCTGCGGCGGCGTCGGAGCCGCGATGCACGACAACAGCACGAGCTTTCTCATGGCCCATGATCCCGACGTCGAGGTTTATGAGGTCGGCGGCGTGCCCGTCGCCGCCGTCGACATGGCCGGAATGATCGCCTCCATGAAGCGCTACTTCGCGCGGGGTGCTACGGCGCCCGGCGGCTTCATCGCGTTCTGCGGCGCGCATGGCATCGTCGAGTCCCAGAAGGACGCGCGCGTCAAGGACGCGCACAGGGCCGCCTGGCTCACGGTCGCCGACGGCCGGCCCCTGTTCTGGCTCGGCCGGCTGCTCGGCCATCGCTCGGTCGGGCAGGTGCCCGGCATCGAGTCGATCGAGGCGGTCTGCCGGGCCGGCGTCCCCCTCGGCTGGAAACACTACTTCCTCGGCGGGGCCGACGAGGTCGCCGAGAGCCTCGCCGCCGAGATGGCGCGTCGCGTGCCCGGCCTCCAGGTCGTGGGCCACGAGACGCCCCCGTTCCGTGCCCTGTCGGACGGCGAGGTCGAAGCCATGCGGGCCCGCGTGCGCGACTCCGGCGCTCAGGTGGCCTGGATCGGCCTCGGCGCGCCCAAGCAGGAGCTGTTCATGGCGGACCACGTCGGCCACCTCCCCGGCCTGATCGCCATGGGCGTGGGAGCCGCCTTCGACGTCAACACGGGCCGGGTGCGCCGCGCGCCGCGCGTGCTGCAGGCGATCGGCCTCGAATGGTCCTATCGCCTCGCGCTGGAGCCCCGGCGGCTCTGGTCGCGCTACTCGATGGCCGTCCCGCGCTTCCTGGGGATCGCGGCGGCGTCGCTCCTGGCGCGGTCGCGCAAGGCGGCCTGACGGAGCGCCCGAGGGGGCGGCGTTCGGCCCCTCGACGGGCTCGCCGCCGCCCCTCCGCGTGGCGCGGGTAGGACATCGACGGGTCGTCGCGCCGGCCACCTTCCTCGGCCTCGCCCATCCTGAGCGGGGCGGGACGCGTGCCGAGGTCAGCCGCCTCCGATTCCATGGAAGACAGCTCGGACCATTCAGCTCGCCGGCGATCGGTCTCGACGCGCCGCGGTCATCGCGCCTGTGCCAAAGCCTCTGCGTAGACGGCGTGAAGGTGTTCCACGAAGACGTCGAGGCGGAACCTCGCTTCGAAGAGGCGGCGCGACTCCGACTGCATGCGCGACAGGAGGTCCCTGTCGTCCAGCAGGAGGCGCAGCCGGTCCGCCAGCCGCCCGGGGTCGCGATCGATCAGGAAGCCGTTGGTCCCGTCCTCGACGACGTCCGGGACCTCGCCGACCGGGGTGGCCAGCAGGGCGGCGCCCGCGGCCGCGCCTTCGATGAGCGACATCGGCATCACCTCGCGGGCCGAGGGCAGCACCACGACGTCGGCGTCGCGCATGAGGCGGTGGACGGCATCGCTGGACCTCCAGCCGAGGACGTCGACCCGGCCGGACAGGCCCAACTCCCGCACGGACGCGCGGCACTCCTCCACGGCCCCGTTGCCGGCCACGGTGCAGGTCCAGCCCGGCACGTCGCGCAGGCGCGCGAGGGCCTCGATCAGCACGCTCGTCCCCTTGCGCGGTCCGATCTCGCCGGCGAAGAGGATCTTCAGCGCCGCGTTGCGCTTCGGGATCGCCAGGCCCTCGCCGATGTCCGGTACCCCGTTGGCGACCACGTGCACGCGGGCGGGGTCGATGCGCGCGACGTCGACGAAGGCGCGCTCCGCCCGGCGGCCGATGGCGATGACGTGCGACGCGGTCCTGGCGAGCGCGAGGGCCATGCGGGCTCCCGGCTTCCCCTTCTCGAGGTCGGCCGAGGGGAACACGCAGTGGAGGTGGAGGAGCAGGGGGCAGCCCATGAGGCGGCTCACCCCCGCGACAGCGAGCTTCCTCGGCACGCTGCCGCCGTTGGCGTAGTTGACGTGCAGCAGGTCGGGCCGCCACGTCGCGAGCACGCCGGCGATGCGGGCGAGGTGCCACGGGAAGGTCAGCAGCCACAGCAGGCCCGGCGCCTCGCCCCGGCTGACGAGGTAGCGGATCTCGAACTCGCCGTCGTCCGCCGGCTGCTCGCGGACGTAGCGGAACAGCCTGTCGATCCCGCCCCGCCCGTCCGGCCCGAGCGGGGTGACGCAGGCCACGCGCCACCGGCGCCCGGAAGGATGGCGCGGTCCGGGGAGGCGCGTGGCCGCGGGCCGGCGCTCGGCGGGCGGATCGGGGTTGGCCAGCATCTTCGCCTCGCGATCGACCCCGATGGGGTTGCTCCACGTCGGTCCCGCTCCCGGCCGTCCCCCGAGGTGGGGCGGCGCGTCGGGCTGCTCCCCGAAGGGCCTCGGCCTCGCGCGGGAGCCCGCCCACCATGCCGATCAATCTTCTCCCTCAGGTAAACGGGCGCCCGCCCGGAGACCGGGCCGGTCCGCCCCGTCGCGGCCCTGTGGACCGCTGTGCGCCCGGCCGCCGGGGCTGCAATCCTTTTTCAGCCTTTTGCTGCTCAGATCGGGGGATCGGCGCAGGCGCCCTGTGCTGCGACGCGTGTCCGAGCCGGGGGCCTCACGGACTGGACCGGCGAATCGAACGCCCATTTGGAGATCTGGATGAGCGTCGCCGAGTTCGAGCCGAGGCCGTCGGGGTGGCCCCACGCCGCGCCCGGGCCCCAGCAGCCGGCCGGCAGCGTGATCGACCTGCGGGGCCTGGTCCACATCCTGCGGCGGCGGCGCAAGCTGATCGTCGGCGCGGCCCTGGTCCTCGGCCTCGTCGCGGCCTGCGTGGCGGCAACGCTGTCGCCGCGCTACGTGGCCAGCACGAAGATCATCTTCGATCCCCGCCCGATCGCCGTCCTCCAGAGCGACCTCCAGGCCCAGGTGCAGGGCGGGGAGGAGGCTTCCGCGGAGGTCGAAAGCCAGCTGCAGGTCATCACCTCGACCGAGGTGCTCACGCCCGTGATCCGGCGGCTCGATCTCGAACACGACCCCGATTTCGGCGCGCCGCCCGCATCCGCGATCGGCTCGCTGACGAGGGACATCCGCGGCCTGTTCGGCTCGCGCGCGCCCGAGGCCGGCGACGCGGCGGCCGCGCTGGCCCTCCGGCGGCTCCAGGCGGACATCACGGTCGACCGCCTGGACAAGACGTTCATCCTGGAGATCAAGGTCCAGACGTCGTCGGCCGAGAAGTCCGCGGCGATCGCCAACGCCGTCGCCTCGTCGTTCCTCGCCGTCACGGTCGAGAACCGCGCTTCCGAGGTTCGCCGCTCGGGGGAGGGCCTCTCGGCCAAGCTCGACGAGCTGCGGAACCGCCTCGCCCGCAGCGAGGAAGCCGTGGAAGAGTTCCGCACCAAGCACGATCTCGTCGGCCCGAACGGCAAGCCGAACATCGAGCAGCAGATCGCCGACGTGAGCGCCCAGCTCAGCGCCGCCCGCGCGCGGAACGCGGAGCAGGAGGCGCGGGTCGACGTGGTCGACCGGGACCTCAAGACCGGCGTCCCCCTCGCCACGCTGTCGGAGGCCAACACCTCGTCGACGCTGACGGCCCTCAAGGCCCAGCTGACGGCGGCCCAGCGCGAGGCCTCCGAGGCGGAGCTGACCTACGGCCCCCGCCACCCCCTGCGTGTGGCCGCCGTGGCCCAGCTCAAAGCGGCCCGGGAGCACGTCCGCCGCGAAACCGAACTCCTCGCCGGCACGGCGCGCAGCGACTCCGCGAGGGCCAAGCGGTCCGTCGACATCATGGCCCGGCACCTCGACGCGCTCAAAGCCATGGAGGCCGCCGCCAACGACGACCTCGTGCGCCTGCGGGAGCGGGAGCGCGAGGCCGCCTCCGACCGCAGCGTCTACGAGACCTTCCTGAACCGGGCCAAGGAGCTGCAACAGCGCCAGTCGCTCGACACGCTCGACGCGCGCGTGCTCACCCCCGCCGTGGTGCCCTCGGCCGGGAGCGGGCCGTCGCGCATCGGCCTCGCGCTGGGCGGGGTCGTCCTCGGGGGGCTCCTGGGGATGGGCGGGGCGCTCGTGCGCGAGCAGTTCGACGACACGGTCCGCTCGCCCCAGCAGATCGCCGCCGAGACCGACGTGCCGATCCTGGCCGTCGTCCGGAACGCGTCGGACGCCGACGACCCCGGCCTGTCGGCGTTGCGCGGCGCGCTCGACGCGCGAGCCGCGAACCGGCAGGTGCGCCACGTGCTCCTCGCCGCCCTGGGCTCCGCGGGGACGTGCGGCCTCGTCGCCTGCAACCTCGCCCGGACGGCGGAACACGAACTCCTGGGCACGATCCTGGCCGATGCCGACGACGACGGCCGGGGGCTCACCCGCATGCTGGAGGACGGTGCCGCCGGGCCGGGCCCGCGCGGCTCCGCCTCCGCGGGCCTGCATGGCGAGGATCTACGCGTCCTCGACGGGATCCCCTTCGTCCCGGCGCGATCGGTGGCCCAGGGCTATGCCAGCGACCCGAACAGGATCCGCAAGACGCTCGGCGGGCTGGTCCGGAACACGCGCATGGTGCTCGTCTACGCCAGCGCGGGGCGCGCGGCCGGGCGCATCCGCAGCCTGGCGGCGGCCGTGGACGACGCGCTCCTCGTGATCGAGGCCGGCCACGCGAGCGGGGAGGAGCTCAGAACCACGCTCCGGCTCCTCCAGGCCGGCGGCCCCAAACTGCGCGGGATCGTGCTCGTGGGCGACTTCGAGTCGGTCTGAGGCGCGTCTGCGCGCGGGCGCCGGTGACGGCCCGTCTCCAGCAGGGATCGATACGGAATGGACGTCACGATCAGGACCGCGCGCCCTCTCCGGTGGCATGAGGAGCTCGTCCGGCGCCTCGAAGCGGCCGGCCATCGCGTCGCCTGGATCGCCGGCTGCCCGGGCCCGGCCCTCCCGTCGGCCGTGCTGCTGCTGTTCGAGATGGAGGGGCTGCTCTATCGGAGCAGATCCGCCCGGCTCTGGGGCGAGGCGTCTCCCCGCAGCGGCGCGGAGCCGGCGGGCTCCGGCGCGCCGGCGATCCGGATCGACCTCACGGGGCAGGGCGCGGCGACGGGCGCGGACCTGCGCGTGCTCTACGACGGGACGGCCGATCCCAACGCCGCCGTGGCGGCCCTCGTCGACGGGCGGACGCCGTGGCTCGACGTCGCCTCCGGGGACGGCGTCCTCACCGCCGGGCTGCCCGCCAGCGAGGACCCCAGCGCCATCTCCCGCGGGCTGGACTCCGTCCTGGCCCGCGCGGTCGACCTGTGCGCGCTGGCGGTCGCCCGCCTCGCGGCGACGCCCCCCGTCGATCCGGAGCGGTCCCGAGCGGCTGGGCCTGTCCCGGCTCCCGCGTCGACCCTGCGCATCGCCGCCTTCTCGCTGCGTGCGCTGCGCGGCAAGGTGCTCGACCGCCTGCGCCGCCGCGTGGCGGAGGGCGAGCGCTGGCGCGTCGGAGTGCGGAAGCTCGACGGGCCGACGAGCCTGGACCTCGGCCGCGTGCCCGCCGAGGGCTTTGATTGGCTGCGCGACGACGGGGCCAGGTTCTACGCGGACCCGGTGATGTTCCAGCACGACGGGCGGACGTGGGTTTTCGTCGAAGAGTTCCCCTTCGCGACCCGGAAGGGGATCATCTCGGTCTGCGAGATCCGCGCCGACGGGAGCCTCGGCGACATCCGCCCCGTCCTGGAGGAGCTCCATCACCTGTCCTACCCGCACCTGTTCAGGTGGCGCGGCGAGATCTGGATGATGCCCGAGAGCTCGGAGAGCCGCGACGTGGCGCTCTACCGGGCCACGGACTTCCCCTTCGCCTGGCGGCGCGAGCGGGCGCTGATCGACGGCGTCGCGCTGGCCGACGCCACGCTGTTCCGCGACGAGGCGCGCTTCTGGCTCTTCGCCGCCACGTCCGACACGCCGGGTGCGTCGTCCTGGGACGCTCTCTCGCTGTTCCACGCCGCCGACCTCGACCGAGCCTTCGTGCCGCACCCGCTCAACCCGGTCCTGGTCGACGTCCGCGCGGCGCGGCCGGCCGGGCGCCTGATCCGCCGCGACGGGGTCGTGATCCGGACGGCGCAGGACTGCGCGGGCGGGTATGGCGCCGGCATCAGCGTGGCCGAGGTCCGCAGGCTCGACCTGGAGGGCTACCGGCAGGAGGTCGTCGGGCAACTGCGGGCTCCCGCCGCCTGGAAGGCTTCGGGGTTGCACACCCTCGACGTCGTCGGGAGCTACGAGGCCGTGGACGCGCTCTCGGCGCGGGTCCCCGGTCCTCGCGCCGCGCCGTGATCGTCGGGCCCGGGTGTTGCGGGCCCGTCGGGGGCTCCGCGCTGGATCCCGCCGGAGGCCGGGCGCCCGGAACCGGGCCTCCGAAACGCGAAGCGCCGCGGCCCTTCCGGGCCGCGGCGCTTCGTCGTCGTTCCGGGCGGGAGCCGTCAGAAGGTGACGGGCTCCTTCTCCTTCTTGTCGAGGTCCTCGCCGGTCTTCTGGTCGACGGCCTTCATGGACAGCTTGGTCTTGCCGCGGTCGTCGAAGCCGACGAGCTTGACCTTCACCTTGTCGCCCTCCTTGACCACGTCGGACGGCTTGTTCACGCGGCCCTGCGCCATCTGCGACACGTGGACGAGGCCGTCCTTCGAGCCGAAGAAGTTCACGAAGGCGCCGAAGTCCACGACCTTGACGACCGTGCCCTCGTAGATGAGGCCGACCTCGGGGTCGGTGGCGATCGACTTGATCCAGTTCACGGCGGCGCGGATCTTCTCGCCGTCGCTCGACGCCACCTTCACGGTGCCGTCGTCCTCGATGTTCACCTTGGCGCCCGTCTTCTCGACGATCTCGCGGATGATCTTGCCGCCGGTGCCGATGACCTCGCGGATCTTGTCCGTCGGGATCTTGAAGGACTCGATGCGCGGCGCGAACTCGCCGAGCTCGGCGCGGGCGCCGGTCAGGGCCTTCGCCATCTCGTCGAGGATGTGGATGCGCCCGCCCTTGGCCTGGTCGAGGGCGACCCGCATGATCTCCTCGGTGATGCCGGCGATCTTGATGTCCATCTGCAGCGAGGTGATGCCCTCCGCCGTGCCGGCCACCTTGAAGTCCATGTCGCCGAGGTGGTCCTCGTCGCCGAGGATGTCGCTCAGCACCGCGAAGCGCTCACCCTCGAGGATCAGGCCCATGGCGATGCCCGCCGTCGGCGCCTTCAGCGGCACGCCGGCGTCCATCAGCGCCAGCGACGAGCCGCAGACGGTGGCCATGGAGGAGGAGCCGTTCGACTCGGTGATCTCCGACACGATGCGGATCGTGTAGGGGAACTCCGCCGCGGTCGGCAGCATCGGGCGGATGGCGCGCCAGGCGAGCTTGCCGTGGCCGATCTCGCGGCGGCCGGGCGAGCCCATGCGGCCCGTCTCGCCGACCGAGTAGGGGGGAAAGTTGTAGTGGAGCAGGAAGCGCTCCTTGTACGACCCTTCCAGGCTGTCGACGAACTGCTCGTCCTCGCCGGTGCCGAGCGTGGCCACCACCAGCGCCTGCGTTTCGCCGCGGGTGAACAGCGCCGAGCCGTGGGTGCGCGGCAGCATGCCGACCTCGGAGCGGATCGAGCGCACGGTCTTCAGGTCGCGCCCGTCGATGCGCAGGCCCGTGTCGAGGATGGAGTTGCGCACCACCTTGGCCTGCGCGTGCTTGAAGGCCTCGGCGAGCTGCTGGGCGGGGAACTTCGCCTCGCCCTCGGCCGGGGCCAGCGCCGACATCATCTTCTTCTTGGCGGCGTCGAGCGCCTTGTAGCGCTCGGCCTTGGCGGTGATCTGGTAGGCCGCGCGGATGTCGCCCTCGACCTCGCCCATCACGGCCGCCTCGACCGCGGAAGTGTCGGCCGGCTCGAAGTCGCGCGGCTCGCGGGCCGCCTTCTCGGCCAGGCGGATGATCGCCTCGATCACGGGCTGGAAGCCGCGGTGGCCGGTCATCACGGCGTCGAGCATGGTCGCTTCAGACAGCTGCTTGGCTTCCGACTCGACCATCAGCACGGCGTCGGCCGTGCCGGCGACCACGAGGTCGAGCGACGAGGTCTTCATCTCGTCGATGGTGGGGTTGAGCTTCAGCTCGTCCTTGATGAGGCCGACGCGCGCCGCGCCCACGGGGCCCATGAAGGGGATGCCCGAGATGGTGAGCGCCGCCGAGGCCGCCACCATGGCGAGGATGTCCGGGTCGTTCTCCATGTCGTGCGACAGCACCGTCACCACGACCTGCGTGTCGAAGCGGTAGCCCTCGGGGAACAGGGGACGGATGGGCCGGTCGATCAGGCGCGACACCAGCGTCTCCTTCTCGGAGGGACGCCCTTCACGCTTGAAATAGCCGCCCGGGATGCGGCCGGCCGCGAAGGCCTTTTCCTGGTAGTTGACCGTCAGGGGGAAGAAGTCCTGCCCCGGCTTGGCGCTCTTGGCCGACACGACCGTCGCCAGCACGCTGGTCTCGCCGTAGGTGGCGAGCACCGCCCCGTCGGCCTGTCGGGCGATCTTGCCCGTCTCGAGCACGAGCTTGCGCCCGGCCCAGTCGATCTCTTCGCGATTCACTTCGAACATGTTCGTCTTTCATGGCGAGCCGGATGTCGGCCATGAGCAAGACGGCGAGAGGCTGGCCTCGACTTGGAGGACGGCGCGGGTGGGATCCCCTCGGCGTCCGGCAAAGCCCGGAGTCCCCGGCCCGCCGCGTGCGGGTCCCGAGGACTCTGGAATCGAGGCAGCCCCTGGCGATCCTGCCATGACCACGCTCGCCGGTCGGGCACGACGCCGGCCCCATGCCGCCGCCGCGCTTCGGTGTTAAGTGGTCCGCGCCCTCCGGGTGGCAAGGCGCGGGAGGGTCAGCGGCGGATGCCGAGGCGCTCGATGATGCCGCGGTAGCGGGCGGCGTCCTTGTCCTTGACGTAGTCGAGGAGCGAGCGGCGGTTCGACACGAGCTTCAGGAGGCCACGGCGCGAGTGGTTGTCCTTCTTGTGAGTCTTGAAGTGCTCGGTCAGGTTGTTGATGCGCTCCGTCAGGATCGCGATCTGCACCTCGGGCGAGCCCGTGTCGCCCGACTTGGTGGCGTGTTCCTTCATGAGCGCGGTCTTGCGCTCGGCCGTGATCGACATCGTGGGTCCTTTCGGTCGTGGAGGGTCGGCCGGAGATGGCCGGGATGCGTCGCCCTGCGCGCTGCCGGGATGTCGTCCAGCAAAGCCGCATCGCCCCGTGACGGGGTGGCGGACGCGAGGCCCTTATACACGACCGGAGATCACGCGCCAGCGCTTTGACGCGCGGGCCGGAGCCGCCGTCAGCGCGACGCGGCCCCGCGGTTCATGACCAGCGTGCGGCTCGGGCGGCGCTCGACCACCACGGCGCGGGCCATGCCCTTGCGGTCCGTCGAGGTGAGGGTGATCGGCCGGCGCTTGGTCGACAGCTTCTTGATCTCGGCCGCTGCCTCCTCGACCGTCACGCCCATCAGCGAGGCGGCGATCTCGGCCTGCTCGGCGGCGTCGTCCGACAGGCCCTGCGCGGCCGCGATGGCTTCAGCGATCACCGGCGGGTCGTGCCGCACGCGGCGCGGGCCGTATTTGGTGTTCCAAACGTCGCTCATGTCCCGATTCCTTCAGTCGCCGCCAGGTTACCACCCATGTTGCACTGCAGCAATATCGCCACGGTCCGGAGCCGGTTCCGTATGGCGGCCGCGTGTCGGGCGCATGACCCCGCCCACGGACGAGCTCCGAGCAAGTTCCGCGCCCGGTCCCCCGATCCTGCGCGCCGAGCGTGGCCGCGGGCTTGCGCGGCCAACGCGCGGGGCTGCGACATGCGCGACCGCGCGCGCCGAAATCCTCGCGCGTGGCGAAGGCCGCATTAATCTTCGGCTTCGCCGGAGGAGTTCCCCGATGTCCATGCTGGTCCTGAGCGCCGTGTTCTTCGCCGCCATCCACCTCGGCGTGGCCGGGACGCGGCTGCGCGACGGCGCCGTGGCGCGCCTCGGAGCGGGGGGCTATTCGCTCGCCTTCTCGGCCGCCTCGCTGTTCGGCATCTGGTGGCTGGTGAACAGCTACAAGGCCGCGCCCTACGTCGAAACCTGGGGCCCGCTCGAATGGTGGAAGCCCTTCGCCATCGCGCTGATGCTGCCCGCCTTCCTGCTCGCCGTCGTCGGCGTCACCACGCCGAACCCCACCTCGGTGGCGCAGGAAGCGCGGCTGGCCGAGCCGCCGCACGGCATCGTGCGCGTCACGCGCCACCCGTTCCTCGTCGGGGTGGGGCTCTGGGCCGCCGTGCACCTCGTCGGCAACGGCGACCTCGCCTCCGCGGTGCTGTTCGGCACCTTCGCCCTCGTGTGCTTCGCCGGCCCGGCGTCGATCGACGCCAAGCGGGAGCGCCTGCTCGGCGCCGAGCGGTGGCGCCCCTTCGCGGCCCAGACCTCGATCCTGCCCTTCGCCGCCCTGGCGCAGGGGCGCACGACGCTGGACTGGCGCCAGCTCGTCACCTGGCAGCTCGGCCTCGCCGTGCTGCTCTACGCCCTGATGCTCGGCGGCCACGCGCACATCGTCGGCGTGTCGCCGTTCCCGTCCTGAACCGCCGACAGTCCGCACGAGGGAACGCGGCTCCCGGGGCCCGGGGGCCTCCGGCGGAGCCGGTCAGTGCGCTTTCCGGAGATCGCGCGGCCCCGCCCCCCGCCCCGCGCCCCGCGGAGGGCCGGGCCCCTCCGATCCCGGCTCCCGCGCGAAACAGCCCGAGGCAAGTTCGCGGCGTCAGCTTCGACGCGACCGAACTTCGCTTCGAGGCCGACCTCCGCCGCCATGCGCCACAGCTTCGCCCGCCCGGGCCTCCTCGCCGCCTTGGTGGGCCTCAGCCCGGCGGCTCACGCGGCGACGCCCGCGCCCCCCGCCACGCCCGCGCTCCCTGCCACGCCCGCGCCCAGCACGGACGCGCAGCGCTTCTGCCAGAACGTCGCCGCGGCCGCGGCCGACGCCCGCTTCGCCCTGCAGACCCGCAAGCTGAACGAGCTCCAGGACGGAATCGCCAAGCGCGTCGCCGCGCTCGAAGCCAAGGAGGCCGAGGTCAAGGCGGTGCTCGACGCCCACGAGGAGGCGAAGAAGCGCGCCGAAGCCTCGCTCGTCGCCATCTACGGCAAGATGCGCCCGGACGCCGCCGCGGGGCAGATCGCCGCCCTCGACGACGCGACCGCGGCCGCTGTGCTGAGCGGCCTCAACGCCCGCCAGTCATCCGCCATCCTCAACGAGATCCCGGCCGAGCGCGCCGTGAAGCTCGTGGGCACGATCGCCGGCCTCGTGCCGCCGCCGGCACCGCCGCCCCCCGCCCCCCCGCCGCCCGAGGAGGGCCGGTCGTGACCCGCGTCCTGCTCGCCCTGCTGCCGCTCTGCGTCGGCCTCGCCGCCTGCGGCACGCCGCCCGCCGACATCGGCCACGCGCCCGACATGTCGGCGGTGGGGCAGGGGCTCCACTCCGACGTCACGCCCTTCGCGGCCTATGGCTTCCCGGCGGCGCCGCGCTCGAGCCCGCAGTCGTTGTGGGACGACGACCGCGCCAACCTGTTCCGCGACGTGCGCGCCACCCGCGTCGGCGACGTGCTCACCGTGAACATTGCCATGGACGACAAGGCCAAGCTCGGCAACTCGTCCGACCGCACCACCACGGCCAAGATCGGCAACGGCTTCGACGTCACGCCGGGCCTCGGCTCGACGCCCTTCAAGATCTCGCCCCAGCTCGACATCAACTCGACCTCGGCCGCGACCGGCGTCGGCAACGTCGACCGCTCGGAGAAGATCGTGCTGTCGGTGGCGGCCGTGGTCACGGGCCTCTTGCCGGACGGCAACATGCTGATCTCGGGCTCGCAGGAGATGCGGGTCAACGACGAGCTGCGCATCGTCAACGTGGCGGGCGTGGTGCGCCCGCGCGACATCACCAAGGAGAACACCATCGCCTACGACCGCATCGCGGAAGCGCGCATCTCCTACGGCGGGCGCGGCCGCATCAGCGAGGTGCAGCAGCCGGGCTGGGGCCACCAGCTCTACGACGCGCTGAAGCCCTTCTGAGCGGGGCGGGACCGCCATGGCCGCGAAGGAGAAGAAGCCCGGGGTGCTCGGCGCCCTGGTGCCCGTGATCGTGCTGACGCTGGCGGCGGCGGGCGGCGGCGCGCTGGTCGGGCGGCAGATCGTGTCCGCCACGCGGGCCGCGGAGGACAAGGCCCTGGCGAACCCGGACGCCAAGGCGGCCGCAGCGCCCGTGGCGCCGGCGCGGGCCCTGAAGGAGCTGACGCCCGTCGTCACCAACCTCGCCAGCCCCGACGGCGCCTGGATCCGCTTGCAAACCGCGCTGGTCTTCGACAAGACCGACGCGCCCGCCATGGATCTCCTGGCCCCCAAGGTGGGCGAGGACGTGCTGGCCTTCGTGCGGACGCTGACGCTGGAGCAGATCCAGGGCGCCAGCGGCCTCGAAGCGCTGCGGGACGACCTCAACGAGCGGGCCAGGCTCCGCTCGGACGGCAAGGTGCGGGAACTCCTGATCGAGACGTTGGTGGTGCGATGACGAGGACGGGCGCCGCCGCCCTGACGGGATCGCTGACGGCGGCCGGCCTGCTCCTCGCGATCGGCGCGGCCGGGGCCCAGACGATCGACCTCGGCAACGTGCTGCCCCAGGCGGGCGGCACGGCGAGCGGCCGCATCGTGCAGCTCGTCGGGCTGCTCACCGTGCTGTCGATCGCGCCGGGGCTGCTCGTCATGGTGACGAGCTTCACGCGGTTCGCCATCGCGTTCTCGTTCCTGCGCTCGGGCCTCGGCCTGCAGACCACGCCCGCCAACCTGATCCTGGTGTCGCTGTCGCTGTTCATGACCTTCTACGTCATGGCGCCCACCTTCGACCGCGCCTACGACGCCGGGCTGCGGCCGCTGCTCGACGGCAAGATCTCCGAGAGCGAGGCCTACACGAGGATCTCGGGGCCGTTCCGGGACTTCATGCTGGGGCAGGTGCGCGACAAGGACCTCAAGCTCTTCGACGACCTCGCCCCCGCGAGCATCAAGCCCGCCGCGGGCGCCGCGGCCCCCGGCGCCACGCCGGCCGAGCGCGCCACCGTGGACCTGCGCGTCCTGATCCCCGCCTTCATGATCTCGGAGATCCGCCGCGGCTTCGAGATCGGCTTCCTGATCGCGCTGCCCTTCCTGGTGATCGACATGGTGGTGTCCACCATCACCATGTCGATGGGCATGATGATGCTGCCGCCTTCCGTCATCTCGCTCCCCCTCAAGGTGCTGTTCTTCGTGCTGATCGACGGCTGGAACATGCTGGTGGGCAGCCTGATCCGCTCCTACTCGTGAGGACCGCCGGCGGCGGTGAAGCCCGTTCACGCTTCGCTCACCACGCCAGGCCGAAGCGCCGCATCCGACCCGTCGGATTCACATCCGCTAAACCGCGCCGGCCCTAGAAAGGGGCCACGCAAGATCGATCGGACCGGCCCGCCGCGAAGGGCGGCGGGGGATGATCGAAGGCATCAGGCCGTTCCTGCGGACCGGTATCGATCCGGGATGTCCTCGCTCCACGACCAACGGGATATCCGACGATGGCTTCCAGCATCCTCACCAACTCGTCCGCCATGACGGCGCTGCAGAACCTGTCTGCGACCCAGAAGGCGCTCAACACCACCCAGTCGCAGATCTCGTCCGGCCTCAAGGTGTCGACGGCGTCCGACAACGCGGCTTACTGGTCGATCTCCTCCACGCTGAAGTCCGACACCGGCGCTCTCTCCTCCGTGTCGGACGCGCTGAACCTCGGCTCCTCGGTGGTGTCGACCGCCACGGCGGCCATCACCTCCACGCTGACGCTGCTCAACAACATCAAGAAGGACCTCGTGACCGCCCAGCAGCCGGGCACCTCGACGGCCAGCGTGCAGACCGACATCACGGCCCAGCAGCAGAGCCTCATCGCCGTCCTGACCTCGGCCTCGTTCAACGGCGTGAACCTGCTCGACGGGTCGTCGGGCACCTCGGCGTCCTTCGTGTCGTCCTTCACGCGCAACGCGTCCGGCGCCACCAGCGTGCAGACGCTGAGCGTGGCCACCTCCGGCACCTCGGGCACGCAGGTCGGCGGCGCGGGCGGCATCCTGGCCGTGTCGCTGGGCACCTTCGGCGGCACGGGCGTCGCCGGCTCGGCCGCCACGGGCGCCAGCGCGGGCGCCTATGCGACTGGTAGCCTGCTCTCCATCAACATCACCAACGCGACCTCGGCCGACCTGACCAAGCTGCAGAGCGCCGTCGACACGCTGATCAATCAGGTGACAAATGCGGGCACCCAGCTCGGCACGGCGTCGAGCGTGATCTCGAACCAGCAGACCTACGTGACCTCACTATCGAACGCCATCACGTCCGGCGTGGGTTCGCTGGTCGACGCCGACATGAACGTGGCTTCGACGCGCCTCCAGGCGCTGCAGACCCAGCAGGAGCTCGGCATCCAGGCCCTGTCCATCGCCAACCAGAACAGTCAGCTCATCCTCAAGCTGTTCGGTGGCTAGCGCTTCGCCATCGGTGAACAGAGGGCGCCGGTCCGCGAGGGCCGGCGCCCTTCGCGCGTCCACCTCCCAGGTCCGCGCAAGGCCTCGCCCGCATCCTCGCTCATCACTTCGAGGCGGACGGGGCGGGACCGGGCGTGAACAGGGCGGAACGGCGGCGCGACGCGAGGCGGGCACGGTCGGCTGGGGCAGGGCGGGCCGGCGGGCCGGCCTTCGCCCGCGCGGTCGCGCTGTTCGGGGCCGGCGACCTCGACGGCGCTGAACGGCTCTTCACCCGCCTGCGCGACGCCGGGCTCGACGCGGCCCGCGCCCGCCACAATCTCGGGGTGATCGCGGCGCGCCGCGGCCGCTATCCCGAGGCCGTCGACCTGTTCCGCTCGGCCCTGGCCATCCGCCCCGACGACCCCGAAGCGTGGACGCAGCTCGCGCTGGCTTTCGCCGAAAGCGGCACGCTCGCCGAAGCCCGGATGGCGGCCGAACGTGCCGTGACCCTCGCCCCGGATGCGCCGGCGGCCCTCGCCGCCCTGGCCGAGGTCTGCCTCTGCACGGACGATCTGGCGGGGGCCTTGGAGGCCAGCGAGCGGGCCCTGGCGGTCGATCCCGCCTTCGCCCCGGCCCTCATGCGCCGGGCGGCGGCCCTGCGGCGCCTCGGCCGGTCCCGCGACGCCGAGGCCGACCTTCGGGTCGTGATGGCCGCCGAGGGCATCGGCGGCAGCGCCTGCCTGGCCCTGAGCGCGCTCCTGGCCGAGGACGAGCGGCCGGACGAGGCCGCCGCGCTGCTCGACCGCGCGATCGCCGAGCGCCCCGACCACGCCCTCGCCCGCATGAACAGGGCCGTCTTCCACCAGCGCGCGGGGCGGTTCGACGAGGCGCTCGCCGACTTCCGCCGCACCCTGGAGCTCGCGCCGGACGACCCCCGCGCCTATCACAACGTCGGCTACATGCTGCAGCGCATCGAGCAGCCCCGGGCTGCGATCCCCTTCCTCGAACACGCGATCCGGCTCAAGCCCGACCTCGTCGAGAGCTTCATCTTCCTCGCCGAATGCTACCGCGACCTCGCCGATTACGGCACGGCCGCGCCCGTGCTGGAACACGCGGCCGCGATCGCGCCGGACCGGCCCTGGCTGCGCATGGCCCTGCTGTGGGCGCGCATGCACGCCTGCGACTGGCGTGCCCTCGGCACGACGCTCGCGGACGACCTCGCGCTCTGCGTCGAGCGGGGCAACACTTTCTCGCCCTTCATCGTCATGGCGCTCGGCCTGTCGAACGCCGAAACGCTGCTGTGGACGCGCGCCTGGACGGAGGCCAACCTCACCGTCGCCCCCGCCCCGCTCCGCCATCCCGAGCGCGAAGGGCCGCGGACGCGCATCCGCGTCGGCTACCTGTCGGCGGACTTCCGCGGCCATGCCACCGCCGTGCTGCTGATGGACCTGTTCGAGCAGCACGACCGGGGACGCTTCGAGACCTTCGGGTACAACATCGGCCGCGGCGACGGCTCCGTCATGGGCGAGCGCATGACGGGAGCGCTCGAACACTTCGTGGACGTGTCGTTCCTCGGCGACCGGGACGCGGCGCAGCGCATCGCCGACGACGCCCTCGACCTCCTCGTCGACCTCAAGGGCTTCACCACCGATTCGCGGCCCAACATCCTGAGCTTCCGGCCCGCGCCGGTCCAGGTGAACTACCTCGGCTTCCCGGGCACGATGGGCACGCCGCACGTCGACTATGTGGTAGTGGACGAGACCGTGGCGCCCTTCGAGCACCAGCCCTTCTACGACGAGCGCATCGTCCACCTGCCGCACAGCTACCAGCCGAACGACCGCCAGCGCTCCGGAGCGGACCCCGGCGCGCGGCGCGCCGATCACGGGCTGCCGGAGCGCGGCTTCGTGTTCTGCTGCTTCAACAACACCTACAAGATCACGCCGCTGGTCTTCGACATCTGGATGCGGCTCCTCGGCACGGTCGAGGGCTCGGTGCTCTGGCTGTTCGAGGCCAACCCGCAGGCCGGCGACAACCTGCGCCGCGAGGCGGCCGCGCGCGGCATCGACCCGAACCGGCTCGTCTTCGCTCCGCGGGCCGGCTTCGGCGATCACCTGGGGCGGCTCGGCCTCGCCGACCTGTTCCTCGACACGCTCCCGGTCAACGCCCACACCACGGCCTCCGACGCCCTCTGGGCCGGCGTCCCGGTGCTGACGATGCTGGGGCCGCTCTTCGCGGGCCGCGTCGCCGCCAGCCTCAACCGCGCCGTCGGCCTGCCCGAACTCGTGACGGAATCCTTCGCCGATTACGAGGCGGAGGCGCTGGCCCTGGCGCGCGACTCCGGCCGGCTCGGCGCGCTGCGCGCCCGGCTGGCCGCGAACCGGGCGAGCGCGCCGCTGTGGGACACGCCGCGCTACACGCGCGACTACGAGGCCGCGCTTGAGCGGATGGTCGCGATCCACGACGCCGGTGGGGCGCCGGAAGCCTTCGCCGTCTCGGCCGAGGGGATGTCTCCGTGAACGTCCTCTTCATCTCCGGTGGCACCTCCGTCGACTACCAGTGCGACATGCTGTTCCACGGGCTGCGCTCGCTGTTCGGCCCGGCCGCGGTCGACGCCGAGCGCATGCCCTACATGTACGCGGCCGACTTCGCGGACGGCTCGCAGCGGCGGGAGGCCCTCTACGGCCGCGGCTTCACCTGCTACGGTCTCCTCGGATCCGACGGCGCCGTCGACCGCACCGACATCCCGGCCAAGATCGCGGCCCGGTTCTTCGACCTCGTCGTCTACGGCTCGATCCGCCGCTGCCAAAGTCACCTCCAGGACGTGCTCGACCATTACCCGGCCGGGCGCGTCGTCTTCGTCGACGGCGAGGACGACCAGCTCGTCGCGACGCCGCTGCTCGGCCGCGGCACCTACTTCAAGCGCGAACTCGCCGCCCCCGGACCCTGCGTGGCGCCCATCCAGTTCGCGATTCCCGCCGAGCGCCTTCGTCCGAGCGTGGCGGAGAAGCGCAAGCTCTTCTCCTTTATCGACCCGCGCGACCGCTCGACCTACGTCTACGGCTCCGAGGAGCCCTACTACGCCGACTACGCCGAGAGCCTGTTCGGCTATACTTGCAAGAAGGCGGGCTGGGACTGTCTGCGCCACTACGAGATCATGGCGAACCGCTGCGTCCCGAACTTCGAAGGGCTGGAGCAGTGCCCGGCCTGGACCATGGTGCACCTGCCGAAGCTGGAACTCACCGAAGCCCGGTCCGCATTGCTGCAGCACGGCGTCGGCTTCTTCGAGCGCTCAGAGGGCCGCGCTCTGTGGGACAGGCTCGAAGCCCGCATCGATCGGGCGATGCGCCGTCACCTCACCACTGAAGCGCTCGCCCGGTACGTCGTGGACGCTGCCGGCCGACACGACCCGCGCCTGCTGCTCCGAGGCTGACCGTCCCTGCGCGGCCCCGAACACCCTGCACCCTCTCGTGAATTCCCTGCCCCCGACCCGAACGGACCTCGTGTCATGAACGCCTTCGACCCGATCCGAATGTTGCCTGTTTCCTGCCTCAACCTCGGTTCCGGCAAGGACTTCCAGCACGATTGCTTCAACGTCGACGTCGACGACACCTGGGCGCCCGATGCGGTGCTGGATTTCAGCGCTGTCGATCTCGTCGAGGGCGGCGTCACTGTGCACACGCGGCGCTTCGGCCTCGTCACGCTGGGCCCGGGTTCCTTCGACCGTATCATCGCCAACGACGTGCTGGAACACGTGCCCGACCTCAAAGCGATGATGACGACCTGTCTCGGCCTGCTCCGTATGAACGGCCGCTTTGCCATCAGCGTGCCCTACGACCTGTCGCTCGGCGCGTGGCAGGACCCCACCCACGTCCGGGCCTTCAACGAGCGGAGCTGGCTCTACTACACCGACTGGTTCTGGTACATGGGATGGAGCGAGTTCCGCTTCGTCGTCGACGACCTTCGTTTCGTGCCTAGCCCGCTCGGCGAGGCGCTCGCCGCGCAGGGCGTGGCACGCGATGCCGTGCTGGCGACGCCTCGCGCGGTAGATTCCATGTCGGTCACGTTGCGCAAGGTCGCGCTGACGACCGAGGACCGCGCCGTATGGGAGCACTGGCGCGAGCGGCGGCGGCAGGCGCAGTCCCGCAACGCCGCGGTGCCGACTCCGGCCGCGCCGGCCCTAGCCGGATTGGACGGGTCCTGGTCCGCCCACGCCGACCGCCACTGCATCTACGTCGTCACGCCGAAAGGCTACGATCATCACCGCGCCTTCGACGAGGCGGCGCTGGGCTTGAGCGCCGCCTTCGCGGAGCGCGGCGGCTCGGCGCCGGTTGTGCATCATCCGAGCGAGTGGGCGGGGAGGCTGCCGATCGTGCTCGGTGCCCATCTGCTCAGCCCCGCCATGTCGCTGGCCCTCCCGGAAGGCAGCGTGATCTACAACCTCGAGCAGATCGACCGCGCCTCGGGCTGGCTGAGCGACGCCTACCTCGCCATCATGCGGCGCCACCGGGTGCTCGATTACAGCCATCGCAACATCGCGGCGCTTCGGGCGATGGGCATCGCTCACGCGCGGCTGCTGCCGCTCGGCCACGCCGACGCGCTGGAGCGGATCGCCCGCGGCCCGGCCGAAGACATCGATGTGCTGTTCTACGGATCGCTGAACGAACGGCGCGCCGCCGTGCTCGAAGACCTGAGGGCGCGTGGGGTCAAGGTCGTCCACCTCTTCAACGTATATGGCTCAGAGCGCGACGCCGCGATCGCCCGGTCCAAGATCGTGCTGAACATGCACCATTACGAAGCGGCGATCTTCGAGAGCGCGCGTGTCGGCTACCTGCTCGCCAACGGTGCCTGTGTGGTGACGGAGGGCGTGGAGGGCGATCCCGACCTCGCATCCTACCAGGGAGGCCTCGCCATCTGCGGCTACGGCGAACTCGCCGATCTGTGCATGCTGCTGCTCGGCGAGGACGCCGTCCGGACGGCACTGGGCGAGCGGGGCCGGGCGCTGATGCGTGCCAACCGGCAGGCAGACCGGCTCGGCGAACTTTTCACGCCGGAACAGGCGGCCGCCTGAAGCCGCTTCCGGCTGGATGAGGTTTCCCCTGCCTTCGACGCCGGAGCAAGGTGCGCATCAAGGATCGATGCAGTTCGATCCCATAGGCCTTGCCAGCCACGTCGCGGCTCGCCGAACGCCCGACACGTCCGCATCCGTCCTCGCGCACCCTCCCGAGAGCCACGTCCGCACAAGCTCCATCCCCGACAGTGAACCCGGACGAGGGTGCCGTTCGGGGAATCGATGGACGCGATGGAACAGGTTCAGCGGCTGTGGGCGAACCTGCTGCAGCTCGGGGGCCGCAAGCTCGGCGCCCTCGCGGCCGTCGGCGTCGCGGTCTTCGCGCTGGTGGGGGTCGGCGGCTACTACCTGAGCCGGCCGGCCTCCGAGACGCTGTATTCCGGCCTCGACCGCGGCGACGTGGCCTCCATCGGGGCGGCGCTGCACGACGCCGACATCCCCTTCGACGTCAGCCCCGACGGCACCGCGGTCGCGGTCCGCTACGGCCAGACCGCCCAGGCCCGCATGCTGCTCGCCGAGCGCGGCCTGCCCCATTCCGGCAACGCCGGCTACGAGCTCTACGACAAGATGGGCTCGCTGGGCCTCACCTCCTTCATGCAGGACGTGACGCGCGTGCGTGCGCTGGAGGGCGAGCTCGCCCGCACCATCCAGACCATCTCGGGCATCCGCGCCGCGCGCGTCCACGTGGTGCTGCCGGACGAGGGCTCGTTCCGGCGCGCCCGCCAGCCGCCCTCGGCCTCCGTCGTGATCCGCGCCTCCTCGCTCGACGACAGCCACGTGGCCGGCGCCATCCGCCACCTCGTGGCCGCCGCCGTGCCCGGCATGACGGTGGACGAGGTGACGGTGCTGTCCACCGACGGCACCGTGCTGGCGTCGGGCGACGACGCCGCGAACGGCGCCCCCACCAAGATGCTCGACCTCGAGAAGGTGATCGACCGCAACGTCGCGGAGAACATTCGCCGCACCCTCACCCCCTCGCTCGGCGCCAAGCACCTGCAGGTGTCGGTGACGGCGCGGCTCAACACCGACACGCGCCAGACCGCGGAAACCACCTACAACCCGGACGGCCGCGTCGAGCGCTCGACCCGCACCGTCAAGGAAACGCAGAACCAGCAGAACTCCACGAGCTCGCCCCCGGCCGGCGTCGGCCAGAACCTGCCGGGCGCCAAGACGCCGGCGGGCGACGGGAAGTCCTCCTCCGAGCAGAACGACAAGCGCGAGGAGCTCAACAACTTCGAGATCTCGTCGAAGACCGTCACGACGTCGAGCGCCGGCTACAACATCGACCGCCTGTCGATCGCCGTGGTGGTCGACCGCGCCGCCGTCGCGGCGGGCCTCGGCGACAAGCCCGCCCCGGCCGAGGTCGACAAGAGGATCGCCGACGTCGAGGGGCTCGTCGCCACGGCGGCGGGCGTCGACAAGGCGCGCGGCGACACCGTCAAGGTCGTGGCGGTGGACTTCGTCGACGACGCGCGCGACCTCGAACCCGTGCCGGCGCCGGGCCTCGCGGAAGCCGTGATGCGCCAGGGCGGCACGCTGATCAACGCCGGCCTGGTGCTGGTCTTCACCGGCGTCGTGGTCTTCTTCGTGGTGCGGCCGCTGACCCGCATCCTCACCGCCCCGGTGCCCGGCGCGGCGGCGGCGGCCGAGGACGGCCTGCCCGTCCTCGCGGGCGGCGAGGAGCCGATCATGCTGCCCGATCCGGGCGACATCGGCGTGCTCGACGCGATGCCGGTCGGCATGGACGCGCTCGCCGGCGGCCGGCCCTCGCCGCTCCAGGTCGCGGCCTGGAACGAGGAGGTGAGCCTCATCGACGACATCACCAGCCAGCCCCGCCGCTCGCCGCAGAAGCGGCTGGAGCAGATGATCGAGTTCGACGAGCAGCAGGCCGCCGCGGTGCTCAAGCAGTGGATCCACAAGAAGGAAGCCGCCTGATGAGCGCGATGCGCCGCTTCCTCGTCGACTTCGACGCGATGCCCCCCGCCGCCGCGCCGAAGCTCCGCGCCGCCCCGCCGGGCGCCGTGCGGCCCCTGTTCGGCGCCGAGCCCGAACCCAAGATCGAGGTCCCCGCGGACGAGCCCGAGGTGGACCGCGTCGGCGCGGCGGTGGACGCGGCCGTCGCGCAGGCCCTGGCCGAGGCCGGAACCGCCCACGCCGCGGCGATGGCCGAGGCGGCCGCGCGCCACGCCGCCGAGATCGCGCAGGCGCGCGGGCGCTGGGCCGCGGAGGAGGGCGCCGCCCTGGCGGCGGGCTTCCGCTCGGCCGCCGCGGCGCTCGGGGAGCTGCTCGGCGAGGCCGCGGCCGCGGCGCTCGAGCCGCTGCTCGGGGCGGCCGCGCGCCGCCGCGCGGTCGACGGTCTCTGCGACGCGGTCGCCGACCTCGTGCTCGCCGGCGCGGGCGGCACGGTCGCGGTGTCGGGGCCCGCGGACCTGCTCGCCGCGCTGCGCGCCGCCCTGGCGGCGGCCGGGGTCGAGGTCGGGGGCATGACCTTCGCGGCCTCGGACGCCGCCGAGGTCGTCGTCACGGCGGACAACAGCCGGATCGAGACGCGGCTCGCCGCCTGGGCGGGGGCGCTCGGGCGCGGCCTCGCCGGCACGGCCGAGGAGGAGGCCGCGTGAGCGACGAATCCCACCCCCACGAGATCATCATCATCAAGCGCCACGGCGGCGGCCACGACGACGGCCACCACGGCGGCGCGTGGAAGATCGCCTACGCGGACTTCGTGACCGCCATGATGGCCTTCTTCCTGGTCATGTGGCTGCTGTCGGCCAACGACAAGACCAAGGCCGCGATCGTCAAATACTTCAACCCGATCCAGCTCGTCGACTCGACCCCGCAGCCGCCCGGCCTCGGCGACCCCAGCGACAAGGCCACCCCCGACCCCAAGAAGACCGGCGCCAAGGCGCCCGAGAAGGCCTCGCCCGAACCCGCCGACAAGGCCAAGCCCGGCAAGGACGAGAAGAAGGAGGAGGAGGGCAAGCGCGACGAGCCCAAGAAGGACGACGTGCGGAAGGACGACGCCGCCCTGTTCAAGGACCCCTACGCGGTGCTGGGCGAGATCGCCGCCAAGGACGCGTCGCCGGCGGCCCGCACCGGCGTCAAGGCGCCGCCCGAGGGCGCGAAGGGCGGCGCGGGGCCGGCCGCGGCCGTCGAGGGACGCGGCGGCGAGGCCTTCCGCGACCCCTTCGATCCGTCCTCGATGCGTCCCGCCGGCGCGGTCGACGGCGCCGCCGAATCCGGCCGCACCGAGCCCACGCTGCCGTCGACCGTGCCTTCCGCGCCGGCTCCGGCCGCCGCCGCACTGGCCGACCCCGCGGAAGCGCCGCTGCCCGCCGCCCCGGCCGCCAAGGCCGCGGAGCTGAAGGGCCGCATCGACGCGCTGATGAAGTCCGTCGCGGCCGCGGCTCCGGGCCCCGAGCCGAGGGTCGAGGTGCGCCAGACCGCGGAAGGCGTGCTGATCGGCCTGACCGACGACGCGAAGTTCTCCATGTTCGCCAGCGCCTCGGCCGAGCCCTCGCCCCGCACCGTCACGCTGATGGAGAAGATCGGCCGCCTGCTGAAGGCGCAGAAGGGCCGCGTCGTGCTGCGCGGCTACACCGACGCGCGCAAGTACAGGTCGGACGTCTACGACAACTGGCGCCTGTCCTCGGCGCGGGCCGACATGGCGCGTTACATGCTCGTGCGCGGCGGCGTCGACGACGCGCGCTTCGAGCGCATCGAGGGCTACGCGGACCGCCAGCCGCGCAACGCCAAGGATCCGGACGCCCCCGAGAATCGCCGCATCGAGATCCTGCTGAGGGAAGCGCCATGAGGCCGCGCCACCGCCGTCACGCCGCGCTCGGCGCGGCGCTGATCCTGTTCTCCGCCGCGCCGGCCCTGGCCGGCGAGGAGGCGGCCAGGCCCGCCGAGGCCGCGAAGCCCGCCGGAGCCGCCAAGCCGGCCGAGGCCGGGCTCGCGCCCTACGCGGCGGTCCGCGCCCTGCAGAACCTCCAGGAGCAGGTTGCGCACGGCAGCACCGCCGCCCAGGCCGCGCAGGCGAAGATGCTCGGCCACGTCGCCGAAGTCTTCGCGGCGGCCGATCCGTCCGCCTGGAAGGAGCCCCGGAACACGGGGGCGGCGGCGCTATTCCTGTTCAGCGCCGGCCGGCCCTCGGCCGTGCGCGCCGTGCTGGAGCGGCACCCCGCCTTCACCCCCGAGGGCGACCGGCTGGTGAAGGGCGCGCTCGCCTACGCCGAAGGGCAGGACGACGTCGCCCGCGTTCTGCTGGGCAACATCGACCCGCGGGCCATGCCGGCGAGCCTCGGCGGCCACCTGGCCCTGGTGATGGCGACGCTGCTGGCCGACAAGGACCCGGCCCGCGCGGACGCCATGCTGGACACGGCGCGGCTGCTCGTCCCCGGCTCGCTGGTCGAGGAGGCGGCGCTGCGCCGCCAGATCTTCCTGCTCGCCGACCCCGCGACGCTCGACAAGTTCGCGGGCCTGTCGCGGCAGTACATCCGGCGCTACCGGTCCTCCGTCTTCGCCGCGAACTTCAAGAGCCGCCTCGTGTCCTTCGCGGTGAGGCTGGCGATGGCGGGCGAGGTGGCCGGGCTCGCCAAGCTCGACCCGGTCTTCGCCGAGCTGCCGCAGGCGGAGCGTCGGGCCACCTACCTGACGCTCGCGCGCGACGCGCTGGTGGGCGGCCGGGCGGAGGCGGCCCGCTACGCCGCCGCGCGCGCCGCGGCCCTGGCGCCGGACGCGAACGAGGCCGAGCGCGCCAAGCTCTACGCCGCCGCGGCCACCGCCGCATCGGACGCCGCCCCGGCGGCCCGCTCGGCGCTCGGCGCCATCGACGCCTCGCGCCTGCCGCAGCGGGACGCCGACCTGCGCGACGCCGCCTCCGTCGTCGCGGCCTCGGTCGACGCGGGCCTCGGCGACCGCGGGCAGGACGTGGCCGGCGCGGTCCCCGATGACCCGACCACGGCGCTGCTCGACCGCGCCCACCGCGCCCTGGCGGCCGGCGACGCGCTCCTGGCCGCCGGCCCCGCTTCGGCCGGGGCGACGCGATGAGCGCCGACCTGTCGTTCCTGCCCGCCGGCTTCGGCGGCGGCAGGCCGCCCCCGCCGTCGGCGGGATCCGCGACCGGCGCGGCTCCCGCGGCCGCGTCGGCCTTCGGCGGCATGCTCGACGCCGTGGGGCGCGGGGCGCTCGCAGCCCCCGCCCCGCCGCCGGCCCCGCCCGCAGCGACGCCCGCGGGCCCGGCTCCGGTCGACCCGACGAGCGCGGCAGCCCTGGCGCGCCTCGCGGCGGCGTCCGACGCCGGATCGGCCCCGAGCGACGAGGCCGACGCCGGCAGCGGCGACGACGCGCCATCGGCCGCCGGCGACCGCTCCACGCCGGGCCGGAGCGATACGGCCACCGGCGTCGACCTCGCGGTGCTGGCCGCCGCGGCCGCGCTGGCGCCACAGCCGGCCGCCCCGACCTCGCCCCCAGCCCCGGCGCCGACCGCAACGGCCGCCGCCGCCGGGGCGACCCTCGCCGTCGCATCGGCCGGAGCGGCGATCCCGCCCGGTGCGGACCCGGCGGCGTCGGCCCCAGCCGGCCCCGCTCCGGCCTCGCCGCAACCCGTGGCGGCCCAGACGCCGCCGTCCGGACAGGCGACGGCCGGCAGCGCCGACCCTGCCGCCCCCCCGCCGCCTGCCGCGAGCGCCGCCTCGCCGCACACCCCGGCCGCTCCGGTATCGCCGGCCAAGGCCGCTGCACCACCGATGAAGGCGTCCGCCCCGGCGTCGACCGCGCCGCAGTCTGCCGCCGCGCCGGCCGCTTCGCCTGCCGCGGCGGGCGACGCGCCCACCGGCTCCGTGTCCGCCCCCACCGCTCCGACGGGCGGTCGGCAGGACGACGGGGACGACGACGGCACCGACGACGGTGCCGCGGTTGGGGCCGATGGCGCCCCGCCGACCAGCCCGGCGTCGGTCGCGGCCGCCGACCTCGCCGCCGCGGGCTCGACGACGTCCGCGGCCCAGCAGGTCGCGGCGGCCCTGATCTCCTTCGCTCCGGACGCGGCCGCGCCGGCCCCGCAGGCCGCCGCGCCGGCGGCCGATGCGGCGGCGCCCGGCCCGGCGCTGCCCGGCGCCATCCGCACCACGGCGGACGGCGGGCGCGAGGTCGTGGTGAAGCTCGATCCCGAGCACCTCGGCTCCGTGTCGATCCGGCTGACCATGACGGCCGGCCGCATGGACGTCGCCATCACGGTGTCGGACCCGCACACCCTGGACCTCTTGAACCGCGACCGGCACCTCCTCACCGCGGCCGTGTCGGCGGCCGGCCTCGGCACCGACGCGCCGACGCTGGCCCGCGGCACGCCGGCTCCGGCCCCGGTGCCGTCGCAGCCCGGCTCGGGCGGCATGGCCGACAACGGCCCCGGCGCCTCCCCGGACGGCCGGGCCGGCGGATCGGGCGACCCGCAGGGCGGACGCCGGCGCGCGTCCCGCGGCGACGCGCCGGACGCGCCGGTCGCCGCCCTCCGGGCGGAGGTGACGCCCGCACCCGCCGCCGCGCGGCCCGGAGCCCTGTATGTTTGAGCGTATCGGCCTCGCGCTGGCGACCGGAGCGCTGCTGTGTTGTCCCGCCCTCGCGGCGCCCGCGCCGCCCGCGCCGTCGCACGCCTGCGAGGCCCAGGTGGCGGCCGCCGCCAAGCGCTACGACATCCCGCTCGCCGTGTTCTACGCGGTGGGGCTGCTGGAGACCGGCGGGCGCGACGGGCTCCAGCCCTACACGATGAACATCGAGGGGCGCTCGGCCCCCAACGCCACGCTCGACGACGCGCTCGCCACCTTCGAGGCCGCACACCGGCGCGGCGCGTCGCTGATCGACATCGGCTGCATGCAGATCAACTACCGCTGGCACGGCAAGAACTTCGCGTCCGTGACGGAGATGTTCGACCCCGCCCACAACGTCGACTACGCGGCCCGCTTCCTGCGCGAGCTGAAGACGCGCGAGAAGACCTGGACGCTGGCCGTGGCCCGCTACAATGCGGGGCCGAACAACGACGCGGCGCAGAAGCAGTACGTGTGCGGCGTGATCCGCAAGATGGTGAACAGCGGCTTCGGCGGCTGGACCGACAACGCCCGCCGGTTCTGCGGCGAGCCCGCCGCCTGAGGTCGGCCGTCCGGGAGGAGCGCGACTCGCCCCGCGCTGTCCCGGTCTGGCACTGAAGCGACCGGCCATCGATTTTCACCGTTAACTTTAAATCATCCCTTCCGCGGCATTGTCGCAGCATCGCCCAAGGTTTGCGGCTCCGGACGACGGCAAAACGCCTCCGATGCCTGACCAAATCCTGCTCCCCGATGTCGTCGCGAAGGTCGCCCTCGTATGAGTCTGTTCGGAACCCTCAACACCGGCGTCTCGGGCATGGCCGCGCAGGCCAACATGCTGAGCACCATCGGCGACAACATCGCGAACTCCGCGACCACGGGCTATAAGAGCGCGACGGTCGACTTCGAGACCATGCTGGGCAACCAGACGACCTCCGACTACACGTCGGGCGGCGTGCAGTCCAAGGTGCGCTACGGCATCGGCGACCAGGGCACGCTCACGGCCTCGACCTCCGTCACCGACCTCGCCATCAAGGGCAACGGCTTCTTCGTGGTGCAGGGCTCGAACGGCGCGACCGCGCTGACGCGGGCCGGCTCCTTCGTGGCCGACGCGTCGGGCGACCTCGTCAACACCGCCGGCTACAAGCTGATGGGCTACAACCTGACCGACGGCTCGACCGCCACGGCCAACGGCACCGGCGGCCTGCAGGTCATCAACCTCAACAAGCAGCAGCTCAACGCCGCCCCGTCGCAGACCGGCACGCTGCAGTTCAACCTGCCCTCGAACGCGGCCTCCGGCGCCACGTCCAAGACCTCGATCGTCGCCTATGACGACCTCGGCAACCCGCTCACCCTCGACATCACCTTCACCAAGACCGGCGCCAACGCCTGGAGCGCCCAGATCACAAACGACGCGGATGGGACGACGATCGGCGCGGCCCAGCCGCTGACCTACGACCCCACCACCGGCAAGCTCGCGAGCGGCAGCAACGCCAGCGCCACGACGCTGACGGCGGACCTGACCAGCCTCGGCGGCAAGAAGCTGACCCTCGATGTCAGCCAGTCGACCCAGCTCGCCTCGTCGTTCACGATCAACACCGCGACGGTGGACGGCAGCGCGCCTTCCAAGCTCGACCACGTCACGATCGGCACGGACGGCACGGTGACGTCCGTCTACGCCAACGGCGTCAGCGAGGCGACCTACCGCATCCCGCTCGCCGACGTGCCGAGCCCCGACAGCCTCACCTCGCTGACCGGCAACGTGTACCAGGCCAACCTCGCCTCCGGGAACATGACGATCGGCACCGCCACCACGGGCAGCCTCGGTGAGATCGACTCGGGCAACCTGGAGAACTCCACCGTGGACCTCGCCACCGAGCTCACCTCCATGATCTCGGCACAGCGCTCCTACGAGGCCAACTCCAAGGTCATCCAGGCCAGCTCCGACCTCCTCAAGGTCGTCGACCAGCTGTCGAGCTGATCGGCCGACCCGCGTGACCCCGCCGCGGGAGCGCCTCCCGCGGATCGCGCCCGCCCGTCCGCGTCGCGTCTAGGACCCTTCCATGAGCCTGACCACAACCCTCAACATCGCCCAGCAGGCGCTCACCGCCAACGCGGCGCTGTCGACGATCGTGTCCCGCAACATCGCGGGCGTGAACGATCCCACCTACTCGACCAAGACCGCTCAGCTCGCGACCACGCAGGACGGCGGGGTCCGCGTCTCGGGGGTGACCAATGCGGCCGACGCGGCGCTGTTCGCCCACCTGCTCGCCGCGAAGGCCGGCGCGGCCTCGTCCTCGGCCCTGTCGAGCGGGCTCGACCAGCTCGAAGGCACGCTCGGCCTGTCCACCACCACGGCGGCGGACGGCACCGCGACCGACACGTCGCCGGCGACGCTGATCGGCACCCTGTCCGACGCGATCGGGCAATATGCGGCCTCGCCCTCGAACGCGACGCTGGGCGCCGCGGCCGTGACAGCCGCCAAGGGCCTCGCTGCGAACCTCAACGCCGCCGCCGCCGCCGTGCAGAGCGTGCGGGAAGGGGCCGACAAGGGCCTCGCCGCGGCAGTCGCCACGGTGAACACCCTGCTCGGGCAGTTCGCCACCGCCAACAAGGCCGTGGTGGACGCCACGGTGGCGGGCACCGACGCGACCGACGCGATCGACGCGCGCAACAGCGTGCTGCAGTCGCTGTCGGCCCAGATCGGCATCACCACGGCGGACGCGGGCAGCGGCGGGCTGGCGCTCTACACCGACGGGGGCGCGACGCTGTTCCAGGGCACGGCCCGCACCGTCGCCTTCGCGCCGACCGGCGCCTACGCGGCCGGGACCGTTGGCGGCGCCGTGACGGTCGACGGGGTGGCGGTGACGGGCAGCGGCGGCATGGCGTCGAAGAGCGGCGCCATCGCCGGGCTGGCCCAGCTCCGCGACACGACGGCGGTGGCCTACGGGGCTCAGCTCGACCAGATCGCCGGCGGCCTGGTCTCGGCCTTCTCGGACACCACCGCGAGCGGCGCGACCGTGCCGGGGCTGTTCATGGACGGCACCTCGACCACGATGCCGACGCCCACCTCGACGACGGGCCTCGCGGCGCGGCTGACCGTGGCGGCGGCCGTCGACCCGAGCGCGGTGACGAGCCCCCCCGGCACCACGCCCAAGACCTACGGCTCGGTGACGGCGCTGCGCGACGGCGGCTTCAACGGCGCCGCGCCCGGCAACACGACCGGCGCGGCGAGCTACTCGGGCCGCCTGAATGCCCTCGTGAGCCAGCTCGGCTCCACGCGGAGCTTCGACGCCTCGTCGGGCGGCGCGGCCTCGGGCACGCTCGCCGACTACGCGACCTCGTCGGTGGGCTGGCTGGAGTCGACGCGCCAGTCGGCCTCGACCGACGCGACCAACAGCGCCGCCGTGGTGACGCAGACCACGGCCAGCCTGTCGAGCGCGACGGGCGTGAACCTCGACGAGCAGCTGTCCAAGATGCTCGACCTCGAACATTCCTACCAGGCTTCGGCCGAGCTGATGACCACGGTGAAGTCGATGCTCGACGCGCTGCTGGCCGCCGTGAACTGACGGGACCCGCGCCATGACCACCAGCATGACCAGCATCTCGTCCTACGCGCTCACCGCGTCCCCGCGCCTCACCGTGATGCAGGCGCAGGCGGCGCTGTCGAAGGCGCAGGTGGAGCTGTCGAGCGGCAAGCTCGCCGACATCGGCCTCGGCCTCGGCTCGTCCACCGGCACCTACGTGTCGCTCGGCGCGCAGGCGAGCCGGCTGCAGTCCATCAAGGACTCGAACGCCACCACGGCGACCACGCTCACCGCCGCCACGACCGGGCTCGACGCGCTGCGCACCACGGCCTCGGCCTTCCTGGCCTCGCTCACCCAGGCGGCGTCGGCGGGCAGCACGCAGGGCGCGCTGGTGACCACGGCGAGCGCCAACCTCGACGCCCTCACGTCCACGCTGAACACCACGGTGGGCGGGAACGCGATCTTCGCCGGCATCGACTCGGCCGACCCGCCGATGACCGCCTACACGGCGGGGTCGCCGGCCCAGACGGCGGTCAGCGGCAGCTACGCCGCGACGTTCAACGGCCAGGACCCGTCGACCATCACGCAGGCCCAGATGCAGAGCTACCTCGGCGGCAGCTTCGCGAACCTGTTCACCGCGGCCCAGTACGAGCAGACCTGGTCCACGGCCTCCGACACGGTGGCGACGGCGCAGATCTCCACGACCGAAACGGTGGCGACCTCCGTCAGCGCCAACGCCGACCCGTTCCGCCAGCTCGCCCAGGCCTACACGATGGTCAAGGAATACGGCGGCTCCGACATGGGCAGCGGCGCCGCCAAGGCCGTGATCGCCTCCGCGACGCAGCTCGTGTCGACCGCGCTCGCGGGGCTGACGAGCCTCGAGGCCGGCGTCGGCCAGTCGCAGTCCGCGGTGTCGGACGCGAACGACCGCATGACGACGCAGATCGGATACTTATCGACGCAGTCGAGCGACCTCGTCGGCGTCGACCCGTCCGCCCTGGCGACCCGGATCTCGGGCCTGCAGACGCAGATCCAGGCCTCCTACGAGATCACCTCCCAGCTCCAGCAGCTGAGCCTCGTGAATTACCTCAAGTGATCCGTCTCCCCGGGCGGCGAAAGCTGTTTCGCCCGCCCGAAACTCGAGGGAAGGCGCGCGCCGGACGACCGGCGCGCCCTGGAGACATGTGATTCGCACCGCCGAAGGATCGTTCCGATGTACCAGTTCTCCTACGCCGACATCCTCGCCGACGACGCGGACGACGCCCGCGCCCGCGAGCGCCAGGCGCTCGACCAGGCGTCCGCCATGCTGCTCCACGCCGCCGAGGGGGCGCCGGGCTCCGTCGAGGAAGGCAAGGCCGTCGACTTCACCACCGAGCTCTGGGCCATGTTCATCAAGGACCTCGCGCATCCCGGCAACGCCATGTCGGACGAGCTGCGCGCCAGCCTGATGTCGATCGGCCTCGGCGTGATGGCGGAATGCCGCCGCATCTCGCTCGGCGAGTCGCGCGACCTCGCGAGCCTCGCCGAGATCTGCGGCATCATCCGCGACGGTCTGCGCTGAGGCGAGGCGGCCATGCACATCACCCTCAAGGCCAACGAGAAGATCTTCATCAACGGCGCGGTGCTCAAGGTCGACCGCAAGACCTCGGTCGAGCTGATGAACGACGCGGTGTTCCTGCTCGAAGCTCACGTCATGGTGGAGCGCGACGCCACGACGCCGCTGCGCCAGCTCTATTTCATCGTGCAGCTCATGCTGATGGAGGGCCGCGAGCGGCCGGAGAACAGGGCGATGTTCGCCCGCCAATCCGCCGCGATGGCCGAGGTCTATGAGGACCCGGCGATCCTGGACGGCATCGCCAAGGTGGGGGAGCTCGTCGAGCGCGGCCGCGCCTTCGAGGCGCTGAAGGCCATCCGGGCGCTGCTGCCCGTGGAGGCGGCGCTCACCGGGCGGCCTCACGAGGCGACCGTGCGGATCAAGCCCGCGCCGGTGCCGCTCCTCGCCGAGGCCTGCTGAGCCGGAGGGGAGGCAGGGCCGCGCAAGCCCGGCCGGCTATCCCTTCTCGGGATCGCCCGCCAACGCGCCCGCACGGGAAAACCCCGCCATGACGACCGTGTCCCCCACGCCCACGACGGGCACGACGACGCCGACGGCGTCCTCGTCGAGCAGCGCCGCCACGACGGCCTCCACCGCCGCCGCGGCGTCGCTGAACTTCAACTCGTTCCTGCAGCTCATGATCGCCGAGATGCAGAACCAGGACCCGACCAACCCGACCGACCCCAGCCAGTACCTCGCGCAGATCTCGCAGATGTCGGCCGTGCAGCAGGGCATCCTGACCAACACCAAGCTCGATTCGATGCTGACGCAGACCTCGCTGAGCCAGGCCGAGGCGGCGATCGGCAAGGTCGTGACCTCGTCGGACGGCTCCGTCACGGGCACCGTGCAGTCGGTGAAGCTCGCGAGCGACAACAGCGTGACGGCGACGCTCGACACCGGCCAGACGCTGACGCTCGACAACACCGTGACGGTGGCGGCCCCCGCCGCGAAGGCCGCCTCGTGAACGAGGCCGACGCGCTCGGCCTGCTGCAGAGCACCATCTGGACGATCGTGCTGGCCTCGGGGCCGGCGATCGCCACCGCCATGCTGGTCGGCATCGCTGTGGCGCTGTTCCAGGCGCTCACGCAGATCCAGGAAACCACGCTCACCTTCGTGCCGAAGATCGTCGCCATGCTGGTCGTGCTGACGCTGACGGCCTCATTCATCGGCTCGCAGATGTTCCTGTTCACCGAACAGGTCTACGCCCGCATCGAGCGCGGGCACTGAGCCGCGGAGTCCCGCCCGCCCCCGCGGGGGCGGGCGGATGCGCGGCGATGCCGCTCAGACGTGGATGGCGCGCTTGTCGACCGCCATGGCGGCCTCCTTCACGGCCTCCGACATGGTCGGGTGGGCGTGGCAGGTGCGGGCGAGGTCCTCGGCCGAGCCGCCGAACTCCATCAGCACCGAGCATTCCTGGATCAGCTCGCCCGCCACGGACGAGATGATGTGGACGCCGAGAACGCGGTCCGTCTCGGCGTGGGCCAGCACCTTCACGAAGCCGTCCGTGTGGCGCGTCGCGCGGGCGCGGCCGTTGGCCGTGTAGGGGAACTTGCCGGACGTGTAGGGGATGCCGGCCGTCTTCAGCTCCTCCTCGGTCGAGCCGACGCTGGCGATCTCCGGCATGGTGTAGACCACGGCCGGGATCACGCCGTAGTTCACGTGGCCCGCCTGGCCGGCCAGGATCTCGGCCACCGCCACGCCCTCGTCCTCGGCCTTGTGGGCCAGCATCAGGCCGCGCACCACGTCGCCGATGGCGTAGATGCCGGGCACGTTGGTCTGGAAGTGGTCGTCGATCACGACGCGGCCGCGATCGAGGGCCACGCCCGCGGCCTCCAGCCCCAGCCCCTCGGTGTTGGGTCGGCGGCCCGTGGCGACCAGCACCACATCGGCATCGAGCCGCCGCTCCTCGCCGCCCGCCACGGGCGCGAAGGTCACGGCGGCGCCGGCGTTGGTGGGCTCGACCTTGCTGACCTTCTGGCCGAGGTGGAAGGTGAAGCCCTGCTTCTCCAGCATGCCGTGGAAGGTCTTGGCGACCTCGCCGTCGAGGCCGGGCAGGATGCGGTCGAGGTATTCGACCACCTCGACCTCGGCGCCGAGGCGGCGGTACACGGAGCCGAGCTCCAGCCCGATCACGCCCGCGCCGATCACGATCATGCGCTTCGGCACCTCGGGCAGCACCAGCGCGCCCGTGGACGACACGACGGAGCGCTCGTCGACGTCCATGCCGGGCAGGGTCGAGACCTCGGAGCCCGTGGCGATGACGATGCTCTTCGCCTCGATCGTCTCGGTCGAGCCGTCCTCCTTGGTGACCCGCACGCGGCCCGCGCCCTCGATCGCGCCCGTGCCGTGGAACGTGTCGACCTTGTTCTTGCGGAACAGGTAGGCCACGCCCTTGACGTTGGCCGCCACCGTGTCGTCGCGGTGCTTGCCCATGGCGGCCCAGTCGAGCTCGGGCTTTCCCACCTTCACGCCGAGCGCCGGCAGGTCGTGGGACGCGGCGGCGAACATCTCGGAGGCGTGCAGCAGGGCCTTCGACGGGATGCAGCCGACGTTGAGGCAGGTGCCGCCCTGGGTGGCGCGCTTCTCCACCACGGCGGTCTTGAGCCCGAGCTGCGCCGCCCGGATGGCGCAGACGTAGCCGCCGGGGCCCGTACCGATCACGACGAGGTCATAGCGCATGGGCGAACACCACCGGGTCACAAAGGATCATTCGGCACCGCGCGCGGTGCGATGCGGCGTAGATCCGACGTCCGTCCCGATAAATCAATGCGGGCGGCGGTGCGGCATGGCAGTGATGCCGGCCGGCGGCGCCTCGGCCGCGCGAAGGTCGACCCCATGGAGGCGTCGCCTCCAGCGGTCCGCCCCGAACCGATGGTCTATCCGTTCGGACGAGTCGGCCCACCGGCTTGCAGGCGGTGCACCGGACGGCGCTGGCCGGACCGATGCCGCGGGAGGGTTGTCGGTCAGGTCGCCCGGTCCAGCAGGGCCCGGAGCCCGGTCCTCAATTCCTCGAGACGGGTCAGCGGGGCACCGACGATCTGGAGCGACGCTTCGGCCTGTTCCAGCACGATCCGCTCCAGGAGGCCATGCCGGTAGCGTTCGATCGTGGGCGCGTCCTGCACCTCCTCGCAGGGCCGAAGCCAAGCGTAGAATTCCGTGTGGCTGGCCGGCTCGCACCGCTCGATGGCGAGGTCCAGCAGGCCGAGGGCGCGCAGTTCCAGCACCATGAGTTCGAAGCTGGACGGCGTGAACGTCCAGGCATGGGCATCCTCGTACTCGTCCAGCTCCGCCCGGGCCATGAAGTCCAGGCCGCTCTCGATGCGGCAGGTGAGGACCGGCGTGGACCGGCAGTCCGGCTCCCATCCGGGCCGCCCGTCCCGGGTGCATTGATACATGGCATAGTCGAAGTGGGTCTTCGCCGAGTGACGTTGCCGCTTTTCTCTGAAGGCCACCACGGCGTCGCCCGTGGTGGACAACGGGCGGAAGAAGTCGAAGCATAGGCGCTTGTCCGGGACGGCCAGGATCACCGTCCCCTCGTCCTTCAGCAGCGTCCGGGCCGCCTGGAGGAACCTCACCACGTCCGTCGTGTGCTCGATCACGTGGCTGGCGATGAACGCGTCGTAGGTGCCGGCCCGCTCCGACCCGAGCAGGTCGACCAGGGACCCGCCGCGCCAGACGAAGTCCACCTCCTCGATGACGTCCGGGTCGACCGAAGGGTCCAGCCGGTACTTGTGGACGAGGCCTTCCCGGGTCTCGTGATCCACGATGGTCACGTCCCACCCGTCCCGCTTCGGGACGAGGGGGTTCAGGCTGGGCCCGATCTCGATCACCTTGGCCGTCGTCAGCAGTCCGGCCAGCAACCGCCTCGCCCTGTCGTCCATGGCCGCCCCCGCCTCACCAGAGTTTCGCCGCACGCCCCGGCGCGCAGCCCAGACTTCCGTTTCCGAGCATCTCCGCGCGATCGCGGAGGTCGCCCTGATCGCGATCCGTCCCCAGGGGGCGAAGCCGTCGTCGAACGGCCATTCCGCGGCATGCGCGACGCCGTCGCCGGAGCATGGGATCGGATTCGATCGGCGTCGCAGGTCGCCCCGCCCCTCGTCGCGTCGGTCCCGCCGAGCGTCGCGATGGCGGACGTCGCCCGGCATGGCCCGCGCGTGCCCCGTCCGTGGTGCGCGGATTCCCCGTACAGGCGTCCCTGCAGAGCGGAAGCGAGCTCGAAGGGAAGGTCCTCAATGAGACTCACCCTCGTCCCCGACGGTGACCAAGATTTCCGGTCCCACGGGCCATGCCCGGATCCTGCACATCGCTCCGGGCCGACAGCCATCGACCTGTTCCGCCACGGACGGGCCCGTGGTGAACACCGACGACCAGTCCCTCGCGGCGACCTCCAAGACGCCGCCGGCCAGAACGAGCGTCGTCATGACGCCCGCCATGATTCTCGGCAGCTTGCCTCGCGCAGCCAATCCGGCGGCCAGCAGCAGCACGATGCAGCACTGACCCAGGAAGAAGTAGCGACCTCCCCGGCCTCCCGAAACCATGTCCTGGACCTGCTCCAACGCGCCGACCTGGTTCATCACCGAAGCCAGGACCGACGCTCCGGCGAGGACCAGGGCCGGAAACCGTCCGAGGCTGTCCCTCGCGATCGCTGCCACGCCGGCGATCAGTCCCAGGCCCACCGCGGCGAGCTGCACCCTGGCCGCGAGAGTGTCGAGGCCGGGGGCGCCGGCGTTCAGGAAGTTGATCGGCAGGACCAGGGCCAAGCCCTCCTGCATCGCCATCGGCACCAGTACGAGGAGCGAGACGTTGAACGGCCGCACCGCCGAGATCTGTCCACGGTGGGCGAGAATCACGCCGATCTGCACCGCCGAGGCTGCAGCCATCACGGCCAGCATGGCCCAACCGTAGGCCGTCCTCCGCCGCCACGCTGCGACCAGGAAGACGGGCCCCAAGATGCAGGATGGCAAGCCCGTGAGTCCGCAGACGGCGAGCAGCGCGTAGCGCAACGCCGCCCTCACACCCCCCGCGGGAAGATCTTCCCCGAGGCAGATCAGCAGTGCCAGCAGGGAGCACGTCCACTGCACGTTCGTGGCCGACAGGTAGACCTCGTAGCCGGCGGGCAGGAGGGCGAGCATCACCGCTGCCACGGCTCCGACCCACCTGGGCAGACCGTGGGCCCGCACCCAACCGTCCAGCATCCAGCAGCAGAGCAGCGAGACGATCAGTGCCGCGTATGTCGTCACCCACGCGATGTCCCTCACCGGAACCAGCTTGGCGGCTGCTACGAAGGCGTTCGTGAGAAGCTGATAGTTCCCGTTCACGACCAGCCCCAACCCTTTCCGGATGGGAAGGTGGCGCAGCCGCTCCCAATAGAGCCCCCCTTCTTCGGCCCACAGACGAGGGCGCAGAAGGAGCGCGGGACTGCGCAGCGCCAAGGTGGCCAAGAAGATTCCGCAGGTCAGCAGGGAGCTGGCCGCAGGGCGGGGCAGAACCATGCCGCGAATGCGGACGGGCCCGAGAGGGATGGCGGACATGAGCTTCCCTGGCCGAGGAGGCGACCTATTTGGGCTTCCTTATCCGATCTTCGGTAGAGGTGCATGGGATTTCACAACGCCAGATCTGAACGGTTTTCATCGATCCGGCGTGAAATAATTCCTCAGGCGCTCACCCGCCCGGGGACGACCTCGCCTCGGCAGCCGAGTGCGATGCGGATGGGTTTCCCCTGTCACCGAGGGGAAGGAGCGATGGGAAACCGCAGGGGGCCGCGGGACGGGTCGACCCGGTGAAAGGTCAAGAGAGCGGATTTCTCCAGGGCCTCGAGCCACGGCCTCGGGTGCTCGAGGGCCGACGCATCCGCGCGCCCATGGCCCCAGCCGTTGACGGACCTCAGGTTACCGCGAAGCGGCGTTCAAGCTGAAGACCCGCCTCACCGCGCCGCCACGGCGGCGGCGGCCCCGGCCATCATCGAGGCGCCGACGCGGTTGACGGCCCGCATGCGGCGGCCGTCCACGAGCCAGTGGCGCGCCCCCGCGGCGGCCGAGGCCCAGGACAGGTCCACCGTGGCCAGCACGACCACCATGGTCGCGACGAGCTCCGCCCAGCCGACGACCCCGACATGGCCGAGGTCGACCACCGAGGGGAGCAGCGCCACGTAGAACACCATGTTCTTGGGGTTGCCGAGCGACACCAGGAGGCCGGCGCCGAACAGGCGCCAGGGCTGCCGCCGCTCGGGCGCCGCCGCGGCGGCGTCGGGGCCGGCCGAGGTCGGCGCGTGCCACATGCGCCAAGCCAGGACGAGCAGATAGGCGACGCCCGCGTATTTGAGGACCGCGAAGGCCGCGCCGAACGCCTGCGCGGCGGCGGACAGCCCCGCCACGACGAGCGTCAGCCACACGGCCTCGCCGAGCCACAGGGCGACGAGGAAGGGGAGCACGTCCCGCAGCCCGCGCGTCAGCACGCGCGACACCAGGGCGGCGACGCTGGGGCCGGGCGAGCCCGCGCCGACCGCGAGCGCCAGGGCGAAGATCGCCAATGCCGTGCCGTTCATCGATCAGCCCTCCCGCCGCGCGCCGAGCCTACGCGCCCGGCCGGGGAAGATGAAGCCGGGTCGCCCGGCGGCGTCAGGGCTTGTCCGGCTTCTCGGCGGCCGCCGGAGGGTTGGCGCCGCTGACGCCCTGCTTGACCATCTTGCTGCCGGAGGTGCTCGCCTGCGCGCCCTCCCCCTGCCGCCCGCCGGGCGCGGGCTCGCCGTTCGGCGCGGTGCCTTCGGCGCTGTTGATCCCGGCCTTGGCGCCGTCGACGATGCCGCCCGGCGCCAGGTTGGCGTCGGCCTGGGCGAGGGCAGGGGACGCGCCGAGGGCAAGGAGGGCGGCGAAGATCTTCGGGGTCTGCATGGCGGCGCTCGGGACGGATCTGCGCGCCAACGCCCGCGCGCGCTCAGGAGGTCCTGGCGGCGCGGCCTCACCGCTCGGCGTCGGCCTCGCCGCGCGCGATGCGCAGGCGCAGGAAGCGGCTCGCCAACAGCATCTCGTAGGTGAAGGCGCCGAGCGCCGCTATCGTGCAGAGGATCGCGAGCGCGAAGAAGCCGTAGAGCATGGAGGCCGCGACGCCGTTGCGCAGCGCCCCGTAGAACAGCGTGATCACGGCCGCGCAGGTCGCCGAGCCGCCGACCGCGCCGAGGATCACCGCCGCGTCGAGCGCGTGCGAGCGCACGCGAAGCCGGTCGAGCCGGTGGCTCATCTGGGCCTTCTCGCTGTCCGACGCCCTGGCGACCGTTTCGGCGATCCGGTCGACCTGATCGGCCACGCGCGCCAGCCGCGAGGTGAACACGTTGATCAGCGTGCCGATGCCGCTGAGCAGGAACACCGGCGTCAGCGCGAGCTGGATGGTGTGGGCGACGTCGTCGAGCTTGGCGAAGGCGGGCGGGGACAGCGGCATCGGCGGGCGTCGGGTCGGCTCGGGCGCGGAAGCGGGACTCGGCTTGGTAGAGGCGGCCGGGCGGCCCGGCAAGGGTTCGAGGGGCTGCGACCGTTTGGAACCTCCGCCGGCTCCGTGGGTTCGGATGCAGCACCCACCAGGGAGAAGTGACATGGACACCGATCGCATCACCGGCGCCGCCAAGGAACTCGGCGGCAAGGTCCAGGGCGCCGTCGGCAGCGCGACGGGCGACAAGTCCACGGAGGCCGAGGGCAAGGCCCGGGAACTCGGCGGCAACGTCCAGAACGCCTACGGCCAGGCCAAGGACGCCGTGAAGGACGCCGCCTCCAACGCGGCCGATGCCGCCAAGGACGCCTACAACAACGCCGGCTCCTACGGCTCCAAGGCCCAGGACGCGGCGAAGAACGCCTCCGACACCCTGAAGGACGCCTACAACAACCCGGACCGCTACGTCGGCGGCGCGCGCGACGCCGTGCAGAACGCGGCCGGCGCGGCGCAGGGCTACGCCCAGGACGTCTACAACAACTCGGGCGACTATTACCGCCAGGGCGTCGACACCGTGACCCACAAGGTCGAGGAGAACCCCCTGGTGGCGCTGCTCGTCGCCGGCGCGGTCGGCTACGGCCTCGCCCTGCTGATCCACGGCCGCGGCTGAACCCCTCAGGCCCGCGGTTGCGGGCCGGCCGAGACGCGACCATCGAGGCCCGGAGCGACCGCTCCGGGCCTTCGCTTTTGGAGGCGCGCGCCGGCCCACATGACCGATGTTTAATCCGCCCGCCCGCCCGGGGCCTCATTGGGCGGGCAGGGTGGCATCCTGTCCCGCGCCGGAACGATCGGCCTGGGGGTGAATTGACGAAGCGGAGACGGTCGCCGGACAGGGGCGGCCCGGAAGGAGGCGAGATGATCACCCACGTCCGACTCGGGTTCATCGCGGTCGCCTGGATCATGGTCCAGGCCATCCTGGTGGCGGATGTCATCTACAGGGTGTCGCAGGCCTCCTGAGGTTTCTGCAGACGAATCCGGAGGGCCCGGCCGGGACGTCCCGTGCCGGGCCCTGTCGCGTTCAGACCGAGACCTGGGCGCCGAGCTCCACCACGCGGTCGGACGGGATCGAGAAGAAGTCCGTCGCGGTCGCGGCCTGCTTCGACAGGGCGATGAACAGGTGGTCCTGCCACTTCGGCATGAACGAGTGGTTGGACGCCTTGAGGGTGCGCCGCCCGAGGAAGAACGACGTCGTCATGATGTCGAACTTCAGCCCCGCCTTGCGCAGCGTCGCCAGCGCGGCCGGCATGCGCGGGATCTCCATGTAGCCGTAGGACAGCGTGATGGCCGTGAAGCTGTCGCTCATCGGCTCGATTCGGTAGCGGTTGCTCGGCGCCACGCGCGGCGCGTCCACCGTCTTCACCGACATGATCACGATGCGCTCGTGCAGCACCTTGTTGTGCTTGAGGTTGTGCATCAGCGACGAGGGCGCGACTTCGGGGTCGCTGGTCAGGAAGATGGCGGTGCCGGGCACCCGCACGGGCTTGCTCTTCGCCAGCATGGCGATGAGGCCGCGCGTCGAGATCGAGTCGCGATGGGTCTTCTGCGCCAGCAGCGCCGTGCCGCGCACCCAGGTCCACATCAGCAGCATCGAAGCCGAGGCCAGCAGCAGCGGCACCCAGCCGCCGTCCAGCACCTTGGCGAAGTTGGCCAGCAGGAAGGCCACGTCGATCACGAGGAAGAAGCCGATGAAGGGCACGGCCCAGACCTTCGGCCAGTTCCACATCTTGGTGACGACGAAATAGGCCAGCGATGTGGTCACCACCATCGTGCCCGTGACCGCGATCCCGTAGGCGTTGGCCAGCGCGTCCGACGACTTGAACAGGAACACCAGCAGCAGCACGCCCACCAGCATCATGCGGTTGGCGCGGGGCACGAAGATCTGCCCCTCCGTGGTCTCGGAGGTGTGCAGGATCTCCATGCGGGGCAGCAGCCCGAGCTGGATGGCCTGGCGGATCAGCGAGAAGGCGCCCGTGATGACGGCCTGGCTGGCGATCACGGTGGCGAGCGTCGACAGCACCACGAAGGGGATCAGCGCCCAGTTCGGCACCATCAGGTAGAAGGGGTCCTTCACGGCGGCGGGGTCGTGGATCACCAGGGCGCCCTGGCCGAGGTAGTTCAGCAGCAGCGCGGGCAGCACGAAGAGGAGCCAGGCCGTCTGGATCGGCTTGCGGCCGAAGTGGCCCATGTCGGCGTAGAGGGCCTCGGCGCCCGTGACGGCCAGGAACACGAGGCCGAGCGTGACGAAGCCCGTCGCGCCGTTGCCGAACAGGAAGCGGAGCCCGTGCCACGGGTTGAAGGCGGTGAGCACCACCGGCGCGTCGGCGATGTGGATCACGCCGAGGAAGCCGATCAGCCCGAAGAACAGCACCATCACCGGGCCGAAGAAGGTCGCGACCTTCGCGGTGCCCGAGCGCTGCACCGAGAACAGGGCGATCAGGATCACCACCGTGATGGGCAGGATGTAGGGCACGAGGCTCGCCTGGGCGACGCCGAGCCCCTCCACGGCCGACAGCACCGAGATGGCCGGCGTGATGATGGCGTCGCCCGAGAACAGCGCCGCGCCCATGACGCCGAGCAGGAACACCGCGCCGCCGCGGCGGCCGAGCGCGTGCTGGGCCAGCGCCATCAGCGACAGCGTCCCGCCCTCGCCCTTGTTGTCGGCCCGCATCAGAAAAACGACGTATTTCGCCGTCACCGTGATCAGCAGGGCCCAGATCAGCAGCGAGATGATCCCGATCACCTCGCTCTGCGGCACGGCCTCGGTGCCGTTGTGCTGCAGTGCGGTCTTCAGCGCGTAGAGCGGGCTCGTGCCGATGTCGCCGTAGACGACGCCGATGGAGCCCAACGTCAGCTTGGCGAAGCTGTCCTTGGCGTGGGAATGGGCCGAGGCCGCCGGAAAGGCCGCGGCGGGATCGGCCGCGACCCCGGTGGCGGGCGCCGAATCCGGCGCCGTCGCCGCGGCGGCCCTGTCGCCCGGGGGCGTGGTGGCGGAAGGCGACACCGCGCCGACTGTTTCCTGCGACATCATCGTGCCTTCGACGGCGACCCGTTCCACGCCGCGGCAGGGGTGCCGGAGCGCCCTCCAGATAGCCCCGAATCCGGATGGGGAGAAGGGGGCCGCCAGCATGCCGCACGATGGCTGCCATGTTGCGATGCAACAAAGCGGGGGCTAAGTCCCCGGCCGTCCCTCCCTTTCGCGGCCCGCCATGACCCGCCTGCCCATCGACGACGCCCTGCCGGAGCTGCTGGCCACCCTGCGCGGGCGGCCATCCGCCGTGCTGGTGGCGCCGCCCGGCGCCGGCAAGACGACGCGGGTGCCGATCGCTCTGCTCGATGAGCCCTGGACGGCGGGCGGCCGCATCCTGCTGCTGGAGCCGCGGCGCCTCGCCGCCCGCGCCGCGGCCGAGCGCATGTCGGCGACGCTCGGCGACGCCATCGGCGGCACGGTCGGCGTGCGGGCGCGGTTCGACACGGCGGTGTCGGCCCGCACCCGGATCGAGGTCGTCACCGAGGGCGTGTTCACCCGCGCCGTGCTGGACGACCCCGAACTCGGCGGCGTCGCCGCGGTGATCTTCGACGAATACCACGAGCGCTCGCTCGACGCCGACGCCGGCCTCGCCCTGGCGCTCGACGTGCAGGGCGCGCTCCGGCCCGACCTGCGCGTGCTCGTCATGTCGGCGACGCTGGACGGCGCCCGCGTGGCGGGCCTGCTCGGCGACCCCGCATCGGGCGGCGCGCCGGTGGTCGAATCGCGGGGCCGCGCCTTCCCGGTCGAGACGCGCTACATGCCGCGCGGGCCCGACGAGCGGATCGAGGAGGCGGTGGCCGAGGCGGTGGTGCGCGCGCTGCTCTCCGAGCCCGGCTCGGTGCTGGCCTTCCTGCCCGGCCAGGGCGAGATCGCCCGCACGGCCGCGATCCTCGCCGGAAGACTCCGGCCCGGCGAGGCGGAGGTCGCTCCGCTCTACGGCGCGCTCGACCGCGCCGCACAGGACCGCGCCGTGCGGCCCTCGCCGGCCGGGGCCCGCAAGGTGGTGCTGGCGACCTCCATCGCCGAGTCGTCGCTCACCATCGAGGGCATCCGGGTCGTGGTGGATTCCGGCCTCGCCCGCGTGCCGCGCTTCGAGCCCGACCTCGGGCTGACGCGGCTCGAGACCGTGCGGGTGTCGCGCGCCTCGGCCGACCAGCGCCGCGGCCGCGCCGGCCGCACGGAGCCGGGCACCTGCTATCGCCTGTGGGCCGAGGCGGCCGACGGCGCGCTGCCGCCCTTCGCCCGGCCCGAGATGCTCGACGCGGACCTTTCCGGGCTCGTGCTCGACCTCGCGACCTTCGGCGTCGCCGAGCCCGCGACCCTGCGCTGGCTCGACCCGCCGCCCGCGCCCGCCGTGGCGGAGGCGAGAAAGCTCCTCGCGGGCATCGGCGCGCTCGACGGCGGCGGCGTGACCGCGGAAGGGCGGGGCATCGCCCGCATCGCCGCGCCGCCGCGCATCGCCCGCATGGTGGTCGAGGCGGCGCGGCGGGGCGCGGCCGGGCTCGGCGGCGAGGTGGCGGCGATGCTGGTCGAGCGCGGCCTCGGCGGCGCCGGCGCCGACCTCGCCGAGCGGCTGGAGCGCTGGCGGCGCGACCGCTCGTCGAAAGCCGAGAACGCCCGCGGCCTCGCGCGCACGTTCTCCAAGGCCGGCCGCGCCGCGGCGGGGGAGGCGAGGGACGAGGGCGCGCTGTCGCCCGGCATCGTGTTGGCGCTGGCCTTCCCGGACCGCATCGCCAAGGCGCGCGGCAGGCTGGGCGAGTTCCTGCTCGCCAACGGCCGCGCCGCCGCGGTCGAGCCGCAGGACCCTCTGGCGCGCGCGCCCTTCCTCGCGGTCGGCGAGATCACCGGCCGCGCGTCGAGCACGCGCATCCTGCTCGCCGCGGCGCTCGACGCGGGCGAGGTCGAATCGGCGGCCGGCGCAGCCGTCACCACCGCGGACGAACTCTCCTTCGACCCCGCCCGCGCGGCGCTCTCCGCCCGCCGCGCGACGCGGCTCGGCGCCATCCTGCTCGGCGAGAGCAACCTGCCGGTGCCGGGCGACGAGGCCGCGGCCCTCGTGCTGGCCGAGGGGATCGCGCGGCTCGGCGTCGAGCGGCTGCCCTGGTCGAAGGCGCTCGGCCAGTGGCGCGACCGCGTCGCCTTCCTGCGCGCCGCCGCCCTGCAGACCGGCGACGGCGAGCCCTGGCCCGACCTGTCGGACGCGGCGCTGCGCGAGGCGGCGGCGGACTGGCTCGCGCCCTTCCTGCTCGGCAAGGCGTCGCTGCGGGAGGTCGGCGCCGACGACCTCGGCCAGGCGCTCGACGCCCTGCTCGACCGCGCGCTGCACCGGCGGCTCGACGCCGAGGCGCCGACGCATTTCGAGGCGCCGACTGGCTCGCGCCTGCCCGTCGACTACGCGGCCGAGGGCGGGCCGGCGATCGCGGTGCGGGTGCAGGAGCTGTTCGGCCTGTCGCGCCATCCGGCGCTGGCCGGCGGGCGCGTGCCGCTGGTGCTGGAATTGCTGTCGCCGGCGCACCGGCCGATCCAGATCACCCGCGACCTGCCGGGCTTCTGGCGCGGCTCCTGGGCCGCCGTGCGGAGCGAGATGCGCGGCCGCTACCCCCGCCACCCCTGGCCCGAGGACCCCGCCGCGGCGGCACCGACGATGCGGGCGAAGCCGCGGGGGACGTGAGTCGCGTCTCTCGAGCGGCATCCGGCCTCAGGCCAGCCATCCCCAGGCGACGCGCCTCCTCGCCCCGCCCTCGCCGAAGCCCCGCACGAAGGCGGTGCACAGGGCGGCTCCGCCGGCCGCGGCGAGCGCCATGTACCAGGCGTCGGGGTAGCCCCACGTCAGGTGCGGGCTGTCGCCGGCGACCAGGGTGGGGAACACCAGCACGGCCGCGGCGGCGATCAGGGCCGCGTCGCCGACGCGCAGCCCGCGCCGGGGACGCGCTCCTGGCCGTGCCGAAGCCGCTCGAGGTCCCGCCGCATGGTCGAGGTCCATCCCCGTCGCCTCCGGGCAGGCTGGCGTCGAGCGCGCGCGAAAACAATTCGGGATGATTTCGGCTGGGGCCGGAGCGGTCCGGCCGGCGCCGGCCTCACTCCGCCGGCATGGGCTTGAAGCCCTGCCGCCGGCGGAACGGCCAGCGCACCCGCTGCAGGCGGGCCATGCCGAGGTAGATGATGGGCGTCGTGTAGAGCGTCAGGGCCTGGCTGAGGATCAGCCCGCCCATGATCGTGACGCCGAGCGGCCGGCGCAGCTCGGCGCCGACGCCCTCGCCGAAGGCGATCGGCATCGCGCCGAAGAGCGCCGCCAGCGTGGTCATCAGGATGGGACGGAAGCGCTCGATGCAGGCCGCCGTGATGGCGTCGCGCGGGCTCAGCCCCCCGTCGCGCTCGGCGTGGATCGCGAAGTCGACCAGCATGATGCCGTTCTTCTTCACGATGCCGATGAGCAGGATGATGCCGATGAAGGCGATCACCGTCAGCTCCATGTCGACGAGCCTGAGCGCCAGCAGCGCGCCGAGGCCCGCCGAGGGCAGGGTGGACAGGATGGTCAGCGGGTGGGTGAGGCTCTCGTAGAGCACGCCGAGGATGATGTAGATCGACAGCAGCGCCGCGAGCAGCAGCAGGCCCTGGCCGCCCGCGCCCTGCTGGAACACCAGCGCGTCGCCGGCGAACTCGGCGTGGAGCCCGTCCGGCAGGTGCATCTCGGCCACGGCCTGGCGGATCTCGTCGCTGGTGGCCTCGAGGCTCGCGCCGTCCTTGAGGTTGTAGCTCAGCGTCACGGACGGGAAGGGCCCCTGGTGATTGACCACCAGGGCGGCGTTGCGGCGCTTGATCGTGGCGAAGGCCGACAGCGGCACCTGCGCGCCGCCGCGGCCCGGCACGTAGATGCGGGTGAGGTCGGAGGGGTCGCGCTGGTCCTGCGGCGCCACCTCCAGCACCACGCGGTACTGGTTGCGCTGCGTGTAGATGGTGGACACCTGCCGCTCGCCGAAGGCGTCGCCGAGCGCGTCGTCGATCGACTGGATCGACACGCCGAGCCGCGACGCCGCCGGCCGGTCGATCACCACCTCGGCCTCGAGGCCGCCCTGCTCGCGGTCCGTCGACATGTCGACGACGCCGGGCACCTTGCGCAGCCGCTCCAGCACGCGCGGCTGCCACTCCTGCAGCTCGTCGAGGTCGGAGTCGGACAGGGTGAACTGGTAGGAGCCCTTGCCGCTGCGCCCGCCGGCCCTCAGGTCCTGGATCGGGATCATGAAGAGGCGGATGCCCGGCGTGTGTTCCAGCTTTCCGCGCAGGCGGTCGATCACCTTGGCGGCGGTGGGGCGCTGGCCTTCGGGCTTGAGCCCGATGAACAGCGAGCCCGAGTTCACCCCCCCGCCGCCCCCGATGAAGGAGCCGACGCCGTCCACGGCCGGGTCCTTGAGGATCACGTCGGCGAGGCCCTGCTGAAGCGTCGCCATGGCGGGGAACGACACGTCGGCGGCGGCCTCCGTCATGCCCATGATGAGGCCGGTGTCGTCCTCCGGAACGAAGCCCTTGGGGGTCGTCTTGAACAGCTCGACGGTGAGGCCGATCGTCAGCAGCATCACTAGCACCATCACCCAGGGGTGGCGCAGAGCGAGGCGCAGCGAGCGGGCGTAGCCGCCGACCAGGCGGGCGAGGCCGCCCTCGACGATCCGGTCGAACAGGTTCGGCGCGCGCTCGTCGTGGGCGCGCATGAAATGGGCGCAGACCATCGGCGTCAGCGTCAGCGACACGAGGGTCGACACCACGACCGCGAAGGTGAGGGTGAGCGAGAACTCGCGGAAGAAGGCGCCGATGATGCCGCCCATGAAGACCAGCGGCACGAAGGCGGCCACGAGCGACAGCGAGATCGACACCACCGTGAAGCCGATCTGCTTCGAGCCGAGCAGCGCCGCCGCGACGGGCTTCAGGCCCCGCTCGATGTTGCGCGACACGTTCTCGATCATCACGATGGCGTCGTCGACCACGAAGCCGACCGAGATGGTGATGGCCATCAGGCTGAGGTTGTCGAGCGAGAAGCCCGCCACCCACATGCAGGCCACCGTTCCCGCGAGGGAGAGCGGCACCGCGACGCCGGCCGCCAGCGTGGGCGTCGCGCGGCGCAGGAAGGCGAAGACGACGCCCATCACCAGCGCGATGGTGATGAGCAGCGTGACCTGGATGTCGTTCACCGCGGCGCGGATCGTGACCGTGCGGTCGGTGAAGATCGAGATGTCGACGCCGGCCGGCACCCAGCGGCGCAGCTCGGGCAGCAGCGCCTTCACGCGGTCCACCGTGTCGATGACGTTGGCGCGTGGCTGCTTGGTGACGATGAGCAGCACGGAGGGGCGCTTGTTGTACCAGCCCGCGGCGCGCCGGCTCTTGTTGCCGCGCTCGACCGTCGCGACGTCGCCGAGCTTCACCACCGTGCCGTCGCCGCTCTTCACCACGATGCCGGCGAAGTCCTCGGGCGTCGACAGGCGGTCCGAGGTCGCGAGGGTTTCGGTGAGGTCCGGCCCGTCGAAGGAGCCGATCGCCTGGCCGACGTTCGCGTTGCCGATGGCGGTGCGGATCGCGTCGACCGACAGGCCCATGGCGGCGAGCCGCTGCGGGTCGATCCGCACCCGGATGGCCGGCTGGGCGGCGCCGTTCACCGTGACCTCGGCGACGCCGTCGACCTGGCTGATCTTCTGCGCGATGACGGTGTCGGCCGCGTCGTAGAGGGCCGTGACGGGCAGCGTCTTCGAGGTCAGGGCCAGGATGATGACCGGAAAGGCGGCGGAATTGGCCTTGCGGTAGGTCGGCAGGGCCGGCAGGTCGCCGGGCAGGTCCGTCACCGCGGCGTTGAGGGCCGCCTGCACGTCGCGCGCCGCGTCGTCGACGTTGCGGCTGAGGTCGAACTGGAGCTGGATCGAGGACGAGCCGAGCGAGGAGTTCGACGTCATCTCGTTCACGCCGGCGATCTCGCCGAGTCGCCGCTCCAGCGGCGCCGCGACGGTGGCGGCAATGATGGCGGGGTCGGCGCCGGGCCGCGCCGCGCCGACCCGGATGGCCGGGAAGTCGACCGCCGGCAGGCTCGCCACGGGGAGCTGAAAGTACGCGACCGCGCCGACCAGGAACAGGCCGATCGACAGCAACGCCGTGCCGATGGGCCGGCGGATGAAGGGCGCGGAGATGTTCACGGCGCGAGGGGGCCGAGGAGCGGCACGCCGCACGTGCGCGCGGCGGCGCCGAGGGCACGGTCCAGCGTGGCGAGGGGCAGACCGGTCGCTTGAGCCAGCGCGAGATAGGCGGCGTCGTATGGTGTTAGGCGGTGGGCGCGAGCGAGAAGCAGCACTTCCGCGTCGTTCCCCGGCCCACGATCATCTATGGCGATCTGCGAGAAGCGCCCAAGCAGCACTTCCGCGTCGCCCACCGGAAGGCGTTTTCTCCGCTCGGACAGCAGCAGGATGCTGCGAACCTCATGGCGCAAGATCGACGGCGCGATGCCCGCGGTGCCGTCCAAGGCGTCCAGCACGGCGTCCGTTGCTTCGGTCTTCTCATCGGGCAGGAGCCACGCGGCGACCATCGAAGCATCGACGACGATCAATATCGGCGTCCTTCGTCTCGCCGCGCCAGAATCTCTTCGGCTGTCGTCGGCGGGATGCCTTTTCGGATCTCTTTGATCGCGTCGATGGCCTCTCGCGTCGTCGATCTCGGCGGCGCTTCGCCTTTGACAGTCGCAACGAGCACCTCGCCCCGCGCGATGACGACGTCTCGTCCAGCCTCGGCCTCCGCCACGATCTCAGACCAGCGCGCGGCCCCCTCCGCGACATCCACCCTCAGCGTCATCCCACCCTCCTGGGTTGAACCCGTCATCATGCGCCGGCGCAGGCGGCGCTACTCCGCGGCCCGCCGGATCTCCGGCGCGGCCTCGGCCTCGACGTCCGGGATCGCCGTCGTGCCCAGGCCGAAGCGGCGGCCGAGCGCCTCCATCTGCAGGTAGATCACCGGCGTGGTGTAGAGCGTCAGCAGCTGGCTCAGCAGCAGCCCGCCGATGATGGTGATGCCGAGCGGCACGCGCAGTTCTGCGCCCGACCCGTGCGCCAGCGCCAGCGGGATGGCGCCGAACAGCGCCGCGAGCGTCGTCATCATGATGGGCCGGAAGCGCAGCCGGCAGGCGCGCTCGATGGCGTCGAAGGGGGACAGCCCCTCCTCGCGCTCCGCCGCGGTGGCGAAGTCGATCATCATGATGGCGTTCTTCTTCACGATGCCCATCAAGAGGATGATGCCGATCAGCGCCACGATCGACAGCTCGTGGCCCGTCGCCATCAGGGCCAGCAGCGCGCCGACGCCGGCCGAGGGCAGCGTCGACAGGATGGTGAGCGGGTGGATGAAGCTCTCGTAGAGCACGCCCAGCACGAGGTAGATCGTCACCACGGCGGCCAGCACGAGCCAGGGCTCGCCCGCCAGCGAGCGCTGGAACTCGGCCGCGTCGGCCCCGAAGGCTCCGACCAGCGCTTCCGGCATGCCGATGTCGCGCTCGGCCTCGGCGATGCCGGCCACGGCCTCGCCGAGCGACGCGCCCTTGGCGAGGTCGAACGACAGGGTGGCGGCCGGGAACTGCTGCAGGTGCGCGACGCTGAGCGGCGCCGTGGTGCGCTTCAGCGTTGCGAAGGACACGAGCGGCACCTGGGCGCCCGGCGTCGAGGCCGTGGTGGTGGCGGCCGTGGTGACGCCGCCCGTCGAGGTCTGGGCCGTGGTGGTGCCGGTGGTGACGCCCACGTAGAGCTTGTCGAGCACGCGCGGGTCGTCGGACGAGCCCGGCGCCGCCTCCAGGATGACGCGGTACTGGTTCGACTGGCCGTAGATGGTCGAGATCTGCCGCTGGCCGAAGGCGTCGTTCAGCGTGTCGTCGATCATCTGCGCGGTCACGCCGAGGCGGCCGGCCTTGACGCGGTCGATGTCCACGTAGGCGCGCAATCCCCCGTCCTGCTCCTCGGCCGCCACGTGGGCGAAGAGCGGGTCGCGGCGCAGCCGGCGCGCGAGCTTGTTCGACCAGTCCGTCACCTGGGCGGCGTCGGTCCCGGTGAGCGTGTACTGGTACTGCGAGCGGCTCGCCGTGGTGGCGATCTGGATGTCCTGCACGGGCTTCACGAAGGCGGTCGCCCCGGCGATGCCGGCGAGCTCGCCGCGCACCCGCTCGGCGATCGCGGTCGCGTCCTCGCGCCGGTCGTCGGACGGCTTCAGGGTGAGCTGGAGGTGCGCGACGTTGGACGTGGGGTTCAGCGTGCCGACGCCCACCACCGCCACGACGCCGGTCACGGCGGGGTCGTCCCGCAGCGCCGCCTCGGCCTCGGCCTGCAGCTTGGCCATGCCGCCGAAGGAGGCCGAGGGCGCGCCCTCCAGCACGACATCGATCAGCCCCGTGTCCTGCACGGGCAGGAAGCCCTTCGGCACCACGACGTATAGGTAGACCGTGAGGCCGAGGGTGAGCAGCGACACCAGCGTCATCAGCCCCTGCCGGCGCAGGGCGAGAGCGAGCGTCACCTCGTAGCCGCGCGCCATCCAGGCCACGGGCGCCTCGGCGGCGCGCATCAGCCAGGGCTCGCGCGCCCCGTGGCGCGGCGCCCGGAGCAGGCGGCCGCACATCATGGGCGTGAGGGTCAGCGAGATCACCGCCGACACGATCACGGCGAAGGTGAGCGTGAGGGCGAACTCGCGGAACATGCGGCCCACGATGCCGCTCATGAACAGCAGCGGAATGAAGACCGCGATCAGCGAGGCGGTGAGCGACACCACCGTGAAGCCGATCTCGCGCGCGCCCTTCAGCGCCGCCTGGAGCGGCGGCTCGCCCTCCTCGATCTGGCGCACGACGTTCTCGATCATCACGATGGCGTCGTCGACCACGAAGCCCGTGCCGATGGTCAGCGCCATCAGGCTGAGGTTGTCGAGGGAGAAGCCCGCGGCCCACATCACGCCGAAGGTCGCCACGATGGACAGCGGCAGCGCCACGCCGGCGATGATCGTGGCCCGCACCGTGCGCAGGAACAGCAGCACCACCAGCACGACGAGGCCGGCCGCCAGCACCAGCGTGAACTCGACATCGCGGATCGAGGCGCGGATCGTGTCGGTGGAATCGTGCACGACCTTGAGGGTCACGCCGGCCGCGAGGCCCTTCTGGAGCTGCGGCAGCTCGCGCAGCACGCGGTCCACCGTCTCGACCACGTTGGCGCCGGGCTGGCGCTGCACGTCGATGATCACGGCGGGCTCGCCCGCGTACCAGCCGCCGACGCGGCTGTTCTCCAGCCCGTCCACCACCTTGGCGACGTCGCGCAGCAGCACGGGCGCGCCGTTGCGGTAGGCGATGACGACCGGCTCGTAGCTCTTCGCGGCGTCGATCTGGTCGTTGGCCGCGATCGTGTAGGCCTGGGCCGTGCCGTCGATCGAGCCCTTGGCGGCCGCGACGTTGGCGGCCACGATGGCGGCGCGCAGGTCTTCGAGCGAGAGCCCGTAGGCGGCGAGGCGCGACAGGTCGGCCTGGATGCGGACGGCCGGGCGGATGTTGCCCTCGATCGACACGTGGCCGACGCCCGACACCTGCGAGATCTTCGGCGCCAGCACCGTGTCGGCGACGTCGGAAAGCTCGCGCAGCGGGGTCGCGCGCGAGGACAGCGCCAGCGTCAGCACCGGCGTGTCGGCCGGGTTCACCTTGGAATAGGTCGGCGGGTAGGGGAGGTTGCGCGGCAGGGTCGAGGCCGCGGCGTTGATGCCGGACTGCACGTCCTGCGCGGCGGCGTCGATGTCGCGGTCGAGGTTGAACTGCAGCGTGATCTGGCTGAGCCCGAACGAGCTCTGCGACGACATGGAGCTGAGCGACGGGATCTGCCCGAACTGCCGCTCCAGGGGCGCCGTGACCAGCGTCGCGATCGTGTCCGGGTTGGCGCCCGGCAGCTGCGTCGTGACCTGCACGGTGGGGAAGTCCACCTGCGGCAGGGACGACACCGAGAGCTGCCTGTATCCCATCAGCCCGGCCAGCAGCACCGCCACGGCGAGCAGCGCGGTGGCGATGGGGCGCAGGATGAAGGGGGCGGAGATGCTCACGGCGCGCGTCGCATCAGTTCGACGCCCCAGCCTGTCCGCCCTCGCGCCGGCGGCGGTGGCGTCGGACCGCTTCTGGTCCGCCCGCCTCGGCGTCCGCCTTGGCGTCGACGGCGTGGTCCGGCGCGGCGCCGGCCTCGGCGGCGGGGGGCGCGGCGGTTTTGTCGTCCCCGGCCGGCTTCGCGGCGTCGGGCTTCGCCGGGTTCGCGGACGCGGTCGCGGTCGAAACGGCCACCTTGGTGCCGTCCGTCAGCCGCGTGAAGCCCGTGGTGATGACCTCGGCCGGCGGCGCGAGGCCGGCCGTCACCACCGTGTCGGCCTCGGTCTGCCGCCCGGTCTGCACCTTGACCATCACGGCCTTGCCGTCCTCGACGCGGTACACGAAGGGCCCGTCCGGCCCGCGCTGCACGGCCGGGGTCGGCACGACCACCACGTTCTTCAGGACGTCCACGTAGAGGCGCAGATTGACGAACTGGCCGGGCCAGAGCTGCCCGTCGGCGTTGGGGAAGCTGCCCTTCATCTTCACCGTGCCGGTGGTCTGGTCGACCGTGTTGTCGATGACCTGCAGCGTGCCCGTGTCGAGCAGGTCGTTCGTCGAGCCGTCGTGGGCTACGAGGCGCAGCGTGCCCTTCGCGGCGGCGCCGTTGACCTGCCGCAGCCATTGCTGGGGCAGGTTGAAGATCGCCGCGATGGGCTTGACCTGCGCGATCGTGACGATGCCCGTGGAGTCGCTGGCGTGGACGATGTTGCCGGCGTCGACCTGGCGGATGCCGGTGCGCCCGTCGATGGGCGAGCGGATCGTGGCGTAGTCGAGCGTCGCCTTGGCGTTGTCGATGGCGGCCTGGTCCTGGGCGATCTGGGCCGTGTACTGCGCCACCAGCGCCTTCTGCGTGTCGGCCTGCTGGTGCGAGCCGTACTGGGTTTCGGCGAGCTTGGCGTAGCGGACGAGGTCGACCTGCGCGTTGCTCAGCAGCGCCTCGTCGGACGCCTTCTTGGCGACGGCGCTGTCGTAGAGCGCCTTGTAGGTGGCGGGATCGATGCGGGCCACCACGTCGCCGCGCTTGACGTCCTGTCCCTCGCGGAAGTCGATCTCGACGAGCTTGCCGTCGATCTGCGAGCGCACCAGCACGCTGTTTGTGGCCTGCACGGTGCCGAGCACGTCGGCCGTCACCGGCACGTCGGCGGTGCGCGCCCGCTCGGCCAGGACCGGGATCGGCCCGTCCGCGGCGAAGCGCCGGCGCCGCTTGCCGCCGCCTTCCCGGCCGTCGCCGTCGGCGTCCGCGGCCTTGTCGGCCGCGGCCACGGTCAGGCCGGGCACGTTCGGCAGCCAGGGCACGCGGGCGTGGAGGGCGGGCATCCGCTCCGCCGCGACGGCGGCGCCGAGCGCGACGACGACCAGGAGGATGAGGAAGCGCTTCATGATCGCCCCGCCGGGACAGGCCCGTTCGCCGTGTAGCCGCCCCGGTCGACCGCGAGCCCCTGCGCCGGCGCCGGGTCTGGCGACACCGCTTGGAGCGGCACGGGCGTCAGGCCGTCGAGGGCGGGAAGTTCGAGCAGGTCCGGCCGCGTCCAGCCGCCGCCGATCGCCTGGGCGAGGCTCGACAGCGCCGTGAAGCGCGCGAGGCGCACGACCGCTTCCGCGTCGAGCGCCGCGAACAGGGTCTGCTCGGTGTTGATCACGGTCAGGATGTCGATGGTCCCTTCGCGCAGGCGCACCTTGGTGATGTCATAGGCCAAGCGGGCCGAGGCCACGACTGCGGCCAATCGCTTCTCGTGCTCGGTGTTCTGCTGCACCGCGATCAGCGCGTTCTCGACGTCCACGAAGGACTGCACCAGCGAGCGCCGGTAGTCCTGCAGCAGCTCCAGGTCGCGCCCGCGCTGGAGGTCGAGCTCGCCTTTCAGCGCGCCGCCGTCGAGCAGCGGCGAGGCCAGCCCCGCGCCGAGGTTGCCGAAGCCCGCGGCCGGCGACAGCAGCGTGCGCAGCGCCGTGCTCTCGATCCCGCCCCCCGCGGTGAGCGTGACGGTGGGGAACAGCGCCGCGCGGGCGGCCAGCACGGACGCGTCGGCCGAACCCAGGCTGAGGGCGGCCTCGGCGACGTCCGGCCGGCGGCGGATCACCTGGGACGGCAGGCCGGGGGGGATCGTCGGGGCTTTGAGCGCGTCGAGGCTGCCACCCTTGATGGCCAGGCTTTCCGGCGCGCGGCCGGTCAGCAGCGCGATGGCGGTCTTGGCCTGCTGGAGCTGCTGTTGCAGGGGCGGGAAGCTCGCGAGCTGCTGGTCGACCACGCTCTGCTGCTGCGCCACCTCCAGGGCCGTGACGGTGCCGACCGCGAGCCGGCCCTTGATGGCTTCGAGGCCGAACCGCGCCTCCCTGAGGTTCTGGTCGGCGATCTTGAGCCGGTCCTGCGCGGACAGCAGCGAGAAGTAGCTGTTGGTGACGGAAGCCACCGCGGTCAGCACCAGCGTGTCGCGGGCGAAGCGCGTCGCCACCGCGTTGCGGGCCGCGGCGAGGCTGTTGAAGCGGTTGCGGCCCCACAGGTCGAGCTCGTAGCTCGCCGTCAGCCCGAGGCTGAAGCTGTTGGTGGCGATCGTCCGGCCGCCGCCGTCCCCCGATCCGCCCAGCGCCGCGCCGGAGCGGGTCGTTGTCGGCGTGAAGGAGCGGCCGGTGGAGTTCGACGAGGTGATCTGCGGGAACAGCGGCGCGGACGAGACCGCCGTCTGGGCGTCGGCCTGCAGGATGCGGGCGGCGGCGGCCGCCACGTCGAAGTTGTCGTGCGCCGTGACCTCGGCCAGGCGCGACAACTCGGGCGAGCCGAACACCTTCGGCCAGTTCACGGGCAGCGGCTTCGCCGGGGCGTCGGCCGGCGCGTGGCTGAAGGCGACGGGCGTCGGCTGCTCAACCGCGGGGCGCACCTCGTCGAACGAGCAGGCGGCCAGCGACGCCGCCACCAGCCCCGCGGCGGCGAGGGACGCGGGGACGCCGCGCGCGCCACCCTCTCGTGCCGCCCCTCGGGCGAAGCTTGCCACCTTGCTCGACCCCCGACTCGACGCGCTCGGTCGGGGATTCGCGCCCGTCCGGCCGCCCCTGTTTAGAAAGGTTTTACCGGCGAAAGGAAGGCCGGCGCGTCGCGCGGCGGTTTCATCCCTGTGGCAATCGCACCGGCGCGCGGGGCATGATCGGTCCGACCGCACGCGACCCGCACAGGAGCCACGACCATGACCGCCACGCCCGAGATGCGCTTCGGCCCGATCCACCCTGGCGCCACCATCGGCCACGTCCACCTCAAGGTCGCGGACCTGGAGCGCGCGCTCGGCTTCTACTGCGGCGTGCTGGGCTTCGCGCTGATGCAGCGCTTCGGCACGCGAGCCGCCTTCGTGTCGGCGGGCGGCTACCACCACCAGATCGGGCTCAACACCTGGGAAAGCCTCGGCGGGCCCCCGCCGGCGCCGGGCACCACGGGGCTCTACCACACGGCCGTGCTGTATCCGACGCGCGCCGCCCTGGCCGACGCCCTGCGCCGGCTGGTCGCGGCCGGCATCCCGCTCGACGGCGCCAGCGACCACGGGGTGAGCGAGGCGCTCTACCTGCGCGACCCCGACGGCAACGGCGTCGAGCTCTACTGCGACCGGCCGCGCGACGCCTGGCCGCTCGACGCGGAGGGCGGGCTCGCGATGTTCACGCGGCGCCTCGACGTCGAGGCCCTGCTGGCCGCCGGGTGACGGCTCGGCCGGCGCCTCAGCCGGCGTCCTGGCGCTCGATGTGCTCCTTGAGGTCGGCCATGGAGGCGAAGCGGTGGGTGCCGCTGTCGGTCTCCACCTCGATCGTCCCGTCCGAGAACAGCACGTAGGAGGCGCCGTTGGCCTCGTAGCGGCCCACCACCGTGGGCGCTTCCAGCAGAACGGGCGCGGCGGGGCGCGGCGCTTCCGGCACCGCGACGGGCGCGGCGCGCGGGCGCGGCTCGGGCGCGGCGGCGAGCGGGGCGGGGTCCGTCTCGACGGGCGCGGCGGGCGGCTCCGGCAGGGCGGGCTCGGGCTTCGGCATGCCGACCCGGGCGAGCTTGCCCGCGAGGCGGCCGCGGGCCGGCGCCTCCGCCTCCTCGGCGAGGTGCACGGCTTCCAGCCCCACGCCCGAGGCCGCGGCCCGCGCCGGGCGGCGCGCGAGGTCGCGCAGGGCGAAGAGCACGGCCGCGATGGCGATCGTGACCACGCCGGCCGACAGCGCCACGGTGCCGGCGACGGTCTCGGCCTGGCCCCAGTCGAGCCGGATGTAGCCGCTGCCGTTCCACAGCGCCGCGCCCCCGCCCGCGGCCAGCACGGCACCCAGGACGGCAATCACCCAAGCCATTCGTTCTGCTCCCCCGGCGCCCGTGCTGTCCGAAGCGCGCCGAAGCGTTACCAGGATGCCGGGACGGCGCAAAGCCGGCGCCCCGGCGGCCGTTGCCGGCCCGGTCCCTCGCCACTAGGTTCGGCTCCGGGGCGGCAGCGCCGTCGCGCGATTCCCGCCCGCCCTTCCGCGGCAAGACACAGGATTTGGAGCTTCGACCATGGCCTTCACGCTTCCCGAGCTGCCCTACAGCTACGACGCGCTGTCTCCCTACATGTCGAAGGAGACGCTCGAATTCCATCACGACAAGCACCACCAGGCCTACGTCACCAACGGCAACAAGCTGCTCGAAGGCACCGAGTTCGAGGGCAAGTCGGTCGAGGAGGTGGTGAAGGGCTCGTTCGGCAAGAACCAGGGCCTCTTCAACAACGCCGGCCAGCACTACAACCACATCCACTTCTGGCAGTGGATGAAGCCGAACGGCGGCGGCAAGCCGTCGGGCGCGGTCGAGAAGGCCCTGGTGGACAGCTTCGGCTCGCTCGAGGCCGCCAACGCCAAGTTCATCGAGGCCGGCACCACGCAGTTCGGCTCGGGCTGGGCCTGGCTCGCCGTCAAGGACGGCAAGGTCGAGGTGATGAAGTCCGCCAACGGCGAGAACCCGCTGGTGCACGGCGCTCACCCGATCCTCGGCGTCGACGTGTGGGAGCACTCCTACTACATCGACTACCGCAACCGCCGGCCCGACTACCTCAAGGCCTTCGTCGAGAACCTCGTGAACTGGGACCACGTCGACGAGCTGTACCAGGCCGCGGTGAAGTGAGCCGCGCGATCCGCACCGTCCGGGCAAGCCCCGCGTGATCGTCTGACCCCGTCCCGATCCGGGACGGGACCGCTGTCGCGGTCCCCCGGATCGGGTACAGGGGGGCGGGCCGCGGCGTCGCGGTTCGGAGAACGCGGGCCCGGATGTACAGACACCTGCTTTCCGTCGGCGGCATCACCCTGCTGTCGCGCGGCACCGGATTCTTGCGCGACGTCCTGCTGGCGAGCCTGCTGGGCAGCGGCCCGATCGCCAACGCCTTCTTCGTCGCCTTCCGCCTCCCGAACCAGTTCCGCGCCATCTTCGGCGAGGGCGCCTTCAACGCCGCCTACGTTCCCTCCTACTCGCGCGTGCTGCAGCGCGAGGGCAGCCACGCCGCGGGCTGGTTCGCCAGCCAGATCTTCACGATCCTGCTCGCCACGCAGGCGCTGGTTCTCCTGCTCGCCGAAGCCTTCACGCCGCTGCTCGTCGGGCTGCTCGCGCCGGGCTTCGACGCCGACCCGGAGAAGTTCGCGCGCGCCGTGCTGATGACGCGCATCACCTTCCCCTACCTGTTCTGCATGGTGCTGGTGACGCTGCAGTCCGGCACGCTGAACGCCCACCGCCGCTTCGCCGCCGCCGCCTTCGCGCCCGTGCTGCTCAACGTCGTGATGATGCTGTTCCTGGCCGTCGCCTGGCTGTTCCCCGACGCGGGGATCGCGGCCAGCGTCGGCGTCACGGTGTCGGGCGTCGCGCAGCTCGCCCTGATGTTCGCGGCCGCCCGGAGCGCCGGCGTGCTGGAGCGGGTGGTGCGGCCGCGGCTCGGGCCCGACGTGCGCCGCTTCTTTCGCGCGCTCGGGCCGGCGGTGATCGGCTCGGCCGGGCCGCAGATCGCCATCTTCACCGACACGATCATCGCGTCGCTGCTGCCCGACGGCAACGCGACGGCCTACTACGCCGAGCGCATCTACCAGCTGCCGATCGGCGTCATCGGCGCCGCGGCCGGCACGGTGCTGCTGCCGGAGATGAGCCGCTACTTCGCGGCCGGCGACACCGCGGGCGCGCTGCGGGCGCAGAACCGCACGGTGGCGCTCACCATCGCGCTGGCGGCGCCCTTCTTCGTCGCCTTCGCGCTGATCCCGGACGAGATCATGCGGGGCGTGTTCCTGCGCGGCAAGTTCACCGCGGAGGCGGCCTCGGCCTCGGCCTCCGTGCTGGTCGCCTACGGGGCGGGGCTCCTGCCCCTGCTGCTGATCTCGTCGGCGCGCTCCGGCTTCCAGGCCCGCGGCAACACCACGGTGCCGATGGCGGCCTCGCTGCTCGCCGTGGCGTTCAACTTCGCCCTGAAGCTCGTGCTCTACCGCCCCTTCGGGGTCGCGGGCCTCGCGGCCGCGACCGCGGCGGGCGCCTGGATCAACCTCCTCGTGCTCGGCTTCATCGGCTACCTGCAGGAGGTGGTGCGGCCGGACGAGACGGTGCTGCGCGTGGCGCTGGCGGTGGACGGCGCCGCGGTGGCGCTCGGCCTCTTCGTCGTCGTCGCGGACCGCCGCATCGGCGCCGCGGTGGCGAACGAGCGCTTCGCCGACGTGCTGCACCTCGGCCTCACCGGGGCCGGCGGCGCCGCGGTCTATGGCGCCGCGCTGGTCGTGGCGCTGCGGTTCGCCGGCGTGCGGCTGCCGCTGCGGCGGAGGCGGTAGGCGGCCGGGAGCGCGGGCAACCCGCCCGCATCCGCTCCCGCGCAGCTTCGGGCGCTCCCCGCTCCGCCGTCATCGCGAGCGGGGCGACGCCGTCCAGCCGACGCTCTCGATCTCACTTCGCCAGGGCGTCGAGCACGCGGGCCCAGGAGCGGGCGCCCCTCTGGAAAGACGTCAGCTCGTATTTCTCGTTCGGCGAGTGGACGCGGTCGTCGTCGAGCGCGAAGCCGATCATCAGGCTGTCCATCTTGAGGTCGGCCTTGAAGGTCCCGACGATCGGGATCGAGCCGCCCGAGCCGGCCATCACGGGCTCCTTGCCCCATTCGGCGTGGAGGGCGCGGCGCGCGCGGGTCAGCGCTTCGGACGAGAAGGGCAGCTGCAGGGCCGGGCTCGCCCCGTGGGGCAGGAACTCGGCCGTGCAGTCGGCCGGCAGCCGCTCGCGCACGAAGCTCTGGAACGCGGCGCGGACCTTGGACGGGTCCTGCCGGCCGACGAGGCGGAACGACACCTTGGCGGAGGCCTGCGCGGGCAGCACGGTCTTGAAGCCGGGGCCGCCGTAGCCGCCGGTGATGCCGTTGACCTCGGCGGTCGGGCGAGACCACACCTTCTCCAGCACGGAGCGGCCTCGCTCGCCGGCCGGCACCGACAGGCCGACGCCGTGCAGGAACTCGGCCTCGTCGAAGGGCAGGGCGCGCCACTGCGCGGCGACGTCCGCCGGCAGCTCGTCGACGCCGTCGTAGAACCCGGACAGCGTCACCCGGCCGTCCGCGTCGTGCAGGTCGGCCAGGATGCGCGACAGCACGTGGATCGGGTTGCGGGCCGCGCCGCCGAACATGCCGGAATGCAGGTCGCGGTCGGCGGCCTTGATGACGACCTCCTCGCCGACGAGGCCGCGTAGCATGGTGGTGATCGACGGCGTCTCCGCGTCCCACATGCCGGTGTCGCAGACGAGGGCGAGGTCGGCCCTGAGCGCGTCCTTGTTGGCCGCCACGAAGGCGGGCAGGGAGGGCGAGCCCGACTCCTCCTCGCCTTCGAACAGCACGGTGACCTCGCAGGGCAGGCCGCCGGTGTCGCGGAAGGCGCGGCAGGCCTCCACGAAGGTCATGAGCTGGCCCTTGTCGTCGGAGGCGCCGCGGGCGACGATCCGCGCGCCGTCCTGCAGCTCGGGCTTGAACGGGTCGGTGTTCCACAGGTTCAGCGGGTCGACCGGCTGCACGTCGTAGTGGCCGTAGAACAGCACGTGTGGCGCGTCGCGGTGGGCCGCCTTGGCGTGGCCGAGCACCATCGGCCGGCCCGCCGTCTGGTGCACCTTAGCCTCGAAGCCGAGTTCGGTCAGCTCCTTGGCGAGCCATTCGGCGGCGCGGTCGCACTGCGGCGCGTAGGCGGCGTCGGTCGAGATGGAGGGGATCGCCAGCAGCTCGAACAGCCGGTCCAGCGCGGCCGGGCGGTTCTGGTCGATGGTCTGCAGGACGGCGTCGATCGAGGCCATGGAGGGTTCCTGGTCGGATGATACGTTGCGGAAGGCTTACCAGCCGCCCCGATCACCGAACAGGCGCAAAAAAGCCCGGCTCACAGCGAGCCGGGCATGGCGCGGTCGCGCCCTCAGAAGATGTGGCTGAACACGAAGTAGAGCGAGCCCGACAGCACGATCGCGCAGGGCAGGGTGAGCACCCAGGCCAGCACGATGTTGCGGATCGTCTCCATCTGCACGCCCGAGCCGTTGGCCGCCATGGTGCCGGCGATGCCCGAGGACAGGACGTGGGTGGTCGACACCGGCAGGCCGAACTGGTCGGCCGCCAGGATCGTGCCCATGGCGACGAGCTCGGCCGAGGCGCCCTGGCCGTAGTTGAGGTGCGTCTTGCCGATCTTCTCGCCCACCGTGACCACGATGCGCTTCCAGCCGATCATCGTGCCGAGGCCGAGCGCCAGCGCCACCACCACCTTGACCCAGATGGGGATGAACTTGGTCGAGGTGTCGAGCGCGCCCTTGTACCTGTTGAGCGTCTTGACCTCGTCGGGCGAGAGCTGGTTGTCCTGGACCTTCGGCAGGTTTCGCAGCGCCTCGGAGGTGAGGTACATGTCGTTGCGGGTGTTGTTGACCTTGCTGGCCGGCACGTTGGCGAGCGTGCCGTAGCCCCTCACGTCGTCGGCCACCTGGGTGATGAGGGCGGCGAGCGACGGGTAGACGCCGTCGTCGAGCCTGTGGTCGCGCACGAAGGCCGTGACGGCGGGGCGGGGGTCGCCCGTGATGGCGTAGCCGGCCGCCTTCGTGTCGATGATCTTCGCCGCCGCCGCCGAGGTCTGCTCGAACTGCGGGATGAAGTCGTTCGGCACCGCGCGGTTCAGCGCGTAGGTGGTGGGCACCGTGCCGATCAGGATCAGCATGATGAGGCCCATGCCCTTCTGGCCGTCGTTGGAGCCGTGGGCGAAGGACACGCCCGTGCAGGTGAAGATGAGGAGGCCGCGGATCCACAGTGGCGGCACCGAGTCCGGCTTCGGCTCGGCGTAGAGCTCCGGCTTGCGGACCAGGAACTTGAGGATCAGCAGCAGCGCGCCGGAGAAGAAGAAGCCGACCAGTGGCGAGATGAGCAGCGCTTCGCCGATCGTGGTGGCCTGGCCCCAGTCGACGCCCGAGGTGCCGGTGCGGCCGTTGAGCAGCGCGTTGGTGACGCCGACGCCGATGATCGAGCCGATCAGCGTGTGCGACGAGGAGGCCGGCAGGCCGAACCACCAGGTGCCGAGGTTCCACAGGATGGCCGCGATGAGCAGCGCGAAGACCATCGCGAAGCCGGCGTGGGACGACACCTGCAGGATCAGCTCGACGGGCAGCAGCGAGATCACGCCGAACGCCACGGCGCCCGTGGAGGTGAGCACGCCGAGGAAGTTCCAGCAGCCCGACCACACGACCGCGTAGTTGGGGATCAGCGAATGCGTGTAGATCACGGTCGCGACCGCGTTGGCGGTGTCGTGGAAGCCGTTCACGAACTCGAAGCCGAGCGCGATGACGAGCGCGATGGCGAGCAGCAGGTAGACCAGGATCGACTCGGACGAGCCGCCCGACACGTCGACGTCGCGCCACACGCTGTAGGCCGTGAAGCACAGGCCCACCACCATCATGACCAGCACGCCGTAGCGCGTGGCCTTGTCGCTCGAATGGTCGATGGTGGGCCGGTCGGGCGCCGGCTTGGTGTTCGGCAGGAGGGTGGTGCTCGACATCGGGTCGCTCCGGGGGGCGTGCCCCGACGCTAGCCCCCGCGCGTCACCGTTTTATGAAATCTTAACCCGTCGTTGATCCGCGCGGCGCCGCGACGACCTCCGCCGCCGCGGCGCAGCCGAGCGCCGCCGCGTCAGGCAGCGACGCGCCGCCCATCACGGCCGCCAGCGTCGCCGCCACCAGCGCGTCGCCCGCGCCCGTGACGTCGACGACGCGCGCCGGCACGGCGGGCACGCGGGTGACGCTCCCCGCCGTCGCGGCCAGCGCGCCCTCGGCGCCGAGCGTCACCACGACGCTTCCCGCCCCCGCGCGAACGAGGGCCGCCGCGGCCTCGGCCGGATCGCTCCCGCCGAACCGCGGCCCCAGCCCCGCGGCCTCGTCGCGGTTGAGGAACAGGAGGTCGACGCCGTCGAGGCGCCCGGGCAGGCGCGCCGCCTTGGCGACCGACACGGCGTCCAAGGCCAGAAGATGGCTGCCGCCGAAGCGCCGCTCCGCGAGCGCCCGGAGCGAGCCCGCGGGCAGGTTGCAGTCGGCGAAGACCAGCGCCGCCCCGGCGATCAGCGCCGCCTCGACCCCGAGGGCTTCGGGCGTCAGCGCCTCGAACACGTCCATGGCCGCGAGGCCGAGCGCGAGGTCGCCGCCCGGCGTCAGCACGGCGACGTATTCGGCCGTGGCCCGGCCCGCGGCGGCCCGCACGGCGCCGCGCCCGATCCCCGCGCCGTCGAGCGCGGCCACGAGCGCGCGCCCGGCCGCGTCCTCGCCGATGCGGGACACGAGCTCGACCGGCAGGCCGGCGCGGGCGAGGTTGGCGGCGACGTTGCGGGCGACGCCGCCGAAGCCCGTGCGCCCCGCGGCGGGGTTCGACGTCTCCGCCACGAGCGGCCCGGCGAGGCGGTAGGTGCGGTCGACCGTGGCGCCGCCGACGCAGACGACGGGAGGCGAGGGGGTCAGCGCTGCAGCCCGCCCAGCACGCCGCGCATGATCTGGCGCGCCACCTGCGTGCCGACCGAGCGGGAGGCGGACTGGAGCGCCGAGCGCACCACGAGCTGCCCGTTGGTCATGCGCCCGCGGCTCGACCCGCCGCCGTTCCACCAGTCGCCGATCGCGCCCTCGATCCCGTCGAGGAAGCCCGGCGCTTCGGCCTCGGGCTGGGCGGGGGGCTGCGGCGCGGGCTGGCCCCAGGCCGTCGAGCGGGGCGCCGAGGGCGGCACCGAGCCCTGGCGCGGCGGCAGGAAGGACGGCGCGGCGGGCGGCGGCGTCGGGGCCGCGCGGGGCGGCTCGGCCGGGGGCACGGGGGCGCCGCCCGCCTTGGCGCCGCGCCGCGCCAGAACCTCGAAGGCCGAGTCGCGGTCGATCGGCGTGTCGTATTTGCCGTAGATCGGCCCGGCCTCGACGAGCGCGCGCCGCTCCTCCGCCGTCAGCGGCCCCACGCGCGACATCGGCGGGGCGATCCAGCACCGCTCGACCACGCCGGGCGAGCCGTCCTCGCGCAGCGTCGACACCAGTGCCTCGCCGACGCCGAGCTCCTTTATGACGGCGGCGGCGTCGAAGGCCGGGTTCTGCCGGAACGTGTCGGCGGCGGCCTTCACGGCCTTGGCGTCGCGCGGCGTGAAGGCGCGCAGCGCGTGCTGCACGCGGTTGCCGAGCTGGCCCAACACCGCGTCCGGCACGTCGAGCGGGTTCTGCGTCACGAAGAAGATGCCGACGCCCTTCGACCGGATCAGCCGCACCACCTGCTCGATCGCGGTCATCAGCGGCTTCGGCGCGTGGTCGAAGAGGAGGTGGGCCTCGTCGAAGAAGAAGACCAGCTTCGGCCGGTCGAGGTCGCCGACCTCGGGCAGGCGCTCGAACAGCTCGGACAGGAGCCACAGCAGGAAGGTGGCGTAGAGGCGCGGCGAGCGCATCAGCCGGTCGGCCGCGAGGACGTTCACATATCCCCGCCCGTCCGGGGTGCGGCCCAGCAGGTCGTCGATCTCCAGCGCGGGCTCGCCGAACAGGTTCGAGCCGCCCTGGTTCTCCAGCACCAGCAGACGGCGCTGGATCGTGCCGACCGTGGCCGCGGCGACGTTGCCGTATTGCGTGGTCAGCTCGGCCGCGTAGTCCGCCACGTAGCCCAGCACGGCGCGCAGGTCCTTGAGGTCGAGCAGCAGCAGCCCGCGCTCGTCGGCGACGCGGAACAGCACGTTGAGCACGCCCGTCTGCGTGTCGTTGAGCTCCAGCATGCGGCTCATCAGGAGCGGCCCCATCTCGGCCACGGTGGCGCGGATGGGGGAGCCCTGTTCGCCGTAGAGGTCCCAGAACACGGTCGGGGCGGCCTCGGGCGCGTAGGGCAGGCCGACCAGTTTCGCGCGCTCCGCCACGGCGCGGCGGCCGGCGCCCGGCTTCGCGAGCCCGGCGAGGTCGCCCTTCACGTCGGCGGCGAAGACCGGCACGCCCGCGCGGCTGAACCCTTCCGCGAGGAGCTGCAGCGTCACGGTCTTGCCAGTGCCGGTGGCGCCCGTGATGAGCCCGTGCCGGTTCGCCATGGCGAGGAGGAGATAATCGTAGTGGCCGGGCTGCCCCGCCGCAGCCCCGGCGCTGAGGCCGAGCAGGAGGCGGCCGGGCTCGGGATGGGGATCGGACATGGCGGACCGGGCTCCGGGGAGGGCCCCCGATCTATAGGGCGCCGCCGCGGGCGCTGTCAGGGTCCCCAGGGAAATAAGTGCGACGGATCTCGACCCCCGGCCCTCCCGGACGACCTCGAATTCCACAGCGCTCATCGTCGTGGGAGCCTCACGCCGTCGCGGGGTGCGAACTCCCACCGCGGCGGGGCGTTGGCCCGCCACACATCCGGAAGGACCGAGCATGCAGGACCTCGTCGACCACGTCAGCACCGAGACGGGGCTGGAACCCGCGACGTCCCGCAAGGCGATCGGCATCGTGCTCGACTTCGTGCAGAAGAGCGTGCCGCCGGCCGTCAGCGCCGCCGTGATCGACCCGCTGCCGGGCGCGCGGGCGGCCGCCTCCGCGGCCGCGGAGGACGAGGCCGAGGGCGGCGGCAGCGCGACGCCGGGGCTGATGGGCCTCGCGGACCGGCTCATGGCCGAGGGCGTCGGCATGGGCGCGATGTCCTCGCTCGGCCGCGCCATGTTCGACGGGCTCCGCAAGCATGTCGGCGACGGCCCCGTGGACGACGTCGTCAAGGCCATCCCGGAGCTCGCCCACGTGATGTGACGGGCGGCTCAGCTCGCCAGCGAGGCCTGGACCTGCTTGGCGGCCCGGTTGCCCGACGCCACGGCGGAGTTGAGGTAGCCGGCCGAGGGCCAGGTGTGCTCGCCGGCGAAGAAGACGTTGCCCTCCGGCAGGCCCTCGACGCCGAGCAGCGTCGTCCAGTAGCCGGTCGGCAGCGACGAGTAGGAGCCGAGCGACCACGGGTTGAGGCTCCACGCGTCGAGGGTGGAGAGCCCGTTCCACAGCCGACCCAGGCCCGGCAGGATCTCCTGCGCGCCGCCGAGGCACACGCGGGCCAGCGCCTGCCGGTCGCCCACCGACGCGGCGAAGGCGGCCTGCGAGCCGCCGGACCAGAAGTTCAGGATGCCCTGACGGCCCGCCTGCCCGCGGCTCGCGTCCCACGTGGTCTGGAAGGCGCGGTCGACGCGGCGGATCTCCCCGTTGCAGCCGAGGTCGTTCCACAGCCGATGCTCGAACTGCAGCTGGAACTTCACGCTCGACCCCATGGCGAGGCCGCGGATCGATTGCGCCTTGAGGTCGCTGAAGCCGGCGCGGGAGAAGTCAACGGCGGCGCGCATCACCGAGAAGGGCAGGGCCAGCACCACGCGGTCGAACACAGCGTCGCTCACGGCGCCGTCCCGCGCGAGCGTGAGGCGGACGCGGCCGTCGGCCTGAAGGCCGATCGCGGTCAGGCGGGCGCCGGTCTGGACCGCGGTGCCGAGCAGCCCGCCCAGCAGCGTCGGGATCTGGTCGTTGCCGCCGGCGACGCGGTAGCGCTGGTCCGAGCCCGTGTAATAGAGCTCGAAGTCGTCCGGCTTGTTGCCCGCGAGCGAGGTGATGATGTTGAGCGCGCTCTGCCGGCTCGTGTCGAGCGCGTCCTCCTCGGAATAGGCGTTGTCGATGAGCTGCCCGAGCTTGGACGACCGGCCGCCCGGCACGTAGGTCGCGATCCACTGGCGGCCCGTCATGGCGTCGAAGCGCTTCGCCGCCGCGGTCGAGTACTTGTAGTTGACGCCGCCGCCGATGGCCGCGGTCTGGCCCTTGAGGTCGCGGTAGAGCGGGGCGAAGTCGCGCGTCGCGTCGGCCAGCGTGTAGCGCTCGCCGTTGAAGCTGTAGACCGGGATGGCGCCCGCGGGCTGCGCCGCCAGCACGTCGTAGAGCGACAGGCCGAGCTCGCGCGCGAGTTCGCGGATCGCGTAATGGTCCGTGTCGATGAACTCGCCGCCGTGCTCGATGATCTGGCCCGCGCGGAACAGGTTCCGGCCCGTGTAGCACCGGCCGCCGAGCCGCGTGTTGCCCTCGAACACGACGGGGGCGAACCCGGCCTGCTTGAGGCGGTAGGCGGCCGTGAGCCCGGCGAGGCCGGCGCCCACCACCGCGACGCTCGCCGTGGCGGCCTGCCCGGCGGCGGGGCGCAGGCCCATCGCGGCCGCGACGCCGAGCGCCGCGCCGCCCCTCAGCACCGCGCGCCGGTCCGGGCCCGCGCCGGATGCACCGTGGAGCCGCGCCGCCCCGGCGGCGGCGAGACGCAGAAAAGACAGGGAGGGCGAGCGCGGCAAGGTCGACTCCGACGGCGGATCCGATAACAGGACCGTTTTCAGCTCAAGCCGACGGGGCCGCAAGCCCATTCAGGGTGGAAAAGGACCTGCCGCGCGCGCAGGCCGGCGGTGTGGCGCCGGCGTCACGGCACCGCGATGGCGGGCGCCTGCGGGACGGGGAGCGGGGTGGCGACGACGGGCGCCGGCGCGGGCTCGAAGGTCGGCGCGTCGGGCTCGCCGCCCAGCACCGCCTGCCGGTTCCGGTCGGCGGCGCGCGAGGCGCCGATCTCGGCCCCGATGCCGCGGATCACCTCCGGCACGCTGGCGTAGGTGGCATGGCCGATGAAGCCGACGCTGTCGCGCGTGAGGTCGATGACGTGCACGCCGAGGCCCTCCAGCGCGGCGCGCCCCTCGGGGCTCGACGCGTCGATGGCGCCGAGGCGCGGCCGCTCCGCCAGGAAGCCCGACAGGCCGAGCGCGCGGTCGTTGGTGGCGGCGAAGACCGAGACGTGGGCGTTCGGGCCGAGCCGCTCGACCTGCTGGCGGAACACGCCCTGGTCGATGTCCGGCGCCGCCAGGATGATGTCGCCGAGATGGCCGTCGAGGTCGGGATGGCCCGCGATGGCGACTTCGCGCAGCGCCTCCATGGCGAGCCACGCCCCCATCGAATGGGCGAGCACGTGGACGCGGCCGACGTCGGGCAGGGCGGCGAGGTCGAGCAGGAGGTGCTCCATGGCGTCGCGCGAGGCGGTCGCGGCTTCGCGGTCCGAACCGTAGCCGAAGAGGCTCCCCTTCGACGGCCAGGTGAACAGCACCGGCACGCCGTTGAAGCCGCCGTCGGTCACGATCTGCGCCAGGCGGAAGCGCGCCTCGTCGAAGCCCGTGTTGAATCCGTGCACGAAGACCAGCACGTCGCGGTTGGAGCCGACGCGTCCCGACAGGTGGGTCGCGACGGCGTTGCGGAAGCTGTCCGCGTCGAGCCCGCGGCGGCCCACCACGGCGAAGTCGCTGGCGCGGTCGGGCGAGCCGAAGCTCGCCATCTCGAGCCCGCCGGCCTCGTGGTTCGGCGGAACGCTGACGGTGGCGAGCGAGTAGTGGGCCGAGCCGTCGGCGACGCCGTCCGCCTTGAGGGGGCGCGTCGAGTCGACGAAGATCTGGACGTTGCGGGCCTGCGGGGCTCCGTCGGAGCCGAGCCCGACGCTCGCCACCGCGGACACGCAGCCCGACAGCGACGCGGCCGCGATCAGCAGCGCGCCCGCCCGCAGGGCTCCCTCGAAGCCGGATCTCACCACAGCACGCACGCTCGTCCCCCGATCGGTCGGGCCATCATAGCGCGTCGCGCCGCGGCCGGAGGCCATCCTCTGTGGACACCGTGGCGGGAGCGGGACGGCGTGGCGCCGGCGTCACTCGGCCCCGAGGTCGACGCAGTCGTGCCGGCCGGAGTCGATGCAGTTCTGCACGGCGTTGTGGCTCCGGATGGCCGACACGGCCCAGAACAGGGCGAGGCCGATCACCACCACGGCGGCGAGGGCCGCGGCCGTGCCGCGGGCGTTCGGCTCGCCGGGCCGGCGCGGCGGGCGGTTGTCGTTGGCGGTCACGCTCCCTCGTCGTCCTCGTCTTCCCCGAACGGCTCCGCCGCTTCCCGCCCGACGCAGCCGAGCGCGAAGGCGTATTGCAGCGCCACCTCGTCGAGCTGGTCGAAGCGGCCGGACGCGCCGCCGTGGCCCGCGCCCATGTTGGTCTTGAGCAGCACGAGCGAGGGCTGCGCCGCCGTCTGCCGGAGCTTGGCGACCCACTTGGCCGGCTCCCAATAGGTCACCCGCGGGTCGGTCAGGCCGCCGAGCGCGAGGATCGGCGGGTAGCGCTGCTCGACGACGTTGTCGTAGGGCGAGTAGGAGCGGATCAGGTCGAAGGCGGCCGCGTCGCGGATCGGGTCCCCCCATTCCAGCCACTCGGGGGGCGTCAGCGGCAGGCTGTCGTCGAGGATGGTGTTGAGCACGTCGACGAAGGGCACGTCGGCGACGATGCCGGCGAAGAGCGCCGGAGCCATGTTGGCCACCGCGCCCATCAGCAGGCCGCCGGCGCTGCCGCCCTGCGCCACGATGCGGCCTTCCGCCGTGTAGCCGGCCGCCGCCAGCGCCCGCCCGGCCGCGATGAAGTCCGTGAAGCTGTGGACCTTGTTGGCGAGCTTGCCGTCCGTGTACCACGCCCAGCCCTTGTCGGTGCCCCCGCGGATGTGGGCGATGGCGTAGACGAAGCCGCGGTCGACCAGCGACAGGCGCTTCGTGCCGAAGCTGGCCGGGATGGAATAGCCGTAGGCGCCGTAGCCGTAGAGCAGCAGCGGCGCCGAGCCGTCGACCGGCGTGTCGCGGTGGTGGAGGACGGTCACGGGCACCTCGGCGCCGTCCTCCGCCCGCGCCAGGATGCGGCGCGTCACGTAGTCGGCGGGATCGTGGCCGGACGGCACCTCCTGGCGCTTGCGCAGGGTGCGCTCGCCCGAGTCCATGTCGTAGTCCCAGGTCTCGGTCGGCGTCGTCATGGACGAGTAGGTGAAGCGCATCACCGCCGTGTCCTGCTCGGCCACCTCGCCGAGGCCGAGCGAATAGGCCTCCTCGGGGAACGAGATCGCGCGCTCGTCACCGTCCTCGAAGCCGCGCACGACGATGTGGGGCAGGGCGTCGCGCCGCTCCAGCCGCACGAGGTGGCGCGCGAAGGCGGCGTGGCCGACGATGAGCCGCCCCGGCTCGTGGGAGACGAGGTCGCGCCAGTTCCCGCGTCCGGGGTCGTCGACCGGCGCGGTCACGATCTTGAAGTCCACGGCGCCGTCGGCGTTGGTGAGGATCACGAAGTCGTCCCCGCGGTGGTCGACCTCGTAGTGCAGGCCCGGCGTCCGGGGCGCGATCAGACGCGGCGTGACGAAGGGCTCGGTGCGCTCGACCACCCGCGCCTCCGACGCGTCGTGGCCGTGGATGGAGATGACCGCGAAGCGGCCCGAGCGCGTCCGCGACACCTCGACGAACCAGGCCGGGTCCTCCTCGTCGTAGATCAGCCGGTCGTCGGCGGCCTCGGTGCCGAGCCGGTGCAGCCACACCGAACTCGCGCGGTGGTCCTCATCGAGCCTGACGTAGAAGAAGGCCGTGCCGTCGGCGGTCCACACCGCGGAGCCCTCGCTGTCCGGCACGGCGTCGGTCCGATCCTCGCCGGTCGCGAGATCGCGGACCTTGATCGTGTGGAGCTCCGACCCCTTGTCGTCGTAGCCCCAGGCCAGAAGGGCGTGGTCGTCCGACGGCGCGGCGTCGCCGAACTCGAAGAATTCCAGGCCCTCGGCCAGGGCGTCGCCGTCGAGCATGACCTGTTCCGGGCCGCCGTCGCGCGGCACGCGGCACACCAGCTCGTGCTGCCCGCCCTCGCGGTAGCGGGAATAATAGCTGAAGGGGCCGTCCGGCACCGGGACCTCGGCCTCCTCCTCATCCATGCGGCCCTGCATCTCCGCGGCGAGCCGTTCCTGCAGCGCCTCCGTCGGCGCCAGCACGGCGGCCGTGTGGGCGTTCTCGCGGTCGAGCAGCGCGCGGACCTCGGCCGGCAGCGCCGCCGGGTCCTGCAGAACCTCGCGCCAGTTGTCCGCGCGGATCCAGCCGAAATCGTCGGTCAGGGACGCGTCGTGGACGCTGCGCGTGACGGGCCGGGCGGGGATCGGCGACGGGGGAGCGAGGGCGAAGGCGGGGGTATCGGGCATGCCGCCCATATCGCGCCGGGCCCGACGGGGGGCAAGGGTTCCCGCCACGATCCTGCCCCCGCCGCACCACAACGGACGTGTCGCTTGTCAGGCCTTTCGCGTCCAGCAATAGTCATATTGTTTGAACACTATCGAGCCTCGATTCGTGTGCTCATCGTGCGCTCAGACACATTTGATAGTTTTTTTCAGACGAGGACGACGGATGGCCCAGGCGGGAAACTTAGTCGAATTTCTGGAATTGGCGGTTGAAATCGTCGCCGCCTATATCAGCAACAATTCAGTGCCCGCCGGCGAGCTGCCCGGCCTGATCGTCGACGTGCATTCGTCGCTGGTGAAGATGACGGCCGGCGAACGGGACCAGCCGCCCGAACCGCCGAAGCCCGCCGTCTCGGCGCGCAAGTCTGTGACGAGCGACTACATCATCTGCCTGGAGGACGGGAAGAAGTTCAAGTCGCTGAAGCGTCACTTGAGGACGCAGTACGGCATGTCGCCGGAGGAATACCGCGAGAAGTGGGGCCTCGGCATCGACTACCCCATGGTGGCGCCCAACTACGCCAAGGCGCGGTCGCAGCTCGCCAAGGAGATGGGCCTGGGCCAGCAGCGCCGCCGCCGCTGACCCGGCCGGCCCTCAGTGCAGGGCCGCGCGGGCGTCGGCGGCGCCCTCTCCCGACAGCGCGCGGCGCGCGTCGGCGCGGATGCGCTCCACCATGGCGGCGAAGCCGTTCGAGCGCTGGCGCGTCATGTGGCCGCCGAGCCCGAGCTTGGCGAACAGCGGGGTCGCGTCCGTGGCGGCGATCTCGGAGGCCGGGCGGCCGCCGTAGAGCGCCAGCGCCAGGTAGATCAGCCCCTTGACGATGTGGGCGTCGCTGTCGCCGCGGAACCGCAGGACCGGCTCCGGCCCGGACCCGGCGTCGACGGTGGTTTCGAGCCACACCTGGCTCGCGCAGCCGCGGACGCGGTTGGCCTCGTCGTGCGCCTCGGCCGGCAGGGGGGCGAGTTCGCGGCCGAGCTCGATCAGGTAGCGGTAGCGGTCGTCGAGCTCGTCCAGGATCTCGAAGTTGGCGATGATGTCATCGACGGTCTGCATGGTGGGCGGGGTCCTGTGCTCCCGTCCATATCGCGCGCCGGGCGGCCCCGCGCCAGTGCCGCCCCGCCCGCGCGGGACGGCCGCCGCCTCAGCGGTGCGGGTCGGGCTCCGCGCGGGCGAGCCCGCCGATCTTCCGCTTGTGCGGCTCGGCCCGGTGCGGACCGGGCGTCCGGAGCGACGGGTCCGCGCCTTCCAGCGCCGTGAGGCCGGCGCGAAGGCAGCCCGCGGAGGCGAGGCAGGCGCGGCCGGCGTCCTCGACCGTGGCGCGCGTGCCGCGCTCGACGGCTGTGGTGATCCGGCCGACCCCGACGCCCGCGCTCGCCGCCGCCACCAAGCCGATGCACAGGGCGGACCGCGCCAGGAAGAGCATCATGCCGGTCAGCCTCGAATCCTCGTGTTCAGGGCGAGGCTAGGCGGTTTCCGCCGCGCCGTCGCGGTCCAGACGCCCTCATCGTGAGCGAAGTCTTGCTCGGAGGGCAGCATCGGCGTGCGGGGACGGCATTTGAACCGGGCTGCGCGCCGCCGAGACTGCTGAAACGCCCCGCCCCCGCGGCTTCGTCGGGGAAACGGCCCGCACTTAGCGTTCATTTAAGACCGGCCTGACAGTTTGACACCGGCCAGGACGGGATCCGGTTGCGTCCGGTGCGGAGTGTCGCGTGAAGCTTTTGGCCACCATCGACGAGGCCGTGGCGACCTTCGTCCACGACAGCGTCCAGTCCGACCCGGTCGACGCCGCGGCCCACCGCGCGTTCCTGGCGACCCGTGTGGGCCTGTCGCTCGTCGCCCTGGCCTGCGCGCCGCTCGCCCTCGCCTGCGGCGCGACGCCGGCCGGCTGGGAGGCGGGAGCCCTGGCCTGGCTGTCACTCCCCTTCGCGGCCGCGCTCGCGCTGTCGCGCACCGGCGACCTCCGCGTCGGCGAGGCGCTGAGCCTCGCATCCTGGGTCGGGCTGGCCGCGACGGTCGCGCTCGGCACGGGGTCGAGCCTCGGCCTGGCGCTGCTCCTGATGATCCCGGTCGAGGCCGCGACGGCCGTCACGGCGGGCGCCGCGGTGCCGGCCGTGCTGGCGGCCCTGGCGGTGGCGCTGCTGGCTGCGCTCCGCGCGCGCTTCGGCGTGCCCGTCGCGCCGACGCTCACCCCGCTCGCCGCCGCGGCGCTCGCGGCGGCCCTCGCCTATGCGGGCCTGCTCGCGGCCCTGTCGGGGCGCACGGCGCGGCTCCGCGGCGCGGCGGCCCGTGCGGACCGCGCGCGCTACCGCGCGCTGGCCGACGCGGTCGACGATGTCGTGCTGCATCTCGACCGCGCCGGGGCGGTGGCCCGCGTCGGCTGCGCGACGCAGCGGCTCTTCGCGCTGCCGCCGTCCGAGCTGGCCGGCCGCGGGCTGTTCGAGCGCCTCCACGTGGCCGACCGGCCCGTGTTCCTCAGGCTCGTCGCCGACGCGGCCGACGGCCGCGGCGGGACCGCGACCCTGCGCCTGCGCACCGGCCGCACGGTGGCGAGCGAGCGCGGGCCCTTCGACGAGCCCGTCTTCGCCTCGGTCGACCTCGTCCTGCGCCGCCCACATCCGGGCGAGGCGGCCGGGGAGGGGCGCCCCGTCGCCGCCGTGGGGCTGATGCGGGACGTGTCAGCGCGGGTCGAACAGGACGGCCGGATCGCCCTGGCGCAGGCCAGCGCCGACCGCACCCACGCGGGCCGCGACATGTTCCTCGCCACCGTCAGCCACGAGCTGCGCACGCCGCTCAACGCCATCATCGGCTTCTCCGAGATGCTGTCGAACCCCGCGCTGGTGCCGGTCGACCCGGAGAAGCGGCGCGACTATGCCGGCATCATCCACTCGTCGGGGCAGCACCTGCTCGCGGTGGTGAACGGCATCCTCGACGCGTCCAAGATCGAGTCCGGCTCCTTCGACATCCAGCCCGAGCCCTTCGACCTGCGCGACCTCGTGGGCCTGTGCTGCGACATGGTGGGGCTGAAGGCCGACCAGACCGGCGTGCGCCTCGCGCGCGACGTCGCACCGGCCGCGGCCGAGCTCGTGGGCGACAAGCGGGCCTGCAAGCAGATCGTCCTGAACCTCCTGTCCAACGCGCTGAAGTTCACCCCCGCCGGCGGCTGCGTCGCCATCGCGGCCCGGCCGGACGGCAATTCCGTGCTCATCACCGTGTCGGACACCGGCGTCGGCATCGCGGCCCGCGACCTGCCGCGCCTCGGCGACCCCTTCTTCCAGGCGCGGGCCTCCTACGACCGGCCGAGCGACGGCACGGGCCTCGGCCTGTCGGTGGTGCGCGGCCTCGTGGGCCTGCACGGCGGCACCATCGCGATCGAGAGTGCGCCGGGGCAGGGCACCCGCGTGTCCGTGCGCCTGCCCCAGGACTGCCGGCGCGTCGCCTCCGCGCCGAACGGCGTGACCAAAATCGAAACCATTCCCCGGTATTCCTCCGGGGTGCGGCACGTCGGCGTGCCGAGCGGCGGCAGGATGCACAAAATTGCGTGAAGCGGCCATCGACACCCATCGCTCCGCGGCGCGCGGCGCCGGCCGGTCCCGGTCCACGGGGGCGCCCGCCCTCGACGACATGGTCGGCGACGGCCCGCTGTCGCGCACCCCGCCGCGCCGCGCGGCCAGCAGCGCCGCCGTGGCGGCGCAGCGGCTCGGCGGCGGCCGCCTGTCCGCGGCGGCGCGGGGACGCGGCGAGCCGGGCTTCGCGGCCCGGCTGCGCGGGCGCCTTCCCCGCATCAGGCCCCTCAAGGCCCTGACGATCGGCGCCTTCGGGGTGGCGCTGGTCGGCATCGTGGCGAACGCCATGGTGTTCCAGCGCGGCCACCACCCGTCCCCCCTGTTCGGCCTCGGCCGCTCGGTGGACGGCGCGTCCGACGCGGCTGCGCAGCGCACCGCCGCGGCCGTGCCGGCCCCCGCGGTGCCGGCGCCGGTCGAGAACACCGGCACGATCCCGCCGGCCCCCGCCGCGGCCGACCCGGCCCCGCCCGCCGCCGCTCCGGCGGCGCCGAAGCCGGCCGCCCCGGTCCACCACGCCGCCAGGGTCCGTCATGAGGACGGCGCCAAGGCGCAGGCCGGCGCGGCTCCGGCCCACCCCCGGCCGGGCCATCACGCGCCGGAGCTCGCCAAGGCGGAGCCGAAGGCCGCGCCGAAGCTGGACGCCAAGGCCGACCCGCTCGGCAAGCTGATCGCGGGCGCGAACCATCGGCCCAAGGCCGAGGGCAAGGCCGTGCCGGCCCCCAGGTCCGAGGTCAAGGCCGAGGCCAAGGCAGACGCCAAGCCGGCCGCCCATGCGCAGGCCAAGACGGAGCCCAAGCCGGCCGCCCGCACCGAGGCCGCCCACGCGGGCAAGGCGGCCGAGGCCGCGCCGGCCCACCCGCACCACCGCCTCGCCGCGGCGGCCCCGGCCGCCAAGCCGGCCGCCGAGACCGAGTGACCCGGACGCCGTGAGCCAGCCCCGCATCAGGACCGACTTCTGGGTGTCGGCCTACATCCGCCGTCTCGAGGTGCAGGGGGTCGTCGCCGTGCTGCGCCGCCGCGGCTCCCCCGAGTCGGGCGCCGTGATGATCAAGGTCGACCGGCTCGACGGCACGGCCGTGCTGCTCGGGCCGGCGCCGCAGAGCGAGGCGGTCGAGGACGGCACGCGCGCCTTCGTGCCCGTGCACCGCGACCCCGTGCTCGACGCGGGCGCGGCCGAGGAGCGGCTGAAGCGCGAGACGGGCTTCGACCCCGACCTGTGGATCGTCGAGGTCGAGGACCGGCAGGGCCGCGCCTTCGTGTAGGGGCGGCCGGCTCAGGAGGAGGGAGCCGGAAGGATCGGACTTCCAGCGCCCGTCGTCACAGCGGCAGCTCGAGTTCCGTCCTGGCGTCGCCGGCGCGAGCCTGGCGCCCCATCGCGGCGCGGATGGTCGGGATGATCTCCCCGACGGTGCCGGCCACGCGGTAGCGGACGTCGGCCGAGGCGCGGATGAAGCCCTGCTCGCGCATGTGGTCGATGAGCGCGAGCAGGGGCGCCCAGAAGCCGCCGATGTCGGCGATCACGACGGGCTTGGCGTGGCGGTCGAGCTGCACCCAGGTCATCTGCTCGACCAGCTCCTCCAGCGTGCCGATGCCGCCCGGCAGCGCCACGAAGGCGTCCGCCTGCTCGAACATCATGCGCTTGCGGGTGTGCATGTCCTCGACGACGATCATCTCCAGCCGGGGCGCGCCGCCGTCGCCGTCGATCATGCGCTCCTTGCCGCGCAGGAAGTCCGGGATGATGCCGGTGACGGAGCCGCCCGCGGCCAGCACGGCGCGCGCCACCGCGCCCATCAGCCCGTGGTCGCCGCCGCCGTAGACGAGCCCGATCCCGGCCTCGCCCATGGCGCGGCCGAGCGCCTCGGCGGCCTCTCGCATGGCGGGGTCGGTGCCCGCGCTGGAGCCGCAATACACGCAGATGGATCGGAGTTCGCTCATGGTTCGATTCTAGCACCTCGGTTGCGCGGCGGGTCAACCGGCCGCGCTTTCGGCGCCGTGCACGTCCTGCGCCGGGCCGGCCGCCGCCCTATATGGCACCTGTGACCGACGAGGTTTGAACCGCGACTCCATGCCCGATACCGACGATGCCGCCCTCGAAGCCGTGAAGCCCCACGCCCGGACCTCGCTCGCCGCGACCCTGCGCCACCTGTGGCCCTACATCTGGCCCTCCGACCGCGCCGACCTGCGCCGCCGCATCTACCTCGCCCTGGTGCTGATGGTGCTGGGCAAGCTCGTCACCGTGGCGATCCCCTATTCGTTCAAGTTCGCCACCGACGCGCTGGTGGGCCGCGAGGACGCCGGGGTGCGGCACCTGCCGGCCGTGCTCGCCGGACCGGTGGCGCTGACGATGGTCTACGGGCTCCTGCGCATGCTGATGAGCGTGCTGACGCAGGTGCGGGACGGGCTCTTCGCCTCCGTGGCCATGCACGCCGTGCGCCGCATGGCCAACGACGTCTTCGTCCACCTGCACGAGCTGTCGCTGCGCTTCCACCTGGAGCGCAAGACCGGCGGCCTGACCCGGATCCTGGAGCGCGGGCGCGGCGCGATCGAGACCATCGTCCGCATGACCATGCTGACCGGCGTGCCGACGGTCATCGAGTTCGTGCTCGTGATGGCGGTGTTCCTGTTCCAGTTCGACTGGCTCTACGCGCTCGCCGTGCTGGTGATGATCGCCGCCTACACGGGCTTCACGGCGGTGGCGACCAACTGGCGCATCGCCATCCGCCAGGTGATGAACGAGAGCGACCAGGACGCCAACACCAAGGCCATCGACAGCCTGCTCAACTTCGAGACGGTGAAGTATTTCGGCGCGGAGGCGCGCGAGGCGGCCCGCTACGACCTGTCGATGCGCCGCTACGAGCGGATGAGCGTGAAGACCTACGTGTCGCTGGCGGTGCTCAACGCCGGCCAGGCGATCATCTTCTCGGCCGGGCTCGCCGTCGTCATGGGCATGAGCATCGCCGGCATCCGCTCCGGCCGCAACACGGTGGGCGACTTCGTGCTCATCAATGCCATGATGATCCAGCTCTACCAGCCGCTCAACTTCATGGGCCTCGTGTACCGCGAGGTGAAGCAGGCCATCATCGACATCGACATGATGTCCGCGATCCTCGGCCAGGCGCCCGAGGTCCAGGACCGGCCGGACGCGGAAGCGCTGATCGTGTCCGAGGGCCGCCTGCGCTTCGAGGACGTGTGGTTCCGCTACGACGAGCGGCGCGACATCCTGCGCGGCGTGTCCTTCGAGGTGCCGCCGGGCAAGACCGTGGCGGTGGTGGGCCCCTCGGGCGCCGGCAAGTCGACGCTGTCGCGCCTGATGTTCCGCTTCTACGAGCCCCACCGCGGCCGCATCACGGTGGACGGCCAGGACATCGCCGCCGTCACCCAGGCGTCGCTGCGCGACGCCATCGGCATGGTGCCGCAGGACACGGTGCTGTTCAACGACACGCTGGGCTACAACATCCGCTACGGCCGCTGGGGCGCCGACGAGGCCGAGGTCGCCGAGGCCGCGCGCCTCGCCCAGATCGACGGCTTCGTGGCCTCCGTGCCCGAGGGCTACCGGGCCCAGGTCGGCGAGCGCGGCCTCAAGCTGTCGGGCGGCGAGAAGCAGCGCGTCGCCATCGCCCGCACCATCCTGAAGGCGCCCGCGATCCTGGTCCTCGACGAGGCCACCTCGGCCCTCGACACCTTCACCGAACGCGAGATACAAGGCGCTTTGGACCGCGTGTCGCGAGGCCGCACCACGGTGGTGATCGCGCACCGCCTGTCCACGGTGGTCGACGCCGACGAGATCCTGGTGCTCGACAAGGGCGTCATCGTCGAGCGCGGCACCCACGACGGCCTGCTGGCGCGCCGCGGCATCTATTCCGCGATGTGGAACCAGCAGCGCGAGGCGGAGGCCGTCGCGGACATGCTGCGCGGCTCGGAGGCCGGCGGCGCCGCGGCGGGCGACGAGGGGCGGGGCCGCGAAGCGGTCGAGGCGTGACGGGCGTGCCCGGGCATCGGGGTTGAAGGGGATGATCGTGACTGCTGACGCTCTGGGGGCCTGTCCATGTCGGTGATCGCCAGCCTGAAACGGCAGGCGGTGCCGATCCACCCCGAGGGCTACGTCTTCATCGGCGGCTTCCTCGTCGCCGCCCTGGTGCTCGACTGGATCTGGAGCCCGCTCGGCTGGCTCGGCTTCATCGTCACGGCCTGGTGCGTCTACTTCTTCCGCGACCCGAAGCGGGTGACGCCGATGCGCGAGGGCCTCGTCGTGTCGCCGGCGGACGGCACCGTGTCGTCGGTCGGCTTCTTCGTCCCGCCGCCCGAGCTCGGCCTCGGCGACCGGCCGATGCAGCGCGTGTCCGTGTTCATGAGCGTGTTCGACTGCCACGTGAACCGCGCGCCCCTGTCGGGCCGCATCCTCAAGGTGGCGTACAAGCCCGGCCTCTTCGTCAACGCCGACCTCGACAAGGCGTCCGAGGACAACGAGCGCTCCTCCATGCTGCTGGAGACGGGGCTCGGCCGCGTGGGCGTGGTGCAGATCGCCGGCCTCGTCGCGCGGCGCATCGTGAGCTTCGTGCGCGAGGGCGAGACGATCGGCGTCGGCGACCGCTTCGGCCTGATCCGCTTCGGGTCGCGCGTCGACGTCTACCTGCCCGAGAACGTCCGCGTGATGGTCGGCATCGGCGCCACCGCGGTGGCGGGCGAGACCGTGCTGGCCGACGTCCGGGCCGTCGAGGCGCCGCGCTCCTTCAAGGCCGGTTGAGATTGGGACCGACCGTGCCCCACGCGGCCGACGCCCCCGCGCCGGCCGACGCGGCTCTCGACGCGGCTCTCGACGCCGCCGACCTCGACGCCGCCGCCATCGTCGACCTGCCGCCCGAGCGCCTGGACCGCCTGATGGGCTGGGACCTCGCCTACGGCGTGTCCCTCGTCGCCGACTGGCTGATCCGCCAGGCCCGCGCCAAGGACATGCCGAGCGAGCGCATCGCCACGCTCTGCGGCAAGCTGCTCGCGCTCGGCCTGCCGCTCGACCGCTACGGCTCCTCGACCGAGGTGCTCGACGCCGAGCACGATTCCGTGTCGCGCCTGTGGGTGCGCGGGCAGGGCGTGACGACCCGCACCTACGTGCGCGTGGGCGACACCGATTCGGCCTACCGGAACTCCCCCTTCTACGAGGCGGCCTGGACGGGGCGGACCGTGGAGCTGCGCCTCGCCGAGACCGACGTGTCGCGCTTCGGCATCGTGGTCGAGCTCAGGGCGGACGGCTACACGCACTACCTGTGCATCCCGATCCCCCTGATGAACGGCGGCCACGGCTGGGTGACCTTCGCGACCAAGCGGGCGGACGGCTTCACGACCCCCGAACTGGCCGCCCTGGCGCGCCTGCTGCCCGCCATCGCCATGCTGATCGACCTGCGCTCGACCTGGCTGTCGCTCGACAAGCTGCTGCGCACCTACGTGGGCGACGAGCCGCACCGCGCCATCCTGCGCGGCGTCACCAAGCGCGGGCAGGTGTCGACCATCCGCTCCGCGATCCTGTTCGCCGACATGCGCGACTCGATCGGCCACACGGCCGATCTCGAGGCCGTCGAGGCCGTCGAAGTGTTCAACACGCTGTTCGACTGCCTCGTGCCGCCCATCGAGGACCGGCGCGGCGAGGTGCTGAAATACATGGGTGACGGGCTGCTGGCGATCTTCCGCGACGGCGAGGACGGCGACGCCGCCGACCGCGCGCTGGCGGCCGGGCAGGCGGCGCTCGACGCCCTGCGGGCCCGCAACCGGCTCCACCCCGCCGAGCCGCCGATCGAGGCCGGCGTCGCGCTGCACTACGGCGAGGCGGCCTACGGCAACGTGGGCTCGGGCCTCAGGCTCGACTTCACGGTGATCGGCCGCGACGTCGGGCTCACGAGCCGCATCGCCAACCTCAACCGCCCGCTCGGCCAGCCGGTGCTGATGTCGCGCGACTTCGCGGGGCGGCTGCACGGCCCGGCCGCCTACGTCGGCGCCTTCGCGGTGCGGGGCTTCAAGCAGCCCGTCGACGTGTTCCGGCCGGAGCGGACCGACGCGGCATGAGCGACGACCTCGACCTCGACCACGATGACGCGCTCGACCCGGTGCCGCCGGCGCTGCTACGCTCGGGCCCGCGCCGGCGGCGCTTCCGCAACGTGGTGCCGCTGCGCATCGTGCTGCCGAACCTCATCACGCTGCTGTCGCTCTGCCTCGGGCTGACGGCGATCCGCTACGCCACCGAGGGCCATTTCGAGCGCGCGGTGTTCTTCATCGTCGCGGCGGCGGTGTTCGACGGGGTCGACGGCCGGCTGGCGCGGGCCCTGAAAGGCACCACGCGCTTCGGCGCCGAGCTCGATTCGCTGGCCGACTTCGTCGACTTCGGGGTCGCGCCGGCGCTGACGCTGTATTTCTGGAACATGCACGAGTTCAAGAGCTTCGGCTGGTTCGCCGCCATGGTGTTCGCCATCGCCATGGCGCTCCGGCTCGCGCGCTTCAACGCCCGGCTCGACGACCCGGACAAGCCCGCCTGGGCGTCGAACTTCTTCACCGGCATGCCGGCGCCGGCCGGCGCCATCACGGCGCTGCTGCCGCTCTACCTGCACCTGTCGGCGCTGGGCTGGGTCTTCGAGCGCTGGGCGGTGGCGCTGGAGATCGCCTACCTGCTCGGCATCGCCGCCCTGATGGCCAGCACCATCCCGCACTTCTCCGGCAAGTCCATCCGCGTGCCGCGCGAGCAGGTCATCCCCGTGCTGTTCGGGGTCGCGGTCTTCGTGCTGCTGCTCGCGACCTTCCCCATGGAGGTGCTGGCCGGCGTCGTGATCCTGTTCCTCGCCCTGATCCCGTTCAGCGTGCGCTCCTACCGGCGCTACGTCCGGCGCGACGCCGGGCGGGCGCAGACGCCGGCCGCCTGACCGTCAGCGCTTCGACAGGCGCGCGGCATTGGCCTTGACCCTGCGGCGGGCGGGGCGGGACATGGCTTCGGCGATCTCCAGCGCGTCCTCCACCGCGCGGTGCGGCGCCAGGCGCGCGAGCCGCCTCGCCGCGACCCGCGCCGCCGCGGCCGAGCCCGCCAGGAGGCCTTCGCCGGCCGCCGCGGCCTTCTCGGCGACCATGCGGGTCGATTCGGCGGCCGTCATGGTGCCCGCCAGGAGCTGCGGCACGCGCACCGACAGCGTCACCGCCGTGGCGACCCCGGTCGCCATCGCGTCGGCCCACAGGCCGAAGGGCGTCGCCGCCGTCCGTCGCCGTCTCGCCATGGCGGGATCTCCTCGATCGGCCGCCCTCGCCGGGGCGTCTTCCGGGACGGCGCCGCCGTCCCCATCTCCGGTTCACAAACGCGGCGATCTCCAGTAGGGTCCGCCGGCTAGACGCGGTGCCTCCCGGCGCCGCGCCGCATGTCGCCGCCGTTTCGGCGGCGCAACGCCTCGTGGAGGACAATCCGCGGCGCTCGAAAGAACGGATCATATGGCGAAGGAAGAGCTGCTCGAGTTCCCCGGCACGGTGACGGAACTGCTGCCGAACGCGATGTTTCGCGTGAAGCTCGAGAACGAACACGAGATCACCGCCCACACGGCCGGCAAGATGCGCAAGAACCGGATCCGCGTGCTGACGGGCGACCGCGTTCTCGTCGAGATGACCCCCTACGACCTCACCAAGGGCCGAATCACGTACCGGTTCAAGTGAGGCCGGGCCGGTGATCGGCTTCGCACGGGAACGCGACCCGGCGCCGCCGCGGCTGATCCTCGCTTCCGCGTCGCCCCGCCGCCTGGCGCTGCTCCAGCAGGTCGGCGTCGAGCCCCAAGCGCTGCTCCCCGCCGACATCGACGAGACGCCCGAGCGCTCCGAGCTGCCCCGCGTGCTCGCGGCGCGCCTCGCAGCCGGCAAGGCGGAGGCCGCGGCCGCGGCCGCCGAAGCGCGCGGCGACCTCGGAGGCGCCTTCGTCCTCGCCGCCGACACGGTCGTGAGCGTCGGCCGCCGCATCCTGCCGAAATGCGAGACCCGCGACGAGGCCGAGGGCTGCCTGCGCCTCCTGTCGGGGCGCGCCCATCGCGTCCACACCGGCGTCACGCTGCTCACGCCCCGCGGCGGCCGGCGCCACCGCCTCGTGGAAACGCGCGTGCGCTTCAAGCGGCTGTCGGGAGCCGAGATGGGCGCCTACCTCGACAGCGGCGAATGGAACGGCAAGGCTGGCGGCTACGCCGTGCAGGGCTTTGCGTCGAGCTTCGTGGTCAAGCTCGTCGGCTCCTACACGGGGGTCGTGGGGCTGCCGCTCTACGAGACCGTGTCGCTGCTCGCCGGCGAGGGGTTCCCCGTCCACGCCGCCTGGGCGGGCCCGCGGTGAGCGGCGCCGCGAACGACAACGGCGGCGCGCCGCCGGCCGCCAAGCGCCGCTGCCCCATCTGCGGGCGCGCGGCGACGCCCGAGTTCAAGCCCTTCTGCTCGAAGCGCTGCGCCGACGTCGACCTGCACCGCTGGCTCGGCGAGGGCTACCGCGTGCCCGTCGAGATCGACGAGGACATGCGCGACAGCCCCGACCCGGAGTGAGCCGGGGCCGCCCCGCCGGCGCCCGTGCGGCGCTCAATCGTCGTCGTCGTTCTTCTTCGGGGCCGCGGCCGTGTCGGGCCGGGAGAACACGGCCTTGCAGCCGGCGCTGAGCTGCGGCTTGTGCTGGCGCAGGCACGCCGTGATGGCGTCCTCGTCCGGGATGTTGCTCGCGCAGAGGCGGTAGACGTCGGGCGTGCAGGCCAGTTGATCCTCGGCGCTGCCGGCATGTTGCTGGGCGAAAGCGGCCGAAGGGGCCGCCATCGCGCAGATGAGGACTGCGTAGGCTGTCAGTTTCACCGCTTCGATGCCTTTTTGTTTCTGTTCGGCGTCAACGCGGGCTGTGCCGATTTGATCCGGCGGCGGCGAGGTCGTCCGCCGTCGTCAGGCTTTACGGATCGTGAACTGCGAGACGCGCGCGTCCCGCGTCGCGTCGAGCAGGGTGTCGCCGGTTTCCCGCACGAGGTTGGGGATGTCCAGCCCCGCCAGGGGGTCTGTGCAGCGCACCACGAGCAACTGGCCGGGACGCAGGCCGAGCAGCGCCCGGCGGGTCCGCAGGACGGGGAGGGGGCACTTCAGGCCGCGCAGGTCGAGCGTCTCTCCGGTCTCCACCCCGTCGCCGTCCGCCATCGCCCGCGCCCCGCCCGTCCTCACGCCGTCGCTCCGACCATGCCTCGTCCACAGGGCCGTCGAAAGGGCCTGGACAAGCCCGGGCGCCGTCCGTATAAGCCCCTCAGTCGCGGCCCGGACGGGCCCCGAGACGCCCGAGTAGCTCAGTTGGTAGAGCATGCGACTGAAAATCGCAGTGTCGGTGGTTCGAATCCGCCCTCGGGCACCACTAAACCCATCTGCGGGAATAGTAGGTGCTCTACAGTTTCAGCGATGTCGAACTCGACCGGACCGTTCTTGCGGCGCCGATAGACCTTGATGTGGTCGACCGCTTCTTGCACGATCCCGACTGCTTCCGCGTTCTTCCCGGCCGCCAGGGTTGATGCGAGCGTGTCGACCTCCGCTATATAGCTCTCGATGGTACGCGGGTGCAGCGTGACTGCGTCCGGAGTCTCCATCGCTTCGAGCCGGCGCGCCAAGGAGCCATTCTCCGCTTCCAGTTTCGCCAAGTGACGGCCCACCTCAGACGCGGCGACGTCGCAAGCCGCAATGGCATCTACCAGGCGGTCGATCTGCCGACGCAACTCGCCGCGCTTCGGCTCGACGGCGTCGCCTACGCGCTAGAGCCAGTGGACGACGAGGACGACCAGAACAGGCGGCTGCGGCACGCCGAGCAGCTGATGCTGTGCATGGTCGACGTGCCGGCCGTCGGCCTCGCCGGCGTGAAGGCCAAGGCGAAGGGCTACCTCGACTCGCTCAGCTACGACGTGCTGGAGAGCGCCGCCCTGGCGCAGTCGCTGGCCGAGGACGCCGAGCGCGTATGCGGCGGGGTGCTCGCATGACATCCGTCGTCTCGTTCGACCTCGCACGGGCCATCCAGCGGTACGCGGCGGCCTCACGCCGCGCCGACGCCGCGCCGGCCTGCGACGCGGCCGCTGATGAGGAGCACGGCGCCGCCGAGGCCTTCGCCGCAGCGCTGGACGGCATGTCGTCGCCCGACGACGTGGCCGCCGTGCTGGCCCACGCCGAGGACCAAGCGGGCCGCGCAGGGGAGCCCAGCGCGCAGGCGGTGGTGCTACTCAGGCTGGTGGCGGCGCTGGCGCGGCGGGCATTCGGAGAGCCGGATTGCAGCCTGAGGATTTCTGCTCAAGTTGAGCGGAAACTGGGGGCGCCCCGTCCGGCTCCGTCGGGGCGCTTTCGAAACTGCTTCCGATCGTGCGATCCTCATGGCTGGAGGACGCAAGCATGGGACGAACTGTCTTTTTCACGAGTCGGTGCATCGGCGATCCGGTCCGGACGCTCGACGTCCGGTGCGACTTCTTGCAGTTCGAGCCGCGGCCCAACGTCGTTCAGCGCGGGGCAGGGGGCGACGTGCAGATGTCGATCATGCCGCCCGTCGTCATGCTGGCGAACGTTGACGAGCACGATTTAAGCGACCTCAAGGCCATCATCTGGACGGAGATCGCTTGGGACGACGAGCACGGACGGCGACAACAGCGCATGCTCAAGCTGGCGGAGTTGTGCGGCGGGGATCTGCGATGCGTGGTCGGCTGAAAGCCGGATCGAAAATTACGATACGACGTCGCTTCCGACATGCTTTCGATGCTAGGCCGTGTGGACGAATTTAGAGCAGCAACGCTTTTGGGGATTCCCTTGCTGGCTCAGGTCTGATTCTCATGCCCCGAGGCATTCGGGGGGTGAGATCGATGTCGACGCGAATGACGGAGCAAGACTGGACGCATACACTCGCGGTGTTCCGCGCCTGCCTTCCCCGGCGGGGACGGAAGGCAACAGATGATCGGCTTTTTCTTGAAGCGCTTCATTTTTTCAGCGTCGAAAATGTTCGCTGGCGCGCTTTGCCCGAGTGCTTCGGTTTGTGGAACAGCGTGTGGAAGCGGTTTGATCGGTTAAGCCAGGCCGGCGTGTTCGAAGCCTTCTTCGACACGCTCGCGTCGATGAGCGACACCGCTCATCTCGTTCAGATGTTCGACTCGACTATCGTGCGCGCCCATGTGTCGGCAGCCGGCGCAAAAGGGGGCAGCACGGACAAGCCCTCGGTCGCTCTCGCGGCGGCTTCACCACGAAGATCCATGCCAAGTCCGACGCTTCCGGCGACATCATCGCCTTTGATCTGACCGGCGGTGAAGCTTCCGACGGGCGACACTTCGAAACCCTGCTCGACATCGGCCCCGATCTTCAGCCCCGTGCCGTGATCTGCGACAAGGGCTATGCCAGCAAAGCCAACCGAGACGCCGCGAGGACGCGCGGTATCGCCCCTGTGATCCCCCACAAAGCGAACGAGAAGAACAAGCCGGCCTTCTTCGCTCGCACCCTTTACAAGGCCCGGGCCCGCATCGAGCAGGGCATCGGTCGGCTGAAGCGCTTCAAGCGCGTCGCCCTCCGATGCGAGAAGACCGCAAGAAACTTCCGATCCATCGTCGCTTTCGCCGCAGGACTGTGCTTGGTCAAATTCGTCCACACCGCCTAGATTTTCCGGAAGCAGCTACTGCGCGATTTGAGAGCTAAGCTGCTGACTTAATTTGGTGGGTGATGTAGGGCTCGAACCTACGACCCGCTGATTAAGAGTCAGCTGCTCTACCAACTGAGCTAATCACCCGAACCACCGGGGCGCTGTCTGCGCCGCCGATGAGCGGGGTATAGGGGGGAGCGTCGGGGCTGTAAAGCGGTTTTTGCCGGAAAGCCCGCGGCGGCGGCAGGCGCCGCGGCGGGCTGTGGATAAGTCAGCCGAGCTTCATGGCGCTCTGGGCGGAGCCGCGGCTCGACCAGGCCTGCAGCTTGTTCAGCGCGGCGAGGTAGGCGCGCGCGCAGGCCACCATCGTGTCGGGGTCGGCGCCGCGGCCCGTGAAGGCCCGGCCCTCGACGCCGAGGCGCACCGTCACCTCGGCCTGCGCGTCGGTGCCCTCCGTGACGGCGTGGATCTGGAACAGCTCGAGCTCCGCCGCGTGGGGCTCCAGCGCGCGGATGCCGTTGAAGATGGCGTCGACGGGGCCGTTGCCGGTCGCCTGGGTGGTGCGGTGCGCGCCCTCGACGGCCAGGGTCAGCGTGGCGGTCGACGGGCCGGCCGTGCCCGAGATCGAGGTCAGCGCTTCCAGCGTCACGCGCTCGTGGGCGCTGCCGATCTCCTCGTCCACGATGGCGACGATGTCCTCGTCGTAGACGTGCTTCTTGCGGTCGGCGAGGTCCTTGAAGCGCTTGAAGGCGTCCTGCAGGGCGTTGTCGCCCAGGGAATAGCCGAGGTCGCGCAGCTTGTCCTTGAAGGCCGCGCGGCCGGAATGCTTGCCCATCACCAGCGAGGTCTTGGTCACGCCGACGCTCTCCGGCGTCATGATCTCGTAGGTTTCGGCGTTCTTCAGCATGCCGTCCTGGTGGATGCCGCTCTCGTGCGCGAAGGCGTTCCGGCCGACGATCGCCTTGTTGTACTGCACGGGGAAGGAGGTCACCGCCGACAGGCGCTTCGAGGCGCGGGTCAGCATGGTGGTGTCGACGCCGGTCGCGTAGGGCAGCACGTCGCGCCGGGTGCGGATCGCCATGACGACCTCCTCCAGCGCGGCGTTGCCGGCCCGCTCGCCGATGCCGTTGATGGTGCACTCGACCTGCCGGGCGCCCCCCTCGATGCCGGCCAGGGTGTTGGCGACGGCGAGGCCGAGGTCGTCGTGGCAGTGGACCGAGAAGACCGCCCTGTCGGCGCCCGGCACGCGCTCGCGCACCTGCCGGAACATCGACATGTATTCGGCCGGCGTCGCGTAGCCGACCGTGTCGGGCAGGTTGATCGTGGTGGCGCCGGCGCGGATGGCCGTCTCGACGCAGCGGCACAGGTAGTCGATCGGCGTGCGGGTCGCGTCCATGGCGGACCATTCGACGTCCTCGACGAGGCCGCGGGCCTGCGCCACCGTGCGGGCGATGATCTCCACCACCTCGTCCTCGCTCTTGCGCATCTGATGCGCGAGGTGGATCGGCGAGGTCGACACGAAGGTGTGGATGCGGGGGCGCTCCGCGTGGCGCACCGCGGCGCCGGCGCGGGCGATGTCGCCCTCGATGGCGCGGGCGAGACCCGCCACGGTGGCGCGCTTCACCTGGCGGGCGATCTCGGAGACGGCCTCGAAGTCGCCCTCGGAGGCGATCGGGAAGCCGGCCTCGATGATGTCCACGCCCATCTCGTCGAGCAGGTGGGCGACCTCGATCTTGTCCTCGAAGGTCATGGTGGCGCCGGGGCACTGCTCGCCGTCGCGCAGGGTGGTGTCGAAGATCAGGACGCGGTCGGACGCGGGGGAGGTCTGAGTCATGGTGAGGCCTGGAAGGGCGGGCGCGGCGACGCGGCCCGGGAAAGGATGGGATGGTGGCTCGCGCGATCCCCTGAACGCCCGGGCACGGAGCCCGGCCGGCGCTCAGGGGCGGCTAAGGAGAAGGGCGAGCGGAAGGGGGGCGGCGCGGCGCGCCACCTGCAGTCGGGTCGGATGGTGAGCGGAAGCCGCCACGCCGTGCCTCGATCGGGCCCGAGCCGGACGTCGGGCCATCGCCGACCGCATAAGGCGCCGCGGGCCGAAGATCAAGGCGGCTTTTCGCGCGTCGACCTCGGAGGAGGCGCGGCGGGCGGCCGCGAACGAAAAAGCCCGGGCGCGAGCCCGGGCTTGGATCGGTGCCGGAGACGGAAGCCGCTCAGGCGGCTTCCTCGACGTCGCCTTCGGCATCGTCGGCCTCGGCATCCGCCTCCACCTCGGCCTTGGAGCGGCGCGGGCTCTTCTGGAGCTGCGACTCGATGAGTTTGAGCACCTCGGTGTCGGTCAGCTTCTGCACGGCCGCGATCTCCCGCGCCAGGCGGTCGAGCGCCGCCTCGTAGAGCTGGCGTTCGGAATAGGACTGCTCGGGCTGCGCGTCGGAGCGGTACAGGTCGCGGACCACCTCGGCCACGGCGATGAGGTCGCCGGAGTTGATCTTGGCCTCGTATTCCTGCGCGCGGCGCGACCACATGGTGCGCTTGATGCGCGCCCGCCCGGCCAGCGTGTCGAGGCCCTTCTGCACGGCCTCGGGCTCGCTGAGCTTGCGCATGCCCACGGAGGCCACCTTCGGCAGCGGCACCTTGAGCTTCATCTTGTCCTTGGCGAAGGAGATGACGAAGAGCTCGAGCTTGAAGCCGGCGACCTCCTCCTCCTCGATGGCCACGATCTCGCCGACGCCGTGCGCCGGATAGACGATGAACTCGCCGGCCTTGAAGCCCTGGCGCGACCCCGGGGCCTTGGCCACCGATTTGCCCGATTCGGCTTTCACCTGTTGCGCGCCCGGCTGGGAACGGATCGTCTTGGACGGAAACCCCGGACGGGAGCCCGGCGAGCCGAAGGAGGACTTGGCGCGCGGCGGGGCGACCTTCTCGGCGGCAACCGGCGTGGCTTCCGCTTCGACCGGGGAGGGGGCTGATTTCTGAGTCACGTTGATCCGTTCGCTGTTGCGGGCCGGGTTCGCCCGCCGTGGCGAGCCACGCGGGTGTTCCAGGGCCGTTCTTCTGTGTCGTCAGCTTCCGAAGGACGCGGAACGCGAAAGAATGCGGCCCGGCCGAGTTCGGCGTTGAAGAAGCCGGAACGTCCGGTTAAGCATGACCCCCGGAGGCGCCCCGCAGAGGCCCCGACGAGCGGCGCCGTTCACCGGATCGCAACAGCTCGCGCTTATCGCCGATCGCCCGTGACCCTAACAGCACAGTGCTGAAAAATCAATGAGGAAACGGCGCCCGATCGCGGAACCAACAGCGGACCTGCCGTAAGGTCAACAGGTTTCCGCCGGCGCTCACGCGCTCCGCGCCCTGGCCTCGTCGACCCAGGCGACGAGCTGCCGCCGCAGCGCCGCGGGATCGGCGACGCGCGCGGGAAACGCGAGCCGCAGGGTGCTGTCCCGCCACCCCAGGTCGATGCCCTCCGGGTCGAGGCCGACGATGCGCCAGTCCCCGTCCGGCGCGCCGCAGAGCGCCGTGGCGTAGAGCTTCAGCGCGTCCGCGTGGTCGGCGTTCATGTGGTCGAGCGAGCGATCGGCGGCGTCGAGCAGGGCTTCCGCCCCGGCCGTGTCGGTGACGAGGTCGGAGGCGCCCAGCATGTTGATGCGGCCGAAGCCGCCGATAATGCGGGCCCCCCGCATGTCGAGCCGCCAGAACGAGAAGTCGCCGAAGTCGACGTAGAGCTCCGCCTTCGGGTGGCGGCGCAGGAAGCGCGAGCGCCAGGCAGCGCGCTCCTCCGCCGTGGCCTTCACGGCGCGGGCCGTGACGGTCAGCCGCGGGTGGACCAGGGGGTCGCCCACCCCGGCGCTGTCGAGCAGCAGCGAGCAGCGCGGGTCGGCCATCAGGTGCTGCGTGTGCACCGCCAGGGTGGAGAGCGGCAGCACCGGGCTGCCGTCCGGCAGCGTCGCCACGGTGACGAGGCTGGCATAGGGGTCGCCGTCCGCCGTCAGGGTCGCCAGCGCGCCGGAGCGCACCGTGCGCAGCAGGTGCCGGGCTTCGGCGCGCGGGTCGTAGCGCTGGTCGCCGGGTCGCCCGGCCGGCGGGGCGGGGTCGGCGGCCGGGGGAAACGCGTCGTCGCTCATGAGCCCTCACCGCCTCCCGACCGTGACGTCAGTTCGTAGCATGGCGGGCGATGAAAGTCCTGAACCGCTCGGAGCCGGCGCTGCCGAAGAGGTCGCAGGGCGGCCCCTCGCAGTCGACGAGCCCTTCCCGCAGGAACATCACGCGGTCCGACACCTCGCGGGCGAAGCCGATCTCGTGCGTCACCACCAGCATGGTGCGGCCTTCCGCGGCGAGCGCCCGCATCACCCGCAGCACCTCGCCGACGAGCTCCGGGTCGAGCGCCGAGGTGGGCTCGTCGAACAGCATCACGTCCGGCCGCATCGCCAGCGCGCGGGCGATGGCGGCCCGCTGCTGCTGCCCGCCCGACAGGTGCGACGGGTAGTGGTGGCGCTTCTCGGCGATGCCGACCTTGGCGAGCAGCTCCTCGGCCTCGGCCACGCAGTCCGCCTTGGGGCGGCCGAGCACGTGCACCGGGGCCTCGATGACGTTCTGCAGGATCGTCATGTGGCTCCACAGGTTGAAGCTCTGGAACACCATGCCGAGGCGCGAGCGGATGCGGTCGACCTGGCGGCGGTCGGCCGGCCCCGCCTTGCCGTCGCGGCCCCGCTTCATGCGGATCACCTCGTCGCCGAGCCTGACCTCGCCGCTGTCCGGCGTCTCCAGGAGGTTGATGCAGCGCAGGAACGTGCTCTTGCCCGAGCCGCTGGCGCCCAGGATCGAGATGACGTCGCCCCCGTGCGCGTCGAGCGAGATGCCGCGCAGCACCTCCAGCGCGCCGAAGGTCTTGCGCAGGTCCTTGACCGAGAGGGCGCACGGCTTCTGCGGGGCATGGGTCATCAGGCGGTCCCGAGGATGGGCGGCGTGTCGAGGCCCGGCAGGGCGTCGGGCGGGCGGCGGAGGTGGGGCGACAGGCGCCATTCGACGAGCGCGATCGCGCGCGACAGCAGGATGTTGAGCGCGAGGTAGATCGCGCCCGCGCAGAGGAAGACCTCGATGGCGCGATAGGTCTCGTTGTTGACCGCGGCGGCGATGAACATCGTCTCCTTCAGCGTCACGATGGAGGCGAGCGAGGTCGCCTTCGTCATCAGGATCAGCTCGGTGCTGTAGCTCGGCAGCGCCTGGCGCAGGGCGATCGGCGCGACGACGCGGCGGAACACCAGCCCGCGCGGCATGCCGCAGGCCCGCGCGGCCTCGACCTGGCCCTGCGGCACGGCCGCCAGCGCGCCGCGGATGATCTCGCTCGTGTAGGCGCCGGTGTTCAGCGACAGGGTCAGCACCGCGCACCAGAACGGGTCGCGCAGGAACGGCCAGGCGAAGCTGTGGCGGACGGCGGGGAACTGGCTCAGCCCGTAATAGACGAGGAAGAGCTGCACCAGCAGCGGCGTGCCGCGGAACACGAAGACGTAGGCCGTGGCGAGCCCGCGGGCGACCCGGCCCCGCGCGCGCATGAAGGCGATCAGGCCGGCGAGAACGAGCCCCGCCGCGGCCGAGGCGAGGAAGAGTTTGAGCGTCAGCGGCAGGCCGCGGAGCAGCGCGAGCGACGTGCCGCGGAGGAAGTCGAGGTCGATCACGGGCGTCGCGCCGAGCGCGTCAGGCGCCATTCCGCCCGGTCGAAGAGCAGCGTCGAGCCCGTCGTGAGGGCGAGGTAGAGCAGGCCGGCGGCGATGTAGAAGCTGAAGGGCTGGTGCGTCGAGCCGGCGCCGATCTGGCTCTGGCGCAGCAGCTCGACGAGGCCCGTCACCGAGATCAGCGCCGATTCCTTGAGGGCGAGCTGCCACACGTTGCCGAGGCCGGGCAGCGCCACGGCGAGGATCTGCGGCGCGAGGATGCGGCGGAAGCGCAGGAGCGCGCCCATGCCGAGCGCGCGGGCCGCCTCCCCCTGGCCGCGCGGCACCGCCAGCGCGGCGCCGCGGTACACCTCCGCCTGGTAGGCCGCCGAGGTGAGGCCGCAGGCCAGCGACCCCGCCAGGAAGGACGGCAGGCCGAGGAAGCCCTGCACGCCCATCGCGGCCGCGGCCTCGGTCACGAGGGCGCTGCCGCCGAAGTAGACGAGGTAGATGACGAGCAGCTCCGGCACGCCGCGCAGCACCGTCGTGTAGGCGTCGGCGGCGGCGCGGAGCGCGCGACGGTCGGACAGCTTGGCGGCCGCGACGGCGGCGCCGAGGGCCGCGCCGATCAGCATCGCCGCGACCGTGACGGCGAGCGTCATCAGCGTGGCTCGCAGCATGGCGGCGCCCCAGCCCGTCGGGCCGAAGCCGAAGAGCGCGAGGTCGATCACGGGCGGAGGGCGTCGGGGCGCCGCATCAGCTCGGCGGCATCATGTCGAGCTTGAACCACTTGTCCTGGAGCTTCTTCAGCGAGCCGTCCGCGATCTCGGCCGCGATGGCCTTGTCGAACATCGCCTTCAGCTCGGGCTCGTTCTTGCGGATGCCGACGCCGGTGCCCTCGCCGAGGTCGGGGCCGCCGCGGAACTCGGCGCCCGCGATGGTCAGATCCTTGGCGTCGGGCTTGGCCAGGGTGGCGAGCTGGACGGATTCCTCGGCGAAGGAGGCGTCGAGCCGCCCCGCCATCAGGTCGAGGTCGTTCTGCTCGGCCGTCTTGTATTCCTGCACGGTGGCGACGTCGTCGAAGTAGTGGTGCACGAAGTTGGCCTGGATGGTGGCCACCTGCACGCCGATCGACTTGCCCTTGAGCAGCGCCCGCATGCCGTCGATGACCGGCTTGGCCTTGGCCTCCTCAGTCCCCATGGACAGGATCTCGCCCGTGCCGGGCAGCTTGGCGAGGTCGCTGGCCTTGGGCACGAGGAAGCCCGAGGGCCCGGCCGCGTAGGACCGGGAGAAGTCGATCACCTGCAGGCGCTTCCCGGTGATGCTCATGCCGGCCATGATGGCGTCGAACTTGCCCGCGTTGAGCGCGGGGATCATGCCGTCCCAGTCGTTCTGCACGACCGTGCACTCGACCTTCATCCTGGCGCAGAGGTCGTGGGCGAGGTCGATCTCGAAGCCGGCCAGCTTGCCGTCCGGCTGCACGAAGTTCCAGGGCTCATAGGCGCCCTCGGTGGCGATCGTCACCTTGGTCCAGTCCTTGGCGGAGGCCGGTGCGACGGCCAGGACGGCGGCGAGGGCGGCCGAGGCCAGGAGCGCGATGCGCGACATGGTGGGTCCTTTTCAGCGCGGCGCCGGGCGGCGTCCGACGGGTCGGATGATTGCAAGCGTCGGGCCGCGCGCGTCCGGCGTCAAGACACCAGCAGCAGCGCCGACACGTCGTGCGACGCGGGCGGCGTGGCGCGGCGGACGGTGTGGCGGCCGCGGCCCCGCGCCTTGCTGGCGTAGAGCGCGGCGTCGGCCTCGGCCATCAGCGCCGCCGGGGTCGCGCCCGACCGCGCGCCGACGGCCACGCCCACGCTCGCGCTGACCCGGAGGTCCCGGTCGCCCAAGCGGTAGGGCCGCCCGAGCGCCTCGACGACGGCGGCCGCGAGGCGCTCGGCCGCGAGCCCATCCGCGACCTGGGCCTGCACCAGGACGAACTCGTCGCCGCCGAGCCTCGCCACGAGGTCGTCGGGCCGGACCAGGGCCAGGAGGCGGTCGGCGACGGCCTGCAGCAGCAGGTCCCCGGCCGCGTGGCCGTGGGTGTCGTTGACGACCTTGAAGCCGTCGAGGTCGAGGCAGTGGACGGCGATGCAGCGGCCGGCCGCGGCGGCGTGGGCGGCGCGGTCCGCCAGGACCTCGTCGAGCGACAGGCGGTTCGCGAGGCCGGTCAGCGCGTCGCGGCGGGCGCTGTCGCGGCGGCGCAGCGAGGTGTCGATCTCCGTCACGGCCTGCCGGTGGAGCGACATCATGGTCTCGAGGCCGGTGACGAGGAACAGCACGAGCAGCAGCGCCTGGGCGGCGAACAGCAGGTCGTGGCGCGACAGCAGCACCGCCACGGGAGCCGCCACCAGCACCAGCATGCGGGGCGCGGTGACCCAGGGCCGGGTGGCGGCGCGCGCCATGGTGCCGGCGGCATAGCCGAAGATGAGGCCCGTCATCAGCATGGCGCTGCCGAGGTCGTCGCTGAGGAAGGTGCGCGCGGCGGCGAGGCCCACGAAGGCCGCGCTGCCGAAGCCCGCGGCGGCGTAGCGCGACTCCCACCGCGACAGTTCGGCGCCCGTGCGTGGCGCCCCGCGGTACAGCCGCACCACGGCGACGTGCGCCGCCGCCGCGAGTCCGCCCGCCACGACGAGGCCGGCCAGCAGCGGATCCCCCATGCGCGAGGCGACGAGCAGGCCGAACAGCGTGAACAGCGTGCCCATGGCGCCGATCGACACGGCGTTGGAGAAGAGGCGGTCCACCAGTTCGGCGCGGAGGGCGAGCTTCAGCTCGATCTCGCTCGAAGCGGTGGCGGCGCGAGACAGCATGCGGGCGTCCGGGGATTGTCGTCTTGAACGACACTGTGGAACAGGACGGTTGAGGAATCGCGAACGCTGCGTCAGGCTCCCGGCCTCGGGGATGGTGACGATCTTTCTGTCCGAGCCAGATCGCCATGGCTGCGAGCTTCGCGAAGCCCATGACGTTTGCGGGCAGCTCGTCCTGTCGGGTGGCAACGCGCCTGAACTGCTCGATCTCCTCGACGAGGCGGTCGACAGCGTTACGTGCCCAATCGACGTGTTCGCCGTCGGAGCGTCGATGCTTGCGGTTACGATGATCGTTTACTCATTTGCCTCCGCGTCTGATCCTCATCTGTCAGAAGAGCCGGCGCGAAGAGCATGGTGACGATGCTCGCGGTCGGCCATGTGGCGGCGTCGCTGGCGCAGGTGAACCCGCCTCGCAGCGCGAGCCCTGCCGGCGGGCTATACGCACTGGCGCACGGTCCACGGCCGGTTCCGGCGCTGGGGCGAGAAAGGTCTGCCCGAGGCCTGATGCGCCGCGTGGCCCGGCCGCGGCGCCGGGAGCACGACCCGCGCCAGGCCGTGGTGGACACGCAGTCGGTCGAGGCCATCCCGGTGGGAGGACCGTGCGGCTTCGACGCCGCCGAGAGCGTGGCCGGACGACGGCGCCCGCCATCGTGCCGAGGAGCATGCAGGATCGCGACTGCCCACGGCCGACCCTGAAAACAGCAGCATGAGACGACACAAACCGGCTCTGAGGCTGGGGTGGCCGATTCTGGCGATCACCCGTCTCTATTGCGGCGCCGGACGGTCTCGGGTTCTTCTCGGTCAGTCGACGACTGAGTCCCTCATCGTCGCCTCGATGCCCGCGGCCGCCCCTCCGATGTGGTCCGGCGCTTCCAGCGTCGCGGATTCCTCGGCCGCGATCCTGCAGGCCTCGCGCGGCCCCTCGGCCTCGATCGTCTCGTCGTAGAGCTTGCGGCCGGCCTCGTCCGCAACCGTCACCTTGAACTTCGGCATCCTCGGAACTCCCTCGCGCGCCCAACGCGCGGGGCGGAGCCTTGTGCCGTCGCAGGCCCCGCGAACGCTATTCCGGGGCGGGTAGCGATGTCTCGACGCCCTCGATCTCGACTTTGATGATCTCCCGGGCGAGCGTCCGAACGCAGCCGAGCAGGCCCTCGACGGCGGCGATGATCGACGTGTGCACGATCTCGGGATCCTGCGCCGCGGTCGCGGTCAGCAGGTCCGCGTGCAGCTGCTCGGTGACGTTGATCACGTCCCCGATCGTCATGGTCCTCGCCTCTGGCATTCCGTCCCCCTTCGTCGCGTGCTGCCCCCCATCGCAGGTCGCGGCCGCGCCGTCGAGGTCCACCTCCGAGGCCGCCGCGGCCGCGCCAAAACCTGCTCCGCGCCGGTCCACTCCCTCCTCGGCTTCTTCGTCCCTCGAGGCGCGGCGTTTTTCCGCTTCGGGGCACCTCCGGCATCGATGCTGACCGGAACCGCTCACCTGGATCGGCAGCTGTCCCCCTCGCCGACATCCACCGCCGGCACGTTTCACGCCGAGCGGCGGCGCGCCTCCGAGCGCTTGCCCTCCTTGGTCTCCTCCTCCCTGGCCTCGGTCGCTCCCCGTGAGGTGGGCGGCTCTGTCGGTTTCAGCGGTCCCGCCTCGAGCTCAGGCCACCCGCGCTCTCTCGGCTGAGCATCGATGCACTCTGACAGGTCTGATACTCAGTCCCGATACCGATCTGAGATCAACGGAGGGCGCTTGTCCTGCCACCGGCTGTGAGCTACCGTTTCTTTCTGTTCTACCATCCAGCGTTCGGGCACCATCAAGTTCCGATGGTGAATGACAGTCCGACTGTCGCTTTCTCCCTTTCAGTTCCGAGCGCCACCACCGCCTCGCGGGTCCGTGTTTCGGCTGCGCTCCTCGCCCCGATCTGCTAATCCCCCTGCCGGCCCGCGATGTTCGCCGGGCGAGGCGATCGTCCGGGCCGACCCTTGGCCGGCGGTCCGGAGTCCCATGATGACCGCTGACACGTCGAGCCTTCCCGCCCACTTCGACCCCGAGGCGATCGAGCCCGGCCTCGTCGAGCGCTGGGTCGAGGCCGGCGTGGGCCGCGCCGACGTGGCGTCGTCGAAGCCGAAGTTCTCGCTCGTCATGCCGCCGCCCAACGTCACGGGCCAGCTCCACATCGGCCACGCGCTCGACATGACGCTGCAGGACGTGGTGGTGCGCCACAAGCGCCAGCGCGGCTACGACGTGCTGTGGCTGCCCGGCACCGACCACGCCTCCATCGCGACCCATTTCGTCGTCGAGCGCGAGCTCGCCAAGACGGGCGACACGCGCTTCACGCTCGGCCGCGAGGAGTTCCTCAAGCGCGCCGAGGCGTGGCGCGACCAGTCGGCCGGCGCCATCCAGGGCCAGCTCCGCCGACTCGGCTGCACGCCGGACTGGTCGCGCGAGCGCTTCACGCTCGACCCCGTCATCACCCGCGCGGTGATGCGCGTCTTCGTGTCCATGTACCGCGAGGGGCTGATCCACCGCGGCACGCGGCTCGTGAACTGGGACCCGAAGTTCCGCACCGCCGTGTCCGACCTCGAGGTCGAGACGCGCGAGGTCGAGGGGCACCTTTGGCACATCCGCTATCCCCTGGTTGAGGATCCGTCGCGCCACGTCGTGGTCGCCACCACGCGGCCGGAGACGCTGTTTGGCGACCAGGCCGTCGCGGTGAACGGCGCCGACGAGCGCTATCGCGACCTCGTCGGCACGCTCGTCGCGCTGCCGCTGACGAGGCGCACCATCCCGATCATCGCCGACGACCACGCCGACCCGGAGCAGGGCTCCGGCGCCGTGAAGATCACCCCGGCCCACGACTTCAACGACCACGCGGTCGGCCAGCGCCACGGCCTCGTGCCGCTCGACGTCATGACGGTCGACGGGCGCATGAACGACGCCGTGCCGGAGCCGTACCGCGGCCTCGACCGCTTCGAGGCGCGGCGCGCCGCCGTGGAAGCGCTCGACGCGCTCGGGCTGATCGAGCGGATCGAGCCCAAGATCGTGCCGCAGCCCTTCGGCGAGCGTTCGGGCGTGGTGCTGGAGCCGCGCATCACGGACCAGTGGTTCATGAAGACCGAGGGCCTCGCCGCCGCGGCCGGCGCCGCCGTGCGCTCGGGCGAGACCACCTTCGTGCCCGCCAACTGGGCCAACGTGTTCCACCGCTGGATGGACAACATCGAGCCCTGGTGCATCAGCCGCCAGCTCTGGTACGGCCACCAGATCCCCGCCTGGTACGGCGAGGACGGCGAGATCTTCGTGGCCGAGTCGGAGGCCGAGGCCGCCGATCTCGCGCGCGCCCACTACGGCCGCGACGCGGCGCTCACCCGCGACCCCGACATCCTCGACACGTGGTTCTCCTCCGCGCTGTGGCCCTTCGCGACGCTGGGCTGGCCGGAGGCCACGCCCGAACTCGCCCGCTACTACCCCCAGGACCTGCTCGTCACCGGCTTCGATATCATCTTCTTCTGGGTCGCCCGGATGATGATGCAGTCGATCCACTTCCAGGGCCCGGCCCCGTTCCGCGACATCTACATGCACGGCCTCGTGCGCGACGCGCAGGGCCAGAAGATGTCGAAGACCAAGGGCAACGTCATCGACCCGCAGGACCTCATCCGGCAGCACGGGGCCGACGCCACGCGCATGACGATGATGATCCTGTGCGGCCACGGCCAGGACATCCGCCTGTCGCCCGACGCCGTGCGCCCGGCGCGGCTCTTCGCCAACAAGCTGTGGAACGCGGCCCGCTTCGCGGGCTTCTACCGCTGCTTCGACGGCTGCCGCGGCGCGGCCGCGCCGGTGCCGGCCTCGCCCGCCAACCCCATCGACGCCTGGATCGTGGCGGAGCTCGCCGCGGTGGCGCGCCGCACGCTCGCCTCGCTCGACGAGTACCGCTTCTCGGACGCCGCGACGGGCCTCCAGGCCTTCGTGCGCGACACGTTCTGCGACTGGTACGTCGAGTTCGCCAAGATCGCCCTGACGGGCGAGGACGCCGCGGCGGCCGACGACACGCGCGCCGTGGTGGCCTGGTGCCTCCGGACGGTCCTGCAGCTCCTCAATCCCTTCATGCCCTTCGTGACGGAGGCGCTGTGGGACGGCAGCGCGCCGGGCGAGGCGCTGACGGCGGCGCAGCTGCCGGACTTCGAGGCCCTGCCGGCCCGCTCGGAGGCGCATGCGCAGGTCGAGGGCGTGATCGCGCTGGTGTCGCGCATCCGCTCCGTGCGCAGCGAGCTCAAGGTCGCGCCCGGCAAGCCCGTGCCGCTGCTCGTGTCCGCGCCGTCCGACGCGGCGCGCGCGCTGCTCGACCGCTTCGGCCCGCAGATCCGCCGCCTCGCCAACCTGTCCGGCATCGACGTCGCCGGGGAAGCGCCCGAGGGGTCGGTGCGGCTCGCCGTCGACGGCACCGACTACCTGCTGCCGCTCGGCGACGTGGTCGACTTCGCCAAGGAGCGGGCGCGGCTCGAGAAGGAGCTCGCCAAGGCGCTCAAGGACGCGGGCTCGGTGTCGGCGCGCCTCGCCGACGAGGCCTTCGTGGCCAAGGCCAAGCCCGAGGTGATCGAGACCAACCGCGGCCGCCTCGTCGCCCTGGAGGCCGAGGCCGAGCGGCTCCGGGCCGCGCTGTCCCTGATCTGACCGGGCGGGACCGCCCCCTCTCCCGCGGGGGGAGAGGGGGCGCTTCGACCATTCCCTTGCCTTTCGGCCGCGCGGATCTGCTAGGAACGCGCTCCAGAGCCTGCGTAGCCCGCGAGAACCAGCCAGAACGATGTCCGATTTCATCCGCGAGGTCGACGAGGAATACCGCCAGGACCAGTTCCGGCGCTTCCTGTCGCGCTACTGGATCCCGCTGCTCGCCGTCGCGGTCCTGATCCTGGCCGCCGCCGGCGGCTGGCGCTTCAACCAGTACCATCGCCAGCAGCAGGCCGAGGCGGCCGGCGCCCGCTACTTCGAGGCGGTCGACGCCTACGCGGCCGACCCCAAGGCGTCGCTGGCCGGGCTCGACGCCCTGGCGCAGGACGGCCCCGCCGGATACCGCACGCTGGCGCGCTTCCGCGCCGCGGGCGAGCTCGGCCGCACCGACGCGCCCGCGGCCGTGAAGGGCTTCGACGCCATCGCGGCCGACGCGGGCGTGCCGCAGGAGCTGCGCGACATCGCGTCCCTCCGCGCCGGCCTCCTCGTGGTCGACACCGCGGAGACGGCGGAACTCGACCGCCGCCTCGGCCCGCTGGCCGACGCCAACTCGCCGTTCCGCTCCGTCGCGCGCGAGATGCTGGCCGCGGCGGCGCTCAAGCGCGGCGACGACGCCGCGGCCGGCAAGCGCCTCGACGAGATCGAGGCCGACCCGCTCGCCTCGCCCGACAGCCGCCAGCGCGCGGGCTTCATGCTCGGCGTGATCCGCGCCGGCAAGACCGCCACGCCGGCGGCGGCCGCGGCCGCCATCCCCGCGGCGAAGCCCGCCGACGGCGCCGAGCCGGCGGTGAAGCCATGAGCAAGGTCGCCATCATCGGCCGGCCCAACGTCGGCAAGTCCACGCTGTTCAACCGGCTCGTCGGCAAGAAGCTGGCGCTGGTCGACGACCAGCCCGGCGTGACGCGCGACCGCCGCGAGGGCGAGGCGTCGCTGTTCGACGCCGACTTCACCCTGATCGACACGGCCGGCCTCGACGACGCCGCCGAGTCGACGCTCGAAGGGCGCATGCGCCAGCAGACCGAGATCGCGGTGGCGGATGCCGACGTGATCCTGTTCGTGATCGACAGCCGCGTCGGCGTCACCCCGATGGACAGCCACTTCGCCGGCCTCGTGCGGCGCGCCGACAAGCCCATCATCGTGGTGGCCAACAAGGCGGAGGGGCGCGCGGGCGAGTCGGGCGCGCTCGAGGCGCACAGCCTCGGCCTCGGCACGCCGGTGGCGATCTCGGCCGAGCACAACGAGGGCATGATCGACCTCTACGACGCGCTCGCGGCCGTGCTGCCGAAGGACGCTCCTTCCCCGGCCGAGGAGGAGGCCGCGCCCCTCGTGCTCGGCGAGGACGAGGACGGCACGGAGTTCGACCCCACCAAGCCGCTGCGCATCGCGGTCGTGGGCCGGCCCAACGCCGGCAAGTCGACCTTGCTCAACGCCTGGCTCGGCGAGGACCGGCTCCTGACCGGCCCCGAGCCCGGCATCACCCGCGATTCGATCGGCATCGAGTTCAAGTGGCGCGACCGCGACCTCAAGGTCTTCGACACGGCCGGCCTGCGCAAGCGCGCCCGCATCGAGGACAAGGTCGAGAAGCTCGCCGCCGCCGACTCGATCCGCGCCGTGCAGTTCGCCGAGGTGGTGGTCGTGCTGCTCGACGCCACGATCCCCTTCGAGAAGCAGGACCTCACCATCGCGTCTCTGGCCGAGCGCGAAGGCCGCGCCGTCGTGATCGGCGTCAACAAGTGGGACCTGATCGAGGCGCGCGGCTCCAAACTCTCGGAGATGCGCGAGTCGGCCGAGCGCCTGCTGCCGCAGATCCGCGGCGTGCCGGTGGTGCCCGTGTCGGGCCGCGACGGCTTCGGGCTCGACAAGCTGCTGGAAGCCTGCTTCCGCGTCGCCGAGACCTGGAACCGCCGCCTGTCGACCTCGCGCATCAACCGCTGGCTTTCCGCGGCGCTCGACGCCAACCCGCCGCCAGCCGTCAGCGGCCGCCGCATCAAGATCCGCTACATGACCCAGGCCAAGGCCCGGCCGCCGACCTTCGTGATCTTCGGCAACCAGCTCGCCGGCCTGCCGAAGTCCTACCAGCGCTACCTCGTCAACGGCTTGCGCGAGACCATGGACCTGCCCGGCATCCCGATCCGCATGGTGCTGCGCCAGGGCGACAACCCCTACGACAAGCGGCGGCGGTAGAGCTCATACCCGGTTCAGCGGCCTGAAATCTTCAACCTCCCTCATCCTGAGCCGGGCGCGGAGCGCCCGTGTCGAAGGACGCAGGAGCGGGCCGCTGCTGAAGCGGAGGGCGCCTGCGTCCCCTCGGTGAATTCGGGGCAGGCGCTTCGACACGGGCCTTTCAGGCCCGGCTCAGGATGAGTGAGGTCGTGGATTACAGCCCTTCGCCGCCGGTCTCACCCCCGTCCACGATCGTGAGCCACGGCCAGCGCGCGCGGTAGTCCTCGGCCTTGGCGCGGAACAGCGCCGGGCGCGGGTGGCGCGGGTTGACGCGCAGCACGCCGGCCGCGAGGTCGGCGAGGCCGTAGGGCGCGTAGACCTCGCCCGTGTCGGCCGCGATGCCCACGGCCGTGCAGGCCACGAGGAAGCCGTCGATCCCGTCCCGGACGGAGCGGAGGGGCGCGCGCGGCTCGCCGAAGCGCCGCTCGTACCAGAGGTGCACCCGCGCCTGGTTGCGGACCTCCAGCGCGAGGCCGAGCTCGGCGCCGAGCGCCGCGGCGCGGCGGATCGCCCGGTCCTCCGCTTCCCACGACGTGTCGGCGTCACAATAGAAGACGTCGTGGTCGCGGATGCCCCGAGCCGCCGGGTGGCCGGCCTCGACGTTCCACACCGTCTGGAACAGGCAGACGGCGGCGAGGTGGCACTGCGGCAGGCCGAGGTCCGGCAGGCGGCCGAGCAGGGCGGCGACGCCGGGGTTGCGGCGCACCGCGCGCGTGAACTCGTCCGGCGTCATCCCCGGCCTCCATCGCGGGCTTGCCCCGGCGCCGTGCCCCTCCCTATGACGCATCGACCTTGTCCGGAGACTGCCCGATGCCCTTCGACCTCAGAAGCCTCGCCGTCACGGTGGTGCCGCCCGCCGGGCCGCTGCGCGGGCGCGTGTCGCCGCCGGGCTCGAAGAGCATCACCAACCGCGCGCTGCTGCTCGCCGGCCTCGCCCGCGGCACGAGCCGCCTCACCGGCGCGCTGAAGAGCGACGACACGCGGCTGATGGCGGACGCCCTGCGCGCCATGGGGGTGCGGGTCGACGAGCCGGGCGACACGGAATTCGTGGTCACCGGCGACGGCAGCCTGCGCCCGCCCGCCGGCCCGCTGTTCCTCGGCAACGCCGGCACGGCGACGCGCTTCCTCACCGCGGCCGTGGCGGCGGTCGACGGCACCGTGGTGGTGGACGGCGACGCCCACATGCGCAAGCGGCCGATCCGCCCGCTCGTCGAGGCGCTGGCCGCGCTCGGCCTCGACGTCGCGGCGCCGAGCGGCTGCCCGCCCGTCACCGTTCGGGGCCGGGGCCGCGTGCCGGCCGGTCGCGTCGCCATCGACGCCGGCCTGTCGAGCCAGTACGTGTCGGCGCTGCTGATGATGGGCGCGCTCGGCGAGGGCGAGGTCGAGGTGGCGCTCACGGGCGCCGAGATCGGCGCGCGCGGCTACGTCGACCTCACGCTCGCCGCCATGCGGAGCTTCGGCGCCGAGGTTGTGCAGCGCGACGCCACCATCTGGGCGGTGCGGCCGACGGGCTATCGCGCCGCCGACTTCCACGTCGAGCCCGACGCCTCGGCCGCGACCTACCTGTGGGCGGCCCAGAAGCTGACCGGCGGCGCCATCGACCTCGGCACCGCCGCCGACGCCTTCACCCAGCCCGACGCGCGCGCCAAGGCGGTGATCGACCTGTTCCCCCACATGCCGGCCGCCATCGACGGCTCGCAGATGCAGGACGCCGTGCCGACGCTGGCCGTGCTGGCCGCCTTCAACGCTGAGCCCGTGCGCTTCACCGGCATCGAGAACCTGCGCGTCAAGGAATGCGACCGCACGCGCGCCCTGTCGACCGAGCTCGCCCGCATCCGCCCCGGCCTCGCGCGCGAGGAGGGCGACGACCTCCTCGTCGCCTCCGACCCCGGCCTCGCCGGCCAGGCGCTGCCGACGCGGATCGAGACCTACGCGGACCACCGCATCGCCATGAGCTTCGCCCTCGCGGGGCTGAAGCTGCGCGGCATCACGGTGCTGGACCCCGGCTGCGTGGCGAAGACCTATCCGGGCTACTGGGACGCGCTCGCGTCGCTGGGGGTAGGGCTGGAGTCTGCAGATCCCGCATAGAATTTTCAGGGCTCGCTGTCCGCGTCCCGCCCCGTGCAGCGCATGATCGGGTGAGACCACGCCCACCGCGGACGCGCCGTGCCGATCACCCTGCAGAGGCCAATCCCGCCCCCCGACCTCGCCGCCAAGGTCGCGAACCTCGGCGATGCCGACCTCCTGCGCCTGCGCGCCATCGCCCGCCTGCGGGCGCGGGGCCTGCCGGGCGTCGACGGATCGGACCTGTTCAACGAGGCGGTGCTGCGCCTGCTCGACGGTGCGCGGGCGAGGCCGGAGGGCGTGTCCCTGGTGGCCGTGCTGGCGATGGCGATGCGGGGCGTCGCCCACGACCATTGGCGCCGCCACCGGCGCGAGCGCCCGATCATGGTGCGGCCGGACGGCGGCGCGGGGGAGGTCGAGCGCCAAGCCGACCCCGCGCCCGACCCGGAGCGCGTCGCCGCCGCCGTCCGCGCGCTGGCCGACATCGACCGGCTCTTCGCGCGCGACGCCGTCGCATTGCAGATCGTCGCCGGGCTTGCCGCGGGGCTGACGGCCGAGGAGATCCGGTCGCGCTACGGCCTCGGCGCGACCGCCTACGACACGGCCCGCCGGCGCATGCGGCGGGCGCTGCTGCGGCGCGGCGCGGACGGAGGCGAGTTATGAGCCGGGACGGCGCGATCCTGTCCGCCCACGAGCGCCTCGTCGAGGCCCTCGCGGACGACCTGCTCGCCATGGCGGAGGACGAGGTGCTCGCCAGCCACACGCCGGCAGCCGCGAGGGTGGCGGCCGACGATCTGCGCCAGCGCCTGCGCCGGGCGCGGTCGGACGAGGCCGCGGCCGACATCCCGCCCGGCCCTCCGTCGGAGGCCATTGGCCGGCCGGAGAAGAAGCCGTGACGTCGCGTACTGGCACGGCGCCATGCCCGGCGCGCGCCTCGCTCACGGCTTCGCCGCCGCCGGGCGTCCTCGGCCTCGCGCTGTCGAGCCTGCACCGGCTGTTCCGCGCCCGGCCGCCGGACGCGGGCCGTCTTTCCGACCGTCAACTCGCCGACATCAGCCTGACGCGCGCCGACCTGCCGGACCACCGCGGATGGCGGCGTTGACGCCGGCCCTCCTCATGATCGGAGACCACGCCATGTCGCCCGACGACCTCGCGATCCTGCGCCGCGCCTATGCCCGGCAGGTTCTGGCCGCGGCCGGGGTGAGCGACCCCGCCCTGGAGGCGGCGCTAGCCACGACGGCGCGCGAGCGCTTCCTCGGCCCCGGCCCGTGGCAGGTGCTGCGCGCCGGCGGCGTGTACCGGGTGACGCCCGACGCCGACCCGCTCTACCTCTACACGGACGATCTCGTGGCCATCGATCCGGCGCGGCGCCTCAACAACGGACAGCCCTCGTTTCTGGCCACGCTGATCCACGCCGCCGGCGTGCGGCCCGGCGACCACGTCGTCCACGTCGGCACCGGCACGGGCTACTACACGGCCGTGATGCGCCGCCTCGCCAAGCCGGGCGGGCGCGTCACCGGCATCGAGGTCGACCCGGAGCTCGCGGCGCGGACGCGGGCGAACCTCGCCGACGATCCCGGCGTGACCGTGCTGGCGGGCGACGGAAGCGAGGTCGACTTCGCGCCCGCCGACGTGGTCTTCGTCAACGCCGGCGCGGTGCGGCCGGCGGACAGGTGGCTCGACGGTCTGAGCGACGGCGGCCGCCTCGTGCTGCCCTTGACCACCGGCGGGGGAGAGGGAGGCACGCGCGGCGCGGTGTTCCTCGTCACGCGCGAGGGCGCCGGCTTCGCGGCCCGCCACGTGTCGCCGACCGGCATCTTCCCCTGCGCCAGCCTGCGCGACCCCGACGGCGAGGCGCGGCTCGCCGACGCCTTCGCGCGGCGCGGCGGCATGGACGTCACGCGCCTCCACCGGCGCCCGCCGGAGCCGGGCGACCGCGTCTGGCTCGACGGCGGCGACTGGTGCCTGACGAAGGGCTGAACCCCCGTCAGGCCGGGCCCTGGAAGCTCAGCAGGCGGTCGGTCGGGAAGTCGTAGAGCTTGCCGGTGTCGCGGAACTCGGGCGAGCAGAGCGCCACGATCGAGGGCGACAGCTCCTCCGGCGTCTTCAGCGTCTCGGGGTCCTCGCCCGGCATGGCGGCGGCGCGCATACGGGTGCGCAGCGGGCCGGGGTTCACCACCGTGACGACGACGTTGGACGTCGTGGCGGTCTCGGCCGCGTAGGTCCGCGCCATGGCGTCGAGCGCCGCCTTGGTGATGGCGTAGGGCCCCCAATAGGGCTTCATCTCGGCCCGGTGCCCGGCCGCGGAGGAGACGAAGACGGCGCGCCCGGCGTCCGAGGCGCGCAGCAGCGGGTCGAGCGAGCGGATCAGCCGGTAGTTGGCGGTGAGGTTCACCGCCACGACGTTGTCCCACTGCTTCGGGTCGACGTGGCCGATCGGCGTGATGGGGCCGAGCACGCCGGCGTTGGCCACCAGCACGTCGAGGTGGCCCCAGCGCTCGTGCAGGGCGGCGCCGAGCCGGTCGAGCGCCTCCGAATCCTTGAGGTCGCAGGGCACCAGCGTGGCGTCGCCGCCGACGCGGCGGACGTCGTCGTCGAGCTCCTCCAGCGCGCCCTGCGTGCGGGCCAGCGCCACCACGTGGGCGCCGGCGCGGGCGAGGTCGAGCGCCACCGCGCGCCCGATGCCGCGCGACGCGCCCGTGACCAGGGCCAGCCGGCCCTCCATGGTATTCGACATTGCGGAGCCTGACGATGAGGGCGACGAGGGATAGTCTGTGCTAACCGACGGGCGTGTCGGCAGGCAAGCCGCCGCGGCGCCCGCGGCGCGATCGGATCCGCGGCGATGAACGACGAATCAGCGCGGGGGCGCTTCGGGACGGCCGGAAGCGGGAGGGGGCGCCCGCGCCGGCTCCGCAGCGTCACCATCGGCCGGCGGCAGGTGTACACGACGGGCCTCAAGCCCAGCGTCTGGAACGACGTCTACCACGTCGCCATGACGGCGCGGCTGCCGGTCTTCGTCGCGGGCCTGCTCGCGACCTTCCTCGCCATCAACGCCGTCTTCGCCGCGCTCTACCGTCTGAGCCCCGGCAGCGTCGCCAACAGCGGCGGCGACTTCGAGAACCTGTTCTACTTCAGCGCCGAGACGCTGACGACGGTGGGCTACGGCGAGCTGTTCCCGCAGACGCGCTACGGCCACATCCTGGTGAGCGCGGAGGTGTTCACCGGGCTGTTCTTCACCGCCACCATGCTGGGGCTGATCTTCGCGCGCATGTCGCGCCCGCGGGCGCGGCTGCTCTTCGCGCGGAGCCTCGTGATCGGCCCGCACGACGAGGTGCGGACGCTGGGCGTGCGGGTGGCCAACGCGCGGCTCAACGTGCTGGCCTCCGCCACGGCGCGGCTGTGGATGCTGCAGGGGCAGACCACCCGCGAGGGCGTGCATTTCCGGCGCTACGTCGAACTCGGGGTGCTGCGCTCGGAGAACCCGAACTTCGCCCTGAGCTGGACCATCCTGCACCCGATCGACGCGGCGAGCCCGCTCCGGGGCCGCTCGCTGGAGGACCTGACCCGCGAGGAGGTCATGTTCATGGTGGTCATCACCGGGCACGACGAGGCCTCGGGCCAGACCGTCCAGGCCAGCGAATACTACCTCGCCGCCGACCTGCGCTGGGATCACCGCTACGCCGACATCCTGTCGACCAGCCCGGACGGGCTGACGCTGCTCGACTACGACCGCTTCCACGACGTCGAGCCCGTGGCCGCGGCGGCCGACGGGCGCGAGCCCTGAGCCCCGCTCAGCTCGCCTCGGCCAGCATGGCCCACGGCCGCTCGCCGGACTCCGCCAGCACGTCGGTCAGGCGCGTCGGGTAGTCGCCGGTGAAGCAATGGTCGGTGAACTGCGGCCGCACGGCGTCGCGCTTCGGCAGGCCCATCGAGCGATAGATCCCGTCGACAGACAGGAAGGCCAGCGAGTCCGCCCCCATGAAGGCGCGCATGCCTTCGAGGTCCATCTGGGCGGCGAGCAGCTTGTCCCGCTCGGGCGTGTCGATGCCGTAATAGTCGGGATGCGTGATGGGCGGGCAGGCGATGCGGAAGTGGATCTCCGCGGCGCCGGCGTCGCGCATCATCTGCACGATCTTCAGCGAGGTCGTGCCGCGCACCACCGAATCGTCGATGAGCACGATCCGCTTGCCCTCGATCACGCCGCGGTTGGCGCTGTGCTTCATCCGCACGCCGACCTCGCGCATGCCCTGGCTAGGCTGGATGAAGGTGCGGCCGACGTAGTGGTTGCGGATGATCCCGAGCTCGAAGGGGATGCCCGAGGCCTGCGAATAGCCGAGCGCGGCCGGCACGCCGCTGTCCGGCACCGGCACGACGACGTCGGCCTCGGCGGGGCTCTCGGCGGCCAGCTCCGCGCCCATGCGCTTGCGCACGCCGTAGACCGAGCGGCCGTTCACGACGGAGTCGGGCCGGGCGAAGTAGATGTACTCGAAGATGCAGGGGCGGGCCGGCACCGGCGGGAACGGCTTCAGGCTCTCGATGCCGTCCTCCGAGATGACCACCACCTCGCCGTTCTCGATGTCGCGCACGAAGCGCGCGCCGATGATGTCGAGCGCGCAGGTTTCGGAGGCGAGGATGTAGCGGCCGTTCAGCTCGCCCAGCACCAGCGGGCGGATGCCGAGCGGATCGCGGGCGCCGACGAGCTTCTTGTTGGTCAGCGCCACGAGCGCGTAGGCGCCCTCGATCTGCCGCAGCGCCTCGATGAAGCGGTCCACGAACAGCGTCTTGCGGGACCGCGCGACGAGGTGGAGGATCACCTCCGTGTCGGACGTCGACTGGCAGATGGCGCCGTCGCGCACGAGCTGGCGGCGCAGCGACAGGCCGTTGGTGAAGTTGCCGTTGTGCGCCACCGCGAAGCCGCCGCCGTCGAGCTCGGCGAAGAGCGGCTGCACGTTGCGCAGGATCGTCCCGCCGGTCGTGGCGTAGCGCACGTGGCCGATGGCGGCCGAGCCCGCGAGCCGCTGGATCACGCGCTCCGAGGAGAAGTGGTCGCCCACGAGGCCGTGGCGGCGCTCGGAGTTGAAGGTGCGCCCGTTGAAGGACACGATGCCGGCGGCCTCCTGGCCGCGGTGCTGCAGGGCGTGGAGGCCGAGCGCCGTGATGGCCGCCGCGTCGGGGTCGCCGAAGATGCCGAAGACGCCGCACTTCTCGCGCAGGGATTCGGTTTCGAGGTCGCTCAACGGTCCATCCTCAAGCCGGAACGCCCGGGCAGCTCCAAACGAGGCCGGGCTCGGGGGAACGCGGGCGAGTCTTCGTCCGTCCGCCCGACCCCGATATGGACCATGGGGCGGAGAGATTTAAGGCGAGTTCCCTCGCGTCACTGCTTTTTCTTGGCAGACCTGCCCTGCGCGGGGCCCTGTGCCGGGCTCGGCGCCGAGCCGTTGATCAGGCTGTCGAGGCCCTGCTTGTCGGTGGCGGCGGCCGGAGCCGAGGTCGCGGTGTTCTTCGGCGCGCCGACCGCGCTCACGGCCGGGGTCGCCGGGGACGCGTCCGTGCGGCGCCCGGAGGTCGGCGGCACAGGCGCGGGCGCCGTGTCGGAGTTGGCCGGCGCGCCGTCGACGTCGGCCGGCGCCTCCTCGCCGGTGGCGCCCTTGTCGCGCTTGAAGCGCTTGAGCAGGTTGTCGGTGTCCTCGGGCAGCAGCGACACGATCTCGTTGCCGCTGGCCTGCAGCAGGGGCTTCGCCTTGGCGTTCAGCACCCAGTCGGGCTGCGACTTCACCGGCACGAGCCAGTTGAAGAACAGGAAGGCCACCACGCCGAGCAGGAAGCCGCGCGCCGCCCCGAACACGAAGCCGAGCGTGCGGTCGAGCGCGCCGATCCGGCTGTCCAGGATCGCGTCGGACAGCTTCACGGTGATGATCGACACCAGGATCAGGGTGGCGAAGAACACGATCGCGATCGAGGCGATCATGCGGATCGCGTCCTTGGCGATGTAGTGTTCGAGGTAGGGCATCACCCGCGGGTAGAGCAGGTAGGCCGCCACGGCGGCGGCGCCCCAGGACGCGATGGCCAGCACCTCGCGGGCGAAGCCCCGCACCATGGACAGGAGCGCGGACACCACGACGATGCCGAGCAAAGCCAGATCGAGATAGGACGGCATGGCTCTGCCCTCGTGCCTGTTGGTCGCGGGATGGAAGAAGGGCGGTGAGGCCGGCCGCGCCTTATAGCGAAGCGACCCCCCGGCGTCATCCCTGCACGACCTTCAGAACGGCGCGCCCTCGACCTCGCCGTCGTATTCCGTTTCCCGCGGCGCGGGGCGCGCGGCGCGGCGGCCGTCCGCCGCGCGCTTCGGATCGCCGCGCCGCTCGTCCGGCTCGGTCCGCCGCTGCGCGGCGCGCCCGCCGGGCAGGGCGGCGATGCGCGCCACGACGTCGGCGATGTGGTCGGTGCGCTCGACCCGGAGCCCGGCCGATTCGTCGGAGGAGCCCGGCGGCGCCACGGCGGCGTCGAAGCCGAGCTTGGCGGCCTCCTTCATGCGGGCGCCCCCGTGCACCACCGGGCGGATCGACCCCGACAGGCCGATCTCGCCGAAGTAGACCGCGTCCACGGGCAGGATCTTGCCCGTGATCGACGACACCAGCGCGGCCGCGGCGGCGAGGTCGGCGGCGGGCTCCACGATCTTCATGCCGCCGGCGACGTTGAGGTAGACGTCGTACTGCCCGAGCCGCACGCCGGCGTGGGTCTCCAGCACCGCGATCACCATGGCGAGGCGGTTGTTGTCCCAGCCCACCACGGCGCGGCGCGGCGTGCCGAGGGCGGTCGGCGACACCAGCGCCTGCACCTCGACGAGCAGGGGCCGCGTGCCCTCCATGCCGGCGAACACCGAGGTGCCGGCCGCCGTGGCGTCGCGCCCCGACAGGAAGAAGGCCGATGGGTTGCCGACCTCGCTGAGGCCCTTGCCCGTCATCTCGAAGACGCCGATCTCGTCGGTCGGCCCGAAGCGGTTCTTGATGGCGCGCAGGATGCGGAAGTGGTGGCCGGCGTCGCCGTCGAAGCTCATCACGGCGTCGACCATGTGCTCGACGACGCGGGGCCCGGCGATCTGCCCGTCCTTGGTGACGTGGCCGACCAGGATCACGCAGGCGTCGTGGTTCTTGGCGTAGCGGATCAGCGCCTGCGCGGCGCCTCGCACCTGGCTCACCGTGCCGGGCGCGGCGTCCACCGTCTCGGTCCACATGGTCTGGATCGAATCGATCACCACGAGGTCGAAGCGCTCCGACCCGAGCGTGCCGGCGATGTCCTCGACGTTGGTGGCGGCGGCGAGCCGCACGGGGGCGGCCGACAGGCCGAGGCGGTCGGCGCGCATCCGCACCTGGGCGGTGGCCTCCTCGCCCGAGATGTAGGCCACGCGCCCGCCCGCCTGCGCGAGCTTGGCGCAGGCCTGGATCAGCAGCGTCGACTTGCCGATGCCGGGCTCGCCGCCGAGCAGGATGACGGAGCCCGGCACGAGCCCGCCGCCCGTCACGCGGTCGAGTTCCGCGATGCCGACCGGCGTGCGGGGCGGCTCCTGCCCGGTGGCGGCGAGGCTCTGGAAGGCGATCTGCCGGCCCTTGGGCGCCGGCTTGCGCGCCGTGCCGGCGCCGATGCCGGTGGCGGTCTGCTCCTCCTGGATCGCGTTCCAGGCCCCGCAGCTGTCGCACTTGCCCTGCCAGCGGTTGGTGACGGCGCCGCAGTTCTGGCAGACGAAGGTGCTTCGGGATTTGCTCATGCGTCAGTCTCGAAGCGCTCCGGATGTCGGCACTCAACCCGCCCCATCCTGAGCAGGGGCCGAAGGCTCCGTGTCGAAGGACGCAGGCGCCCTCCGCGCGGGTTCGGCGAGGTACCGGGTCCTTCGACACGGGCGCTCCGCGCCCGGCTCAGGATGAGGGAGGTCGGGGGCAGGCCGCCAACTACGTTCCCGTTCCGTTTCCGATATAGTGCCGCCGGTGGCGCCGCCCAAGGTTGACCAGGATCTCGTAGCCGATGGTCCCGCAGCGCGCCGCCAGCGCGTCGACGTCGGCGTGCGGCCCGAGCCATTCCACCGTGTCGCCCGCCTTCAGCGCGCCCGCGGGCAGGTGGGTGACGTCGGCGATCGACAGGTCCATGGAGATGCGGCCGACGAGCCGGCAGGGCACGCCGCCGGCGAAGACCTCGGCGCCCCGCCCGTCGATGCCGCTGCCGCCGATCGGCACGCCGTCGGCGTAGCCGAGCGCGATCGTGGCGAGGCGCGAGGGCCGCTCGGCGGTCCAGCGCGCGTTGTAGCCCGCCGAGGCCCCGGCCGGCACCTGACGCACCTGCAGCACGCGGGCGTCGAGCCTCGCCACGGGACGCATCGGGTTCGGCCGGCCGGGCTGGGGGTTGCCGCCGTAGAGCGCGTAGCCGGGCCGCACGAGGTCGTAGGCCGGCCGCCCCGGCAGGAAGACGCCGGACGAGTTGGCGAGCGAGGCCGGCAGCGCCTTCAGGGCCCGCTCGCGCGCGTGGTCGAAGGCGGCGATCTGGCGGGCGTTCACCGGGTCGGCGGGGTCCTCGGCCGACACGAGGTGGCTCATCACGAGGCTGATCCCGGCCCCCTGGAGTTCGGCCTGCGACAGGAAGCGCGCGTCCTCGACCGGGAAGCCGAGCCGGTTCATGCCGGTGTCGACGTGCAGCGCGGCGTCGGGCAGGCGCTCGCCCGCCGCGGCCGCGCGCGCCTCGGTCCAGGCGCGCAGCTCCTCGGCCGAGCCGATCACCGCGTCGAGCCCGTGGGCGCGGTAGAGGTCGAAATCCGCCGCCTCGGGGTGGAAGCCGTTCAGCACGAAGATGCGGGCGCCGAGCCCCGCGGCGTCGAGCGCCGCGCGGGCGCGCCGGCCTTCGGAGGCGTGGGCGACGAAGAAGGTGAGGCAGCCGGCCCGCGCCAGCGCCGGCACGGCGGCCTCGATCCCGATCCCGTAGGCGTCCGCCTTCACGGCCGCGCCGCACTCGGCCGGCGCCGCGCGGGCCGCGAGCGTGCGCCAGTTGGCGCCGAGCGCGTCGAGGTCGATCGTCAGGACCGCCTGCGCGTCCCGATCGTCGTCGCGGCGGTCGGAGGAGGCCGAGCCGCTCACATCTGCTCCGGCAGGTGGTCGGCCCGGATGAGGTCGGAGAAGCGCGTCACCTCGGCGTCGAACTGCAGCTCCACCGTGCCGGTCGGCCCGTGGCGCTGCTTGCCGATGATGCACTCCGCCTTGCCGTGCGCGCGCTCCATCTCGGCGAGCCAGGCCGTGAACTCCTCCGTGCCCTCGCGCGGCTGCTTGCCCTTGAGGTAGTATTCCTCGCGGTAGACGAACATCACCACGTCGGCGTCCTGCTCGATCGAGCCCGATTCGCGGAGGTCGGAGAGCTGGGGCCGCTTGTCCTCGCGGTTCTCGACCTGTCGGCTGAGCTGCGACAGGGCGATCACCGGCACGGCCAGCTCCTTGGCCAGCGCTTTCAGGCCCGTGGTGATCTCGGTCAGCTCCTGCACGCGGTTGGCCTGCCCGCCGGACTTCGAGCCCGACAGGAGCTGGAGGTAGTCGATCACCAGCAGGTCGAGCCCGCGCTGGCGCTTCAGCCGCCGCGCCCGCGCCGTGAGCTGCGCGATGGAGATGCCGCCCGTCTGGTCGATGTAGAAGGGGCAGTGCTGCATCTGCCGCGCCGCCTCCGTCACCTGGTGGAAGTCCTCGTCGGTCACGTCGCCGCGGCGGATTTTGTAGGAGGCGACGCCGGACTGCTCGGCGATGATGCGGGTGGCGAGCTGCTCGGCCGACATTTCGAGGGAGAAGAAGCCCACGATGCCGCCGTTCACCGTCTCGATCGTGCCGTCCGGGCGCGTCTCGGAGCGGTAGGCCTTGGCGATGTTGAAGGCGATGTTGGTGGCCAGCGACGTCTTGCCCATGGCGGGGCGGCCGGCCAGCACGATGAGGTCGGACTTCTGCAGGCCGCCGAGCGACTTGTCGAGGTCGACCATGCCGGTCGAGATGCCGCTGAGCTTGCCGTCGCGCTCGTAGGCCTTTGCCGCGACGTCGATGGCGGTCGTCAGCGCCATGGAGAAGGTCTGGAACCCGCCCTCGGCGCGGCCCGACTCGGCCACGGCGTAGAGCTGGCGCTCGGCCGCCTCGATCTGCTCGCGCGGGGAATGGTCCACCGGCGCGTCGAAGGCGACGTTGACGATCTCCTCGCCGATGGAGATCAGGTTCCGCCGCACCGACAGGTCGTAGATCATGCGGCCGTAGTCGGCGGCGTTGATGATCGTGGTCGCCTCGGCGGCGAGGCGCGCGAGGTAGTGCGGCACCGTGATGCCGCCGAGGTCGTGGTCGCCGAGGAAGGTCTTCAGCGTGATCGGGGTGGCGATCTTGCCGGCCTTCACCAGCGACGACGTCACCTCGAAGATGCGGCGGTGGATCTCCTCCGCGAAGTGTTCCGGCCGCAGGAAGTCCGACACGCGGTCGTAGGCGTCGTTGTTGACCAGGATGGCGCCGAGCAGCGCCTGCTCGGCCTCGACGTTGTGGGGCGGCACGCGGAACTCGGCCGGCTCCGGCGCCGGCACGGCGGCCCACCGCGCGATCGTCTCGACATTGCTCATGGGCCGCCCCTTTCCCGGATGGGGCCGCGCGCCGCGCGCGCGCCCCGACCCGCCCTCGTTACAGTTAAGGCCGTGGAGCGGTGGTTAACAGCGCCCCGTCCCGGCCGTCGAAGGAGCCCTTAACCCTTTCGGCGCTCCGCCGCGCGCCTTGTCACGCGCCTGTCGCAAGCCCACTTGCCCCACGGGCATGCGGCGCCTATAAGCCGCCCCACCCCACACGCGGACTGTAGCGGACCTGTTCCAAGGCCCGCACCGGTGACCGACGAGGCCAGCGCGATCCATCGGATCGCCGAAGCCGCGCCGGTCGATCGTCCGCGGAGGTCCAACCGGAGAAGAGACTACCATGGCACTGCCCGACTATTCCATGCGCTCGCTGCTCGAAGCCGGCGCGCATTTCGGCCACCAGTCGCACCGCTGGAACCCGAAGATGGCCCCCTACATCTTCGGCGCCCGCAACAACATCCACATCATCGACCTCGCCCAGACGGTGCCGCTGCTGCACCGCGCCCTGCAGGCCGTGTCCGACACGGTGGCGGGTGGCGGCCGCGTGCTGTTCGTCGGCACCAAGCGCCAGGCGGCGGACCCGATCGCCGACGCCGCGACCCGCTCGGCCCAGTACTTCATCAACTCCCGCTGGCTCGGCGGCATGCTGACCAACTGGAAGACCATCTCGGCCTCGATCCAGCGCCTGCGCAAGGTCGACGAGACGCTCGACGGCGGGGCCGTGGGCCTCACCAAGAAGGAGCGGCTGATGATGAGCCGCGAGCGCGAGAAGCTCGAGAAGGCGCTCGGCGGCATCAAGGACATGGGCGGCGTTCCCGACCTCATCTTCGTGATCGACACCAACAAGGAGCAGTTGGCCATCAAGGAGGCGAAGCGCCTCGGCATCCCGGTGGCGGCCATCGTCGACACGAACTGCGATCCGGACGGCATCACCTATCCGATCCCGGGCAACGACGACGCGTCCCGCGCCATCCTGCTCTACTGCGACCTCGTGGCCCGCGCCGCCATCGACGGCATCTCGCGCTCGCAGGGCTCGCTGGGCATCGACCTCGGCGAGATCGAGCAGCCGGTGGCCGAGGAGGCGCTCGACGCCGCCCCGACCGCTCCGGTCGAGGCCGAGGTGCCGAGCGAGCCCTTCGAGCTCCTGTCCGCCCCGCGCGGCGCGCCGGACGACATGTCCAAGCTCAACGGCGGCTCGCCCCAGCTCGCCCAGAAGCTCAACGACGCCGGCATCTTCCACTTCTGGCAGCTCGCCGCCATGACGCCCGAGGACGCCGCCACGATCGACCGCGACCTCAAGCTCAACGGCCGCCTCGACCGCGAAGGCTGGATCATCCAGGCCCGCGAGCTCGTCGCCGGCGCCTGAGCGGGCCTTCCGACACACACTCCTCCTCCGGCCGCGCCCTCCGAGGCGCCGCCGGCGGCGACTGGCACCAGCGAACGACCGTTTCCTGCCACGGGCCGCCGTAACCGGCGCGCCCTGTCATGAAGCGGTCGTTTCCGTGGGGGCCCTGTCTCGCCGAACCCCTCGAACTCCATAAGGTGAACCCATGGCCACTATTTCGGCCGCGATGGTGAAGGATCTTCGCGAGAAGACCGGCGCCGGCATGATGGACTGCAAGAACGCCCTCAACGAGACGCAGGGCGACGTCGAGGCCGCCGTGGACTGGCTGCGCAAGAAGGGCATCACCAAGGCGGCCAAGAAGGCCGGCCGCGTGGCCGCCGAAGGCCTCGTCGCCGTGCTGGTCGAGGGCGCGAAGGGCGTCGTCGTCGAGGTCAACTCCGAGACCGACTTCGTGGCCCGCAACGCCGACTTCCAGGCGCTGGCGCGCGACGTCGCCGCCGTCGCCCTCAAGAACGGCGGCGACGTCGAGGCGATCCTGGCCGCCCCGGCCCCCAAGGGCGGCACCGTGCAGGACGCCATCTCCAACGCCGTCGCGACCATCGGCGAGAACATGACGCTGCGCCGCGTCGCGCACCTCGCCGTCGGCCAGGGCGTGATCGGCCAGTACGTGCACGGCTCGGCCGGCGACGGCCTCGGCAAGATCGGCGTGATCGTGGCGCTGGAGTCGGCCGGCAAGGCTGACGAGCTGCAGACGCTCGGCCGCCAGATCGCCATGCACGTCGCGGCCACGAGCCCGCTCGGCCTCGACGGCGCCTCGATCGACCCCGCGGTGGTCGAGCGCGAGAAGGCCGTGCTGGCCGAGAAGAACGCCGGCAAGCCCGCCCACATCCTCGAGAAGATCGTCGACAGCGGCCTGAAGTCCTACTTCAAGGAGGTCAGCCTGCTCGACCAGAGCTACATCCACGACGGCTCGAAGACCGTCGCCCAGGCCGTGAAGGAGGCCGAGAAGGCCGTCGGCGCCCCCGTGACGCTGAAGGGCTTCGCCCGCTTCGCGCTCGGCGAGGGCATCGACAAGCCCGACGAGCCGGACTTCGCCGCCGAAGTGGCGTCGATGTCGGGCAACGGCTGAACGGTCTCGTAACCGGCTCCGTGCCAACGATCTGACGGACGGGAAGGGCGGCCTCGGTGCCGCCCTTTCCATGTGCGGGGGGCCTCCGGCGCCACCGCAAAATCGACACGAAACCGGCGCGGTGGTCGGGTCCGCCCAGGGGGCGGCCCGGTCGAGGGTTTGGGCGGCAGCGGCGCCGCCGGCCCGGGCGTGCGGTCGATCCAGCTCGGAAGGATGAGGCGATGAACGCGGGCCACGGTGCGGGGATGTTCAGGCGCGTCGTCGTCAAGCTGTCGGGCGAGGCGCTGACGGGCGGAGACACCCACGGGCTCAACGCGCAGACGGTGCAGCGCATCGCGGCCGACCTCGTCGCGGCCTCCGACAGCGGCACCGAGATCGCCGTCGTGGTGGGGGGCGGCAACTTCTTCCGCGGCATCCAGGGCGCCACCAAGGGCATCGAGCGCGCGCGCGCCGACTCCATCGGCATGCTGGCCACCGTGATGAACGCGCTCGCCATCGAGGCCGCCGTGGAAGCCGAGGGCTACCCGGCCCGCGCCCTGTCGGCCGTGCCCATGCCCTCCGTGTGCCAGCCCTATTCGCGCCAGGCGGCGCTGCACCACCTCGCCAAGGGGCGCATCTGCGTGCTGGCCGGCGGCACCGGCAACCCGTTCTTCACCACCGACACCGGCGCCGTGCTGCGCGCCGCGGAGCTGTCCTGCGACGCCGTGATGAAGGCGACCCAGGTCGACGGCGTCTACTCGGCCGACCCGAAGCGCGACCCTTCGGCGACGCGCTTCGCCGAGCTGACCCACGACGAGGCCATCGCCCGGAACCTCGCCGTGATGGACACGGCCGCCTTCGCGCTGGCGCGCGAGAACCGCATCCCCATCATCGTCTTCTCCATCGCGGCCGAGGGCGCGATCCGCTCCGCGCTCGAAGGCAGCGGCACCTTCACGCTCGTCACGCCCTGACGCTCCCCGCGGCGCCGGAGCGTCGCACTGCCGCGGCCGCAATCTCCGCGGTCGCGTCGCGATTGAACGTGCGCGGGAATCGCCGCGCGTGTTAAGGGGTGTCGCTTCGCCGCCTCGCGGCTCGGCCCGACGGGTGAGGGGCGGACCTCCAGAACGGACTTGTCATCGTGAGCGCAGATTTCGACGTCGCCGACCTGAAACGCCGCATGCAGAGCGCGATCCAGTCGCTCAAGCACGAGCTCGCCGGCCTGCGCACCGGGCGCGCCAGCGCGGCCCTGGTCGAGCCCGTGATGGTCCACGCCTACGGCCAGACCATGCCGCTGAACCAGGTGGCCAGCATCACGGTGCCGGAGCCGCGCGCCCTCGCCGTGCAGGTGTGGGACAAGGGCATGGTCAGCGCGGTCGAGAAGGCCATCCGCGACGCCAACCTCGGCCTCAGCCCCACCGTCGAGGGCCAGCTCCTGCGCATCCGCATCCCGGAGCTCAACGAGCAGCGCCGCAAGGAGATGGTGAAATACGCCCACAAATACGGCGAGGAGGGCAAGGTCGCGGTGCGCCACGTCCGCCGCGACGGCATCGACCGCCTGAAGAAGCTGCTCAAGGACAAGGCCATCTCGGAGGACGACGAGAAGCGCCTGTCCGCCGAGGTCCAGAAGGTGACCGACGCCCACGTCAACGAGGTGGATGCCACCGTCGAGGCCAAGGAAAAAGAGATCATGCAGGTCTAGGCCTGCCATTTTGACCGTGATGGACGCCGGCCGGATGCTGCGGACAGCCGAGATGCAGACCACAGAGGGGGAGGACGGCCGCGGCGGGGCCGGCGCCGGCGGGGCCGCGGAGACGCGCCGCGGGCCGGCCGGGGATCCGGCCCAGGTCCCGGCCCACGTCGGCATCATCATGGACGGCAACGGCCGCTGGGCCGCGGCCCGCGGCATGCCGCGCCTCGAAGGGCACCGGCGCGGCGTCGAGGCGCTGCGCGCCGCCGTGAAGTCCGCCTCCGACCTCGGCGTGCGCTTCCTCACGGTCTACAGCTTCTCGTCCGAGAACTGGACGCGGCCGATCGAGGAGGTGTCCGACCTGATGGGGCTGCTCAAGCGTTTCATCCGCAAGGACCTCGCCGACCTCCACCGCAACGGCGTGCGCGTCCGCATCATCGGCGAGCGCGCGCGCCTGCAGCCTGACATCCGCGCCCTGCTCGACGAGGCCGAGTGCCTGACGGCGTCGAACGGCGGCCTCGTGCTCGTGGTGGCCTTCAACTACGGCAGCCGGCAGGAGATCGCGGGCGCCATGCGCCGCATCGCCGAGGGCGTGGCCGCGGGCGCCATCGACCCCGCCACCATCGGGCCCGACACCGTGTCGGCCCACCTCGACACCGCCGGCATCCCCGACCCCGACCTCATCATCCGCACCTCCGGCGAGCAGCGCCTGTCCAACTTCCTCATGTGGCAGGCCGCCTACGCGGAATTCGTGTTCCTACCGTGCCACTGGCCCGACTTCGACCGCCGCGCCATGGAGACCGCGCTCGAAGCCTATACGGCGCGCGACCGGCGCTTCGGCGGCATCCGCCCGGCCGAACGCAAGATCAAGACCGCGCTGTGACCGAGGCGGGCCCCGGTCACGGCCGCGCGGTGCCGGCGCGGGCCGGCGGGCGGGCGGAACTCGTCCCCCGCATCGCCTCGGCGCTCGTCATGGCTGCGGCGGCGCTCGGCCTCGCCTGGGCCGGCGGCCCGGCCTTCGACGCCTTCTGGTTCCTCGCCGCGCTCGCGGTGCTGTGGGAATGGCACGGCCTCGTCGGCACGCCCCGCCGCGCGCCGCTGACGCTGCTCGGGGGCGCCGCGATGCTGGTCGCCACCGCGCTGGCGGCCCGCGGCGATCCCGGCCGCGCCCTCGCGGCCCTGCTGCTCGGTGCCGCCGTCACGCTGCTGCTGAGCCGCCGCCGGCTGGCCGCGGCCGGCCCGCTCTACGCCGGGGTGCTGGCCCTGGCGGTGCCGCTGCTGCGCCATTCCGCGGTCGACGGCGCCGCGATCGTGTTCTGGCTCTTCGCCGTGGTGTGGGGCACCGACACGCTGGCGTTCTTCGGCGGCCGCTCCATCGGCGGCCCCAAGCTCGCGCCGCGGCTGTCGCCGTCCAAGACCTGGTCGGGCTTCGCGGTGGGGGTCGGGTCCGGCGCGCTCCTCGGCCTCCTCGTCGCGCCGCGGCCCACCGCCGTGCTGCCCGTGCTCCTCGCCGGCCTCGTCGGCGGCGCCCTGGCCCAGGCGGGCGACCTCTTCGAATCGTCCCTCAAACGGCGCTGCGGCGCCAAGGACGCGGGATCGCTGATCCCGGGGCACGGCGGCGTGATGGACCGCCTCGACGGGTTCATCGCAGCCTCCGTCCTGGCGGCCGCCGTCGGCCTCTGGCGTTTCGGGCCCGACGGGGTCGGGGCGGGACTGCTCCAATGGTGAGGACTTCCATGACAACGGACCGCGACGCATCCCCCACCTCGCCATCCGGCCCGGTGCCGGCCGGCGCCGTCCCGAAGACGCTGGTGATCCTCGGCGCGACCGGCTCCATCGGCCGCTCCACGGCCCGCATCCTCGAGCTGCACCCCGAGGCCTTCCGGGTCGCGGCGGTGGCGGGCGGGCGCGACGCCGAGGCGCTGGCCAGGACCGCGGTGGCGGTCGGCGCCCGCTTCGCCGCCCTGGCCGACCCGGCCGGCCACGCGGCGCTGAAGAGCGCCCTCGCGGGCACCGGCATCGAATGCGCGGCCGGCCCCGAGGCTGTCGAGGAGGCCGCTCGCCGCCCCTGCGACCTCGTGATCGGCGCCATCGCCGGCACGGTCGGCATCCGGCCGACCCTGGCCGCGATCGAAGCGGGCCGCACCATCGCGCTCGCCAACAAGGAGACGCTGGTCTGCGCCGGCGCGGCCGTGATGGCGGCCGTGGCGCGCCACGGCGCCAAGCTCCTGCCGCTCGACAGCGAGCACAACGCCATCTTCCAGGCCCTCGGCGACGCCGACTGGTCCACGATCGAGCGCATGACGCTCACCGCCTCGGGCGGGCCCTTCCGCACCTGGACCGCGGAGCAGATCGCCTCGGCGACGCTGGACCAGGCGCTGGCCCATCCGAACTGGGCCATGGGACCCAAGGTGACGATCGATTCGGCCGGCCTCATCAACAAGGGCCTCGAGCTGATCGAGGCGCACCACCTGTTCGGCGTGCCGGCGTCCAAGCTCGACGTGGTGGTGCATCCGCAGTCGGTGGTGCACGGGCTCGTGTCCTTCGACGACGGCTCCGTGACGGCCGGCATGGCGCTGCCCGACATGCGCGTGCCGATCGCCCACTGCCTGACCTATCCGCACCGCATCGAGAGCGGCGCGAAGAAGCTCGACCTCGCGGCCGTGGGCACGCTGACCTTCGAGAAGCCCGACCTCGTCCGCTTCCCCGGACTGCGCGTCGCCATGGCGGCGCTGGAGGCCGGCGGCGGCCTGCCCACGGTGTTCAACGCCGCCAACGAGGTGGCGGTCGAGGCCTTCGTGGCGCGCCGCATCGGCTTCGCCGACATCGCCCGCACGGTCGAGCGGGTCTGCGAGGCCGCGATGGGCGACGGGCTCGCCGCGACCCCGTCCTCCGCCGACGAGGCGCTGGGCGTTGACCATGTCGCGAGAGAAAGGGCCGCGGCGCTCTTACATTGAGCATGTCGAGGTGAGACAGTAACTCCCTGGTAACCATCCCGGCCGGCCGCCTCCCCTCGGGGCGGCGGCGCGGCGGCGTGCAGGGAGTCGTCGATGTCGTTTATCGGTCAGTTCGGCTACACGGTGATCGGCTTCGTCGTGGACATCACCGTGGTGGTGTTCTTTCACGAGCTCGGCCACTTCCTGGTCGGCCGCTGGTGCGGCGTGAAGGTCGACGCCTTCTCGATCGGTTTCGGGACCGAGCTCGCCGCCTGGACCGACCGCAAGGGCACGCGCTGGCGCATCGGCGCCCTGCCGCTCGGCGGCTACGTCAAGTTCCACGGCGACCTCAACGCGGCCAGCATGGGCAGCGACGACGCCGTGCGGCTCATGTCGCCGGCCGAGCGCGCCACGACCTTCCCGGCGCAGCCCGTGGCCAAACGGGCCGCGATCGTCGCGGCGGGGCCGGTCGCCAACTTCGTCCTGGCGCTCGTGATCGCCACAGGGATGATCTACGCCCAGGGCGCGCCCTCCACGGACGCGCGGATCGGCTCGATCGTGCCGGGCAAGCCGGCCGCCGCGGCGGGCTTCGAGGTGGGCGACGTCGTGACCGCGATCGACGGGCGCCCGGTCGCGAGCTTCGACGCCATGCGCGAGATCGTGTCCCACGCGCCGGGCGTGCCGCTCCGCTTCTCCGTGGAGCGCGACGGGCGCGACATCCAGCTCGTGGCGGCGCCGGCCGCCGCCCCGACGGCCGAGCCCGGCAAGGCCGCCGCGGCGCCGACCGGCCTGCTCGGCGTCGGCGTCGCCATGACGTCGGTCAGCCTCAGCCACGCCGTGAAGGGCGCCGGCGCCGAGTGCTGGAAGCTCGTCTCCATGACAGGGCACTACGTCACCGGCGTGGTCCGCGGTCGCGAGAAGGCGGACCAGCTTTCGGGCCCGATCGGCATCGCCGTGGTGGCCGGCCAGGCGGCCCAGATGGGCGTGATGTCGTCGCTCTACCTGATCGTGGTCCTGTCCGTGTCGATCGGCCTGATGAACCTCCTGCCGATCCCGCTGCTCGACGGTGGCCACCTGCTGTACTACGCGTTCGAGGCGGTCCGCGGCCGGCCGCTCAGCCTGCGGGTGCAGGAGGCCGGCTTCAAGGTCGGGCTCGCCTTCGTGATGCTGCTGATGGCCTTCGCGTTCAAGAACGACATCGTGAACCTCGGGTCCCAGATGCTCCACCTCGGCTGATCGGGTTCGGCCTCCGAACGGCTCCGTTTCTGCCGCAATAGTTCACGGGCGTCCGCGGTGCGGGCGCCCGTCGCACGAGGGGGGGCTGCCCCGACCCGTGTTCCCCGAGACACGTCTTTTGATAAACGGGCCAAAGGTTTCCGCCCCGCGGTTCTCCGTCGGCCGTAAACCTTGTAGAAGCGATATTCCCGGACAAGGGGACGCTGGAGCCTGTTCGCAGACTCGGGTACTGACCAAAAAATCGCCCTTCCGGGGTGAGTCGGACGGGACGGCGTCGCCGCCCACGGCTGTGCAGGGATCGATCGCCGATGCGTTTTCTTCGAGGCTTTCTGACCAGGTTGGCCTTCGCCCTCTGCTTGACGGCCTGCGTTTCGAGCACCAACGCCTTCGCCCAGACCGCCGTTCCCGCTTCGTCCATCGCCGTCGAGGGCAACCATCGCGTCGACGCCGACACGATCCGCACCTATTTCAAGGGCACCGACGAGGGCAAGGTTAGCGAGGCCGTCCGCGCGCTCTACGCCACGGGGCTGTTCTCGGACGTGCGGGTCAGCCGCGACGGCGGGCGCCTGATCGTCCACGTGGCCGAGAACGGCGTGATCAACCGCGTCGCCTTCGAGGGCAACAAGAAGGTCAAGTCCGAGCAGCTCGAGACCGAGGTCTCGTCCAAGACCCGCGGCCCCTATTCGGCGGCGCTCGTGGCCGCTGACGTGCAGCGCATCCAGGAGATCTACCACCGCTCCGGCAACGGCAACGCCCGCGTGACGAGCCGCACGGTCGAACTGCCCAACGGGCGTCTCGACGTCGTGTTCACCATTGACGAGGGCTCCAAGACCGGCGTCAAGGCCATCGAGTTCGTCGGCAACCAGGCCTACTCGTCCCGCAAGCTGCGCGGGATCATGACGACGACCGAGATGAACCTCATCTCGTTCCTCAAGACGACCGACGTCTACGACCCCGAGAAGATCTCCTCCGACGAGGACCTGATCCGCCGCTTCTACCTGAAAAACGGCTACGCCGACTTCCGCGTGGTCGGCACGGACGTGAAGTTCGACTCGGAGGAGGGCGGCTACATCGTCACCATCACGGTGCAGGAGGGTGCGCAGTACACGGTGAGCTCGGTCCGGGTCGACTCGCAGATCCCGGGCGTGTCCAACGATTCGCTGCTGCCCTTCCTCAAGCTCGGCGCCGGCGACACCTACGACGGTGACGCGGTCCAGAAGTCCGTCGAGGCCCTGACCCGCGAGGTCGCACGCCGCGGCTTCGCCTTCGCCGAGGTCAAGCCGCGCGGCGACCGCGACACCGCCAACCACACCGTCTCGATCGCCTTCAACATCGACGAAGGGCCGCGCGTCTACATCGAGCGCATCAACGTGCGCGGCAACACCCGCACGCGCGACTACGTGATCCGCCGCGAGTTCGACATCGGCGAAGGCGACCCCTACAACAAGGTGCTGATCGACAAGGCCGAGCGCCGCCTGAACAGCCTCGGCTTCTTCAAGACCGTGAAGATCACCAACCAGCCCGGCTCCTCGCCCGACCGCGTCATCATCGACGTGAACGTCGAGGACCAGCCCACCGGCTCGTTCGGCGTGTCGGGCGGCTACTCGACCTCGGACGGCTTCATCGCCGAGCTGTCGGTGTCGGAGTCGAACTTCCTCGGCCGCGGCCAGTTCGTGAAGGTCGCCATCCAGGAGGGCCAGAACGCCCGCGGCATCGATTTCTCCTTCACCGAGCCCTACATCCTCGACACCCGCATCGCGGCCGGCTTCGACCTGTTCGCGAAGCAGAACGACAACACGGCCTACACGGACTACCGCACCTTCGTGACCGGCGGCACGCTGCGCCTCGGCGTGCCGGTGACGGACGAGTTCTCGATCTCGCCCCATTACTCGCTCTACAACACCCGCATCACGATCCCGGACACGTCGTCCTACCCGTACAACGACTGCACCTTCCCGGTGAACGGCGTGACGCCCGGCGTGGGCGTGCTCGGCGGCACCCCGCCCACCCTGTTCAGCAACTGCGAAACCAACGGCGAGGCCTCGCTGGCCATCAAGCAGGCGCAGGGCTCGACGCTGACCTCGCTGGCCGGCTTCACGCTGGACTACACGACGCTCGACAACCGCAAGAACCCGACCCAGGGCCTCTTCATCGAGATGCGCAACGACGTGGCCGGCCTCGGCGGCGACTCGGAGTTCGTTCGCACCTCGGGCGACCTGCGCTACTACCACGGCATCATCGACGACGTGGTCGGCATCCTCCACCTGCAGGGCGGCGAGGTGAAGGGCTTCGGCAGCGAGAGCCAGCTCCGCATCGCCGACGAATTCCAGCTCGGACCGACGCTGGTGCGCGGCTTCGCGCCCTCCGGCATCGGCCCGCGCGACATCTCCAACCTCGCGGCCTACAAGTACAACCCGCTGGGCGGCTCCACCTACTTCGGCGCCTCCGCCGAGGTGCAGTTCGCGCTGCCCTACCTGCCGCGGGACCTCGGCCTGCGCGGCGCCGTCTTCGCCGACGCCGGCACGCTGTTCGGCTACGAGGGCAAGACCAACTTCACGCCGGGCGGCGGCGCCTGCATCCAGGGCGGCGTGGCTCCGAACTACACGCAGGGCACCTGCGTGACGGTGCGCGACTCCTCCGCGATCCGCTCCTCGGTCGGCGCCTCGATCCTGTGGGCCTCGCCCCTCGGCCCGCTGCGCTTCGACTACGCCTACGCGACCACGAAGGATAAGTACGACGTCACCCAGGCGTTCCGCTTCTCGGGCGGCACCTCCTTCTGATCCGGCCCACCGGATCGGCCGTCGACGACGCGACTGCGGGCTCCGGCCCGCAGTTCGCGTTTGTGGGCACCTCGCCGTGAGCCCGGCCTCAGGGTTGCGCGGCCCGGGGCAGGGTGGCAAGGCAGGCCGGAGGCGCCCCGGTGCGCCGCGCGCCCGCAGGATGCCATGAGCTCACCCGTGTTCTTCCGTCCCGCCGTGGCGCCCACCTTGGCGGACGTGGTCCGCTGGACCGGAGCGGCCGCGCCGGACGGGGCCGACCTGTCGGCCGCCGTGAGCGGCGTGGCGCCGCTCGACGGCGCGGGCCCCGGCCAGCTGACCTTCCTCGACAACCCGCGCTACGCGCCGCTGCTGGCCCGCACGCGCGCGACCGCCTGCCTCGTGCCGGCGCGCCACGCCGCGGAGGTGCCGGAGGGCACAGTGGCGCTGGTCGCGAAGGAGCCCTACCGCGCCGTCGCGGTCGTGGCCGGTCGCATCTACCCGGAGGCGCTGCGGCCGGGCTCGCTCTTCGGCACCGTCGGCGTGTCGCCGTCCTCGACCGTTCATCCCGAGGCGCGGCTCGAGGCGGGCGTCACGGTCGACCCCGGCGCGGTGATCGGCCCCCGCGCCGAGATCGGCTCGGGAACGGTCATCGGCCCGCACGCGGTGATCGGTCCGGACGTCCGCATCGGCCGCAACTGCTCGGTGGGGTCCAACGCCACGGTGGTCCACGCGCTGATCGGCGACCGCGTGATCCTCCATGCGGGCGTCCGCATCGGGCAGGACGGGTTCGGCTTCGCCATGGGGCCGGGCGGCCACCTCAAGGTGCCGCAGATCGGCCGCGTGGTCCTGCAGGACGACGTCGAGGTCGGCGCCAACACCGCCATCGACCGCGGCTCCAACCGCGACACGGTGGTGGGCGAGGGCACCAAGATCGACAACCTCGTGCAGATCGGCCACAACGTGTCGATCGGGCGCCACTGCGTGATCGTCTCGCAGACCGGCATCTCGGGCTCGACCACGCTCGGCGACTACGTGGTCACGGCCGGGCAGGCCGGCCTCGCCGGCCATCTCACGGTCGGCGCGGGGGCCCAGGTCGGCGCGAAGTCCGGCGTGATGAACGACATCCCCGCGGGCCAGCGCTGGTTCGGCATCCCGGCCCAGGCGGCCCGCGACGAGTTCCGCCTCCAGGCGACGCTGCGGCGCCTCGCCAAGCGCGCCGGCCCGGCCGCCGATTGACCGCGGCGGCTTGGCGCGGCCCCGCTTGTGTGCGACATCGCCACCGCATGGTCGCGCGGGCGGCGCGGACGGACGGGACCGGGGATCACGGATGGATGAAGCGGCGCGGACGGGGCTCGACTCCGTCGACATCCTGAAACTGCTGGAATACCTGCCCCACCGCTACCCGTTCCTGCTGGTCGACCGCATCGTCGCCATGGACGGCGACGAGTCCTGCGTCGGCATCAAGAACGTCACGGTCAACGAGCCGCAGTTCCAGGGCCACTTCCCCGGCCGGCCGGTGATGCCCGGCGTGCTGCTGATCGAGGGCATGGCCCAGACGGCGGGCGCGCTCTGCGTCCACGCGCAGAAGCTCGACAAGCCGCGCCTCGTGTATTTCATGACGATCGACAAGGCCAAGTTCCGGAAGCCCGTCGTGCCGGGCGACCGCGTCGAGTTCCACCTCCGCAAGCTGAACCGCCGCCGCAACATGTGGTGGTACAGGGGCGAGGCCAAGGTCGACGGCACCCTGGTCTGCGAGGCCGAGCTCAGCGCCATGCTGGTGATGGATTGAACGGGCCCCGTCCGGGAGACGCCGATGTCTGACTTCGACCCGCGCGACCACGACGCCGGCCCCCACATCCACCCCTCGGCCGTGGTCGCGCATGCGGCGCAACTCGGGCGCGGCGTCCACGTCGGGCCCTTCTGCACCGTCGGGCCGGACGTCGTGCTGGGCGAGAACGTCCGCCTCGTGTCCCACGTCGCGGTGGCGGGCCACACCACCATCGGCGAAGGCACGCGGGTGTTCCCCTTCGCGTCGCTCGGCCACGAGCCGCAGGACCTCAAGTTCCGCGGCGAGGTCTCGGAGCTGCGCATCGGCCGGGACTGCGTGATCCGGGAAGGCGTGACCATGAACCCCGGCACCGCCGCGGGGGGCCTGCTCACCAGCGTCGGCGACCGCAGCGTGTTCCTGGCGCAGAGCCACGTCGCGCACGACTGCCGCGTCGGGGACGAGGTCATCTTCTCCAACAACGTCATGCTGGCCGGCCACTGCACGGTGGGCGACAACGCCATCCTCGGCGGCGGCGCCGCGGTCCACCAGTTCGTGCGCCTCGGCAAGCACAGCTTCGTCGGCGGGCTCGCCGGCGTCGAGCACGACGTGATCCCCTACGGCATCGCGCTCGGCAACCGCGCCCACTTGGCCGGGCTCAACGTCGTCGGCCTGAAGCGGCGCGGCTTCCCGCGCGAGGCCATCCACGAGCTGCGCCGCGCCTACAAGTTGCTGTTCTCGGGCGCTGGCACGCTGCGCGAGCGCACCGAGGCCGTGGCGGCGGAGTTCGGCGGACACGCCCAGGCCGACGAGGTGCTGGCCTTCCTGCGCGACGGCGGCGAGCGCGCCATCTGCGTGCCCCGCGACGGCCGCGACCTGCCGTGAGCCCGCGCGCTTGAGCGCGGGCGGCGCCGCCGGTCCCGCGCTGCGCGTCTTCATCGTGGCGGGCGAGCATTCCGGCGACCACCTCGGCGCCGGGCTGATCCGCGCGCTGCGCGCCCGCGCCCCCGCGCTCGACCTCCTGGGCGTCGGCGGCGACGAGATGGCGGCTGAGGGGCTCGCGCCGCTGTTCCCGCTGTCCGACATCGCCGTGATGGGCTTCGTGCCCGTCGTGGCGCGGCTGCCGCACCTCCTGCGCCGCATCCGCGAGACCGCCGACGCCGCCGTGGCGGCGCGCCCCGACGTCCTCGTGATCGTCGACAGCCCGGACTTCACCCATCGCGTGGCGCGGCGGGTGCGCGCGCTCGCGCCCGCGATCCCGATCGTCGACTACGTCAGCCCCACGGTCTGGGCCTGGCGCCCCGGCCGGGCGCCGGCCATGCGGGCCTACGTCGACCACCTCCTGGCGCTGCTGCCCTTCGAGCCGGAGGCGCATCGGCGCCTCGGCGGGCCCCCCTGCACCTACGTCGGCCACCCGCTGATCGAGCGGCTCGACGCGCTCCGCCCGGACCCGGCCGAGGCCGAGGCCCGCGCGCGCCCGACCCTGCTGGTGCTGCCCGGCTCGCGGCGCTCCGAGGTCCGGCGCCTCACGGCCGTCTTCGGCGAGGCCGTGGGGCTCATCGCGCGGCGGGTGCCCGACCTCGACGTGGTGCTGCCGGCCGTGGCGGACCGCGCCGACGAGATCCGGGCCCGCGTCGCATCCTGGCCCGTGGTCCCCCGCGTGGTGCTGGGCGAGGCCGCCAAGCTCGCCGCCTTCCGCACCGCCCGCGCGGCCCTGGCCTGCTCCGGCACCGTCACGCTGGAGCTGGCGCTGTCGGGCGTGCCGATGGCCGTGGCCTACCGCGTGTCGCCCTTCGAGACCTGGCTGCGATTCGTCGTGAAGGTGCCGTCGATCGTTCTGCCGAACCTGATCCTCGGCGACAACGCGATCCCGGAGTTCCTGCAGGACGCCTGCACGGCCGAGGCCCTGGCCGGGGCCGTGGCGCCGCTGCTCGGCGACACGCCCGCGCGCGCCGCGCAGGCCGAGGCCTTCGCGCGCCTCGACCGCGCCATGCGGATCGCCCCCGGCGCGACGCCGAGCGGCGTCGCGGCCGACATCGTGCTGGCCGCGTCCCGACGCGCTTAACGCGCGCACCGCCCGTTTAATCCCCTGTGAACCCTGGTGGTGTTTGGTACCTGCCACGGGTTCATGATCGCCGCGGCCGAAGTCTTCGCCGCTGCCGTCGCTTGGGACCCTGCGCGTGATCGAGGGTCGGCGATGTCGATGCGGGGCGAGGTGGACGGAGGGCGGATGATGCGGGCTCCGGCCGTGCGCGAACTCGACGTGGGGGCGCTCGGCCGCACGATCTCCGCGCGGCGCTGGTGGGTCATCGGCCCGGCCCTGGCGTGCTTCGTCGCGGCCCTGCTGTTCGTGTCGCTGGTGTCGCCGCGCTACACGGCGGAGTCGAAGGTTCTGGTCGAGAACGGCGAGAACTACTTCACCCGTCCCGACCGCTCCGACCAGCTCGCCACCACGCTGCCGGACGACGAGGCCGTGCAGAGCCAGATCCAGCTCATCCAGTCGCGCGACATCGCCCGCCAGGCGATCCGCCGGCTCGACCTCAAGGGCAACGCCGAGTTCGACCCGCTGGCCAAGGGCATCGGGGTGTTCTCGCGCGCCGCGATCCTGCTCGGCCTGGAGCGCGACCCGACCGCGACCTCGCCCGAGGACCGCATCCTCGCCAACTACTACGACAGGCTCACCGTCTACTCGGTGCCGAAGTCCCGCGTCATCGCCATCGAGTTCACCGCGACCGACCCCGACCTCGCGGCGCGCGCCGCCAACACGATCGCCGAGCTGTTCATCGAGGCGCAGTCCGCCGCCAAGCGGGACAGCGCGAGCTCGGCCGCGGCCTCGCTGGCCTCGCTGGTAACGGACCTGCGCAGCCGCGTGGCCGACGCGGAGGCCAAGGCCGATGCCTACCGCACGCAGTCCGGCCTGTTGCAGGGCTCCAACAACGCGGTGATCTCGACCCAGCAGCTCGGCGACCTCAACGCCCAGCTGGCCCAGGCCCGCACCGCCCAGGCCGACGCCCAGGCCAAAGCCAAGGTCATCAAGGCGATGATCGCCCAGAACCGCGTCGGCGAGATCCCGGACGTCGCCAACAACGAGTTCATCCGCCGCCTGTCGGAGCAGCGCGCGACCCTCAAGGCCGAGATCGCGCTGCAGAGCCGCACCCTGCTGCCCGGCCACCCGCACATGCAGGAGCTGAACGCCCAGATGGCGGACGTCGACGCGCAGCTCCGCGCCGCCGGCGAGAAGATGGCCCGCACGCTGGAGAACGACGGCCACATCGCGGCCGGCCGCGTCGACAACCTGCTGGCCGCCCTCGACGCGCAGAAGAAGACCGTCGGCACGGCCGGCGTCGACCAGGTGCGCCTGAACCAGCTCGACTCGCAGGCCCGGCTGCTCAAGGACCAGCTCGAGTTCAACACCTCGAAGTACCAGGAGGCCCTGGCCCGCGAGAACGCCGCCTCGACCCCGGCCGACGCCCGCGTGATCTCGCGCGCCGCGGCGCCGCAGCTCCCGTCCTTCCCCAAGAAGCTGCCGATCATCGCCATCGCCACCATCGCGGGGCTGGTTCTGTCGCTCGGCGTGCTGGTGGCGCGCGAGCTCCTGTCGGGCCGCGCCTTCGCCGACGAGGCCGAGCAGCCGGCCGCCGGGACGGTCGCTGTGCTCGATCCGGCGGCGCCGCGCGCCGGGACGGACGCGGCCGGCGAGGCTGCCCGCGAGGCTGAGGGCGAGGCCAGCCTGGCGGCGACCCTCGACGGGTTGCGGAGCCTGCGCGCGCAGAACCACGCGGCCCGCGCCCTGGTCGTGCCGCCTTCGGCGCGGGCCGAGGCGCCGGCGGCCGTGATCGCGCTGGCGCGGCGGCTCTGCGCCGACGGCCGCACCATCCTGGTCGACTGCAACGGCCGCCGCCCCGCGGTGGAGCCGCGGCACCTGTCGCTCGACAGCTACGGCTCGTCCGACGCGCCGCCGCTCGGGCTCGGCGAACTCCTGACCGGGGATGCGAGCTTCGCCGAGGTGATCCACCGCGACAGCCAGTCCCGCCTGCACGTGATCCCCGCCGGCTCGCTCGGCACGGGCGCCGCGGACCTCGACGCGATCAAGCTGGTGCTCGACGCCCTGGGCGAAACCTACGACTACGTGGTGCTGCACGCGCCGGCGCCGACCGACCCGGTGACGCTGCGCCTCGCGCCCGACTGCGACGCGGTCGTCATGGTGCACGGCGGCGATGCGGCGGCCGACCTCGCCTCGGGCCGCGCCGCGCTCGCCCGCGCCGGCGGTCCCGCGGCGGTCCACGCCGTCCCGGCCGCGGCGCTGGACATGCCGCTCGCGACCCGCCGGGCGGCCTGACGCGCCGCCCGCGCCTCCACAGGCCTGGGTTCAGGCCGCGCGGAGGCGGCGGAGGCGCTGCGCCAGGGGCCAGGCCCAGCGCGACTGCTTCACGGAGCGCTTGAGCTGGAGCCGGCCCGCCTCGGCATGGGCGTAGAGGCGGCCGAGCGGCGTCACCCCGACGAGGCTGTCGAACAGGGGCTGCACCTCGGGGCAGTAGCTTTCCTTGTAGCGCGCTTCGCCGATGCCGAGGTCGAAGGTGTCGAAGCCCTCGACGCAATGCAGCGCCAGCACCTCGGACAGGAGCAACTCGCCGGGGCTGGTGCGGGCCACCTCGGGGTCCGCGTCGAACGAGGTGAGCATGCCGCAGAACCGGCCCCTCGCGCGCGTCCCCGCCATCGTGGCCACGATCCGGCCGCCGCAGCGCAGCCCGAAGACCGTGACCGGGCCTCCGGCGCCCGCCGCGCGGTCGAGGAAGCGGCGGAGGCCGGGCAGGTCGCCCGTGCCGATGCCGGATGCCGCGTTGCGGGCTTCCCGCTGGGCCGCGAAGGCGTCGAGCAGCTCGGCGGTGACGCCGGGATCGCTCGACACCACGAGCGACACGGGGCCGAGCGCGCGCAGCCGGTTGAGCTTCTGGCGCAGCTTCTTGCGCGTGTCGCGCGACAGCAGGCCGCGCAGCACGGCTTCCGGGTCCCGGGCGATCGCGGTCTTGTAGGCGAAGCTCGGGCTCGGCTGGTGCGGCAGCGCCGCCATCGGGTTGGCCTGGCCCTGCCATTCGTGCGGCTGGTTGCGGAAGGCGTAGAGGTCGATCCCCGCCTGCCTCGCCGCGGCGGCCAGCAGCGCGCGGATCGCCTCGCCGGTCCAGTCCGGGCCGGGCCTGAACAGGCCCATGTTGAAGTTGCTGTCCTTGGCGCCGAGGAAGGTCGCGACGGCGAGCCCGGCCCGGCGAGACAGGCCCAGCGGCAGCAGCGCCGAGGGGCGTCCCTCGGCGTCGCGCGCGACGACGATCCGCGGCGCGTGGCCGGACTCGGCGCCGACCGTCTCGATCCAGGGCAGCATCCAGTCGGGCGACTGGTAGGGCGAGGCGGGGGCCGCGAGGGCGAGGAGGCGCCAGGCGTCGAGGGCGGCGCGCGGCTCCGAATGCACCTCGACGGCCGCGAAGGCGCGGGCGCGCCCGCCCGAGCGGTGCGCCGGAAGATCGAGGCCGACGCCGCTCGGCGGAAGCGTCGCGGTCTGTATCACGGGGGTGGGCACGTCCAGCGTCGCTCCGTTCCCGTCCTCCGGGAAGTCAGACTTCACCCTAGCAAGGAAGCCGCAATCGCTCGATGTCAAAACGCCCGTGGGGTAAACGGGGTGGACGGGACCATGCGCGACAGGATCATCGGGGCCGGCTTCGCGGCGCTCGGCGCCACGGGGCTGCATCGCCTAGCCGCGCCGCGCCTGCGCGGGCTCGGCGCCCTGCTGATGCTCCATCACGTGCGCCCGCGCGTGGCCCGCGACTTCGCCCCGAACGCCATGCTGGAGATCACGCCGGACTTCCTCGACGCCGCGCTGACGCGGCTCCGCGCGCTCGGCTACCGCATCCTGTCGCTGGACGACGCGCTCGCCGAAGTCCGCGCCGGCGGGGCAGCGGGGGCGCCGCCCTTCGCGGTGCTGACCTTCGACGACGGCTACCGCGACAACCTCGTCCATGCCCTGCCGGTGCTGGAGAAGCACCGCGCGCCCTTCACGATCTACGTCACGACGGGCTACGCCGAGCGCACCGCGCGGCTCTGGTGGGTCGAGCTCGAAGAGGCGATTCGGCGCGCGTCGCGGGTCGAGGTGCGGGTCGGCGACGATACCCTGTCTCTGCCCGCCGCCACCGCGGCCGAGAAGCGGGCCGCCTTCAAGGCCGTCTACTGGCCGCTGCGGGCGGGCGGCGAGGATCGCCTGCTCGCCGCCGTGGGCGAACTCGCGGCGGGGCAGGGCGTCGACCGCCGCGCGCTCGTCGAGGAGCTCTGCATGGACTGGCGCGAGATCGAAGACCTCGCCCGCCACCCGCTCGCGACGGTCGGCGCCCACACGCTGACCCATCCCCGGCTCGCCAAGCTCGACGCGGCTGAGATGCGGACCGAGCTCGGCGCCGCGCGATCGATCCTGGAGGACAGGCTCGGGCGCTCCGTCGTCCACCTCGCCTATCCGGTCGGCGACCCCGCCTCGGCCGGGCGCCGCGAGTTCGACGCCGCCGCCACCTTCGGCTACGCCAGCGCCGTGACGACGCGCCCCGGCCTGGTCCACGCCGAGCACGCGGCCCACCTCACGGCGCTGCCGCGCGTGTCGGTCAACGGGCTCTGGCAGGACCTGCGGCACCTCGAGGTGCTCCTGTCCGGCGCCGCCTTCGCGCTGTGGAACCGGGGGCGCAAGCTCAACGTGGCGTGACGGAGGGGCGGAAGTCCGGCTCCGGGTCCGGCCGCTCCATCCAGGAGATCAGCGGCAGCAGGGGCAGGATCCAGGCGAGGCCCAGCACGGCGTAGACCACGGCCTGGACGGGCCCGGAGGCGGTGCGGATGGCGTTGGCCTCGGCCGCCACCATGGCGCAGACGGCGTAGACCATCACGAAGAGCAGCATGAGGCCGGCGCCGATGAACTTGCGGGTGCGTCGACCCATGGCGTCCTCCGTCTCGACCGGCACCTCGTGTCTCCGGCACCTTGTGTCCCGGAGCGGGACGCGTATCACTGCGCCGCGGGCGGGCCGATGCGACAGGGTGCGCGTGGCCCGCGCCGGCCCGGATGCCCACATCCGGCGCGAGGTTCCCCCAGGTGTAAGCCGTCCCATGTCGATCCCACAAGCCCGCACCGCGCCGGCCGCGATCCCGCTCCGTCCCGCCCCCGAGGCTCCGGCCGCCGGGCGCGCCCGCTCGCTCGCCCCGGTGCGGGCCTGGCTGTGGGTCGTGGCGGGCTGCATCTTCGCGATGGTGGTCGTGGGCGGCGCGACGCGGCTGACGCAGTCCGGCCTGTCCATCACCGAATGGAAGCCCGTGATGGGCGTGCTGCCGCCCTTGAGCGATGCCGCCTGGGCGGCCGAGTTCGAGCGCTACAAGCAGATCCCGCAATACGCGCTGCTCAACGCCGACATGACGCTCTCCGGCTTCAAGTCGATCTTCTACTGGGAATGGGCGCACCGCCTGCTCGGCCGCGTCGTCGGCTCGCTGGTGCTGCTGCCGCTGGCCTTCTTCTGGCTCACCGGGCGGCTCACGCCGGCGCTGAAGCCGCGCCTCGTCGGCCTGTTCCTGCTCGGCGGCCTGCAGGGCGTCATCGGCTGGTTCATGGTCAAGTCGGGGCTCAGCGCCCGCACGGAGGTGTCGCAGTATTTCCTGGCGCTGCACCTCGTCACGGCCTCGCTGGCCTTCGTATGGGCGATCTGGCTGGCGGAAGGGCTGCGCCGCGCGGCGCCTGCTCGGCGGACGCCGGCGCTCGACCGCTTCCGGACGACCTCGACCGCGCTGGTGTGGCTCGTGATGCTGCAGATCGGCCTCGGCGCCTTCGTGGCGGGGCTGCACGCCGGCCTCAGCTACAACACCTGGCCGCTGATGGACGGCCACGCCGTCCCGCCGCTGGCCGACCTCGCGCGACAGTCGCCCCTCTGGTCCAACCTGTTCGAGAACGTCACCACGGTGCAGTTCGACCACCGCACGGCCGCCTACGTGGTGCTGCTGGTGGCGCTGTTCCACGCCGCCGACGCCTGGAGCAAGGCGCCCGGCACCGGCGCGTCCCGCCGCGCCGGGCTGCTCCTGCTCGCCGTGCTGACCCAGGCCGCCATCGGGATCACGACGCTGCTGCTGGTGGTGCCGCTCTGGGCGGCGCTGCTCCACCAGGCCTTCGCCATGGTGGTGCTCGGCACGGCCGTGCTGCACCGCCGGCGCCTCAGCGCGCCGGCGCTGCGCGTGGTTCAGGCGGTGCCGAGCCCCGCCAGGGCCTGATCGAGGTCGGCGATGAGGTCCGCCGCGTCCTCGATGCCGACCGACAGGCGGACGATGTCGGGCCCCGCGCCCGCCGTGACGCGCTGGTCGTCCGTGATCTGGCGGTGCGTCGTCGACGCCGGATGGATCACGAGCGACCGCGTGTCGCCGACGTTGGCGAGGTGCGAGAACAGCTTCAGCCGGGACACCAGCGCGACGCCGGCGTCGTAGCCGCCGCGCAGCGCGAAGGTGAAGACCGCACCGGACCCCCGCGGCAGGTAGCGCTCCGCCAGGGCATGGTGGGGATCGTCCGGCAGGCCAGGGTAGCTGACGCGCGCGACGGCCGGGTGGCGCGACAGGAAGGTCGCGACCTCCAGCGCGTTGTCGCAATGGCGGCGCATGCGCAGCGGCAGCGTCTCGATGCCGGTCAGGATCATGAAGGCGTTGAAGGGCGACAGCGAGGGCCCGAGGTCGCGCAGGCCCAGCACGCGGGCCGCGATCGCGAAGGCGAAGTTGCCGAAGGTTTCGCCGAGCACCATCCCGTCGTATTCCGGCCGGGGCTGAGACAGGGACGGGAAGCGCCCGTCCGCCATCCAATCGAAGCTGCCGCCGTCGACGACGAGGCCGCCGATCGAGTTGCCGTGGCCGCACAGGAACTTCGTGGCCGAATGCACCACGATGTCGGCGCCGTGCTCGATCGGCCGGAACAGGTAGGGGGAGGCGAGGGTGTTGTCGACGATCAGCGGCACCCTGGCCCGCTTCGCGACTCCCGCGATGGCCTCGACGTCGGTGACGACGCCGCCGGGGTTGGCCAGCGCCTCAATGAAGACCGCCCGGGTCCGCTCCGTCACCAGCGCCTCGAAGGCGGCGGGGTCGGCCGGGTCGGCCCAGCGCACGTGCCAGCCGAAGCGCTTGAAGGCGTGGTTGAACTGGTTGATCGAGCCGCCGTAGAGCCGGATCGAGGCGATGAACTCGTCGCCGGGCTGCATCAGCGTGTGGAAGACGATCTGCTGCGCCGCGTGGCCCGACGCCACCGCCAGCGCGGCCGTGCCGCCCTCCAGCGCGGCGACGCGCTCCTCCAGCACCGCGCAGGTCGGGTTGGTGATGCGCGAATAGATGTTGCCGAAGGCCTTGAGCCCGAACAGCGCCGCCGCGTGGTCGGCGTCGTCGAACACGAAGGACGAGGTCTGGTAGATCGGCGTCGCGCGGGCGCCGGTGGTCGGGTCGGGCTGCGCGCCGGCGTGGACCGCGAGGGTCGCGAAGCCGGGAACGTGCCGGTCGGTCGCGTCGTGGGTCATGGTGTCCTCCTCCCGGATCGGCGGCACTTGAGCACGGGAGCCCGGCGCGGAAAAGCGCGGCCCGGCCCCGTCGATCAGCGCGCCATCGCCGCCGCCGGTCCGAGGCGCCCGGCCTCGATCACGGGGCACCGGTCCATCACAACCGCGAGTCCGGCCGCCTCGGCCCGCGCCGCGGCCGCGTCGTCGCGCACGCCGAGCTGCATCCAGATCACGCGGGGCAGAGGATCGAGCGCCAGAGCCTCGTCGGTCACCGCGCCGGCCGCGTCCGAGCGGCGGAACACGTCGACGAGGTCGATGGGGCCCGGCACGTCGGTCAGCCGGCCCACGACGGGCTGGCCGAGGATGGTGCCGCCCGCGAGGCCGGGGTTGACCGGGACCACGCGGACCCCGCGCCGGAGCCACCACGCCATCACCCCGTGCGACGGGCGCGACGGGTCGGCCGAGGCCCCGACCAGGGCGACGCTCCGCGCGTCCCTCAGGATGGCGGCGATCGCCGCGTCGGACTGTCCGCCGTGTTCCATGGTGTCCTCTCGATCGTTGTGCGGTATGTCGATACCGCCGGCATCAAGCGCCTGTTTTTCTGCCCGTTTCGGCCTTTCGCACGTTGACGGCGCGCGCTGGCCTCCGTAGAAGCGCGCCAGCGGCGGCCTCCCTCGGGACGGTCGCCTCGCCCGTTACGGAACCCTGAACCTCATGTTTGGCAAGACTCATTCGACCAAGACGGCCGAGATCGAGAAGCAGTGGGTCGTGATCGACGCCACCGGCCTCGTCGTCGGCCGTCTCGCGTCCATCATCGCGCTGCGCCTGCGCGGCAAGCACAAGCCCACCTTCACGCCCCACATGGACGACGGCGACAACATCGTCGTGGTCAACGCCGACAAGGTGGTGTTCACCGGCAAGAAGCGCGAGCAGAAGGTGTACTACCACCACACCGGCTACCCGGGTGGCATCAAGGAGCGCACCGCCAAGTTCATCCTGGAAGGCCGCTTCCCCGAGCGCGTGGTCGAGAAGGCCGTCGAGCGCATGCTCCCCCGCGGTCCGCTGGGCCGCAAGCAGCTCGGCAACCTCCGCGTCTACAAGGGCGCCGAGCACCCGCACGAGGCCCAGTCGCCCGTGACGCTCGACGTCGCCGCCATGAACACCAAGAACAGCCGGAGCCACTGATGGCCGAGACCCTCACGTCCCTGCAGGACCTCGCCAACATCAACGCTTCGGCCCAGCCCGACGCGCCCGTCCACGTCCAGAAGCTCGACGCCCAGGGCCGCGCCTACGCGACCGGCAAGCGCAAGGACGCCGTGGCCCGCGTGTGGATCAAGCCCGGCTCGGGCAAGATCTCCATCAACGGCCGCGCCTTCGACGTGTACTTCGCCCGCCCGGTGCTGCGCATGATCGTGCAGCAGCCGCTCGGCATCGTCGGCCGCACCAACCAGTACGACCTCACCATCACGGTGGCGGGCGGCGGCCTGTCCGGCCAGGCCGGCGCGGTGCGCCACGGCCTGTCTAAGGCCCTCACCTACTTCGAGCCGGAGCTGCGCGCGCCCCTGAAGCGCGAAGGCTTCCTAACCCGCGACAGCCGCGTGGTCGAGCGCAAGAAGTACGGCCACAAGAAGGCCCGCCGGTCCTTCCAGTTCTCCAAGCGCTGATCCCCCGGCCTTCGGACGACACGAAAGGCGGCCTCGAGCGCTTTCGCCTCCGGCGAACCCGCTCCGATGTCAGGATGGAAGCCAGATCGGGTCGAAATCGCGTCAGCGGTTTCGGCCCGTTCTGGCTTTGGGGCCGCCTTTTCCTTTGACTCGGGCGTGCGCCGCACCATCATCGCGGCGCGACACGGGAGAGCGCGGCATGGCGACGGTCTTCATCGACGGCGAGGCGGGCACCACGGGCCTCAGCATCCGCGAGCGCCTCGGCGCGCACGCGGGCGTGGAGCTGCGCTCGATCGACCCGGACCGGCGCAAGGACGCGGGCGCCAAGGCGGAGCTGATGGCGCAGGTCGACGTCGTGGTGTTGTGCCTGCCCGACGCCGCGTCGCGCGAAACGGTGCGGATCGCCGACGAGCTCGGCGACGACGCCCCCAAGGTGCTCGACGCCTCGACGGCCTACCGCGTGGCGCCGGACTGGACCTACGGCTTTCCGGAGCTCGACGCGGGCCAGGCCGGCCGCATCCGCACGGCGCGGCGGGTGAGCAACCCCGGCTGCTACGCGACCGGCGCCATCGCGCTGCTGCACCCGCTGGTGAGCGCGGGCCTGATCCCCGACGACACCCCGCTGACCATCAACGCCGTGAGCGGCTACAGCGGCGGCGGCAAGGGCATGATCGCCGATTACGAGGAGGGCCGCGCCCCGAAGTTCCAGCTCTACGGGCTGGAGATGGAGCACAAGCACCTGCCCGAGATCCAGCGATTCTCCGGCCTGTCGATGCGGCCGATCTTCGTCCCCTCGGTCGGCAACTTCCGCCAAGGCATGGCGGTCAGCGTGCCGCTCCATCTCGACGCCCTGCCGGGCAAGCCCAAGCTCGCCGAGCTGGAAGCCGCGCTGGCGGCACATTACGAGGGCGGCGAGCACGTCCGCGTGGTGCCGCACGACGGCCGGGTCGATCCGCTCGCCCACACCGACACCAACGTCATGCAGATCCGCGTCGCGGGCAGCGAGCCGCGGCGGCAGGCCGTGCTGGTGGCGACGCTGGACAACCTCGGCAAGGGCGCGTCCGGCGCGGCGGTGCAGAACCTGGAGCTGATGCTCGGGCTGGCGTGAGTGCCTGACCGGTGACCTGCGCCTGAACAACGCGGTGCTGCCTCCGATGTGTGAAAAGCCCGGCTTCGAAGCGCTCTCGGTCCCGTCACGCCGCTCGACTCTTCGTTTCGGGGGTTGAGCATTCAGACCCATGCCTGGGCTGATGGAGGATGCCATGTCGAACGTGATCGACGAGGATCTGCAGCAGCGGGTCGATGCCGTCGCGGATGCACGCGGCGTTCCGGTCGCGACGGTCCTGCGAGAAGCACTGACGACCTTCCTCGACCGCGAGGAGGCCCGCGCAGCCCTGGCGCGCGACGCACGCGCGGCGCTCGCCGCTTACGAGGCGGAAGGCCTGCATATCACGGGCGAGGAGATGTCGGACTGGCTGCGCACCTGGGGCACTGACGCCGAAGGAGAGGCGCCGGAGTGCCACGGCTGATCGTGACGGAGGCCGCTCGGCGCGATCTTCGGCGTTGTCGTGATTTTCTGCGGCCTTGAGGTCCTCATGTCGCGACGCGAGCCGCCGCGGCCATCGGCGCCAAACTCCGCATGCTGTAAACCAGACCGCACATGGGCCGCCCCTTCGATGCTGCTCCGGACCTCCGGGAGGTCCGGATCTCGTTCGGCAAGGACGGGTACTTGGCGCTTTATCGTCACGATCCTGAAGCGGACGTCGTGCTGGTCCTCGCCGTCCGTCATGGAAGGGAAGCAGGCTACTGAAGGCGACGGCGACTCACGCCTTCCGCCAGGCCACCACGGTCTGCCGCTGCTCGCCGAGGCCCGCGATGCCGAGGCTCATCACGTCGCCGGCCTTGAGGAAGGTCGCGGGCTTCATGCCGAGGCCGACGCCGGGCGGCGTCCCCGTGGTGATGACGTCGCCCGCCTCCAGCACCATGAAGTGCGAGATGTAGCTGACGAGCTGCACGACGTTGAAGATCATGGTCGAGGTCGAGCCGGTCTGCATCCGCCTGCCGTTGACGTCGAGCCACATGTCGAGGGCCTGCACGTCGCCGACCTCGTCCGGCGTCACCAGCCAAGGGCCGAGCGGCCCGAAGGTGGCGCAGCCCTTGCCCTTCATCCACTGGCCGCCACGCTCGATCTGGAAGGAGCGCTCCGACACGTCGTTGCAGATGCAGAACCCCGCGACGTGGCTCATGGCCTCGCGCTCCCCGATGTAGGAGGTGCGCGAGCCGATCACGATGGCGAGCTCCACCTCCCAGTCGCTGCGCTCGGAGGACTTCGGCAGCATCACGTCGTCGTTGGGCCCGACGATGCAGTTCGGCGCCTTGTTGAACAGGATCGGCTCGGGCGGGATCGCGGCGCCGGTCTCGGCGGCGTGGTCGGCGTAGTTCAGGCCGACCGCGATGAAGTTGCACGGCCGCGCCACGCAGGGCCCGATGCGGGGCGAACCCTCGACGAGGGGCAGCGTGCCGGGGTCGGCGGCCCTGATCCGGGCCAGAGAGGCGGGGCCGAGGTGCTCGCCCGCGAGGTCGAGCACGAGGTGGCCGATGTCGCGCAGCCTGCCCTCGTGCAGCAGCCCCGGCTTCTCCCGTCCGGCTTCGCCGTAGCGCACCAGTCTCATGCTCGCCTCCGAGGCTTCCGGCGGGTCACGCCCGACTGTGCCGGACTATGCGGTCCGGCCCCAAACGCCACAAGCGCGGCGTCGGTCACGAGAACCGGTAGACGACGTCGGGGAAGCGGTCGACGGGAAAGACGTAGAAGAAGCGCAGCACCGCGTCGCCGTCGTTGCGGATGCCGTGCTCGGCGTCGCTCGGGATGAACACCGCCGCGCCCGCGGCGACGCGGGTTTCGACGCCCGACACAGTTACGACGCCGCTGCCCTCGACCACGAAATAGATCTCGGGCTCGGCGTGGCGGTGTGACGCGAGCCGCCCGCCCTGCGGCTTGAGCTCGGCCAAACCCGCGCTCATGGCCTGGGTGGGGGTCATCTCGCCGGAGAAGAGCGTGACCCAGGACACGTCGCCGCGCGCCGGGTCGCCGAAGGTTTCGCGCGGCCGGGCCTCCGCGCGGGCGACGATGGCGTCGACGCCGTCGCGGCTCAACTCTTCACCCGAACGTATTCGCCGGGCGCGTCGCAGAGCGGCTGGAGCACGCCGCCGCCGGGCTCGCGCGCCGGCACCTTTTCGGGCGCCTGGTCGGCGATCCATTTCATCCAGTCCGGCCACCAGCTCCCGGCCGTCTCCTCGGCAGCGGCGAGCCACTCGTCGAAGCTGTCGCCGACCGCCGGGCCGGCCCAGAACTGGTACTTCGGCTTGTAGGGCGGGTTGACCACGCCCGCGATGTGGCCCGAGCCCGCCAGCACGTAGCGCATCGGCCCGCCGAAGAACTTCGCGCCCACGAAGACCGACTTCGCCGGGGCGATGTGGTCCTCCTTCGTGGCGAGGTTGTAGACCGGGACGGTGACGCGGCCGAGGTCCAGCGTCTCGCCGCCCAGCACCATCTCGCCCTTGGTGAGCTTGTTCCCGAGGTAGCAGTTGCGCAGGTAGAAGGCGTGGTTGGCGGCCGGCATGCGCGTGGAGTCGGAGTTCCACGTCAGCAGGTCGAAGGCCATCGGCGCCTTGCCCTTCAGGTAGTTGTTGACCACGTAGGACCAGATGAGGTCGTTCGGCCGCAGCATGTTGAAGGCGTTGGCCATCTTCGAGCCCTGCAGGTAGCCCTGCTCCTTCATCTGCGCTTCGACGGCGGCGATCTGCTCCTCGTTGGCGAAGACCTTGAGGTCGCCGGCGTTGCGGAAGTCGGTCTGCGCCGTGAAGAAGGTGGCGGAGGAGATCCGCCGGTCGCCCTTCAGCGCCATGTAGGCCAGGGTGACGGCCAGGAGCGTGCCGCCCACGCAATAGCCGATGGCCGTGACGTCGCGGTTCCCGGTCGACCGCTCGATGGCGTCGAGGGCCGCGAAGATGCCCTCGCGCATGTAGCTCTCGAAGTCCTTGTCGGCGTGGCGCTCGTCTGGGTTGACCCACGAGATCACGAACACCGTGAGCCCCTGGTCGACCGCCCATTTGACGAAGCTCTTCGCCGGATTGAGGTCGAGCACGTAGAACTTGTTGATCCACGGCGGCACGATCAGCAGCGGCCGGAGGTACACCTCCTCGGTCGAGGGGCTGTACTGGATCAGCTCCATCAGCTCGTTGCGGAACACGACCTTGCCGGGCGTCATCGCCATGTTGACGCCGAGCTGGTGGGCGGTGTTGTCGCTCTGGCGGATCTTGAGGTCGCCCTTGCCGGCCGCGATGTCCTCGGCGAGCATCCGCATGCCGCGCACGAGATTCTCGCCGCCCTCCTCGAACGTGTGCTTCAGCAGCTCGGGGTTCGTGGCGAGGAAGTTCGAGGGCGACAGCGCGCCCGTGAGCTGGCGCAGGTAGAAGCGCGCCTTGTCGCGGGTCTCCTCGTCGAGGTCGGCCTCCTCGACGAGCCCCTCGGCCCAGCCGCTGGTGATCGTGTAGGCCTGCCGGAGGAAGTCGAAGCCCGGCAGCTCGCGCCATTCGGGCGCGGCGAAGCGCTTGTCGGCCGTCCGGGCCGGCTCGGCCTCGGGGGCGGGCGCGCCGGCCATGCGGCGCATCGTGCCGGCCCACAGGTCGACCATCTGGCTCGACAGCGTCGCCTGCGCGATCATCATCTTGGCGGGATCGGTGAACCACTGGGCCGCGACCTGACCCAGCGTCTGCACCATGTCCTTGGCTTCCTCGCCGCCCTTCGGCTGCACCTCCATGCGGGCGCGGGGCTCGATATAGGCGGCCGCCACCTTGTGGCTCTCCTCGACGAGCAGGCTCATGTTGCGCGACAGCTTGTCGAATTCCGCGAGGCCGGGCAGGGAGGCGGCGTCCTCGTTGGCGGCCTGCGGGGCGGGTGCGCCCCCGCCCGCCGGGGCCGTGGCGGCCGCTCCGGCGCCCCTGGCCCTCGCGTCGTCGAGCAGCGCCGACGCGCGGCCTGCGAGGGGCTTTCCATCGGCGTGCGGCTGCTGACGCGGCGGACGCTGGTCCTTCATGGCGCTCTCCCTCCTGTTCGGGACGCGCCCGGGAGCGGTCCCCTCCTTCTCGCGACGTCGGCCGGGCGGTTCTGTCGCCGTCCCTGCGCGTCGGCGGCGGCCGTCCGACGCGCTTGCCGTCCCGTTCGGGACATAATATCCCGCTACTCCTCTCGGAAGAAGGCCCATCGGGTGTCGGGTCCAGCGCCGATGCGCGGGAGACAGGGATGCGTGGCAGAAAGCCCGTTTTCGGCGCGCGCCTCGACCGGCGCGTGGTGGTGGTGGCGGCCCTGCTCGTCGGCGGCGCCGTGCCGGCCCATGCCGCCGACAACCTGTGGGACACGGTCCTCGAGAAGATGAACGTCAAGGCCGCGCCGGCCGCGCCGGGGCCGGACTTCATCGAGCGGACGCGGCCCGATCCCTCCGGGCTGGGCTACCTGCCGACCGCGTCGCCCCACAAGGTGTCGCCGCTCGCGGTCAAGACCCCCGACCAGATCCAGGCCGAGAAGGACGCGCTCGACCTCGCCAAGCAGCGCCAGCTCGATCCCGCCGCCGGCAAGCCCGTCCCGATCGTCAAGGCGGCGGCCGACCCGGCCGCGAAGAAGCGGCGGGCGGCGAAACCCGCCGCCGTTGCCGATTGATTCACCAAATCCCCGCATTTTCCCGTATGGATCGCGGCTCGCCCGCCGCAACCTCCGACCCAGGGTCGCCCTTCCGATGTCCGACTTTCACCGCGTCCGCCGCCTGCCGCCCTACGTCTTCGAGCAGGTCAACCGCTTCAAGGCCAAGCGGCGGAACGAGGGCGCCGACATCATCGACCTCGGCATGGGCAACCCCGACCTGCCGGCCCCCAAGCACGTCATCGACAAACTGGTCGAGACGGCCACCAAGCCGCGCGTCGACCGCTATTCCTCGTCCAAGGGCATCCCCGGCCTGCGCCGCGCCCAGGCCAACTATTACGGCCGCCGCTTCGGCGTGAAGCTCGACCCCGAGAAGCAGGTCGTGGCGACGCTGGGCTCCAAGGAGGGCTTCGCCAACATGGCGCAGGCCATCACGGGGCCGGGCGACGTCGTGCTGGTGCCGAACCCGTCCTACCCGATCCACGCCTTCGGCTTCCTGATGGCGGGCGGCGTCATCCGCTCCGTGCCGGCCGAGCCGACGCCCGACTACTTCACCGCGCTCGAGCGCGCCGTGGTCCATTCCATCCCGAAGCCGTTGGCCGTGGTGGTCTGCTATCCGTCGAACCCCACCGCCATGGTGGCCTCGCTCGACTTCTACCGCGACCTCGTGGCCTTCGCGAAGAAGCACGAGATCTTCGTGCTGTCCGACCTCGCCTATTCCGAGGTCTACTTCGACGGCGAGCCGCCGCCCTCCGTGCTGCAGATCCCCGGCGCCATCGACGTCTGCGTGGAGTTCACCTCCATGTCGAAGACCTTCTCCATGCCGGGCTGGCGCATGGGCTTCGCGGTCGGCAACGAGCGGCTCCTGGCCGCGCTCACCCGCGTGAAGTCCTACCTCGACTACGGCGCCTACACGCCCATCCAGGTCGCGGCCGCGGCGGCGCTGAACGGCCCGGAGGACTGCATCGCCGAGATGCGGGCCATCTACAAGGCGCGGCGCGACGTCATGGTCGAGAGCTTCGCGGCCTCCGGCTGGAGCGTGCCGGCGCCCGCCGCCTCCATGTTCGCCTGGGTGCCGATCCCGGAGCGCTTCAAGCACCTCGGCAGCCTCGAATTCTCGAAGCTGCTGATCGAGCGCGCCGACGTCGCGGTCGCGCCCGGCATCGGCTTCGGCGAGCACGGCGACGACCACGTCCGCCTGGCCCTGGTCGAGAACGAGCAGCGCATCCGGCAGGCGGCGCGCGGCATCAAGCGCCTCTTCGACGCCGCCGACACCCGGCTCCACAACGTGGTGCCGCTGAAACAGTCGGCTTGACCGCGGCCCACCACAGCGCGGCGCTCGCCCGCCTGCTCGGGCGGGCCTCGGCCGTCACGGTCTTCACCGGCGCCGGCATCTCCACCGAATGCGGGGTGCCGGACTACCGCTCCCCCGGCAGCCCCTGGCGGGTGCACGCGCCGATCGGCTTCGCCGCCTTCCTGGCCGACCCGGCGATGCGCGCCGAGGCCTGGCGGCGCAAATGGGCCATGGACGACCTCTACGCCGGCGCGCGGCCGGGGCGGGGCCACCGCGCGGTGGCGCGCTGGGCAGCGTCGGGGCTTGTGCGCGCCGTCGTGACCCAGAACATCGACGGGCTGCACGGCGCCGCGGCCGGCCCCGGCGATGAGATCGTCGAACTCCACGGCAACGGCTCCTACGCGCGCTGCCTCGGCTGCGGCACCCGGCACGAGCTCGCCCCCATCCGGGCCCGCTTCGAGCGCGACGGCTCGCTGCCGCACTGTTCCTGCGGCGGCATCGTCAAGTCGGCCAGCGTGGCCTTCGGGCAGTCGCTCGACCCCGCGGACCTCGGGCGCGCCGTGGATGCCTCGCTCGGCTGCGACCTGTTCCTCGTGCTCGGCTCCACGCTGCTGGTGCGCCCGGCGGCGCGGTTCCCCGAGCTCGCGCGGCGCAACGGCGCCCGGCTCGCGATCGTGAACCGCGAGGCGACCCCGCTCGACGGCGAGGCGGACCTCGTCCTCCGCGCCGACATCGGCGACGTGCTCGACCCGCTCTGAGGGGCCCCACGGGCCGCGTGCGGCCTCCGACGCCGATGCGCGTCGCCGTCGACACACTTTTAACAATCTTCAGGGTCGGCCTTCGATTTCGACTTTGACGTGATTCCGCCGGTGCTAAGGTCCGGAGGTGGCGGATCGGGGCCGATTCGACCGCGCGTCGGCGGCGCCCTCGGCGCGCCTCGCGCGGGGCTGCGGCCCTTGGGTCGGGGTGATGGCGTTGAGCAGCAAACACCAGTCCGTGGATCCGCAGGCCGGCCTCGACGCGGCGGGCGACGCGGCCCTCGACCTCGTCGAACTGGCCGGCGAGATCAAATGGTTCGACGTTTCGAAGGGCTACGGCTTCATCGTGCCCGACAACGGCCTGCCCGACGTCCTCGTCCACGTCACCACCCTGCGGCGGGACGGCTTCGGCACCGCGCGCGAGGGCGCGCGGGTGGTGTGCGAGGTGCTGCGCCGGTCCAAGGGGCTGCAGGTGTTCCGCGTGCTGTCGCTGGACCTGTCGACGGCGGTCCACCCCTCGCAGGCGCCCGCGCCCCGCACCCACGTCCAGGTCACGCCGACGGGGGGCTTCGAGATCGCCGTCGTGAAGTGGTTCAACCGCGTGCGCGGCTTCGGCTTCGTGTCCCGCGGCGAGGGCACGGAGGACATCTTCGTCCACATCGAGACCATGCGCCGCTACGGCATGACCGAGCTGAAGCCGGGCGAGAGCGTCATGGTGCGCTTCGGGGACGGGCCGAAGGGCCTGATGGCCGCCGAGGTGCGGCCCCTTGAATCGGGCTCGCCCTCGTCGCATTGATCTCGCCGCGGGCCGGGCCCGCGGCCGGACCTCTCCCATGCGACGCGACCACACAATCAAGACCGCATCCGCCGCCCTCGCGCTCCTCGCCCTCACGGGGCTGGCCCGGGCGGCCCCGCCGGCGCCGGCCACTGACGACCTCTCGATCGCCACCGCGAGCGGCGACCACCACTTCACCGTGGAGGTGATGCGCACGCGCGATCAACTCGAGCGCGGCCTGATGTACCGCCGCCAGATGGCGCCCGACCGCGGGATGCTGTTCGACTTCGGCTCGTCCCAGCCCGTGTCCATGTGGATGAAGAACACCTACCTCCCGCTCGACATGGTGTTCATCGCGGCCGACGGACGGGTGGTGTCGGTGAAGCGGAACGCCGAACCGATGTCCGAGGCCATCATCCCGTCCGGCGGCGACGTGCTCGGCGTCCTGGAGGTGAACGCCGGCACGGCGGCGCGCATCGGCATCAAGCCCGGCGACCGCGTGGCGGACCCGATGTTCAAGCCTTGAGCTTGTCGGCATGGTGCCCCCATGCTACGCCATCGCGGTCGGACCACGTCCTTGTTCGGGGTGTAGCGCAGTCTGGTAGCGCATCTGCTTTGGGAGCAGAGGGTCGCAGGTTCGAATCCTGCCGCCCCGACCATCGATCGTCCCGCCAGGGCCGTCCCCGGTCCGCCGTCGCCCGAGGTGAACCGTTTTGACCATCGCCCGCATCTACCGACCTGTCCGCTCGGCCCACTCGTCCGGGCACCGGCGGGCCAAGGCCTGGCTCCTCGAATACGAGCGCACGGAACCGGTCGAGATCGAGCCCATGATGGGCTGGACGGGCTCGTCCGAGACGGAGATGCAGGTCAAGCTGACGTTCGAGACGCGCGAGGAGGCGATCGCCTTCGCCGAGAAGCGCGGCATCGCCTACGAGGTCGAGGACCATCCGCCGGAGCAGGTCCGCCGCGGCCTGTCCTATTCGGACAATTTTAAGTCGTCCCGCGTCGGCCAGTGGACCCACTGAGCGGGCGGATCGACGAGGATCGCCGCCCCCGTCGGGGCGGCGCGAGGCTCCGTAGCTCAGTTGGATAGAGCAGCCGCCTTCTAAGCGGCAGGTCGAAGGTTCGAGCCCTTCCGGAGTCGCCAGCATCGACAGTGTCTCGAGCGAGATCGCCCCTCGTCGTTCCGACAAGGCGACTGCTCATTTCATCGCCTGTGAGACTGAAGCGGTTCCTCGAATGGATGCCCGCTGCTCCGCAGTGCGGAACCGATGCGACCTCCGCGCGGTGAGGTGCTCCACCCACTCGCCTCAGGACTGCCGTCCATGGGCGATGACGACTTGTTCAGGGGCTGATCCGGCGTGAGATTCGACCGTCGCGCGCCCCCGCGACGTCGCCTGTCGGATCTGCCCGGAGACGGGGGAGGGTGAAACCCTCCCGTCGACCCTGGGATCACTGGACCAGCGCGGGAGCCTCTTCGGGCGCGGCCGCGGGGGCGGCGGGCTGCTCGGCCTCGACCGGCGCCTTCGACGCGACGATCGCTTCCATGAGGTTGTACAGCTTCAGCTTGATGCGCTCGTCGTCGATGGAGTGCAGGATGCGGATGATCTTGACGTCGTAGGTCGCGCTGGCCCGCGACCTCTTGCGGCGGTCGACGATGTCGGCGAGCTCGATCGTGCCGGAGGTCTCGCCCTCGGGGGTGATGTCCTCGAAGAAGAAGGAGATGTCCTTCTCCAGGATGCGGGCGATGTTCATGAGCTGGCTCGCGCTGATGCGATCCTTGCCGAGCTCATACTTCTGGACCTGCTGGAACGAGATCCCGAGCTGTTCGCCGAGGGCACCCTGCGAGATGCGTTTCTCGATCCGCGCAAAGCGGACGCGCGCCCCGAGATGGCGATCTACTGCATGATTTTTCCGCGCCATCGTGTCCTCTTGCAATGCGCTGTGATCCCCTCTCCTAGCATGGAGACCGGGAGTGAACCAAGGGGTTGCGATACAGATGGGCAAGAAATCGTTTTCTTCAACCGCCTTCAGCCGTTCATTGACCGGGAAACAGGCTCCTCCACGGTTTTGAGGATCCCAGAGCACGTCGACATTCAGAAAAGACAGGCCGCTTCGGCGACAATATTGCGGCAAAAGTTATCAAAAGAGCCGTGGGTCGTCGAACGCCCCCGCGGCATGCACCGTTCCTGGTCATGGCCGGCCGCGGGGTGAACCCTCAAAGCGCGAAGCTCGTTCCGCATCCGCAGGACGCGGTCGCGTTCGGATTGTGGATCTTGAACGATTGTCCGATGAGGTCGTCGACGAAATCGATCTCCGAGCCCTTCATATATTCGATGGAGACAGGGTCGATCAGCACGGTCGCGCCGTCGCGCTCCAGGACGAGATCGTCGCCGCCGGCCGACCCGACGATCGTGAAGGAGTACTGGAAGCCGGAGCAGCCGCCGCCGTCCACGGCGACACGCAACGCCGATCCCGGCGCCTCGCTCGACAACACGCGCTTCACGCGCGCCGCCGCCGAGGCCGAGAGGGTGACGGGCGACGGGGTCTCGATCAGGCTCATGACGGCATCCTTCGGCGAGCTTGCGGGCGTTGCGCCCTCGCTCGGCACTGTCCGGAACGGACTCGAATCCAAGCTAGTGAAGGGCCGGAGGTCCTGCAATGGTGGCCCCGGGCCGCGCGGCGGTGCGGCGAACGGGGACAGAATGGACATCTTCGCCCTCGTGCGGCGGCGCACGCTCGACGTCCTCGCGGACCTGGTCGACTGCGGTGAGCTTCCGCGAAATTTCGACCTCGGGCGTGTCGCGGTCGCTGTGCCGCGTGCGGGGACACCGGGCGACGTCGTCGTCGACGCGGGCTCCGTCCACGTGCCGCCGCGCGGGGTGGTCGACGGGCTCGGCGCTGCGCCCGACGTGGCTGCGGTCGCCGCGGTCGGCGGCGGGCGATTCGCGGTCACGCTCGGCCCGGCCGCGGTCCTGGGCGCCGTGTCTGCGGTGCTGGACGGCCGGTGTCCGCTCCCGATGGCTCCCGGCGGGGCGATGTCGCCGGGCGGTCGCCCGCAGCCGGCGAGCGGCGCGGCCTCGCTGGCGGAGCTCCGGGCCGAGGTCCTGGCCGACGTGCTGGCCGGGCTGGCCACGGCGGTCGACCTCGCGCCGCCGATCGCCGTCCCGCCGCGCTCGGTGCCCGTGGTCCTGAGGGGGGCGGTCGCCGGCGCGGGGTCGACGCGGCCCGACGACGTCCTGGCGCTGATCGGGGCGGACGCCTTCCGGTTCGCGGTCGCGTCCTGCCGGCCGCATGCGGCCCTGCACCTCGACCTCGACGTGCTCGGCGACCGGTGCCGCGCGGACCCGAGCTTCTGGGTCCCCTACGCCCACACGCGCGCGCGCTCGATGCTCCGGGAGGCGGCTGCGGCCCCGGTCGGCCTCGGCCCGGGCGTGCTCGCCGCCGCCGACCTCGCGGACCTGACCGATGGCGGCGAACTGGCCCTGGCGCGCCTCGTCGCACGCCACGCGCGCCTGGTCGCCGATGCGGCCGCGGCCGCCGCGCCGCAGAGGATCGCCGCCCACCTCCGGCAGGTCGCGGACGCGGTCCATCATCAATGGAACCGAAGCAAAGATCAGCCACAATTACGCTTTGTTAATGAAGAACGGAGAGATTTGACCAAAGCTCGGCTCGGTCTGGTGACCGCGTCCGCCCTCGTGTTGCGATCCGGTCTCGGCCTCCTCGGTCTTTCGGCTCCCGACGAGATGCGCTGATCGGTGAGCCTGCCGCTCGACCGGCGGTATTCCGCCGCATTCGAGGCGGGAAAGGGCGGCACCAGTCCAGTCTGCCAGGCTGCCGGGGCTCTGTTCTGCGAGGTTGTTCGATGAGTGAAGCCGCGAGATCGCGCCGGGACGATGCCCGCTACGAGCCTCAGGTGGATGTCCCCGCGCGCGGTGCGACCCCCGCTGCGGACCCGCTGGCGGAACTCGCCCGCCTGGTCGGCCAGGACGATCCGTTCCGCGGCATGTTCCGGCCCGGTGCCGCTCAGGCCCGCGCCCCGGCTCCCGAGCCCGCGGGCGGCCGCGACGAGCGCGGATCCCGCTACCCCCGCGACGCTTCCCACCAGCCCGTCACCGCGCCGCAGCCCGGCATCGCCGACCCCGAGGATCCGCACGGTTCCGAGGCCCACGGCTGGCACGACGACTACGGCGAGGCCGGAGACGGCGAGCACGGGCACCAGCAGCACTACGCGGAGGACGCGGCCTACGCGGAGGCTCACGGCCACCACGACGCGGGCTACGACGAGCACTATTACGAGGCCGAGCAGGCCGAATATTACGACGAGGCCGGCTTGGCCGACGGGCAGCTCGCGGTCGACGCCGCGGCCGCGGCGACGCTGCCGGACATGTGGGCCCGTCAGGGCGACGAGCGCGGCGCGGCCGCCGAGGTCGACCACGCCGCGGCGCCGACCGGGTTCGATCCGGACCGGCGCTCGTCGGCCCGCCGTCCCCTGGCCGTGCTGGCCGCCGTCCTGGTGCTGACGGGTGGCGGGCTCGCGGCGAGCTTCCTCGTCAAGGGGCCGTCGACGCCCGGCGCCGCGGTGGCGGGCTCGGGCCGCACCGCGCCCACCATCATGGCCGCCACCGGCCCGACCAAGCTCAAGGTCGACGACCCGGGCGCGACCGCGCCGGAGGATCAGGACGCCGCGCTCCTGAACAAGGGCACCGTGTCGACCGGCCCGGTCAAGATCGTGTCGAGCCAGGAGCAGCCGGCCGACCTCGGACAACTGCCGAAGACGTCCGACCTCGCCGACGGCGCCCGGCCGCTGCCGCCGCCGTCCCCGAGCCCCTTCCCGGAGCCCAAGAAGGTGAAGACCTTCGTGGTCCACCCGGACGGCACCATGCTGTCCGCCGACGGCATCCCGTCGCCGGCGGGCGCCGTGCCCGACGCGACGCCGCGGGCGGCCAACCGCGGCGCCACCACGCCCAACGCCGCCACGACGCCGAAGACCGCCGCCGCGCCCGACGCGATCGCGGCCCTCGCGACGCCGGCCGACGCCGACGCCGTCGGCGCGACGCCGTCCAAGCCGGCGCGCCAGCCGCCCTCGCCGGGCGTCAGGGTGGCCTCGGCCAAGCCCAACGACACCGCCGAGGCGCCCGCCGCCGCGGGCGGCAGCTTCGGCGTGCAACTCGCCTCCTCGCCGGTCGAGGCGGACGCCAACGCGGCCTTCGCCAAGCTGAAGAAGAAGTACCCGGCCCAGCTCGGCTCCCTCACGGCCTCGGTCCACAAGGCCGAGACCGGCGACAAGCCCGTGTACCGCGTGCGGGTCGGCAGCATGAGCCAGGAGGAGGCCAAGGCGCTCTGCACGCAGCTCCAGGGTGCCGGCGGATCCTGCTTCGTGGTGCACAACTGAGCCCGCGCGCCTTCGTCCTCGGCTGCGCCGGCACGGCGCTCGACGCCGACGAGCGGGAGTTCGTCGCCGTGACCGAGCCCTGGGGCCTGATCCTGTTCCGGCGAAACGTCGAGTCGCCGGAGCAGCTCCGCGCCCTGGCCGCGAGCTTCCGGTCGCTCGTCGGCCGCGACGACGCGCCCGTGCTGGTCGACCAGGAGGGCGGCCGCGTGCAGCGCCTCGGGCCGCCGCACTGGGCGCGCCATCCCGCGGCGGCGCGCTACGCCGAGCTCCACGACCGCGATCCGGAGCGCGCGCTCGCCCTCGCGCGGCTCGGCGGCGAGCTGACGGCGCGCGACCTCCGGGCGAGCGGCATCACGGTGGACTGCGCCCCGGTGCTCGACCTGCCGGTGGAGGGCGCGAGCTCCGTCATCGGCGACCGCGCCTTCGGCCGCGATCCCGTCACGGTCGCGGCCCTGGCCGGCGGCTGGGCCGAGGGATTGATGGCAGGCGGCGCCCTGCCGGTGGTCAAGCACGTGCCCGGCCACGGCCGCGCCGCGGTCGACAGCCACCTCGAACTGCCGGTGGTCGACGCCGACCGGGCCGCGCTGGAGCGCGACTTCGCGCCCTTCCGCGCCCTCAACCACCTGCCGATGGCCATGACGGCCCACATCGTGTTCCGCGCCCTGGACCCCGAGCGGCCTGTCACGACCTCGAAGCGCGCGATCGACGCCGTGATCCGCGGCGAGATCGGCTTCGACGGGCTGCTGCTGTCGGACGACCTGTCCATGGAGGCGCTGAAGGGGAGCCTGGGCGAGCGCGCCGCCGCGGCCTCTGCCGCCGGCTGCGACATGCTGCTCCACTGCAACGGCAGGATGGCCGAGGCGCGGGCCGTCGCCGAGGCCGCGCCGGTCCTCGACGGGCGCGCGGCGGAGCGCGCCGCCGCGGCCCTGTCGCGCCTGTCCGCGCCCACGCCGCGCGACCTCGGGGCCGATCGCGCGGCCTTCGCGGCGGCGATGCTGCCCGCCGAAGCCTGACGACCTCAGGCTCCGGCGCGCCCGGCCGCCACGGCCGTGCCGACCGAGGCCAGGACCACGCAGCCGATGCCGAGCCACTGGCCCGGGCTCAGCGCCTCGCCGAGCATGACGAGGCCGGCCAGCGCCGCGACGGCCGGCTCGACGCTGAGCAGCACGCCGAAGGTGTGGCGCGGCAGGCGACGCAGCGCGTACATCTCCAGCGAGAAGGGCAGGGCGCTCGACAGCAGCGCCACGCCGAGCGCGGGCGGCAGCAGCGCCGGGTCGAGCATGGCCGCGCCGGCGCGGGCGACGCCGAAGGGCAGCACCGCCAGGGCCGCGACGGCGGTGCCGACCGCCACGGCGTCTGGGCCGCGCAGGCGTCCGGCCCGCTGGCCGAACACGATGTAGAGCGCCCAGGCCAGGGCGGCCCCGGCCGCGTAGGCGATCCCCAGCGGGTCGAGCGCGCCGGCGTGCGACCCGAGCGGCAGGATCAGCCCGAGACCCAGCGCCGCGAGGACGATCCACAGCGCGTCCACCGCCCGGCGGGACGACAGCGTGGCCACGGTCAGCGGCCCGACGAACTCGATCGCGACAGCGATGCCGAACGGCACCGTGCGCAGCGCCATGTAGAACAGGAGGTTCAGGGCCCCGAGCGCGAGGCCGTAGAGCGCCAGCGCGCCGCACTGCCGCGCCGTGAGCCGCCGCCGCCACGGGCGCCACGCCGCGAACAGCAGCAGCGCCGAGAAGCCGACGCGGAGGGCCGTTGTGCCTTCCGCGCCGACGAGCGGGAAGAGCGCCTTGGCGAAGGACGTGCCGATGCACATCGACACGATGCCGCCCACCACCGCGCAGGCGGGCCGGAGCGCCGAAGCGGCGCCCGACGTCGAGGCGGTCGCCGTCACGCGGTCGGCCAGGTGGCGCCCTGCGCGTTGACGAAGATCGCGTAGAGCGAGGTCGTGCCGCAGATGTAGAGGCGGTTGCGCTTGCGGCCGCCGAAGCACAGGTTCGCCACGACCTCGGGCACCCGCACCCGGCCGAGCAGCGTGCCGTCGGGCGCATAGCAGCGCACGCCGTCGTGGGCCGATGTCCAGACGTTGCCGGCGCGGTCGCAGCGGAAGCCGTCGAACAGCCCCTCGTCGAGGCTGGCGAAGACGCGCCCCTCGTCGAGCGAGACCCCGTCGGCGCCGACCCGGAACACGCGGATGTGCCGCGGCCCGTCCTCGCTGTGGGTGGCGCCGGTGTCGGCGATGTAGAGCAGGCGCTCGTCGGGCGAGAAGCACAGGCCGTTCGGCTTGTGGAAGTCGCGGGCCACGGCGTGGACGCGCCCGTCCGAGGGGTCGATCCGGTAGACATGGCTGCCGTCCGTCTCGGACGGGGAGGCCGTGCCCTCGTATTCGCTGTCGATGCCGTAGGTCGGGTCGGTGAACCAGACGGAGTCGTCCGATTTCACGACGACGTCGTTGGGCGAGTTCAGCCGCTTGCCGTCCCAGTGCGAGGCCAGCACCTTGGTCGAGCCGTCGTGCTCGATCCGCGACACGCAGCGGCCCTCGTGCTCGCAGGACACGAGGCGGCCCTGCCGGTCGACCGTGTGGCCGTTGTGGTGGCGCGCGGGCTGGATGAAGGTCGAGATCGAGCCGTCCGTCTCGTCGAGCCGCATCACGCGGTCGTTGGGGATGTCGGACCAGACGAGGTAGCGCCCCGCGGGGAAGTAGGCCGGGCCCTCGGTCCACCGGCCGCCGCTCCACAGCTTCTCGAGGTGGACGTTGCCGAACACCAGGCTCCTGAAGCGCGCGTCGTGGATCTCGATGCTGTCGGTGAACATGGCTCCCTCCCGGTGATCCCGCGCCCGTCCCGGCGGGGCGGTTTGGCGCGAATAAGGCTCCGCTCCCGGCATCGCGCAAGCGAAATGTCCGACCAACGGACCTGTCCCGGAACGGCACACCGCCGCCGCGCGGGGCGTTGAGGCTCCCTTCACGCTTCGATGCCCAAGGTGGTTACCGAAGCATGACCACCGGAGCCGAAGAGCGATGAACGACGCCGCTTCCGAACCCGAGGCGACCCGCCACGGCGCGGCGCCCCGCATCTCGCTCGGCAAGGGGCGCGCCCTCGTGCCGGTGCCCTCGCCGGCCGCGAGGACGGACTTCATCGGCGGGCTCGGGCGCTCGCACGGCGTCGTGGCGGCGGGCGTCGCCGTCGTGATGGGGATCGGCTTCGTGGCCGGCACGGCCGCCTTCGCGTCCAAGCCGCAGACCGCGGCCGTGGCGCAGGCCGCGCCGCCCGCCGACACCGCGATGGACGTCCTGAACCGCGTGCAGGGCGAGGTGCGCGCCCTCCACGCCAGCCTCGACAGCCTGCGCGCGTCCGCCGACGACAGCCGGCAGGCCGACACGATCCGCGGCCTCAAGAAGAGCGTCGACGTCCTGAAGCAGGACCTCGAGGGCGTGAAGTCGGCCTCGGCCAGCGCCGTGGGCCAGCTCGGCGCCAAGATCGATAAGCTCGACCGCGACCCCGGCCCCAAGCTGAACGAGATCGCGTCGCGGCTCGACAAGCTGGACCGGGACCCCTCGCCGAAGCTCGCCGAGATCGCGGCCCGCCTCGACAAGCTCGACCGCGAGCCGGACGCCAAGGCGGCCGACGCGAAGATCGCCCAGGCGACGTCGCAGCTCGCCGCCCGCATCGACCGCGTCGAGCGGCAGGTCGCCTCGGCCGACGCGACGGGCTCGATCCCGCACGAGGCCGCCGCGACCGCGCAGGCGAAGCCGCCGCTGCCGCCCCCGCGCGTCGCGGCCCAGCCCGCGGCGCCGTCGCCGACCGGGCCCGTCCCCGCCGCCGTCGCGGCCGCGGTCCGGCCCGAACCCGCCAAGGCCGATCCGCCGAAGGCGCAGCCGCCCAAGCCCGAGCCAGTCGCCAGGAATGAGGTCGCGCCGCCGCACCCGCAGGACGCGCCGGCCCGGCCCGCCACGGTCGACGGCTGGCTGCTGCGCGACGTCTACGGCGGCGTGGCGCTGGTGGAGGGCCGGGCCGGGGGCCTGCGCGAGGTGGCGCCCGGCGAATACGTGCCCGGCGTCGGCGAGATCCGCTCCATCGAACGCCGCGGCCGCGGCTGGGTCGTGGTGACGAGCCGCGGGCTGATCCAGGCCGACAACCGCTGGTGACGCGGGGCCGGCCCCGCCTCGCCGGCCGCTCGCCGTCCTCCTCCGCACCCGACCGGCCCCCGAGGGAGACCTCGCGGGGGCCGCACGCTTTTCTTCCCCCAACGGAGCCACCACATGGACATGATCATCGGAACCGTCGAGGCCTTCGTCCTGGCCGGCGTCCTCGGCATCGCCAGCTTCGCCACGGCGGGCGTGCTCCACATCGGCTGAACCGCGGAGGCCGGGTTGCGGCAGGACACGCTGGGGCGCGGACATTTCGAGGCCCTCTACGCCGCGCGGCCCGACCCGTGGCGCCTCGCCACCAGCGACTACGAGCGAGCCAAATATGCCGCGACGCTCGCGGCGCTGCCCCGCCCCCGCTACGCGCGCGGCTTCGAGGTGGGCTGCGCGCTGGGCATCCTCACCGCCGAGCTCGGCCGGCGGTGCGACGACCTGCTGGCCGTCGAGCCGGTCGAGGCCGCGCTGCGGCAGGCCGCGGCCCGGCTCGCGGACCAGCCTCACGTCCGCCTCGCGCCCCTGTTCGTGCCCGGCGAGTGGCCCGGCGGGAGCTTCGACCTGATCGTGCTGTCCGAGGTGGTCGACTACCTCGGCGCGGACGACGTGGTGGCCCTGGCGGGCCGCGTCGTGGGCTCGCTGGAGCCGGGCGGGGACGTCGTCTTGGTCCACTGGGTCGGCAAGAAGCGCGGGGCCCCCTCGGGCGACGAGGCCTCCGACCGCTTCGTCGCGGCCGCGGGCGGCGCGGCCGCGGTGCTGCGCGCCGAGCGCAACGCCGACTACCGGCTCGACGTGCTCCGCCGGAGGTGAGAGCACTCTGAAGTGGTGCTGCGCCGCAGCCCGCCGACCGGGCCCGAAACCGTCTCTCGCCCTGGAACGACGGAGCCGGTCAGCCGCTCGGCTCCGATCGCCGTCCGCCCGGTTGCCGGAAGCCGCCTCGCCTTCCTATGATGCGGCGGAAGATCGGGAGCGATTCATGGCCAAGACCATCCGCATTCACGCATTCGGCGGTCCCGAGGTGTTCGAGGTCGAGGACGTCGACCTGCCCGCGCCCGGCCCCGGCGAGGTCCGCATCCGCCAGCGCGCCGTCGGGCTCAACTTCATCGACGTCTACCAGCGCTCCGGCATATACCCGAACCAGCTGCCGCTGATCCCCGGCAACGAGGCCGCGGGCGACGTCGTGGCGGTCGGCGAGGGCGTGACCGAGTTCGCGCCCGGCGACCGCGTCGCCTACGGCACGGCGCTCGGCGCCTACGCCGAGGAGCGCAACGTGCCGGCGCGCCTGCTCGTCCACCTGCCGGAGGCGATCTCCTACGAGGTCGGCGCCGTGATGATGCTGAAGGGGCTCACCGCCCAGTACCTCCTGCGCCAGACCTTTCCCGTCGTGCCGGGCAACACCATCCTGGTGCACGCGGCGGCGGGCGGCGTCGGCCAGTTCCTGTGCCAGTGGGGCCACGCGCTCGGTGCCACCGTGATCGGCACCGCCGGCTCGCCCGAGAAGTGCGAGCTCGCCAAGTCGCACGGCGCCGACCACTGCATCGACTACCGCAGGGAGGACTTCGCCGAGCGCGTGAAGGAGATCACGGAGGGCAAGCTCTGCGACGTGGTCTACGACGCCATCGGCAAGGCCACCTATCCGAAGTCGCTCGACTGCATCCGGCCGCTCGGCATGTTCGTGTCCTACGGCGCGGCCTCGGGCGCGATCGAGAACTTCGACATCGGCCTGCTGGCCCGCAAGGGGTCGCTCTTCGCGACGCGCCCGACGCTGTTCACCTACGCGGCCAAGCGCGAGGCCCTCGTGTCCATGACGGAGGACCTCACCACCGCCATCGAGAGCGGCGCGGTTCGGCCCGAAGTGTCGGCCCGCTACCCGCTCGCCGAGGTGGCGGCGGCCCACCGGGCGCTCGAAGCGCGCGAGACCACCGGCTCCACCGTCCTGGTGCCCTGAAGCGTGGCGGCGCCCGACGTCTCGCCCTCCGTCCACACGCCGGCGCCGCTCGTCGCGGTCCGCGGCCTGTCGAAGAGCTTCGGGCCCGTCCACGCCAACCGGGACGTCGACCTCGACGTCCTCGCCGGCGAGAACCACGCGCTGCTCGGCGAGAACGGCGCCGGCAAGTCGACGCTGGTCAAGATGCTCTACGGGCTGCTGCAGCCCTCCGCGGGCGAGATCCTGTGGCAGGGTCGCCCGGTGGTGCTGGGCAGCCCCGAGGCCGCGCGGAGCCTCGGCATCGGCATGGTGTTCCAGCACTTCTCGCTGTTCGAGAACCTGTCGGTGGCGGAGAACATCGCGCTGGTGCTGCCGCCCGAGCGGTCGGCCGCGCTCGACGCCCGCATCCGCGGCCTCGGCGAGCGCTACGGCCTCAAGCTCGAGCCGTCGCGGCCCGTCTGGTCGCTGTCGGCGGGCGAGCGCCAGCGCATCGAGATCGCGCGCGTCCTGCTCCAGGACCCGAAGCTGATGATCCTCGACGAGCCGACCTCGGTGCTGACGCCGCAGGAGGCTGAGTCGCTCTTCGCCATCCTGGACCGCCTGAAGGCGGAAGGGCGCGCGCTGCTCTACATCTCGCACCGGCTCGACGACGTCCGCCGCCTGTGCGAGCGCGCCACGATCCTGCGCGCCGGCCGCGTCGTCGGCACCTGCGACCCCCGCACTGAAACGGCCCGCTCGATGGCGGCGCAGATGGTGGGGGCGCAGATCGCCGAAGTGTCGGCGCGCGGCGCCGCGGTCGGCCCCGAGCGCTTCGCCGTCCGCGGCCTGTCGCTGCCCTCCCCGAGCCTCCACGCGACCGCGCTGCGCGGCATCGACCTGTCCGTGCGCGGCGGCGAGGTCCTGGGCGTCGCCGGGGTGGCCGGCAACGGGCAGGACGAGCTCTTCGCCGCGCTGTCGGGCGAGCGGCTGGCCGACAGCGCGGAGGCTGTGCTCATCGACGGGCGGCCCGCGGGCCGCGACGGCATCACGGAGCGGCGCCGGCGCGGCGCGGCCTTCGTGCCCGAGGAGCGCAACGGCCACGCCGCCGTGCCGGGCTTCGCGCTCAGCGACAACCTCGTCCTGTCGCGCCACGCCACCGGCGAAGTCAGCCGCGGCGGCTTCCTGCGCGGCGGCGTCGCGCGGCGCATCGCCGAGAGGGTGATCCGCTCCTTCGACGTGCGGGTGGGCTCGCCCGACCCCGCGGCCCGCACCCTGTCGGGCGGCAACCTGCAGAAGTTCGTGGTGGGCCGCGAGATCCTGCGCGAACCCGGCGTACTGGTGATCAACCAGCCGACCTGGGGCGTCGACGCGCTGGCGGGCGCCGCCATCCACCAGGCCATCCTCGACCTCGCCGCCCGCGGCTCGGCCGTGGTGGTGATCAGCCAGGATCTCGACGAGCTGTTCCGCCTGTGCGACCGGCTCTGCGTGATCCACGACGGCGCGCTCTCGCCCGCCACCCCGACGGCCGCGACGGACCGCGACGACGTGGGGCTGCGCATGGCCGGCACAGCTCCGTCGTCGGCCGGAGGCCCGGCCGCGGGCACAAAGGTTGCAAGTTCGTCGACCCATGCGCATTGAGCTCCAGCCCCGCCTCGACCCGCCGCGTTGGCTCGGCCTCGCCGCGCCGGTCGCCGCCTTCGCGCTGGCGCTCCTCGTCGGCGGCGTCCTCGTGGCGGCGCTCGGCCGCTCGCCGCTCGACGCCTTCCGGGTCTATTTCGTCGACCCGCTGACGCAGGACTGGTCGCTGGCCGCGCTGGCCGTTAAGGCGTCGCCGCTGGTGATGATCGCGGTCGGCCTGTGCTTCTGCTTCCGCGCCAACCTGTGGAACATCGGCGCCGAGGGCCAGTTCGTGGTCGGCGGCGCCTGCGGGGGCGCCCTGGCGCTCGCGACCCACGGCGTCGACCACATGGGGCCGCTCGGCGGCGCCTGGATCCTGCCCGCCCTGCTGGCGCTCGGCGCGATCGGCGGCGCCCTCTACGCGCTGATCCCGGCGCTCCTGCGCGTCGCCCTCGGCGTCAACGAGATCCTGTCGAGCCTGATGCTGGTCTACGTGGCGGGGCTCGGGCTCGACTACCTCGTGCGCGGGCCCTGGCGCGACCCCGCGGGCTTCAACTTCCCCGTCTCGGTCAACTTCGACCCCGAGGCGACGCTGCCGAACCTCGTCGACGGCCTGTCGCTGCACGCCGGCGTGCTCATCACCCTCGCGGTCGTGGTGCTGGCCGCGCTGGTCTTCTCGCGCACCCTGTTCGGCTACGAGATCCGCTGCGTCGGCGCGGCGCCCCGGGCCGCGCGCTTCTCGGGCTTCAGCGAGCGCCGGCTGACGCTGCTCGTCTTCGCCCTGTCGGGCGGCCTCGCGGGGCTCGCCGGCGCGATCGAGGTGGCGGGGCCGATCGGCCAGCTCCAGCCCTCGATCTCGCCGGGCTACGGCTTCACGGCCATCATCGTGGCCTATCTCGGGCGGCTCCAGCCGGTCGGCGTGCTGGTCGCCGGCCTCGTGCTGGCGCTCACCTACGTGGGCGGGGAGGGCGCGCAGATCGCGCTGAAGCTGCCGCTCGACGTCACCAAGGCGTTCCAGGGCGTGCTGCTCGTCTGCGTGCTCGGCGCGGACGTCGCCACGCGCTACCAGGTGCGGATCATCGGGCGGGTGATGGCGTGAGCCTCGACCTCGTGCAACTCGTCCTGGTCACGGTGGTGACCGCCGCGACGCCGCTGTTCCTCGCGGCCCTCGGCGAACTCGTGGCCGAGCGGTCCGGCGTCCTGAACCTCGGCGTCGAGGGCATGATGGTGATGGGCGCGGCCTGCGCCTTCGCGGCCGCCTACCTGACTGGCTCGACGCTGGTCGGGGCGCTGGCCGGCGTCGCCGTCGGCGCCCTGATGGCGCTGCTGTTCGGCCTGCTGACCGTGGTCTTCGCCGTGAGCCAAGTCGCGGCCGGCCTCGCGCTGACGATCTTCGGGCTCGGCCTGTCGGGCCTCGTCGGCAGCGGCTTCGTCGGGCTGAAGCGCGAGGCGGCGCCCCATCTCTTCATCCCCGGCCTCACCGACCTGCCGCTGGTCGGGCACCTCGTGTTTGGCGAGGACGCCTTCGTCTACGCGGCGATCCTCCTCGCCTTCGCGGTGTCCCGCGTGCTGCGCCGCACCCGCGCGGGCCTCGTGCTGCGCGCGGTGGGCGACAACCACGCCTCCGCCCACGCGCTCGGCGTGCCGGTGCTGCGGGTGCGCCTGCTCGCCGTGCTGTTCGGCGGCGCCTGCGCGGGGCTCGGCGGGGCCTACCTGTCGCTCTCCTACACGCCGTTCTGGGCGCCGGAGATGACGGCGGGCCGCGGCTGGATCGCCCTCGCCCTCGTGGTCTTCGCGTCCTGGCGGCCGTGGCGGGCGCTCGCCGGCGCGATCCTGTTCGGCGGCGCCACCGTGCTGCAGCTCCAGGCGCAGGCCTCCGGCCTCGGCCTGCCGGGCCAGCTCATGTCGTCCGTCCCCTACCTCGTGACGCTGCTGGCGCTGGTGGTCCTGTCGCTGCGCCGGGGCAGCGGCTCGGTCGCGCCCGCCATGCTGGGGACGGCTTTCGTGCCGGATCGTTGATCCGGTGCCGGACGCCGCCGGTCCCGCCGGGCGCCTCGCCGGCCGCTGCTTCTGCGGGCGCGTCGGATACGAGGTCGCGGATGCCTTCCGCTACGCCATGTACTGCCACTGCTCCCTGTGCCGCCGCCGCACCGGCTCGGCCTTCAAGGCCCTGGCCGGGATCGAGGCCGGCGCGCTGACGCTGAAGGCCGAGGCCGCGGACGTCGCCACGCTCGGGGGCGACGGCTGGCACGACGTGTCGTGCCGCCGCTGCGGCTCGCTGCTCTACGCCGTCGTGCGCGGCGGCGGCTTCGTCCACGTCGCCATGGGCACGCTCGTCGATGAGCCGGCGATCCGCCCCTCCATGCACGTCTTCGTCGGCTCGAAGGCGCCGTGGTACGAGATCGCCGACGACCTGCCCCGCTTCGATGGCGCCCCGCCGGCCTGAGGCCGCGGGCGCCTCCGCGGGCTGGGCCGGCACGTGGATTGCATATAAAACAGGCAACGGCGCCGCCCCGGCGCCGATCGGGAAGGACCTGACGATGGGTGACTGGATGAAGGGCGCGGCGGTGGTGGCCTTGGCCGCGCTGGCCGGCACGGCGGCGCGCGCCGAGGACAAGATGAAGGTCGGCTTCGTCTACGTCGGCCCGGTCGGCGACTTCGGCTATTCCTACCAGCACGACCAGGGCCGGCAGTTCCTGCAGAAGCAGCTCGGCGACGCGGTGGAGACCACCTTCCTGGAGAACGTGCCCGAGACCGACTCGCAGCGCGCCTTCGAGCAGCTCGCCCGTTCCGGCTACAAGATGATCTTCGGCACGTCCTTCGGCTTCATGGACCCGATGCTGAAGGTAGCGAAGCAGTTCCCCAAGGTCGATTTCGAGCACGCCACCGGCTACAAGCAGGCGCCGAACCTCGCCACCTACTCGGCCCGCTTCTACGAGGGCCGCTACATCATGGGCGAGATCGCCGCCAAGGTGTCGAAGACCCATTCGGTCGGCTACATCGCCTCCTTCCCGATCCCCGAGGTGATCTCCGGCATCGACGCCTTCATGCTCGGCGCCCAGAAGGTCGACCCGAACTTCAAGATCAAGATCGTGTGGGTGAACACCTGGTTCGACCCCGGCAAGGAGGCCGACGCCGCGAAGGCCCTGATCGCGCAGGGCGTCGACGTCATCGCCCAGCACACCGACTCGGCGGCGCCGCTGCAGGAGGCCGAGAAGGCCGGCATCCACGGCTTCGGCCAGTCCTCCGACATGGCGAAGTTCGCCCCCAAGGCGATCCTCACCTCGCTCGAGGACAACTGGGGGCCCTACTACGTGCAGGAGATCAAGGCGGTCCAGAACGGCACCTGGAAGTCGCACGACACCTGGGGCGGCCTCGCCGCCGGCATGGTGGTGATGGGCCCCTACGAGAACATGCCCGCCGACGTGAAGGCGATGGCCGAGAAGACCGAGGCCGACATCAAGTCGGGCGCCGTCAAGGTCTTCGCCGGGCCGATCACCAAGCAGGACGGCACGGAGGCCGTGAAGGCCGGCGAGGTGATGCCCGACAAGGAGATCCTCGGCCTGAACTGGTACGTGAAGGGCGTGGACGACAAGGTCCCGCAATGACGCGGCGCTGATCCGCCCTCGGCGCGGATCGGGCCAGGGCGCGTGACGGCAGTGCGCCGGCGCGCCTCGCATCCCCGAAGGGTCCGCGCGGCATGCGCAGGCCGCGAGAGCCATCCACGGCCCGACGCGGGGCTCGGCCGATCGCGTCGAGCCCCGCTTCGGACGGACGCGCCCTGACGAGCGACATCCGCATCGGCAAGCGAGCGGATGCCGCGTGGATCCCCGGCGTGGGACGGCGGCGGAAACCAGACCGCCTCGACCCGCCCCCATGGACGCCGAAGTCGATGAAGCCCGTCGCCGGCATCGGCGAGACTCTCAACAAATGATCGTCCGTCGCACTGCCGCATCTTTCGTCCAGATCCGATGCTTCGAGATTTGCTTCGCCTCATATTCGGCCAACAGCCGGGGCGGAGCATCGACAGTATATCATTTGATGCTTGAAGTGCAGCACGATTATTTAAGCCATCCGGCGTCATGACTGCACACCAGCGGTGTCGTTCGAGGCTGGTATGCTCAAAGTGCTGGAATGCATGCTGTACGAGCACGATCTCGTGCTCGTGGCCGTCTCGGCGCTGATCTGCGTGCTGGGTTGCTGTGCCACCACGACCCTCCTGGCGAGGAGCCTCGAGGGGCCTCGACGGCATTTCGCCGGCTGGCTCACCGCAGCCGCCGGGGTCTTCGCGTGCAGCGTCTGGGCCCTGCACTTCGTCGCCATGCTGGCCTTCCTGCCCGGGCGGGCGATGGTCTATCGCGTCGATCTCACGGCGCTGTCCATGGTGGCGGCTTTCGCGGGAGCGCTCGTCGCCTTCTCCGTCGCGCTCGCGCCGGATCGGCGGCGGATCCGCGTGCCGGCGGGCGGGGTCGTCCTCGGGCTCGCCATCAGCGGCATGCACTATCTCGGCGTCGCCGCCCTGTCGTCCTCGGCTTCCCCGGCCTTCGACGCCACGACCGTCGCCGCCTCCGTGCTGGTCGGCGTCGGCGGCTCCACCCTGGCCGTCGCCGGCATGGGGGACCTCCGGACGCTGATCCGGCGCGCCGGCGTCGCGATGTCGCTCGCGCTCGCCATCTGCGGCCTGCACTTCACCGCGATGGCGGCCGTGACGCTGGTGCCCCATCCCGTGGGGGCCGGCAGCGGCTCGATCGTCGGCACGGCGTCCCTCGGGGCGGCCGTGGGCGGGATCGCCTGCCTGATCCTGGCCTGCAGCCTCGTGGCCGTCGTGATCGAGCGGCACCTGTCCCTCCGCGCCCGCCAGGAGCTCGCCCGCATGCGGCTGATGAGCAACCTGGCCCAGGAGGTGCTGATCGTCCATCGGGACGGCGTGGTCTGCGAGGTGAACAACGCCGGCGAGCGCCTGTTCCGGGCTCCGGCGCGCCATCTCGCCGGACGACGGCTCCTCAGCCTCTTCGCCGAGGAGAGCCACGCGGCCCTGATCCGCCGGGAACGGTGCCCGCCCGCCAAGCGCCGCCCGGAGGAGATCGAGATCCGGCCGGTCGGCGGCACGCCCGTCGCGGTCGAGATCTCCTGCCAGACCATCGACCATCTCGGCCGGCCCGCGACCGTCGTGGTGCTCCGCGACCTCACCGATCGCAAGCGCAACGAGGCGCGGATCCGCCACCTCGCCCGCCACGACGCCCTGACCGACCTGCCGAACCGCTACGACCTGCAGGAGCGGATCGACCTCGCCCTCGACCACGCGGCGCGGGAGGGGGGGCAGTTCGCGGTGATCTACATCGACCTCGACCGCTTCAAGCCGGTCAACGACCTCTACGGCCACGCCGTCGGGGATGCGGTGCTGGTCCAGGTGGCCCGGCGGATCGCCGTCGACGTCGACCTCGGCGACACGCTCGCCCGCATCGGGGGCGACGAGTTCATCGTGGTCCAGGCGGCCGCAGCTTCGGCGGACAGGAGCGCCGCCCTCGTGGCCCGCATGCTGGACAGCCTGCGGCAGCCGTTCACGGTCGAGGGCAAGCAGATCGAGATCGGCGCCTCGATCGGCGTCGCGCTCTATCCGCAGGACGGGAGCACGGCCGACGCGCTGCTGCGGGCCGCCGATGCCGCGATGTACCGGGCGAAGGAGGGTGGCGGAGGCGCGGCCTGCTTCTACAAGGTGACGATGAACGACCGCCTCCAGGCGCGGCTGCGGCTCGGGCAGGAACTGGCCGGCGCCGTCGGTCGCGGCGAGCTCGTCCTGCACTACCAGCCGATCGTCAACGGCATCACGGGCGAGGTCGAGACCTTCGAGGCGCTGATCCGCTGGAACCACCCGGTCCGCGGCCTGGTGCCGCCGGTCGACTTCATCCCCCTCGCCGAGGAGACCGGCCTCATCGGCGAGATCGGGCGATGGGTCATCGAGGCGGCGTGCCGGGAGGCGGCGGCGTGGCCTCACCCCTGGCGGGTCTCGGTCAACGTGTCGCCGAAGCAGTTCCGCCGCACGGACGTCTGCGAGATCCTGGCCGCCGCGATCCGCGAGAACGGGCTCCTGCCCGCGCGCGTCGTCGTCGAGGTCACGGAGGGCGTGCTCATCGACGACGCCGCGACCGCGGTGGCGACGCTGCAGCGGCTGCGCGACATGGGCGTGCGCGTGGCCCTCGACGACTTCGGCACCGGCTATTCGAGCCTGAGCTACCTGCAGCTGTTCAAGTTCGACAAGTTCAAGATCGACAAGTCCTTCGTGCGGCGGCTCGGCGAGAGCGAGGACGCGCTCACGCTGACCCGCACCATCGTCAACCTCGGCCACAACCTCGGCCTGCTGGTCACGGCCGAGGGCGTCGAGACGCGGTCGCAACTGGCGATCCTGCGGTCGCTCGGCTGCGACCAGATCCAGGGCTACCTCGTGGCGAAGCCGGCCCCGATCGGATCGTTCACGCCCATCGACCGGCTGCGGACGATGGCCCTGTTCCGCGAGGACGTCGATCCCGCCTCTCCCGCGCAGGGCGCCGGCCTCGATGCGCCCCCCGACCGGGAGCCCGTCCGCCTCGGCGCCCACGTCTGAGGCGCCGGACGATCCTGAGGACCCGGCTCACCGGCTGTCTCCGGCCGGCTCGATCCGTCCGGACGGGCGGTCGACGGGTCGCGATGGTCCGATGACGCACAATCCTACGCAACTCGGCCTGCTCGACTCCCCCCTGCCGCTCTACCCGAACAGCCGCGGGTTGAAAGCCACCGTCCATCTCCGAGACGATCTCATGCGGACGCTGATCGGACTCGATCCGGCCGACCACCCCCTGGCCGCCGAGCAGCGGGTGGGCATGACGATCGATCGCGTGGCCGAGATCGTCGCCCATCTCGAAGAGGTGCGGGGAGTCCGGAGCTGAGCCGCCGCGGCCGGCGAGTCAGACCACCGCCCCGTGGAGGTCGTAGGCGTCCGCGCCGGTGATCTTCGCCGTCACGATGTCGCCGACCCGCACGGGGAAGCGGTGCTGGAGGTGCACCTTGCCGTCGATCTCCGGCGCGTCGCCCTTGCTGCGCCCGACCGCGCCGCCAGGCCCGACCGCGTCCACGATGACCGGCATGCGCCGGCCGACCTTCCTCGCCAGCAGCCGCGCACTGATCCGCTGCTGGTGCGCCATGAAGCGGTCGAGCCGCTCCTGCTTGACCTCGGGCGGGACCGGCGGCAGGCCCAGAGCCTCCGCGGGCGCGCCCGCGACGGGCTCGTATTTGAACGCGCCGACGCGCTCGAGCTTCGCCTCGGTGAGCCAGTCGAGCAGGATCTGGAAGTCCTCTTCGGTTTCGCCGGGGAAGCCGACGATGAAGGTCGAGCGCAGGGTCAGGTCCGGCGCGATGGCGCGCCAGGCCGCGATGCGGTCGAGCGTGCGGTCCTGCTTGCCCGGCCGGCGCATGGCGCGCAGCACGTTCGGCGCCGCGTGCTGGAACGGGATGTCGAGGTAGGGCAGCACCAGCCCCTCGGCCATCAGCGGCACCACCTCGTCGACGTGGGGATAGGGGTAGATGTAGTGGAGCCGCGTCCAGGCGCCGAGCTGCCCGAGTTCGCGCGCGAGGTCGAGGAACTTGGCCCGTACCTCGCGGTCGCCGTGCGGCTGCACGGGGTAGCCGAGGTCGAGCCCGTAGGCGGCCGTGTCCTGCGACACGACGAGCAGCTCCTTCACGCCGGCGCGCACCAGCTTCTCGGCCTCGCGGAGCACCTCGGAGACGGGCCGCGACACCAGCAGCCCGCGCAGCCGCGGGATGATGCAGAACGAGCAGGAGTTGTTGCAACCCTCGGCGATCTTCAGGTAGCTGTAGTGGCGCGGCGTGAGCTTGATGCCCTGTGGGGGCAGCAGGTCGAGGAAGGGGTCGTGCAGCGGCTCGGCCGCCTCGTGCACGGCCGCCATCACGCTCTCGTAGGCCTGCGGGCCCGACACGGCGAGCACGTTGGGGTAGTGCTGCCGGATGGCCTCCGGCTCGGCGCCCATGCAACCCGTGACGATGACCTTCCCGTTCTCGGCCATGGCCTCGCCGATGGCGGCCAGCGACTCGGCCTTGGCGCTGTCGAGGAAGCCGCAGGTGTTGACCACCACGGCGTCGGCGCCGTCGTGCTTCTTGGTGATCTCGTAGCCCTCGGCCCGCAGCCGCGTGATGATGCGCTCCGAGTCGACGAGCGCCTTGGGGCAGCCCAGCGACACGAAGGAGATGCGCGGCGCGGCGCGGCCGGCGGGGCGCGCCTTCACGGGATCGGGGACGGTCAGCATGGGCGTGCCTTGCCACGGCGGCCCGGCGGCCGCAACCGCGGCGGCGCGGGGCCGCGTTGCGTTTTCAGGCCAGCATCCTGGGCGCCACGCGGGCCGGGCGCCCGAGCCACGGCGGCACCGGCAGGCCCTTCTCGGTCAGGAAGGCGGCGTTGAACAGCTTCGACGCGTAGCGGGCGCCGGAGTCGCACAGGATGGTCGCGACCGTGTGGCCGGGGCCGAGGTGGCGCGCCAGCCGGATCGCCCCCGCGACGTTGACGCCCGACGAGCCGCCGAGCAGCAGCCCCTCGTTCTCGGCGAGGTCGAAGGCGACGTCGAGCGCCTCGCGGTCGTCGACCTGGCAGGCGAAGTCGACCGGCGCGCCGACGAGGTTGGCGGTGACGCGGCCCTGGCCGATGCCCTCGGTGATGGAGGAGCCCGAGGACTTCAGCTCGCCGGCGTCGTACCAGGAGAACAGGGCCGAGCCCATCGGGTCGGCGATGCCGATCGTGACCTTCGGGTTGCGCGCCTTGAGCGCGAGGCCGACGCCCGCGAGGGTGCCGCCGGTGCCGACCGCGCAGATGAAGCCGTCGACCTTGCCGTCGGTCTGGTCCCAGATCTCGGGCCCGGTGGTGCGCTCGTGGCCGCCGCGGTTGGCCACGTTGTCGAACTGGTTGGCCCAGACCGCGCCGTTCGGGTCCGTCTCGGCGAGGCGCGCGGCCAGCCGCTCGGACACGCGCACGTAGTTGCCGGGGTCGCTGTAGGGCTTGGCCGGCACCTCGACGAGCTCGGCGCCGGACATGCGCAGCATGTCCTTCTTCTCCTGGCTCTGCGTCTCGGGGATCACGATCACGGTGCGGTAGCCGAGCGCGTTCGCCACCAGCGCGAGACCGATGCCGGTGTTGCCGGCCGTGCCCTCGACGATGGTGCCGCCCGGCCGCAGCGCGCCGCGCGCCACCGCGTCCTCGACGATGGCGAGCGCGGCGCGGTCCTTCACCGAGCCGCCGGGGTTCATGAACTCGGCCTTGCCGAGGACCGTGCAGCCCGTGAGGTCGGACGCGCGCTTGAGCTTGATCAGCGGCGTGTGGCCGATGGCATCGAGGACGGACGGCAGCATGGGACTTCCGGGGCGGGGTGGGGCGGGCCGGGCGGCCGCGGGTGTCGCACAGATGAGCGAGCCGCGCCGCCGGATCAACCGCCGCGCCGCCGCCGCCCCGCGCCCGCGCGGCGCGCGCCGTCGGCGTCAGCCGCGGTCGACCCCCCTGCAGGGCCCGCGCAGCCAGCGATAGCCCGCGTGGGGCGCGCCGCCGAGATGCCCGGCTCGGCACGACGGCCCGGCTCGCCGCATCAGAAGCGGCGACTGGTGGATGTGCCCCGCGAGCGCCACGGAGGCGCCCGTCGGGGCGAGGGCCAGGGCCGCACAGCCCGCGAGGGCCAGACCACGGATCCGCGTCATCGAACGATCCCTTCCCGCGCCGCCCGTCCCGGGCTGGCGCCTCCCTGAACCGTTGCATAATGCGGAAGGGGTGCCGAACGTTCGATCGTCGGGCGTCGCGGACCGGACGCGAAGGCCGCGCACGATCGGCGTGAATGCAAAAAGCCCCGCGCAGGCGAGGCTTGAAGGCGCTATCGGATTGAGTCTGGAGCTTGGCTCCCCGAGCAGGACTCGAACCTGCGACCATTCGATTAACAGTCGAATGCTCTACCAACTGAGCTATCGGGGAACAGCGCCGCGTCGCCGCGGTGTGAGGGGTGTTTAGCCGGGATCGCGCGGCTTTGCCAAGCCCCAATCTGCGGATCGGCGGGGGAAAAGTTTCGGTCACGGCCCGGCTTGCCGTGCCGGGCCGGATCCGATAGACGTCCTCCCGTCGCCCTGACCGAGCGACCGCGCGCCGTCAGACGGCCCGTGCGAGGCCTCGTGGCGGAGTGGTCACGCAGAGGACTGCAAATCCTTGCACCCCGGTTCGATTCCGGGCGAGGCCTCCAGAGCGGCGATGCCGCAACTCTCCGATCACAGTTGTCGCCGACGTCGCCTCGCGTGTGGGGCTACGAACCGCGCTGGTGCGGCCGGCATCCCATCGCCCTTCTCCGCGGCCCCGTCTGCCCCCTTGCGCAGCCGCGGCCTCCGCGGGCGATGAAGCACTGCCTCAGCCGTCGATCGCCGACGCCCGGCCGGTCGCGGTGGCGAACTCCCGCCGGGCCGCCTCGGCCCAGCGCGGGCTGTTGGTCAGGCAGGCGATCCAGGCCGCTTCCCAGGCGGCGTCCCGGGCCGAGGCCGTCTCGGACGGGCGGTCGGGCGACGCCAGCCCGTCGAGGATCGCCAGCGCGGCGCTGGGCTCGAACGCCGCCGCGCCGCGGTGCGCCGAGGATGGAAAGCCAAGGGCGTCGCCTGTCGGCACGGTCGGGCCTGCTCGTCATGGAGGATCGGTCGGCACAACCGTCGCGAGACGCCTGCGCCGACCGTCACGCTAGCCCGAAGCGCCGCCGCGCTCAAGAACAAAACAAGAACATGAGCGGCTCGGCTCTCACGGACTCCGGTGCAGCCCGTTCATCAGGGACGCGAAGGCCGCCTTGGGGCCGAACGCCGCCTCCGCACCCGGCGCCGCCGCGGGGGCGTGCTCGGCGCGGAGCCGGTCGTAGGCGGCGCGGACGAGCTCCGGGCCGTAGGTCCGCTCCAGCCGCCGCACGGCGAAATGGCCCCGCGCCAGCTTCTGGTAGTGGTCCATGAAGGCGGCGTTGATCCCGGCCCCCGTCACGGCGCCGACGACCGGCACCGCCTGGGCGACGACCTTCTGCGACACGACGAGCCCGAAGCGCGACGCGATCTGGCCGATCAGCCGCGACAGCACGGGGGCGGCCTCGTCGGCGAGGCCGCGCGTGAGCGCGTGGCGGGCCGCCTCGGTGACCGATTTCGCCAGCAGCGCCCGCACGGCGAAGTAGCTGCTCTCGCCGAGCATCGCCCCCCCGCCCTCGCCGAGCGCGAAGACTTCGAGGCAGCTCAGCACGGCCGCGGGGTCGTCGAGGTCCTCGCCCGCCGCGCGCGCGATGTCGGCGACCGAGCGCAGGATCAGCGTCGTCGACAGCGGCAGCTCGACGGGCAGGGACGCGAGGCCGAGGGCGCCCCCGACCGCGCCCGTCGCCGCCACGGCGGCAAGGTGGAAGCGGTTGCGCGGCGGCCGGCCCTCGCCGTCGAGCGACCGCACGGCCCCGCGCAGCGCGACGCGCAGCGCCGTGCCGGCCGCCCTGTTGGCGACTTCCGTCACGCGCGGCGGCAGCAGGTCGCCCGCGAAGCCGAGCTGGCGCCCGACGAGGCCCGACAGGTTGGCGGCGAAGCTGGTGCCCTCCAGGGCCCGCACGGCCTCGGCCAGGGCCGCCTCGTCCTCGGGCGACAGGGCGCCGGGGCGGCCCGTGCCCGGCACCGGCGCCCCGGCGGCCTCGTCGAGCGCGGCGGTCGGCGCCGGCGCTGCGCCGGTGGGGGCTGGCTGCGTCTCGTCGGCCATGGCTCGCGGGGCTCCTGCGGATCGTGCGGGGCGGCGCGGCGCCCGGTGACGGGAGACGCGCGAGGCGGACGCCGAGTTCGCCGGCCGCCCCCTCCGGGCGGCTGGAGCGGGAAGCGCCCACGCCGCGGGGAGCTTGCGGCGGGGCGCGTCCTGCCGCAACTTCGGAGCGGCACCGGCGGACGGGGGACACGGCATGGCGAAGCTCACCATCGCGGCGGCGGCCGTGGCTCTCGCCGCCCTGGCCGGGTCCGCCCGCGCCGCCGAGCCCGTGATGGTCCAGTGCGGACGCGAGTATCAGGCGGCGAAGGCCGCCGGCGCGCTGAACGGGATGGACTGGGGCGCCTTCCGGGCCGCCTGCGCGGTCCGCCTGAAAGCTGCGCCCGCCGCGGCACCGACGGCCGCCGCCGCCCCGGTCCCGGCGGCGGTGCCCGCCGCGACCCCTTCCGCGCCGTCGCCGGCCTCCGCCCCGACGGCGGCGTCCTCCGCCGGGATGGCGGCGATGCACGCGCGGCAGAAGCAGTGCGGGGCCGAGTGGACCGCCAACAAGGCGACGCTGGTCGCCGCGACGCCGGGCCTGACCTGGCCGAAATACTGGAGCCAGTGCAACACGCGAATCAAGTCGACCGGACGCTGATCCGGCGCCCGTCCCCGGTCCGTCACACCAGGTAGGCGTAGCCCGCCACCGCGGCGCCGGCCGCGCCGAGCGCCATGGAGGCGTACCAGGGCCAGCGCCGGCCGCGCATGATGATCGACAGCGTCGCGACCGCGATGCCCACGTGCAGCAGCGTGACGCCCGCCGTCAGCACGTGGTGGCGCTTCTCGTGGTGGTCGCCGTCGCGGAGCAGCGCGTCGCTCTCGCGGTCGAGCTCCTCGGCCTTCTCGCGCGTGCCTTCGCCGTCCTTCTCGTAGCCGCGCGCCTTGGCCTCGAAGGCCTCGGCCTGCCCGGGGTTCGCCGCCTTGGCGATGTCGTACATGTTCTTCTTGATGCTCTGCGCCTGGAAGTAGGACCAGCGATCGGTGGCGCGGTTCTGCAGCAGCACCGATTCGCTCTTCTTCGAGATGGCGGTGCCGCTCTCGATGGTCTCCAGGCTCCCGACCGAGGCCGCCACCACGGCCAGGATCGCGATGGTGGCGGACACCCACAGCAGCAGCGGGTCGCCGCTGTGGGCGGCGTGCTCGGCGTGTTCGCGGTGCTCCATCTGCTCGCTGGTCTGATCGTCCACGGCGCTGTCCTCCCGGCTCGGCCGGCTCCCACCTTGAATGGCGGGGCGGCGGGGGGCCAGCCCCGTCGGCCGCCTCGCCCATGCATGGACATCGCGCGCGCCGCTCCTGTATAAGCCGGGGGCGGCCCGTCCGCGGCGCGGAGCGGCCGCGCGGGCCGGTGATCTCAGCGAAGGGCGGGTCCATGCAGGGCGAGGTTGCGGCGACCGAGCAGGTGTTCTCGGCGCAGAGGCGGGCCATGGTGGACGGGCAGATCCGCACCTTCGACGTGACGGACGCCCGCGTGGTCCGCGCCTTCGACCTCACGCGGCGCGAGCTGTTCCTGCCCGAGGAGCTGCGCGCCTTCAGCTATTCCGACCTGTCCCTCACCCTGAAGTCGCCCGAGACCGGCAAACCGGTCCGCACCCTGATGCAGCCGATGCACCTCGCGCGCCTGCTGCAGGGCGTCGACCCCGCGCCGGACGCGCACGTGCTCGTGGTGGCCGGCGGGGCCGGCTACGCCGCCGCGGTGCTGCTGGAGATGGTGGGCAGCGTCGTGACGCTCGAATCCGACGCGGGGCTGACCGACCTCGCGGCCGATGCCCTGGCGAAGACCTCCGCCGGCCGCGCGGCCGCGGTGACCGGGCCGCTCCACGAGGGCTGCGCGGCCCGCGGCCCCTACGACGCGATCCTGGTGCTCGGCGGCGTCGAGGCCAACCTCGACGGGCTGTTCGCCCAGCTGAAGCCGCGCGGCACGCTGGCGGCCGTGGCGGCGGTGGTGACCAACAACGGCCGCCCCACGGGGCGCGTGACGCTCTACACCGCGGTCGGCGGCGACGTCAGCGGGCGGGTGATCTTCGACGCCACGGTGCCGGTGCTGAGCGAGTTCAAGGCGAGCGCCGGCTTCGTGTTCTGAGCGGGTGCAGGCGCCGGGGCAGGGGCCGCCGGCGCGCAACCCGCGCGCTGGAGCCTGCCGGGCGGGGCGCGGGTCGATGCGGTCCTCCCGGCCGCCCTGGCGTTCGCCGGGTCTAGGCCCCGATCGGTCGAGATCCGACCCGCCGCGCCGGAAGATTACGCTCGGTCCGCGCGGGTCGAACGACAAACATTAAGATCGGGCCTCGGTCCGCCCGCCGCTGTGTCGCATTTTTGCGCCAGACTGTGGAATTGTCCGGCCGCAGCGAACCATCCGGGTCCAACGCGAAACGGGCCGGGGTATGATCGGGACCCGGGCGCATTCGGACGAGGGTCCGCCGGGCGGTTTGACCGCGGCGCGGTTCCGTCCGGCGTAGCGCAGCGTCACCGGCGTCGAGGTCGAAGATGAGTGGATCCAGCGTCAAAGGCAGCGCCACCCCGGCCCGCGGCTCGGGGCGGCGCGCCGTCCGGTCCGCGCTGGCGCTGATGGGCGCCGCCGCGGCCCTGGCGGGACCGGCCCGCGCCGAGAACCTGCCGGACGCGCTGTCGAAGGCCTATTTCAACAACCCCAACCTCAACGCCCAGCGCTCCACCACGCGCGCCGCCGACGAGAACATCCCGATCGCCAACTCCGGCTACATGCCGCACGTGGCCGTGTCGGGCGACCTCGGCGCCCAGTACCAGGACTATCGGAGCCCCCTCGGCGTCGCCAGCGGCATCTCGGGGACGTCGGGCATCTCGGGGACCTCCGGGGCTTCCGGAGCCACGGGCTCGACCAGCACGGGCGTGACGGGCTCGACGGGCGCCAGCGGCGCGCTCGGGACCACGGGCACCACCGGCCTCGCGAGCCGCGCCCTCGCGAGCTCGGCGAGCCGGACGACCGCGTCCGGCTCCACGGGCAACAGCGTCACGCAGACCGACCTGTCCGGCACCGTCATCCCCCGCGGCGCGGGCATCACGGTCACGCAGACGCTCTTCGACGGGCTGCGCACGACCAACAACATCCGCTCGGCGGAATCCAACGTCTTCGCCAGCCGGGAAACGCTGCGCAACGTCGAGCAGAGCGTGCTGCAGAGCGGCGCGCAGAACTACATGGACGTGCTGCGCGACACGGCCATCCTCGATCTGCGCAACTCCAACATCAAGGTGCTGGAGGAGCAGCTCCGCCAGACGCAGGACCGCTTCAAGGTCGGCGAGGTGACGCGCACCGACGTCGCCCAGGCCGAAGCCAGCGTGGCGGGGTCGCGCGCCGACTACTTCGCGGCGCAGTCGCAGCTGCAGAACTCGATCGCCAGCTATCGTCAGGTCATCGGCGAGCAGCCGACGCGGCTCGAGCCGGCGCGGCCGCTCGACCGCGGCATCCCGCCCTCGCTCGAGAACGCCATCGCGGTCGCCATGGTGGAGCACCCGTCGATCCAGGCGGCGCTGCACGGCGTCGACGTGGCGTCGCTGCAGGTCAAGATCGCGGAAGGCGCGCTCTACCCCACCCTGACGCTGAACGGCTCGGCCCAGCAGCGCTACGACGTCAGCAACGTCGGCGGCTCCAACGCCCTGGTGGCCTCGATCGTGGGCTCGCTGCAGGTGCCGATCTACGAGGGCGGCGCCTCCTACGGGCAGATCCGCCAGGCCAAGGAGCAGCTCGGCACGGCCGAGTTCCAGGTGGACGTGTCGCGCGACAACGTCCGCGCCGCCGTGATCTCGGCCTGGGGCCTGCTGGTGTCCTCCAAGGCCGCCGTGCAGGCCGACCAGGCGCAGGTCAACGCCGCCGAGATCGCGCTCAACGGCACCCGCGAGGAGGCCCGCGTCGGCCAGCGCACCACGCTCGACGTGCTGAACGCCCAGCAGACGCTGCTGAACGCCCGCGTGCAGCTCGTCGGCGCTCAGCGCGACCGCGTGGTGGCCACCTACGCCATCCTGGCGTCCTGCGGGCGGCTGTCCGCCTCGGGGCTGAACCTCAAGCTGCAGCCCTACAATCCCACGGTCCACTTCGACCAGGTCAAGGACAAGTGGTTCGGCCTGCGCACGCCGGACGGGCGCTGAGCCCGGGTCGACACCGAAGAAGCGGCGCGTAAACCACGCGGCCGGGTTGTCCACGGAACTTAGGCGCGCGCGGCTTGTTTGCGCAGGCAACCGGACGTATCCGTTAAGGACAGGTTTACGCCGCAATTTTTCGTCGGCGCGGCAGACCTGGATCGAGATCCCGTAAAGCGTAAGAAGGTCCACAGGACATGACCGCTGCCAGCGCCAATCCCCCCGAGCCGGCCGAGGGTCGGCCGTCCGAGCCGTCGATGGAGGACATCCTGGCCTCGATCCGTCGGATCATCGCCGACGATCAGAACGGCGGCGGCAAGGCTGCGGCGTCCGTCAACGGGGCCCGGCGCCCCGAGCCGGCGGAAGGCGAGCGGACGACGGCGGCGCGCGCCCGCACGCCCTACGACGACGTGCTGGACCTCGCCCGGCTGGTGCCCTCGGCGGATCGCGGGCCCGCTCCCGCCGGCCAGGCGGTGGCGCCGAGGGGACAGGACCCGGGGATCGTGGCTTACCCCGAGGAGGCGCGGGACGAGAGGACGGCCGGCGGCACGTCGAGCCTGCGGGCCCGCCTGCCCGAGCCGGCGACGCGCGGACAGACGCAGGATAAGGACCACCCCATGCTTGACCATCCCGTTCCAGCCCTGAACGAAGACGCGGAAGGCGAACTGCTGTCGCCGCCGCTCGGCGAATCCGTGATGTCGGCCTTCGAAACGCTGGCCGCGACCGTGGTGCTGCAGAACACGCCGATGCTCGAGCGCGTGATGCGCGACCTCCTCCGGCCCATGCTCAAGACGTGGCTCGACGACAACCTCCCGGGGCTGGTGGAGCGCCTGGTCCGGGCCGAGATCGAGCGGGTGGCGCGCGGCAGCCGCGGCTGACCCGCCGATTCGACCGAACGCGACGGTGCAGGAGACGGCCCCCGCCCGCGGGGGCCGTTTCGCGTTGAAGAACTCTTGAGCATCGCCGTCGGAATCCTGGCAACGGGCCGCGTGATTGCTTCGGCGTTGCGGATCTACATCGATTCGCGACCTAGACGTTGCAGCCGGGCAACAATCCCACTTCATCCCGATCCGGCCCGATGGGTGCAGCTTGGACGCCGCTATTCAGCCATAAACCGACCGCTACTCTCCCCCATCGAGAGTTGATCGCCGCTCCGAAGGCGAGATGAACGGGAGATGACCGCCGGGCGACCGTCGCGGCCGTCTCCCGCGTGTCCGGGCCGCGCAGGGCTCCGGCATGACGGTCGAGGGAAACCGGGTTCCATGGGGGCATGCCGCAGTCTTCTCGGTCGAAGCCGCGTCGCCAAGGGCGCTGCCGCGCGCCGCGGCGCCGAGCGTTCTCGCGGTTGAGCCCCCGATCCATGTCGCTCGTCCACCGGACCGCGGTCCTCCTGGCCCTCGCGCTGCCCTGCTGGGCCCCGGCGGCCTCGGCCTTCGACGGGGCTGACGGCCTCCCGCAGGACGCCAAGGCGTCCGGCGCCCTGTCCCTGTTCAAGAGCTCGTCCCAGGCCCTCCGGCTCGGCATGGATGGCTACCGCTCGGGCAACTACAAGACCTCGGTCGAAGCCTTCGAATATGCCGCCGCCAACGGCAACCCGCTCGCGCGCTGGAAGCTCGGGCGCATGTACGCGGCCGGCGACGGCGTCCCGCAGGACGACGACAAGGCTTACCGCTATTATTCGCAGATCGTGAACACCTACGACGAGGACGACGGGGACCGCCGCGACCTGTCGGCCGTGTCGGACGCCTTCGTGGCCGTCGGCGTCTACAGCCTCAACGGCCTGCCGAAGACCGGCGTGAAGGCCGACCCGGAGCGGGCGCTCGAGATGTTCCAGTATGCGGCGCTGAACTTCGGCAACGCCGACGCCCAGTACAACCTCGCCCGCCTCTACCTCGACGGCGCGGACGGCGCCGTGGCGAAGGACTCCCGGCAGGCCGTGCGCTGGCTGGCCCTGGCGGCCGACAAGGGGCACCTGCAGGCGCAGGCGCTGCTGGGCCACATGCTGTTCAGCGGCTTCGACGGCATGCCGCCGCAGCGGGCCAGGGGCCTGATGTGGCTCACGATGGCGCGCGACGCGGCCGTGCTGGGCAAAGACCCGAAGGACGCCTGGATCGTCGACCTCTACGCCAAGACGGCCGCCTCGGCCACCGACAGCGACCGGCAGGTGGCCTCACTGTACCTCGACGAGCACCACAAGCGGAACTGAGCGGGGAGGCGCCGGCGTCTCGCGGCGCGGCTATTCGGCCGCCGCCTCGAACAGCGTCGTCAGGGCCAGCCACTCGTCCTCCGCGGTCTCCAGCGCCCGGGCGAGCTCCTTGCGCTGGCCCGCGAGCTGCCCGGCCTTGTTCTTGTCCCGCGAATAGGCGTTGGGGTCGACCAGCGCGGCGTCGATCCGCTCCATCAGCCCCGTGAGCTTGGCGATCCTCTCCTCCAGCGCCGCGATCTGCTTCTTGGTCTGCGCCGCGAGCTTGGCCGGGGAGGGGGAGCGGTCGGGCGCCGCCTCCTTCTCGGCCTTGGGCTTGCGGGCCGCCGCGGACCCCGAGGCGCGGCTAAGCACCAGCGCCTTGTAGTCGTCCATGTCGCCGTCGAAGGCCTTCACGGTGCCGCCGTCCACCAGCCACAGCCGGTCCGCGCAGGCGTCGATCAGGTAGCGGTCGTGGGAGATGATGACGATCGCGCCCTCGTAGTCGTTGATGGCCTCGATCAGGGCCGCGCGGCTGTCGATGTCGAGGTGGTTGGTGGGCTCGTCGAGGATCAGGAGGTGCGGCCCGTCGAAGGCCGCGAGCCCCATCATCAGCCGCGCCTTCTCGCCGCCCGACAGCTGCGACACGGGCGTGTCGGCCTTGGTGGCCGGAAAGCCGAGCTGGGCGCACTTGCCGCGGATGCGGCTCTCCGTGCCGTCCTTCATCCGCGCCGCCACGTAGCCGTAGGGCGTCTGCGCTTCGCCGAGCTCCTCGACCTGGTGCTGGGCGAAGAAGCCCACAGTCATCTTGGAGGACTTCTTCAGCGAGCCGCCGAGCGTCGCCATGCGGCCCGCCACGAGCTTGGCGAAGGTGGACTTGCCGTTGCCGTTCGAGCCGAGCAGGCCGATGCGGTCGTCGTTGGAGATGTTGAGGCTGAGCCGGCTCAGCACCGGCCGGTCGTCGTAGCCCGTCGCGGCGCCGTCCATCGCGACGATGGGCGGGCTCAGCGGCCGCTCGGGCGAGGGCAGGTGGAAGGGCATGACCTGGCTGTCGACGATGGCCGAGATCGGCTTCATGCGCTCCAGCATCTTGATGCGCGACTGCGCCTGGCTGGCCTTGGTGGCGGAGGCGCGGAAGCGGTCGACGAAGCTCTGCAGGTGCTTGCGCTGCTCCTCCTGCTTCTTGATGTGCTTGGCCTGGATGGCCTGCTGCTCGCGGCGCTGCGTCTCGAAGCTGTCGTAGTTGCCCCGCCACAGCGTCAGCTTCGCTTGGTCGAGGTGCAGGATGTGGTCGCAGACGGCGTCGAGCAGGTCGCGGTCGTGGCTGATGATCAGCACCGTCGCCGGATAGGTGGCGAGGTAGTCGATCAGCCAGAGCGTGCCCTCCATGTCGAGGTAGTTGGTGGGCTCGTCGAGCAGCAGCAGGTCGGGCCGGGTGAACAGCACCGCCGCCAGCGCGACGCGCATCCGCCAGCCGCCGGAGAACTCGGACAGCGCGCGGTTCTGCGCGGCCTCGGCGAAGCCGAGGCCCTGCAGGATGGTTGCGGCGCGCGAGGGCGCCGCGTGGGCCTCAATGTCGACAAGGCGGGCGTGCACCTCGGCGATGCGGTTGGGGTCCGTCGCGGTGTCGGCCTCGGCGAGCAGCGCCGCGCGCTCGCGGTCCGCGTCGAGCACGAAGTCGATCAGCGTCGTGGGACCGCCGGGCGCCTCCTGCTCCACCTGCCCGAGCCGCATGCGGTTGGGGATCTGCAGCGTGCCCGATTCGGGGTGGAGGTCGCCCGCGATCATCCGGAACAGCGTCGTCTTGCCGGTGCCGTTGCGGCCGACGAAGCCCGTCCGCGCGCCGGTCGGGATCGCAGCCGACGCGTGGTCGAACAGCATGCGCGGCCCGAGCCGGTAGGTGAGATCGTTGATGTGGAGCATGGCCGGAGATGTGACGCGCGCGGGCCCGCAGCGCAAGGCTCATGCCGGCTCCCCAGCCTTGTGGGGACGGGGGCGCGCCGGTAAGAGGGGCCGCCCGGGCGCAGCGCCCGCCTTTCAGACCTGAGTGAGCCCACCATGGCCGTCGAGCACACCTTCTCCATCCTCAAGCCGGACGTGACCCGCCGCAACCTCACCGGCGCCGTCAACGCCGTGATCGAGAAGGCCGGCCTGCGCATCGTCGCCCAGAAGCGCATCAAGATGAGCCGCGCCCAGGCCGAGGAGTTCTACGGCGTCCACAAGGAGCGCCCCTTCTTCGGCGAGCTCGTCGAGATGATGACCTCGGCCCCGGTGGTCGTGCAGGTGCTCGAAGGCGAGAACGCCATCCTGAAGTACCGCGAAGTGATGGGCGCCACGAACCCCGAGAAGGCCGACGCCGGCACGATCCGCAAGGAGTTCGCGCTGTCGATGGGCGAGAACTCGGCCCACGGCTCGGACGCCCCCGAGACCGCCAAGCAGGAGATCGCGCAGTTCTTCAAGCCGGACGAGATCGTCGGCTGAGGCGCATCATCCGGCCGCACTCCGCAGCCGGACCTCGAGGGCGGAAACTCTGTCCTGACATCGCCGGCGGCTCGCGAGCCGCCGGCGAACGCCGAGCGACCTTCGTAGAGGGTCGACGATCTCGCGCACGGATCTGCGAGGCCGAAGCTCACGCGTCCGCCGCGCCCTCGTCCGTCGGAGCCTGGACCACCCTCTCGCCATCGAGCCGGACCTGGCCCGACGCCACCAGGGCCAGCGCCCGCGGATAGATCACGTGCTCCTGTTCGAGCACGCGCGCGGCGAGTTTATCCGGCGTGTCGCCGTCGTGCACCGGCACGCTCCCCTGCAGGATGGTCGGCCCCCCGTCGAGCTCCGGCAGCACGAAATGCACGGTCGCGCCGTGCAGCTTCACCCCCGCCTCCAGCGCTCGCGCATGGGTGTCGAGCCCCTTGAAGGCCGGCAGCAAGGCCGGGTGGATGGAGATCATGCGCCCGAGCCAGCGCTCGCAGAACCACGGGCTCACCACCCGCATGAAGCCCGCGAGGCACACGAACTCGACCCCGTGCCCGGCCAGCACGGCGTCGACGGCGCGGTCGAAGGCCTCGCGGCTCGGGTAGTCGCGGTGGCTCAGGGTCGCGGTCGCGATCCCCGCGGCCCGGGCTGTCGCGAGGCCGCCGGCCTCGGCCCTGTTCGAGAAGACCAGCACGGCTTCGGCCGGGAAGTCCGGCGCCGCCATGGCGCGCAGCAGCGCCTCCATGTTGGAGCCGCGGCCCGAGATCAGGATCGCGGTGCGCCGCCGCGGCCCGCCGGCCCGGCCCGTCACAGCGCGAGGTCCCGCCGGATGACGACGCGCTCAAGGCCCGCGGCGCGCGTGATCTCGCCGATCCGCACCGCGGGCGAGCCGAGCTCGGCGAAGACCGCCTCGGCCTCGGCCGCGCGGTCGGCGGCCACCACCACCGCCATGCCGATCCCGCAGTTGAAGGTGCGGGCCATCTCGGCCGGCGCGATGTTGCCCTGCGCCGCGAGCCACTTGAACACGGGCGGCACCGCCACCGCATCGAGGTCGAGCGCGCAGCCGAGCCCGTCCGGCAGGACGCGGGGCAGGTTGTCGACGAAGCCGCCGCCGGTGATGTGGGCCAGGGCGCGGATGCCTGCGGTCCGCTTCAGCGCGGCCAGCAGCACCTTCACGTAGATGCGGGTCGGCACGAGCAGCGCTTCCGCGAGCGTCACCCCTTCGGCGAAGGGGCAGGGCGCGTCCCAGGCGAGGCCGGCCCGCTCCACCACGCGCCGCACGAGCGAGAAGCCGTTGGAATGGAGGCCCGACGAGGCGAGGCCGAGCAGGACGTCGCCCTCCGCCACGCCGCGCGGCAGCAGCGTGCCGCGCTCGGCGGCCCCGACCGCGAAGCCGGCGAGGTCGTAGGCGCGGCCGGAATAGATGCCGGGCATCTCGGCCGTCTCGCCGCCGATCAGCGCGCAGCCGGCCTGCCGGCAGCCCTCCGCGATGCCGGCCACGATGCGGGCCGCGACCGCGGGGTCGAGCTTGCCGGTGGCGTAATAGTCGAGGAAGAACAGCGGCTCGGCGCCCTGCACGACGAGGTCGTTGACGCACATGGCGACGAGGTCGATGCCCACCTCGTCGTTGCGGCCGCTCTCGTAGGCGATCTTCACCTTGGTGCCGACGCCGTCGTTGGCCGCGACCAGGATCGGGTCGGTGAAGCCGGCGGCCCTGAGGTCGAACAGGCCGCCGAAGCCGCCGATCTCGGCGTCGGCGCCGGGCCGGCGCGTCGAGCGCACCGAATCCTTGATGAGGTCGACCGTGCGGTTGCCCGCGTCGATGTCGACGCCGGCCTCGGCGTAGGTCAGTCCAGTCTCAGGGTCAGCCATGGCTCCGGCCGGGTTCGGGATGCGTCGGGGCTGACTTAGGCGAAGAGGGCGGGCCGAGTCGACAGAAAGCCGTCCGCCGCGGCCCCGCCTCGCCACGGCGTCAAGATTGGCTTAACTCCTGCTCGGGTTTAACGCCCCGACGAACGGAGAGGCGGATCCCGTGAGCCTCCAGCGCCAAGTCCTGATCTGGACCGTCCTGCTCACGCTGGCGGCCCTGTCGCTCTACGCCCTGTCGGGCGTGCTGGCGCCGTTCATCGCGGGCCTGGTCGTGGCCTATTTCCTCGACCCCGTCGCGACCAAGCTGGAGCGGCTCGGCCTCGGCCGCGCGGGCGCGGCGGCCCTCATCATGGTTCTGGCGCTGGCCGTCGTGCTGGCGACCCTGGTGCTACTGGTGCCGGTCCTGGCCCGCCAGCTCGCCGCCTTCGTGGTCAACCTGCCGGGCATCACGGCGAGATTGCAGGACCTGCTCGTCGCGCAGGCGGCCCACCTCGTCGACGCCTACGGGGGCGACACGCTGAGGAAGCTCGGCGTCGCCGGGCCCATCACGGAGGCCGACGTCCAGGGCTCGATCGGATCCGTGGTCGGGCAGGCCACCAACTACGCCATCGGGGTCGTCAACGGCATCTGGTCGGGGCGGAGTGCGCTGTTCGGCCTGTTCTCGCTGCTCGTCATCACGCCGGTGGTAGCCTTCTACATCCTGCTCGACTGGCGCCGGATGGTCCGATCCATCGACAACTGGATCCCGCTCCGCCACCGCGACGACATCCGCCTCATCGCGCGCGACATCGACCGCGCCCTGGCGGGCTTCGTGCGCGGCCAGACCATCGTGTCGCTGTGCCTCGGCGCCTGGTATGCGGTGGGCCTCACCACGTCCGGGCTCAACTTCGGCTTCCTGATCGGCATCGCGGGCGGCTTCCTCAGCTTCGTGCCCTATTTCGGCTCGCTGACGGTGCTGATCGTCGCCGCCGCCATCGCCACGGTGCAGACCTGGCCGGACTGGCACCTCGTGGCCACCGTGGCCGCCATCGTCATGTCGGGGCAGGTGCTGGAGGGGTACGTGCTCGGCCCCTATCTGGTCGGCAACTCTATCGGCCTCCATCCCGTGTGGCTGATGCTGTCGCTGGTGGTGTGTTCGGCGGTGTTCGGCCTCGCCGGCCTGCTCGTCGCCGTGCCGCTGTCGGCGGCGGGCGGCGTCCTGGCCCGCTACGCGCTGCGGCGCTATCTCGGCAGTCCCCTCTACACCGGGGCGACCGAGCCCGCGCCGGAGCGTCCGCCGGTCGCCTTCGGGCCGCGCATCGTGGAAGCGGGGCGCGATTGAGACACCCCACGGGCGCCCGAAGCCCGCGCGGCGTTCGAGCGGACATGGCATGAACCAGCTCCCGCTGCCCTTCGACCACGCGCCCCGCTACGGGCTCGACGACTTCATGCCGTCGGCCACCAACGAGGCCGCGCTGGAGGCCATCGAGCGCTGGCCGGACTGGCCCGACCGCGTGCTGCTGCTCGTGGGCCCCGAGGGCGCGGGCAAGAGCCACCTCGCCCGCATCTGGGCGGCGCGCGCCGACGCCGACCTGCTGAGCCCCGCCGACCTCGCCGGCGACCTCGACATCCTGGTGCGCCGCAACGCCGTGGTGGAGGACGCAGACCGCGCCGGCCTCCCCGAGGCCGCGCTGTTCCACCTCCTCAACCTCGTGCGCGAGCGCGGCCTGTCGCTGCTGATCACGGCGCGCGCGCCGCCCGCGGCCTGGGCGCTCGAAACCGCCGACCTCGTGTCGCGCCTGCGGCTGGCCCCCCTGGTCGCGACCGCGCCGCCCGACGACGCGCTGATGCGGGCCGTGCTGGTGAAGCTCTTCGCCGACCGGCAACTCGCGGTGGACGCGGCCCTGGTCGACTGGCTGGCCCTGCGGCTCGACCGCTCGCTCGACAGCGCCCGCCGCGCCGTCGCGGCGCTCGACCGCGCCGGGCTCGACGCCGGCCGCCGCATCACCCGCACGCTCGCGGCCGACCTGTTCGGCGATCCGCCGCTTGACGGGGCCTGACCCGCGTCATCCAATCGACACAGCCGGAGGCGAAGGAGTCGCGCGTCGCGGCAGGAGTTCGGGTCGATGTCACTGGTCGAGGATACACCGTCGCGGTCCCGATCGGTCGAGGCGCCCGAGCCGCAGCCCGTCCCCCGCCCAGCGCTCCTCGATCAGCCCGGCCGCTTCATCAACCGCGAACTGTCGTGGCTGGAGTTCAACCGCCGCGTCCTCGAGGAGGCCTCGAACCGCAACCACCCGCTCCTGGAGCGGCTGCGCTTCCTGTCCATCTCGGCCAACAACCTCGACGAGTTCTTCATGGTGCGGGTGGCCGGGCTCTACGGCCAGGTCCGCTCCGGCGTGACGACGCAGTCGCAGGACGGCCTGTCGCCGGCCGAGCAGATGGCCCGCATCCGCGAGAAGGCCAAGGCGCTGGTGGACGAGCAGCAGCGCCGCATCGCCGCGCTGCGCCTGGAGCTCTCCGACGAGCGCATCACCATCATCGACCCCTTCGACCTGTCGAAGCCCGAGCGCGAATGGCTGCAGGACTATTTCCTCCAGCACATCTTCCCCGTGCTGACGCCGCTGGCGGTCGACCCCGCCCACCCTTTCCCGTTCATCCCCAACCTCGGCTTCACGCTGGCGCTGGACCTCAAGCGCAAGGCCGACGGCCGCGAGCTGCACGCGTTGGTGCGCCTGCCCGCCAAGGGCGAGCGCTTCATCCGCGTGCCCGACGCGCTGACCGGCGGGGCGGCGCGCTTCGTGCCGCTGGAGACGCTCGTCGCCATGCACATCCCGCGGCTGTTCCCCGGCTACGAGGTCCACGGGCAGGGGGTGTTCCGCGTGGTCCGCGACTCCGACCTCGAGGTCGAGGAGGAGGCCGAGGACCTCATGCTGTTCTTCGAAAGCGCGCTCAAGCGCCGCCGCCGAGGCTCGGTCATCCGGCTCGAGATCGACCGCGGCATGCCGGAGAAGCTGCGGCTGCTCGTCGCCGACGAACTCGGCACCGCGGCCGACCAGTGCTTCACCATCGACGGGCTGCTGGCGCTCAACGACCTCGGCGAGATCGTCGGCGTCGACCGGCCGGACCTCAAGTTCAAGCCCTACAACGCCCGCTTTCCCGAGCGCGTGCGCGACAATTCCGGCGACTGCTTCGCGGCCATCCGCCAGAAGGACCTCGTGGTCCACCACCCCTACGAGTCCTTCGACGTGGTGGTTCAGTTCATCACCCAGGCGGCGCACGACCCCAACGTCGTGGCCATCAAGCAGACGCTCTACCGCACCTCCAAGGACAGCCCGATCGTGCGCGCCCTGATCGAGGGCGCCGAGGCGGGCAAGTCGGTCACCGCCCTCGTCGAGCTCAAGGCCCGCTTCGACGAGGAGGCCAACATCCGCTGGGCGCGCGACCTGGAGCGCGCCGGCGTCCAGGTCGTGTTCGGTTTCATCGAGCTGAAGACCCACGCCAAGCTGTCGATGGTGGTGCGGCGCGAGGCCGGCAGCCTCGTCACCTACTGCCACGTGGGCACCGGCAACTACCACCCGCAGACGGCGCGGATCTACACCGACATCTCGTTCTTCACGGCCGACCCGTCGGTCGCGCGCGACGTGTCGCGCGTCTTCAACTTCATCACCGGCTACGCCGAGCCGGCGGGGCTGGAGCGCATGGCCGTGTCGCCGCTGACCCTGAAGGCGCGGCTGCTGCAGCACATCGAGGAGGAGATCGCCTTCGCGGAGGCCGGCAAGCCCGCCGCCTTCTGGGGCAAGTGCAACAGCCTCGTCGACGCCGAGATCATCGACGCGCTCTACCGGGCGAGCCGCGCCGGCGTGCAGGTCACGCTGGTGGTGCGCGGCATCTGCTGCCTGCGCCCCGGCGTGCCGGGAATGAGCGACAACATCCAGGTCAAGTCCATCATCGGCCGCTTCCTGGAGCACGCCCGCGTCTACGCCTTCGGCGGCGGCTACGGCCTGCCCCACAACAAGGCGCGCGTCTACATTTCCTCGGCCGACCTCATGTCGCGCAACCTCGACCGCCGGGTGGAGGCTCTGCTGCCCATCACCAACCCGACCGTGCACGATCAGGTCCTGAACCAGATCATGATCGCCAACCTGATCGACAATCAGCAGAGCTACCGTGTATTGCCTGACGGCGGCAGCGAACGGATCACCCCCGCCGATGGGGAGGAGCCGTTCAACGCCCATAACTACTTCATGACGAACCCGAGTCTCTCAGGACGTGGCAAATCCCTGCGTGAGTCCAGCCCCAAGACTCTTCTCCGAAGGCTCGACGCCCGGCGCTGAGCTGCACGGACGTTCCGTCATGGCCGCCGGCGCCGCACCCGCGAAGCCGGTCGCCATCGTCGACATCGGGTCGAACTCCGTCCGCCTCGTCGCCTACGAGCGCCTGTCCCGCTCGCCGACCCCGATCTTCAACGAGAAGGTCCTGTGCGGCCTCGGCCGCGGCGTCGCCACCACGGGCCTGCTCGGCGCGGACGCCATGGACCGCGCGCTGGCGGCGCTGCGCAACTTCAAGGTCCTGTGCCGCAACCTCGGCGTCGGCGAGCTGCGCGTGCTGGCCACGGCGGCGGCGCGCGACGCGCGCAACGGCTCGGCCTTTCTCGACGCCGCCTCCGCGGCCCTCGGCGCCGACATCGAGCTGATCGGCGGCCCGCGCGAGGCGGAGCTGTCGGCGCTCGGCGTGTCGTCGGGCTTCCATGGCGCCGACGGCGTGGTGGGTGACATGGGCGGCGGTTCGCTCGAACTCGTCGACGTGCGGGGCGCCACGGTCGGGCGCGGCGTGTCGCTGCCGCTCGGCGGCCTCGCGCTGCTCGACGCGAGCCGCGGCTCGCCCAAGCGCGCGGCCAGGATCGCCCGCGACGCGCTGCTGAAGGCGCAGCCGATCCGGGTGCTCGAAGGCCGCACCTTCTACGCGGTCGGCGGCACCTGGCGGGCCCTGGCGAAGCTGCACATGCGCGCCCGCAACTACCCGCTCAACGTCATGCACGGCTACGCCATGCCGGCCGCCGAGGCGCTCGGCCTCGGCCCGCTCGCCGAGCGGATCGACGCCGACGATCTCGCGGCCCTGGCCGCGGTGGCCTCCGCGCGGCGGCCGCTCCTCGCCTACGGGGCGGCGGTGCTGGAGGAGGTGGTCCGCCTCGGCCGCCCGCGCGAGGTGGTGATCTCGGCCTCGGGCGTGCGCGAGGGGCTGCTGTTCGAGGCGCTGGACCGGGGGACGCGGGCCGAGGACCCGCTCTTCGCCGCGGCCCGCGAGATCAACGACCGCCACGCGCGCGACCCCGGCCACGGGCCGGACCTGTGCGCCTGGACGGACCGATTCTACGCCGCGGCCGGTCTGCCCGAGACCGCGGACGAGACCCGCCTCCGCCACGCCGCCTGCCTCATGGCCGACATCGCCTGGCGGGCGCATCCGGACCACCGCGGCGACCACGCGCTCAGCGCCATCGCCAACGGCGCCTTCTCGGGCGTCGATCACCCGGGCCGGGCCTTCCTGGCCCTGACGGTCGCCTATCGGCACGGGGGGGAGGTCGAGGCCGGCGTGGGGTTGCGCGCGCTGCTGACGCCGGGGCGGCTGGAGCGGGCGCGGCTGCTCGGCGCCGTGTTGCGGGTGGCCTACCTCGTGTCGGCCGCCATGGGGGGCGTGCTGCCGCGCACGGCGCTGCGCTGCTCCAAGGCGCGCGTGACGCTGGCGCTGCCGGCCGACTTCGCCGACCTCGCCAGCGAGCGCTGCGTCGGCCGGCTGCGGCAGATCGCCAAGCTGGTCGGGCGCGAGGCGGAAGTGACGGTCGGCTGACCGTCGCGGGATCGTTGCGGGAGTGAGAAACCGATGATCGTCGTCACCGGAGCGAACGGGCATCTCGGGCGCGGCGTCGTCGAGGCGCTGACGACGCGGGTGCCTCCGTCGAAGATCGCCGCCGCGGTGCGCGAACCCGCCCGCGCCGAAGCCCTGGCGGCGCGCGGCGTCGCGGTCCGGGCGGCCGATTTCGCCGATCCCGCGAGCCTCCTCGCCGCCTTCTCGGGCGCCGAGCAGGTGCTGATCGTGTCCGTCGACCGCCTCGGCGAGGAAGGACGGCGCCTCCACCGTGAGGCCATCGACGCGGCCCGCGCCGCGGGGGCGGGGCGCGTGCTCTACACCAGCCACATGGGCACCCATGCCGCGTCCCCGTTCAGCGATCACTTCGCCGCGGAGGCGGTCCTGGCCGGGGGAGGCCCGTTCACCGCGCTGCGCCACGGCTTCTACGCCGAGAGCGCCCTGCACCTGATCGGCCGCGGCTTCGACCTCGGGGAGATCCGGGCACCTGAGGATGGCCCCGTGAGCTGGACGGCGCGCGCGGACCTGGCTGAGGCGGATGCCGCGATCCTGGCCGGCGAGGGCCGCTTCGACGGCGTGACGCCCCCGCTGATCGCGCCGGAGGCCTTCACCATGGCGGATCTCGCCGCCATCGCGTCCGAGATCACCGGGCGCGAGGTCAGGCGCGTGGTGGAGACGGACGACGCGTGGCGGGAGGGAGCGGTCGCCCGCGGCGTGCCCGCGCCCATGGCGGACGCGTTGCTCGCCATGTACCGCGCCGCCCGCCGCGGCGACTTCGCCGCGACCGACCCGGCGCTGGGGCGGCTCCTCGAGCGCCGGCCCCGAACCATGCGCGACGTGCTGGCCGGCCTGCTGGGACCCGCGAAATCCTGATGCCGGCCCGCCGATCCGGGCAGGGGGCCGCTCAATCCTCCGGCTTCTCGCCGTCCTGCCATTCCAGCGCGATCACCCTGCCGGCCTCGACCGTGAGGGCGAGGCGCCCGTTCTTGAGGTCGAGCGCCTTGGCGCCGAACATGGCGCGGCGCCAGCCTTCGAGCGCCGGTACGTCGGCCTCGTCGTTGCCCGCGATGGCTTCGAGGTCCTCGACGTTGGCGATGAGCTTGGCCGCGACCCCGTGCGCCTCGGCGACCTGCCGCAGCAGCACCTTCAGCAGCTCCACCGTGGCGCCGCTGCCGCCCCCTCCGCCGCCCCCGTTGCCGCGCCGGTCGCGGTCGAGCCGGGGCAGGGCCTTCGGGTCGCGGGCGAGGCCGCGCTCGACGGCCGCGATCATGTCCGGCCCGAGGCGGGACTTGTCCATGCCGCGCGGGACGGCGCGCAGGTCGGCGAGCGCGTCGACCGAGCGGGGCGCCGCCGTCGCGACCTCGATCATGGCGTCGTCCTTGAGGATGCGCGAGCGCGGCACGTCGCGGGCCTGCGCCTCGCTCTCGCGCCACGCGGCGAGGTCCATCATCACCGCGAGGTCGCGCGGCTTCCGGAGCTTGGAGCGGAACCGCTCCCAGGCCTGGTCCGGATGCTGCTCGTAGGTGGCGGGCGACAGCAGCGTCCGCATCTCGTCGGCGAGCCAGCCGGTGCGCTTGGAGGCTTCGAGCTTCTTCACCAGGGTGCGGTAGATGTCGCGCAGGTGCGTGACGTCGGCCAGCGCGTAGGTGACCTGCGCGGAGGTCAGCGGGCGGCGCGCCCAGTCGGTGAAGCGGGACGACTTGTCGATCGTCACCCGGCACAGCGTCTGGCAGAGTTCGGAATAGGACACCTGGTCGCCGAAGCCGCACACCATGGCGGCCACCTGCGTGTCGAACAGCGGCTCGGGCAGGCGGCCGGACATCTTCCACACGATCTCCAGGTCCTGCCGGGCGGCGTGGAACACCTTGACGACGTTGCGGTCGGCCATGAGGTCGAGGAAGGGGATCAGGTCGATGTCGGGCGCCAGCGCGTCCACCGCCACGGCCTCCTCGTCGGAGGCGAGCTGCAGCACGCAGAGCTTCGGCCAGAAGGTCGTCTCGCGCAGGAACTCCGTGTCCACGGTCACGAAGGGGTGGCGCGCCAAGCGGCGGCAGACGGCGGCGAGCTCTTCTGTGGTGGTGATCAGCGTCATCCGGCTCCCATAGAGCAAGCGCGCGCGCGTTGCGAGCGCCTGGCCGGGGATGAGTCAACGATCTGCCGCAATCGTCGCAACGAAAGAGCGCGCGCCCGGCCCTTTGACAAGCCTGTCGCTTTTCAAGACAAAGCCGGCACGTCCGCGGAGCCCCGCGCGCCCCGGTCTTCCGAGCTTCGAGAGTCAGCCATCATGCACCGCTACCGCACCCACACCTGCGGCGCCCTCAGCGAAGCCGAGATCGGTGCCGACGTGCGGCTGGCGGGCTGGTGCAACCGCATCCGCGACCACGGCGGCGTGCTGTTCATCGACCTGCGCGACCATTACGGCACCACGCAGGTGGTGATCGACCCCGACTCGCCGGCCTTCGCGCAGGCAGAGAAGCTGCGTTCCGAGTGGGTCGTGCGCGTCGACGGCCCCGTGCGCCGCCGCCCGGCCGGCACCGAGAACGCCGACATGGCCACGGGCCACGTCGAGCTCTACGCCGCCGAGATCGAGGTGCTGGGCCCCGCCGCCGAGCTGCCGCTGCCGGTCGCGGGCGAGCAGGACTACCCGGAGGAGATCCGGCTCAAGTACCGCTTCCTCGACCTGCGCCGCGAGCGGCTGCACAACAACATCATCCTGCGCTCGCGCGTCATCGACAGCCTGCGCACCCGCATGAAGGGGCAGGGCTTCACCGAGTTCCAGACGCCGATCCTGACCGCCTCCTCGCCCGAGGGCGCGCGCGACTACCTCGTGCCGAGCCGCGTGCACCCCGGCAAGTTCTACGCGCTGCCGCAGGCGCCGCAGCAGTTTAAGCAGCTCATCATGGTGGCGGGCTTCGACCGCTACTTCCAGATCGCGCCCTGCTTCCGCGACGAGGACGCCCGCGCGGACCGCTCGCCCGGCGAGTTCTACCAGCTCGACATCGAGATGAGCTTCGTGACGCAGGACGACGTGTTCGACACGGTGGAGCCCGTGCTGCGCGGCATCTTCGAGGAGTTCGGCCGCGGCCGGCCCGTCACGCAGAAGTTCACGCGCATCCCCTATGCCGAGTCGATGCTGCTCTACGGCAACGACAAGCCGGACCTGCGCAACCCGCTGCGCATCGCCGACGTGAGCCGCGAGTTCGCCGACGAGAGCGTGACCTTCAAGGCCTTCAAGGGCGTGATCGACAAGGGCGGCGTGGTGCGCGCGATCCCGGCGCCGGGCGCCGGGGCGCAGCCGCGGAGCTTCTTCGACAAGCTGAACGACTGGGCGCGCGGCGAGGGATCGGCCGGCCTCGGCTACGTGGTGCTCGACGCCGACGAGGCGGGCGCCGTGGTGGGCAAGGGGCCGATCGCCAAGTTCATCCCCGCCGACGTGCTGGCGCGCATCTGCTCGGCCGCCAAGGTGGGGCCCGGCGACGCCGTGTTCTTCGCCGCCGACGTGGAAGCCAAGGCGGCCCGCCTCGCCGGCCTCGCCCGCACCCGCATCGGGCGCGAGCTGAAGCTCGTCGACGAGGACCGCTTCGAGCTCTGCTGGATCGTCGACTTCCCGATGTACGAGTGGAACGAGGAGGAGAAGAAGGTCGACTTCTCCCACAACCCCTTCTCGATGCCGCAGGGCGGCCTCGACGCGCTGGAGGGGCAGGACCCGCTCACCATCAAGGCCTACCAGTACGACATCGTGTGCAACGGCATCGAGCTGTCGTCCGGCGCCATCCGCAACCACCGCCCCGACGTGATGCGCAAGGCCTTCGCCATCGCGGGCTACGACGAGGCGGTGCTGGAGGAGCGGTTCGGCGGCATGTACCGCGCCTTCCAGTACGGCGCGCCGCCCCACGGCGGCATCGCGCCGGGCGTCGACCGCATCGTCATGCTGCTGGCCGACGAGGAGAACCTGCGCGAGATCGTGCTGTTCCCGATGAACCAGCGCTGCGAGGACCTGTTGATGGGGGCGCCCGCGCCCGCGACCCCGAAGCAACTGCGCGAGCTCCACATCCGCTCGACCGCGGCGCCGGCCGCCCCGGCGCCGAAGCCGGCCGCGGAGCCCGACGGCGTGGTGTCGCCGCACGGGGCCTGAGGCGGCGGGACAGGGCAGGGGCCGTGCAGACCGTCGTCTGCATCCGCTGGGGGAGCGAGTACGGGGCCGACTACGTCAACCGGCTCCACCGCGCCGTGATGCGCAACGTGGCGCGGCCGACGCGCTTCGTCGCCTTCACGGACCCGATCGATGGGCTCGACCCCGCGATCGAGGCGAAGCCGATCCCCTCGATCCACCTGCCGCAGGGTCTGAAGCCCGGTCCGTGGCGCAAGCTTGCGCTCTGGGCCGCCGATCTCGGGGGGCTCAGCGGCGACCTCCTGTTCCTCGACCTCGACATCCTGGTGACGGGGTCGCTCGACGCGCTGTTCGACCACGAGCCGGGCAAGCTCGTGCTGGTGCGCAACCCCACGCAGGGGCGGCGCGAGGGCATCGGCAACTCGTCGGTGATGCGGTTCCGCGCCGGCTCGGCGGCGCATCTCGTGTCGGACTTCGAGAACGACGCGGTGGCGATGTCGCATCGCTTCGACAACGAGCAGATCTACGTCACCAAGGCGTCGCGCCTGGCCGTCGCCTTCTGGCCGGAGCCCTGGTGCCCGAGCTTCAAGCACAGGCTGCTGCCGCCCTGGCCGCTCTACCTGTTCCGGGCGCCGGCGCTGCCCGACGAGGCGCGCGTGGTGGTCTTCACGGGCCATCCCCGGCCCGACGAGGCCATGGCGGGGCGCTGGCCAGCCAAGTGGTATAAGAAGTTCTACCGATCGCTGCCGCCCGTGCCCTGGGTGGGGCAGCACTGGCGCTGACGGGCCGGTCCCGGCCCGTCGAGAGCGCGGTCAGTAGCGGCGGAACAGGCTCACCAGCACGCCCTGCACCTTGACACGCTCGGGCCCGAAGATGCGAGTCTCGTAGGCGGCGTTGGCGGGCTCCAGCGCCACCGAAGCTCCGCGGCGGCGCAGGCGCTTCAGCGTGGCTTCCTCGTCGTCGACCAGCGCCACCACGATGTCGCCTGTGTTGGCCGTGTCCTGGCGGCGGATCACCACCGTGTCGTTGTCGAGGATGCCGGCCTCGATCATCGAGTCGCCGCGCACTTCGAGCGCGAAATGCTCGCCCGAGGCCAGGAAGTCGGCCGACATCGAAATCGTGTGGCTCTGCGTCTGGATGGCCGAGATCGGCGTGCCGGCGGCGATCCGGCCCATCACGGGGATCTCGAAGGCGCCGGGGAGGTCGCGCGAAGGCTCGGCCCGCGGCTTCGGCGCGGGCTTGCCGCCCTTCAGCAGCGTGAGGCCCTTCGGCTTGGCGGCCTCGGCGGCGACCTGCTCGGGCAGGCGCAGCACCTCCAGCGCGCGGGCGCGGTTCGGCAGGCGACGGATGAAGCCGCGCTCCTCAAGGGCCATGATGAGGCGGTGAATGCCGGACTTGGACTTCAGGTCCAGCGCGTCCTTCATCTCGTCGAAGGAGGGCGGCACGCCGGTCTTCTGCAGTCGGGCATGGATGAAGCGGAGCAGTTCACTCTGCTTTTCGGTCAGCATGGGCGGACTCTCCCAGCGCACGCTCGATCCGGAATGCCGATGCGGCTCCGCCTCGACGGGCGTCAAAACAAAACAAGAACGTGATATGTGTTCTTGATGCGTTCTGCAAGTGGGGCGTGTGAGGCGCGGCGCGCATCGGCCTGGGAGATCGTCGCCTGTCCACAGGGAGAGCGTCCGACCCGATCCGGCGATCGCTGATGCCCAATCGACTTGAGCCGACCAAGCGGCAGAGCGTTCGGAGTCGGAAAGAACTGTCGCGAGCTGATCTGGAGCGGGCGAAGGGATTCGAACCCTCGACCCCAACCTTGGCAAGGTTGTGCTCTACCACTGAGCTACACCCGCATCCATGTCGCTGCGGCGACGAGGGATGTATGCCGGATTCGATCCGGAATGACAAGGGGGGCGGAGCAGGTTTCTGCTCCGCCCCCCTCGTGACAATTTCGGAAGCGCCCCGCCTCAGGCGTCGGTGCCGGCCTTGATCCGCACCGGGCGCAGCAGGAACGAGGGGACGTGGTCGCCGAGGCCGATCACGACGTCGTCGTCCTCGTCCGAGCGATGGCGCCGGTCGAAGCCGCGGCCGGCCGGGCGCTCGTCGCGCGAGCGCGGGGCCGAGGCGGACTCGCTGCGGCGCGTCGAGGAACTGGGCGGGGGCGCCAGCGTCGGGCCGGCGTCGGCCGAAGCGCGCTCGGTGCGCTCGCGCGTCGGCTCCCGGCCGTCGCTCCGCCCGCGGTTCTCGCCGCGGCGGCCGCCGCGCGACTCGGAGGGCCGGCCCTCGCCGCGTCCGCCCGCGCGGCGCGAGCGCCGGTCGCGCGAGCCGCCCTCATCTTCGTCCTCGACGGCCGGCTCGGCGTCGGCCACCTGGTCGAGCGTCGCGCCCTGCCAGTCGATCTTCTTCTGGATCAGCTTCTCGATGTCGTCGATGTAGCGCTGGTCGGCCTTGGTGACGATCGAGACCGCGGTGCCGCTGCGGCCCGCGCGGCCCGTGCGGCCGATGCGGTGGACGTAGTCCTCGGCGTGGGTCGGGACGTCGAAGTTGTAGACGTGGCTGACCATCGGGATGTCGAGGCCGCGGGCCGCGACGTCGGAGCAGACCAGCAGCGACACCTTGTTGTTGCGGAAGGCGTCGAGCGACACCATGCGCGAGCGCTGGTCCATGTCGCCGTGGAGGCAGCCCACCGAGAAGCCGTGCTTCTCCAGCGACTTCGTCAGCAGCGCGACGTCGCGCTTGCGGTTGGAGAAGATGATCGCGTTGGTGAGGTCCTCGGCGCCGCGCAGCAGGCGGCGCAGGACCTCGCGCTTGGCGGGGCCGGGCGCCGAGGCCACGAGCGACTGCGTCACGCTCGCCGCCGTCGAGGACGGGCGGGCCACCTCGATGCGGGCGGGGTCGTGCAGGAACGCCTCGGTGAGGCGCGTGATCTCCGGCGGCATCGTGGCCGAGAAGAACAGCGTCTGCCGCGTGAACGGCACGAGCTTGCAGATCTTCTCGATGTCCGGGATGAAGCCCATGTCGAGCATGCGGTCCGCCTCGTCGATGACCAGGATCTCGATGCCGGTGAGCAGCAGCTTGCCGCGCTCGGCGAAGTCGAGGAGGCGTCCCGGCGTGGCGATCAGCACGTCCGCGCCGCGGGTGATCTTGGCCTCCTGGTCGGCGAAGGACACGCCGCCGATCAGCAGCGCCACGTTGATCTTGTGGTTGGCGCCGTAGCGGACGAAGGCTTCCTCGACCTGCGCGGCGAGCTCGCGCGTCGGCTCGAGGATCAGGGTGCGCGGCATGCGGGCGCGGGCGCGGCCGGTTTCCAGCCGGGAGATCATCGGCAGGGTGAAGGCGGCGGTCTTGCCGGTGCCGGTCTGGGCGATGCCGAGCACGTCGCGGCCCGCGAGCGCGACCGGGATGGCCTGTTCCTGGATCGGCGTCGGGGTCGTGTAGCCGGTGGCTTCGACCGCCTGCAGGACCTTGTCGCTGAGGCCGAGTTCGTTGAAATTCATCAGGTGTTGCGTCTACCGTCGACGGAGCACGGCCGCGTGACCCGCGTGTAGCCGTGAGGGGACAGGCACGATCGATCGTGCGCCGAGGAGCGACGCGGGACGCCCATTGATGACAGGGGACATAAGCGGAAACCGCGACAAGTCAACGACGCGCGGGATATTCCACGCGGAATGGTGAAGCGCCGTGCTTCAGCGGATGCGGATCACCAGGGCGCTGCCGGCCGGCACCGATCCGGTGGGGGTCATGTCCACGTTGGGGTCTGCGGCGGCGCGCTGGCTCGCCGCCGGCGCGGGGGCGCGATAGGCGACGAGCGAGATCCGGCCGGACTGCGACAGCCAGTCGAGCCCGTGGGCGCCGGCGAGGCTCGCCACGCAGACGGCGGCGGCGGCCAGCGCGAACCACTGGACCGCGGAGCCGCGCCGGTCACTCACGAAATCGGGCATCGTCGATCCAGCGTCGGGGGTGACGGCAGACTGACGATGCGGGGTTGCCAGGGGCTTAAGGATGAACGGGACGCGGCCGAAACGGTGAAGAGGCGGTGGAAACCGTTCACCCTCCGTCGACCATGGCTTTCGAGGCTCAAACGTCGACGAGGTCGGCCGCGCCGGACGCGCGCTCCTGGATGAAGGCGAAGCGCGCCTCCGGCTTGTTGCCCATCAGCCGCTCCACCGCGTCGCGCGTGCCGCTCTGGTCCTCCTCGAGCACCGTCACGCGCAGCAGCGTGCGCTTCGACGGGTCCATGGTGGTCTCCTTGAGGTCGCGCATGGGCATCTCGCCCAGGCCCTTGAAGCGGCTGATCTCGACCTTGCCCCGCCCCGTCATGGCGGTCTTCATCAGGAAGTCCTTGTGGGCGTCGTCGCGCGCGTAGACGGATCTCGTGTTCTGCGTCAGCCGGTAGAGCGGCGGCACGGCGATGAACAGGTGGCCGCCGTCGATCAGCCTGGGCATCTGCCGATAGAAGAAGGTGATCAGCAGCGAGGCGATGTGGGCGCCGTCGACGTCGGCGTCCGTCATGATGATGATCTTGTCGTAGCGGAGCTCGCCGTCCTTGTAGTGCGTGCCCGTCCCGCAGCCGAGCGCCAGCGCGAGGTCGGCGAGCTGCTGGTTGGCGGCGAGCTTGTCGCGCGTGGCGTTGGCGACGTTGAGGATCTTGCCGCGCAGCGGCAGCACCGCCTGGCTGGCGCGGTCCCGCGCCTGCTTGGCCGAGCCGCCCGCGCTGTCGCCCTCGACGATGAACAATTCCGAGCCCTGCGCGGCCGAGTTCGAGCAGTCGGCGAGCTTGCCGGGCAGGCGGAGCTTGCGCGTCGCGCTCTTGCGCGCCACGTCCTTGTCGGCCTTGCGGCGCAGGCGCTCGTCGGCGCGCTCGACGCTCCAGTCGAGGAGCTTCGCGGCCTGCGAGGGCGCGGCGGCGAGCCAGTGGTCGAAGCTGTCGCGCATCGCCGCTTCCACGATGCGGCCCGCCTCGACGGTCATCAGGCGGCCCTTGTTCTGCCCCTGGAACTCCGGCTCGCGGATGAACACGGACAGCAGCGCCGCGCAGTTCAGCATCACATCGTCGGCCGTGACGTTGGCGAAGCGCCGCGCCTGCCCGATCCGCTCGGCGTGGTCCTTGAGGCCGCGGAGCAGCGCCGCGCGCAGTCCGTTCTCGTGCGTGCCGCCGTTCGGGGTCGGGATGGTGTTGCAGTAGGCGTGGACGAAGCCGTCGTCGTCGCTGAGCCAGGTCACGGCCCATTCGAGCGAGCCGTGGCCGCCGGGCTTGGTCACCTTGCCGGTGAAGGGCTGCTCGGCCACGAAGCTGCGGCCCTCGACCTCCTGCGCGAGGTGGTCCTTGAGGCCGCCGGGGAAGCGGAACACGGCCTCGACGGGCGTCTTGGTGCCCTCGACGAGCTCGGGCGCGCAGTGCCAGCGCACCTCGACGCCGCCGAACAGGTAGGCCTTGGAGCGCGCCATGCGGAACAGCCGCGCCGGTTCGAGCTTCGCCTCGGGGCCGAAGATCTCCGCGTCCGGCTTGAAGCGCACGCGGGTGCCGCGCCGGTTGGCGACGCGGCCCACCATCTCGATCGGCCCCAGGACGAGGCCGCGGGCGAAGCACTGGCGGTACAGCGTCTGGGCGCGCGCGACCTCGACCTCCAGCCGCTCCGACAGGGCGTTGACGACCGAGATGCCGACGCCGTGCAGTCCGCCCGAGGTCTGGTAGGCGCCCGAGTCGAACTTGCCGCCCGCGTGCAGCGTGGTCATGATGACTTCGAGCGCCGAGCGGTCGGGGAACTTCGGGTGCGGGTCGACCGGGATGCCGCGGCCGTTGTCGGTGATCGACACGAAGCCGTCCGCTTCCATCGCGACGTCGATGCGGCTCGCGTGGCCCGCCACGGCCTCGTCCATGGAATTGTCGATCACCTCGGCGAAGAGGTGGTGCAGGCCCGCCTCGTCGGTGCCGCCGATGTACATGCCGGGGCGCCGCCGCACCGGCTCCAACCCTTCCAGAACCTCGATCGAGGCGGCGGTGTAGCCGGCCTCGTCGGGAGTCCCGTCGCGCAACGGCAGGGCGCGGCGCTTCTTCCCGGCCTCGGCGATGGACGGCACGTCGTCGTTCACGGCGAACAGGTCCTCGGGGACGGCGGCGGCGGCGGACCTGGGAGACATCGGCGGGCCCTGCGGGACGGTGGGATACGGGAACAGACCGTGTACATAAGCCCGAGACGGTTAACATGAAACCCTTTCGCCATCGAGTCGCGCCGGGGTAAGGGTGCCGCCCTCCCGCGAAGGAGGCTCCCGCTCGCGCCGATCGAAGGCCTCCATCCCGTGAAAACCCTCCGCCGCCGATGAACCCGCTCGTGCTCGACGTCGCCCGCTCGATGACGGGCCGCGCCTGGCGGGCGCGGCTCGACGAGGCCGGCGCGCGGCGCGCGGCCGCGATCGCGCAGAGCCACGGCATGCCGGACCTGCTGTCGCGCGTGCTGGCGAGCCGCGGCCGCGACGTGGCGGACTGCGCGGCCTTCCTCGACCCCAGCCTGCGCGCGCTGATGCCGGACCCCGACGTGCTCGCCGACATGCCGGCCGCCGTGGAGCGGCTCGCCCGCGCGGTGCGGGCGGGGGAAAGCGTCGCGGTGCTGGGCGACTACGACGTCGACGGCGCCTGCGCGGCGGCCCTGCTGGTCGGCTATCTGCGGGCGGCCGGGCTCGACCCCGCGATCCACATACCCGACCGGCTGGTCGACGGCTACGGGCCGAGCGTGCCGGCCGTGGCGGCGCTGGCGACGGGCGGCGCCACGCTGCTCGTGATGGTGGACTGCGGCTCGACGAGCCTCGTGCCGCTGGAGGAGGCGGCGCGGCGCGGGCTCGACACGGTGGTGATCGACCACCACCAGCTCGGCGCCGAGCTGCCGCGCGCGGCGGCCCTCGTCAACGCCAACCGCCCCGACGACCTGTCCGGCCTCGGCCACCTCTGCGCCGCCGGCGCGGTCTTCATGGTGCTGGTGGCGCTGCACCGCGCCCTCAAGGCTTCCGGGTTCTGGGACGGGCGCGCCGCGCCCGACCTCCTCGCCGCGCTCGACCTCGTGGCCCTCGCCACGGTCGCCGACGTGGTGCCGCTCACCGGTCTCAACCGGGCCTTCGTGGCCAAGGGCCTCGCCGTGATGGCGCGGCGCGCCCGGCCCGGCCTCGCGGCGCTGTTCGACGTGGCGGGCGCCGACGGCGCGCCCTCGCCCTTCCACCTCGGCTATCTCGTCGGCCCGCGCATCAACGCCGGCGGCCGCATCGGCGACTCGGCGCTCGGCACGCGCCTGCTCCTGACGCCTGACCCGGTCGAGGCGGCGCGCATCGCCGCCGACCTCGACCGGCTGAACCGCGAGCGCCGCGTGATCGAGCTCGCCGCCGTCGAGGAGGCCGAAGCGGAAGCGCTCGCCCTGGTCGGGGGCGGGGACAGCGCGGTGATCGTGGCCGCTGCCGAAGGGTGGCACCCCGGCGTCGTCGGGCTCGTCGCGGCGCGGCTGCGCGAGCGCTTCGACCGGCCCGCCTTCGCCATCGCGCTCGCGGGCGACACCGGCACCGGCTCCGGCCGCTCGACCCCCGGCGCGGACCTCGGGGCCGCGGTGCGGCTCGCCGTCGAGCGAGGGCTGCTGCTGAAGGGGGGCGGCCACGGCATGGCGGCGGGCGTGACGCTGCCGGCGGCGAGCCTGCCCGCCTTCCGCGACTTCCTGCACGACCACTTCGCCGACGCCGTCGCGCGGTCCCGCGCCGAGGCGGCCCTGGAGGTCGACGGGACGCTGGGCGCGGGCTCCGCCACGCCGGAGCTGATCGGCGGGCTCGAGGCCGCGGGCCCCTTCGGCGCCGGCGCGCCGGAGCCCGTGGTGGCGCTGCCGAGCCACCGCGTGGTGGACTGCGGCACGATGGGCGAGGGGCACCTGCGCGCGACCCTGGCGGGCCGCGACGGCAGCCGCATCCGCGCCGTGGCGTTCCGCGTCGCCGAGGGGCCGCTCGGGCAGGGGATCATGGCGGCGCGGGGCAAGCTCGTCCACGCCGCCGGCACGCTCACGGTCAACCGCTGGGGCGGGGGCGGGGGCCGGCCGGAGCTGCGCCTGCTAGACGCCGCGCTCGTGCCGGACCAGCCGGGGTAGGGCGGCGGCTCAGCCCTGGTCCGCCGGGGGCAGCGCCGGGCCGCGCGTCGTGTCGAGGCCCTCGACCTTCGGCAGCGCCACGGGCTGGCCCGTCGCGGCCGAGCGGTAGATCGCCTCCATGATGCGCTGGTCCGCCAGGCCCTCCTCGCCGGGCGTGCGCGGGCGCCGGCCGGTGGCGACGCACTCCGCCATGTGGTCGAGCTCCAGCGCGAACTGATCCTTCGCCGCGATGCGGCGGTCGACCACCGCCTCGGCGTCGCCGTCCCGGTGCGCGATCTGCAGCCTCTGCCCCGTGTACGCGAAGGCGTTGGCGAAATCGATCGCGGCTGCCGGCATGCCCATCCCGAGCCTCCGGTTCTCGTGGAGGCCGTAGGAGGCCGCGCAGTTCGCCACGAGCCCGCTCGGGAACCGCAGCGTGAAGGTGACCTGCTCCTCGACCTCCCTGAAGCGCGGGTCGCCCGGCGTCGAATGGGTGTGGGCGTAGACCTCGGTCGGCTCCTCGCCGCTGAGGAAGCGCGCGCCGTTGAGGCAGTAGAGCCCGATGTCGGGCAGGGCGCCGCCGCCGGCCAGCGCCTTCACGAAGCGCCACTGCGTCGGCGCCGCCATGTTCTGTGTGTTGACGGCGTCGTAGAGCAGGGCCGCGCCGTAGCGCCCGCCGCGCACCATGTCCTGCAGGGCGCGGTTGTTGGGCTCGTACTGGCAGCGGTAGGCGATCATCAGGTGCCGCCTCGCCGTCGCGCAGGCGTCGATCATCGCTTGGCAGTCGGCGGAGCTCGTCGCCATGGGCTTCTCGCAGAGCACGTGCTTGCCGGCGGCCGCGGCCGCGAGCGTCGCTTCCCGGTGCAGCGCGTTGGGCGTCACGATGTAGACGGCCTGGATGGCCGGATCGGCCTTGATCCGGTCCCAGTCGCCGTAGCCGTAGACCGCGTCCGGCGCGACGCCGTGCTGGCGCGCGAGGAGCCTCGCCTTGTCGGGCGTGCCCGAGATCAGCGCGACGAGCTTGGCGCGCTTCGACCGGCCGAAGGCCGGCAGGATCTCCTCCGTGGCGAGCCGGCCGAGCCCCAGCACCGCGAAGCCGACCCGCTCGGACGGGGGCAGGGGCGCGGGCGGCGGCGGCGTCGGGCGCTCGGTCGGCGCCGTCCAGGTCGGGAAGTCCAGCTTGCCGCCCGCGACCGTGCCGGTGTCGACGGCGGGTTCGGCGGCCCGGGCCGCGGCCGTGCCGCCGAGCGCCGCCCCGGCGGCCGCGGCAGCGAGCTTCAGCATCTGGCGGCGGTCGGGTTCGGACATGGGTGCGCTCCGGCTGGGGGACGATGCGCCGTCAACGTCCGGCTGCCTGAGCCTGGTCCACGGCCGGGGCGACGCGTCGCGAGGCCTGTGCGCGAGGCCGCGCCCGCGCTTGCCAGACCGGCCCGGCTCGGCCTATAAGCGCTCCACGGTCGAGGCATCGCCTTCCACCGTCCGCGCCCATCGTCTAGCGGTCTAGGACGTCGCCCTTTCACGGCGAAAACAGGGGTTCGATTCCCCTTGGGCGCGCCAGAGGCACCCCCTGTAATCTTTCCCGTTCGAGCCTTGAAGGCCGGAGACCGGCCTGCGTCGCGACGGCTCGGCTGGCTGTACGCTGACCGGCAAAAGCCGACAGGCGGCTGTCGCCGGACTGGAAACCGAAGTCGGTCGATCCTGCGGCGATGCGGGGCGCGATGAAGCCGACATCGCGCTCGGCTTCCTCCCGTTCAGTTCAGACCCGCGCCGGGCATCGCCCGCCCGCGGGTCCGGTCGAGGTCGCCCTTTCGGCTCAGCTCATCCAGTTGCCGCCGTCGATGTTGTAGCACTGGGCCACGATGTAGTCGGCGTCCCGGCTGGCCAGGAAGGTCGCGAGGCCGCCGATCTCCTCGGGCCGGGCCATGCGGCCGAACGGCACCGAGGCGCCGACGGCGCGCTTCTTCTCGCCCGGCTGGAGGTTCTCGTAGCGGGCGAACATGGAATCCACGTGGTCCCAGTGCTCGTTGTCGACCACGCCGGGCGCGATGGCGTTGACGTTGATGCCGTGCTTGATGAGGTCGAGGCCGGCGCTCTGGGTCAGCGAGATCACCGCGGCCTTGGACGAGCAGTAGACGCCCACCAGCGCCTCGCCGCGGCGGCCGGCCTGGGACGCGAAGTTGATGATCTTGCCGCCCCGCCCCTGCGCGATCATCTCGCGGGCGACGGCCTGCATCGTGAAGAGCAGGCCCTCGACGTTGACGGCGTAGACCTTGCGGTAGCTTTCCCGCGTGATATCGACGATGGGGGCGAGGTCGAAGAGGCCGGCGTTGTTCACGAGGATGTCGATGCCGCCGTATTCGGCGACCACGCGCGCCACCAGGGCGTCGATCGACTCCTGGTGCGTGACGTCGAACGCGAGCCCGAGCGCGCCCTGACCCAGCGCGGCCGCGGCCTCCTCGGCGCCGGCCCGGTTGAGGTCGGCGACCACGACCCTGGCGCCCTCCGCGTGGTAGCGCTCCGCGATGGCGCGGCCGATGCCGCGCGCCGCGCCCGTGACGATGGCGACCTTGCCGTCGAGCTGCATGCGTCTTCTCCTTTGGGTTCGTCCGGAAGCGTCAGGCCGAGCAGGCCGCGCTGTAGGGCTGCAGGGCCAGGCGGATCGCGGCGATCACGAGGTCGCGCGCCCGCGGCCGGACGGCCCCGTCTCGCACGCCGTCGTAGAGCCGGGGCAGGTACTGGCCGATCAGCGTTTCGGGGATGGCCCGGTCGCCGAGCCGGGCCATGAGCGCGTCGACGGCGGCGCGGGCCTCGGGATGCGGCCAGTAGTAGCGGATGCGGTCGCTGTACGAGAAGTGGCGCTGGGCGGCCAGCGCCGCGCCCTGGCCGCCGTAGTAGCGCTGCCAGTGTCCCGGCTCCGCCACCATCAGCCGCTCCATCGCGGCGCGCAGGCCCTCGTCCTCCCCCGCCGGGGCCAGGACCTCGGCGACGTGGTCAAGGCCGTAGAGCGCCTCGCGCATGGCGAAGGTGAGCCCCGGCCCGACCTTCAAGATGGCGAAGCCGTCGTCGACGAGGGCGCGCAGCGCCGCGGCGGGCTGGTAGTCCGTGGAATGCGCCTCGAACACGAACTGGGGCATGCGCTCCAGCGTCGCCGCGAGGGCGCGCGCGGCGGCCGGATCGTAGGGGATGACGTCGGCGTCGGCGAACTCGACGCCGGGCTGCACCACGACGCCGACCGCGCGCGCGAAGGCGTCGTCGAGCCCCGCCGCCGCGAAGGACTGCCGGTGCACCTCCACGGTGGCGAGCGCCGCCTCGGGGCGCGTCACCTCGAGGTGGTCGAGCGCGTGCGTGGCGCCGCCGGGCACCGGCACCTCGGTGCCGATCACGTAGACGGGCGGCGGCCGGCCGGCGTCCCGCGCGGCGCGCTCGGCCGCGCCGGCGAGGCGGGCCGCGCGGGACGCCGTCACGGCGTCGGCGAGGGCCGGCGCCTCGCCGCGGCACCCCATCGAGGTGTCGAGGTGCAGCTTGGAGAAGCCCGCGGCCGCGTAGGCGGCGATCATCGCCTCCGCGCGGGCCATGGCGTCCTCGGCCGGCAGCGCGCGCCAGGGGTTGGGGCCGAGGTGGTCGCCGCCGAGCACGAGGTTCGCCGGATCGAAGCCGACCCTGTCCGCGATGGCCTCGACGAAGGCCCGGAAGTCCTCGGGCGTCATGCCCGTGTAGCCGCCGTCCTGGTTCACCTGGTTGCAGGTGGCCTCGATCAGCGCGGGAGCGCCGTCGTGGCGCGCCTGGAGCAGGGCCGCCTCGACCGCGAGCGGGTGGGCGGTGCAGATCGAGGCGATGCCGACGCGCGTGCCGGCGCGGCGGAGCCGGGCGATGTCGGCGAGGTCGAAGGTGGTCATGAGGCTCAAACCCTGGCTGCGGCAAGAAAGGCGTCGAGTTCGGCGAAGGTGGAGGCGCCCTCCATGGGGCCGCGCCGCGTCACCGCGCGGGCGCCGGCCGCGGCCGCGTAGCGCAGCGCCTCGGCGGGGGGCATGCCGCGCAGCCAGCAGGTCACGAAGGCGCCGCCGAAGCAGTCGCCCGCCCCCGTCGGGTCGACCTCCTCCACCGCGAAGGCGGGTTGCGCGATCCGGCCGGAGGCGTCGTGGAACTCGGCCCCGGCGGCGCCGCGCTTGACCACCACGGCCCCGACGCCGCGCGCCAGGATCTCGCCCACGGCCGCCTCCTCGGTGTCGACTTCCGTGAGGAGCGTGAGTTCCGGGCCGCTCGGCAGGAACAGGTCGCAGCGGTCGAGGAGGCCGGACAGCGCGGCCCGCATGCCGGGCGCCGCGAGCAGTTCCCGCCGCGCGTTGGGATCGAACGAGACCGTGCCGCCCCTGGCCTTGACGGTGGCGACGGCCTCCTCGGTCGCGGCGACGACGGCCGGCGAGAACAGCGACGAGCCCATGACATGGACGTGGTCGGCCGAGGCGACCAGGGCGCGGGCCGCGGCGTCGAGCGCGATGCCGGCGTTGGCGCTGCGGCGGATGTTGAACACGAAGTCACGGTCGCCGTCCGGACGGTAGCGCACGAAGGCGCTGCCCGTGGCGGCCTCGGGGTCGACCGAGACGGCCGACACGTCGACGCCGTCGGCCGCGAGGCGGCGGAGGTTCAAGCGGCCGAAGTCGTCGTCGCCGACGCGGCCCACCATGCCGCAGGGCTGCCCCAGGCGCCCGCACTGGTCGATGAAGATGGCCGGGGCGCCGGACGGGAACGGGCCGACGAGCGACAGCGGTTCGAGGAAGCCGTCCCCTCGCTCGGTCGCCATGACCTCGACGACGATCTCCCCGATGGTGACGATCCTGCGCATGGTCGACGCCGCCCTCCCTGTCCCACCCCGGTCCGGGCCGCGCGCCGCGGCCGCCCCGTTTGCCGGAGTCGCTACGCCGATCGCTTGCCCACATCAACAGAAAACTTTACGAACGTAAAAAACGGGCCGTCGCGGCCCACGAGGCGGGCATGCCGGCGTCGTATCCTCGTCGAACGACGGGGGCGGCGAGCGAGGGCGCAGGATGGACGATCACGCGGACGGCGGGCCGTCGCCCCCCCGGCGCCACTGGACCATGGAAGAGTTCGCCGAGGCCGCGGGCGTCTCGCGGCCGACCGTGTCCAAATATTTCAACGATCCCGACAGCGTCCGTCCGGCGAGCCGCCAGCGGATCCGCGACGCCATGCGGGAGTTCGGCTACCAGCCCAACCTGTTCGCCGTGAACTTCAACCGCCGCTCGACGAAGACGATCGGCATCGTCGTGCCGTCGCTGACGGACCCGTTCTACGCCGAGGTCGTGCGCTGGGTCGAACTCGGCGCCCTCGGCGCGGGCTACTGGTCGATCGTGCTGAGCTCGCACGCGGACCCCGCGCTGGAGGTGCGGGCCCTCCAGGTGCTGGACTCGATCAAGGTCGCCGGCGTGCTGATCGCCCCGCTCGGGAACGGGGCGCCGCCCCGCCACCGGGAAACGCGCGCCCCCACGGTGTACCTCGACTCCCGCATGGACGGGGACGGCTGCTTCGTCGGCACCGACAACGCCCGGAGCTTCGAGCAGATGGTCGAATATCTGTGCCGCACCGGCGAGCCCCCGTGCTTCGTCGCGATGCCCGAGGTCAACCGGAACGCGCAGGAGAGGCGGGACGCCTTCACGGCGGCGATGGGGCGCCGCGGCCTCGCGCCGGTCGTGCTCGAACCCGCCCGGCACGGCTGGGCCTTCGAGGAGATCGGCCACGAGACCGCGACGCGCGCGATCGACGCGGGCGGCTTCCCGAGCCGGACGGTGCTCTGCGCCAACGACCGCCTCGCCTTCGGCGCCATGGCGGCCGCGACCGAGCGGGGGCTCAGGGTCGGTCGCGCCCCGGGCTGCGACCTGCGGCTGGCCGGCCACGACGACCACCCGCTGAGCCGGTTCACCTGCCCGTCGCTGACCACCATGGCGCAGGACTACGCCGGCATCGCCAGGGCCGGCCTGTCGTCGCTCCTGGCCCAGGCGCTTCCGGGGACGGAGCGGCGGCCGGACCGCGTCCAGCTCCTCGACGCCAAGCTGATGATGCGGGACTCCGCCTGAGGGCGACGACGGCCCCCGCGGGCCGGCTACCCGCGGGCCACGTCCGCGACCAGGGCCGACACGGCGTCGATCGCCCGATCCTCCAGCCCGGCCCACAGCGGCAGGCGCACGAGGCGCGCGCTGAGGTCGTCCGTGACCGGAAGGGCGCCGTGCTGGCGGGCGAACCGGGTGCCCGCGGGCGCGCTGTGCAGGGGCACGTAGTGGAACACGGCCCCGATCCCGGCCGCCTTGGTGCGTCGCAGCAGCTCGGTGCGCCTCTCCATGGTGGGCATCAGCACGTAGTAGATGTGCGCGTTGTGGGCGCAGATCTGCGGCACGCTCGGGCGCGCCAGAAGCCCCTCGCGCTCCAGCGGCGCCATGGCGCGGTGGTAGCGGTCCCAGGCGCGGTGGCGGGCGCGCTGGATCTCCTCGACCTTCTCGAACTGCGCCAGCAGGAACGCGGCGTTGAGCTCGCTCGGGAGGTAGGATGAGCCGACGTCGACCCAGGTGTACTTGTCGACGCGGCCCTGCAGGAACTTGGTCCGGTTGGTGCCCTTCTCCCGCAGGATGTGGGCGCGGTCGATGAAGCGCGCGTCGTTGACCAGCAGCGCCCCCCCTTCGCCGGCGATCAGGTTCTTGGTCTCGTGGAAGCTCACCGCCCCGAGGTGGCCGATCGAGCCCAGCGGCCGGTCGCCGTAGCGGGCCGCGACGCCCTGGGCGGCGTCCTCCAGCACGAACAGGCCGTGGCGGTCGGCGATGGCCATGATCTCGTCCATGGCGGCCGACACGCCCGCGTAGTGGACCACGAAGATCGCGCGCGTGCGCTCCGTGACGGCGGCCTCGATCAGGCGCTCGTCGATGTTGAGCGTGTCGGGTCTGATGTCGACGAAGACCGGAACGGCGCCGCGCAGCACGGCCGCGTTGGCGGTCGACACGAAGGTGAAGGAGGGCATGATGACCTCGTCGCCGGGGGCGAGGTCGAACAGCATGGCGGCCATCTCCATGGCGGCCGTGCAGGAATGGGTCAGCAGGGCCTGCCGGGCGCCCGTCTCGCGCTCCAGCCAGGCGTTGCAGCGCTTGGTGAAGGGCCCGTCCCCGCTGAGGTGCCGGTTGCCGACCGCTTCCGCCAGATAGGCGAGCTCGTTGCCGGCCGGCTGCGGGACGTTGAACGGGACCGGGGTGGCGCCGGCCGGGTCGGGGACCGCGGGGGGCAGGCTCTGGCTGTCGCTCGGTGGCACGGTGATGGCACGTTCCCGCGGGGAGGAGGGGGCGGGCCTTCTTTAACCGCGATCGCGCGCCGCGGCCACCCGGGCGACCGGACCGGGACTCGACGACAGCTCAGTTCAAGGCTACATCGGACGAATCGACGACGAGCTGCATCGACTCCGGATCTGCGACATTTTCGCAGACGCCGCGGGCCCGCGCCTGAATTAACTCTTTGTTAACCACCTTCGTTAACTCTGGTGAAACTGAGGCGTAGCGTTCCGACGAGGCAACCATGCAGCGCAGCACGATCCTGATCGTCGAGGACGACCCTCTGCTGCGCGCCGACACGGTGACGACGCTGGAGGAAGCCGGACTGCTCGTCATCGACCGGGCCGACGCCGACGAGGCGCTGGGCTTCCTGCTGGAGAACGGCACCGACGTCGCCGCCGTCTTCACCGACATCAACATGCCCGGCCACTCGGACGGCGTCCACCTCGCCGAGATGATCTCCCGCCACTGGCCCCACATCGGCGTCGTGGTCACCTCCGGCGTCGCCCGGCCCGTGCGGGACCTGCCGGCCCGGGTGAACTTCATCCCCAAGCCGTGGCGCCTGGAGCAGGTCGTCGCCGCCCTGCAGGACTTCGTCGAGGCGGCGTGACGGCCGCCCCGGCCATGCCCGCGCTATACAGGAGCGCGGCCCTCGATTAGACCTCGCGCGTTTCTCGTGGAGCGCATGATGGCCGGTTCCGATCTCGCGACCAATGGACAGGTGACGGTGTTCGGCGCCTCCGGCTTCCTGGGGCGCCACGTCGTGCGCGCCCTGGCTCGGGCCGGCTTCCGCGTGATGGCGGGGTCGCGCCGCCCGGAACTCGCCAACTACCTCCAGCCGCTCGGCCGCGTCGGGCAGGTCCAGCCCGTCCAGGCCAACGTGCGCTACCCCGCCTCGCTGGCCGCGGCGCTGCGCCACGCCGAGGTCGCGGTGAACCTCGTCGGCGTGCTGACCGAGGGCGGCAGCCAGAGCTTCGAGGCCGTCCACGTCGACGGCGCCCGCGCCATGGCGGAGGCCGCGCGGGCGGCCGGCGTGCGCCGCTTCGTGCAGGTGTCGGCCATCGGGGCGGACCTCGAATCCGACGCCGTCTACAGCCGCAGCAAGGCCCGCGGCGAGGCCGCCGTGCGCGAGATCTACCCCGACGCCGTGATCCTGCGGCCTTCCGTGGTCTTCGGCCCGGAGGACGACTTCTTCAACCGCTTCGCCGCCATGGCGCGCTTCGCGCCCGCCCTGCCGCTGATCGGCGGCGGGCACACGCGCTTCCAGCCCGTCTTCGTCGGCGACGTCGCGGACGCCGTCGCGGCCGCCGTGGAGGGCCGTGCCGAGCCGGGCGCCGTCTACGAGCTCGGCGGCCCCGGCGTCAAAACCTTCCGCGAGCTGATGGAATACATCCTCGCCACGGTGCAGCGCAGCCGCCCGCTCGTGTCGGTGTCGGCCCGCGCCATGGAGACGCCGGCCGCCCTGACCGAGACGCTGTCCGGCCTGATGATGGGCCTGTTCCCGAAGACGCTGGTGATGACGCGCGATCAGCTCAAGATGCTGGGCCGCGACAACGTCGTGTCGGACGCGGCCGTCGCGGGGGGCCGCACCCTGCAGGGCCTCGGGCTGGAGCCGCGGGCGATCGAATCGGTCGTGCCGTCCTACCTGTACCGATTCCGACGCCACGGCCAGTTCGACCGCGACAGCCGGCTCGCCTGAGGAGCGTCGGGCGCCGGGGCGGCCCCGGCGCCCGCGCCATGCCTCAGCCCTGCCGCTTGATCGCGAAGGGCGCGGAGGCCTGGCAGGTCGGCATCATCTCGACGCGGTTGATGTTGACGTGCCGCGGCAGCGTCACGACCCAGGCCACAGTCTCGGCGATGTCGTCGGCGGTGAGGGGCTCGGTGCCCTTGTAGACCGCCGCCGCCTTGTCGTCGTCGCCCCCGAAGCGGACGTTGCTGAACTCGGTGCCGCCGCATAGGCCCGGCTCGACGTCCGTCACGCGCACGAAGGTGCCGACGAGGTCGGCCTTCAGGTTGAGGCTGAACTGCTTCACGAAGGCCTTGGTGCCGCCGTAGACGTGCCCGCCGGGGTAGGGGTAGGAGCCCGCCACCGAGCCGAGGTTGACGACGTGGCCGCGGTCCCGCTCCACCATGCCGGGCAGCAGCGCCCGCGTCATGTGGATCAGTCCCGTGACGTTGGTGGCGACCATCTGGTCCCACTGAGCGAGGTCGGCCTTCTGGGCCGGGTCGAGGCCGAGCGCGAGGCCCGCGTTGTTGACCAGGACGTCGACCTCGCGCCAGCCCTCGGGCAGGCTGCCCGGCAGGGCCGCGACCGCCTCGGCGTCTGTGACGTCGAGCACGAATGGCAGGAGCGCGTCGCCGAGCTCGGCCTTCAGCGCGTCGAGCCGTTCGGCGCGGCGCCCGGCGGCGATCACGCGGTGGCCGTCGCGCACGAGGCGCCGCGCGATGGCCTGGCCGAAGCCGGCCGTGGCGCCAGTGACGAAGACGGTGAGGCTCATCGGGCGGGCCGCCCGGCGCGTGTGAAGCGGGTCATGGGTGTGTCTCTCCGGTCGCGGGGGATCGGACCATTAGCGCCGCGGGGCGCCCTTTGAACAGGGCGCCGTGCCGCTCACATGGTGGCGCCGATCTGCCAGGGCACGAATTCGGCGTCGCCGTAGCCGAGCTCCTCCGACTTCGTGCGCTCGCCCGAGGCGACGGCGAGCACGCGCTCGAAGATCTCGCGCCCCTTGTCGGCGATCGACACGCCGTCGAGCACGTCGCCGCAGTCGACGTCCATGTCGTCCGCCATGCGGCGGGCCATGTCGGAGTTGGTGGCGAGCTTGATCGAGGGCGTCGGCTTGCAGCCGTAGGCCGAGCCGCGGCCCGTGGTGAAGCACAGCACGTTGGCGCCGCCCGCCACCTGCCCGGTGGCCGAGACCGGGTCGTAGCCCGGCGTGTCCATGAACACGAAGCCGTGCTCCGTGACCCGCTCGGCGTAGCGGTACACGGCCTTGAGGTCGCGCGTGCCGCCCTTGGCGGCGGCGCCGAGCGACTTTTCCAGGATGGTGGTGAGCCCCCCCGCCTTGTTGCCGGGCGAGGGGTTGTTGTTCATCTCGCCGCCGTTGCGCCGCGTGTAGTCCTCCCACCAGCGGATCGTGTCGACGAGCCGCTCGCCCACGGCGCGCGAGGCGGCGCGGCGGGTCAGCAGGTGCTCGGCGCCGTAGATCTCGGGCGTCTCGGAGAGGATCGCGGTGCCGCCGTGGTCGACGAGGAGGTCCGCGGCCGCCCCAAGGGCGGGGTTGGCCGTGATGCCCGAATAGCCGTCCGAGCCGCCGCACTGCAGCGCCAGCACGAGTTCCGAGGCCGGCACCGCCTCGCGCCGCGCCGCATCGGCGGCGGGCAGCATCTCGACGAGCCGCGCGACGCCGCTCTCGACGGTGCGGCGCGTGCCGCCCTCGTCCTGGATCGTCATGGTGCGGAACGCGTCGCCCTCGACGAGGCCGTACTCGCCCTTCATGCGGCCGATCTGGAACACCTCGCAGCCGAGGCCCACCAGCAGCACGCCGGCGATGTTGGGGTTGGTGGCGTAGCCCCACTGCGTGCGCTTCAGCGCCTCGAAGCCCTCGCCGCGGTCCGCCATGCCGCAGCCCGTGCCGTGGACCAGCGGGATCACGCCGTCGACGTGGGGGTAGCGGGCCAGCACGCCCGAGCGCTCGACCTCCCTGGCGATGAAGCGCGCCACCGAGGCCGAGCAGTTCACCGAGGTCAGAATGGCGAGGTAGTTGCGCGTGCCCGCGCGGCCGTCGGCGCGGCGGAACCCCTGGAAGGTCGCGCGCATCGCCTCCGGCACGGGGCTGTCCGGGCGCCGCTCCTCCCCGAAGGCGTAATCGCGCGCGAAGTCCTCGCCCATGGCGAGATTGTGCTCGTGGACCCAGTCGCCGGGCGCGATCGGCTTCGTGGCGAAGCCGATCACCTGGCCGAACTTCCGCACCGGCGCGCCGGGGAGCAGGGGCACGGCCGCCATCTTGTGGCCCTTCGGCACGCGGGCCGCGGCGGTGCCGGCCGCCGTGGGGTCGCCGGGCTGGAGCAGGTCGAGCGCCACCACGACGTCGTCGTCCGGGTGGAGGCGGAGTGTGCGGGTGGTCATACGCGATCTCCGAAACGCGCGACGGTCGCGGCGGCGCCGTCGCGCATGAGCCCCGACAGCGCGGCCACGACGGCCTGGGTGAAGCGCGGCTCGGCCGGCAGGTCGCGGCCGAACACGGTGTCGAGCCCGAACAGGGCGTCGGCGAGCGGGCCGGCCCCGGCCGCGCCCGCGGTGCGGCGGCGCAGTTCGTCGGCCAGCGGGTCGCGCAGGTCGATGGGGGCGCCGCGCTCGTCGCGCCCGCAGGCATAGCGCATCCAGGCCGCGATGCCGAGCGCGAGCCGGTCGATGGAGGCGCCCGCGGCGAGGCGGTCCCGCGCCGTGCCGAGCAGGCGCTGCGGCAGCTTCTGGGTGCCGTCCATGGCGATCTGCCAGGTGCGGTGGCGCAGCGCGGGGTTCTCGAAGCGCCGGATGAGGTCGTCGGCGTAGGCCGCAGGGTCGAGGCCCGGCACCGGGGGCAGGGTCGGCGCGGCCTCGTCCAGCATCAGGCCGCGCACCAGGGCGGCGAAGCCCGGCGCCGCCATGGCGTCCGCCACGGTCTCGTGCCCGGCGAGATATCCGAGATAGGCCAGGGTCGAGTGGCTGCCGTTGAGCATGCGCAGTTTGGCGAGTTCGAAGGGCGCGACGTCGCGCACGAAGGTCGCGCCGGCGCGGTCCCACGCGGGCCGCCCGAGCGGGAAGTCGTCCTCGATCACCCACTGCGTGAAGGGCTCGGTCATGATCGGCCAGGCGTCGCGCGCGCCGAGCGCGGCCGACACGCCGTCGCGGTCGGCCTCCGTGGTGGCCGGCACGATGCGGTCCACCATGGTGGAGGGGCAGCGCAGCTCGGCCTCCACGGCGCGGCCGAGCGCGGGGTCGCGCAGCGCGGCGAAGCGCACGAGCACGCGCTTCAGCGTCGCCCCGTTGTGGGGGAGGTTGTCGCAGCAGAGCGCGGCGAAGAAGGGCAGGCCGGCCGCGCGCCGCCGGCGCAAAGCTTCGACGATGAAGCCCGGCGCCGAGCGCGGCGCCTCCGGGCGGGCGAGGTCGTGCACCACGTCCGGGTGCTCCTCGTCGAGTTCGCCCGTGGCGGGCCGGTGGCAGTAGCCCTTCTCGGTGACGGTGAGGGACACGATGCGGGTGTCCTGCGCGCTCATCGCGTCGAGCAGCGCGCCGGGGTCCTCCGGCGCGACGAGCAGGCGCGCCACGCTGCCGACCACCCGCACGCGCTCGCCCGCGGCGTCGCGCACCGCGAGGGCGTAGAGGCCGTCCTGCGGCGCCAGGGCGTCGCGGGTACCGGGCGAGCGGAGCGAGGCGCCGAGGATGCCCCAGCGCGGGTCCTCCGCCAGGACCGCGTCCGTGTAGGCCGCCATGTGGGCGCGGTGGAAGGCGCCGATGCCGAGGTGGACGATGCCCGTGCGGAGCGCCGCGCGGTCGTAGGCCGGGCGGGCGACCGCCGCGGGGAGGCCATCGAGGGTGGATCGGGAGAGGCGGTCCATGTTCACCGTGCCTGCAGAACGTGGTCCCCTTCTCCCCTCGCGGGAGAAGGTGCCCATGCGGAGCATGGGCGGATGAGGGGGGATGGCGCCGCGTTCGAAAAGATGGGGCCGGGCCAAGCCGACGGCATGTCAGGCCTATGAAGCCCGTTGACGTGCGCTTGCTCACGGGCTTCGGCGAGGTCGCGCCTGACCCCCTCATCCGTCATCGCTTCGCGATGACACCTTCTCCCGCGAGGGGAGAAGGGAGGCGCGTCGAGCGGAGAGGCGCTCAATGCGCGCCCTGCGTCTTGGCCCGCGCCACGATCTGCGTCGGATTGACGAAGCGCAGCGCCAGCAGCAGCCACACCAGCGTCGTCACCATGTAGACCACCGCCATGACGTCGACCTCCTGGCCGGCGCGCACGCCCGAGGCGAAGACGGCGTAGTAGAGCGCCACCACCAGCGTCTGGCTGGTCGGGCCCGAGGTGAGGAAGGTCAGCTCGAACATCGCCACCGTGCGGACCAGCACCAGCAGCAGCGCGGCCAGCACGCCCGGCAGCAGCAGCGGCAGCAGCACGCGGGCGAAGAGCTGCGTCGTCGAGGCGCCGAAGACCCGCGCCGCGGCCTCGACCCGCGGGTCGATCTGCTCGATGAAGGGGATCATCACCAGCACCACGAAGGGCACGGCCGGCACGAGGTTGGCCAGCACCACGCCCCACAGGGTGCCGCCGAGCCCGACGCGGTAGAGCAGCGTCGCCATGGGGATGCCGTAGGTGAGCGGCGGCACCAGCAGCGGCAGCAGGAACACCAGCGTGGCCAGGCGCTTGCCGGGGAAGTCGCGGCGCGCCAGCGCGTAGGCGGCGGTGACGCCGAGCGCGCCGGAGATCAGCACCACGAGCCCCACCGCCTCGAAGGTGACGACGAGCACGTCGGTGAGGCCGAACTCGTCCCAGGCGTCGGCATACCAGTGCGCCGTGAAGCCGGCCGGGAGCCAGGTGCCGAGCCAGCGGGTGGACAGCGAGTCGATCACCACCGTGGCGATCAGCGCGAGGAGGTTCAGGACGAAGACCGCGACGACCGCCCAGACGGCGGTGCGCCACAGTTTCGAGGCGAGGCCGGCGTCGCGGATCATCCCTTGGTGCCTCCGACGGGGCCGCGGTAGAACATCTGGCGCAGGCCGAGCGCCAGCAGCACCACGACGAGCTGCACGGCGCCCATCACCATGGCGATGGCGGAGCCGAGCGAGGCGTCGTAGCGCTCGAAGGCCGCCTGATAGGCCGCGATGGAGATGACGTGGGTCGAGCCCGCGGGCGCGCCGAGCAGCACCGCCGAGGGGAAGACCGCGAAGGCCTGCACGAAGGACAGGCAGAACGTGACGGCGAGGCCCGGCACCAGCAGCGGCAGGTACACGCGCGCGAAGCGCCGCGCGGCCCCCGCCCCCAGCGTCGCCGCGGCCTGCTCCAGCGCGGGGTCGATGCCGCTGACGTAGGACAGCGTCAGCAGGAACGTGAAGGGGAAACCGGTGATCACCAGCGAGGCGAACACGCCCCAGTAGTTGTTGGTGAGCTTCAGCGGCGCCGAGGTGAGGTGCAACGCCAGCAGCGTCCGGTTGAACCAGCCCTGTGGGCCGAGGTAGGTCAGCAGGCCCTGCGCGACCAGGACGGTGCCGAGCGTGACGGGCAGCACCAGGACCGTGGTCAGGAGACGCTGGCGCCGCATCAGCCGCACCCGGAAGGCGATCGGCACCGCCAGCAGGAGGTTCAGCAGCGTCGTCGGCAGCGCCAGGATCAGCGTGTTCCAGACGGTCTCGCGCAGGAACGGATCGGCGAAGAAGGTCCGGTAGCTGGCGTAGAACGGCCCGACCTTGGGCTCGAGCGACAGGACGAGCCCGTAGACAAAGGGGTAGACGAAGAGCCCGAGGATCGCGAGGAGCGCCGGCAGCACCAGCAGCGTCGTGCCGTCGATGCCGCGCGCGGCGAGGCGGATCCGCAGCGGGACGGCCGCGGGGCGGCCCGCCGGGACGGCCGTCACGCGCCGCTCCCGGCGAAGACGAGGATCTGGTCGGGCTTCGCTCCCAGTGTCACGCGCTCGCCGGCCGCCACCGGGCGGTCGGAGCGGAAGAACAGCTCCGTGCCGTCGATGGCCTGCGCGGCGCCGAAGAAGGCGCGTCCGCGGTACTCGCTGATCCGCACGGTGGCGACGACGCCCGAGGCGCCGGCCACGAGGTCCTCGGGGCGCACCATCAGCGTCACGGCGTCGCCGGGCGCGGCGGGCTCGCGCAGGGCGACGTCGAGCCGCGAGCCGCAGGCCTCGACCGCGGCGCGCCCGTTGCCGGACGAGACCACGCGGCCGGCGAGCTTCGAGCGGTAGCCCATGAACTCGGCCACGTCGGCGTGGGCCGGGCGCTCGTAGAGGTCGGCGGGCGTGCCGGTCTGGCGGATCAGGCCGTCGCGCATCACGACGATGCGGTCCGCCATGGACAGCGCCTCGTCCTGGTCGTGGGTGACGTAGACCGTGGTCGAGCCGATCGCCTCGTGGATGCGGCGGATCTCGGCCCGCATCTCCAGGCGCAGTTTGGCGTCGAGGTTGGACAGCGGCTCGTCCATCAGCACCACGGGCGGGCGGATCGCGATGGCGCGCGCGATGGCGACGCGCTGCTGCTGGCCGCCCGACATCTGCCCCGGCAGCTTGTCGGCCTGGGCGGTGAGCCGCACCAGCGCCAGCGCCTCGTCGACGCGGCGCTCGGCCTCGGCGCGCGGCACCTTCTGCATGGCGAGGCCGAAGCCGACGTTGCGCCGCGCGCTCATGTGCGGGAACAGGGCGTAGCTCTGGAACACCATGCCGAAGCCGCGGCGCTCGGGCGGCAGCTCGTCGATGCGCCGATCCCCGAGGCTGATCGTGCCGGCGGAGAGCGGCTGCAGCCCGGCGATGCAGTTCAGCGCCGTGGTCTTGCCGCAACCGGAGGGGCCGAGCAGCGCCACGAACTCGCCCGGCCGGATCTCGAGGTCGAGCCCCTTCAGGGCCTGGAAGCCGCCGAAGTCGCGTTTGAGCCCGGCGAGGCGAAGCGCCGCCCCGGCGGGCGCCGGGCGGGGCGGGGGGGCGCCGCGCGTGGTGGCCATCGTCATGCCCATGGCGGTCAGCCCTTGCCGGCGCCGATGCGCTGGTCCCACAGCTCGAAGGCCTTGACGATGCTCTTCGCGTCGAGCGGCGTCTCAAGAGGATGGTCGGCGATCAGCCTGTCGTATTCCGGCCGCCCGAAGGCGCGGATGGCCTCCTGCGAGTCCTCCGGCGCCATGTCGAGCGTCACGCCCTTCACGGCGGGGCCGGGGAAGAAGTAGCCCTGGTCGTAGGCGTAAGCCTGTTGCTTCGGCTGCAGCATGTAGGCCATGAGGTCGAGCAGCACGGCGAGCTTGTCGTCCGAGACGCCCTTCGGCACCACCATGTACTGGGCGTCCGTGACCCAGTGGAAGTTGTCGAGCGCCGCGACGGAGGCCTCCTTCGGCACGATGCCGAGCACGCGGGGGTTGATATCCCAGCCCGTGGTCGAGACCGCGATATCGCGCGTGCCCTCGCCGAGCTCCTTCATGGTCTGCGTCGTGCCGGCCGGGTAATATTCGATGTTCTCGCCGATCGCCTTCAGGTAATCCCAGGTCTTGGCCCAGCCGTTCACGGGGTCGCGCGGGTTGGCGTCGCTCAGGATGTAGGGCAGGCCCATCAGCCAGGTGCGGCCCGGCCCGGAGTTGGACGGCCGCGCGTAGATGAACTTGTTCTTGTTCTGCCGGGTGTAGTCGAGCAGCTCGGCGGCTGTCTTCGGGACGGATTTCACCCGGTCCGGCATGTATTCGAGTAGCGGCCCGGAGGGGTAGTAGGTCACGACGAGGCCGTGGTCCTCCGCGATGGCCTGCATCTTGAGGGCCTGCGGCAGGTACACGTCCGCGAGGTTCGGCAGGTCGGCCGCGTAGGGCTTGAGGTCGAGCCAGATCCCCTGGTCGATGCCGGCCGACAGGGCGTCGGTGCCGGTCAGCACGAGGTCGATGTCGATGCGGCCGGCGTCCTGCTGGGCCTTGATCTTGGCGGGCAGCTCGGGGGCGGGCGCCTTGGTGAAGACGAAGCGCGACACCGCGTTCGGCTTAGCCTTGCGGTAGGACTCGATCGCCCTCTGGGTCAGGGCGAGGTTGCCGGCCACGTCCACCACCGTGATCTGCACGGGGGACTTCGGCATGGGCAGCGCGGCCCGGGCGAGGGACGGCAGCAGCCCCGCCGCCGAGACGGCGCCGAGCCCGCCGAGAACCTGCCTGCGATCCACCATGTCCCGCCCTCCCTGTCGTCGCCTTCTCACGAGGCGATGTCGTCCGTCTTCGATCAGCGTGCGTCTTCGACCTCCCGCATGCTGAGCCGGGCGCGGAGCGCCCGTGTCGAAGCATGAGGAAGGTGGAGCAGGCAGCCATCTTCAGAGCCTGTAGGCCCGCTTGGCGAGGCCGTAGGCGAGGTCGTGGGCGAGGTCGTGCGCCTCGTCCTCGTCGATCCGGTGCTCGGCGACGAGCCGCGCCAGGAACCCGCAGTCGATCCGCCGTGCCATGTCGTGGCGCGCCGGGATCGACAGGTAGGCGCGGGTGTCGTCGTTGAAGCCGACCGTGTTGCCGAAGCCCGCGGTCTCGGTCGCGGCCTCGCGGAAGCGCCGCATGCCCTCCGGGCTGTCGAAGAACCACCAGGGCGGCCCGAGCCGCAGGGCCGGGTAGTGCCCGGCCAGCGGCGCCAGCTCCCGGCCGTACTGGGCCTCGTCGAGGGTGAACAGCACCAGCGTCAGGCGCGGGTCGTTGCCGTGGCGGTCGAGCAGGGGCTTCAGCGCGTGGACGTAGCCGGTCGGCTGCGGGATGTCGGCGCCCTTGTCGAGGCCGAAGCGGGCGAAGACCTGCGGGTTGTGGTCGCGCACCGAGCCCGGATGGAGCTGCATCACGAGCCCGTCCTCGACGCTCATGCCCGCCATCTCGGTCAGCATCTGGGCGCGGAACAGCTCGGCGTCCCCGGCCGAGGCCGGGCCGGCCATCACGCGGTCGAAGAGGGCGGAGGCCGAGCCCGCGTCGAGGTCGGCGGTGCGGGCCGTCGGGTGGCCGTGGTCGGTCGCGGTGGCGCCGAGCGAGCGGAAGAAGTAGCGCCGCGCCCGGTGCGCCGCGAGGTAGCCCGCGAAGGTGACGGGGGCGCCCGCCAGGGCGCAGAGCTCGGCGACGCCGTCCCGGAAGGTCGCCCGGTCGGGGTCCACGACGGCGTCGGGCCGGTAGGTCGGCAGCACGCGGCCGTGCCAGCCCGAGCCGCGCAGCGCGGCGTGGTGGCGGAGGTCGTCGAGCGCGGCGTCCGTGGTCGCGATGGCCTCGATGTTGAAGCGGTCGTAGAGGGCGCGCGGCCGCATCTCGGGCCGGCCGAGCGCCTCGGCGATGCGGTCGTAGAGCCGGTCCGCGTTGTTCTCCGTCAGCCGCTCGTCGATGCCGAACACGGCTTGGAGCGCGTGCTCGAACCACAGGCGCGTCGGCGTGCCGCGGAACAGCGGGTAATGGGCTGCGAAGAGGCGCCAGATCGCCCGGCCGTCCGCCTCGGTCGGGCCGCCGTCGCGCCGCGGCACGCCGAGCGCCTCGAGCGGCACACCCTGCGAATACAGCATGCGGAACACGTAGTGGTCCGGCACGACGAAGAGCTGCGCCGGGTCCGGGAAGGGCCGATCCTCGGCGTACCAGGCGGGATCGGTGTGACCGTGCGGGGATAGGATCGGCAGGCCCGCCACAGCGCCGTACAGGCGCCGCGCGATGCCGCGCGTCGCGGGATCGGCGGGGAACAGCCTGTCGGGATGGAGGGCCATGGGGCGTTTCCGATGCGGGCCCTGCACGACCCGCTTGGCCACACTGAACAACTGATATATTAGTATGTCAATGGGGGAGGGCGATGGACGGAACGGCACTCGGAGCGGGAGCGCCCGCGCGCGGTCGTCGGCCGGCGGCCGGCCGCGCCGCGTCGGCGGCGGGCGGCCCGAGGACGGCCGCGGGCGCCATCGCGGCCGCGCTGCGGGACGACATCGTCGGCATGGTGCTGCTGCCGCGCACGCCCCTGCGCGACGCCGTGCTGTGCGAGCGCTTCGGCACCAGCCGCACGCCGGTGCGCGAGGCGCTGATCCGGCTCGGCGAGGAGGGGCTCGTCGACATCCTGCCGCAGTCCGGCACCTTCGTGTCGCGCATCCCCGTCGAGGCCATCCCCGAGGCCGTGCTGGTGCGCCAGGCGCTGGAGGGCGTGACCGTGGAGGCCGCGGCGGCGCGCGGGCGCGCGGGCGCGACGGCGCGGCTCGACGAGGCGATCGCGTCCCAGCGGGAACTGGCCCTGCGCGGCGACACCCGGAGCTTCCACGACGCCGACGAGGCCTTTCACGAGGCGATCGCGGGGCTGGCGGGGCTGCCCAACGTGTGGCGGCTGCTGCGGCAGGTGAAGGTGCAGATCGACCGCGCCCGCCGCCTCACCCTGCCGGCGCTGGGGCGCATGGACCAGGTCGTCGCCGAACACGCGGCCATCCGCGACGCCGTCGCGGGCGGCGACGTCGCGGCCGCGCGCGCCGCCATGACGGCGCATCTCGGCGTGGTGGTGCCCGACGTCGCGCGCCTGCGCGAGGTCCACCCCGACTACTTCACCTGAAGGAGATCCCCATGCGGCAGGGTTGGAGATGGTACGGGCCGGACGCCTACGTGTCGCTCGACGACGTGCGCCAGGCCGGCGCGACCGACGTCGTGTCGGCGCTGCACCAGGTCCCGATCGGCGCGGCCTGGACGCGCGAGGCCGTGGCGGAGCGCAAGAACCTCGTCGAGACGACGCCGCCCGGCCGCACGCCGCTGCGCTGGTCCTGCGTCGAGAGCATCCCGATCCCCGACGCCGTGAAGCGCCGCGGCGGCGCGGCCCGCGCGGAGATCGCGGCCTGGATCGCGTCGCTGGAGGCCGTCGCCGGCTGCGACATCCGCACGGTCTGCTACAACTTCATGCCGGTGGTCGACTGGACGCGCACCGACATCGACCACGTGCTGCCGACCGGCGCCACCGCGATGCGCTTCGACCAGGACCGTTTCGCCGCCTTCGACCTCCACATCCTGCGCCGCCCCGGCGCCGAGGCCGACTATTCGGACGCGGACCGCTCGCGCGCGGCCTCGACCTTCGAGGCCATGGGCGACGCGGCCGTGGCCGAGATCACCCGCACCATCGCGTCCGCGCTGCCGGGCTCCACCACCGAGCCCATGACGGTCGAGGGCTTCCGCGACAAGCTCGACCAATACCGCGACATCGACGCGCCCCGGCTCCGCCGGCACCTGATCGAGTTCCTCGAGGCCGTGACGCCGGCCGCGGAAGCGCGCGGCGTGACGCTGACGCTGCACCCGGACGACCCGCCGCGCCCGCTGTTTGGCCTGCCCCGCATCGCCTCGACGGGCGACGACTACGCGGCGCTGTTCGAGGCCGTGCCGTCGCGGGCCAACGGCATGTGCTTCTGCACGGGCTCGCTCGGCGTGCGCCCCGACAACGATCTTGCGGCCATCGCGCGGCGCTTCGCGGGCCGCATCGGCTTCGTGCACCTGCGCGCCACGAAGCGCGAGGCTGACCCGCGGAGCTTCCACGAGTCGGACCACCTCGGCGGCGACGTTGACATGGTGGCGGTGCTGCGCGAGCTCGTGGCGATCGACGCCAAGCGCCCCGCCGCCGGCACGCTGCTGTTCCGCCCCGACCACGGCCACCGCATGCTGGACGACCTCGGCAAGGCCGTGAGCCCCGGCTACCCGGCGATCGGCCGCCTCAAGGGCCTCGCCGAGCTGCGCGGCATCCTCCACGCGCTGGGGGCGCCGCCGCAGGTGTGACCCTTGTGGGACAGGATGTCGTGGCTGTCCCCGACACCCTCATCCGCTCATCCCCGCGAATGCGGGGATCCAGCGCCAGAAGACGGCCGCAGGCCGACGACACCGGAACGCGATCGTTCGATCGCTCGCGAAGCTGATCGGATCGGCCTTCGGCCGAGCATCTTGCGCTGGATCCCCGCCTGCGCGGGGATGAGTGGGAGGCGGGCGTCCCCTCACGGGTACAGCCGCTGCTTCGTCCAGGCCCCCTCGGCGCCTTCGCGGCGGAACACGATGCGGTCGTGGAGGCGGTTGTCGCGGTCGGCCCAGAACTCGATCTGGTAGGGCTTCACGCGGAAGCCGTGCCAGTAGCGGGGGCGGGGGATCGGCCGGCCGCGGTATTCCTCCTCCAGCGCGGCCACGCGGTCCTCCAGCGTGGCGCGGCTGTCGAGCGGGCGGGACTGCTGGCTCGCGATGGCGCCGAGCCGCGAGCGCGGGTGGCGGCTGTCGAAATAGCTGTCCGACTCGGCGTCCGACACGGCCTCGACCGCGCCCCTCACCCTGATCTGCCGGTTGAGGCTCTTCCAGTAGAGCACGAAGGCGGCCTGCATGTTGGCCTTGAGTTCCTCGCCCTTGGCGCTCTCGGCGTTCGTGTAGAAGGTGAAGCCGCGCGCGTCCTTGCCCTTCAGCAGCACGGTGCGGACGTCGGGCCGCCCGTCGCGGTCCACGGTCGCGAGCTGGATCGCGTTGGGGTCGCGCGGCTCGCTCGCCGAAGCCTCGGCCATCCAGGTGTCGAACAGCGCGTCGGGGTCGTCGGACAGGGTGAAGTCACCCGCGTTTAACGCATTCACGCTTAAGTCCTCTCGTGTCGGGTTGCGTGGGGGCGGGACGGTGAAGCGAAGGGTGCGTTGCCGCCACGAGGCCCCCGCTGCCGATCTAGGCCGCGGCTCCGCCCCCGGCAACGCCGCGCGGCAGGTCGCCCGAACGGCCCTGCGCGGCGCGGCCCTGGCGCTCATCGGCGCCTGGACGGCGGGCTGCTCCGTGGCGGTGCCGATCCCGGGCCTCAGGTCCGACACGGACACCGTCGGCTCGATCGACCGCACCGCGGCGATGCTGGCCCCGCTGCTCGACCGAGAGGACCTCCGCCGTGCGCGGGCCGCCATGGCGGTGACGCTCGATCCCCAGGGCAACGGCACGCTCGCGGTCTGGCAGAACCCGCAGACCCGCGCCCACGGCAGCTTCGCCGCCGCGGCGGCGCCCTACACCGACCACGACCGCGTGTGCCGCCGCTTCTCCGGCGAGGTCGTCGCGGCCGGGCACCCCGCCCGGTCCCTGTCGGGCGCGGCCTGCCGCGAGGGCGACGGCACCTGGCAGGTGCTGGCTTCCGCGGACACCGCCGCTTAGGACTGTCGGAGCGGCTTGCTGCCGCGGGGTCTGGACACCATTTCCGGGCCGAGTTCATCCGCGCGCCCCGCCGTGCGCGCCCGACACGAGTTTGAGATGCGCGATCCCTACACGGTCCTCGGCGTTTCCAAGTCGGCCGACGCCGCCGAGGTCAAGAAGGCGTTCCGCAAGCTCGCCAAGAAGTATCACCCGGACCAGAGCAAGGAACCCAAGGCCAAGGAGCGGTTCACCGAGGTGAACAGCGCCTACGAGATCCTGGGGGACGAGGCCAAGCGCAAGCAGTTCGACGCCGGCGAGATCGATGCCGAGGGCAAGCCGCGCTACGCCGGATTCGCCGGGGCCGGCGCGGGCGGGCCGGGCGGCTTCGATTTCAGCGACTTCGGCGGCGGCGGGGGCGGCTCGCCCTTCGGCCGGGGCGGCGCGCGCTCCGCGGGCTTCGACCCCTCCGACCTGTTCGACATGCTGAACGGCGGCATGCGCGGCGGCCGCCGGGCCGCCCAGCAGCCCACGCGTGGCGAGGACGTGACGGCCGCTGTGTCGGTGCCCCTGGAGGATGCCGTGAAGGGTGGCACGGCGCGCGTCACGCTGCCGACCGGCCGCACCCTCGAGGTCAGGATCCCGGCCGGCGTCGAGGAGGGCAAGGCCATCCGCCTCAAGGGGCAGGGCCACGACAGCCCGACCGGCGGCCCGTCCGGCGACGCCCTGGTCACGGTGCGCTACGCCCCCCACAAGCTGTTCCACGTCGAGGGGCGCGACCTCCGGCTCGACCTGCCCGTGACGCTCTACGAGGCGGTGCTCGGCGGCACCGTGCCGGTCGCGACGCTCGACGGCGCGGTCGAGATCACCCTGCCGCCGGGCGCCAACAAGGGCCGCACGCTGCGGCTGCGCGGCAAGGGCCTGCCCGGCCCGAGCGGCGCCGGCGACCTCCTGGTGACGCCGCGCGTGGCCCTGCCGGAGCGCGCCGACCCCGAGCTCGAAGCGCTGGCCAGGCGCTGGCGCGACGAGCACCCCTACGACCCGCGGGCCGGCAAGGCGTGACGCGGGGCGCCACTCCGTCCGAGTCGCCGGAGGGCGGAGCCTCACCGGTGCCGAAGCCCCCGGACCGACGCACCTCCCTCGACGGTGTCACGCCGCGCGGAGCGAAGCGGAGACTTTGAGTCCAGGCGGCCGGAGCCGGTGACGACGAGGCCGGACCTGGGAGGCAGACGCGGGCTCAGGCCGCCGGGCGCTGCGCCCGCCGCGTCGGGCGCGCGGGGCGCTGCTCGGCCGGTGCGTCGGGGTCCAGCGCCGGCAGGGCGTCGATGACGCGCTCGGGCGGCAGGATCACGATCACCTCCGTGCCCTCGCGCACCCGCGACTTGATCGTGAACGAGCCGTCGTGGAGCTCCACCAGCCCCTTGACGATCGGCAGCCCCAGGCCCGAGCCCTCCTCGGCGTTCTTCTGCGCCAGCGTGCCCCGCCCGAAGGACGACATCACGATGGGGATCTCCGCCTCGGGGATGCCGGGGCCGGTGTCGCGGATGGCGAAGTACTGGCCGCCCTGCGCGGTCCAGCCCACCTTGATCGTCACGGTGCCGCCCTGGGGCGTGAACTTGATGGCGTTGGACAGGAGGTTCAGCACCACCTGCCGCATGGCGCGCTCGTCGGCCCAGATCGGCGGCAGGCTCGGCTCGATCATCTCGGTGACGGTGATCTCGCGCTTGGAGGCGCGCAGCATCAGGAGGTGCTGGCAGTCCTCGGCGATCAGGGCCAGCGAGGTCGGCTCCTCCTTCAGCTCGTAGCGGCCGGCCTCGACGCGCGACAGGTCGAGAATCTCGTTGATCAGCATCAAGAGGTGCTGGCCGCTGGAATGAATGTCCGCCGAATAGTCCCGGTAGACCGGCACGCTGTGCTGGCCGAACAGCTCGCCCTTCATCACCTCCGAGAAGCCCAGGATGGCGTTGAGCGGCGTGCGCAACTCGTGGCTCATCGTGGCGAGGAAGCGGCTCTTGGCGAGGCTGGCCTCCTCGGCCCGCCGGCGGGCCTCGTCGGAGTTGAGCTTGGCCTGTTCCAGCTCGACGATCAGGGCGTCCTTCTCGGCCTGGAACGACAGGGTGGCGAGCGTGGTCGCGTAGAGGCGCCGCGCCAGCAGCACGAAGGACAGCTGCGCGACGCCCGCCACCGCCAGCACGGGCAGGTACTGGTATCCCACAGCCGGGCGCGCGTAGAGGGCGATGCCGGCCGTCATGGGGATGAGACCGGCGTAGACGGCGGCCGGCACGGGCGCCGAGATCATCGCGGTGAGGGCGCCCACGAGCAGCAGGACGAAGAGCACGAAGGTCTGCGCGGCCGGGTCGTGGGCGCCGAGCACGAGGAACACGCAGGATCCCCAGGCCATGCCGCCCAGCGCTTCGGCGAGCACGAAGCCGCGCGTCCAGGCCCGCACGCGGGTGTGGCCCTGCGCGGCGCCGTGCGCGTGGCCCTGCGGCTGGCGGAGGAACAGCCGCGCCGACACGGCCACGACGAGCACGGCCAGCAGGGTGCCGCCGAGCCAGGCCGCGACCGCGAGCGGAGGCACCCACAGCGACAGCACGCCCGCGGTGGCGGCGGCCAGCACGGCCTCGGCCGCGGTGGCGCCGCGGCGGCCGCTCGCGAACAGGCGCACGAGTTCGAGGTCGAAGGCATGGCGGCCGGTGCCCGACGAGGTGAGCTTCTCCCGGGCTTCCCGCATGCGGGACGCCGTGCGCCGGCGCTGCTGGGACGCATCACCGTCGGAGCCGCGGCCGCGCTCGATCATCTCCGCGGTCACCTCGTCCATGGATCAGCACACTCACCGACGCTATAGGCCCATCGACACGATGGGCCGGAAACCTTAATGGAGGACCTACGGCCGCCTCGCGGCGACCCGCCCCAACCGCGCCCGCGCCGTGTTGCCCGTGTGGCGGAGCGTCAGGTCCCGGCGGCAAGTCGCGGTCTTATCCACAGTTTTCGCCATGATCCCCGACAGCGACCCGCCCGAGTTCGCCCGCCTCACGGGGGCGATGCGGCGCTGCCGGATCTGCGTCGAGCGCCCGCGCATCGCGCCCCTGCCGCACGAGCCGCGCCCGATCTTCCAGGTGGCCGCCGACGTCCGCCTCGTCGTCGCCAGCCAGGCGCCGGGCATCCGCGCGCACGTGAGCGGCGTGCCGTTCCAGGACCCGTCGGGCGTGCGGCTCCGGCAGTGGATGGAGCTCGACGAGGCCCGCTTCTACGACCCCCACCGCGTCGCCATCCTGCCGATGGGATTCTGCTTCCCCGGCCACGATGCCGCCAAGGGGGACCTGCCGCCCCGGCCCGAATGCCGGCCGGCCTGGCACGACGAGGTCTTCGCCGCCCTGCCGGCGGTCGAGACCGTGCTGGCGATCGGGCTCCACGCGATCCGCTATCACGCGCCGCGGCTCGGCGTGCCGCGGCCGGCCGGGCAGGGGCTCGGCGAGACGGTGGCGGATTGGCGCCGCTACTTCGAGCGCCCCGCGCCGCGCATGCTGCCGCTGCCCCACCCTTCCTGGCGCAACAGCGCCTGGCTGAAGCGGAACCCCTGGTTCGAGGCCGAGCTTCTGCCCGTCCTGCGCGCCGAGGTGCGGCGGCTGGTGTGACGGGCCGCGGCCGCGTTCAGCCCCGGTTCAACGCGGCGGATCCGTCATGGACCCCGGATTTCGAGCGAGGATGTCGATGCGTGCACTTCGGGCGCGATGGTTGCGGAGCGCTGCCCTGGCGATGGGCGCCGCCGCGCTGGCGGGCGGGACGGCGCTGGCGCAGCCCGCGCAGCCGGTCGCGTCGAACCGCGTCGCGCTCGTGGTCGGGGAGGGCGCCTACCGAACCGACCCGCTCCCGGCCGCGCCCGACGACGCGGGCCTCGTCGCGCAGGTGCTGGCCGGCGCCGGCTTCGACGTGACCGGCGCGCGCGACCTCGACGGCGACGCCCTGCGGCGCGCCTTCCGCGACTTCCTCGACAAGGCGGGCGCGGCGGGGCCAGACGGCATCGCGGTGGTCTACGTGGCCGGCCGCGCCGTGCAGGCGGACGGCGACGACTTCATCGTGCCGGTCGACGCGCGCCTCGCCCGCCCGGCCGACGTGCCGATCGAGGCTCTGCGCCTCGCCGACTTCACCCACGCGCTGGCGGCCCTGCCCATCCAGGCGCGGGTGGTGATCGTGGACGGCGCCTATCCGGGCGGCCCGGCGTCGAGCGCGCCCGGCCTCGCCCTGGCCGAGGCCGAGCAGGGCGAGTTGATCGCCTTCAACGCCGCGCCCGGCACGGTGGCGCCCGCCGCGACGGGGCCCTACGGCGCCTACGCGCAGGCGCTGGTCGCGGCGGTGAAGCAGGGCGGCGTGCCGGTCGGCGAGGTGTTCGACCGCGTGCGGCTGGCCGTGAACCAGGCGACCGGCGGCGCCGTCGTGCCCTGGGACTCCGACAAGCTGACGCGGAGCTTCACCTTCTTCGACCGCGCCCCGAACGCGCCCGCGGTGGGGAGCGCGCAGGTGCCTTTCGCGGCGCTGGAAAAGAGGCCGCTCGCCGGCTTCCCACCGGACCAGGCCTACGACGTCGCCGTCGCGCGCGACACGCTGCCGGCCTACACCGAGTTCCTCGCCGCCTTCCCCAACGACCCGCTGGCCCGCCGCGTGCGGCTGATCCTGGCCGTGCGGCGCGAGGCGCTGTTCTGGCGCGACGCCGTCAGCGCCAACACGCCGGGCGCCTACTGGACCTACCTCGCCCGCTACCCCAAGGGGCCGCACGCCGCCGACGCGCGCCGCCGCCTGACGCGCCTCGCCGTCGCGGCCGCGCCCCCGCCGCGCTTCGTGCCGCTCGCCTTCGACGTGCCGCCGCCCGGCCCGGACGACCTGGCCTACGACCGAGCCCCCGCCTTCGACGCGCCGGACCTGCCGCCGCCCCCGCCGCCGCCCGTGTTCCTGCTGCCGCCGCCCGTCGAGGTCGTGGTGGTGCGCCCGCCGCCGCCGCCCGGACCCGCCTTCCTGCCAGTGCCGGTGCCGGTCGCGATCCCCTACGTCCGGCCTCCGGCCGAGCCCGGCGTCATCCTGCCGCCGCGCGGCGTGCCCGGGAGTTACGCGCGACCCCGGCCCTACGCGCGCGGTCCTAACGGCGACGGCCTCGTGGTGCAGGCCGCCCCGGCCCCGGCTGCCCAGGCTCAGCCCGCGCCGGCCCTGGCCGCGCCCGTTCAGGCCCCGCCGGCTCCGACGACGATCCCGGTGCCGCCTGCCGGGGCGCGGCCGCGCCCCGCGCCGCCGGTGCAGCCCGCGCCGGCCGCCCCGTCGCTGCCGCAACCCCCGGCCCCGGTCTCCCCGCGCGCGCCGACGCTCCCGGTGCCGCCCTCCCACGCCCTGCCGGTGCCGCCCCAGCCCGCGGCATCACAGCCCGCGCCGCCGGCCTCGCCCCACGCGCTGCCCGGCGCGAGGCCGCCGGCCGTCGCGCCGCAGGCCGCCGAGCCGCAGCCACCCGCGCCGCCGACCGTCGCGCCCGTCCCGCACGGGGCCGGCGCGCATCCGCCGCGGCTCGAACCCGAGCCTCCGCCCGCCGCCCCGGCCGAAGCCGCTCCGCCGCCCGTGCCGCCGAAGCCGGAGCGCCGGCCCGGCGCGCCCGGCGAGCCGAGGCCCCGGTCGCCCGACCTCGTGGCGCCGGCCGAGGCTCCACCTCCGCACGCGGCGCCCGCCGCCCAGCCGCATCCGCCCGCCGCACGACCGCGGCCTCAGCCCGACCCGGCGCCGCGTCCCGCGCCGGAGCGCCCGCCGGAACCCCCGCACGCCGCCGCGCCCGCCGATGCGGCGCCCCCGGCTCGGCGCGCCCCGGACGGTTCCGCGCCCGAGCGGCCGCCCGCCACCCGTCCCGCGCCGGAGCGCGCCGCCGGCGATCACCGCCCCGGCGAACATCCTCCCGGCGAGCACGGGCCGGGCGGCCATCGCCAAGGCTGCGGGCATCCGGGCGAGCCGCCCTGCCGCCCGTGACGGGACCCCGCGGCCGGGGCGCGCGTTGTCGGGCCGCGACCGGAGGCGGAGAGCGGCGATGACGGACGGGACCGAGCTTCCCACCCTGGCGAAGCCCGACGACGACCCCTGGATCTGGCTGGAGGACGTCGAGGGCGAGCGCGCCACGGCCTGGGTGGACGAGCGCACCGCCGACACGGTGCGCCGCTTCGGCGGCCCGCGGCGCGACGCCGACGCCGCGGTGCTCGCCGCCCTGCTGGACCGGCCCGACAAAATCCCCGGCGTCACGCGCCGTGGCGATCACCTCTACAACGTCTGGCAGGACGCCGCGAACCCGCGGGGCCTGTGGCGGCGCACGACGCTCGACTCCTACCGCCGGCCCGAGCCCGAGTGGGACGTGCTGCTCGACCTCGACGCCCTGGCGAGGCGGGAGGGCGAGGACTGGGTCTGGGCGGGCTCCAGCGTCGAGCCGACGCGGCGCGAGCGCGCGATCCTGCGCCTGTCGCGCGGCGGCAGCGACGCCGTCGTGCTGAGCGAGTTCGACCTGCCGTCCCGCTCCTTCGTGGCGGACGGCTTCACGGCCGCGGAGGCCAAGGCCGGGATCGACTGGCTCGACCCGGACACGCTGCTCCTGTCGAGCGCCGCGGGCGAGGGCATGGCGACCCGCTCCGGCTATGCCAGGACCGTGCGGCGCTGGGCGCGCGGCCAGACGGTCGACGAGGCGGAGCCGGTCTTCGCCGTCGCCGAGGGCTCGATGGCCGGGTGGGGCGTGGTCGACCGCTCGGTGTCGCCGCCGCGCGCGGTCTACATGGACCGTCTGGCCTTCTTCGATTCGGTCGGCTGGCTCGGCGACGCGACCGGGCCGAAGCGGCGTCTCGAGCTGCCGACCGACGCGGATTGGTTCGTCCACGGCGACACGCTCCTCGTGAAGCCGCGCACGCCCTGGACCGTGGCGGGCCGGACCCACGCGCCGGACGAGCTGGTCGCGGCGCCGCTGTCCGCCTTCCTGTCCGGTGCCCGCGACCTCGCCGTGCTGTTCGAACCCGGCCCGCGCCGCTCGCTGGAGGGCTTCTTCTGGGCCGGCGGCGCGCTCGTCCTGTCCGTGCTCGACGACCTCGTGCCCCGCTTCACGCTGCTGACGCCCGACGGGGCGGGGTGGCGGCGCCGCGAACTCGACGCTCTGCCCTCGACCGGCGTCGTCGGCCTGCGCGCGCTCGACGCCGAACCCGAGGACGGCGACGGCACGCTCGTCGTCAGCGCCGAGGATCCGGTCACGCCGCCGCGCACGCTGCTGTTCTCGGCATCGGGCGATGGCGCCTTTCCGGTCCCGGCATTGCTCAAGGCCAGCCCCGCCGGCTTCGACGCCGCGGGGCTCGTCGTCACGCGCCACGAGGCCGTCTCGGTCGACGGCGAGCGCATCCCCTACACCCAGACCGGGCCGGCCGGCGAGACGGGCGACGCCCCGGTCCACCTCAGCGGCTACGGCGGCTTCGCCGTCTCGACCATGCCCCACTACCGCCTCGCCGCCGGCAAGCTGTGGCTGGAGCGCGGCGGCACGACCGTGACGGCCAACATCCGCGGCGGCGGCGAGTTCGGCACGCGCTGGCACGAGGCCGGGCGGCGGGACGGCAAGCGCCTCGCCCACGACGATTTCGCGGCCGTGGCGGCCGACCTCGTGCGCCGCGGCGTGACGCGCCCCGGCCGCATCGCCGCGGAGGGCGGCTCCAACGGCGGCCTGCTCATCGCCAACATGCTGACGCGCTATCCCGAGCGCTTCGGCGCCCTGTTCTGCACCATCCCGCTGATCGACATGCGGCGCTATTCCAAGCTGCTGGCCGGCGCGAGCTGGATCGCGGAATATGGCGACCCGGACGTCCCGGAGGACTGGGCCTTCCTGGGCCCGATGTCGGCCTACCATGCCGCCGAGCCGGGCCGCCCCTATCCGCCGACCCTCATCGCCACCACGCGGCGCGACGACCGCGTCCACCCCGGCCACGCGCGCAAGATGGCGGCCAAGCTTCAAGCCATGGGCTATCCCGCCTGGCTCTACGAGCCCGCCGCGGGCGGGCACGGCTACGGCAAGGACAACGCCGAGCGCGCCGCCTTCGTGGCGCTGGGCTACGGCTTCCTTCGCCGGGCGATCGGCTGGGACGCCTGATCAGCCGCCGACCAGGAAGGCCTTCCTGAACGTGTGCTCGGCCTCGGGCGGCGGCGGCGGGAAGGGCGCCACCTGCTCGATGGCGTGCAGCACCATGGCGTCGAGCTGGGCGTTGCCGCTGCTCTGCACGACGGACAGGTTCGCCAGCCCGCCCGCGTCGTCGAGCGTGAAGCTCACCGCGACGGCGCCGCTGAGGCCCTGGGACGAGGCGGCGCCGGACAGCTCCGCCGTCGCCTGCCGGATGCGGCCCTGGACGACGCTGCCGTAGGCCGCGTTGATCTGGGCCGTAGCGTTGCCGGCCACCATCGAGCGGAAACCCATAGGCATCGCGCTCGCGTCCATGGGCAGGGCCGCGGCGAGCTTGTCGGCCTGGCTCGGCGCCTTGGCGGTGACGGGCGGCGTGGGCCGCTCGACCGGCGCGGCCTGCGCCCTCGACGGGGCCGGCACGCTGGTCTGCGCCCTGGCGTCCGGCGTCACCAGCACGTCGGGGATCGCGGCCGGCCGCGCCTCGCGCGTCGCCTGCTCGGCCTGATGCTCGTCGGGGACGAGGTTGGCGGGCTTGTTCTCCTTGGCCTGCGTCGCGGCCCGGGCGGTTTCCGGCGGCGGCGCGACGAGCTTCGGCGCCGCGGGGACGCCCGCCGGCTGGGGCATCGCCGGCGTGGGCTTGGGCGCGCTCGCGGCGGCGGGCGGAGCGGCCCCAGGGGCTGTCGCAACTGGCGCCGGCTTCGCGGGTGGGGCGGCCGGCTTCGGCGCCGCCTGGGCGGCCGGGGCAGGGGGCTGGGCCGGCGGCGCGGGAATAGCCGGTTCGGCCTTGCCCTCCTCGACCTTGGGCGCCTCGGCCTTGGCCGGACCGGCGCCGGGCGGGGCCGCCCGTCCGGCGCCGGGCGGAGCCGCCCGTCGACCCGCGGAGGCGTCGCCAGACCCGCCGCCACCGGCGGGCTTCGCCGGCTCGATCACGACGTCGACGGGGATCGGCACCTCGCGCGGCGCCTGCGCGTCGCGGAACGACAGCAGGTAGACCAGGGCCGCGCCGAGCACGACGTGGACCAGCACGGAGCCGCCGCCGAGCCCGACCCCCGCGCGCAGCCGGGCGCCGCGCCCGACCGGCGCCGCCTGCTGCAGGATGTGGCGCGGGACGACGCGCAGCGCCGGCGTCGGCTCGTGGAGCGCCTGCAGGTGGGGCGCGTCGGCGAGCCGCGCGTCCGGCGGCACGTCGGCGGCTGTGGGACCGGACGTGTCGATCGAGATCAGGCCGGTGCTCCGTCGGCGAACGCGGTCGGGCCGCCGGAGCATCGCTGCCGGCCGCCGCTGTCGCGCCTGCTTAGATCGGCCTCAGGGAGAAGGGAAGTCCCGTCAGGCCGCGGCGGGCGCGGCCTTGCTGACTGACGCCCGGTAGATCCTGTCGACGGCCTTCGCCAGCGTGGCGTCGAACTCCCCCTCGCTCATGCCGTGCCTGAGGTTGTCGATCAGGGCGCGCGAGAAGCTCGCGATCATGCCGTGGTTCTGCGCGAGCTTGCCGCAGGCGTCGTCGAGCGGGTAGCCGCCGGACAGCGCCACGACGCGCTCCACCCTGGGATGGCGCGTGAAGTCCTCGTAGAGGTCCGGCTTCGTCGGGATCGTCAGCTTGAGCATGACGCGCCGGCCCTCGGGCAGGGCGTCGAGCTGTCGGGCGATCTCGTCGTGCAGGATCTGCTCGGCCTCGGCCTTGTCGGCGGCCTTGATCAGCACCTCAGGTTCGATGATCGGCATCAGGCCGTGCTTCGCGATCTGCTCGGCGACCTCGAACTGCTGGCGCACGATGGCGGCGATGCCGTCCTTCGACGCGCGGGCGATGACGGAGCGCATCTTGGTGCCGTAGACGCCGAGCTTGGCGGCGCGGGCCAGCAGCGTGTCGAGGCCCGGGATCGGCTTCAGGAGCTGCACCCCGTCCTTCTCGGCCTCCAGGCCCTTGTCGATCTTGACGAAGGGGACGACGCCCCGCTTTTCCCACAGGTAGGAGGGCACGGGCTGGCCCTCGACCTCGCCGTCCATGGTCTTCTCGAACAGGATCGCGCCGATCACCCTGTCGCCCGTGAAGGTCGGCGCCGTCATGATGCGGACCCGCATCTTGTGCATCTCGGCGAACATCTCGTCGTCGCCGCTGTAGGCGCTCTCCGGCACCCCGTATTGCGCCAGCGCCTTCGGCGTGGAGCCGCCGCTCTGGTCCAGGGCCGCGATGAAGCCGTCCTTGTCGGTCATCTGCGCCCGCATCGTTTCGCCCGCCATGGCCTTCGCTCCCCTTCTCGGGCGGCCGGGCGATGGCCCGCCGCCTCTCGCGATCCGCACCGCTCATGCGCGATGCGGTGCGGTGTTAACACGCTTCGGCCGCCGCGGGTGCCGCGCCCGGGGGCCTCAGCCCCGGCCCGCCGCCGCCCGGTCGACGAACCAGTGGACCTCCGCCGCCGACCGGAGCCGGCCGGCCGGCACGTCCTCGGCGCCGGACCGGACGTGGGCCAGCATGGCGGCCTTGTCCTGGCCCGTCACCAGGAACGCGATGGCGCGCGACGAGGCGATGACCGGGTAGGTGAGGGTCAGCCGTGCCTCGGGGCGCCCCTCCGTTACCGCCGCGGCCCAGCGTTCGCGCTCCTCCAGCACGGGCTGGCCGGGGATCAGCGAGGCCGTGTGTCCGTCCGGCCCGAGGCCGAGCAGCGTCACGTCGAACAGCGGCTTGGCCGGATCGAGCGCGTCGGCGCCGTAGAAGCACTTCAGCTCCTCCTCGTAGGCGAGGGCGGCCTCCTGCGGGGACTCCAGCGCGGTGTCGAAGGCGTGCACGCTGTCGGCCGCCACGGGCGCGCGGGACAGCATGGCCTCGTCCACCATGCGGAAGTTGCTGTCCTTGTCGGTCTTCGGCACGAAGCGCTCGTCGCCGAAGAACCACTCGGTCCGGTCCCAGGGGAAGCGATCGCGGTAGGCGGGGCTCGCCAGCCGCTCGTAGAGCCGCTTCGGCGTCGAGCCGCCGGACAGGCTGACCGTGAAGCGCTCCTTGCCGGCCGCCTGCTCGATCAGCCAGGACGCCACCGCGTCCGCCACCGCGTCGGGGTCGTCGAAGACGTCGAGCTCGCCCGAGGCCACCTGCCGCTCAGCCATCACGCCACCTCCGATGTCGCCGCGAGCCGCAGCTTCGCGATCCGCTCCGCGTAGTCGGGCGCGTCGAACACGTAGGACCCGGCCACGAAGACGTCAGCCCCGGCATCGACGCCGGGCCGGATCGTGCGGTCGTTGATGCCGCCGTCGAGCATGATGCGCGGGCTGAGGCCGCGCTCCGCCGCCATGGCGCGGATCGCCCTCACCTTGGGCAGCATCTCGGGCAGGAAGCTCTGCCCGCCGAAGCCGGGGTTCACCGTCATCACGATGACGACGTCGCAGAGGTGCAGCACGTATTCGATCGCGGAGGGCGGCGTCGCCGGGTTCAGCGCCACGCCGGCCGCCACCCCGAGCGCCCGGATCTGGCCGAGCACGCGGTGGAGGTGGATCGTCGAGGTCGATTCCGCCTGGACGCAGATGGAATCCGCCCCGCTCTTCGCGAAATCGGCGACGAAGTTCTCGGGCTCGACCATCATCAGGTGGAGGTTGAGGTGCTTTGCGGTCGCCCGGCGGATCGCCGCCACCACGCCCGGCCCGAAGGTGATGTTGGGCACGAAGCGCCCGTCCATGACGTCGACGTGCAGCCAGTCGGCGCCGGCCTCGTCGACGGCGCGGCAGTCCTCGGCGAGGCGGCCGAAGTCGGCCGACAGGACCGACGGGGCGATCAGGAACTCACTCATGGCGGTGGGGGCTTACTCGGATGTCTTGCGGGGCAGCAGGAAGGTCTCGATGGCCTTGGCGAAGCCCTCGTCGTCGTAGCCGGCCGTCACCGCGGAGGCCTGGGCCTTCACGGCGTCGCTGGCGTTGCCCATGGCGATCGAGAAGCCCGAGCGCTTGAACATGGTCACGTCGTTGGGCATGTCGCCGATCGTGGCGATCTCGTCCGTGGGGATGTCGAGCTCCTTCGAGAGCGCCAGCACCACGTCGCCCTTGTTGGCGTGCGGGTGCGTCACGTCGAGGTAGTAGGGCTGCGAGCGCGCCGCCGAAGCGCGGTCGCCGAGCGCGGCCTGCATGTCGTGCTCGGCCTTCTCGACGGCCGCGAGGTCGTCCGACACGCCGACGACCTTGGTGGCGCGGTCGAGCTCCGCGTCGGCGAAGCGATCGACCACCGTGGGGTCGAATTTCACCGTCCAGGCCTCGCGGTCGACGTGCGGGGCGTCCTTCTTCGTGATGAACCAGTCCTCGGCGGTGTAGAGCCAGGCGTCGAGGCCGTGGTCGGCGATGACCTTGATGGCCTCGCGCGTCACGTCGGGCGGCAGCGTCTTCTCCTCGATGACGCTGAGGTCCGGCTTCACCATGGCGCCGCCGTTGAAGCCCGCGATCATGGTCTCGATGTGCAGGGGCTCGATCAGCATGGCCATGCCGCGCGGCGGCCGGCCGCTCGTCACCGCGAACTTGATGCCGGCCTCGTGCAGCGCCGCCACGGCCTTGACGGCGCGCTCGGTCAGCACCTTGTCCTTGGTCACCACCGTGCCGTCGACGTCGGCCAGCAGCAGCGAGATCTTGCCCTTCGGTCGGTCGGACACGGCTTTCCTCCTCAGGCCCGCAGCACGTAGCGCTCGATGGCCTCGGCGAAGCCGTCGTGCTCGCAATCACCCGTGACGGCGTCGGCCGCGGCCTTGACCTCGTCGGAGCCGTTGCCCATGGCGACGCCGAAGCCCGCGGCCTCCAGCATCGGGATGTCGTTGGTGCCGTCGCCGATCGTCAGCACCGCCGAGACCGGCACGCCGAAGGCCTTGGCGAGGCTCGCCACCGCCTCGCCCTTGTGGGCGCGCGGGTTGGTGACGTCGAGGTAATAGGCCTGCGACCGCGTCGCGATGGCGTCGGCGCCGAGCGCGCGCTGCAGCATCGCCTCGCAGGCGGCGAGGTGGGGGTGGTCGTTGCAGGAGCCGATCACCTTGAGCACGCGGCCGTAGAGCGCCTCGGCGAAGTCGTCGACCACCACAGGCTCCTGGCCGATGGTGCGCGTCTCGAGCGGGACGTTGTCGCCCTTCGGGTCGCGGATGTACCAGTGCTCGTCGGTGAAGAGCCAGGGGTCGAGGCCCTGCTCGCGCAGCAGCGCCACGGCGCGGCGGGCGATCGCGGGGGCGAGCAGCTTCTCCTCGACGATGTTGAGGTCGCCGTCCACCACGGCGCCGCCGTTGATGGCCGCCGCCGTCACCTTCATGCCCAGCAAGGCGAAGACGCCGCGCAGCCCGACGGGCGGGCGCGCGGTCGTCACCGTGAAGCCCACGCCGCGCTCAGCCAGCGCCGCGATGGCGGCGCGGGTGCGGGGCGTCAGCTCCTTGGCGTGGTTGACCAGCGTGCCGTCGATGTCGGAGACGACGAGGCGGATCGGCTCCGCCGGTTGGACGCGCCCCGTCACTTGGCGCCACCCTCCGGCTGCTCGGGCCCGGGGTCGAGCTTCACCGGCCGCCACGCGCGGTCGCCGTCGCGCGCCAGCATGAGGTCGGCCGCGACCGGGCCGGCCGTGCCGCCGACGTAGTTCGGGAAGTCGCGCGGGGCCGACTTGCCCCAGTGGTCCAGCACCTCGTCGACCACGCGCCAGGCTTCCTCGACTTGGTCGGCGCGCTGGAACAGCGTCTGGTCGCCCGTCATCACGTCGTAGAGCAGCGTCTCGTAGCCGACGTTCTGCTGCGCCGGAAACCAGTCCTTGTAGGCGAAGTTCATCTTCACGCTCTTCAGGTCCACGACGGGACCGGGGCGCTTCACCTCGAACTGCAGCGAGATGCCCTCGTCGGGCTGGATCTGGATGGCGAGCCAGTTCGCCTGGATGTCCGACGTCTTGGTCTCGGCGAAGAGCGCCATCGGGGCCGGCTTGAAGCGGATCGCGACCTCGCTGGTGCGGGTCGACATGTACTTGCCCGTGCGCAGGTAGAAGGGCACGCCCGCCCAGCGCCAGTTGTCGATGTCGAGCTTCAGAGCGACGTAGGTTTCGGTCTTGGAATGCAGGTCGACGTGGGGCTCGGCGCGGTAGGCCTTGGTGGATTTGCCCAGCACCGTGCCGGCGTCGTACTGGCCGCGCACGGCTTGCTCGGGCTTCACGGTCTTCATGGACTTGAAGACGTCGACCTTGCGCGAGCGGACGTCGTCGGCGTCGAACGACACCGGCGGCTCCATGGCGGTCATGGCGACGAGCTGGAACACGTGGTTCGGCATCATGTCGCGCAGCGCGCCGGTCGCCTCGTAGAACCCGCCGCGGCCCTCGACGCCCACCGTCTCGGCCACGGTGATCTGCACGTGGTCGATGTGGTCGCGGTTCCACAGCGGCTCGAACAGGCCGTTGGCGAAGCGGAAGGTCATGATGTTCTGGACCGTCTCCTTCCCGAGGAAGTGGTCGATCCGGTATACCTGATCCTCGCGCAGCACCTTGAGCACGCGGGCGTTCAGCGCCTTGGCGGAGGCGAGGTCGTGGCCGAAGGGCTTCTCGATGACGACGCGGCGCCACGCCTCGTCGCCGTCGGTCTCGGTCAGCTTCGCGGCGCCGAGGCCGTCCACCACCGTTCCGAAGAAGCGGTCCGCCACGGCGAGGTAGAACAGGACGTTGCCGCCCGTGTGGTGGCTGTTCTCGACCTCGGCGAGCTTGCCCTTCACAGACTCGAAGGTCTTCGGGTCCTCGAAGTCGCCCTTGAGGTAGAACATGCGGGACTTCAGCCAGTCCCAGGCTTTCGCGTCGATCTGCGAGGGGTCGAACTCGCCGGTCCCGCCGACGAAGCTGCGCATCATCTCGTCGAGGCTGTCGCGCCAGCCGTCGTCGGAGCCGTCCGAATGGTCGACGCCGATGATCGCGAAATCGTCCGGTAGCAGGCCGGTGGTGGCGAGGTTGTAGAGCGCAGGGGTGACGAGGCGCTTGGTCAGGTCGCCGCCGCCGCCGAAGATCACCATGGCGCAGGCGCCGGCCTTCGGCGTCGAGCTGTCGGGGGCGGCCGAGGCCGCGACGGTCTGCTCGCCCATCGTCGCGCCTCCTCAGACGGGCTTCGGGCCGGTGGCGGCGCCCTCCGGCGCCGGCGCGTCGCGGTGCTCGACGTGGCCGCCGAAGCCGAACCGCATGGCGGACAGCGTGCGCTCGCCGAAGGTGTGGGCCTCGCGCGAGCGGAAGCGGGCGTAAAGCGCCGCCGACAGCACGTTGACCGGCACCGCCTCCTCGATGGCCGCCTCGATGGTCCAGCGTCCCTCGCCGGAATCGTCGACGACGCCGGAGAAGTGCTCGAGGTTCGGGCTCGCCGTCAGGGCCGAGGCCGTGAGGTCGAGCAGCCAGGACGAGATCACGCTGCCGCGCCGCCACACCTCGGCGATGTCGGTGAGGTTGAGGTCGAAGCGCTCGCTCTCGGTCAGCTCGGGCGAGTTCTTCATCTTGAGGACGTCGAAGCCCTCGGCATAGGCCTGCATCAGGCCGTATTCGATGCCGTTGTGGACCATCTTGACGAAGTGGCCGGCGCCGGTCGGGCCGGCGTGGATGTAGCCGCGCTCGGCGCGGGTGTCGGAGATCTTCTCGCGGCCGGGCGTGCGGGGGATGTCGCCCATGCCGGGCGCCAGCGCGTCGAGGATCGGGTCGAGCGTGTCGACCGCCTCCTTGGCGCCGCCGATCATCATGCAGTAGCCGCGCTCCAAGCCCCACACGCCGCCCGACGTGCCGACGTCGACGTAGTGGATGCCCTTCTTGCGCAGGTCCTGGCCGCGGTGGATGTCGTCCTTGTAGAAGGAGTTGCCACCGTCGATGATGATGTCGCCCTCCGACAGGAGGTCGCCGAGCTTGTAGACCGCGTCGTGGGTGATCGTGCCCGCGGGCAGCATCACCCAGACGATCCGCGGCGTCTCGGTGAACTTCGACACCATGTCCTCGAGGCTCTCGGCCCCGACCGCGCCGTCGTCGACGAGGTCGTGCACGGCGCGCGCGTTGCGGTCGAAGGCGATGCAGTGGTGCCCGTGGCGCTGGAGCCGCCGCACGATGTTGCCGCCCATGCGGCCGAGACCGATCACGCCGATTTGCATCGCTGAAGCCCTCTGAAGTGCGGGGGACGCCGGCTCGGCCGCGTCGTTGTGTTCTGTTCCGAAAGGCGCGCGGCCTTCCGCGGAGGTCCGGGGCGGGGCCCCGGACCGGCACAGTCTCGGCTCAGGCCGCCTTGCTGAACTCGCCGCGGCGCTTCTTCACGCCGCCGATGAGGTTGTCGAAGGCTTCCTCGAACTTCTTGATGCCGTCGAGGACGAGTTCGTGCGTGATCTCGTCGAGCGAGATGCCGAGCTTCTCCAGCGCGGCCAGCGACGCTTCGGCGCCCGCGAGGTCGCTCTCGACCGAATCCTTGATGGCCGTGCCGTGGTCGCCGAAGGCCTTCATGGTCGCGGGCGGCATGGTGTTGACCGTGCCGAGGCCGATGATGTTGTCGACGTAGTAGGTGTCGGGCAGCGACTTCGACTTGGTGCCGGTCGAGGCCCACAGCAGCCTCTGCGGGTGTGCGCCCTTGGCGGCCAGCTTCTCCCAGCGGGGGCCGGAGAAGATCTCCTTGCCGCGCTGGTAGGCGCGCTTGGCGTTGGCGATGGCGATCTTGCCCTTCGCCTTCTCCACCAGCGCCGGGTCGGCGTCCTCGAGGGCGTCGATCTTGGCGTCGGCCGCCGAGTCGATGCGGCTCAGGAAGAAGCTCGCGACGGAGGCCACGCGGGACACGTCCCCGCCCTTGGCGGCCAGCTCCTCGAGGCCCGCGATATAGGCGTTGGCCACGTCCTCGTAGGCCTTCACGGCGAACAGCAGCGTGACGTTGACGTTGATGCCTTCGGCGATCGTGGCCTGGATGGCGGGCGTGCCCGCGTCCGTGCCGGGGATCTTGATCATGAGGTTGGGGCGGTCCACCGCCTTCCACAGCCGCTTGGCGTCCTTCTTGGTCGCTTCGGTGTCGTTGGCGATGTTGGGCGCCACCTCCAGGCTGACGAAGCCGTCGCCGCCGTCCGCCTTCTCGTAGACGGGGCGGAACACGTCGGCGGCGGCCTGGATGTCCGCGATCGCGATGGTCTCGTAGACCGTCATGTCGTCGGCGTCGCCCTTGCCGAGCATCTCCTTCAGCACGTCGTCGTAGTCGTGCGTCAAGCCGATCGCCTTCTCGAAGATCGAGGGGTTCGAGGTCAGGCCCTTCAGGCCGTGGTTGTCGATGAGGTTTTTGAGCTCGCCGGAGGACATGAGCGTCCGGTGGAGGTCGTCGAGCCAGGGGGACTGACCGCAGGCTTCGAGCTGTTGCAACGGGTTCATGGCGGGTCTCCTGCCCGGGAACGGGGTCGGGCGCCGGCCTCGCCGGCCGGCGCCCGGTTGATCACTCGGCCGCGGCCTTCATGCCAGCCGCGCGCTGCTTCTCGATCTGCCCCTTGGCGGCCTCGACCATCTTCTCGGGCGTGAAGCCGAACTTGGTGAGGAGCGACTTCAATGGCGCCGAGGCGCCGAAGGTGTGCATGCCGATGATCGCGCCGTTGCGGCCCACGTATTTCTCCCAGCCCATCGTGGCGGCCTGCTCGACCGCGACGCGGGCCGCGACGTGGGGCGGCAGCACCTCGTCCTTGTAGGCCTCGTCCTGCAGCTCGAACTGCTCCCAGCAGGGCATGGACACGACGCGGGCGCCGATGCCCTCCTTGGCCAGGGCCTCGTAGGTTTCCACGCAGAGGTAGAGCTCCGAGCCCGTGCCCATCAGGATCACCTCGACGTCCTTGCCGTCCTTCGGGTCGGCCAGCACGTAGGCGCCGCGCTGAACGCCGGCGGCGGGCTTGTAGACGTTGCGGTCGAGCGTCGGCATGGGCTGGCGCGACAGGATCAGCGCCGACGGGTTCTTCTTGAGGCCGATGGCGAACTTCCACGCCTCGGCGGCCTCGTTGGCGTCGCCGGGCCGCACCACGAAGAGGCCCGGGATGGCGCGCAGGCTGGGGATCTGCTCCACGGGCTGGTGCGTCGGCCCGTCCTCGCCGACGCCGATCGAATCGTGGGTGAACACCCAGATCGAGTTCAGCTCCTGCAGCGACGACAGGCGGATCGCCGGGCGCAGGTAGTCGGAGAAGATCAGGAAGGTCGCGCCGTAGGGGCGCAGGCCCGACAGCGCCATGCCGTTGCAGATGGCGCCCATGGCGTGCTCGCGCACGCCGAAGTGGACGTTGCGCCCGCCGCGGCTGTCGGGCCGGAAGGTGCCGGCCTCCTTGGCGGTCTGGTTGGTCTTGGTGGACTCGTCGAGGTCGGCCGAGCCGCCGACGAGCCAGGGATAGTGCGGCGCCAGCGCGTTCTCGGCCTTGGAGGCGGACTCGCGCGTGGCGATGCCCTTGGCGTCGGCCGGGAAGGTCGGGATCGCGTCGTAGGCGGCCTGCGGCACCTCCTTGGCGATGAGGGCGTCGATCTGCTTGCCCTCGTCCGGGTACTTGGCCTTGTAGGCCGTGAACAGCTCGGCCCACTTGTTATGGGCCTCGCCGCCGCGCTTGCCGAGCGTGTCCGAGAAGCGCTCGTAGACGCCGTCCGGCACCAGGAAGGACGAGTCCTCGGGCCAGCCGTAGAACTTCTTGGTGAGCTTGACCTCGTCGGCGCCGAGGGGCGAGCCGTGGGACTTGTTGGAGTCCTGCTTGTTGGGCGAGCCGTAGCCGATGTGGCTCTCGACGATGATGAGCGTGGGCCGCGACTTCTCCTCCAGGAAGCCCTGGTAGGCGGCCTGAACTTGTTTGAGGTCGTTGGCGTCGCGAACGTGCAGCACGTTCCAGCCGTAGGCGAGGAAGCGCGCGCCGACGTCCTCCGAGAAGGCCCAGCCGGCGGGGCCGTCCAGCGTCACGTTGTTCGAATCGTAGATCCAGCAGAGGTTGTCGAGCTTCCAATGCGCCGCCAGCGAGGCCGCCTCGGAGCCGATGCCCTCCATCATCTCGCCGTCCGACGTGATGGCGTAGACGTTGTAGTCGAAGAGCTTGAACTCGGGCCTGTTGTAGTGGGCGGCGAGCCACTTCTCCGAGAGCGCCATGCCGACCGTCATGGCGATGCCCTGGCCGAGCGGGCCGGTGGTGGCCTCGACGCCGGTGGTCATGCCGTATTCCGGGTGGCCGGGCGTGTAGGAGCCGGCCTGCCGGAAGCTCTTCACGTCGTCCATCGAGACGGCGAGGCGGTTGAGCTTCTTGCCGTCGTGGTCGACGGCTTCGACCTTGCTGAGGTGCAGCATGGAATAGAGCAGCATCGACGCGTGGCCGGCCGACAGCACGAAGCGGTCGCGGTTGGGCCAGAGCGGGTTCTTGGGGTCGTAGTTGAGGCGCTCGGTCCACAGGTCATAGGTCGGGGCCGCCATGCCCATCGGCGCCCCCGGATGCCCGGAATTGGCCTTCTGGATCGCGTCGATCGAAAGCGTGCGGATCGTGTTGATGCACAGTTGATCGATGTCGCTCATGGTTTCCCCTCTCGCCCGCTCGTCGGTCACGTTCGGACCCGCAGCCGTGCTAGCTCAAGCTCGGCCGTAGGTCCACGCGCGGCGGCACGGCGTCGTTCATGCAACGTCAGAACCTTTCCCTGCCGTTTTGGTTCAACGCGCCGCGCGCCAGGGCCGGACCGCGCTTGCGCCGGCGGGTCGGCCCCGCGAGGATGCGCGCGGTTTCGGCGAATCGGGGGGACGGCGCTGCCATGCTGGCGAGGCGGTTTGCGATGGCGGTCGGCCTGCTGCTGGGGATCGTGTTCTCGCAGGCGCCGGAGTTCGTGCAGCAGTACCGGCAGCGGCTCGGCGGCGCGGTCGACGAGCTCAAGCGCACCATCGCGCAGTTTGACGCCGAGGCGGGCGCGCAGTCGCTCACCCGCGAGGCCGGCATCGCGCGGCTCAGATCCAACGCCGACCCTCTGGTGCAGGCGCGCGGCACCGACCTCGATGGCGACGTCGCGCGCGAGCGGCGGCTCGAAGCGCAGGACCGCGCCTTCGACGACGCCGGGCCGGTCGGGCGCTACTGGGTCTTCGCCGAGCGCTTCGATCCCGAGATCGCCGGCCGGGCCTACGCGATCTTCCAGCCCGCCGTGCCGGTCACCGCCGGGGGGCTCGTCGCGGCGGCCGTGGGCTTCGTGGCGGGCTACGGCGGGACGCGCCTCCTCGCGTCGCCGTTCCGCCGGCGGCGGATCGCCGTGCCGGCCTGACCGTCAGGCGTCCTCCTCGACGGAGGCCTGCACCACCGACACGGCGCCGCCGTTGAGCTGCGCCGCGGCGAGGTGGCCGACCGCCACGGCGCAGAGGCACAGCACCACCGAGACTCCGACGTTGACCAGCGCGCGGCCCACCGCGCCGGCGCGCAGGAGGTCGAAGGTCTGCAGGCTGAACGACGAGAAGGTGGTGAAGCCGCCGCACAGCCCCACCAGCACGAAGAGGCGCAGGTTCTCCGGCACGGGATAGCGCCCGTGCGCCAGCGTCAGCGTGCCGAAGAAGCCGATCACGAAGGAGCCCGCGATGTTGATGATCACCGTGCCCCAGGGCAGGCTCCCGCTGATCGGCGCCATGGCGAGGGCCAGCGCGTAGCGGCCGAAGGTGCCGATGGCGCCGCCGAGCGCCACGACGAGGCAGGTGGTGAGGTTCATGGGCGCGTCTCCGGGTCGTGCTCGCCTTCCCACGGCCCCGCCGGCCGCGCAATCGTCCGACGGGCGCGGCGGGCCCGCGAATTGACCGGCGGTGCCTGCGTGCCTATGTCGGGGGGCTCCCCCGCCCGCCGAGTCCGCCATGGCAATCCGCCAGATCCTCACGCTGCCCGACAACCTCCTGCGCCAGAAGTCCGAGCGCGTGCTGAAGGTCGACGGGCCGGTCCGGGCGGCGCTCGACGACATGATCGAGACCATGTACGACGCGCCCGGCATCGGCCTCGCCGGCGTGCAGGTCGGCATCATGCAGCGGCTCGTGGTGATCGACGTCGCCCGCAAGGACGAGCCGCCCCAGCCCCTGTTCCTGGTCAACCCCGAGATCGTCCGGTCCTCGCCCGAGCTCGCGGTCTACGAGGAGGGCTGCCTGTCGATCCCGGACTATTACGAGGACGTCGAGCGGCCCGAACGGGTGCGCGTGCGCTTCCTCGACCGCCACGGCGCCGAATGCGAGATGGAGGCCGACGGCCTGCTCGCGACCGCGATCCAGCACGAGATCGACCACCTCGACGGCGTGCTCTTCATCGACCACATCTCGCGCCTGAAGCGCGAGCGGGTGACCAAGCGCTTCGCCAAGGCGGCGCGCTTCGCGGAGGGCGACGCGCGCGAGCCGCGCCCGGCGCCCCGCGCCGCCATGGGGGCGCGCAAGCCCGCGCCGCCGGCCGAGCCGCCCGCCGAACCCGTGGCCTGACGGGTCCCATGCGCGTCGTCTTCATGGGCACGCCGGCCTTCGCGGTGCCGGTGCTGAGCGAACTGGTGGGGCAGGGGCACGAGATCGCCGCCGTCTACACCCGCGCGCCGGCCCGCTCGGGCCGCGGCATGGCGGAGACGCCCTCGCCGGTCCACGCGCTGGCGTCTCGGCTCGGCGCGCCCGTGCACCATCCGGCGAGCCTGAAGGGCGCGGAGGCCGCGGCGGCGTTCCGGGCCCACGAGGCCGACCTCGCCGTGGTGGTGGCCTACGGTCTGATCCTGCCGCAGGCGGTGCTCGACGCGCCGCGCCTCGGCTGCGTCAACCTCCACGGCTCGATCCTGCCGCGCTGGCGGGGGGCCGCGCCGATCCAGCGCGCCGTGATGGCGGGCGACGCCGAGAGCGGCGTCGCGGTGATGCGGATGGAGGCCGGGCTCGACACCGGCCCGGTCGGCATGGAGGAGCGCGTCCGCATCACGCCCGACATGACGGCCGGCGACCTGCACGACCGCCTGGCGGTGATCGGCGCCGACCTGATGGGACGCGCCGTCGGCGCGATGGAGCGCGGCACGCTGCAGTTCCGCCCGCAGCCGGAAGAGGGCGTCACCTACGCGGCCAAGATCGACAAGGCCGAGGCCCGCATCGACTGGACGCGGCCGGCCCGCGAGGTGCTCAGCCACGTCATGGGCCTGTCGCCCTTTCCCGGCGCCTTCTTCGAGGCCGACCTCGGCCACGGGCCGGAGCGCGTCAAGGTGCTGCGCGCGAGGCTCGCGGACGCGTCCGGCGCGCCCGGCGCGACGGTCGACGACGCGCTGACGGTCGCCTGCGGGGAGGGCGCGGTGGCGCTGACCAGCCTGCAGCGCGCCGGCAAGGCGCCGCTCCCCGCGGTGGACCTGCTGCGCGGCCGGCCCGTGCCGGCCGGCACGCGGCTGGGTTGATGTTCCGCTACAAGCTGACGATCGAATACGACGGCGCGGGCTTCGTCGGCTGGCAGCGGCAGGCGAACGGCCCGTCGATCCAGGGGGCGCTGGAGACGGCCGCGGCGCCGCTCGGCTGCCCGCCGGGCGGGATGCACGGCGCCGGCCGCACCGATTCCGGCGTCCACGCCACCGGGCAGGTGGCGCACCTCGACCTCGCCAAGGACTACCGCACCGACAGCGTGCGCGACGCCGTCAACGCGAACCTCAAGCCGCACCGCATCGCGATCCGCGCCGCCGAGCGCGTGGCCGGAGACTTCGACGCGCGCCACTCTGCGGTGCGGCGCCGCTACCTGTACCGCATCGTCAACCGCCGCGCCCCGCTGGCGCTCGACGCCGGCCAGCGCTGGCTCGTGAAGCCCGCGCTCGACGCCGAAGCCATGCACGCGGCCGCGCAGGGCCTACTCGGCATGCACGACTTCACCACCTTCCGCGACAGCGAGTGCCAGGCCGCGAGCCCCGTGCGCACCCTCGACGGCTTCACGGTGGAGCGCGACGGCGAGGCGATCGAGATCCGCGTCTGGGCGCGCTCCTTCCTGCACCGGCAGGTGCGCTCCATGGTGGGCTCGGTCGCGATGGTGGGACTCGGCCGCTGGAGCGCCGCCGACCTGCGCTCCGCCCTCGACGCCCGCGACCGACGCCGCTGCGGCCAGGTGGCGCCGGCCGATGGGCTCTACCTCACCCACGTCGATTATCCCTGACGAAGAGTGCGACCGCGACGGGCGCTCCGGCGTTGCGCTTCCCGTCGCCGCTTTCGCGCGGCCAACCTTCGGAAGGGCGCCGCCGTGGCCGACACGCTGTCACAGGACATCGAACTCAACGACGGCCGCGCCATGCCGCGGCTCGGCCTCGGCGTGTGGCAGACGCCCGCCGGCGAGGCGGCGCGCATCATGCGGGAGGCGATCGCGGCGGGCTACAGCGCCGTCGACACCGCCTCGGCCTACAACAACGAGGAGGGAGTCGGCGAGGGACTCGCGGGCAGCGACGTCTTCCTCACCACCAAGCTGTGGAACGCCGACCAGGGCTTCGACTCCACGCTGCGCGCCTTCGAGGCCAGCGCCGGGCGGCTCAAGCGCGCGTCGGTCGACCTTTACCTGATCCACTGGCCCGCGCCGAAGAAGGCGCTCTTCGTCGACACGTGGCGCGCCCTGGTGCGGCTGCGCCAGGAGGGCCGCGCGACGTCGATCGGCGTGTCCAACTTCAACGCCGACCACCTAGAGCGTATCATCGGCGAGACGGGCGTGACGCCGGCCGTGAACCAGATCGAGCTCCACCCGCAGTTCCAGCAGCGCGCTCTGCGCGAGGTGCACGACCGGCTCGGCATCCGCACCGAATCCTGGAGCCCGCTCGGCCGCGGCAAGTTCCTCGGCGAGCCCGCGCTCGCGGCCATCGCGCGGAAGCACCGCAAGACGGCGGCGCAGGTCGTGATCCGCTGGCACCTCGACGAGGGGCTGATCGTGATCCCGAAGACCGTGAGCCCCGAGCGGCTGCGCGAGAACATCGACGTGTGGGACTTCGCGCTCGACGCCGACGACCGCGCCCGCATCGCGGCGCTCGACTCCGCCGACGGCCGCACCGGCCCCGACCCGCTGACGGCGACGTTCTGAGGCGCGCGGCGGGACGAATGTGCGGGCGCGCGGGATGACGGACGGCGGGCAGGGCGGCGACGCGGCGGCGGGACCTGCGGGCCGTGACGCCCCCGCGCCCGGCACGGTTCCGCCGGCCCCGGTCGTCACCCAGGCGCGGCGCCCCGACGACGCCGTGCCGCGGCAGCTCCGCGGCTTCCTCGCCCTCGACGACTTCGAGCCCGCGGCGCGGCGGCGCCTGCCGCGGCAGATCTACGGCTATTACGCGGGCGCGGCCGAGACCAACCAGTCGCGCGACCAGAACCGCGACGCCTTCCGCCGGATCGCCTTCGTGCCGGACACGCTGCGGGACGTGTCGCGCCGCTCGACCGCGGCGACGCTGTTCGGCGAGCGCCACCGCTTCCCCTTCGGCATCGCCCCCATGGGTCTCTCCGGCCTGTCCTGCTTCGAGGGCGACCTCGTGCTGGCGCGCGCCGCGCGGGCCGAGGGCGTGCCCATGGCGGTGAGCGCCACCTCGATCATGCCGCTGGAGCGCGTGGCGGCGGAGGGCGGCGCGCGCTGGTTCCAGGCCTACCTGCCGGGCGAGCCCGCGCGCATCCTCGCCATGGTGGACCGCGTGGAGCGCGCCGGCTTCGACACGCTGGTGCTGACCGTCGACGTGCCGGTGCCGGGCAACCGCGAGAACAACGTCCGCACCGGCTTCTCCATCCCACTGCGGCCGAGCCTGAAGCTCCTCGCCGACGGCGCCGCGCATCCGCGCTGGTCGCTCGGCACCTTCGCGCGGACCCTGCGGGCCGGCATGCCCCACATGGAGAACATGGACGCGCGCCGCGGCCCGCCGATCCTGTCGCGCGACCTCGTGCGCGCGGTCGGCAAGCGCGACGGCCTGTCGTGGGACCACGTGGAGCTGATCCGCCGCCGCTGGCGCGGCCGCTTCATCCTCAAGGGCGTGCTCGCGCCCGGCGACGCGCGCGAGGCTGAGGCGCGCGGCGTCGATGCCGTGTGGGTGTCGAACCACGGCGGCCGCCAGCTCGACGGCGCGCTGGCGCCGCTCCACGCCCTGCCCGCCGTGAAGGCCGCGGCGGGATCCATGGCGGTGCTGTTCGACTCAGGGGTACGGCGCGGCAGCGACGTTCTGAAAGCGCTGGCGCTCGGCGCCGACTTCGTCTTCCTCGGCCGGCCGTTCCTGTTCGCCGCCGCGGCGGCGGGGGAGGGCGGCGTGCGCCACGCCATGGGGCTGCTCGGCGCCGAGGTCGACCGGAACATGGCCATGCTGGGGGTGAACGCGGTCGGCGAGGTCGCGCGGCGGCACGTCTGCGACGCCCATCCGCCGCCCGGGCCGGGGTGACACCCGCACGGGGAGCGTGAGACAAGCTTGCGCGCCCGCGCCGACAGGCCCGCCCGGAGTCTTCCCCATGCCGCTCGACCACACCGCCCGCGGCGTCTTCCCCATCGCGCCGACGCCGTTCCACGCCGACGGGCGCGTCGACCTCGCCTCCGTCGACCGTATGACGGACTTCTACGTCGCGACCGGCGCCACGGGCCTGACCGTGCTCGGCGTCATGGGCGAGGCGCCCAAGCTCGACGGCGCCGAGGCGCTCGACCTCGCGACGCGCTTCATCCGCCGCGCGCCCGCGCTGCCGGTGGTGGTGGGCGTGTCGGCGCCGGGCTTCGCCGCCATGCGGGCGCTGGCCCGCGCCGCCATGGACGCCGGGGCCGCGGGCGTCATGATCGCGCCGCCCAACACGCTGCGCACCGACGACCAGGTCGTCACCTACTATGCCCAGGCGAGCGAGGCGGTCGGCGCCGATGTGCCGGTGGTGCTGCAGGACTATCCGCTCACCTTCAGCGTGGTGATGGCGCCGGGCGTGATCCGCCGCATCGTGGAGGCCAACCCGTCAGTGGTGATGCTCAAGCACGAGGACTGGCCGGGCCTGGAGAAGATCTCCGCGCTGCGGGCCTGGGAGGGGGCGGGCGAGATGCGGCCGATCTCGATCCTGTGCGGCAACGGCGGCCTGTTCCTCGACTTCGAATGCGAGCGCGGCGCCGACGGCGCCATGACGGGCTACGCCTTCCCGGACATGCTGATCGACGTGGTGCGCCTGTCCGCCGCGGGGGAGCGCGACGCCGCCCACGACCTCTTCGACGCGCACCTGCCGCTGCTGCGCTACGAGCAGCAGCCGAACGTGGGGCTCGCGGTGCGCAAATACGTGATGGCGCGGCGCGGCATCATCGCGTCGGACGCGCAGCGCAAGCCCGCGAGCCCGATGAGCGCCGCCGCGAGGGCCGAGGTCGAGTACCTGCTCGGCCGCCTCGCGCGGCGGGACCCCCGCGCGGCCGGGCGGATCGGTTGAGGGCGGAAGCCATGATCGAGCGCTACAGCGACCACGCCGCCAACGAGCGGACCTACCTCGCCTGGGTGCGCACCGCCATCGCGGTGGCGGCCTTCGGCTTCCTGGTGGAGAAGTTCGACCTGTTCCTCAAGGCCACCAGCCGCACGCTCGGCGGGCAGGGGCCGTCGGCGGTGGGCGAGGGCGTGGCCGACATCGTCGGCCTCCTCGTCATCGCCCTGGCCGGGTTGATGATGGTGCTGGCGACGGTGCGGTTCCGGCGCACCGCCGCCGCGATCGACAGCCCGGACAAGCGGCCCGCGACCGGGGTGCGGATGGACGTCGGGCTCGTGGCGCTGCTGATGCTCTTCGGCGCGGCGCTCTTCGCCTACATGGCCTATTCGGTGGTGGATCACGTGGGTTGAGGGCGCGGGGCGTCAGGCGGCCCGCGCGCCCTCCCGCCCCTGCATCCGCCACACTAACCAGCACAGCAGCGCCACCGGCAGGCCGATCACCGCCGTGCCGACGAAGAACCATGTGAAGCCGAGGCGCTCGATGACGAGGCCCGACGTGCCGGCGATGAAGCTGCCGGGCAGGGCGCAGAGCGAGGACAGCAGCGCGAACTGGCTGGCCGCGAAGGCCGGCGCGCTGAGCGAGGACATGAAGGTGATGAGCACGATGGACGCGAAGGCGTAGGCGAACTCGTCGAGGCTCACCGAGCCCGCGAAAAGCCAGAACTCGCCCCCGCCGTGGTCGCCGTGCGCCGCGAGATAGGCGAGGCTGAGGTGGGAGGCCGAGGCGAAGACCGTGCCGAACAGCAGCGTCGGCATCAGGCCGATGCGCTTCACCACGTAGGTGGCCGTGAAGGTGCCGGCGAGGCCGACCGGGAAGCCGAACAGCTTGGTCGCGGTGGCGATGTCGGCGTCGCCGTAGTGCAGCGCCTTGAACAGCGGGAACGCCATGGCGTTGGAGATGTAGCCCGGCGCCCGGAAGCCCGCGACGAGCAGCAGCGTCGGCACCGCCAGCGGCCCGAGCCGGCCCAGCAGCTCGCGGAACGGCTCGACCACGGCACGGCGGAGGTCGAGCGGCGCCGGGTCCGCCTGCCGGTCCCGCTCCGGCTCGGGCGCCAGCAGGGCCGCGGCGAGGGCCGGCGCCATGGCGAGCGCCATGCAAAGGTAGGAGGCGCGCCAGCCGAACGCCGCCGCGAGGTAGAGCGCGCCCGCGCCGGACACGAGCCCGCCGACGCGCCAGCCGGTCTCGGCCCAGGACGACATCAGCGCCTGCCGCTCCTGCGGCGCGACGGTGATGCGCCAGCCGTCGATCACCGCATCCTGGGTCGCGCCCGCGAAGCCGAGCGCCATCGACAGGGCCACGGTCCAGGCGAGGCGGTGGCCGGGGTCGCCGGAAGCGATGCCGCAGAGCGCCAGCGCCACCCCGAGCTGCGCCAGCACGATCCAGCCGCGCCGTCGCCCGAGCAGCCGGCCGAGGAGCGGGGGAGCGTAGCGGTCGAGCAGCGGCGCCCACAGGAACTTCAGCTTGTAGGCGAAGGTCATCTCGCTGAGGAAGCCGATCGTGCTGATCGGCACGCCGGCCTCGCTGAGCCAGGCCGACTGCGTGGCGAAGACCAGCGACAGCGGGAGGCCCGAGCCGAAGCCGAGCCCCACCATGGCGGCGAGGCGCCGGTCGGCGAACAGCGCCCGCACGGGCGAGGCCGCGCCGGGCTCGGGGATCGCGACCTCGGTCATGCTGTTCCCCGCGGGCTCGGCGAGCGACGGACCCTTTGTCGGGCCGGCGCGCGCGGTCGGTCAAGCGCCGGCCCGCGTTTGACTCGGGGCCGGAGTGCATGCATCCCCGGCGCCCCGATCACAGGAGTGGCACCATGGGCACCGAACGGAAGGTCGCGATCGTCACCGGCGCGTCGCAGGGCATCGGGGCGGGCATCGTCGAGGGCTTCCGCGCCCAGGGCTACGCGGTGGTGGCCAACTCGCGCTCCATCGCGGGCGGGGCCGACGAGGGCGTCGTCGCGGTGCCGGGCGACATCGCCGAGCGCACGACCGCCGAGCGCGTCGTCCGCGCCGCGCTCGACCGCTTCGGGCGGGTCGACACGCTGGTCAACAACGCCGGCATCTTCATCGGCAAGCCCTTCACCGACTATACGGTCGAGGACCTGCGCCGCATTGTGGACGTGAACCTGTTCGGCTTCTTCCACGTGACGCAGCTCGTCATCCCGGAGATGCTGAGGCAGGGACAGGGCCACGTCGTGCAGATCACCACGACGCTGGTCGAGCAGCCGCTGCTCGCCGTGCCGTCCGGCCTCGCCGCGCTGACGAAGGGCGGCCTCGCCGCGGTGACGCGCAACCTCGCCATCGAATATGCGGACCGCGGCATTCGCGTGAACGCGGTGGCGCCGGGCGTCATCAAGACGCCGATGAACCCGCCCGAGGTGCACGACCTAGCCAAGGGCCTGCACCCGATGGGCCGCATGGGCGAGGTCGGCGAGATCGTCGACGCGGTGCTGTATCTGGAGCGCGCCGGCTTCGTCACGGGCGAAACGCTGAACATCGACGGCGGCCAGCACGCCGGCCGCTGGTGACGCTTCCGCTCAGGCCGCGGGCCGTCCCTCCGGCTCGCGGATCTCGGCCCCGTTGCTCTCGGCGCGGTAGTGGCGCGCGGCCGCGTAGGCGGGCTGGCGCGCCCGCATGATCGAGCCGAGCGGGCGGTGGGCGGCGAGGCCGATCCAGGGGTCGAAGGCGAGGTGCTCCTCGACGAGATCCCGGAGGCCGTCCGACCAGCTGTCCTGCGGCCGGGCCGTGATGCGGGCCACCGCCACGTAGGGGCTCCGGTCCTCGGGCCACTCGGTCTTGGCGTCCTCGATCGGCATGGCGTCGATGTCGGTGCCGACCTGCACGCGCAGCTCCCAGGCGCCCGGAAGGCTGCGGAAATAGTCGCGCACGGAGTCGCGGATGACGTCCGGGTGGCCGGACAGGTCGAGCTTCTGTTGCGACAGCGCCGTCAGCTCCGGCGACACGGGCGACATCGCGAGTTTGGCGTAGTAGTCGCCGTGCAGCAGCGCCGCCTGCGAGTAGAAGCTGTCGCCGAGGAGTTCGGTCGGAGCCTGCCCGGCCAGCGTGGTGAGGGTCGCGGACTTCCCGCCGACCATCTCCAGCGCCGCCTCGGCGTTGCGGGACAGGACCGAGATGGCGTGCTTCAGCGGCTCGGCCCGCCCCGTGGTGGCCGCCATGGGCTTGAGCTGCTGGAGGAATTTCGCCGCCGTCGCGACCTGGAAGGTCGGCGAGTTGCCGAACACGTAGTTCTGCGTCCGGTCGCCCTCGCTGCCGGGCAGGCGGGCGCCGGGGACGTCGAGGACCTTGAGCGCCACGCCGCGCGGGGTCGACACGGCGTCGTCGAGCATGTCGCCCGGCGTCGTGCTGAAGCGGAGGATCGCGTCGTAGGTCGCGGGCGCGGCGTAGAGGCCCTGCGCGAGGTGCGGCGACAGGCCGTCCAGCACCTCGAACGTCACGCGCAGGTAGCCGTGCGGCTTGGCGTGGACGGCGCGGCGGGCATGGCCGGTGTCGGCGTGCGTCTTGCGCTGGATCGACAGCATGGCCTCGGTCAGGCCGCGCTGGATCTCGTCCTCGTCCGGCGGGACGACCTCGAACCCGGGCTGGAACCGGAGCGGCGGCTGCTTCTGCTTCATGGGGCACCAACATGGGACGATCTGGCGGAGTTGCGGGCCGGCTGCGCGGCAAATCCGTCGCCGCCCGGCAGGCCAGTCGAGGCGCTCCTCCGCGGCGTGCGTGATGCGATAGCGCCCGGTGCGGCCACACCGGGCTGCGGCGATGCGGGCCGCGTCGCCGCCGTCAGGGCGGCCGTTCGAAGGCACGTCGACGCTGCCGATCCCTCGGCGGGGACGGCCCTGGGCTCGGTTCAACCGGACCGAGGACCGGGGACGTCGCAGGCGGTGTATTCCGCACTTTCGGCGGCATCGCTCGGAGGGGCCTGTTGTAGCCTCGATTGAAACAAGACGAGCGGTGCGATGCCGCGTCCTGATTTCAGATCGTAACAATTGTTGCTGAAGACAGTTTGGTATGAACCTTTTTGCTCAGAGCATAGTGTTATTTGATGCCTTTGAGATCTGTTCCTATTAACCGGGGAGAAATGACCTCGGCGCTAGTAATCAATCCAGGTCGCCGGCCCTCACAGGTCCCTGGCGGCAATCCCAACAAGCGTTCTGGCACCGTCGCACGATGCGCCGTGCGACCGTCCAGATGTATTTCGGAAGCGTCGCCATGTTCGACTGGAGCAAGAAGCGTTCTGCGGCCAGCTTGGAGCAGCAAGTCGTCAGCGGGAAGCTGAAGGCGATCGACAGGTCTCAGGCGACGATCGAGTTCGCCCTCGACGGCACGATCCTCGACGCCAACGAGAACTTCCTGTCCACGATGGGCTACGCTCTGTCGGAAATCCAAGGGCGTCACCATTCCCTGTTCGTCCCCGCGGCCCACGCGGCCTCGCCGGAATACCGCACCTTCTGGTCCCGTCTCGCCGAGGGCGCGTTCTTCAGCGACAAGTTCGAGCGCGTGGCCAAGGGCGGGCGGACCGTCTGGATCCAGGCCTCGTACAACCCGCTGATCGGCGCCGACGGCAAGGCCTTCCGCGTGGTCAAGCTCGCCACCGACGTGACGGCCATCGAGCAGCGGCAGGCCGCGCACCTCGAAGCGCAGCGGCTGTCATCGGAGTCGCAGCAGTCCTTCATCGCGGGGCTCGGCACAGGCCTCAGCCGGCTTGCCGAGGGCGACCTCACGGCGCGCCTGGACGGGCACGCCGCGGGCCCCTACGCGCGGATCGAGGCGGACTTCAACGGCACGGCCGAGCGGCTCGGGGCGACCGTGAAGGCGGTGGCCGACAGCGCCGACGCGATCCGCACGAGCACGCGCGAGGTCGCGACGGCCGCGGACGACCTCAGCCGCCGCACGGAACAGCAGGCGGCGAGCCTGGAGGAGACCACGGCCGCCCTCGGCGAGATCACGTCCACGGTGCGGAAGACCTCCGCCGGCACGCGGCAGGCCCGCGAGGTCGTGAGCGGCGCCCGGGCGGACGCCGAGCGCTCGGGCGCGGTCGTCAAATCCGCCATCGCGGCCATGGGCGAGATCGAGAGCTCGTCCGGCCAGATCGGCCGCATCATCGGCGTCATCGACGAGATCGCCTTCCAGACCAACCTGCTCGCGCTCAACGCGGGCGTCGAGGCGGCGCGGGCCGGCGAGGCCGGGCGCGGCTTCGCCGTGGTGGCGAGCGAGGTGCGGGCCCTGGCCCAGCGCTCGGCCGAGGCCGCCAAGGAGATCAAGGCGCTCGTCCACACCTCGTCCCAGCAGGTCGCGGCCGGCGTGGGGCTCGTCGCCGAGACCGGCCGGTCGCTCGACGGCATCCTGGCCCACGTCGCGCGGATCGACGACGTGATGGCCGGCATCGCCGCCTCGGCGCAGGAGCAGGCGACGGCGCTCGACGAGATCAACACCGCCGTGGGCCAGATGGACCAGGTCACCCAGCAGAACGCCGCCATGGTGGAGGAGACCACGGCCGCGACCCACGGCCTCAGCGCCGAGGCGGAGCAGCTGTCCGGCCTGCTGTCGCGCTTCGACGTCGGCCAGGCCGCGTCGGCCATGCCCGCGCGGCCCGCCCGCGCGGCCCCCCGCGCCCCGTCGCGGCCCGCCACGGTGACGGCGCTGCGCACGACGGGCCGCGGCGGCGCGGCGTTGAAACCCCAGGCCGCCCCGGCCGAGGACGGCTGGGAGGAGTTCTGAGCATGGCGCGCCGATCCCGGCGCGGGGTCGCCCCGGCCGCCGAACCCGGCGGGGGCGGCGACCTCGCCCTCGACGCCGTGCTGGACCTCAACGCGGCCGGCCCCCTCTGCGCCGCCCTGCTGGAGCGGCGCGGCTCCGACCTCGCGCTCGACGCCTCGGCGGTGCGCCACCTCGGCGCGCTCTGCGCCCAGGTGCTGGCCTCCGCCGCGGCCACCTGGGCGGCCGACGGCAGGGCGCTCGCCGTCCGGGCACCCTCCGAGGGCTTCGCCCAGGCGACGCGCCTCCTCGGGCTCGGCCCCATCCTGACCATCGAAGGCACACCCGCATGAGCAAGACGGTTCTCACGGTCGACGACAGCCGCACGATGCGCGACATGCTCCGCATCGCCCTGAGCTCGGCCGGCTACGAGGTGCTCCAGGCGGAGGACGGCCAGCACGGGCTCGAACTCCTCGCTTCGGCGCGGCCGGACGTCATCATCACCGACATCAACATGCCGCGCCTCGACGGCTTCGGCTTCATCGAGGGGGTGCGTCGCGACGCCCGCCTGCGCGCGGTGCCGATCCTGGTGCTGTCGACGGAAAGCCACGTCGAGAAGAAGCAGCGGGCCCGCGCGGCCGGCGCCACGGGCTGGATCGTCAAGCCCTTCGACGGCGCCAAGCTGGTCGACGCCGTGCGACGCGTCGCGGCCTGACCGCCGACAACCATCGAGCGCGGGGGATCGACCTTGGACGCCTTGGCCGAGATCAGACAGACCTTCTTCCAGGAATGCGACGAGCAGCTCGTCGAGCTCGAGGCCGGGCTCCTCGCCGTCGAGGGCGGCGACCGCGACCCCGAGGTGATCAACGCCGCCTTTCGCGCCGTCCATTCGGTGAAGGGCGGCGCCGGGGCCTTCAACCTCGTCGACCTCGTGCGCTTCGCCCACGCCTTCGAGAACGTGATGGACCTCGTCCGCGTCGGCCGGCTGGAGCCGGCTCCCGCGCTGGTCCGCCTCATGCTCCGGGCCACCGACGTCCTGTCCGACCTGCTGCGCGCGGCGCGGGCCGACGCCCCGCACGACGCGGCGCGGGCCGACGCGGTGACGGCGGAGCTCGCGGCGGCCTGCGCGGGCCCTGTCCCCCCGCCGCCCGCGGCGTCGGCCGACGATGCGATGCCGGTCTTCGCGCCCATCCCGGTCGACCTCGACGCCTTCGACGACCTCGGCGGCTCGGATGGGCCTGTGCCCAGCGGGACCGAGCGCTTCCTGATCTCGTTCCGCCCGCGCGCGGAGCTCTTCGCCAAGGGCAACGAGGTCACGGTGCTGATGCGCGAGCTCGCGCTGCTCGGCGCGCTCGACGTGTCCTGCGACGTCGGCGGCCTCCCCCGCCTCGACGGGCTCGACCCCGAGGCGGCCTATCTCGGCTGGACCGCGACGCTCGACACGGCCGCCGGGGAGGCGGCCGTCCGCGAGATCTTCGAATTCGCCGAATGGGACAGCGAGCTCGCGATCGAGCGGGTCGACGCCGCCCCGGCCGAGCCGGAGATGCCGGTCTTCGTCCCGATCCCCGTCGACGTCCTGCCGGACCTCGACGCGCCGGCGCCGGAGCCCGCACCCGGGGCACCGGCCGTCCCAGCGCCGTCGCCGGCCGAACCCGCCGCGAAGGCGGCGGACCCCGAGGGGCGCGGCGCGGCGCCGGTCACCACGATCCGCGTCGACCTCGGCCGCGTCGACCGGCTCATCGACCTCGTGGGCGAGCTCGTCATCAACCAGGCCATGCTGGCCGAGCGCGTGGCCGAGGCCGGCCTCGCCCGCGTGTCGCAAGTGGCCGTGGGCCTCGACGAGCTGGAGCAGCTCACCCGCGAGATCCAGGACAGCGTCATGGCGATCCGGGCGCAGCCTGTGCGGTCCGTGTTCCAGCGCATGCCCCGCCTCGCCCGCGAGGTGGCGGCGCAGGTCGGCAAGAGCGTCCGCCTCGTCGTCCAGGGCGAGGGCACCGAGGTCGACAAGACGGTCGTCGAGCGCCTGATCGACCCGCTCACCCACATGATCCGCAACGCCATCGACCACGGCCTGGAGCGGCCGGAGAAGCGCGCCGCCGCCGGCAAGCCCGAGGAGGGTCAGGTCAACCTGTCGGCCACCCACCGCTCCGGCCGCATCGTCATCGAGGTGTCGGACGACGGCGCGGGCATCGACCGGCCGCGCGTGCGCTCGATCGCGGTCGACAGGGGGCTGATCCCGGCGGACGCCCGGCTGACCGACGACGAGACCGACAACCTCATCTTCCTGCCCGGTTTCTCCACGGCCGCGGCCGTGTCCGACATCTCGGGACGCGGGGTCGGCATGGACGTGGTCAGGCGTTCCATCCAGGCGCTCGGCGGCCGCATCTCCATCGCGTCCCGGCCGGGCCTCGGCTCGACCTTCACCATGAGCCTGCCGCTCACGCTGGCGGTGCTGGACGGCATGGTGGTGTCCGTGGCCGGGCACACGCTCGTCGTGCCGCTCACCTCCATCGTCGAGATCCTGCTGCCCAAGGCGACGGCGGTGCACGGCTTCGGCGACGACGCCCGGGTGATCGGCGTGCGCGACACCTTCGTGCCCCTGGTCGACGTCGGCGAGGTCATGGCGCTGCGCGGCCGGCTCGACGACGCCCATTCCGGCGTGGCGCTGCTGGTGGAAGTGGAGGGCGGGACCCGCGCGGCGCTGCTGGTCGACGCCATCCAGGGCCAGCGCCAGGTCGTGATCAAGAGCCTGGAGGCCAACTACGGCCACGTGGCCGGCATCGCGGCCGCGACCATCCTCGGCGACGGCCGCGTCGCCCTGATCCTCGACGTCGACGCGGTCGCGGCGCCCGGCGCCCGCGGCCTTCTCCCCGCCCTCGCACGCGCAGGCTGACCCGCGATGGACCTCACCCAGAAGACCGACGGCGCGGCTCCGCGCGAGCTGATCTCCTTCCTGATCGGCGACCAGGAGTTCTGCGTCGACATCATGACCGTGCGCGAGATCCGGGGTTGGAGCCCCGCCACGCCGCTCCCCCACGCGCCGGCCTACGTGCGCGGCGTCATCAACCTGCGCGGCGCGGTGCTGTCGATCGTCGACCTCGCGGCGCGCCTGGGCCTGCCCGCCACGGAGCCGACCGCGCGCGCCGTGGTGATCGTGGCGCAGATGGGCGGCCGCGTGGTGGGCCTGCTCGTCGACGCCGTCACGGGCATCCTGACCGTCACGGCCGACGCCGTGCAGCCGACGCCCGACGTCGGATCCGACATGGCGCGCAGCTTCGTGGCGGGCGTGCTGGCCGTCGAGGGGCGGATGATCAGCCTCGTCACGCTCGACAACGTGCTGCCCCCGGTCGAGCGGGAGGCCGCGTGACCGCCGCGGCCCGTCCCAAGGCCCGGACCGCCGCGGCGGCGAAGCGCGACGACGGCGGATGCGCGCTCGGCCCCCGCGAGTTCAAGCGCATCGCCGCCCTGGTCCACGCCGAATCCGGCATCTTCCTGCCCGAGGGCAAGGTCGACCTGGTCTACGCGCGCCTGGTCAGGCGCCTGCGCGCCCTCGGCTTCGACTCGTTCCGCGACTACTGCGCCCTGGTCGAGGGCGAGGGCGGGATCGACGAGCGCCAGGGCATGATCGCGGCCCTGACCACCAACGTCACGAGCTTCTACCGCGAGCCGCACCACTTCAAGCACCTCCGCGAGTCGATCCTCCCCGACCTCGCCGCGCGCGCCCGCGCCGGCGGCCGCGTGAGGCTGTGGTCGGCCGGCTGCTCGCGCGGCCACGAGCCCTACTCGCTCGCCATGACGGTGCTGTCCGTCCTGCCGGACGCGGCGGAGCGCGACGTCCGCATCCTCGCGACCGACATCGACCCCCACGTCCTCGCCGAAGGGCGGGCCGGCAGCTACGAGCGCGAGGTGCTCGCCGACGCCCCGCCCGCGGAGGTGGCCCGCCATTTCGAGCCGGCGGACGGCCGGGGCGGCGCCTCGCACCTCGCCGCGGGCGGGGCCCTCCGGCGCCTCGTCGCCTTCCGCGAGCTCAACCTCGTGGGCGAGTGGCCGATGTCCGGCCTGTTCGACGTCGTCTTCTGCCGCAACGTGGCGATCTACTTCGACGAGGCCACGCAGGCGCGGCTGTGGATGCGCTTCGCCGAGCGGACCCGCCCCGGCGGCACGCTGTGCATCGGCCACTCGGAGCGCCTGTCCGGCCCCGCCCTCGGCCGCTATTCGGGCGTCGGCGTGACCACCTACCGTCTCGACGGGGGGCGGCCGGCGTGAGGCGTTATCGCGTCCTCGTGGTCGACGACTCGCCCACCATGCGCCGCCTCGTGTCGGCCGTGCTGCGGGCCTCGCCGGACCTCGACGTGGTGGGCGAGGCCTGCGACGCCATCGAGGCCCGCGCGGCCATCAAGGCGCTCGATCCCGACGTGGTGACGCTCGACGTCGAGATGCCGGGCATGGACGGGCTCGACTTCCTCGAACGGCTCATGACGCTGCGGCCGATGCCGGTCGTGATGGTGTCGAGCCTCACGGAGCGATGCGGCGAGATCGCGACCCGTGCGCTCGCGATCGGCGCCGTCGACTGCGTAGCCAAGCCGGTGCCGGGCGACGGCGAGCCCTTCGCGGATCTCGCCCGCAAGGTGAGGGCGGCCGCCGCGGTCCGGGTCCGCCGCCCCGAGGCCGCCGAGCGCCCGGAGCCGGCCCCCGCCGGCTACGCGCCCGACGGGAGGGTCGTGGCCGTCGGCTCGTCGACGGGCGGCGTCGAGGCGCTCATCGCCGTGCTGGGCGTGCTGCCCGCCGACTGCTCGCCCGTGGTGGTGACGCAGCACATGCCGCCGCTGTTCACCCGCTCGCTCGCCGACCGGCTCGACCGGCTGTGCGCCCCGGCGGTGTGCGAGGCGACCGACGGGGCTCCGCTGGTTCCGGGCCGGGTCTACCTCGCGCCGGGCGGCGCGAAGCACCTCGAAGTGGTGCGCGGGTCGAGCGCGAGGCCGGGCGGCCCGGCGCGCTGCCGCCTGCGCGAGGGCGAGCCGGTGAACGGCCATCGGCCGTCGGTGGACGCGCTGTTCCGCTCCGTCGCGCGCCACCTCGGCCCCGCCGCCGTCGGGGTCATCCTCACCGGCATGGGGCGCGACGGGGCCGACGGCCTGCGCGCCATGCGCGACGCCGGCGCCGCCACGCTCGGCCAGGACGCCGCGACGTCGCTGGTCTACGGCATGCCCCGCACGGCCTTCGAGGCCGGCGGGGTCGAGCGGCAGCTGCCGCTCCACAGGATCGGCGCGGAGATCGCCGCGATGACGGATGCCACGAACCGGAAGACGAGCCGATGCCGCAAGCCGCACAGCTGAAAGTCATGATCGCCGACGACCAGCAGACGAGCCGGATGCTGATCCGCGCGGCGCTGGCCGAGCTCGGCATCGTCAACATCGCCATGGCCAAGGACGGCGGGGAGGCGCTCGAGATGATCATCAAGACCCCCGTCCACCTCGTCATCTCCGACTACCACATGCCCAAGCTCAACGGCGTGGAGCTGCTGCAGGCGGTGCGGGCCCACGGCCCGACGCAGAAGAGCGCCTTCTTCCTGCTCACGGGGGCGGAGAGCACTGAGTTCCTGCAGCTCGCGATCAAAATGAAGGTGAACAACTACCTCAAGAAGCCCGTCTCGGTGCCGGAGCTGAGGAGCAAGATCGAAGCCGTCTTCGGGGCGCTCCAGTGACGGCGGCCGCGACGCCTCCTTCCCGCAGGCTCGTCGGCGACGCGTCCGCGCGGGTGCGCCACGTCGTCCAGGGCGAGCACAAGGTCGGCGACGATCCGGACGAGTGCCTGGTCACGCTGCTCGGGTCCTGCGTCTCGGCCTGCCTCCACGACCCCGTCGCCGGGCTCGGCGGCATGAACCACTTCCTGCTGCCCGGCGCGGAGGCCGGTGGGCGCGGCGGTGAGAGCCTCGGCGTGCATGCCATGGAGCTGCTGGTCAACGCGCTGCTCGTCCGCGGCGCGTCCCGGTCGCGCCTGGTCGCGAAGCTGTTCGGCGGCGCCGACACGATGCGCGGCCTGTCCGACGTCGGGGCGAGGAACGCCGCCTTCGCGAGCGCCTTCCTGGCGCGCGAGGGCGTCCACGTCGCCTCGGAGTGCCTCGGCGGCGCGCGCGGCCGCAAGCTCCAGTTCTGGCCCGCCTCGGGCCGGGCGCGGCGCAGCTTCATGGCGGCCGCGGCGGTCGTGACCGGGGCTGGCCCCGCGACGTCGGCGCCGGCCTCCGGCGTGCTCGAACTCTTCTGAACGCGAGGCGCGGTGCCATGCCACGACGGACCCCGCCCGCCATCCCCGACCCGGCCGTCGAGGGCGACGAGGTCGCTATCCTGCTCGACCGCCTGCGGAGGGAGCTGGTCGACCTGCACGCCGCGACGGTCGACCTGCAGCTCTGCCTCGGGCCCACGCTGGCCGCCGCGGCCGGCGACGGCGCGGTCCTGCGCGCGGGCCAGACCCTGGACCTCCTGACGCAGTCGCTCGACGGTCTGGCGACCTTCGCGGGCGCCGCGAGCCGCCAAGTCTCGGGCTCCGGCCGGCTCGACGCCGCGGCCGCGGCCGCAACCGTCACGCTCGACGCTCTGTCGTCGCGCCTGGCCGGCCGTGCGCCCTCGCGATCCTCCGGGCGCCGCCCCGGCGACCTCGACCTGTTCTGAGGCGCCGTCAGGGGCGCCCCGGACGCGGCGGCATCCTCCACACCAGCGTTCGGCCCCATCCTGCCCCGACGGACGAGCGGCCGGCGCCGCGCCCCTGCCGAGGTGGAACATGCGGATCGTGGCGCTGGTCACGCAGAAGGGGGGATCGGGCAAAAGCACGCTCGCGGCCTCGATCGCGGTCGAGATGCAGGCCCGCGGGGAAACGGTGTTCCTGGTCGACATGGACCCCCAGCGGTCGCTCGCCACCTGGGCGAGGGGGCGGTCGGACCGGCGCCTGGCGGGTGCGGCCGTCGGCCCCGAGCGCCTCGACGACGTCCTGGCGACGCTCCGCGCGCGCGCCGTCACGCTGTCGGTGATCGACACGCCCGCGAACCTGTCCCCGGCCACCGACGCCGCCATCCTCGCGGCCGACCTCATCCTCGTGCCCGTGCGCCCGACGGCCTTCGACCTGTGGGCCGCCGAGGCGACCTGGCGCCGGGTGCGCGACCTCGGGCGGGACTGCGCCTTCGTGCTGAACCAGTGCCCGACCCTCCAGGTCAGCCGGCGCGTGCGGACCGGCATCGAGGCCCTCGACGCCATGGGGGCCGTGCTGTCCCCGCCCGTCACCGCGCGGGTCGACTATCAGGACGCCATGTCGCGCGGCCTCGGGCCGTCGGAGGTCGACCCGGCCGGGGAGGCCTCGCGGGAGATCCGGCTGCTGTGCCGCGCGATCCGGCGGCGGATCGACGACTCTTGCGCGGGCCGCTCACGGGGGCAGCAGAGCGCGGCCGTGCAGGCCGGCCCGCCACGATGACGGAATTCTCCTCGACCGCTGCTCGGCCTGAGGCGCCTTGGCATCCGGCGCAGGGCAGGCGGAGCGGCTCAGCGGGCGGCGCGTCGACCTCGACGGGGCGCGTCACCACGTTCTGCGACGTCGGCCAACTGGTGGCCGTGCGGGCTGTCCGCGATGGTGGCGGCTTGGCGCACGGCCGGACGTTCCACGACCTGCGCGGCAAGGCCGTGCTGATGCTCAATATGGCGGGCGCGACCGAGGCCGAGATCGCCACCATCGCGAGTCACAGCCTGCGCGACGTGCGTTCGATCCTCGACAAGCACTATTTTCACCGGGATACCCGGCTCGCGGACGCGGGGATCGACAAGGTCGACGCCATGATCGCCGCCATGGGTTCGCCGGCGAACGACGTCGCGATCGGCGCGGCCCGCGGCGAACGTCAGTCGAACAGCCTCACCGGGCGGGAAGCGATCGATGATCCAGCGCCTGGCGATTCTGGCCGCCCTCCTGACGTTCGCCGCGTGCGGTGCGCCGTCGGCCGGCAGGCCCTATCGCATGATTGACCTCACGATGGTCGGCTGTTTCCGATGCGGCGCCTGTTAAATCACATGTTAAAAGCGATTTCGCCGCGGTGCGGAAAAGCTGAAAGACATTAGCAAAAACAGGTGGCTGGGGGACCTGGACCCCAAGCCGTTCAGTCTGAGCCTGCTATGCCACTGAAAAAGCTCACCTAACCTGAAATCCAACCGCGATCTGCTCCCGCAATGTGGACCACCCGTGAGGAGCATGTCAATCTCGCGACAAAGCCATTTCTGCCTTGCCAGTCATGAGGAGGACCCGCCACGGAAAATTATTGAACAAGCCCTGGGTTGTTTTCCCCAATCCTGTTCAGGACCCTGACTATCATGCAGGCTGTTGCTTTGACGGTCCGGGGCTCGCGCAACTGGCGTGGCCCTGGTCGTTGTCCTTGTTCAACCCCGCACTCGGCACGAAGCTCCTGATGGCGACATGAACTGCACGAAACGCGAAGCGATCACGCGTTCAGCCGCCGCTATCATATGGTTGTAGGATAGACTTCCGTCTGCGCTTACCATGTCCATATCCGCCGGAGTGCCAGCGACGGCCCGGAGCAGATGCACGCGATGAATTTCGGCGCAGGCAGGCTCGAGATCATTCGAAAAGGTCCCCGCAGCCTGCCCGGGTACCCGCCCTTGCTGTTGGTTCACGGAGCGTGGCACGGTGTCTGGTGCTGGCAGCAGGGCTTCATGGACGCACTGGCGGATCATGGACACGAGGTCGCGGCCCTGAGCCTACGGGGGCATGGAAACAGTCCCGGAGGTGGCCGCTTCGCGATATCCCGGCACGGCATTCGGGACTACGTCGACGATGTCGCCACCGTCGCGGAAACGCTCACACGGCCGCCGGTCATCGTGGGCCACTCCATGGGAGGGTTCATCGCCCAACGCTATCTCTGTGATCGCCATCCGGCGATTGGGGCCGTGCTGCTGGCGTCCGTACCCCCGACCGGCGTCTTTCCGTTGTTCCTTCGCTTGCTGCGTTCCGAGCCTTTGGCGACGGCCACTGCCGTAATGTCGCTCGATCTTGGACGTTTGCTCCACGACCCCGCGCGAGCGGCACGCATGTTGTTCTCCGACGCTCTGGACACAACGGAGCTTCTCGCCCTCCACCGACTGCTCGGCGGTGAGTCGTTTCGTGTCTTCGTTGAGCTCCTGGCGCCCCGTCTCGATCCTACGCAGGCCGTCGCACCCGCAGCCGTGATCGCGGCCGGAGCCGACGCGCTGTTCACGCGAGCCGAAGCTCGCTCGACTGCGTACGCGTGGAAAACCCGCGAGACAGTTTTCGACGGACTGGCCCATGACCTGATGCTTGTTCCGGGATGGCTCGCCGTAGCCGCGGCGGTCTCTCAACGTGCCGTGGCTTTCGATGGACCGGACAGGGGTTCCATCGAGGCTGCTGTGCGCCAAGCGGGCCGAGGGTCAATCCCCCCCAAACGCCCCGCCACACAGGCGCGACATCTTCGTTCTGATCCAGGACTTCTCAATGCACGGTGAGCCGATGGGCGAGAAGTGCGAGTTCCCTCTGGCTGTGCACGCCGAGCTTTCGAAAAGCAGCCTTTAGGTGGAGCCGGACCGTCTCGATGCTGATGCCAATTCGCTCGGCAATATCGCGCGGCGAGCCGCCTTCGGCCACGATATGGGCGACCTCGCTCTCTCGCGGGGTGAGATCGGCTGAATGGGCCAGAAGCTCCATTGTCTCGCGGTCGAGGCGACCACCGCGACTTGCATCGATCACGATCGCGACCGCGGCGGTCGCGTTGAACACGTCCTGAGCCCGACCCAGGACGGGGACGACCAGAAGCCGGAAGGATGCCGCGTGGTCGTCCGTTGCAAAAGAGACCAAGCGTGGTATTCGAGCGTCGAGCGTGGCCTTTAGCGCGCCATCCAGGCGCTGCTGATCCGCGGAGCTTACCGCCCGAATGCGGCATGCCACGATTCGTATCAACGGTGCGAGAGCACTCTCGGCGCCGGGGCTGGTTTCGAGCACCCTGCCGTTATGCCCGAGATGGATCACGGGATCGCCGCGACGCTCGAAGGAGAGCGCGCACCGCCTGGCTTCGGCCCGCAACGATCCGCGGGAGGCCATGGCGGCCGCGCGCATGTAGGGCAGCACAGTGGAGAAGGTCATCAGCTCGTCAGCATCGAACCCGCCGCTGCCGCGCGGCTTGAAGGTGATCAGATTCACCGCGCCGGCGTCGGTCCGATCGAGAAATGCGGAGGTTTGATAGGCGAGCCCATGGGGGATCAGGAAGTCTTGATAAAATGGGTCGCGCAACCGCGCTTCTCGGTAGATGTCCATCTGGTCACAGACGAACCCGTCGGTCGGGCCGGGGCTGATCTGTGTCCGCTTCGTGATTGGCGGGGCTCTCCCCGCCTCCACCGCCCGGACGACCTCCGTCACACCGCTGGTCGGCAGTGAGAACATATCGGGCGGTACGATCCGGGCGATGCCACCGCCGAACGTGCCGAAGGCCGACATCAGATCCTCGAGTGCGTCGACCCAGGAACCCCCTGCCATCGTCTCGGCGAGAACCCTCTGGGCGGCGCATTCGAGTTGGTGCCAGTTCATGTCGTTGTCGTCGTTGGCTATCCAATACTCAGTAGCAAAAATTTCGTTTACGAATAGTTAACAAAATGGAGCTCCGACCTCAAGGCGGCAGATGTGCCCCCCATCATGGATGATAGTCATGTTGGGTGTGCGCCAGCGAGGGCCATTGACGTTTCAGTAGTTGAGCGCCCATCGAACCTCGCACACCAACCCATTTGGGTTAGGGTCGGGGCGGAGCTTTTCCTCCATAGTCTCTGGACGGCACCATTCGGCACTGCTTCAAGCAGCAAGGAGGTCACTGGCTTGCCGCGAGTATTTATGGACCACGCGGACGTCATCACACTAATTGAGACGTTTCGCCGATAGCCAGAGAAGCGTCCTAAAACTTTAACAACTTATTTGAAGGAAATCGAAATGCCGATCACTCCCCTCGCATGTGCCGCTATTCTCCTCACGGGTGGCTCAACCCAAGCACGACATCTTATCGCCACAGTCCTTCCTGCTGCACTCGATGCCTCAAGGAATGACATGGACGAGCTTAGAATGACTATTCAGGTGAACAGCGATGAAGTCAATGTGTGGATGCTCATTCCGCCTTTCAGGGGAATGGAAGAATTTAGGAGACTAAGCGAGAACGGTGAGATTTTCTATGACACCGTGACACTCTTCATAGGCGGCCAGGCTCAAGACGATTTGGAAAAATTTACGGTCCAGCCATCTGCTGATCAGCTATACATCATAAGATTTATTGGACGCTACAAGGAAGAACCATATGTAGAAATCTCAGCCGACAATCGAAGCAATGAGCTAAAAATCGATTTCGGCTGACCTAAAGAAGATAAATAACATCTATCGAGGGCGGCTTTCATCTAAATGTGGGAATAATACCGTGAAGTTGCCCGTGATCGTGCTCCTGTCGACCCTGTTCGGGTTGCCCGCAGCCCTTGCTGTGCAGCATGGCCTAGATCCGAGCTCTTGGCCATCCGAGACTCTGTCGCCAAGCGTGTGGTTCGGCGACTTCACGAGTTTTTCAGGCCTTGGCGAAGTTGCCAAGGCCTACTGGGCGATCGTCACACGTCAATCTCCCGCATTCGCGAATAGCGGGTGGTCGTTCGCCCCCATCCTCGTGTCGTGTCCCCTGTTCCTGGCAATCGTCTTGCGTTTCGCTCCGAAGCTCCAGGCCCCCAAGCGCGACCCGGCCGGAGCCTTCGGCAATGCCCGCTTTGCGACTTATGCCGAGCGCGCCCTGATGTCTCACGGCCTCGAACTCGGCATTGATCCGCAGAGCGGGCGAGCGGTGCGCATTGCCGTCCAGGGTACCCTCGTCACTATCGCGCCGCCCCGGACGGGGAAGACATCCGGATTGCTCATTCCCAACCTGTCATATCCCGAACCCGGCGCCTGGGCGGGGCCGGCCGTGGTGCTGGACTCCAAGGGAGAAGTCTACCGCGCGACACGTGAGCGCCGGGAGCGGCTCGGAAGGCGCGTTATCTGCCTCGATCCCCTCAATCTTGTCGGTGGGCGCGACAGCTGGAATCCGCTCGCTACCCTTCGCCGCCAAGATATCCTGTACATGCAGAAGACCGCCCTGGCGCTCTTGCCCGAACCCACCTCAGACAGCGAGACCTCGGCCTACTTTCGCAATCGCGCCGTGGACCTCATCGTCGGTGCGATCGGCGTCTGCCTTCGCATCGACCGCCATTCGGTCGCCGGCATCCCTCGCCTGCTGTCAGACGACACCCTGTTCATCGCGCATCTGAAGGCGTCGGGTGGACAACCGTCGGCGCGCGCAGCCCTGGAGATCATGCAGGCCGACCCGCGCACGCGTGACCCGATTAGGTCGACGGCCGTCCAAGCGTTTCAATGGCTCGCGGACCCGCGCCTGCGCCGGCTCGTCCACGACAGCAGTTTCGATCTCGCCGAGCTGTCGAGTAACGAGATTGACATCTTCATCGCCATCCCGCCGGAGCACAAGCGCGTTCTGGCCCCCCTGCTACGGTGGTTCCTGTCTGACCTCTTCACCTCCATCCGCCGGAACCGGCCCGAGGAGCGGGTCATCGTCTTCATTGATGAAGCCGCCGCGCTCGGACGTTTCGACGAGATCCTTACGTCTGCCGCCGAGCTCCCCGGCTACGGGGCCAGCATCTGGTCGTATTGGCAGGACCGCTCGCAGCTGGTGTCGCTGTACGGCGAGGCCGGCGCCGCCACCCTGATCAACACGGCCGAGGTCGTGACCCTGTCGGACCTGTCGGCCGTCGATCCGGCCGAAGGCGATCGCTGGTCCCGCGCGCTCGGCAACTACACCGCCCTGATCGAGACCTTCAGCCGGCCGACGACGGGATCGGGATCGGCCACGACCAGCACCGGACCACAGCCCGCGCCCTTAATGAGCCGGGAGGACCTCGTGACGATGCCGCCCAACGAGCTGCTGGTCTTCCCAAACGGCGCGGCCCGGACGCCGCATCCCCTTCGCCTGCGCAAGACCGTCGCCCACACCGACCCTCGCATCCGGCCCTTAATCGAGGCCGTGGCTCCCGTCGGGCAGGCACGCTGAAGCTGGCCATGGCCTTGGACCTAAAACGCCTCAGGCGCGACCTCGATGCGCAGGCCCGCGAGGCGGCCGAAGGGGACTCGCGGGCGAAGCCCAGCGGAGCCATGGCGATCGTGCGGAAGCACCTTACAGACATCGAGCGGCTCAAGGCGGAGGGAGCCACTTGGGGCGCCCTCGCGGCGGCGCTCTCCCATCAAGGCGTGAGGACGCGCGACGGGCGCCCCCTTTCAGGTCGGAACCTCACCGGGCTGATCGACTCCATCCGGAGGCAAGACGAGAAACGGCGCAAGGCGGGCGCGCGACGGACCTCCCGGGCCGACCTAGCGTCCGCGCCACCATCCGGACAAACACCATCGTCGCTCGGACATCCCGCGTCACCGCCGCCGCGGCCGGCCGACACGCAGGCGGGCCTGCCGACACCACCCCATCCGGAGCACCGCACCGCCGAACAGATCCGGCGCGAGGGCCTGTCCGAACTCTACGACCTGCTGAAAGGGAAAAGCCTATGACGATGCGACGCGTTCTCCTGGTCGGCCAGGACAAGGGGGGCTCAGGCAAGAGCCTCGTGGTGAGGGCCCTCGCCGAATCCGTCGTCACGGCGCGGATCGTCGAACTCGAGGACGAAAAGCGCCTCGTCGAACTCGACGATCGGGTCGACTTCTTCCCGGTCAGGGCGGAACGAAGCGAGATCGACCGCACCTCGGGCGCGGCGGCCCGCAGCGAGTACGACGCCGTCATCGACCTGATGGCGCGCAGGCCCGCCGAGGGCACGACCATGCCCGAGCCGCTGATCGTTGACATCGGGGCCAACGCGTCGCGCTCGTTCCTGCCCGAGGTTGCATCGCGGGCGGCGCGCTACGGCCGGATCGGGGTGGAGTTCGCCATGCTGACCGTGATCACTGCCGAGCCGGGCGCTTCATCGAGCGCACCGGTCGTGCTTGACCTCGCCCGCCCCTTCGCCAAGCCGCTCTTCGCTATCGAGAACCAGATCGAGGGGCCGGTCGACGCCAAGATCCTGAAGTCGCTCGGCAAGGATGTGGTGCTGCGTCGCCTGGCGCGGCTCACCCTCGACCCCAAGGCCAATGAGCTGCTCCAGAAGGGTGGGCTGCGCTTCATCGCGGACCGGCTCGAGGAGGCGGAGGACAGCCTGTCCGAAAGGTTCGGCTTCGCGGCGGCCGGCCGGATAATCCAGGACCTGACCGCGTTCCGTGCGCAGGCCATGGCGGCGGTTGCGCCGATGGCCGAGTGGCTGGAGAAGGGCGCCTGATGGCCCAGCCCCCGAGACCACCGACGTCGGCGGAGCGACGCGCCCAGGCCAGCGCCATGGCCGGTGCCGCCGCACGGGATGCCGCGCGCACGACGGCCGAGGAGAGCCGCAGGCTGGCCGACCGCCTGCTCGGAAGCGGAGCCGATGCCCGCTTCGACGCCCTGGCGAACCAGACCCTACAGCTGACGCCCGCCGATCGCCGGCGCCTGCTGGGTAGCCTGACCGGTCACGAGCCCGCGCGCCGCATCATCCCGAGCGGCACGGCCAGCCGCTGGGCACTGATCCGCTCGCGTCTTCCCTATCGGGTCGGCGCCCTGGCTTTCACCGGGTCCGTCTTCCTGACGGCGATCGCCGGTCTGCTCGTGGCGCGCTCCCACACGCCGCTCGACTCGGTGGTGAGCAACTCTCCCCAGGACCTGTCCGTCGCCTTCACCCTGAGGGATGGCCAGGCCCCCTTCGACAGGCTTGAGGCAGGTCGCCCCTATGCGGTGGTCGGCCAGAGCGGCAGCGTACTGGTGCTGCGGCACTGGGTGGCCGGGGTCGGCTATGCCGAGGCGCACGTCCCTGAAAACTACGTCCACGTGAGGCCATGAGGACGAAGCGCATCGCCGACGATACACAGCCGAAAATACTCAATTCGCCTTGATCTTCGCCTTTTGGGAAGGCCACCAAGGGCCACAAGGGGCCACCGAAAGGACCACCAGAAGGCCACAAGAGGAGGGGTATCACACCACACGCACTGAAGGTGCTCCGGGCCACCGAAACGTCCCCAAAGGGTCTCAAACCGAGGATGCCGGCGTGATCTGGTCGAAATCAAGGCCTGTCCGGCTGTCATCGCCCCCGGAGATACCCTGTCGCCGGAATTCTATTCCATGTCGAATAGAAAGCGAAGTTCCTCAACCTATGGGAGGGAACATGAACCGTTGCGCGAATGGCAAGTTCGGGTGGAAAGCGGAACAGCTGCTGTTGAGGGAGCGGCTGGAATAAGCGGGCGCTCGTGAGCCAGTCAGTATGACGCTATCCATGGTCGTCTGACTTCAAACATTTCGGGAAGAAGCACTTCGGCATCGCCTCAGAGGCGAGGAGCATCTCCCGGAGCCGCTTCGAACTGCAGCGCCGCCGCCTGCGCGACAGCGAGCAGGCCCGCTCGATCCATCCGGGCCGAGACCGCGACGGTGAGGTCGCGCTCCGAGCGATAGAAGGTCGAGATCCCATCGCTCTCCGAGAAGCGCAAGTCCGTGCCCGCCACCATGCCGACCCGAGCGTAGACGGTCAGTCGTGTGCCACGATCATCGTCATACATCATCAGCGCCGCCGTCCCCCCCGCGCCGTCGGGCAGCACGCGGCCTCCCATGAGGCGGAACCCCTGCGGCCCAAGGTCAGGAGGCACGATACGATGGTCTAGCCGAGTGGACAGCCAAGTCGAGAGCTGCGCGTCCCCCGCCTCGGCCCGGACCTCGACCGGGTGACGAGTCTCGACCGTGAAGGTGCGGTAGGCCGCCACCGCGTCAGCGGTCAGCCGGCGGTCGGGATCGGGCGCTCCTCCGATGCCCCCGTGAGCCAGCCATCCCGCTCCGGCACCTAGCGCGACGAGTGCCAGCACGGCGGCGACACGACCCAGTGCCTGCATGCGGCCGCGTCGGATCTTGGCCTGGAGACGGTCGACGCGCAGCCGTGCCGGGATAGGCTCCTCGAACTTGGCCTGGAGGGCATCGCGCAGCGCAAGATCGTTCTCCGCCATGGCGTCTTGTCGCCGCGCCGCATCGGGACGGGTCGCCAGGTAGCGTTCCACCAGGGCGCGCCGCTCGGGCTGGAGACGGCCGTCGAGCGCCGCTTGGAGATCGTCCTCGCCGATCGGCCGGGGGTCGCTCATTTGACCCTCCGCAGAGCGGGCACCCGCTCGCCGTCGAGCAGCCGGCGCAGGTTCTCGCGCGCCCGGCTCAGCCGCGACATCACGGTGCCGAGCGGGATGCCGAGCACGGTGCCGGCGTTCTCGTAGGAAAGGCCCTCGACGCCGACGAGGAGCAGCACAGCGCGCTGTTCCTCGCTGAGGCTCCGAAGGCCGCTCACGATGTCGCGCCGCAGCAGCGCGCCATCCTGGTCGGGGAGCGTCGGGGCATCCTGGTCATTCAGCTCGTCCATGGCGCCGCGGCGGCGGTCGCGGCGCTTCCCGCCGATGTAGAGGTTGTGCAGGATCGTGAACATCCAGGCCCTCAGGTCGCCGTCCGGCCGGCGCAGGAACCAGCGGCCGAGCGCCCGCTCCAGCGTGTCCTGCACGAGGTCGTCGGCTGCCGCGGCATCGCGGGTCAACGCGTAAGCGTAGCGCCGCAGCGCCGGGATGTGAGGCTCGACCTCGGCCGCGGTCCTGCTCGACATCGCTCCCGCTCCCGGCCGCCGCCCGCGCCGCTACTGCTGCAGTTGGACGGGGGTACTCGGCTTGCCGCCCTCCACGGGCGCGATCACCATGTAGCGCTTCGCGGCCCCGCCGTCGCCCGTCACGATCTGTCGGATCGGCCCGATGGCGTTGACGATGGCGGCGCCAGCAGGGTTGGTCATGAAGCTGGCGAGCGGCTGTAGCGCGCCTGTGCCCTTCACGTCGTCGGCCAGGGCCAGCACATAGGGTTGCTTCGGCTTCAGCCCCGTCACGGCGGCCTGGAGCACCTGGACGAGGCCCTGGTCGAACAACGACACCTGAGTGTCCGACTTGGCGTCCGAACTTCCGAGCGTGAGATGGGCGGCATTGGCGGCGACACCGAGCGGCTGCAGGTTCTCGGTGCCGGGACCCTCGGGCACGGCGTCCGGCACGTAGGCCACCCCCTGCGGCGCTTGACCGATCGGGATCGTGGCTGTGACGGTGTTGGTCAGCGTGTCAATGGCTGCGACCGCATCGGCGTTCTCGAGGCCGACATAGATCCGCGTGCCGTCGCCCGACGGCCAGAGCCCGTGAGGCAGCGCTCCGGTCGGGATCTCGGCCACCTGGGCGAAGCTGGCGGTATCGAAGACCTTCACGACGTTGAGGCCGCCCACCGTCACGTAGGCGAACTGGCCGTGCGCGTTGCGCACGATGTTGACGTGGTTGGTGATGGGGCCGGTCTCGATGGTCTTCAGCACCGCGAAAGGGGGCTTGGCGTCGAACACCATGGTCCGGCCGACGTCCTTCAGGGTGAACCAGACCTGGCGACCGTCCGGCGTCGCCGCGACGTCGGGGCTGAACGGACTATCCTGCTTGACGTGGCCGACGATGGCATGATCGGCGGTCGACACCACGATGGTCTCGGGCGTGAAGCTCGACACCACATAGGCGTAGATGCCGTCGGGCGAGAAGATCACCATACCGGGGCCGTTCGGCACCGTAATGCGGCTCTTCTCGGCATATGTGGTGGCGTCCAGCACCGCGATGTAATTTTCGCCGCGCACGCTGACCCAGACTTCCCGGCCATCCGGCGTGAAGAAGGCCTCGTGCGGCGAGCGGCCCACGTAGGTGATGTGCTTCACCGCATTGGTGGCGGTGTCGATGAACGTGACCGAGTTCGAGCCGATCGACACCGACAGCAGGCCTTGTGATCGGGTGAGAAGCCCATGCCGTGGACGAGGAGCTGACCGCGGTAGAGGGGGCTCAGGTTGCCCGGAGTCTGGTCTCCGAGCCGGATCACGCCGAGCAGCTTGTTGTCCGCGGGGTCGATCACCGACACGGTGTTGGAGAACTGGTCCGATGTGTAGAAGCGGTCGCGATGGCTGACGGGGATGTTCGGCGACGCAGCGAGGCCGGGAACCTGTCCGGCTCGAGCCTGGGGGACGACGGCGGCGAGCGACGCGGCGGTGCCGAGCAGCAGGGCGGCGAGTGGAAATCTCATCTCAAGGACCTTTGGATGTCGGGTTCTGCGTGCCGCCCATCGACATGGTGGGCATGGAGGCATGCGTTTCGACGCCATCGGCGGGCGGCGCCGGTGGCAGGCTCGCCAGGGCGTCGCGCATCACGACGATTTCCTGACGCTGCTCGACGATGATGGCCTGGGCCAGCCGGCGAAGCCTCTCGTCGTGGCCGAAGCGGAGTTCGGCCCCGGCCATATCGATCGCACCTTGATGGTGGGGGATCATCATGGCGGCGAAGTCTCGGTCGGGATCCCCGCTGGGCGGCGCCATCATGGCGCGGTTCATCGTCGCCATGGCGGCATCCATCATCGCGGTGAAAGTGTCGGCGACCACGGTGGCGAGGGCCGGACGTGAAAGACCGAGGGCTCCCGCCGCGATGACGACGACCGTCGCAGCATGAAGATGAAGACGATTGGACATGATGGCAGGCCTCTGCGGATTCGGCGGGGAGGATCAGTACTTGCCGTTGGGATCGACCTGCCAGATCTCGTCGACGAGCTTGCCGTCCGTGTAGAGCATCACGTAACGCACCTTGACGGCGTTCTTGCCGGCGAAGACGACGTTGGCCGTCACCGTGGCGCCCTTGGGGTTCGCGGCCTCGCTCAAGTCCGACACCATCGCCTTCTGGTCGCCCTGGGCCGACGTGAATCTGGTCCAGACCGGCTTCTGCGCATCGACCGAGGCGTAGGTGCCGTCGAGTGGGCCGCCGATCCAGTGGAGGGTGGCACCCGGAGCGGTCAGGGCCGTGATGGCGGCGACGTCGCCCTTGGCGATGGCGGCGATGTGGGCCTGGGCCATGTCGGCGGCCGGGCCTGCCAGTGCGGGGGCGGACAGGACCGCGAGGGCGATGGGTACGATGGCGAGAGAAGCAGTCTTCATCACGTCGGCAGCTCCGTATCGAAGGGGTGACGGAGGGAGAGACGCCGCCGTGCTCGGCTTTATTCCGATGCCGCCCTCTGATTTTTTCGAGCGGAGCGCCAGAGACCGCTCTTTTTCGCTGCGTCGACGAAGTCGTCAGCCGTGGCGGTGGCGGGCCGACCGTCGTCACGGCAATGATGGCGAGCCCGCCAAAACGAGACCGCGCCGACCGGTCGTCCCCGTTTGTCGATCGCCCGAAGTGGAGGCGCATCGCCGTCCGGCAACATCCGCAGGAGATCGGCACAGCGGGCCGAGATCGGGATGGCGGGCGGCCCCGCCGCATCGGCCGCGTTTGAGCCGTCGTGGATGCGACAGGCGTGGAAAGCAGAGCCGTTCCATGGAACACGCTACCAGCATGGCACCGCCGACCACGATCAGCACGGGCACCATCAACATGCCGAGACGTTGAGGGAGCTCCAGCCTCGATACGAAGGCGGAAAACCTGCCCCCTGAAGGTCGCAGCGAGCACGGCCACGTCCGCCCACGACCTATAAGCCTTGGTGGCGGGATCACCGGCCACAGCGGACTCCGGCACCGGCCCGCCGGTCCCCTCAGCACCGCGCTGAAGCAGATCTTCATCAGTGCCAGCGGATCGTTGGAACGCTCGCCATCGCGCCAAGCGCCGAACTTGCCCGACAGGTAGCCGCCTGGCCGCCCGGCGAGGACCGGGAAGACCGAACCCACGCCGCCGCCGTCACGCCCGGGGCAGGACGCGCGAGGCGGCAGGCTCCTGGACACAGTCGCAACCAAGCTGCTCGCCTCAAGGCTCAACAGGCCGCGACGGCGGCTCGCTCGTCCGACGTGAGCGCGGACCGTCCCTGCCGTCGGACGGAAGGCGGTGGCGGCCCCGAGCCGCCGCGCCCTCCTCCTCCGCCCGATGTCCCGCGCCGATTCCCTCGCCCCCTCCCGATGTCGTCCGGCGCTTCAGCCGCCGGTCTTGGCCCGCGCCCTCGCCTTGGCGACGGCGTCCTTGAAACCATCGTAGTCGAGCGCCTGCGCGACCTTGAAGGGGCCGATCAGGAACACGGGCGTGCCCTCGAGCCCGAGCGCGTCGGCCTCCGCCAGATTGCGCTTGAGCAGCGCGTCGATGTCGGTCGCATGCGCCTTGGCGTCCGCCTCGAGCCGGTCCATGTCGACGCCCGACGCCGCGATGGCCGCCCGCATCTGCTCCTCCGGGATGCGCCGGCCCGGGATCGCCATCAGGGCGGCGTGCACGGCGTCGTACTTGCCCTGGTACTTGGAGGCGAGCGCCATCCTGGCGCCGTAGGTCGAGGCCGGGGTCAGGATGGGCCAGTCCTTGTAGACGAGGCGCACGCCGTGGTCCGTCGCGACCAGCTTGGCGAGGTCCGGCGCCGCATGTTTGCAGAAGGGGCAATTGTAGTCGAGGAAGGCCACGACCGTGACGTCGCCCTTCGGGTTGCCGGCCACGGGCGCGTCCGGGTCGTGCAGAACCTCGTTCACGTCGATCCCGTCGCTCCAGGCCGGCGTGGCCCGCAGCAGCGGCGCTGCTACGATGGCCAGGGCGCAGGCCGCCATCGCCCAGTTGAAACTGCGTCGGTGCATTGTGTGTGTCTCCTTCTCGCACGACGTTCAGGTGGAGGGCAGGCCGGCGCGGTCGAGCGCACGGTCGAAGTTGGCGCGGGTCGGCTCGCCGACGAGGCGGGTGCCGGGGATCTCGGCGCCGCCGCGCCCCGACAGGAACAGGATGGTGGGCGGCCCGACCACGTCGAAGCGGCTCATCAAAGCGCGGGCTCCGGCGTCGGACGCCGTCACGTCGGCGCGGATCACGAGCGCGCCCGCAGCGAGGCGCGCCCGCACGGCGGGGTCGGCCAGCACGTCGCGCTCGAAGGCCCGGCAGGCGGTGCACCACGCGGCCGAGAAGTCGACCATCACGGGCCGGTCCGCAGCCTCGGCCAGGCTCGCGTCGAGCGCCTCGGGCGAGCGAACTATTGCAGCGGCGGCGAGGGGCGCGGCCCCCGCGACGGCCTCGCCGCGAGCCAGGAAGCCGAGCGGCCGCAGTGGGTCCGAGGCGCCGCCGGCCGCCCCGACGAGCAGCGCAAGGCCGTAGGCGGTCGCGACGAGGCCCGCCGCCTTGCGCAGGCGGAGGCCGGTGGCGGCACTGGGCGCGAGCGCGTCGAGGCCGCCGACCGCGACGCCGGTCCCGACCGCGAGCACGCCCCAGAGCGCGAGGCTGGCGGGGTCCGGCAGCGCGCGCCCGGCGACGCCGACCGCCAGCGCCAGGAACACCACGCCGAAGGCCTGTCGTACCACCAGTAGCCAGGGCCCCGAGCGCGGCAGCAGCTTCGAGCCAAAGGTGCCGGCCACGACGAGCGGCAGGCCCATGCCGAGGCCGAGCGCGAACAGCGCGGAAGCGCCGCGCAGGGCGTCGCCGGTGCGCGCGACGTAGAGCAGCGCCGCGGCGAGCGGGGGCGTCACGCAGGGCCCGACCACCAGGGCGGACACGAAGCCGAGCGCGGCCGCGCCGGCGAGGGTGCCCCGCCGCGCGGGCGAGACGCCGGACAGGCGGGTCGCCAGCGCCGTCGGGAGCTGCAGCTCGAAGAGCCCGAACATGGACAGCGCCAGGACGGCGTAGAGCGCCGCGGTGGCGAGGAGCACGGCCGGGCGCTGCAGCGCCGCCTGCAGGCTCTCGCCCGACCACGCCGCCGCCACCCCGACGAGCGCATAGGCGGAGGCGGAGGCCAGCACGTAGCAGGACGAGAGCAGGAGGCCCCGTGACGCGGTGGGCCGCCCGCCGCCCGCCAGCACGCCGGCGAGGATCGGCACCATCGGGAACACGCAGGGCGTGAGGCTGAGCAGCAGCCCGAGGCCGAGGAAGGTCGGGAGGGTCGGCAGCAGGGCGCCCGACAGCGACGGCCCGGAGAAGGATGCGGGGGTGAGCGATGCGGGGGCGGGCACGGCTTCGCCGGGCCCCGGCGCCGCGACCGGAGCGGAGGAGACCGGCGCGTCGGCCAGGACGGGGGGCGCCGCGGCCTCGACCGCGAGCGTGACGGGGTCGACTCGGCTCGCCAACGGCGGGTAGCACAGCCCGCGGTCCGAGCAGCCCTGGTACGACACGATGATGTCGCCGGACGGCGGCAGGTCCTTCGCCGCCACGGTGGCGTGGGCCGCGCCGCGGTACACCTCGGTCGGGCCGAAAGTGGGATCGTCCTCGGAAAGGCCCGGCGGGTCGGCGACCGGCACGGGCCGCCCGTCCGCGGTCGCGGCGGCGATGCGATCGCGGTAGAGGTGGGCGTCGGGCGCGATGGTCCAGTCGAGCGCGAGACCGCCCTCCGTGGTCCTCGCCGCCGACAAGTGGAACACCTGCTCGGCCGTCGGCGGACGAGATGCCGCGTGGGCCGCGGTGGCTCCGAGGCTGAAGAGGCAGGCGAAGAAGATGCGGCGGAGCGCCATGGCGGGTCCCGAACGGCGACGATGGGACCACCTTGGGGTCCGAGCTTAAGCCAGCCTTAAGCTCGGGGGCGCCCCACGGGTGGCGGAGGAGATGATGCGCGTTCTGCTCGTGGAAGACGACGACCTCCTGGCCGACGGCATCGCGGCCGGGCTGGCGCTCACCGGGGCAACGGTCGACGCCGTCCGAGGCATCGCCGACGGGCGGCATGCGCTCGGCTGCGGCACCTACGACGCGGTGGCGCTGGACCTCATGCTGCTCGACGGCTCCGGCCTCGACCTCCTGCGCGACCTACGCGCGTCGGGCGACCGCACCCCCGTGCTGCTGCTGACCGCGCTCGACGAGGTGGCGGACCGGGTGCGCGGCCTCGACGCGGGCGCGGACGACTACCTCGGCAAGCCCTTTGACCTCGACGAGCTGGCGGCGCGCCTGCGGGCGCTGGCGCGCCGCAAGGAGGGACGGGCCGCGGCGAAGATCGCGTGGCGCGACCTCGTGCTCGACCCCGCCACGCTCGGCGCCACGGTGTCGGGGCGGCCGGTGGCGCTGTCGCGCCGCGAGTTCATCGTGCTCCAGGCCCTGGTCGAGCGGCCGGGCGTCATCCATTCGCGCGCCGAGCTGGAGGAGCGGCTCTACGGCTGGCAGGAGGGCGTCGAAAGCAACGCCGTCGAGGTTTACGTCCACAACCTGCGGACCAAGGTCGGCCGCGAAGCGATCGAGACGGTGCGCGGCCTCGGCTACCGGGCGAGGGTCGCGCCGTGAGGTCCCTGCGCCTGCGCCTCTTCGCGATCCTGGCGCTGGCGACGGGCGCCCTGTGGGTGAGCGCCGTCGTGTGGATCGACCTCGGCACCCGCCGCGAGCTGGAGCACGTGCTCGACGCGCGGCTGCAGGAGGCGGCGCGCATGGTCGACTCACTCGTCGCCCCCGCCGACGGCACCCGCCCCGCGGTGGCGGCCGCCGCCCCGCTGCTCGGGGGCTCGTCGGCGCGCGAAAGCTACACGCACCAGCTGTCCTGCCAGATCTGGTCGCTCGACGGCCGCCTGATGGCGAGCTCCGACAGCGCGCCCGCGGAGGCGCTCGGCCACGAGGGTGGCTTCTCGGAGCGGACGATCGACGGCGAGCGCTGGCGCGTCTTCACCGTCGAGGATGCCGCCAAGGGCGTGCGCGTGGTGGTGGGCGACCGGCTCGGCCTGCGCGAACGGCTGGTGCGCGACCTGATCAAGGGCCTGCTCGCGCCCGCGGCGCTGATCGTTCCGCTGCTGGCGGCGCTGATCTGGGCGAGCCTCGGCAGCGGCCTGCGGCCACTGCGCGCGATGGCGCGGGAGGTCGAGGAGCGCGGGGAGGGCGACATGCGCCCGATCGATCCCGGCCACGCGCCGCGCGAGATCCGCCCGCTCGCCGCCGCACTCAATGCGCTGCTGCACCGGCTGGAAGCGGCGCGGGAACATGAGCGCGCCGTCACCGCCATGGCGGCGCACGAGCTGCGCACCCCGTTGGCGGGGCTGAAGACGCAGGCGCAGGTGGCCCTGGGTACGTCGGACGCGGCCGCGCGCGCGCGGGCCCTGCGCCAGATCCTGGCCGGGGTCGACCGGGCGACGCGGCTAATCCGGCAGCTCCTCGCCGCCTCGCGGCTCGACGCCATGGTGGACGGGGGCCGGCGCGACCTCGTCGGCCTCGGCGACGTGCTGGGCGACGTGGTCGATCCTGCCGCCGACGCCGCCCGGGGCGTGGAGACGCGCGTCGACCCGGGACTCCGCGCCCTGTCGTGCCACGCCGACCGCGACAGCCTTGCACTCGCGCTGCGCAACCTGCACGAGAACGCGGTGCAGCACATGCCGGCGGGCGGCGCCGTGCGCTGGTCCGGGCGGCGGGACGGCTGCCGCGTGCTGCTCGCGGTGGAGGACGAGGGTCCCGGCATCCCGGAGGACGAGCTGGCCCGCGTGCGCGACCGCTTCTTCCGTGGGCGCCATCGCAGTCCGACCGGGACAGGCCTCGGGCTCGCCATCGTCGATCTCGCGCTTGGGCGCTGCGGGGGCCGCCTCAGCCTCGCCAATCGCCCGGAGGGGAACGGCCTCCGGGCGGAGGTCGACCTGCCGGCGTAAAGGCCGGCGCGGCCTCAGCCCCAGTTCGCGTTCGGGAAGGCGTCGAGCGGAATCTTGAGGTAGCGCCGCCCGTCGGCCTCGGGCTCGGGCAGGCGCCCGCCCGCCACGTTGACCTGCAGAGCATGCAGGATGAGCTTGGGCATCGGCAGGGTGCGGTCTCGCGCCGACCGCAGTTCTGCGTAGGCGTCTTCGTCCATCCCCGGCGCGAGGTGCTTGTTGGACCGCTTTTGCTCGCCCACCGTGCTTTCCCAAGCCGGCTCACGCCCGCCAGGCTGGTAATCGTGGCCGCTGAAAAGCCGCGTGCCGTCCGGCATGGCGACGATCTTTTGGATCGAGCGCCACAACTGCCGCGGGTCACCGCCGGGGAAGTCGGCACGCGCGGTACCGGAGTCGGGCATGAACAAGGTGTCGTGGATGAAGGCGGCGTCGCCGACCACGTAGGTGATCGAGGCCAGCGTGTGGCCGGGCGACAGGATCACGCGACACGGTAGTTTCCCGACCTCGAACCGGTCTCCGTCCTCGAACAACCGGTCCCATTGCGACCCGTCACAGCGGAGGGAGTCGGGGAGATTGTAGATGCCGCGCCACATGCGCTGCATCTCGACGGCCCGGGCGCCGATGGCGGTGCGGGCGCCGGTGCGACCTTTGAGGTAGTGCGCCGCCGACAGGTGGTCGGCGTGGGGATGGGTGTCGAGCACCCACTCCACCTCGAGGCCGCGCTCGCGCACGGCGTCGAGCATGGCGTCGGCGCTCGCCGTCGAGGTCGATCCGGACTTCTCGTCGTAGTCCAGGATGGGGTCGATCAGCGCGCAGCGGCCCGTCGCCGGGTCGGCCGCGATGTACTGGATGCTGAAGGTGCGGGGGTCGTAGAAGCCCGTCACCTCGGGGCCGCCCGCGCGGGCGGGTGATACGGCGCTCAACATGGCAGCCTCACGCCGCCTTGGCGAACGACCGCTCGCGGTGCTTGATGTCGAACTCGCTGCCGCGCAGCATCCAGCTCCAGTAGAGGTGGGGCAGGAAGCGCGTCTTGAAATGCCACATGCTTGAGCGCGGTACCCGCGGGTCGAGCGGGAAGCTCGGCGTGACCTTGCCGCCGTAGGTGAACTCGGCCATTACCACTTCGCCGTAGGCAGTGGTGAGAGGACAAGAACCGTAGCCGTCGTAGCTCGCGGTCAGCGGCTTGCCGTCGAGCGCCGCCACGACGTTTCGCACCACCACGGGCGCCTGCAGGCGCACGGCCGCCGCGGTCTTGGCGTTGGTGGTGCCGGCGGCATCCCCGAGGCCGAAGACGTTGGCGTAGCGGACGTGCTGGAGCGTGGACGGATCCACCTCCACCCATCCGGCAGCGTTGGCCAGCGGGCTGCGCTTGACGAAGTCGGGGGCGCTCTGCGGGGGCACGACGTGCAGCATGTCGAAGGGCATGACCTCCTCCCGGCTCGATCCGTCGGAGCCCGTTACCGCGAAGGTGGCCTTGCGGGCGGGCCCGTCTACAGCCCTGAGGTCGTGCTTGAAGGATACGTCGATACCGTAGCGGTCCACGGCGGCCTGAAGCGGGGGCACGAAGAAGGGCACACCGAACAGCACGTCGCCGGCGAGGCAGAAGCGGACCTTGGTCGCGGCGAGCAGGCCCTTCTTCCGCAGACGGTCGGCGGTCAAGTACATGATCTTTTGCGGGGCGCCTGCGCACTTGATCGGCATGGGCGGCTGGGTGAACAGGGCAGTGCCGCCCTTCAGCCCCTTGATGCACTTCCACGTATAGGCCGCCGCATCAATGCGGTAGTTGCTGCACACGCCGTTGCGGCCGAGCGTCTCCTCGAGCCCCTGGATTTTGCCCCAGTCGAGCTGCAGGCCGGGGCAGACGACGAGTTGGTCGTAGCCGACGCGGCTACCGTCCGCGAGTTCGACCGCGTCCGCGTCCGGGTGGAACCGCGTCACGGCGTGCCGGATCCAGGTCACGCCGGACGGGATCAGGGTCTCCTCCCGCCGCTGGGTCTGCTCGGCCGTGAACACGCCGGCGCCCACCAGCGTCCATCCCGGCTGGTAGGAGTGCGTCTCAGACGGGTCGACGATAGCGACGCTGGCCTGCGGCCGGTGGCGCTGCAGTTCGGCCGCCACGGTGATACCGGCGGCGCCGCCACCGACGATGACGACGGTGAAGCGGCGCTCGGCCGCCGGGCGGCTGGACGGCGTGATGCCGGCGGACTCGGGTCTGAAGGGCGCGTTCATGGCAGGCCTCAAGCAGGTGCGGCGAGAGCCCAACGGGTCGGCCACAATGATTGCGAGATCTACGTTATGCGCCTATTGCAAACATGCAAGTGGTTTCGTAACCTCGATCCATGCAGCCACTAACCACCTCGACCGAAGCACTTGGCCCCGCCCTTCGGGGGCCACCCCTCCTCTACGATCCCGCGCCGGAGTTCCGCGCCCGCACCACGATGGGCGAGCGTTCGCTCGCCGACTATCGCGGCCGCTGGCTCCTGTTCTTCTCGCACCCGGGCGACTTCACCCCCGTCTGCACGAGCGAGTTCATCGCGCTGGCCCGCGCCGCGCCGCGCTTCCGCGCCATGGACTGCGACCTCCTGGCCCTGTCGGTCGACAGCCTGCTGTCGCACCTCGCCTGGCTGCGCTCTATCCGCGAGGACTTCGGCGTCGAGGTCGGCTTCCCCATCGTCGAGGACCCCTCGATGGCCATAGCCCGCGCCTACGGCATGATCCACGCCCGCGCGGCGAATGCGGCCGCGGTGCGCGCCGTCTTCGTCATCGACCCGGACGGCGTCGTGCGGGCCATCACCTGGTATCCGCTCACCACCGGCCGCTGCGTCGAGGAGCTGCTGCGCCTCGTCGAGGCCCTGCAGGTCTCCGACCGGCATGGGGTCAACACGCCCGAAGGCTGGCGTCCTGGGGATGAGGTGATCCTGCCGCCGACCCTCACCTTCGGCGGGGAGGCGATGCCGGACGACCGGGACGGCGGCTGGTACTACCGCACCGGCCCGCTACCCGGGCCGCAGGGCGGTAAGCCGTGATGGCGTCGGTGGAGTTCGACACGGCGGCCGAGCGGCTGCGCGCCCTCGCTAACCCGGCGCGGCTGCGCATCGCCCTGCGCCTGCTCGACGGCGAATGCGCGGTCGGGGCGATCGAGGTGGAACTCGGCCTGCGCCAGCCGGCGCTCTCCCAGCAGCTCGCGGTGCTGCGCGAGGCGGGCCTGATCGCCGCGCGGCGCGACGCCAGGGCGGTGATCTACGCCCTGTCCGAACCTGACGGGGCCGCGCTGGTGCGCGGCCTCGCGGCGGGGCTGGGCCTGGCCGGGCCGCCGGCACATGAGCCGACAGTCCCGGCCTGCCGGCCCGCGACCGCCTTGATGGGCGCGGCCTTCGCCAGCGTCGGGAGGCCGGCATGACGGAGGCCGACGCCCTGCGGGGCCTCGCCGGGGGCGCCCTGATCGGCGCCTCAGCGGCCCTGCTCCTCGTCGCGGACGGCCGCATCGCTGGCATCAGCGGCATCGCGGCGCGCCTGCTCGGCCGCCCGGACCACGACACGCCCTGGCGCGGCGCCTTCCTGATCGGCCTCGTCCTCGGCCCCGTGCTCTACGCCGCCGCGTCGGGCGGTTGGCCGGCGGTGCAGATCGCAGCGCCCTGGCCCGTGCTCGTCGCCGCGGGGCTGCTGGTCGGCTTCGGCACGCGGCTCGGCTCAGGCTGCACCAGCGGCCACGGCGTGTGCGGCCTAGCCCGGCTGTCGGTCCGCTCGGCCGCCGCGGTCGCGACCTTCATGGCTATGGCGGTCCTCACCGTTTTCGCCACGCGCCATCTGGGTTTGCTGCCGTGAGGGCCCGCATCGCCGTCGCCCTCCTGGCCGGCCTGCTGTTCGGGGCGGGGCTGGCCCTGTCGGGCATGATCGATCCGCGCCGCGTGCTCGGCTTCCTCGACGTCGCCGGGGCGTGGGATCCGACGCTCGCCTTCGTGCTGGCGGGCGCCGTCGGTGTGTCGGCACTGGGTTACCGCGTGGCGCGGCGCATGGGCCACCCGCTCTGCGCGCCGCGCTTTGACCTGCCCACCCGCACCGACGTCGATGCGCGGCTCCTTGTCGGGGCGGCGCTGTTCGGGGTGGGCTGGGGCCTGTCCGGCTTCTGCCCGGGCCCCGCGCTCGCGGCCCTGCCGCTGCTGCTGCCAAAGGGCGCGCTGTTCGTCGCCGCCATGCTGGCCGGCATGGCGCTCCACCGCGCGCTCCCCGCGAAATCCTGAGAGGACCGCCATGGACCCGCTGCACCTGTCCCTCGCCGTGTTGTGCGGCGGCCTCGTCGGCCTCACGCTGGGGCTGATCGGCGGCGGCGGCTCCATCATGGCGACGCCGCTGCTCCTCTACGTCGTGGGCCTGCCGCCGCACGTCGCCATCGGCACGGGAGCGCTGTCGGTATCGGCCAACGCCCTCTTCAACTTCGCCGGCCACGCCCGCTGCGGCCATGTCCGCTGGCGCAGCGCCCTGATCTTCGCGACCGTGGGTGTGCTCGGCGCCTTCGTCGGCTCGACGCTGGGCAAGCACTTCGACGGACAGCGTCTGCTGTTCCTGTTCGCCATCCTGATGGTGGTGGTCGGGCTGCTCATGCTCCGGGCCAAGCCGGCGGCCGCCGAGGCCGATCGGACATGCACGCTGGGCGAGGAACTGCCGCGGGTGTCGGGCGCCGCGCTGGCGGTCGGCGGCCTCTCGGGATTCTTCGGCATCGGCGGAGGCTTCCTGATCGTGCCGGGCCTGCTGATGTCGACCCGCATGCCGATGATCTTCGCGGTGGGATCGTCGCTGCTCGCGGTGGCGACTTTTGGCCTCGCCACGGCGCTGAACTACGCTGCCTCGGGGCTGGTCGACTGGCCGGTCGCCGGGCTCTATATCGTCGGCGGCGTGCTCGGCGGCCTCGCCGGCATGCGTATGGCCTCCGCGCTGGCGCCGCACCACACCGCCTTCACGCGTCTCTTCTCCGGCGTGATCTTCGTGGTGGCGGCCTACATGCTGTGGCGCACGGTCGGCAGCATGGCCACCTGAGAGCCGATCCAGAACGAGGCGGTTCGCGACATCGCCGTCGCGGCCACGCGGGCCTCGTCCGGGCTCATCGCGTCGATCCCTATCGTCCGCAGTAGCGGTACGTCACCTTCGCGCATTCGTTCACCCAGTCGACGACCGTCGGGCTCCTCACGTCGAGCACGACGTCGGCCGTGTCGGCCTGTGCTCCGGGGTAGCGGCAGGTTAGGTGGGCTCTGTGGCTCCCGTCCGGCCCGGGTGTGAGGGCGATCCTGCAGTCGTCGTCTTTCGACCGCGTCCGGTCCGGCCCGAAGAAGCGTGTGCCGGGCGAGGACGGGTCGGCGCAGCCGTCGCTGGACCAGCGCCCCGTCATCCAGGGCGACGGCGGGGAAGCCCAGGCCTGTGGACCCAGCGCCAGGACCGTGCCCAGGGACACGACCACCACCTTCACGCGCGCTACACCGCCCATCCTCGTCCTCCGCGCATCGGTGGCGCGCCGATCCTGTCGATCGAGCGCCAGCCTCGCGCGATCACGAGAGCCCGTGTCCGTAAACGAAGTGTTGATGGTTGGGCGTCGTCAATGCAACACGCCGAGCCAACGCGGGACGCGCCGTTCATAGGCGACCCAATCCTCCCCGAAGCGCGCCGCCATGTGTCGCTCTTCGGGCACGATGGCCAGATCCGCCACGGCCCGCGCGGCGAGGGCGGCGCCCACAGGCAGCCAGGGGTTGGACGACAAGAGGCCCGCCCCAGCCAGCGCCAGGGTGTTGCCAAGGTAGATGGGATTGCGCGTCAGCGCGAACGGCCCCGACGTCACCAGCGCCGTGGCGGAGCGGTGGGGCAGAATGTTGGCCCGGTGCCGGCGCATGGTCGCCATGGCGGCGACGTCGAACGCCAGCCCCGCCGCGAGCGCGGCCGCGCCGAGCATGCGAACGCCCAAGGGCAGGCGCCGCCTCAGAGGCAGCGCGCGCCCGAGGCCGACCGCGGCAACGGCTGTCGCGCCGAAGACGAGCGGCGGCCAGGGCACGGTCGATGGGGCTGTGGCCCCGTCGTCGATTGTCTTCACTTCGGCGCCGTCCAGCCCCAGCGTTCGAAGATCGCCTGGCCGCTCGGGGAGGCCAGGAACTCCGCGAAGGCCTTGGCCTCGGGCTTTTTCTCGCCGGCGGTCGTCAGCGCCACGCCGGTGTCGCGGTAGATGCGGTACTCCGGCTCGACCGGCACGGCGTCGGCGATGGTGGGGTTGGCCACCTGCCAGATGTCCCAGATGATCCAGGCGTCGATGCTGGGATCGTCCGTCCAGGCCTTCTTGGCCTCGGCGCTGTTCTTGGCGAACGCGACGATGTTGGCCCGCAGCGCCTTGACGTCGGAGATCCTGCCGGTGCGGCCCGCCATGTCCTCCCACAGCCCGCCCTGGCCCGACCCGTTCACCACAAGCACGCGATGTCCGGGCTTGAGCAGGTCGGCCAAGCCCGCAATGTGCTTCGGGTTGCCGGGCCGGACCAGGATGGACGACGGGCGCAGATACAGCGGCGCGACCGTCGCCGGGTCGAGCACGCCGGGTAGCGCGTTGGCGAAGTCTGTCATCATGGTCTCGGCGCCGCTGTAGACCACGTCGCCGTCCGCCTTGGCCCTGTCGATCCAGGCTGGAGTCGGCCCGCCGACTACGTCGACCGTGACGCCGGCCTGCTTGCTGAAGGCCGCAGCGGCCTCCTTGACGGCGGGCAAGGGGCCGCCGGGCCCGTAGACGTGTAGGGTCTCGGAGGCCGCCGCGGCGCCGCTCCAGCAGAGAACGACCAGCGCCGCAGCCGTGCCGGCCCGACGCAACGTGCACATCTTGGTCTCTCTCATCGCGACATCCCCAGTTCCTCGTGATGGCCGCGAGACAGTCGCGGACGTCGTCCTGTGTTCGTGGGCCCAGCGCGCAGCGTTACGAGCGATATCGTTCGTCTTTCGCGATCAGTATCGCGTCTGCACCCACCCTTCATCGAGGCATCTCCGAGCGTCGGTTGCGATCGGCAGGTCGGGCGAAGAAATCAGGGCGAACGATCGGCTCGACCGATCGGAACGACCTTCGATTTATATTGGTCTTAGGCCTGAAAGGCCACCATCTCTTTGGCATGGGCATCGGACGATGCCGCTCCCAAATCTGGAGATGCGACCATGACACATCTGAGAAGCGCCATCCTGATAGCTTTCGCCCTGGCATGCGCCGCTGCTTCGGGGACGGGCGGTGCGGAGGCCCGACCCGCGCGTCCGCCAGCGAATATGGCTGCGCCGGAGCGGCTCGTCATCCCGCCCGACGACTACCGCGGGCCCGATGGCGCCTATGGGTCGCCGGCCGACATGGTCCGTTCGATCGAGGGAACGCCCTGTGGGCAAGCCTGCCAAGTCAGGTCGTTCCAGCGCTGGAACCCGCCGGGCGGCCGTGACTGAGACGGGCTGGGCCACACGTCGCGGCGGCGTCGCGTCCCCGCACGCCGGGCGCGCTTCGACTACCGATCGACTTTCATGGCTGCGAGATAGGCGACGATCTCGTCGGCGTCCTGATCCGACACGGGCGCCTTGAATACCTTGACCATCTTGGTGACCTCGTTTCGCCATTCCGCCTGCGATAGGGCGGGCTGGTTGAGCACCATGCCGGCGGAATGGCAGGCGAGGCAGTTGCTCTCGATCGCGTCTGCATGGGGACCCGGCGGAAAGCCGCGGTCGCTCGAAGGAAGCGTGATGACGGCGCTCTTCAGCGTCACGCCGCCGCCCGACACGGTGGCGTCGGCCGCGTCTCCGGCCGAAGCGGATCCGGCGCCGAGCAGCAGGGCTGCCGCTGCGGCCAGGGGGCCGGCGGCGCGCCGTCGGGGCGCAGTCGAGGGGCGTCGGAATGGCATGGCGGTCTCCTGTCGGGACGCAAGGGTCAGGCCACGGGAAGGTCGAGCGTCTCGACCACGTTGCGCATGAATCCGTTCGGGTTCCAGTTCGGCGACGAGGGCTGTGAGCGGCCGTCCGTGTCGGTGCAGCGCACCGCCAGCCTGAGCGAGCCGGACGCCGGCGCGGACGGCTCGGCGGTCCAGCGCCGGAACGAATAGGTGCCCTCGTCGGGCCCGAGCTTGGCCGCCGCCCAGGTCGTCCCGCCGTCGGTCGACAGTTCCACCTTGCCGACGCCCCTGTCGCCGCCCATCGCGATGCCGCGCAGGGGCAGCGTGGCACCCGCGAGCGCGCGGTCGCCCGGCGCCACGCTGGTGAACCAGCTCCGCGGCACCATCCGGTTGATCGGCACCGTGGCATAACCGGTCTCGCCGGGCTTGACGCTGGCGTGCGGCGTGTCGGGGATGCGGTAGGCGTTCTTGGTCCAGAAGCTCTCGTCTGGCTTGTCCAGCACCTCGATGTCAGACAGCATCTTGACCCAATAGGTCGAGTACCAGCCCGGCACCACGAGGCGCAGCGGGAAGCCGTTCAGCACGGGGAGCTGGTCGCCGTTCATCTGGAAGGCGATCATCACCTCCCCGTCGCGCGCGTGGTCGATCGCGAGGCTCTTCATGAACCGCGGCGCCTCGTCGACAACCGGCGTCTCGAGACCATGCATGCGGACCGCGACGGCCCCCGCTTTGACGCCGGCGCGGTCGAGCACGTCCTTCAACGTGACGCCGACCCACTTGGCGTTGCCCATGGCGCCGTTCAGCCACTGCGCGCCGGCGATGCGCGGCTCGAACAGCCCGCGCGAGTTTCCGGAGCACTGGTTGACCGCGGCGAGCTCGACGTGGCGCATCCCGAGCAGGCTCCCGAGCGTCATGGCTTCGGGACGCTCCACGTGGCCATGGATGTTCAGGCGGAAGCTCGCGACGTCGACGATCTGCGGGATCACCGCCCAATGCCACCGGACGAAGAACTGGTCGTTCGGGGTGAAGACGCTCTCGTTGAAGGCGGATAGCGGCGTCTCGAGCAGCGGGGGGCGCGTGCGCTGCAGGATCATCGCCCTCTTGCCCGGAAAGGCATCGGTGATGGCCCGGTCGCGCGGGTCGCTCGGCAGGGGCAACGCGATCTCGGCGGCCCGCGCCTTCGCGACGCCGATCGCCGCTGCAGCGAGGCCCGCTTGGCCGAGCAGCGCCCGTCTCGTCGTGGAGCGGCCCGCGTTGAATGGCATGTCGTCCCCGTCCTCTGAAAGCTGCATCACCTTGCCGTTTGGGCGCGGCACGGTCCAATCGCCTTCCGCGAATGGTGGATGGGTCGCAGCCGCGCGTAGGCCTCGGCCAGGACGAGGAAAAACGCGGTGTGGGCCAGCGCGAAGGCCGCGATGCCGAGGCCGCCGAGGTGATGCGAGCCGGCGAGTCCTTCGCCGGTCGCCGGCAGGACCAGGGCGGCGTTGACGAGCCAGACCGCCAGCGCGGTCGCCAGCGCCTTGGACCACGGCGGCCCGGGCAGATGCGGCTCGGCGGCGGCGTAGCCCAGCGCCATGGCGAGGCCCACGGCGGCGTGGAAGCCGATCTGGAAGGCGGACGTGGGCGTCGGCAGGGCACCCACCCTGGCCGTCGCCAGCGCCGCGTCGGCGGAGCCTTTGAGAAGCCGCAGGAGCCCGCCGTGGGCGGTCGGCACGCCCAGGGCGTCGAAGCCCCACAGCATCGCCGTGTTGACGGCGTCGGCGGCGACGCCCGCCGCCAGGGCAGCGCCGGCCGTTCGGAGGGGCACCCTCAAGGGACGTACTCCGCGAGGCCGCGGAGCGCGTCGATCGGCCGGCCATAGATCGCGTGCCGCTCCGGGAAGCCGCGCAGCGCCACCGTGTCCACGAGGTCGAGCGGGAGGTCGAGCCCGTTCACGAAGGCGTCGGTCGCCAGCAGCGGCAGGGCGTAGGACTTGCACAGGCGCTCGACCCGGCTGAGCAGATTGAGGTCGCGCCCGATGGCGGTGAAGTCGAGGCGGTCGCCGCCACCGACGTTGCCATAGGCGACATCGCCGACGTGGAGGGCGACGCCGACCTCGAAGAGCCGTCCGGCTTCGTCGCGCAGGTCCGACAGGGCGGCGAGGCCGTCCTCGGCCGCCGCGAAGGCCGCGCGACGCGCCTCGGCCTCGCCTCGGCCGGCGTCGAAGACCGCCAGCACGCCGTCGCCGGTGTATTTCAGCACCTCTCCGCCCCGCGCCTCGATCGCGGGCACGAGGGCGCCGAACATGCGGTTGAGGCTCGCCACGACCGCGTGGGCCCCGACGCGGTCCGACAGCTCGCCGAAGCCGCGCAGGTCCGTCAGCATCATGGCGGCCCGCATGGGGCGGACGTCGCCGCGGCGCACCGTGCCGGCCAGGATGCGGCGCGCCGGATCATGGCCCACGTAGGATTCGAGCACGTCGCTCAGCATGCGGTCGAGGCCCTTCAGCTCGAAGACGAGCGAGAATGGGTCGGCGAGCGCGACGAGCGCCGCGACTGCCTCAGGCGAGAACCCGCCCGCGGCGTCCGTCGCCCAGGAGGCCGCGCCGGTCCGTCCTCCGGAGGCCCTGAGGGGCACGATGAGGTAGTGGGTGAGGCCCTCGGCCCTGAGCTCCTCCAGCATGGGGAAGGGCAGCGGCGCAGGGCCGTCGAGCCTGCACAGGAACGGCTCGCCGGTGGCCACGACGTGCTCGACGGGGTTGCCGTGGAACACGGCCGTCCCTTCGACGCCGTGACGTCGCCGCAGTTCGACCGTCGGCCGGCCGCGGTGCCAGACGCGCATCACCCACCGGTAGGACGGATGCAGCGTCGGCGCGTGGGTGGTGGCCCGGATCAGCGGGAGGCCGAGGTCGATCAGACGTGCGCTAAAATCCTCGAGCAGCGCTCGCGCGTCGGGAACGTCGCGTCCCGCGCCGCTGAGCCACGACGCTGCCTCCCCGCCGAAGCCGGGTCGGAGCTCACACACATCGATCATCGGTCAAACCGCCGCTCAGCCATCACATCATCCGGTCTAGGTCGTCCATGCTCGGACTGCCCACATGCTTGACGCCGTTGACGAAGAATACGGGGGTCGAGTCCACCGCGAAGGCGGACGCTGCCCGATCGCGCTCGGCATTGATCGAAGAATAGAGCGCCTGATCTTTCAGGCAGCCCTGGAAGGCGTCGTGCGCGATGCCGGCCTGCTTGGCCGTCTCCTCCAGCGCTGTGGCGGGCTTGTCCGTGAAAGCCCAGTCGTTCTGCTTGGCGAAGAGGAGGTCGAGGACCGCGTCCCGCTTCTCGGCCCCCGCACATCGCCCGAGCATGAAGGCCGCGGTTGACAGTGGGTCGAGCGGAAACTCGCGCAAAACGAAGCGGGCACGGCCGGTGTCGATGTACTTGGCCTTCAACGCTGGCCAGACGTCGGCATGGAAGGCCGCGCAATGGGTGCACGTCATGGATGCGTATTCAATGATCGTGATCGGGGCATCGTCTTTGCCGAGCCAAATATCGGGTAACGGCTGGCTCGACATCAGTTGACTCACATCGATGGGCCTCTCCGCCGCGTCGGTCGCCGGCGGCATCCCGACGCTGGCAATCAGAACGAGAGGGAGGAGGAGCGGTCGGACCGCGTGAGACAGGGTAGATCCGGATCTCGCCTCAGCGATCGGAAGGCGCCCCGCTCGCTCGATACGAGCTTTGGGTGCGACAGACCCTCCGAGACCAAACAGCTTCATGCTTTCATAAACTCCAGCTCAGTGCGTTTTGAAGATCGCGACATCCGGCTTGGGTGTCGCTCCGCCCGCGCCCTTTTCTGTCGCGGCTCAGGCGAGGCCGAGGATGCGGATCAGGCCGAGGCTCAGCGCGCCGAGGGCGGCAAGGGACAGCGTCACGGCGCCGGTGACGCGCAGGCCGGCCCGGGCCACCACCCGGACGTCGACGCCGAGGCCGAGCGCCGCCATGGACAGGATGGTGAGCACGTTGGCGACGGTGGCCGTGGGGGCGAGGGCGGCGGCGGGCACGAGGCCGGCCGAGCGCAGGGTCGCGAAGGTCAGGAAGGCCAGAATGAAGGGCGGCACCATGCGGTGGACCGGGACATGGCCGGGCTTCGGGCGGTCGCCGGCCGTCACGTTCGGGGCGGGCTCGTCGGGCTCGTCGCGCAGGCGGCTCGCCAGCATGGACAAAGCCAGCACCACCGGCCCGAGCATCAGCACCCGCACCAGCTTCACCAGCGTGCCGATCTGCACCGCGGCGGGGCCGACCGGCGCGGCGGCGGCCAGCACCTGCGGCACGGCGTAGACGGTGAGGCCGGCCAGCGCGCCGAAGCGGAGCTGGCTGAGGCCCAGAGCGGCGCCGAAGAACGGCAGGCCGAGGACGACGAGCACTCCGAGCACGGCCGTGAAGGCGATGGAGGCCGCGACGTCGTCGCCGTCGGCGCCGATGGTGGGCGCCACCGCCGCGATGGCGGAGTTGCCGCAGATGGAATTGCCGCAGGCGACCAGCACGGCCATGCGCTTCGGCAGGCCGAGCAGGCGGCAGATGCCGAAGCTCGTCGGGATGGCCAGCACCACCACGCCGGCGATGCCGAACAAGAGGCCAGGGCCGACCTCGGCCAGGGTGCGGAAGGAGATGGAGACGCCGAGCAGCGCGACCGCGATCTCCAGCATCTGCTTGGCGCCGAAGGTGATGCCGGAGCGGAACCGTGCGCCGGGCGTCCAGGCAGTGCGGACGGCGGTGCCGGCCAGGATGGCGAGCACGAGGGCTTCGAGCCAGGCGCGGCCGAACAGGTGGGCCTCGCCGGCCTCGAGCCCGTAGGCCGCGGCCGTGACGCCGGCGCAAAGGGCCAAGCCCGGCAGCACGCGGAGGGCGCCGCGGCCGACGCCGGCGAGCGGCAGGGGGCGGGCTCCGATCTGCTGCGGGATGAGGGGCTGGTCCGACATGGCGTCCTCGCTGTCTCGATGACGGCACTGTCGGCCCGCGGGACCGTTCGATCCAACACAGGATGACGAACGGAACGATCGATGTGGGCGATGATTTTCGCGCCTTCACGACCGTAGCCTTCAAAGCCAGTTACATCGATTTCATCGATCGTTCTGAGCAGAAACGACGGTTGGAACGATGGACGGCCCAGTGTCACATCAACGTCATGTTCGGTGGATGAGCCGCCGACTGCTCGGGACCAGAGGACGACCGACATGGTCAGATCCGATGCGAACCGAGATGGAAGAAAGATGTGAACATGACGACGTTCAAGATCGCCGCCGCTGCCGCTTTGGTCCTCCTGCCTCTCGCTGCCATGCCGATGCCGGCGTTCGCTGCCTCGGCCCATAACTCTCAGCTCGGTGCCGACGGCCCCGTGTCGAACAACGCTGCACCGACCGGGATGGCGGCTCGTGCGAAAGCCATGCGGCAGAACAAGGTTCGCTGATCGTGCGACCGGGCCGGGGCATCGGCGCTCCGGCCCGAACCATCTGCGACCCGCCCTCGGGCGGATCGCTTGATCGCGACACGACGGCACGCGACGCGATATCGGGCATCTCGCTGCTGATCCGAGGGACAGCCCTTAAGCGGCACATTGGCCCGTGTCGCCCGGCCGCCGAACCGTCGTGGATCCGCCCAGGCCGAGCAGCACCCAGGCGGCGGCGAGCTGGAGCGGCATGCCGGCCAGCAGCATGACGAAACCCGCCCACTTCTGGTCGACGAGCGGCGGCACGTCCCAGCGGCAGATCACGTCGAGATAGGGCGTGTAGATGACGGCGGGCGCCATCATCCAGACCGCCGCCACGACGGTCATCGGCAGCGTCCCGATCCAGACCAGCAGCGCGACGCGCCAGTCGGCGCGGAGGCGTCGTGTCGCCGGCATCACCTGTGCCCAGATCATCAGGCCCGTCAGCAGTTCCAGCGCGCCGAGCGGTGCGGCATAGAGGGCTCCGGCCAGCGTCGGGTTCAGGAGGCCGGGCAGGCTCACCGCCGCGCTGAGCGCCCCGAAGGCCGCGAGCGCGGCGATCGGATCGAACAGGACGGCCGCGGCGACCGCCGCCGCGCCGTGCGGCCGCGGCAATGCCGCGAGTAGCAGCGGCGGCGCGAGCTGGTTCAGCGCCATCAAGGCGGCCGTGTAGCTCGCCATGGAGGCCAGGGGATCGCGCAGGCCGGCCGCTGCCGTGGCAGCGACGGCCAAGCCCGCGAGGCCGGCCGAGAGCCGCAAAGCCGAGCCCTCACGCGCCATGGATCAGCCCTTCGACGTCGCGCGCGAGGGCGGCAGGGTCCGCCGACTGGGAGAAACCATAGCGCAGCCTCGCCCGCCCGTCCGGCCCCACGGCGGTCACCACGGACGAATGGTCGAGGTAAGCGCCGCTTTCCGCGCTGCGCCATGTCACGCCCCAGGCCCTCGCCGCGGCGGCGAGCGCCGCTTCGTCGGGAACCAGCCCCACGAAGGGGGCGCCCGCCGCGGGGGCGAAGCTCGCGAGGTAGTCGGCGAGAAGCGGGCCGGTGTCACGCCGCGGGTCGAGCGTCACGAAGACGACGCGCACACGCCCCGCATCGGGCCCGAGGCGGCCCACGGCGTCCCGAAGGTCGGCCAGCGTCGAGGGGCACACGTCCGGGCAGTGGGTGTAGCCGAAGTATACCAGCACCACGCGCCCGCGTTCCGCCCCGATATCGAAGGGCCGCCCGTCCGTGCCGGGCAGGGCGAGCGGCAGGCGTGGGTCGCCCGGCACCGGCGAGCCCGCAGTCGCCGGAGCCGACCCCCGCAAAGCCCAGGGCAGCGCGGCGGCGAGCGCGATCAGCGGTGCCGACCGCAGCAGCCAGCGCCGGCCGACGGCCTTCACCAGACCGACCAGCCCTGCGCGCGCGTGATGTTGTGCACGAAAGGCCAGAAGATCGGCACGTAGGCGGCCGCGGTGGCGACAGCCGTGAAGGCCGTGATGAGGCCGAGGTGCTCCAGCGCCTTGGCGAGCGGCGACAGGTGGCGGTGCGCCACGATGCCGATGGGCTCGCCGCCGTCGAGCGCGTAACTCTCCGCGCCGCCGAAGGCCTGGGCGAAGGGGATCGGCACCGGCGTGGACAGGCGTCGCGTGAAGAGGCTTCCGAGGAACACGACGTAGAAGCAGAACGTCGCGAGCCACAACACGACGCCGCCCACCGCCACCATCGTCAGCGGGAAATGGGCGTCCCCGTAGAGCCGGTCGTAGACCGTCTGCGGCAGGTACGACACCCAGGCGCGGCGCGGCACGCCATGCAGGCCCGCCCAATGCATGCCGAGTGCGAAGACCGACATGCCGCCGAACCAGAGCCACGCCGCCGCGAGCGCCAGGCGACGGCTGAGCAACCGGCGACCGGTGAGATGCGGCATCATCCAGAAGGCCACGCCCATGAAGGTGAGGGCCGAGGCGGTGCCGACCGTGATGTGGAAGTGCCCGGGGATCCACGTCGTGTTGTGGACGATGTTGTTGAGCTCCCAGCTGCCGTTCACGATCCCGGTCGCGCCGCCGAAGATGAACGTCACCATCGCGAGCACCTGGGCGGCCACGCTCGGGTTGCGCCACGGCAACGCGGTGAACCAGCCGAGCACGCCGCGCCCGCCGGCGAGACGGCCCGAATATTCGAGGCTGAGGCCGATCGTGAAGGCGGTGATGAGGCTCGGCAACGCCACCGACAGCGTCAGCGCGGTGAGGATCCCGCGCCATACGGGCGAGAAGCCGGGGTCGGTGAACTGATGGTGGGAGCCGACCGGCAGGGAGAAGACCAGCAGCAACGCGAAGGTCAGCCGCGCCATGGGGTCGGACACGAGCTTGCCGCCGCACTGCTTCGACAGCAGGCCGTACCAGGACACGTAGGCGGGCATGAGCCAGAAGTAGACGATGGGGTGGCCCGTCCACCAGAACAGGGTGCGGCCCACGATGGGGTCGATCGTGTCGACGAGGCCGGCCGACCAGGGGTCGAGCTGGACGATGAGCTCGATCGCCGCTCCCCCGCCTGCGAGGCCCCACATCAGCATGGTGGTCGTGCTCATATAGGTCACGAGCGGCGTCACCTCGCCCGGGCGGCGGCCCTTCCAGCGCGCGCGCATGTCGAGCAGGATGGGCAGTGGCAGCAGGCTGCCCAGCACCACGAGCGTCATTCCGAAGTAGAAGAAGGGGCTTCCCTTCAGCGGCGGGTAGAAGGTCCACAGCACGCTCGAGGAATTGTCGAACATGGCGTAGAGCAGCATCAGCGTGCCCGCGGCCATGAGGCCGAAGCAGGACCGCCACAGCAGCATGTTGGGCGCGAGCCCGAGCTCCCGCGCCGGCAGGTAGACCAGCAGCCCGCAGGTCACGAAGAAGGTGAAGATATAGGCGTTCAGCACGCCGTGGATGGTCAGCCCCTGGTAGTAGGTCTGAAGCACCGGGGCGAGGGCCGGATAGGCGTTGATCCCGCCGTAGTTGAGGGCCTGCAGCGGGCCGATGGCGGCGCCGATCATCAGGGCCGAGAAGCCCCAGACCAGGAAGGCCAGCATGGTGCGGCGCTGCGCCGCCAGGGCGTCGCCGGCCGGGCGGGACAGGGCGCCGGTGGGCGCGAGGGCGATGCTCATGAGGGGCTCTCGATGCTCACGCGGGGCTCTTGGGGTCGACGATGATGCGGCCCAGCATGGCCTGGTGCTCGATGCCGCAATATTCGTTGCACACGATGTCGAGCGTGCCCGCGTGCTTGAACGTGTAGGTCACCTCGCCCGTGATGCCGGGCACCGCGGTGACGTTGATAGTGGTGCCCTTGACCTCGAAGCCGTGCAGCACGTCGATCGACGTGACATAGAACGTCACGGTCGCCCCCTCCGGGACGTGGAGCGGGCTCGGCGTCCAACCCCACATGTGGGCGACCATATGGACCGCATAGCTGTTCGGCCCCGTCCTGACGAGGCCCGCGTCGGCGGCCGGGACGACGCCCGGCGCCGGTCCGCCGAGCGCCGTCGGGTCGGACCGGTAGGCGGCCGTGCGGACCACGACGCCGTAGTCGTAGACCACGAAATACATCGTGCAGGCCAGGATGCCCATCAGCATCACAAGGGTCACGAAGACCCAGGCGCGCTCGTGGCGCTCGGCGGCCTTGTGGAAAGCGTCCTCGAAACCGGGACGCCCGGCGACGTCGCTCATCGTCGCTTCCTCAGCTGCGGGCTTGGAAAACGGCGGCGGTGAGCCACCAGATGACCGTGATGGCGAAGACGAGGAAGCCCGCTACGACCCATGTCCCGGTCGGCCGCACGGGCCGCTCGTCCACCGAGCCGACTGTCTCGTCGGTCTGCGCGATTCCGCCCTCCGCCATCACTTTTCCTCCCCGGCCGGCGCTGGCGCGCTCGCGGCAGGCGGCACGGTGCCGGCGGGCGGCGTGACGGCGGGGTCGCCCAGCACGGCGCCATTGACGGTCCGCCCGTACATCGAGGTCGGGGTGTCGTGGAACTTCATGCGGGTCTCCTGGACGTCGCCGGTGAAGCGCGGGTCTTGCGGGCGCACCTGGCTGTCCATGTAGGTTGCGACGTCCCAGGCCTCCTGGTCGCTGAGCGAGCCGGCCAGGCCGAGCGGCATGTTGGCATGGATGAACTCGGCAGCGTTTTTGACCGAGCCCATGCCGGCGCCCCAGTTGAAGGAGCGCGGCCCCCACAGCGGCGGGAAGGCGATTTTGCCGCCCGAGGACTGGCCCTGGCCGTCCGGGCCGTGGCAGGACGCGCAGTGCTGGGCGTAGACCTGCCCGCCGCGCGCGAAGTCGGCCGGCAGCGGCGGCTTCGGCAGCTCGGGAAAGCCGCGGCCGGGCGCCTTCTCGTCCACCGGCAGCCCCTTGGCGAGGAAGTAAGAGTAGCTTTCGAGCGCCACCAGCACGGGGTCGCCGAGCGGAGGGACCTTGCCGTTCATGCTGTAGCGGAAGCAGCCCTGGAGCCGCTCCTCGAAGGAGTTCACGTGGCCGTTCTTGGCCCGGTAGGCCGGATAGGCCGTGTAGGCGGGACCCATCGGGGCCGAACCGGCGAGGCGCCCGGCCGCGAGGTGGCAGTTGCTGCAGCGGAGGTCGTTGCCGACGTAATGGGCCGCGTAGGTGCCGGGCTCACGGAAGATCTTCTGGCCGAGCCGGACCTCGTCGCCGAACTTGCCTTCGGGGATGGCGCTGTCGGGGGGCGGCTCGTAGGACTTGGCGGCCGGCTTCGCGTCGCCGCCGGACCACGGCAGCCCCCAGCCACCGACCAGCGTCGCCAGAGCGGCGATCGCCGCCAGGCTCGCGGCGGTCCCGGCCAGGGCGGGTGCTGTCCTCATGGCTTGCGTCCCTCCTTCGGCAGCGACGCCGCATAGTCCGCCACGGCGCGCATGTCGGGCGTGTCGAGCCGCCCGGCGATCGCCCGCATGTACTGTCCCTTGGGGTCGCGATCCGCCCCGCTGTGCCAGCGCTGGAGCTGGTCCATGATGTAGGCCGCGGACTGCCCCGCCAGCCGCGGCGAGAAGCTCCCCACCCCGAGCCCGTCCGTGCCGTGGCACTGCGAGCAGGACAGCAGCCCCTTGTCGGGCGCGCCGTTGAGGAACAGCGTCCGCCCACGGTCGAGGGCCGCCGCGGCGACCGGGAGCGGATCGGGGTTCGGCGGCACGGGCAGGCTCGCGTAATAGTCGGCCACCTCCCGGCGCTCGGCAGGGGTGAGCGCCGCCGCATAGGACGACATGACGTAGTTGTGGCGCGCGCCGGAGGCGAAGTAGCCGAGCTGCTCGTGGATGTAATAGGCCGAGAGCCCCGCCAGACGCGGAATGCCGACGTCGGGCTGGCCGGCGCCGTCCTGCCCGTGGCACGACGAGCAGGCGGCCCGCCCCGCCACCGTGCTGTGCGCCGCGATGGCGGCCCCGGCCGCGACCGTGGCTTCGTCGGCCCGGGCCGTTCCCCCCGGCATGGACCAAGCGGCCACGACCAGCGCCACCCACGCCTTACCCGCCGCAGCCGAAGATCCGCGATGGCGCCGCCCGTCGACCTTCAACGCCCACCCCCCATTTGAACTGCCGAAAACGGGCGCCGAACGCCCGACATGGCGGGATCTCGGCGCTTCACGACAGTGAGCCGGCGCTCCGCATCGGTCCAATCGTTTGATCGGAACGGTTCCATCTCACGGCTCTTCGCCGTCCGACGGCCCTCTGCGGGCGAGGTCGAGGGAGAATCGCTTCACCCGCTCGCGGGCCTGATCGACCCGCCGCAGAACGGCCTGAGCTTCCGCGAGCAGCACGGCTCCGCTCGGCGTGAGCCGCAATCCGCGGCCGACGCGGTCGAACAGCGCCACCGCGAACTCGGCCTCCAGCGCCGCCACGGAGGCGCTGACGGCCGACTGGGCGATGCGGAGGGCGCGGGCCGCCTGCGTGAGGTGCTCGCGCTCGGCGACAGCGACGAAGACGCGCAACTGCTCGAGCGTCACGCGTGCGTCCCGCGCGGCCCGGCCGGTTCCACCCGGCGTCGCGCCCTCCTTCCGGGGCCGCCTCCGGCGATCCGTCTCCGGTTCGCCCTGCGCCGCGGCGCTCACGGGTTGCCCCCGTAGGGCTTGAAGCCGTAGCCCTCCAGGATCTTCAGGGCGGTCGGCGAGTGGATAAAGGCCAGCCAGGTCCGCGCGGCCTCCTCGTGCGGCGCACCCTTGACCATCGCGCCCGCGTAGACCGCGGTGGCATTGTCGGCCTCCGGGATGGCGACGTGCGCGATCGGGTGCCCCACCTGCTCCTGGAACACGGCTTCGGATTGCCACGTCACTCCCGCTTGGGCGACGCCCTGCATGAGGAACAGCGGCGTCTGCCGGTGGTGGATGTGGGTGAGGGTGGTCGAGCCGTCCTTCACCTTGGCGCCGTAGACGGCGTCCGCGAGGGCCTCGCCGCCGGCCTTGCCGAGCGCGATCTTGATCTGCCGCGCCACCCCTTCGAACTCGGGGTTCGGCATGGTCAGCTTGACATCTGGCCGCCCCAGGTCGGCGAGGCCGGCCACGTGGGCCGGGTTGTCCTTCGGCACCATGATGGTGAGCGTGTTGGTGGCGTAGGGCACGGCCGGCCCCGCGAGATGGCCGTCGTCGATCAGGCCCTGCACCTTCTTCAATCCGGCGAAGTAGGCATCGGGCCTGACCTTGAAGGTCATGTTGCCGACCGTGATCACGCCCCCGGCATCCATCTGCTTGACGAGAAGCCCCGGCGGGATCGTCTCCCAGAAGAGGCGCCCCTTGTAGTCGGGGTGCTCTCCCTCGAAGGCCTTCACCAGCGGCGCCATGGCGAAGAAATAGTTACCGCCCACGAACAGGACGAGCTTTGGGTCGTCGAGGCTGCCGTGGAAGTCGGCCATGACGTCGACCTCCGGCACCGTGAAGGCGAGGCCGCGGTCGGTCGCGTCGTTGTTGGCCCCGTTCTGCCAGGGCGGGAACACATAGTCGGGGAAGCCCGAGGTGGTGCCCTCCGCGGCCCGCGCCCCGGAGGCGCCGAGCGCCAGGGCGCAGCCGAGCAGGAGGGTTCGGATCTTGCGTGTCATCGGGGAACCCTCACTTGGTGTAGAAGAAGCCGGCCTGTTCCAGCTCGGGGATCGTGCCGACGGCACCGGGGGTCAGCACGACGCCGGGCACGAGGTGGTTGGTCAGCTCCGCCGCCATCGCCTCGTGGCTCAGCTTGTCGGGGTTGACGCCCTTCTCGATGAGGCCGGCCGCCTCTTCCCAGATGGCGTTGTGGCAGGACATGAAGACGACACCGCGCGCCATCAGCGCGGGGATCGCGTTGTCGGCGGGCGAGAAGGCGCCGGCCGGGTTCTCGTAGTCCGACGGATCCGACGACTGCGCGCCCTTCTGCAGGATAAGCGTGTTGGTCTTGAACTTGCCGCCCGTGAGGTCGCCGAGCTTGTACTTGTCCCAGGTCGGCTGGTCGTAGAGCGCGAGGTGGGCCGTGCCGTGGGTGGCCGAGACGGCGAGGAAGTCGGGGTGCTTGAAGGACCAGATCTGGGCATTGAGCGCGTTGCGCATCAGGTTGAGCCAGGGGCTGGCGATGTCGGTGTTGTCCCAGACCTGCTTGGGGCTGGGCCTATAGGCCAGCACGGCGTCGAGCGCCTCGGCGTCCCACTGGTCGCGGTCCGTCAGGATCATGGGGACTTTCTTGAAGTCGCGCCGCCGCGGCGCCTTCGCGAGGCGATCCATCAAGTCACGCAACGTGCCGGCGCCGGGCGGGATTAGCGGAGCGGCCGCCTCGGCGCGGGCCGGGCCCGCTAGGGCGACCCCGGCGAGGCCGAGCCCGAATGCCTGGAGCGCGGTGCGGCGGGGGAGAAAGGTCTGCATGGGTCGTCCTCCTGGAATGCCGCAGAGATCGCACCCGAGGAGGCTCCCTTCCAACGTTGCTTTCCGATCGGATCGTTCGACGCGACTGATGAGAATTCTGGACCCTTGCGGATCATCCGCATCGGCGGCGCAGTCAGGCAGCGGTCCGCCGCCCCATTGCCCTTGGCAACGGCGACAGTCTTCGTCGGCCCTTGAGCGAGGGCGCCTTATCGATGACCACTTTCCAGCGCATCTCGACCGTCAGCCACGCGTCTCACTGGCGACAAAGTCTCCGGCCGCCGCGGTGGCGAGCGGGCCGTCGTCGCGGTGGGAGTGGAGCGCGCGTTCGGCCAACACCTCGCCCACGTCCTCGCCGTGCTCACCCATGGCGCGCGGCACGGCTCCACCGAGTGCGAGGGCGCGGAGGAGGTCGGGGTAGCGCGCTGCCGCCGAAATCGCGGGCGCGCCAACTTCCTCGGCCCGTCGGATGCCGTCGTGGATGCGGCAGGCGTAGATCGAGCGCGGCTCCAGGAAGCGCGCCGCCAGCATGGCGCCGCCGACCGCGAGCAGCACTGGCACGATCATGGTGTCGAGCGTGCGCGTCAGCTCGAGCATCAGCACCACGGCCGAGGCCGGCCCCTTGGTGGCGGCGGCCAGCACGGCCGCGGCGCCGACCAGAGCGAAGGCGCCAGCCGGCGCGCCCGGCCACACAAGCGCCCATCCGGCGCCGGCGAGGCCGCCGAGCGCTGCCCCGAAGGCGATGGTGGGCGTGAACAGACCGCCCGGCGCCCCGGAGCCGAGGCAGGCCGCCGTCGCGAGCGGCTTCAGCAGCATGACGAGGAGCAGCGCGAGCGATCCCGCCTCGCCCGTGAAGGCCAGCTGGACCACGTCCTTGCCGTTGCCGAGCAGCTGCGGCACCGCGAGCGAGGCCATTCCGAGCGCCGCAAAGATGACGAGGGGCGCCAAGACGATACTACGGCCGGACGGCTTGGTGCGATCGGCCCGGGCGATCAGGCGCACGTAGAGCGCCGACAGCGCACCCGCGACCGGTCCGAACAGCAGCGCGAAGGCGACGAGGCCCGCCGTGGTGCCGTAGGCCGGCACCGCGTAGGTCGGCTTGTCCGGCAGCATCAGCCAGGAAACGGCGGTGCCGAGCCCCGCCGCCAACACGGCGGGTGCGATCAGCGGCAGGCTCACGCTGCCGAGCAGCACCTCCAGCGCGAACAGCGCGCCGCCGAGCGGCACGTCGTAGACGGCCGCGATGCCGGCCCCGGCTCCGAACGCGGCGAGCAGGCGGCGATGGCTCGCGGACAGGCCGACCCGGCTCGCGAAGAAGCTGCCGAAGGCCGCGCCCGCCTGCTTGGGAGCCGCCTCGCGGCCGAGCGAGGCGCCGAGGCCGACGACGAGGATCGACAGCACCGCCTGCGACAGGGTCGGCCAGAGTGGCAGCCGGCCGGCCCGGAACCAGATCGCCGCCGCGAAGCCGCCCGCGTGGCCGCCCTCTCGCCGAATGGCGAGCCGCCCCAGGCCCGCCACGAGCCCGCCGAGGGCGAGCACCCCGACGCGCTGCACCGGGCTTGCCGCTTCGACGGCCCGCAAGAACCCGGCCTCGCCCTCGCCCCAAGCGAGATGCTGCACGGCGTGGAGCAGCAGCATAAGCAGACCGGCGGCGAGGCCGGCGGCGATCCCCGTGGCGGGCACGAGGCACCAGAAGCGCCAGCCGAGCCCATCGTCGCCCGCGTCGTTGGGCTGCGGCGAAGCCCTCATGCGGCCGTGACGCGCACGCGGTGCCAGGCGGCGGACAGATATCCCTTGAAGTTCCAGGTGTCGTCCGGCAGCGCCGGCTGGGTCTGGCCCGCCGCGTCCCAGGCGCGGGCGCAGATCTCGTGCTCGCCGGGCGGGAGGTCCAGCGCGCCGTGCCAGAAGGTCCAGCCCCAGCGCGAGGACCCGTGGTCCTCGATCTCGGCCTGGCTCCAGGTCCGGCCGCCGTCGCCAGACAGGTCGACGCGAATGATCCCCCTGTCAGTCGATACAGCATAGCCCTTCACCACCAAGCGACCGGCCTTCAACGCCGCGCCCGCCGCCGGCTCCGTGACGGCGCTGTTGAGCGGCATGGCGTCGATGGTGAGGCCGCGCGCCAAGTCCTCGGTCTCGGGCTGCATGTCGGAGGGGTACAGCTTGTAGTCTCCGGCCTGCTGGTGCGCCTCGGAGGGGCGGTCCTGCACCGTGACGGCGCTGAGCCACTTCGGGCTGCGCACCCCCGCCCAGCCGGGCGCCACGACGCGCAGCGGAAAGCCGTGCTCGGCGGCGAGCGGCTCGCCGTTCATGGCGTAGGCCACGAGCGTATCGGGGTGGAGCGCCTTTCCCATCGGCAGCGACACGCCGTAGGGCGCGCCGCCGTCGCTCGGCTGGCAGGTGTCTGCGCTCGTGAAGGCGACGTGCAGCCCCTCTCCGGTCTCGGCGCCGGCGGCCTCCAGCACGGCGGCGAGCGGCGCGCCGGTCCAGTCCGCGCAGCCGATGGCGCCCGCCGCCCAGGGGTCGCCCTTGACGGGCCGCACGGCCCGCATGTCGGCGCGGCGGTTGCCGGCGCACTGCATCACGGCCCGCACGGTGCGGGGCGGCATGGCGCGCACATCGGCGAGCGACAGCGACACCTCGCGCGCCACGCGCCCTCCGACGCTCACGCGGTGGGCCGCGCCGTCGAGCCTGGGGATGTCGCCGTGCGAGCGGACGTAGAGCAGGTCCTGCGGCGTGAGATAGTGAGCCCGCAGCTTCGGCAGCGGCGGCTCGGCGTTGAGCGGGTGGGCGCCATGGACGATCAGTTCGGGATGTTTGCGGAACGGGTTGAGCATGGGATCCTCCTCGAAGCTGTATCCGCAATGGATGGGGGAGAGCCGCGGTTGCGGCCCTCCACAATCTTCAGAACTTGACGGTGGGGTCGACCCGCCAGATCTCGTCCGGCAGCTCGCCGTCCCTGGAGAGCATCACGTTGCGGGGGCGAGGTAGTGAGAAAGGGTGCGGAGGCTCCCCCGTGCCCCGTGCCCTGTATGGTCGCTCAGGCGAGGCCGAGGATGCGGATCAGGCCGAGGCTCAGCGCGCCGAGGGCGGCGAGGGAGAGGGTGACGGCGCCGGTGACGCGCAGGCCGGCCCGGGCCACCACCCGAACGTCGACGCCGAGGCCGAGCGCCGCCATGGACAGGATGGTGAGCACGTTGGCGACGGTGGCCGTGGGGGCGAGGGCGGCGGCGGGCACGAGGCCGGCCGAGCGCAGCGTGGCGAAGGCGAGGAAGGCCAGGATGAAGGGCGGCACCATGCGGTGGACCGGGACGTGGCCGGGCTTCGGGCGGTCGCCGGCCGTGACGTTCGGGGCGGGCTCGTCGGTCTCGTCGCGCAGGCGGCTCGCCAGCATGGACAGGACGAGGACCACCGGCCCGAGCATCAGCACCCGCACGAGCTTCACCAGCGTGCCGATCTGCACCGCGGCGGGGCCGACCGGCGCCGCGGCCGCCAGCACCTGCGGCACGGCGTAGACGGTGAGGCCGGCCAGCGCGCCGAAGCGGAGCTGGCTGAGGCCCAGAGCGGCGCCGAAAAACGGCAGGCCGAGGACGACGAGCACGCCGAGCACGGCCGTGAAGGCGATGGAGGCCGCGACGTCGTCGCCGTCGGCGCCGATGGTGGGCGCCACCGCCGCGATGGCGGAGTTGCCGCAGATGGAGTTGCCGCAGGCCACCAGCACGGCCATGCGCTTCGGCAGGCCGAGCAGGCGGCAGAGGCCGAAGCTCGTCGGGATGGCCAGCACCACCACGCCGGCGATGCCGAACAGGAGGCCCGGGCCGACCTCGGCCAGGGTGCGGAAGGAGATGGAGACACCGAGCAGCGCGACCGCGATCTCCAGCATCTGCTTGGCGCCGAAGGTGATGCCGGAGCGGAACCGCGTGCCGGGCGTCCAGGCGGTGCGGACGGCGGTGCCGACCAGGATGGCGAGCACGAGGGCTTCGAGCCAGGCGCGGCCGAACAGGTGAGCCTCGCCGGCCTCGAGCCCATAGGCCGCGGCCGTGACGCCGCCGCAGAGCGCCAGGCCGGGCAAAACGTGGAAGGCGCCGCGACCGAGCCCGGACAGCGGCAGGGGGCGGGCAACGATCTGCTGCGGGATGAGGGGCTGGTCCGACATGGCGTCCTCGCGGTCTCGATGACGGCACTCTCGGCCCGCGGGACTGTTCGTTCCAACGCAGGATGGCGAACGAAACGATCGATGTGGGCGATCGATTCGGGCGGTCGAAGCCGGCTTTTGGCCGGCGCGCAGCGGAGGGTCTACGGGCCGGAACCGCGAATCCGCTCGACACGCCGAGCTATATCCGATAATCTGGATATATGGATGCAGTTCAAGCCCTCGCCGCCCTGTCGGCCCTCGCGCAAGGGAGCCGGCTCGACGCGTTCCGCCTTCTCGTGCGGCACGAGCCGACCGGGTTGCCGGCCGGCGAGGTCGCCAGCCTGCTGGCCGTGCCGCAGAACACGATGTCGACGCACCTCGCCGTGCTGGCCCGCGCCGGCCTGGCGTCGGCGGAGCGGCACGGCCGCTCGGTCGCCTACCGCGCCGACCTCGACCGCCTGTGTGCGCTGGTCGGCTACCTGGTCAAGGACTGCTGCGGCGGCCGTCCGGAGCTTTGCGCGCCACTGATCGCCGAGCTCTCGGCCTGCGCCTGCGGTGGAGAGGAATGAGGGACATGAACGACGCGTCGTCGCCCATCACGATCTTCCACAACCCGGACTGCGGCACCTCGCGCAACGCGCTGGCGCTGCTGCGGCTGTGCGGCTTGGAGCCGAGGGTCGTCGAATATCTCGTCGATCCGCCGAGCCGCGAGCGCCTGCGGGAGTTGATCGCGGCGGCCGGCCTGACCCCGCGCGAGGCGATGCGGCATCACCCGGAGCTGGTCGCGCGCTTCGGGCTGAACGACGCGGGGAGGTCCGACGAAGACGTCCTCGACGCGATGGCGCGCCACCCGATCCTGATCAACCGCCCGATCGTCGTCACGCCCGCCGCGGTGGCGCTGTGCCGGCCGTCCGAGACGGTGCTGGACCTCGTCCCGGCGGGGCTGGTTCCGGCCACCGACGCGGTGAAGGACGACGGGACGCCCTTCATCGGCGACGAGCCGTGGGCGGCCGACGACGAATTGGCCCTGCACCTCGAAGCCGCCGACCTGCCGACGGGTGACCTGCGGGAGCCGGGCCGGACCTTCTTCCGCTACGGCCTGCTCGGCGGCACCACGGTGGGCTTCGGCGGATTCGAGCGTCACGGACCCGACGCGCTGCTGCGCTCGCTCTGCGTGATGCCGCGCTTCCATCGCCGGGGCATCGGCCGCAACATGGCGCTTTTGCTGATGCGGCGCGCCTTCGATCGCGGCGCCCGCCGGGCCTTCGCCTTCGCCGGCACGCCGGAGGCTGCCGCTTTCTTCCGCGCCCTGCGCTTCGTCGAGATCTCGCGCGACGCGGCGCCGGCCTCGATCCTGGCGACGCGGCAGGTGACGGCCCTGTGCCCGGCATCGGCGCCGCTGCTCACGCGACCCATCGCCCTCTGAAGCGGACCGTGCCGACCGGCCCTCCTCCCTCGATCAGAGAACGACGCCCTTGCTCGCCTTCGTCATCTTCCTCGCCACGCTGCTCCTCGTCGTGTGGCAGCCTCGCGGCCTCGGCATCGGCTGGAGCGCCTCGGCGGGCGCCGCCTCGGCGCTGCTGACCGGCGTGGTCCGGCCCGCCGATATCGCGACCGTTTGGCACATCGTGTGGGACGCGACCTTCACCTTCGTGGCGCTGATCGTGATCTCGCTGCTGCTCGACCGCGCGGGCTTCTTCCGCTGGGCGGCGCTGCACGTCGCGCGCTGGGGAGGCGGTCGAGGCCGGCGGCTATTCCCGCTCGTGGTGCTGCTCGGCGCCGGCATCGCGGCCGCCTTCGCCAACGACGGCGCGGCCCTGCTACTGACCCCCATCGTGCTGGCGATCCTCGTCCGTCTGGAGTTCCCGCCCGCGGCGGCGCTGGCCTTCGTGGTGGCCTGCGGCTTCGTGGCCGACACGACCTCGCTGCCGCTGGTGGTGTCCAACCTCGTCAACATCGTCAGCGCCAACTACTTCGGCATCGGCTTCGGGCGCTACGCCCTCGTGATGGTGCCGGTCGACCTCGCCGCGCTCATCGCGACGCTGGGCGTGCTGTGGCTCTACGCCCGGCGCGACCTGCCGGCCTCCTACGCGCTCGACGGCCTGGAGCGCCCGGCCGAGGCGGTGCGCGACCCGCTGGTGTTCCGGGCCGCCTTCCCGCTGCTGGGGGCGCTGTTCGGCGCCTACTTCGTCACGGCCCCGTTCGGCGTGCCGGTGTCGGCCGTCACGGTCGCGGGCGCGCTGGCGCTGCTCGTCCTCGCGGGCCGCTGGTTTCCGAGGCGCTGGATGGGCGGCCGGGACGCCACGATCGACGTGCGCGGCGTGCTGGCCGGCGCGCCCTGGCAGATCGTGGTGTTCAGCCTCGGCATGTACCTCGTGGTCTACGGGCTGAAGGACGCCGGGTTGACGGCGTGGTTCGCGCGCGGCCTCGCGGCGCTGGCGGGCCTCGGGCCGCTCCCCGCCACCATCGGCACCGGCTTCGCGGCCGCGCTGCTGTCCTCCGCCATGAACAACATGCCCGGCGTGCTGGTCGGCGCGCTGTCGATCGCGGGGGCGCCGGACCTGCCGCCGCTCACCCGCGAGCTGATGGTCTACGCCAACGTGGTCGGCTGCGACCTCGGCCCGAAGTTCACCCCCATCGGCAGCCTCGCGACGCTGCTATGGCTGCACGTGCTCGGCACGCAGGGGCAGACCATCACCTGGGGGCAGTACATGCGGGTCGGCCTCGCGCTCACCCCGCCCGTGCTGCTGGCCGCGCTGCTGGCCCTTGCGGCCTGGCTGCCGCTCGTCACTCCGTGAGAACCCCGACCATGGCCCGCCTGCGCCCGCTGCCCAACCCCGACCACCTCCCCGCGCTCGACCTGCGTTTCGCGAGCGGCCGGCCGGCCGAGAAACTCGGCCCCGCGGACCACCCGCCCCGCATCCTGCTGCTCTACGGCTCGCTGCGGCCGACCTCCTATTCCCGGCTGACGACCGAGGAGGCAGCGCGCCTGCTGCGCTTCTTCGGCGCCGAGCCGCGCATCTTCGACCCCTCGGACCTGCCGTACCCGGACCAGGTGCCGGGCGACGACCACCCGGCCGTGCGGGAGTTGCGCGACCTGTCGGTGTGGTCCGAGGGTCAGGTGTGGTGCAGCCCGGAGCGGCACGGCACGATCACGGGCCTGATGAAGGCGCAGATCGACCACCTGCCGCTGGCGATGGGCGGCGTGCGGCCGACGCAGGGGCGCACGCTGGCCGTGATGCAGGTGTCTGGCGGCTCGCAGTCCTTCAACAGCGTCAACGCACTCCGGCTGCTCGGCCGCTGGATGCGGATGTTCACCATCCCCAACCAGTCCAGCGTCGCCAGGGCGTATCAGGAGTTCGAGGGCGGCCGCATGCGGGCCTCGCCCTACTACGACCGGATCGTCGACGTCATGGAGGAGCTGGTGCGCTTCACCGCCCTGCTGCGCCCCCACGCGGCGGGTCTTACCGACCGCTACTCCGAGCGCAAGGAGGAGGCCGCCAAGCTGGAGGAGCGCCTGTCGCTCGACCGGGTGCGATGACGAGAGGCCGGCGATCGATCGACGGAGGCGAACGTTCCGGGCGAGAATAGCGATGAGACGCCGAGAACCACCACCGATAGGGTGACGCAGAACGACAGACGGGGAGGACGGACATGCCGGGCGACGACATCGGGACAGGGGCCACGCGACGCCGCGTGCTGCAGGGGCTCGGCGCTGGAGCGCTGGTGCTCGGGACCGGCCGTGCCTTCGGTGCCGACGTGCGCCTGCCGCTGCCGAGCGACCCGCGCGACCGCGCGATGACGGGCGCCTTCCCGCAGAAGGGGCAGATGATCCTGCAGCGCACGCGGCCGCCGCTGCTGGAAACGCCGTTCGAGGTCTTCGACCAGGGCGTGTTCACCCCCAACGACAGGTTCTTCGTGCGCTGGCACTGGGCCGTGATCCCGGACAGCGTCGACGCCTCCAAGTTCCGCCTCACGGTGCGGGGCAACGTCGAGCGGCCGCTCGGCCTCTCGCTCGACGACGTGCTGGCCATGCCGCGCGTGGAGCTCGCCGCCGTCAACCAGTGTTCGGGCAACTCGCGGGGCCTGTTCGAGCCCCGCATCGCCGGTGGCCAATGGGACAACGGGGCGATGGGCAACGCCAAGTGGGTCGGCGTGCGGTTGAAGGACGTGCTCGACCGCGCCGGCGTCAAGGCGGGCTCGGTGGCGGTGCGCTTCAACGGGCTCGACGAGCCCGTGGTGCCGGACGCGCCCGACTTCATGAAGAGCCTCGACCTCGATCACGCCCGCGACGGCGAGGTGATGATCGCCTATCGGATGAACGGCGAGCAGCTGCCGCTCCTGAACGGCTTCCCGCTGCGCCTGATCGTGCCGGGCTGGTACTCGACCTACTGGGTCAAGATGCTGTCCGACATCGAGGTGCTGGACAAGCCCGACGAGAGCTTCTGGATGAAGACGGCCTACCGGATCCCGGACACGCCGCACGCCAGCGTCAAGCCCGGCGAGACCGGCTTCAAGACGGTGCCGATCAACCGCATGGTGCCGCGGAGCTGGTTCACGGGCCTGGCAAACGGGGCGACGGTCAAGGCCGGCGCGCCGGCGCCGCTGCGCGGCATCGCGCTCGGCGGCGACCGGGGCGTCAAGGCCGTCGACGTGTCGACCGACGGCGGCGCCACCTGGACGGCCGCCAAGCTCGGCGCCGACGAGGGCACCTACTCGTTCCGCCGCTGGACCTTCAACGGGGTAGCGGCGCCGGCGGCGGGCGGCAAGCTGTCCGCCCTCGTGCGCTGCACCAACGCGGACGGTGTGGTCCAGCCGATGCAGCAGCCCTGGAACCCGGGCGGGTTCATGCGCAACGGGGTCGAGTCGCTCGACCTCACAGCGGCCTGAAGGAGGCGATCATGCAGATCTCGTTCGGAACCGTCGCGTTCGGCGTCGTGGTCGCGGCGGCCCTCACCCTCGCCATCATCGGTTCGCCTGACGAGCGCGGCCGCCGGCAGGTGGCGGAGGCGCGCGCTGCGGCCGCGACCGCGGCCGCCGAAGCCGCGGCCCCGAAGACGGCTTCGGCCGATGGCGTCACGCTGACCAGCGTGTCCTTCACGCTGCCGACCAGCGACCGCGAATACCCGGCCGGTCTGCACGCGGATGCGATCAACGGCAATTGCCTGTCGTGCCACTCGGCCGGCATGGTGCTGACCCAGCCCGAGATGACCCGCGCCGAGTGGCAGGGCGAGGTCAACAAGATGATCAAGACCTATCACGCGCCGGTGTCGCCCGAGGACGCCGCGGCGGTTGTCGAGTACCTCGCGCAATTGAAGCCCGGTAAGTGACGGGAGGGGCTGCTCAGCCCCTCCGCTGTCGAGGTCTTCCAGAGGACGGCGTCCCGAGGCGGGAGCGGAACCGACAGGACAATCACGGCACTGCCATTCACTCGGCGTCCATGTCCTCGATGGTCGAGACGTCGGCTTCGGTGAGCTCCGCTCGGCCGGGCGCCGCCATGCCGAGCTTCCACCGCTCCAGATGCTTGTAGACCATCACCTTGTCGATCAGCAGATCCCCGTGCGCTCGACAGAAGTCTTCCAGCGTCGCCTTGGGGCCGATCATCTCGACACACATGGTCAGTTCGCTGTTCATGCCCTCGACTTCGCGAGCTTGGACGTGTCCGTGATTGCTGAAGCCGTAATGCGTATGGTGGGCGACGGCGTTGACGAGGCCGGCCCGCTTCGCCCGGTTGACGATCTCCTGGTAGAGGGGACGGCCGGAGAATGCAGCCTTCAATCGGCTTCCCCCGGCTTGGCGAAAACGCTCCTTCGGCGTGAGATAGATGCGGAGCATCCCGACCTCTTCGGCCGTGACGTGATGTGATGGCTGCATGGTGTCGTCCAGAGGTGATCGGAAAGCGTGATCGTTGCCGAAGCCCAAGCCCAGGGCGGAGACATCGAGCGACGCGCGGGGGAGTTCCCGGACATGGCGGAGCGCGATGTCGGGCGGGATCAGGGCACTGGCCGTCTTGGGCACCGCCAGGCGCTGGGCGAGATAGATCCCCGAATGGCCGCTGCACAGATAGGCCACGAAACACGCCACCGCGATGTAGATGGTGTTGCCCGAGCCGAAGAGCTCGATGCCCATGATGGTGCAGGCGAGCGGCGTGTTGGAGGCACCGGCGAAGATGGCGACGAAGCCGAGTGCGGCGAAAAGGTCGGTCGGCGCTCCGAGCGGGCCCGACAAGGCGTTGCCGAGACCGGCACCGATGAAGAACAGGGGCGTGACCTCGCCGCCCTTGAAGCCCGTCGCCAGGGTCGCGACCGTGAAGACGATCTTCCAGGCCCAGGCCCACGGGAAAACATGGTTCCCGAAGAACGCCACGATCGACGCGGCGTGTGGATCGGGCGAGGTGACGCCGAGGCCGAGATAGTCTCGCGTGCCCAGCGCATAGGTCAGACCGATGACGGCGAGGCCGCCGATGGCCGGGCGGAGCCAGGGGATCGTGCACAGCCGTTTGAAGGCCGAACCGTACCAGTGCATCGCTTCCGAGAACAGGAGGCTCGCCAAGCCGAAGGCGACCCCGGCCAGGGCGACCTTCACGAGAAGAACTGGATCGGCGTGAAACGAACCGGCCGGCCCGTCCGCGACGCTGGAGAAGGCGACGTGATAGGCCACATGGCTGATGCCCCACGCATGGCAGGCCCAGTCCCCGACGATCGCCGCCAGCACGCAGGGAACGAGGGCGCTGTATTGCACGCGCCCCACCGCCAGCACCTCGAGCGCGAAGACCGCGCCGGCAATCGGGGTGCCGAACACGGCTCCGAAGCCCGCCGCGATCCCGGTGGTCAGGAGCATGCTGGTGTCGGCGGGCCCGAGGCCGAGAGGCTTGCCGATGGCGCTCGCGATCGTGCCGCCGAGCTGAACCGCGGTCCCCTCCCGCCCCGCCGAGCCACCGAAGAGGTGGGTGACCAGGGTCGAGACGACGATGAGGGGCGCCATGCGAAGCGGTATGCCGCCGCCCGGCTCGTGGATCTGGTCCACGATGAGGTTGTTGCCGCCCTCGGCCGGCCGGCCGACCCAGGCATAGATGGCACCGATCGCCGCGCCGGCTCCGGGCAAGCCGAAGAGCAGCCACGGATGGATGAAGCGCGCTTCCGTAACCGCATCGAGAAGCCAGAGAAAGGCCGCGCAGAACGACCCCACGATCAGCGCCATGGGGACCGTCAGGCCTATACACTTTGCGGCCAGCAACGCATGGACCGCGCGCTGCACCACGAACGACCGTAGGTGCCGAAGAGATCGCCGCGCGAAGGCCGACCGACGCCGACCGATGAGTGAAATGGACAAGCGGACTCCCCCTTACGACGTGCAAGGTAGGAATCATCAGCCCCGAACGGGGCGGTTCGACCCCGGAGGGGTCAGGCAGAAATCCATTGCCGACCGCATTGCTAGCGCTCGACGATCAGAGCGTAAACCCACGAACGGAGTGGTCGTGGATCTTTTTTCCACGATTGATCCCGTGACGAAGGCCGCCGCCGACGAACCCGGGAAACGGGCGGAGGCTCGAGTGCTCGAAAGGACGCCCGTGCCGCCTCGCACACGCCTCTCGGGATTCGCGTCCCTCACCGACCTTCACCGAGCCGCCCAGGTAATCGATCGAGCCCCACGATCGATCGTTCTGTATTGGAGATTGGACGGCGCGGGCCGCCTGTCTCCTATCTCCCGTCACCCGACAGGGGCCGACCGACGCGACCGTCGCGCGGGCTCCTCCCACATCAACGAGGTGAACATCTTGTCCCGCATCCGACCCACCCTTCTGCCCGGGCTGGTTCTCTGCATCGTCGTGACCCTGGTGGCGGTGGCATTGCAGGCCATCGAGACGCGGCTCGTCGGCGAGCCCTACCTCGAAGCGCTCGTGCTGGCGATCCTGCTCGGGGTGGCGATCCGCTCCGCCTGGACGCCGGGCCCGCGCTGGGCGCCCGGCATCGCCTTCTCGGCCAAGGTGCTGCTGGAGGTCGCTGTGGTGCTGCTCGGCGCGTCGGTCAGCGCCGCCACCGTGCTGGCGCTCGGCCCGGCGCTGATCGGCGGCATCGCGCTCGTGGTGGCGCTCGCCATCGCGTCGAGCTACGCCCTGTGCCGCCTGCTCGGCCTGCCGAAGCGCATGGCCGTGCTGGTCGCCTGCGGCAACTCCATCTGCGGCAACTCCGCCATCGCGGCCGTGGCGCCGGTGATCGGCGCGGACGGCGACGACGTCGCCTCGTCCATCGCCTTCACGGCCGTGCTCGGCGTCGTCGTGGTGCTGCTCCTGCCGCTGCTGGTCCCGGTGCTCAGCCTGTCGCTCACCCAGTACGGCGTGCTGGCGGGGCTCACCGTCTATGCCGTGCCACAGGTCTTGGCCGCGACGCTGCCGATCGGCGCGCTCTCGAACCAGGTCGGCACGGTGGTGAAGCTTGTGCGGGTACTGATGCTCGGCCCCGTGGTGCTCGCCCTGTCGCTCGTCACGCGCCGTCTGCGCGACGAGCCGGTCGAGGCCGCGCCGCACGTCACCGCCGGCGACAGGCCGCGCCTCGGACGCCCCGCGCTGCACGAGCTCGTGCCGTGGTTCATCGTCGGATTCCTCCTCGTGCTGCTGGTGCGCTCGCTCGGGCTGATCCCGGCACCGGCCCTGCCGCCGATCGCCGCCACCGCCAGCGCGCTCACCACCGTGTCGATGGCGGCGCTGGGCCTTGGCGTCGACGTGCGGGTCGTGGCGAAGGCCGGCGTCCGCGTCACCGCGGCCGTGACGGCCTCGCTGGTCGTTCTCGGCCTCGTCAGCCTCGCGCTGATCCGCGTGATGGGCGTCGCCTGACGGGCGCCGTGCGGGCATCAGTCCTCCTCGATGCTGGCCTGAACGATGGGCACGGCGCCGCCGTTCAGTGCCGCGCCGGCGAGGTGGCCGAGCGCCACGGAGGCCAGGCACAACGCGACCGAGGCCGCGACGTTGACCGCGGCGCGGCCGTAGGCGCCGGCGCGCAAGAGGTCGAGCGTCTGCAGGCTGAAGGAGGAGAAGGTCGTGAACCCGCCGCAGAAGCCCACCATGACGAACAGGCGGGCGACCTCGGGCGCCGGATAGCGGCCGTGCGCCAGCGTCAGCGTGCCGAACAGCCCGATGACGAAGGAGCCGGCGACGTTGATGACCACCGTGCCCCAGGGCAGCGTGCCGCTGATCGGCGCGAGGGCCAGTGCCAGCAGATAGCGCGCCACGGTGCCGAGCGCGCCGCCCGCCGCCACGGCGAGGACCGTCACGAGGTCCATGGCGCACGCTCGGTGTTCGCGCCAGCTGCTGCCTGCGCTGTCCTCATGAGGAAGACACCGTCTCTTTCCCTTCGCATGCTGATCCGCTCTGCCGTTCCGCCGCTCACCAGTTCATCGTGCTCCAGCCCGTCACTTGACCGGGCTGCATGTCGAGCAGCGCGAACACCTTGTCGGGCACGCGCTCGACGTCGAGGACCTCCGCGAAGGGGTCGTGGTTGCGCAACCCCTTCTCGGCCTCGGCCCGGTCATCGACCGCCACGATGTAACAGAGCAGCCGCTCGTGGCGGCGGCACCAGAACTTCCATCCACCTCGTTCCATTCCCTGCTCCCAGTTCAAAGCCCCGCGCCGTCAGTGCACGAGGAATACCGGCATCGTCGCCTCGCGCAACACGGTCTCGCTGACACTGCCGAACAGCCAGTCGAGCAAGCGCCCGCGCCGGAACGCGCCCATCACGAGCCAATCCGCGTCCCCGGCGGCCGAGAGCAACGCGTCCCCGCGCGAGCTTTCCTCGGCGTCCACCGCCGAGAAGTCGGCGGCGAGGCCGAGATCGCGAAACAGCGCTCGCGCGCCGTCCAGGGCGGCGTCGTCGCCTCCGTCGATAGCCAGGATCCGGATGGCCTCGGCCCGCTCCAGCCAGGGCCGCGCGTCCGCGATCCCGCGGCGACAGGCTACATCCTCGTGCCAGCCGACCGCGATGCGGCGCACCGGCCGGTGCCGCCAGCCGCGGGGCACGACCAGCACCGGGCGGCCGGTGTCGAACAGCGCCGCGTGGAGGGCTTCCTGCGCCTCGCCCGCATAATGCCGCTCGGGCACGGCAGCGGCGATCAGCGCCGCGCCGGCGGCGTGGGCGTCGATGGCCGTCGTCTCGGTTCCCCCCGCGTCGATCCAGCGGAAGCCCGCAGGGCCGAGCGCGGCCACGACCGCGTCGTAGGCGTCACGCACGGCCCGACGCTCCTCCGCCTCCCCGCGCAGGATAGCGGCGCGGCGGTCGTCGGTGAGGATCTCCTCGGTCGGCAGGATGGTGGAGGCGGGATCGACGGCGACGTGCAGCGCCGCGACCTCCCCCCCGACGGCCTCGGCGGCCGCGAGAGCGGCTTCCAGGCAGGAGCGGACGCCGTGCCGATCGGCCAGCACGGCCAGGATGGTCGTCGTCATGTCCATGCCTCCGTTCGATCGAACATCGTGCTCCAAGCGCCGCGGCGGGACAGCAACATGGCCGGCGCCTGGTGAGCGTCTCTCCGCTGTTCCGCACCGTCCCGTCCGTCGGCCGGGCCAGTCCCCCCCGACGACAGCGAGACGGGGTGGGCCATGGATCGGAACGCGACGAGCAGCGTCGCGAGATCCGCCTCCAGATCATCCTCTTCGACGGCGAAGGGTTCACCCCTACGGTATCGATCGTCGATCATGTCCTCCCCCCGTATCTTACGCCGACAGTCAAGTCCTGCTCTGCAAGACAATCCAATTGGCTTCTCCGATGATCTCGTCCGCTCCGCTCGATCGATGGCGCGAACTCAGCGGGACACGAGCAGGGCCGTCGAGGAATCGTCGATCAGGCGGGCGAGAAGCGTAAGCACGGTCGGTGCCCGCCAGTGGGCCGGCCCTCCGAGACCGACCACGATCAGGTCGGCCCCGACCCGCCGCGCCAGCGGCGCGAGGGCGCTGTCGGCATCGTCGACGCTCGTCTCCGCCCGGACCCTGACGCCGCGACCGGCGAGACGGCGCATCACGGTCGCCGGCGACCCGTCGTCGAGCGGGACGAGCACGACCTCGTCCGCGGTCTTCAGCAGCGGCATCGCGTCGTGGATCGCACGCGTGCTGGCGCGGTCCGCCCGCCAAGGGAGGAGGATGCGCCGCCCCGCTGGCCCCGCGCTCCCGTCGGCCTCGATCAGCACGGGAGGGCCGAGGGCGCCGAGCGCGGGTGCAGAGACGCCGGAACGATGAGGCGAAGTCGCGGCACCCCGTCCGGCGATCACGAGATCGGCCGACAGCGTGCGTTCGAGCAGCCCGGCCGGATCGGTCGGGGCCATCTCGTGGTGCCCATCGACCCTGCCGAGCCGGAACGCGGCCCGCATGTCCTCGACGAATTCGAGGGAGGTCGGAGACGTCGCCATGCCGAGCGCATCGGGCGCACACAGGTCGAGCACGCGGAGGCGCGCCCGGCAGGCGGCCGCGCGCGAGACGGCCTTGGCCAGCAGCGCCGGAGCGCCCGGCGTCGTCGAGTCGAGGCAGACGATCAGATCCACGACCATGCCGCTTCCTCCCCGTCCTATGGTGTTCCGCTCAATGAGACAGCAGCACGGGCAGGAGGTCTTGGCCGAGCAGGTCCTGCGTCGCGCCGCCGAACAGGCGCTCGGCGATACGCGGATGGCCGTAGGCGCCCGCGACGATGAGGTCCGAGCGCTCGCGGTCGAGGCTGGCGAAGAGGGCCGACAGCCAGTCGCCGCGGCCGTCGTCGCGCCAGCCGTCGACGACCACCTCCGCGCCGTGTCGATGCAGGTGGGCGGCGAACCCTTCCACCGCCGCGTCGCCCAGTCCGTAGCGGGCGTCGAAGGTGAACAGGGCCGTGCGTACGGCATCGCGCAGGAAGGGCAGCGCGTCGTGCGCCGCGCGGGTCGCCTCGCCGGTGCCGTTCCAGGCGACGGTCGGACGTCGGCCGATCGCGCGGGCGGCGTCCCAGCCGACGGGGAGCAACAGGAGCGGCACGCCCGCGGCGAGCAGAAGGCGGCCGGGGAAGTCGACCGGCACCGCTCCGGCGTTTCGCCGATCCGGCTGGGTCACGACGAGCAGGTCCGCGTCATGAGCGAAGAAATCGCGCGCGGCACTCGCGTCGGGCGGAACGTCGCGGTGGCCGTGGGCGACGCCCGCCCGCGAAGCGGCCTCCTCAAAGGAGGACTGCAGACTGTCCCGGCAGAGCTGCCAATCTCCGTCGAACGACACCGCGGGAACGAGGTTCACGGCGGTGAGGCGGGCTTCGAACCTGCGCGCCAGCTCGACGGCGGCATCGACCCGCGCCGACGTCGCCGATCCAGTGTCCAAGTAGACGACGATGTCACGATAAGTCATTTCACCCTCCGTCGGTCGATTGCGGAAGGCGTAGCTCCGCATCTACCAGCAATGTCGTGCAGAAGTGATCAGCCCTGGAGGCGGTCGAAGGCGGACTCCATCGCCCGATGTCTCGACCCGGGAAATGTAGTCTGACTCTGACCATCACGGCGGGCTCCACTCTGTGGTCTCGCTCGCGTCGGCCCTCACGAGGAGGGCGGCCGCGACCGGCGCCGCCGCCACGACGAAGAACCCCGCCTCGCCCCACCACAGCAGGACGCTGGCCCCGGCCAGCGCGCCGAGGATGAAGCCGGCGAAGAGAGAGCCCGACTTGGCGAGCCGCACCTCGTCGGTCCGCCGGGGGCCGTCGCGGCGCGTCCCGCCCGCGACGTCGAAGACGAGGTGGCCGATCTCCCGGCCGAGGTCGGTCACCATGCCGGTGACGTGGGTGGTGCGGACCTGGTCGCCGAGCAGCGCGCTGCTGGTCGCGTTTTGCTGGCCCATGGCGAAGGCGAGCAGCAGCACGGCCGCGAACTCGGCACCCCCGCCCCGGCCGCAAGCCGCCAGGGCCAGGCCGGCCGACGCCACCAGGATGCCCTCGACGATCAGCAGGGACCGCAGCGTGCCCGTTTCCGGTCGCCCCTCTCGGATCGCGATGAACAGCCCGCAACCGACCGCGCCGGAGAGGAAGCTCGCGACCAGCGCGATGCCGAGCATCGCGGCATTGCCCCGCCCGTGCATGAGGTGACCCATCACGGAGGTGGTGACGCCCGAAACGTGGGACGTGTCCCGCCCCGTCGCGGCGACGCCGATGCCGTTGACGGCACCGGCCACGAGGGCCAACCATGCCGCCACGACGGGCTGCGCCGCGACGGGGCGGGACACCATCAGCGCGGGGCCGCGAGGCTGTGAAGCCACGCGAGGACATCCGCATAGCGCGTCTCCGCGGCTGTCCGGCTCGTGAACTTGCGCCGGCTGGTCAGCGTCTCAGCGGCGTCGTCGGTATCGGGATCGAAACTGGGCAGATACCGAACGGTCACCTCGAACTCGCCGTCGACGAGCCTGTCCATCTCGACCTTCTCGGTTTCGTCGCCTGCCCCGGCGACCTCTTCCTTGATCTCGTTCTCTGGCATGGTGATGTTATCCTCTGATGGTTGTTATTTCCGACAATCGCCGGGAGGGCCGTTGCAGGTGGAAGAACCTCGGACGTGATCGCCCGATCCGTGTCGGTCCGTCACACCGCGAAGGGGTTCCTGAAGTCGGGGTCGCCGAGTTCGCGCTCGATCGCCAGTAAGCGATTGTATTTGGCGATCCGCTCCCCCCGGCACGGCGCACCGGCCTTGATCTGCCCGGTGCCGAGCCCGACCGCGAGGTCGGCGATGAAGCTGTCGTCGGTCTCACCCGACCTGTGCGACACCACGCAGCGCCAGCCGGCTTCCCGGCACAGCGCTACAGCCGTCATCGTCTCGGTCAGCGTGCCGATCTGGTTCGGTTTGATCAGAGCGGCATTGGTGCTCCGCTCGCGGATGCCGCGGCCGATGAGGGCCGGGTTCGTCGCATAGAGGTCGTCGCCGACGATCTGGAGGCGACCGCCGGCCGCCGCCGTCTGGTCGCGGAACCCGTCCCAGTCGTCCTCGGCGAAGCCGTCCTCGATCGACACGATCGGGTAGGCGGCGGCGAGCCGGCCGTAGAGGTCGAGCAGCGCTCCGGACGACAGCCGGCCACCCCCGTCCCGGAGGGCATAGCCGTCGCCGTCGCGGAACCCCGTCGCGGCGGGGTCGAGCGCGATGGCGACGTCGCGACCGGGCTCCAGGCCGGCCCGGCGGATCGCCTCGACAAGGAGATCGCAAGCTTCCACGGCCCCGGCGAGGCGGGGCGCGAAGCCGCCCTCGTCCCCGACCGCGGTCGACTGGCCGGCCGCCCCGAGCAGCGCCTTCAGCGCGGCATAGACCGCGACGCCGAAGCGCAGGGCCTCGGAAAACGTCGGCGCGCCGACCGGCACCACCATGAACTCCTGCATGTCCAGGCCGCTGTCGGCATGCGCGCCGCCGTTGATGACGTTCAGCATCGGCATCGGCAGGCGCCGCGCCGCGACCCCGCCGAGATAGGCGTAGAGCGGCAGGCCGGCGTCGAGAGCTGCGGCTCGGGCGATGGCGAGCGAGGTGCCGAGGATCGCATTCGCACCCAGCTCCCGCTTGTCCGGGGAGCCGTCGAGCCGGCACATCATGTGATCGAGCATCGCCTGCCGCCGGGGATCGTGACCGATGAGCTTGGGGCGGATCCGATCCTCGACGCTCGACATCGCGCCGATCATGCCGCGGCCGGCGTAGCGAGCAGCGTCGCGGTCCCGGCGCTCGCGCGCCTCTGCCGAGCCGGTGGACGCGCCGGCTGGAACCGAGGCCGAGCCCACGAGGCCGTTCTCCAGCGTCACTTGGACGTCGAGAGTGGGATTGCCGCGGGAGTCGAGGATCTCCAGCGTCCGGATATCGGCGATGCGGGACGCCATCTCAGGCCTCCCCGGTGAGGAGGAGGCGGATCGACGGCCGGCAATCGACAGTCAGGCCGTCGGATTTCAGACCCAAAACCGCTTCGGACGCACGGGTGATCACCGCACGCAGGTCGCGCTCGTCGACGCGATCAGCTGCCATCATGAGACGAACGATAGGTTCGTCTAAAAGCTGATCGAGGGTGGGGGAGTTAGCCTGCATGGCGCACCTCTGCTTTTCCCAAAACGGGCCTAAGCAGGAGTCATCAGCCACAAGGCAGTTAAACGGGAACCCCATCCCGGTATCATCAACGTAACGCTTCGGCGCTGACCCGGCAAGCCCCCTTTCACCTCATTTCGACATGGGGGGTCGTCCGAAAGCGCGGTCCCCGCCGAGGACGAAGCAGGCGAGCGCCGATGCGATGGCGGCGGCGACGATGGGGAAGGCGATCCTGTAGCCGAGCCACCCAATGAGGGGACCAGCTAAGATGGGGCCGCCCGCGTGGCCGACGTCCCACAGGCTGCCGAAGACGCCCATCGCCGCGCCGTAGCCGCCCCGGGTGGCGCGGTCGCCGATCAGCGCGGTGGTGGACGGCGTCACCATGGCGGTGCCGGCCCCGAACGCGGCGCAAAGGGCGAGGAGCCCGGCATAGTCGCTGCACCACGGGACCGCCGCCAGACAGAGGATGCAGAGGCTCATCCCCGACACGATGACCGGATGCCGGCCGACGCGGTCCCCGAGGGCGCCCATCGGTCCGCGGAGCAGGATGGAAGCGACGCCCTGCACGCCGAACAGCCATCCCACATCGACGACGCGGATGCCGATGCCGGTCGCGTAGAGGGGAAGGTAGGCCTGCAGCATGCCCACGCCCGCGTAGAGCGCGCCCTCGGCGAGGCTGGCGAGACGGATGCCCGGGTCGCCGAGGATCTGCGCGAGCCCGCGGCGGAGATCCGCGAGCACGTGTCGGGAGGCGCCGCTCCGCTCCGGGGCGCCGCCGCCCGGCAACGGCAGCAGGGCGAGCAGGGCCGCGACGCCGATCAGCCCCGACACGACGAAGGCCGGAGTGAACCCAACCCACGCCAGCACCGCGGCGCCCAACACCGGACCGAGCACCACCCCGGCGTTCTCGGCCGCGCCGTAGAGGCCCAACCGGCGCCCGCGCGCCTCCGGGTAGAGGCTCGCCACGCGGGCCGAGGCGGCAGGTGCATAGAGCGCAGTCGACAGGCCGTGGTAGAGGCGCAGGGCGAGGAGCTGCGGCCAAGCCGCGACGACCAGATAGAGGAATGGCGCCGTGGCCTTCACGCAGAGGCCCGCCAGCATCAGTCGCCGGAAGCCGAACAGGTCGGCCAGTGCGCCCGATGGGAGCTTGACGAAGATGCCGGTGACCGTGACGGCCGCGACCAGCAGGCCGATGACCGCGGCCGGGGCGCCGAGATGCGCGGCGTACAAGGCCGTGAGCGGGCTGCGCGCCATCTCGTAGCTGAGGCGGCCGAGGAAGCCGATGGCGCACAGCAGCACGAAGGCCCCGGGCCGCCGCGCCGCAGCGTCGGGCGCATTCGTCTCACCCTGGTCGGCGCCGTCGTTCGAAGGGGTCCGATTTTGGTCCGGGGATGTCACGGCGGCCTCACGCTTCCGGGTCGGGGCACGGCTTCGGGCCGAAGCGCGCCCTGATCGCCTCGATCTCACGATCGGTCATGCGCTCGATGCCGATGTATCGGTTGTCGGCCGCCACCAGCGCGGCCAGCAGCGTGTCGAGCTTGGCGTGCATGGCCTCGCTGTCGCGGTTCTGGGCGTTCTGGATCAGGAACACCATCAGGAACGTGACGACGCTGCTGACCGTGTTCATGATGAGCTGCCACGTGTCGGAGAAGCCGAGGGCGGGTCCAGCGACGGACCACAGCAGGACGACCGCGAAGGCGAGCGCGAACACCGCCGGGCGCCCCGCCGCATTGGCGATCCAGGTCGACGTGGTGGCGAAGAGACGGTTCATCGGGGCTCTCCGCCGGTGTGTCGGGCGTTGAAGGCCGCCAGTCGCGGCCGATGGCACCAGGATGCCGGGCGGAGGCCCGCCCGGGTCGGCGCCGTCACGGGGCCGCCCCCCGCCCACGCATCACGTCGAGGAAGGCCTCCTCGGCGCGGCTGCGGTAGCGGTCGCGGTGGCGCAGCGCCGTGAAGGCGCGCTCCGGCAGCGGCGAGCCGACCTGCACCAGCAATCCCGCCTCGATCGACGGCGCCGCCACAGAGGCCGAGAGCGCCGTCGCGCCGAGACCGGCCTCGACGGCGCCCCGCACGGCCTCGTTGGACGGCAGCTCGCAGGCGATCGGCAGGCGTTCCAGCACGCCGGCCGCGACGGCGGCGGCCTCGAAGATCGAGCGCGTGCCCGAGCCGCGCTCGCGCAGCACCCAATCGCTGTCCGGCCAGGCGTCCGGCGCCACGGCCGGCCGTTCGGCCCAGGGGTGACCGGGGGCCACGACCACCACGAGCCGGTCGCGCGCGACCTCCTCGGCGAGCAGCGCGGGGTCGTCGACATGGCCCTCGACGAAGCCGATATCGGCGGCTCCCTCCCGGACACCCGCCGCCACCTCGGCGGTGTTGCCGATCCGCAGGCGCAGGTCGATGCCCGGGTGGGTCCGGCGAAAGGCGACGAGGTGGCGCGGCAGCCAATAGCTCGCGATCGTCTGACTCGCGTAGACGTTGAGCGTGCCGCGCTTGAGCCCGCTCAGCTCGGCTAGCACGCGCTCGGCCGCCTCGGCGCGGGCCAGCACGGCGCGGGCCTCGCCAAGAAAGAGCGCGCCCGCCTCGGTGAGCGCGATGCCGCGCCCGACGCGGTGGAACAGCGTGGCCCCGTGCCGGCCTTCGAGGGCCGAGACGGCCGCGCTGACGGCCGACTGCGCCATGTTGAGCGCCTCGGCGGCGCGGGTGACGTGGCAGCGTTCCGCCACGGCCACGAAGATGCGGAGCTGTTCCAGTGTCATGAGTGGCTCACTGTCCGGCCCGTGCCGGTTCGGGTTCTACCGCGGGCGCCAGGGGCTGGAATACGGCGGCGAAGAGATCCGGACCGTAGCTCGTCCGCAGCGGCTCGCCCTCCGTCACAACGAAGGAGCGCGTCCCGTTCTCACCCCGCGCCGCGCGGAGAAACAGGGTCGCACGCCCGCCGCGGTCCCGGAAGGCGCGCGCGAGGGCATATTGGTGTGTCACGAAGGCGACCCGGATGCCACGGGCCAGCAGCGCCGCCACGATCTGGCGGGCCACCTCCGAGCCCTCCCGCTCGTTGGTGGCGGCGAAGGACTCGTTAAACAGCACCAGCGCGTTGGGGACCAGCGCGTCGGCGATGGCCGACATGCGCGCGAGCTCCTCGTCGAACTTGCCACTGCGGAGCGAGGCGTCCTCCTCGCGGCGCCAGTGCGTGAAGACGCGCTCCGGTACCTCGCTCGCGAAGGACCGCGCCGCCACGAACAGGCCGCAGCGCATCATCAGAGCGGCGAGACCGAGGCTGCGCAGGAAGGTCGACTTGCCGCCCCGGTTGGCGCCCGTGACGATGACGAGGTCGCGACCGTCCGCCTCCAGCGCGTTGCCGACGATCCCGTGCCCGAGCCCGAGGGCCAGGCAGGGATCGCACAGGCCATCGGCCGAGAGCGCGCGGTCGCCGGGCGGCTTCGCCTCCGGAAAGCAGGTCGGGCTGCCTGCTGCCGCGAGCGCCTCGTGGAGGTTCAGCGCGCCGACGTAGAAAGCGAGTTCGGAGCGCAGCGCGCGGAAGAAGCCGATGACGTGCTCGGTCGAGCGCGCGACGGCGCCGCTCGCGACCGCCACGCCGCGATCGCGCAGCTCGGCCAGCGCGCGTGCCCCGCTCTCGTCGCGCGGCGCGAGCGTGAAGTCGTAGCCCTCGGGGGCGCGGCCGACGAGCCGCGCCAGACGGTCCCGGCGCAGGTCGGCCCGGCGCAGGGTGTAATCCTGCCCGGCGTTGCCCGGGCCGAGGCGTGCGCTCATCAGTACGCCGCCCGGAAAGGTCAGGCGATTCAGGGTGCGGTCGACTCCGGCGAGGTAACGCTCGTCGAGCTCGCGGCGCAGCATCGAGAACAGGGTGGCGAGTCCCGCCGAGCGGAAAGCGGTGCCTTCCCGGTCCGCCACGGCACGCAGGCGCCGGAGGAAGCCCGAGAGCACGCCCATCAGCTCGACGGCGCGGGTCAGCACCATGGAAGGCGAGCGGAAGAGGGCGCCGATGCCGCCCTTGCGCTCGGCCTCGATGGCGTCGACGGTCAGCCCGTAGAGCTCCCGGATCACCTCTGGGCGGGCGATGGCGTCGCGCAGCACTTCCTGGCGGTGCCGGATGGTGGCGAGATCGGGGGTACCGGCGAGCAGCACGGCACGCGCCGCATCGCGCAGGCGCTCGTCACCCTTGGCCATCGCGTCGACGAGGGTGGTCAGCGCGAGGTCGCGGACGAGATCGCCGGTCCCGGGAGGGTCCGGGCGGTCCCAGTCGAAGTCGCGGTCGGGGTGGAGCAGCAGGGCCTGCATGGCGTTCGGCTCGCGTCGGTGCTTCAGAAGTGGAGGCGGTCGCTCAGGGCCGCATAGGTCAGCCTGTGCTTCTCGGCGATCGCGAGCGCGTAGCTGCGCCCGTCGGCGGGCCGCCGCACGATCTCGAAGGTGCGGCGCGCGGGGTCGTCCGGCACCACCGTGCTGACGGCGCTGACGATCGTGGGACTGAGCGCGACCAGCTCGTCGAGGAACGTCACCAGCACACAGAGGGCGTCCAGGGCGACGACGCGCCGGAGCACCTCGCCGGCCAGGAACACGGCGTCGTCGAGGGTGGTCGAGCTGAAGATCTCGTTGAGCACGATGACGGAGGCCGACGTCGCGGCCCCGAGCAGGTCGCGCACCCGGACGAGGTCGTCCTCGAGCTTGCTACGCCGGTCCGCGACGCTCTCCTCGCGCTCGAAGTGGGTGAGGACGGCGTCGGCGAGGTGGAGCGTGGCGGCGCTGCCCGGCACGGGCAGCCCGAGGCTGGCGAGGTGATGCATCTGGCCGAAGGCGCGGGCGAAGGTGGTCTTGCCCCCCTGGTTCGGGCCCGACACGAGAAGGATGCGCTCGCCGGCCGCGAGGTCGAAGCCGTTGGTGACGACCGGCGCCCCTTCCCGGACGAGCCGCGTCGCCAGCACGACGTCGAAGCCGTCCCGGCTCGACACGGCTTTCTCGCACGTCACCGTAGGCAGGCAGAAGCGCAGGCCGGCGCGCCGCAGGGGCGCGATGGCGTCGCGGTAGGCGAGGAAGAACTGGAGTTCGCGGTCGACACGGCACAGCGTCGCACCGATCGCGCCCCGGGCGCCCTTCGCCAGCGCGGCCAGACGGGCGAAGAGTTCGGGCTGGAGGCGTGCCACGAACTCCAGGATCACGTCCTCGACGGAGTTGAGGTCGGGAGCGTCGCGCGGCTCGGGCGACCGTTCGGCTGGCGTGTCCTGGCGGAACTTGGCGAAAAGCGCCTCGACCTCGGCGCCCTGATCGTGGCCGCCCCCGTGCCGCTCGACCCGCAGGCCGCCGCCGTAGACCTTTACGTCGTAGCGCACAGCGGCGAGGCCGGCCGCGACTGCCTCCGTCTCGCGACGGAGCGCGCCAAAGGCCTCACTTCCGACGAGAGCGGACAGGAATTCGCCGAGGCTGCGGAGGCCAGACGACGAGCGGGAGCACCGGCCGAGCGCATGGGCGAAGGTCGCGAGGCCCTCGCAATAGCGTTCGAGCCCGGCGAGCAGGAGACGACGCTTCCGCAGCTCGTGGCGACGCCGGTCGGCCTGCGCAAAGCTATCGCGGACGCTTTGCATGGCGTCGGAGAACGCCTCGCAGACCCGGGCCGTCGCCTCGTCGTACAGGTCCCGGACGACTGCCTGCCGATGACGGACGGCTTCGATCTCGACGAGCGGCGCCCCGTACAGCGGCGCCAGCGCGTGCTGCTCGCGCCCCGCGATCAGCCCGGCCACGAAGCCATCGAGGGCGAGGTCGTGAAAACAGTCGGGCGGACGAGCGGCCTCTTGCGCCTCTGCTTCGGTTCGCCAGAGCAGGCTCACGAAGACCGGGAAGGAGGCCTCACAGCTTGGAGTTGTTGCGGTCGAATCGTCCACGGCGAATGCTCCCGGTCCCAGTCCGGCAGGAGTCATCAGCCACGCGGCGTTTACGGGGAACCCCATCCCCTCCGGTCGAAGACCAGTACCTTTCAAACTCCACGACGCCGTCGAAGGTTCCCCGCCGGGCCAGCTCCGAAAGACACCTTTCCCGTCCGTGCATGGAAGCGGACCACGATCCTCGCGGCATCACGCCAGCCGTCAAAATGCTGACGCATTCTGACGGGTTACGTCGCACAAGCGGCGGCGTGCACTCGCACTGGCCAGCGGTTGGGAGTTTCGACCGCTGGTATCAATGCGTCGGACGTCACAGGCATGCCGGATTTGGCCACGATGCCTGAAGATCATACGAGAGGGCGAGACGCCTGCGCCCGCGGCTGCTCGGTCTGGACGGCCCAACTCTCCCTGAGCAGATTGGCGTCGAACGCGTCGATGACCTTCGCGACGTACCACCCCCGATGCAAGGAGTTGGGGCTGGCCGGTCCGTCGGCCACGGTCGTGACCCGGACGAAGCGGCCGCTCGGCGCCTTCAGGACGACGTCGATGATCCCCGCGGCGTCGTTCGCGACCTGCGCGAAGGGCACACAGGTTTCCGCCCTCAGTTCCTCTCCGTCGACCTCGAAGACGGCGAGGTGGCTGTCGTCGGCGCTCACGGCGCGTCTCTGAAGCATAGCGATCCTCATCTGTTGGCCTCGACGTCGCGGAGCCAGCCTTCGCATCAGCCCCTAACCCAGTCGGTTCGACGACGGTTCGGCGCGAGGCCGCCGCGCCGCGCCCTGGCCGGGCCTGTCCCGCGCCGCTCAATCGGGTATGCCCTTGCCGACGACCTTCGCGAAGGTGCGGTCCATCGCGCCGGACCGGCTGATCAGCCAGGGGAAATGGCCGTAGCGGAAGGAGAGCTGCCCGGCGGCTACCTCGGGGGAGCGATGGAGCACCAGGCGCTCGTAGAGCGCGGCCGCGAGGCCGGAGCGATCCGCCCCCGCCTCGCAGTGGATCAGCAGCGGCGCCTTCGCGCCCTCGAGATCACGCACCAGGGCTGCCAGCGTCGCTGCATCCGGCTCGTGATTGGCCGACAGCGGCACGCTCACATAGGCGGCCCCGGCGCGGCGCACGGCTTCCGCTTCGGCGTCGTACCAGGGCCGGCCCGGGTTGGCCCCGCGCAGGTTGATGACGGTGGCGATGCCGTGCTCGGCCATGAAGGACGACAGCCGGCCGGCGCCGAGCTGGCCCGAGCGGTAGATCCCCGGCTCGAACTCGTGGACGTTGCCGGTCAGGCGGAGCAGGCCGGCCCAGCCCGCGACCGACAGGGGCGGCCCGAGGAGCAGCGCGGCCAGGACGAGCGCGACGCGGCGACGGCGGCGGGCGGCATGCGATGAGGGCGCGTCAGCCACGGCGGCCTCCCTCGGTCCGGCCCCGCCGCGGCGGGTCGAGCTCCGCGCGCAGCGTGCCGAGCCGGTCGAGCGTCGCGAGCGCACCGTCGCCGGCCGCCGCCGTCAGCCCGAGAACGAGGGCTTCCAGCGCCGCCAGCGTGCCCCCGTGCAGCGCGGCCCGGCCCGCGGCCCCGCGCGGCACCGCCAGCACCACGTCGGCCAGCGCCGCGAGGCGATGGTCGCCCTCGCCCGTCATCAACACGGCCGGCAGGCCGAGCCGCCGCGCCTCGCCGAGCACGACGGCGATCTCGCGATAGGGCCGCCCGTAGGCGAGTGCCAGCAGGGCGTCGCCGCGACCGAGATCGAGGAGCTGGTCGGCGAGGCCGCGGCCGGTGCGGTCGAGCAGCAGCGTGCGCCGGCCGGCGCGGCCGAGCGGCACGGCCGCGTAGCGGACGAGGTGGGCGGTCGGGCCGATCCCGAACAGGGCGATCCGCTCCGAGCCGGCGAGCGCCGCAACCGCGGTTGCGAGGGCGTCGCGCGTCCCCGGCGTTCGCAGCGACCGGAGCGCCGCCTCCTGTGCGTCGAGCACAGCGTCCACCGCGTGGCCGACATCCGCCCCGACCTCGCCGAGGGTGCGGCGCATCTCGTCGGCGGGCGTCGAGGGCGGATCCAGCGACTCCGCCAGCGCCCGCTTGAGCTCGGGGAGGCCCGCGTAGCCGAGCGCGCGCGCGGTCCGCACCACCGTCGCATCTGACGTGCCGGCGAGCCCCGCAATGCCCGCGGCCGAGGCGGCGAGCACGCGGGCCCGATGTCGATCCATATACCGGGCCACTTTCAGGAGGCTCGGCGCTAGCCCCGCCGCCGATTCGTCGAGCCTCGCCCGAAACGCGTCCCCGCCCAATGGCGCCACCTCCATATCGTAAATACTACTCGATCCTACACGGTCGAAGCAGAAGCGACAATCACCCAGGCGCGAGGCCGATGCCGCTTCGGAGAGTGACATGTGGAAAGTCACACAGAACCCGCGCCCAACATCGACGATCTTTCCCTCGCTCGCCATGAGCGAGCGGAAAGAGTGAACCGATCCATGAAGAAGATCCTGTCCGTCCTCGCCGTGCTGGCCACCGTGGCTCCCGCTTTGGCGGACCCGCACGAGACCGGCATCCGCAGGAAGGATTACGACAGACACGAGAACCGTGACGTGCAGGCCCAGGGCCGCTCGGCCATTGCGAACGACACAGCCGACGGGGCGCGGGCCGAATACCTTCCGCCCCCGCGAGGCCGCGACGCCGGAATACGCTGATCGACGCCCACGCCGAACTCCGGCCTCGGTCGCCCCGCCACGTCATTCGGCGAAGGAGGATGGCCGGTCTCCAAGGGCAGATCGGACGATCCAAGAGCGAGCACCCGGCCGGTCAGGCCGGGTGCTCGCTCACGCCTCGGCTCAGGCGCCACGCCTCCGGCCGAGGCGGTCGGGCGCCGCGACGGTCAGGGTGCGCCCGGAGACCGCGACGATGCCGAGCCGGCGCAGGCGGCTGAGCTCCTTCGTGATGGCCTCCCGCTGCGTCCCGGCCCGGGTCGCGAGCGCCTCGTGCGTCATCATCCGCACCGGCCGGGGCGCACGGCCCACGTCCGCCCCGGCCAGCCGGAGCAACTCGGCGTGGATTCGCTCACGCGTCGAGAAGGTCGACGCCTCCGCCAGCCGCTGGCTCACCCGCCCGAGCCTGCGGCCCATGGCGTCCAGGGCCGCGAGGGCGAAGTCCGGGCAATCCGCCGCGCGCTGCCTGAAGCGTGCCTGATCCAGGAACCAAGCCGAGGCATCCTCGTCGGCCCTGACCGTGACGGCCCCGCCGTCGACGTCCAGAGACGCGCCCTCGCCGATGATGTCGCCGGCTTCGAGGTCCGTCAGGAAGACGTCGATGCCCTGGGGCGTCGGCATGGTGACCGTCGCCCGGCCCCACTCCAACAACACCACGGGCGCATCCCCGTCGCCGTCGACGCTGATCCGGCCGCCCTCGGGCAAGGCGGTGCGGCGGCCCCCGAAAGCACGGGGATCGGCAACGACGAGGTCGAGCAGCGTCGGCCGCCGGTCCCGAGGGGGCGGTCCGTTCGTATCGTCAATCTGCATGCTGATTCGTTCCGGCGAGCGGCGCGAGCCCGGATGCTCCACCCCGTGGCGGTGCGGCGGGCAAGGCCGGCGATGAAGGGACCGAGGGAGACTGGCGGCGAACTCAGGCGAGCCGCGGAGGCCTCTCGGGCGCTTCTCGCGCGCATCCGTCCAGCGTTTGCCGGGGCACCCGGCCGTGGCGGCATGCGGCGCACCGGCGCGGCGGCGACAGGGCCTCGGGCGCGGCGCATGGCGCCTGCCAGCTGTCCGACGGACAGGGCGCTTCGCCGTGGCCGACGGCCTCGCCGCGGTCTTCGACCATCGCCGGGCTCTGCCCGTCCGGCGCCGCGACCGAGACGCCGGCCGCGCCGGGACAGGAGGGCGACCTCTCGGCCGCGTGGCCGGGCACGGGGCTGAATGCCGCGCCGAACAGGAACAGCAGCGCGGCGAACAGCCGGAGCCAGAGGTCGGTGGACCGCACGCCGCTCAGCGCGCCGGCTGGATGCGCGTGATCAGGGTCTGGCCGTTCACCTGCTCGGCCGAGAAGCGCACCCTGTCGCCGGCCTTGAGCCCCGCGAGCGCGGCGGGGTTCTGGAGCCGATACGCCATGGTCATGGCGTCCATGTCGATGTTGGGAATGCGCGCGTGGTCGAGCGTCACCTTGCCGGAGGCGGGGTCGACCTTCTTGACCGTCGCGGCCACCAGGGGCGCGCTGAAGGCCGGAGCGGCCGACACGGGTGCCGGGACCGCCGCCGCTGCCGGCTCGGGGGCGGGTGCGGCGACCGGGCGGGTGAGGTCCGCGGCGCTCTGCCGGTCGAGCGGTCCGGAACCGGGCGGCGGCTGGTCGGGCTGGGCCCGATAGCCCACCTCGCGCGACCTGACCTGCCAGTCCCTGAGGTCGTCGATGCTCCTGCGGGCGTCGCCGCCGACGCGCTGCGCCATCTCGCGCAGGTGCCTGTCGCCGCCGTAGTCGAGCTGCGTCTTCGACAGGAACACGAGTTCCTCCTCGGCGGCGGCAAGCAGGGCGGCGAAGTCCTGATCGGGATCGCCCGCGAGCTTCTCGTCGCGGAAGCGGCCGGCCATGACGTCGCGCACCCGGGCGAAGGCGGCCGGCGCACCCCGGGCGGCTTGCGCCATGACGGCCGGCCCCGGTTCGAGCAGCAGGGATGCGGCGAGCGCCAGCGCCGCGGCGCCGAGGATCTTGCGTTTCATGATCGTGTCTCATCGAGGAGGGGGAGCCCGGCACATGGCGCGGCTGGCACCGCACGACCCGCCGGGGTCTTTCACGTTCTCGCGACGTCAGGCCCGCGGCTCACGCGCGACGGGCCAGACCGCTCTACTTGGCTCTCTCGATCTTGGTCACGACGTACTTGCCATCGACTTCCGCAGGTTCGAACTTGACCTTGTCACCGGCTTTGAGTCCCTTGAGCATCGCGGGATCCTTGGCGGTGTAGACCATCGTCATGTCACCCATATCGAGCGCCGGGATGGGACCGTGCTTCAGCGTCACCTTGCCGGCCGCGGCGTCCACCTTCTGCACGTCGCCGTTCACCGTGGCGGCGAGCGCGCCGCTCGCCGCGCCGAGCGCGACCGCGAGGGCGACCAGCCCCGTCGAGATCCTGTTCATCTTGCGTGCTCCTGAGATGTTCTGACGCGCTTTCAGCGCACGATCACGGTCGAGTGCATGCCAGCTTCGTAATGGCCCGGCACAAGGCATGCGAACTCGAAGGTCCCGGGCTTGCTGAACTTCCACAGCACGTCCGCGGTCTGCCCGGCGGGGACCGATTTGCCGTTCGGGTCGTCGTGCTCCATGCCGGGATGCTTTTCCATCGCCAGCTTGTGCGTCGCGTTATGCTCGACGGTGTCGAGCATGAACTCGTGGTCGGCCTTGCCGGCGTTGGTGATCTTGAAGCGCACCTGCTCGCCCGCCTTCACGTCGAGCTTGGACGGGAAGAAGACCATCTTGCCGTCGTCCGTCTCGCGCATCGTCACCAGGACGAGGCGGGCCGGTTTGGAGGCGTCGCCAGGCTCCCCCGCACCGAACTCATGCGCATGCCCGGGGGCGCCCGGGCCCGCTGAAGCGGCAGCGGCGTATCCCACCATGAGGGTCAGGGCCGCGACCCATACTGCGACATTTCTCATCGTCTGCTGTCTCCATCCGTGTTGTTCGTGTCCGCGAGCGGGCCGGACCGATGGCGCGCTTCGGCCCCCGGCCCGCTCGACCTCGCTGTCGCGTTTCCGCGACCGGGCGATCCGCATGGCTGCGGTCCGCCCTCCAAAGCCGTCGCGGCCCGCCGCTCCGGCCTGTCCCGTGTTCGTTTGGCTAATGCTCCATGCCGCCAGTCGCCGCGGTCCTACGCCGGGGATCGACGACGCGGTAAGCGGCCGGTTTATCGCCCGGAGCGGGGGCATTCGGAGCCGACGCGGCACTCGGCGCGTCGCCGGCCCACTCGTAGGCGACCGTGCCCTCGGGATGGCGGTACCAGCCCGGATCGGCATAGTCGCCGGCCGCAAGGCCCGGACGCACCTTCATCACCGTGAACATGCCGCCCATCTCGACCGAGCCGAAAGGCCCGTCGCCGCCCATCATCGGTAGCGTGTTGTCGGGGATGGGCATCTCCATGTTGGCCATGGAGCCCATGCCGTTCGAGCCCATCGGCATGTAGCCCGGAGCGATGCGCTGGATGGCCTTGGCGGTCTTGCGCATGTCGACGCCGATGTAGGTCTTCACCGTGTGGCCCATCGCGTTCATCGTGTGGTGCGACTTGTGGCAATGCACAGCCCAGTCGCCCGGCACGTCGGCCACGAACTCGATCGAACGCATCTGGCCCACCGCGACGTCCACCGACACCTCCGGCCAGGACGCCCGCGGATCCACCCAGCCCCCGTCCGTGCCCGTGACGCGGAAGTCGACGCCATGCACGTGGATGGGGTGGTTCGTCATCGTGAGGTTGCCGACCCGAAGGCGCACCCTGTCCCCCTGCCGCACGACGATCGGGTCGATGCCGGGGAAGACGCGGCTGTTGAACCCCCAGAGGTTGAAGTCGGTCATGGTGTTGACCTTGGGCACGTAGGAGCCCGCCTCGATGTCGAAGGCGTTCAGCAGCCACACGAAGTCGCGGTCGACGCGCCGCTCGGCGGGGTCGCGGGGATGGACCACGAAGAAGCCCATCATGCCCATCGCCATCTGGACCATCTCGTCCGCGTGCGGGTGGTACATGAAGGTGCCGGAGCGCCGCAGGATGAACTCGTAGACGAAAGTCTTACCGGGCGGGATGCCGGGCTGGGTCAGGCCCACGACCCCGTCCATGCCGTTGGGCAGCGTTTGGCCGTGCCAGTGCACGGCCGTCGCCTCCGGTAGCCGGTTGGTGACGAAGATCCGGACCTTGTCGCCCTCGACCGCCTCGATGGTCGGCCCGGGCGACTGGCCGTTGTAGCCCCACAGGTTGGCCTTCATGCCCGGGCTCAGCTCGCGCACGACCGGCTCGGCCACGAGGTGGAACTCCTTCCAGTCGCCGCGCATGCGCCACGGCAACGTCCAGCCGTTCAGCGTGACCACGGGCTGGTAGTCCGTGCCGGACGTCGGCACCAGCGGCGGGCGCATGGCGCCGTCCGCCACCGTCGGCGCTTCCGGGATGCCCGCGGCCGCGGCCCGGCCGCTCACCGCCGCGGCGCCGACCAGCGCCATGCCGCCCGCCCCCGTGCCGAGGAAGCCGCGTCTCGATAATCCGCTCATGCCGCTCTCCGTTCGTTGGTGATGGTCCGCGCCGCGCTCATCCGCCGGCCGCCCCGGTGGGGCCCGGCGCCGCATCGGTAGTCGGCGCGGCCGCTTCCGGCGCGCCCGGGCCGAAGCCGCCCCCGACCACCGAGGCATCGAGGTCGGCCGCTGCGATCCAGAAGTCGCGCTGCGCCTCGATGGCCTGGATGTTCGACAGGATGCGGGTGCGCGCGTCGATGATGAGCTGGCTGACGTCGGCCAGCATGCCGCTGAACTGCAGCACGGACTGGTCCAGGATCGTCTTGTTCAACGGCAATACGGTCCCCTGGTAGTGCCGCGTGATGTCGTATTCGCCGCGGTAGCGCCCGTAGGCTTCGCGAACTTCGGACCGTGCCGAGATCGCCCGCTCGGCGAGCCTCTGGGCGGCCGCGAGATAGGCTTCCCGCGCGCCCCGCACCGTTGTCTCGCCGAAATCGTAGATCGGCACCGCGAAGTCGATCGACGGACCCCGACGCTGGATGTCGTCGCGGGCGATCGTGGGGCTGCCGTCCGGGGCGACACCGGCCTTGACCGTCGACTCCGGGTTGCTGGTGAAACCCAGGTCGAAGGCGCTCACGAAGCGGGTGGCCGTGCCGAGGTCGTACTGGCCCGCGAGGGCCGCGAGGTCGGCCTTGGCCACGAGAAGGTCGATGCGCCGGCGCAGCGCCTCGGCCTCGGTCGCACCGCTCTCCCGGGGTCGGCGCGGCAGGGGCGGCAGGGCGGAGGGCAGGCTGAACCCGAGGTCCGGGCCCCACAGGCCCAGGCGCCGCACAAGCGCTTCCCGCTCCACCCGCTGCCCGACGCGCGCCTTGGCGAGTTGGGCGCCGATCTCCGCCGTGAAGGCGTGCTCGCGCGCCTGCTCGAGCTTGTTCAGCGCGCCGCTCTCGCCGAGTTGCGTCGCCAGCGTCGAGGCCGCCTCGGCGCTGCCCAGGGCCTGCTCCAGGAAGGCCACCGACTGGCCCGCCGCGACGGCCCGGAAATATTGCCGCCGCGTTTCGGCCGCGAGGGCGAGCGCCTGCTCGGCCGCGCGGTCCTGCGCGGCCCGGAAACGTCGCTCGGCGATCGCCTTCCGGGACGGGAGCGTCGCGAGGTCGAACAGGCTGGCGACAAGCGCGTATGTGATGTCGATCTCGCCGGGGCCGGTCAGACGGGCGTAGGTGAAGCGCGGCACGGGCGGCAGCGTGGCCTGCACATAGGCCGCCTCGGACACGCCGAGGTCGTGGAAGGCTGCCTGCAGGCCTCGGTTGCTCAGCAGCGCGACCTGCACGGCCGCATCCGGCGAGAGGCGGCTCCGGAGCAGGCCGGCGACCGCGCGCCGTGCCGCCCCGGCCTCGGCCTCGTCGGACACCTTGGCGACCGACCTGCCGGTGTCGGCCGACACCGTCGCGGCGACGCGGCCCATGCCGCCGTCGGGCGAGAAGGCCGCGCAGGCCGACAGGGCGAGCGCCGCACAGGCCGACAGGGCCGGAGCCGCGCACCGCGTGGTCGCTGCGCTCAGGGCGCATCGGGCCGGGGTGGCCATGGCCGCAGCGCTCACCGCATGCCCTCCGGCGCGGCCGGCCCGGGTCCGGGCACTGCCTTCGGCCCGACCGCGCGGTTGAGCGCGACCCAATCTTTGGGGCCGACGACGCCGAAGCGCTTCAGTCCGGCCGTGACCGGCACGTAGCGCAGCCGGGCGCCGCCCCGTGCGGGATCGGCCGGGGCCAGCAGCGACGGATAGGTCTGCGCCGCCGCACCGGCGGCACTGAGGAGCAGCAGGCCGAGCGCTCCCGAAAGGGCCGCCGAGCGGCCCGCCGCGATCGGCCGAGCCCCGGGTCGGGAAGCCGCGCAGGGCTCGCCCGCATATGGCGGAAGGGGCGTGGGCCCGGTGCCCGGAGCGCATGCGGCTGTCGTCGAAGAGTTCATGATCGCTGAAGTCCAGGCACGGGCCGCCGACCGTTCCCCGGCGGGGAGCCGCGATGCGGGGCTCCTCCGTCGGTCGATCGTGCGGTCCGACAGGTGTGGGACGGTGCGCCCCGGGAGGTGGGAGGGGGCGCAGTGCTCTGATGATGCGTGCCAGCCGGGCGGGGCCGGATCCGTCACGCGTTCCGCATAGCTTCCCGGCCGGATTGCCCTAGGGCGTCGCGGCGGACGGGAACAGGTTCACGTGCCTCCCCGAGCGGACCCGCACGCCGGCGTGGCGGTGAATCGTCGCTCGCGCGAGGGGAAGGAATGTGATCTGGGGCGTGCGGATGCGCCGTCGCGGCCCGGTGCGCCCTGGCGTGTGGCTCAGGCCCGGTCGGATCTCGGAGGGCGCTCGGGCCCGCGCACTGCCAGCGAGGGCTCCGCGGCGTCGTCGCGCCGCTCGTAGGCGGCGAAGCTCACGCGCAGGGCGTCGGCTGATGGCTCTTCAGCGGCGAGAACCGCATGGCAGAAGGCGTCGCAGCATTGGCCCGCGGTAGGGCATCCGTGGCCCGGGCCGTCGCTCCGGTGGTGATGTCCAGCATGTGCCGGCGAGGCGACGATGTCGAAGGCATCGTCCGCGGCGTGCGACGCCAAGACAGCTCGATGAGCAGCGCCCGGGGGCTGCCCCGCGAGGGCTGGCGCGTGGCCGACGCCGAGCCCGCCCGCCACCAGGGCGAGGCAGAGCAGAGCCGTCTTGAGCCACGTCAAAAACATCGAGCAACCTCTATTTGGAAATCACACTATCGCGGCCGGCTTGTCAAGCATTCGGAGCCGTCCCGCCGTCCAGGCGAAGCAGACGAGCGGTCGGCGGGGCGATGCCCGTCCGTGCCGAGGCGCATCGGCGCGGCGGCGAGGCCGCGCGGCCTGCTGCCGGGCTCATCCCCTCGCTCCCGGGCGAGGTCCTCGATGATGGGGCACGGCGCCGCCGCATCGCCCTGGCAGGCTTCGGCGAGGGAGCGCAGCGTCCGGCTCATCTCCAGGAGTTCCGCCGCCTTCGCGTCGAGCGCCGCCACGTGGCGCAGCGCCAGACGCTTCACGTCTGCACTGGCCCGCGCCTCGTCGCGCCACAGGCCGAGCAGCTGCGCGATCTGCTCCATTGGGAACCCGAGGTCGCGCGTCCGCCGGATGAAGCGCAGCGTGCGCAGGTCCGCCTCCGTGTACTGCCGGTAGCCGGCCGCCGTGCGCGTGGCCGTCCCGATCAGCCCGCCCGCCTCATAGTAGCGGATCATCTTGGCCGACACGCCGGACGCCGTCGCGGCCTCGCCGATGTTCATGCCGGCCTCCCCACGTCCGTGCCGGCCGCCGGCCGCCAGCGGCGCAGCAGCAGCGCGTTGCCCACCACGCTGACGGACGACAGCGCCATGGCGGCCCCGGCCACCACGGGGTCGAGGTGGCCCAGCGCCGCTAGCGGGATGCCGATCACGTTGTAGGCGAAGGCCCAGAACAGGCCCTGGCGGATCTTGTTGTAGGTGCGGCGCGAGATGTCGAGCGCGTCCGCGACGAGGCGCGGGTCGCCGCGCATCAGCGTGATCGCGGCCGACTGCATGGCCACGTCCGTGCCGGTCGACATGGCCATGCCGACGTCGGCGGCGGCCAGCGCCGGCGCGTCGTTGACGCCGTCGCCCACCATGGCCACCACGGCGCCGCCGCGCCGCGCCGCCGCCACGGCCTCGCTCTTCTCCGCGGGCAGCACCTCGGCCCGCACCTCGGCGATGCCGACCGCGCGCGCCACCGCCTCGGCGGCGCCCCGGTTGTCGCCCGTTATCAAGACGGTGCGCAGCCTCATGCGGGTGAGCGCCGCAACCGCATCGCGCGCCGCCGGTTTGAGTGCATCGCCGAAGGCGAGCAGGCCCAGCACGCGGGCGCCGGACGGCGCCTCCTCGACGAGCCACGAGACCGTGCGCCCTTCCCGAGCCAGCGCCTCGGCCCGTGGCGTCGCCGCCGCGTCGAGGCCCAGTTCGGCGAGCAGGCGCGGGCCGCCCATCTGCAGGCTGCGGCCCCCAACGCGGCCCGCGACGCCCCGCCCCGGCAGCGCGCGGAAGCCCGACAGCGCCGGCACGGTGATCCCGCACGCGGCCGCGGCCTCTGTCACGGCGCCCGCGAGCGGATGTTCGCTGCCGCCCTGCAGCGCCGCTGCCAGCGCCAGGAGAGCGGTCTCGTCCTCGCCGGCTTCGGGCTCGACGGCCGCGAGCGCCGGCCGACCCTCCGTCAGCGTGCCGGTCTTGTCGAACGCGACGGTGTCGACCCGCTGGGCGATCTCCAGCGCCTCGGCGTCCTTGATCAGGATGCCGGCGCGCGCCGCCGCGCCCGTGCCGGCCATCACGGCGGTCGGCGTCGCGAGGCCGAGCGCGCAGGGGCAGGCGATGACCAGCACCGCCACGGCGTCAAGGATCGCGGTCTCGGCCGAGGCCCCGGCCAGCAGCCAGCCCACCAGGGTCAGGGCCGCGATGCCGAGCACGGCCGGCACGAAGGCGGAGCTCACGCGGTCGACGAGGCGCTGGATCGGCGCCTTGGCGGCCTGCGCCTCCTCGACAGTGCGGACGATGCGGGCGAGGACCGTTTCGGCGCCGACCGCGAGCGTCTCGACCAGGAGCAGCCCGTCGCCATTGACAGAGCCGCCCGTCACGCGGGAGCCGACCTCCTTGCCGACCGGCCGGCTCTCGCCGGTGAGCATCGACTCGTCGACCTCGCTCGCCCCCTCCAGCACGAGGCCGTCTACTGCGACGCGCTCGCCGGGGCGGACCACCACGCGGTCGCCCACCAGCAGGCTTCCCGGCGCGACCTCCGCCTCGCTCCCGTCGGCGCGGCGCACGCGCGCCCGGTCGGGCTGCAGCGCCCCGAGCGCCCGGATGGCCGCGCCGGTCTGGCGCTTGGCCCGGCCCTCCAACCACTTGCCAAACAGCACGAGGGTGATCACGAGGCTCGACGCCTCGAAATAAAGGTGGGGCGAATGGCCCATCCCAGGGTGGAGATGCGCGGTGGCGAGCAGGTACAGGCTGAGCCCGTAGGCCGCCGAGGTGCCGAGCGCCACGAGCAGGTCCATGTTGCCGGCGCCGGCCCTGAGCGCCCCCCAGCCCGCCCGGTAGAACCGCGCCCCGAGCCAGAACTGCACGGGCGTCGCCAGCGCCAGCTGCAGCCAGCCTGGCAGCGGCGAGGCGCCCCCGAACAGCATCGGCAGCATGCCAAGCGCCAGCGGCGCCGACAGGATCGCGGCCGCGGCGACGTGGAGACGCTCGCGTCGCGCAGCCGCCGCCCGGCGGGCGTCGGCGTCGTCCGACGCGGCCCCGGCGACGACCGGTCCCGCCTCCGCCGCCTCGGACGGACGCGGGGCCACGAGCGTCGCGGGGTAGCCGGCCTTGCGGGCCGCGCCCTCGACGCTCGCGACGTCGAGCGCTTCGCCGAGGCGTGGTCGCACGCTCGCCCGCTCGGTCGTGAGGTTGACCGCGACGGCGGCGACGCCCGGCACGGCGCCGATCGCGCGCTCGACCCTGGCCACGCAGGACGCGCAGCTCATCCCCTCGACATCGAAGTACAGGGCGTCGCCCGCGGCGGCCTCGGCCGTGTCCCCCGCCGCGCCGCGTCTCGCCTCCGCAAATGCCATGGCCATGATGGCCTCCCCCTGTCCCTCGTGGTCCGATGCAGACGGATGGTCCATCCGTCTGCATCGGGCGGCCCACAAATCCCAAGCTGGTGCATCGACGCATCCGGAAGGCGTGCCTTCCGGATGCGTCGATGCACCGGAGACCAGCGAAATGGGGCTTCCCACCGTGGCAAGGTCAAGGGCGCCGGCGCGAAGAAAATCCGTCTTGACCTTGCCACGCGGGAAGGACGCACAGCATCGGACGGCCGCCCAGAGCATCGCCCGATCAGATCGCTTCGATCTGATCGGGACGCCGATGCTCAAGGTTTTGACCGGGAGCGCTTAGCGTCCGATCAGGTGATGGCACCTGGTCGGAAAGCGCTTTGGGGGGCGGGAGGAGGATCCCATGCTGAACTATAGAGTCGAGGGCATGACCTGCGGCCACTGCGTCCGAGCCGTGACCGAGGCGGTGCACGAGGTCGACCGCGGCGCGCGCGTCGCGGTGGACCTCAGGGCCGGCGCGGTCTCGGTCAGGACCGACGAGGCCGGGGTCGGCGAGCGCATCGCGGAGGCGATCCGGGCCGCGGGCTACGAGGCGTCGCTGGTCGGCGCCGCGGCCTGACGGGCGCGATGAGCGCCCCAGCAGCCGGCGCCGTGGGCGAGACACGGGCGGCGCGGCCCCTGGCCTACCACCCCGTGCAGGTCGCGCTGCACTGGCTCGTCGCGGCGCTGGTGGTGGGCCAGTACGCCACCAGCGGCGCCATCGTGCGCACCCACTCGATCCACCTGATCGGACAGCGGCCCAGCGCCGCCGACCTCGTGCTGCACGCGCTGCACAACAGGCTGGGGCTGCTGGTCCTGGTGCTGATGGGCGCGCGCCTCGCGCTGCGCCTCGCGGTCGGGGCGCCCCGGCCCGGTCCGACGGACGGGGGAACGCGGTGGATCGCCCGCGGCGCCGCGGCAGCCCACGCCGCCTTCTACGCCGTCCTGATCGCCGAAGCCTCGGCCGGGGCGGTCGCCTCCTATCTCTGGTGGCCGGCGAGCGCCCTGCACGTCGCCCTGTTCTATGTCCTGGCGGCACTGGTCGCGCTGCACGTCGCGGCCGCGGCGGGCCACCGCTTGGCGGGCGACGGCGTGTTCGCGCGCATGAGCCCGAGGGCGATCCTGAAATGCCGGCCCCGCGCCGGCCTGCGAGGGGAGCGGTCGTGACGAGAGCCGTCGTTCGGGCCTGCGCGGCGGCCGCCCTGTGGTTCGGCCTCGCGGGCGCCGCGCAGGCCCACCCGCACGTCTTCGTGACGGCATCCGAGGAGCTGCTGTTCGGGCCCGACGGGCAGGTGTCCGGCGTGCGCCATGCCTGGACCTTCGACGACATGTACTCGGCCTTCATCACCCAGGGGCTCGCCGCCCCGGGCCAGGTCGCGACGCGGGAGCAGCTCGCCCCGCTGGCGAAGACGAACGTCCAGTCGCTGGCCGAGTTCGCCTATTTCACGATCGTCAAGGCCGCCGGCAAAGGCAGCGACTTCGGCGAGCCGACCGACGCGTGGTCGGAGGAGAGCGCCGATAGGCGCGTGACGCTGCACTTCACGCTGCCCCTCAAGGCGCCGGCCAGCGCGGCCCGCGCCCTCACCCTCACGGTCTACGACCCGACCTACTTCGTCGCCTTCACGCTGGCGGAGCACGACCCCGTCGCCCTCGTCGGCGCGCCAAGTGGCTGCTCGGCTTCCGTCTACAAACCCAAGGCGCTCGACCCGGGCGAGACGCGCGCGCTGAACGAGTCCTTCTTCACCAACCTGTCGCCGGGCGCGGACTTCGGCGCCAAGCTGGCCGAGAAGGCCGTCGTGGCCTGCCCCTGAAGAGCGGCCCCGCAGGGCGAGAGACACCACGGAGCCCGACCATGTTCCCGTCTTGGCTACACGCCCTCTCCATCGCATCGCTCGCGCTCGGCTTTGCCTGCGCGGCCGTCGCTATCGTCGACCTCCGGCGCCACCCGCCGCACATGGCCATCATGGGTGTCGTGTGGCCGGCGACGGCGCTGTTCGCCGGGCCAGCCGTGCTGTGGCTCTATTTCCGCTACGGGCGCCTCAACACGCACGCGGCGATGATGCACGCCAAGCACAGCGGGGCGGAGCCGCCCGCTGGCGTGTGTCGAGCTGTTGCCGACACACGCAAAGACAAGAAGGCGAGCCCGCGGGCGGGCTCGATGTCCGGCACGCCGTTCCCGATCAAGGTCGCCAAGGGCGCGCTTCACTGCGGCAGCGGCTGCGTGCTCGGCGACATCATCGCCGAATGGCTCCTATTCCTCATGCCGGCCGTCGCGGTCTGGTTCGGGTGGCACACATTGTTCGGCGACAAGATGTATGCCGCCTGGACGCTCGACTACATCCTCGCCTTCCTGTTCGGCATCGCGTTCCAGTACTTCACGATCAAACCCATGCGGGATCTGTCGCCGGCAGAGGGCTTGGTCGCCTCGCTCAAGGCCGACACCCTGTCGCTGACGGCGTGGCAGATCGGCATGTACGGCTTCATGGCCTTCGCCCAGTTCTACCTGTTCGGCCAGTTGCTCGGCCATCGCGCGGAGGCCGACACGCCGGAGTTCTGGTTCGTGATGCAGATCGCCATGGTGTGCGGCTTCGCCACGAGCTACCCCGTCAATTGGTGGCTCGTGCGCGCGGGCCTCAAGGAAGCGATGTGACGCCAGCGGGACGGGGGACGACCATGACACGCACGAGACGAGCCCTGCTGACGGCCTGTCTGGCCCTGCCGCTGGGGGCCTCCGCGGCCCGTGCCGAGGCCGTGACGGAGCCGAGTCTGAAGGGCTACGGCATCAAGGGCGTCGAGGCGCCGACGCTGCCCGCCATGCTGGCCCGCTGCGCCGCGGCCCGGCGCGGGTCGGCGGCGCTGGAGGAGGGCGAGACACCAGCCCTGCTGGCCGCGCGCTGCGACCAGCTCCGGCGCTCGGTCCACAACCAGCCCGGCAACAGCCCGTCAGCGGCACGGCGCTGACCAGACCATCGCCCGATCCGATCGGGCGATGCTCAAGGCTCATGACGGGCGCGCTTCGCGACCAAGCGATCCCGCTTGGTCCCAAAGCGCGCAAGCGCGCCGCTCAGAACCAGAAGCGGAGGCCGGTGAGGGCGCGCAGGTCGCCGGAGCCCTCGCCGGCGCGGCGGCGGTAGTCCGCCGTGCCGCCGAAGAAGCGCTGGTAGGCCACGCCCACGTAGGGGGCGAACTCGCGCGTGAACTCGTAGCGGAGCCGCAAGCCGGAATCGATGTCGGAGAGCCCCGAGCCTATCTCACGGCCGCGGTCCGCCTTGGAATAAATGTTGGTCTCCATCTGCGGCTGAAGCACGAGGCGCTGCGTGATGTAGAGGTCGTAGGAGGCGTTGGAGCGGAACGCGAAGTGGCCGCCGTCGCTGGCGTAGCCGGTCAGCCCCAGGTTCCAGAAGCCCCAGGACAGGCCCTCGACGCCGAAGGCCGCCCAGGTCCTGTTGCGCAGGCTGTCGATATCCGAACGCACGCCGACCTGGGCGTCGAAGTAGGTCGACACCGGCCGGGAATACAGCAGCTCCTGGTCGCCGTCCGACACGAGGCCGCGGCCGTCGGCGTTATAGCGTCCCTCGGTCTTGAGCCACAGCTTGTTGAAGTCGTCGCCGACCCAGCCCTGGCCGTCCCAGCGGAAATAGGAACCGTTGGCGAGCCGCCCCTCGAACTGGTCGAAGAACACGTTGGCGTAGCGTCGGTCGTCTGCGATCGGGTTGCCGTAGGGTGCCGCGCCCTGAAGCGTGTTCCCGGTGTCGAGGTGCGTCGGGCCGTTGAGGAAAACCGGCAGGCTCGGCAGGCTCTGAGCGGCGGCGGGGCCGGCCGCGGGCAGCAGGGCGGCGAGGACGAGAGCGAGGCGGCGCATGCTCAAGCCTCCCGCGGCAGCACGCGCACCGTGCGGAACATGCCGGCCTCGAAGTGGTATAGGATGTGGCAGTGCAGCGGCCACTGGCCGGTCGCCACGGGCGTCACCAGCACGGACAGCTGCTCGGAGGGTTGGACGCTCAGCGTGTGAAGGTAGGGCCGGTGGCGGCCCTGGCCGTTCTCCAGCTCCATCCACATGCCATGGAGGTGGATCGGGTGGGTCATCATGGTCTCGTTGATCATGACGAGCCGAAAGCGCTCGCCGACCGTCACATCGATGGGCCCGACCTCCGTGTATTTCTTGCCGTCGAAGCCCCAGATCATGCGCTGCATGTTGCCGCTGAGCCGGAGCGTGATCGTCCGCGTCGGGGGCCGGTCATCGACGGCGGGCAGGATCGAGCGCAGGTCCGAGAAGGCGAGTTCGCGTCGGGGCAGGAAGTTCAGCCCGTCGCCCGGCGTGCGCATCCGGTCCGTGATCGTCTTGGGGCTCATCTGCACCTCGACGCCGGTGTCGTTCAGCTCGACCCCTTGCGGGAGCTTCGCCTTCGGCTGGCGCCCGGCGAGCTTGCCGAGGTTCTGCTTTCCCATGATCCCGGCCGACTGCTCGCCCATGATGCCGCCGATGCGCGAGCCGTCCGGGTAGGAGGCGCCGATCTGGTCCTTCCCCATCATGCCCTGCATGCCCTGCATGCCCATGTCGGCCATGGACCGCAGCGGGCGCGGGTCATGGGACGGGATCTCGGCCTCCATGCCGTCGCGCGGCGCCAGCGTGCCCCGGGCGTAGCCGGAGCGGCCGAAGTCCTCGGCGTAGATCGTGAAGGCGCGGTCCGCGGTCGGCCGCACCACGACGTCGTAGGTTTCGGCGACGCCGATGCGGAACTGGTCGACCGGCACCGGCACGACGTCGTTGCCGTGCACGTTGACGACGCTCATCGTCAGCCCGGGGATGCGCACGTCGTAGTAGGTCGCCGCCGAGGCGTTGATGAAGCGCAGGCGCACCCGCTCGCCGGGGCGGAACAGCGCCGTCCAGTTGGCCTGCGGCGGCTGGCCGTTCATCAGGTAGGTGTAGGTCTCGCCTGACGGCGCCTCCAGGCCCGACGGGTCCATGCGCGACTCGTTCTCGTGGAAGCGCTCCTTCATCACGGGCTCAAGGCCGGAGCGCCCGACGTCGGCGAAGAAGGACGTGACCGTGCGCTTGCCGAAGTTGTAGTAGTCGGGCTGGTACTTGGTCTTGTTCTGGATGTCTTCCGGGTCCTCGTCGGTCCAGTCCGACAGCATGACGACGTAATCCCGGTCGACCTCGACGAAGTCGCGGCCGGCAGGGTCGATGATCAGCGCGCCGTAGAGCCCCTTCTGCTCCTGGTAGCCCATGTGGCTGTGGTACCAGTAGGTGCCGCTCTGCAGCACGGGGAAGCGGTACTGGTAGCTCTCGCCGGGCGCGATGCCAGCGAACTCGAGGCCCGGCACGCCGTCCATGTCGTTGGGGAGGATGATGCCGTGCCAGTGCAGGCCCGTCACCTCCGGCATCTCGTTGCGCACGTTCAGGGTGACCACGCTGCCCTCGCGCCAGCGCAGGGTGGGGCCGGGCGTGCCGCCGTTGATCGTGTTGGCGACCGTCACGGTGCCGCTCTTGTTCGCGGTGCCGCGTGCGACGACGAGGTCGTAGGCGGTCGTCACCGGCACGGTAGCCTCCCCGGGGCTCTTCAGCGCGTAGGCGGCGCGCGCGCTCCGCATCCCGATGAGGCCCGTCGCCGCCGCGGCCCCGAGGCCGGCGACGAAGCGGCGGCGGGTGAGGCTTGGGCTTCGGGCGGGCGGATCCTTGGTCATCGCGTCATCCTGTCGGCGCGCCTCGAAAGGACGGAAAGGTCCGGCCTTGCCATCGGGCAAGGTCAAGAGGGCTGGCGCGGGATGCCGTTAGATCTTCGCCTTCTGTTGCTGGGCAAGCACAGGCTCGCTCAGGCGAGGGGCGGGCGCTCCGCCGCGGTGGGAGCCATGCGGCCGATCAGGCCGTCATGCCAAACGTAGTGGTGGACCAGCGCCGCCGCGGCGTGCAACGCCGCCAGCCCGAGCAGGACGTTGGCGGCGAAGCCGTGCCAGTCCGTGATGGCGTGGCGCCACGCACGGTCCCCGACCTGCGGCAGATGGAACAGGCCGTAGATGCCGTAGCCGCGCACGAAAGCGTTGGCGACGCCAAGCGTCACGACCGCCAGCAGCAGGAGGTAGAGGCCGTAGTGGGTCGCCTTGGCGAGGACGTGCAACGCCCCGCCGTCCGCCGCCGGCAGGCGGCGGCCGGCGGTCGTGCGCCAGACCAGGCGACAGGCCAGAGCGCCCGCCAACGCGAAGCCGAGGACGACGTGGGTGGACCACATGCTCTCGTTGGCGAGGCTGCCGTCCGGGAACCAGTCCGACGTCTGCCCCAGGATCCACAGCGCGACGATCAGCAGCGCCGTCGCCCAATGGAGTAGGATGGTGGTGCGATCGTAGCGGGTCGCCGCGATGGTCGTCATGGCTGTGCCTCGGAGCTTTCGGTGAATGGGAACGGACGAGTCGGCGGCAGGGGATGGGATCGGGGCCGCACCGCAGGCGGTCCCTACCCTCACGCGGCCGGGTCAGGCCGCCATCGGCCCGTGGCAGCGGTGGCCCGTGACGTCGAAGCGGTCGAGCGGAGCTGCGCGTTGGCGCCGAAGACGAGGTCAAAGCGGCTCGCGCGGAACTTCTACGCTCTGCTCGCCCGGTCGCGGCTGAGAAAGTCTAACCCCTCCCCGTCGGCCTTCTCTTACACCGTGTCGGTGTCGAGCAGGTTCACGGAGAAGTCGGTCGTCAGCGCGCCCACCCGGTCGGTAAGGATGCCCACGTCCGAGCCGTCGTTGTTGGCGCCAAGCGCACACAACCCGCCCGTCAGCACCACCCACTCCGGGAAGTCCGCTCCAGAAGGTTCGCCTCGTCAAGGAGTATCTCCTCGGGTGACACGCCCTGCGCCACGTCGCCGAACTCAGCGCCGACGAAGTTGCGGAATGTGTCCACCACCGGCCAGAGCCAAGTGAACATCACCACGTCGGCCAGCGCCTGCCCGTGCAAGCTGAGTTGGGAAGGCAGCGTGAACGCGGCGTCACCGATGGATCTGCGGCGCGGTGCGACAGCCCGCAACGGCGTCACCTCGGCCGACTTCCGGATTAAGAACACCAGCAGTTGAGGCCCGCCCCGGGCGACGGGCTGGACGCGTTCGCCGGAGCGGGCCGACACGCGACAGGCCCCCCATAGTCTGGATCGGCGCCCTCAGGCGCGTCCTCCAGCACCTGGCCCGACATGGCATCGACGCCGACCTCCTGCGTACCGGCCGCCGTCTTGATGTCGAACGAGTAGCGCAGCCCGCTGCCGCCCTTCTCGCGCTCGAGCTCCTCGGCGGCGATCGAGCCAGGGTGCGCTTTGAGCGCGACCGAGCGGGCCGCGGGGATCTTGACCTTGGCTGAGGGCTCGAAGTCCTGGCCCGTGAAGGCGAGGGCCGGCGAGGCGAATGCTCCGACGACGCACAGCGTGGTCAGTATCCTGTTCATGATGCTCTCCATGTGAGAACTCTTAAAAAGAGAGCAGGTGTGTCGAGCGGGCGGCGCGGCTGTGTCGTTTTCTGTCCTTACCAGAAAGTATAGGTGTGTTCGTGTTTTCTCGACCTGAGGGACCGTCGAAGGATCGTATCGAGCCGATCGATAGCGGCTTACCGAAAAGTAAATTTCGTGTCAGCCCCGTGCAAACGGGCGGCAGGCCACATGGGCGCCCAGCGGTCGATACGGCCGGTGGGAACGACGAGGAGGCGCGCATGAGATCAAGAAGCAGGGCCGGCAAGGTCGCGGAGGTCACCCTGGCGTTCTGGATGGCCAAAGTCGTCGCCACGACCCTGGGCGAAACGCTGGGCGACTTCTTCGCCCAGACCCTTGGCTTCGGCTATGTCGCCGGGCTCGCCGTGACGGGGGCGCTCCTCCTCGCCGTCGTCGCCGTCCAAGTTGCGAGCGCCAGCTATCGCTCGCCCCTCTTCTGGGCCGCCATCGTGGCCACCACGACGGCCGGGACGGAGGTATCGGACATGATGGATCGTACCCTGGGCCTCGGCTACGTCAACGGTTCGGCCGTCCTGCTCGCCGGATTGGCCTCCACGCTGCTCGTCTGGTGGGTCCGCGAGGGTTCCCTCGGGATCGAGCCGATCGTCGATCGCGAGACCGAAATCCTGTTCTGGGTCGCAGTGATCTTCTCGAACAGCCTCGGCACGGCTTTCGGCGACGCGCTCGTGGACGCCGCCTGCCTGTCCTACCTGCAGGGTGCCCTCATCTGTTCGAGTGTCATCGCGGTCCTGCTCTTCCTTCACCATCGGACGAGCATCGACGCGGCTCTGCTGTTCTGGGGGGCGTTCGTCTTCACGCGGCCGTTCGGCGCGACCTTCGGTGACTTCCTCACGAAGGCGCCCGAGACCGGCGGCCTCGGCCTCGGCACGTTGTCGACCTCGCTCGTCGCGCTCGCCGTCCTCGTCGTGGTGGTCGCCTCGGCACGGTTGGAAGGGGCCGGCGAGGCCGCGCCCGGCCGAACCTGAGCGCGCCGCACGTCCCTGGCTCTCTTTAGAGGATCGCCGATCGCTTCGCTCAGGAGCCGCGCAGCGTCACACGGAGGCCGGGACCCGCGTCCGACAGGGTCAGGCCGATGCCGTGCAGGTCTGCCACGGCCTTGACCATGGCGAGGCCGAGGCCGTGCCCCTCGCCGGGGCGGGACGGGTCGAGCCGGACGAAGCGGCCGAACACGCGGGAGCGCTCCTGTTCCGGGATTCCGGCGCCGCTGTCCTCGATCACCGCCGCGAAGCCCGTCCCCTCCGCCGCCAGCGACAACCGGATCCGAGCCCCCGGTCCCGCGTGGCGGATGGCGTTCTCCAAAAGGTTGGCCAGCATCTGGGTCAGCAGGTCCCGGTCGCCGAGCACCCGCACGCCGGGCGTGATAGCGGCGGTGATCTCTTGCCCGGCGTCCTCCGCCACCGGGCCGTAGGTTTCGGCGATCGTGTCGACGATATCGGACAGGTCGATATCGCCGAACCCGCCCCGGCGCGCGCCGGCTTCGACCTGCGCGATCCGGAGCAGAGCGGCGAAGACCCGCAGGGTGGCGTCGACGTCCTCGCTCGCCGCCTCGAGGGCAGCCTCGTAGGCTTCCACCGTGCGCGCCCCTCCGCGGGCTGCCTCCAGGCGCTGGCGCAGGTGTGTCAGCGGCGTGCGGAGGTCGTGGGCGATGTCGCTCGACACCTGTCGCAGGCCGTCCATCAGGACCTGGATGCGGTCCAGCATGGCGTTGGTGTTTCGAGCCAGCCGATCGAACTCGTCGCCCGTGCCCCGCTCGGGCACGCGGCGCCCGAGGTCGCCCTCCGTGATGCCGTCCGTGATGGCGTTGATCGCCTCGACGCGCCGCAGCGCCCCGAGGCCGGTCACGGCGCCGCTGACCATCGCGAGCGCGAGGGCCAGGCCGGCGGCTGCCCCGAAGCTGCGGACGATGGTCTCCTTCAGGTGGACCAGGCTGGCGACGTCGCGCCCGACCGCGAGGGACTCGCCCGTCGGCAGCATTCCGGCATAGACCTCAAGTCGCTGCTCGCCGACTCGCCCGGCGACCCTCCGCGGCGCCGGCACGTCCTGCCAACCCTCGGTCAGCCTCCCGCCGGGAAGGTCGCCGGCGAGCCGCGCGCCGTTGGAGCCGCGAAGCAGGTAGCGGAAGCCGTCGACGCCCGCGGCTCGCGCGCGGGCCGCGATGGAGGCGACCAGGTCGTCGAGCCCCTCGGCGCTCCGGTCGTCGGCCAAAGCAGAATATTCCGTCGCGATCGCGGAGCGAAGCTGGACGCGCGCGTAATCGACGAAGCTCAAGTAGACGGTCGCGAACAGCACGGCCGCCGTTATGGCGAACAGGCCGGCCTGCAGCAGCGCGAGCTTGAACGTGACGGTGCGGGCGAAGCGGGGAAGGCCGAAGCCTCGCCGACTGGCCGGCTCGGGGCACCCGCGACGATGAGCGCTCTCCCCAGCGTGGCGCCATCGTCGTGGAACGACGGCGGCGGAGGGGCGCTCGTCGCCGGAAGACCCGTCAGCCCGGCGCACGGAGCACGTAGCCGGCACCGCGGATGGTGTGGATCAGCTCCGGCGGGAAATCGCGGTCCATCTTGGCGCGCAGGCGGCTCATGTGCGTCTCAACGACGCTGGTCTGCGGGTCGAAGTGGAAGTCCCAGACCTGTTCCAGCAGCATGGTCTTGGTGACGACCTGGCCCTCGCGACGCGCCAGGAACTCCAGGAGACGGAACTCGCGCGGCTGCAGCGGGATCAGGACGCCCCGACGCGCTACCGTGCGCTTGGCGCAGTCGATATCGAGATCGGCGATGCGCAGGACCGAGGGATGCGCGCTGAGCGGCGGGCGGCGGACCAGGGCGGCGACGCGGGCCGCGAGTTCGGCGAAGGCGAAGGGTTTGACGAGGTAGTCGTCCCCTCCGGCTTCGAGCCCCTCGACGCGATCGTTGATGCCGCCCATCGTGGTGAGGAAAAGGACGGGAGTGGTGAGCCCCGCGCCCCGGGCCACCTTCACCAGCGCGAGACCGTCCATCCCGGGCAACATCCGGTCGACGATGATGACGTCATGGCTGCCTGAGGCCGCCATGAACAGCCCGTCGCGACCCGTCCGGGCGACGTCGACGACGTGGCCGGCTTGCGACAGGCCGTCCGCCGTGTAGTCGGCCATCCTCGCATCGTCCTCAACGAGGAGGATCTTCATCTCCGCCCCCTTCGGCTCGCCACGGCCGACCGGATCTAGCCAACTCGCCGAGCCCTGTCAGCCCGAAGGCGGCACCTTACCGAAAAGTAAGCTGCCGGACAGGCTCGCCGAACCAGTGGTGCGGCATCTCAAGTCCACAGGCGCCACCGGCCGGCGCGAGATGGATCGGAATCGGCTTTTGCACGGCATTCCCAACGCTCTCCTCTACGCCCCTCCTGGCCTCGCCGGGCCGACCCTCATGCTCGCCATCGCCCTCGCGCGCTGGGCCGTGTGGATCGGTCCGGCTCTCCTCCTCTGCCTCTGGCTGGCCGGCACGCGCGAGGACCGGGCGGCCGCGGTGGCGGCCGGCGCTGCCGGCGCGTTCGGCCTCGCGATCGCCGCCGCGCTGTCCGCGGCCGTGTGGGCGCCGCGCCCTTTCGCCGATGGGAGCGCGATCAACATGCTCGGCCACGCGCCGGACACTGGCTTCCCGAGCGACCATGCCACGCTGGCCTTCTCGCTCGCCTTTGGCCTGCTCCGTCGTCGGCCGCCCAGCCTACCGAAAGCTTGGCTCGCTTTGTGCGCCGTCGCACTCGCGGTGGGTTGGGCGCGCGTGTTCCTCGGAGCCCATCACCTTGAAGACATCGCCGGCGGCGCCGCAGTCGGCCTCGCCTCCGTCGTGACTGTCGCAACCCGGGCCGGGCGCGCGCTCCTGTCGCCTCTCGACAAGCTCGGCGAAGCGGTGAGATCACGCGTCGTCACGGGCGTGAGGGTTGGCCGTGCAGGGTGAGGCACATCGTGCCCAGCCTTGGGGACACGCTGCCTTCGACCTCCTCGTCCGGACCCGTAGGGCGCCGGCGGTGTCGACGTCGTTGCGCCAACCCGCGTCTTCTCGCCCATCCGCGGACGCGCCAGCTTGCTCTTCCGTGCACCCTGATCACCCCCTTGACCTCATGTAGCAAATTCTACATCTTTATCCGATGAGTTAGTTTTTGCTACAAAACGCATGACAGCGAGGTGATCATGTCCGCGTTGATCCACGCTTGGCCGACCACCCTGGCGGCGTTCTTGGCGTCCACGGTCGAGTTTGTCGAGGCGCTGACGGTGGTCCTCGCCGTCGGCGTCGTCCGGGGCTGGCGCGGCGCGATCGCTGGAGCTTCGGCGGCGCTCGCCTGCCTCGCGTCGGTGGTGCTCGTGCTCGGACCCGTGCTGACGCGGTTGCCGCTCGGCCCGCTGCAACTCGCCATCGGCATTCTTCTGGTGCTGTTCGGGCTGCGTTGGCTGCGCAAGGCCGTCCTCCGCGCCGCCGGCGTCATTCCGCTGCACGACGAGGTTGCCGCCTTCGCGAAGGAGAGCGCGGCTCTCCAAGACGCAGCGCCGACTGGGAAGGCCTGGGACGCGGTCGCGGTCGGGACCGCCTTCGAGATCACGATGCTGGAGGGGCTTGAAGTGGTCTTCATCGTCGTGGCCATGGGCGCGGGCGGTCCCCGGCTGCTGCTGCCGGCCGCGGCCGGCGCGCTGGCGGCGCTCGTGCTCGTGGTGGCGGTCGGCATTGCGGTGCATGGCCCCCTGTCGGCGGTGCCGGAGAATGCCCTGAAGTTCGGGGTCGGGGTGCTTTTGTCGGGCTTCGGCACCTTCTGGGTCGGCGAAGGCCTCGGCCTCGATTGGCCGGGCGCCGACCTGTCCATCGTCTGGCTCTGCCTCGGCTTCCTCGCCGTCGCGCTCGCCCTCGTGCCGCTGTGTCGCCCCCGCACCCGTGCCGTCCGCGCGGCCTGAGGCCGCTTCGGCTCCATCACGAGAACATCCATGTCTTGGCTCAAAACCGCCGTGCGCGAAGTGTTCGGCCTGTTCGTCGACGACGGACGTTATGCATTCGCCATCTTGGTCTGGCTGGGGCTGGCCTGGCTGGTGCTGCCACACCTTCCCGCGCTCGAGCCCTGGTCCGGGGTGCTGCTCTTCGCCGGCCTCGCCGCGATCCTGGCGGCGAGCACGATGCTGAAAGCTCGGCGGTGACGGGGAAGAACCCATGATCGCCTCATCATCGTTCGATGCCTCGAGGCTGGTCGGCTAGTTCGGCTACGGCGCCGTCGGCATCGAGAGCATGGGCATGCCCTTCCCCGGGAAGGCAGTCTGATAGCCGTCTCGGCCTACGCGGGCGCATCGTACCATCTCAGCCCCTGGGATATCGTCGCCGCGGCGGCCATAGGCGCGGTCCTCGGCGACAATCTAAGTTTTTGGATCGGTCGCACTGTTGGGCTCCGCCTCGTCAAGCGATATAGGCCCTACCTGTTTGATCCCGGGGTTTGATGGTGCAATTTTCACGCACAAGTGGAAGGAGGCACTATGGGCCAGATTCACCATGGGAGCGCCACGACGACAGCGGCAGTCCGTCGAGCGATACAGCATAGTCAAGAGAGCCTGAGGGTGCTCGCCAAGCGCCACGGGATCAATCCGAAGACTGTCGCGAAGTGGAAGAAGCGGACCTGGACGGAGGATCGAAAGACAGGTCCGACCGATCCAAGGTCGACCGTGTTATCGATCGAAGACGAAGCTGTCGTCGTGGCGTTCCGCAAGCACACGTCGCTGCCCCTCGACGACTGCCTGTATGCCCTGCAGCCGACAATCCCGCACCTGACGCGTTCGTCCCTGCACCGATGTCTTCAGCGTCACGGCATATCCCGGCTACCCGATATTCAAGGCGACAAGCCGGGCAGGAAGAGGTTTAAGAGCTATCCGATCGGCTACTTCCACATCGACATCGCCGAAGTGCAGACGGCCGAAGGCAAGCTCTACCTCTTCTTCGCCATCGACCGGACGTCAAAGTTCGCCTTCGCCAGACTCTGCCCCAAAGCCGGCAAGGTGGCTGCGGCTGAGTTCCTGCGCGACCTGATCGCATCGATCCCTTACGCCATCCATACGGTGCTCACCGATAACGGCATCCAGTTCACAAACCGAACCTGCGACCGCTACGCGTTCCACCATATCTTCGATCGCGTCTGCGACGAGAACGGCATCGAGCATCGCCTGACCAAGGTGAAGCACCCCTGGACCAACGGTCAGGTCGAGCGAATGAACCGGACCATCAAGGAAGCCACTGTCAAACGCTTCCACTACGACGACCATGCGCAGCTGAGGCAGCACCTCGCCGAGTTTGTCGACGCCTACAACTTCGGACGACGGTTGAAGACCCTCAAAGGCCTCAACCCCCTACGAGGCCACCTGCAAACAGTGGACATCGGAGCCAGAACGCTTCGGAATCGATCCGATCCATCAAATGCCGGGACCGAACACCTACCTGCACATCACAGAAGGACGGCTTCGACTCGTTCGCTACCTGTTCGCTTAACACGGGGGAAGGTTGTCCTCTTCGGGCGGTTGTTGGACATTCCGTGCGCGCTCGCGGCATTGTTGGCCGGAATCAACGACATGGCATGGGGACGCTTCCTGGCGATCAAATTCAAAACAAGCATCCTGTGTGCAGTCATATATGCGTTCGGAGCCTACCTGCTCGGCGAGCAAGCGCACCGCATACAGAGGTCGGCTGGTTTATTTTTGTCGCTATTAAACACATAGCTGTGCTGATCCTCACGGCCCGCCGTTACCGGCATCGACTTTAGACGGAAGCGAATCATTTTTTGAGCAACGAACGGAATGCGAAAACATAATACTCTAGACCCGCTTCTTCGATCCTTCACAAATAAATCAAATAATTTATTTACATTCTTGAGAATGACTTTCTTACTGTGTAGATAATAATGTGCAGTAAGGCGAAATTTTGCACTGCACGCCTCGGCCAACGTCTTAGGGACCGCGCCTCATCGGAGAGATATGCTTGAGATGGTAAGGTTCGCCTTGGAATTTGTTCTCCGGTAGGTTCTATGCCCGGGACGGGTCGACTCTGGCCGCAAGGCAGGTTGGTAGAACCGCCGCCAATCGATAATGTCGATCACCTCTCGAGGGCAGGCGCTTCAGCACGGCGCGATCGCTTGGGGACAGCGTGCTCAGGAGATATACGTGACAGGTGTCAAGCTGATCGTGGAACTCGACCCCGACCTCGCCGACGCGCTGCGGCGAGCCGCGGTAACGACGGGCACCACGCCCGAAGCACTCGCGGCGGAAGCCATCGCCCAAGCCTACGAGACCGGGCTTCGCCATCGGGTGCTGGTCGAGCGCATGGAGGCCGTCGACGCTCAGATCGCCGTCATCGCGCGCTTCGTCGAAGAGGCTACCGCCCCCGCCGAGGGTGGCGGCATCGACCTCGAACGGCTCTGCCGCTACCCGCGCAAGCCGCGGTGACGGCCTCGCTGCGCCGCCTCGCGGCCGGGTCCGAGGCGGGCGCCTACTACACCAACGACGCCGCGCGCGAGGCCAAGCCGCGGAACAGGGACGAGTATTATGCCCGCGACGGGGCCGGCACATGGTGGTCGACCGGCGAGACCGTGGTCCGGCACGGGGCACCGATCGACCGCGGCTCCTTCCGCGCCCTCTGCGCCGGGCAGCACCCCGGCACCGGCGCGCCGCTCGTGCGCGGCGCCGGGCCGGGCCACTGGGCTGGCCTTGACCTGACCCTCACCCCCGGCAAGTCGGTGTCGCTGCTCTGGGCCGCCGGCACGGCCGAGCAGCGTGCCGCCGTTGAGGCCGCGCATCGGCGGGCCGTCGAGGCTGCGCTCGGCTTCGTCGAGCGGGAGGGCCTCGTGCTGGTCCGCTCGGGCGCAGGGGGCAAGCGGAAGGACCGGCCGTCCGACCTCATCGTCGCCCGCTACGACCACTACACCACGCGCGAGGGCGACCCCAACATCCACACCCACGCCGTGGTGATGAACGTCGCCGGGGCGCGGCACGCCTCGACCCGCTACAAGGCCAGCCACCTCACCATCGAGCCTGCCGAGGTGTTCCGCTGGCAGCACGCCATCGGGGCCGGGTACCGCGCGGCGATGGCGGAGGCCTTGGCCGAGCAGGGCTTCGCGTTCCGCCCCGCCGGCCGCGGCCAGTACGAGGTCCGCGGCGTGCAGGAGGACCTGATCGAGACCTTCTCCAAGCGCTCGCGGCAGATCGAGGCGCGCGTCGGCCGCGCGGCCAGCGGCGCCCAGAAGGAGATCGCCGCCCTGGCAACCCGCGGTTCGAAGGACCTCGTGCCGAGCGGCGAGGAACTGGAGGCGCGCTGGCGGACGGAGTTCGCTCAGCACGACGTCGACGTCTGGGCGGCGGCCCTGGCGTCGGAGCGCATCAGGGACGTCGAGCGAGACCGCACGCCGGAGCGCGAGCGCCTTCCGGACCTCGACCCGCCCGAGATCGCCGGCGACACGCCGGTGGCGCGCGCGGCCTCGGCGCTGTTCCGTCACGAGAGCGTGGTGACGCGCTCTGACTTGCTCGGCGCCGCCCTTGTCGAGGCGGGGCTGAAGGGGATCGGCATCGCGCCGGTCTATGTCGAGCTGGAGCGCCTGGAGCGAGAGGGCACGCTGCTGCGGCTCGGCCCGGAGCGGGACGACGCGCGGCGCTGGACCACGCCCTCCATCGCCGCGGTCGAGGCGGCCATGCTGCGGGCCGCGAACCGACCAGCCGAGCGGATGTGGATCACGGAGCCCGGTCTCGACGCCGCGCTGGCGCGGGCGCCGCACCTCGCGGACGAGCAGCGCGACGCCGTGCGCCGGGCGGCGAGCCCGGACGGGATCAGCGTCATCGAGGCCGGGGCCGGGACCGGCAAGACCACCGCGGCCCGCGTCATCGCGGACGCGGCGCGGGCGTCCGGACTGAAGGTCGTCGGCCTCGCCCCGAGCTGGGTCGCGGCGGACGAGCTGGGCAAATCGGTCGGCATCGACGCGCAGGCGATCGCCAAGTGGCGCGCCGACGACCGGAGAGGCCGCGCGGCGCCGCTCGATGCCGACACGCTGCTGCTAGTCGACGAGGCCGGCATGGTGTCGATGCGCGACATGGCCGCCCTCACGATCGCGGCGCGGGACGCCGGCGCCAAGCTCGTGCTGCTCGGCGACTCGCGCCAGCTCGAATCCGTGCCGGGCGGCAGCGCGCTGCGGGCAGTGACCGAGGTGGTGCGCCAGAACGCCGTGATGGAGGCGGTGCGGCGACAGGAGGTCAACTGGCAGCGCGCCGCTTCGGTCGTGATGGCGCGCGGCGATGCCGAGGCGGGCCTGCGCGCCTATGCGGGGCGGGGCCGGCTCGAGACCGTGCCGGGCGTCGAGGGCGCGATGCGGCGCGTCGTCGAGCGCTGGCAGGAGCTGCGGGCCGAGCACGGCGACGACGTGCTGCTCATCACGCGCCGCAACGCCGACGCCACGCGGCTGAACGGGGCCGTACGCGAGGTGCTGCGGGCGGAGGGGCGCCTCAGAGGCGACGACATCGCACTGCTCTCGACCGACCGCGAGGGCAACCTCGTCGCCTTGCCGCTCGCGCCGGGCGACCTCCTCCGCTTCGGCGACACACTGCCGGAGCTGCGCATCCGCAACGGCACCCGCGGCACGGTCGAGGCGGTCAGGCCCGATGCGGACGGCAGCGCGATTTTGCTGGTGTGCCTGGAGGACGGCCGCACCGTCCAGCAGCCCTGGGGCGCCTTCGCCCGGCCGGCGCCGGGGCGAGAGGCGCGCCCACCCCGGGTCGTGCACGCCTATGCGGGGACGGCCTATTCGGTGCAGGGCCGCACTGCGGCGGCGAGCGTGCACTACGTCGGGGCGGCACCGGACGCGCGAGAGGTCTACGTGGCGCTGACGCGCCACCGGCACGACGTGCGCATCGTCGTCGAGCGCGACCGGCTCGACGCCGCCTGTCGGCAGCGCCAGGCCGACCCGCGCATGGCGCCGACCGCGAGCGCGCTGGAGGAGCGGCTGTTCGCCGAGGCGAGCCGGTATGGCGAGAAGGCCAACGTGGTCGACTTCGTGGCCGACCGGGCGCGCTTCGCGGCGACCGGCTTCGTGACGCAGCCAGACGAGCGGGTAGACCGGCGCGGGTCGCGGCTGATCGAGGCCGCGCGCGCCCTGCGCGAGGCGCTGGCGATCTCAAGCGTGCGCGAGGGCGTGGTGGCGCCGCTGTGGCGGCTGATGGAGAACGGGCGCCGGCTCGTGCCGCCGCTGCCCGGCCGGCTCACGGAGACGATCCGCCGGATGCAGCGGGGGCCGGAACGGGACCCGTCGCGCGGGCGGGAGAAGATGCCCGAACGGGAGGTCGGCATCGAGCGGTGAGCGCCGGGACTGTCCGGCCTGGGCGGAGCCTGTCGGGCGCGACATCCCGGCGGGACCGGCCAAGACATGCCGGAGCGGGTGCGGCTGGCGGCGAGCGGGAGAGAGTGAGGGGGCTTGGAAGGGAGGCCGTGACGGGGACGAGGCTGGAGAGAGAGGCTCTCCGGCGCCCCGGCTCGGATCGATCCCATGTCGCAGATCATCACCTCGGCCGCCGCCCGCACCGCTCCGGCCGCATCCGGCTATCGCGTCGACCCCTTCCGCGGGAACCGCGTCGGCCGCGTGTCGTCGGAGTGGTTCTCCCGCCCCGCCGACCAGCGCTTCCTGTCGCTGTCCGACCTGCACGGCTCCGTGAAGGGCCGCGCCGAGCACTCGCGCGCCCGCACACTGGAGAGCCGCGACGTGCGGGTCGAGGCCCGGCGCGACGACGGCGACCGCCTAAGCCTCATCCTGCCCGGCGAGCCCGGGCCGGTCGCCCCGACGCACTGGAGCTTCGGCCAGCTCGCCAGCCTCGTCGGTGCCCCGGCCGGCTACCTGCGCCAGCTCCCGGCCGCGGTCGCCGCCATCAACCTTCAGTACGGGCTGAGCCACCACCGGGCCGAAATGGTGAAGAGCTACACGTCTCACCACGGCCGCACGGAGCTGCGGGCCATCACCGGGCCGGACTACGGCCGCATCCCCGATCACGAACTCGTCGAGGCGGTGATGCGCATCGCCGGGGACGGTGCGGGCGAGACGCGCTGGAAGGTGCCGGGCACGCTCGACTGGTCGACGATGACCTACAATCCGCGCGTCGACGTCACGGCCGACACGACGACGCTCTACGCGTCGGACCGGGACGTGTTCCTGTTCCTGTGCGACGACCTCAACCCGATCGAGGCCGGCCGGCTGCCGAACGGCGAGCCCGACCTGTTCTTTCGCGGCTTCTACTGTTGGAACTCCGAGGTCGGCGCCCGCACGCTCGGCATCGCCTCGTTCTACCTGCGCGCCGTATGCATGAACCGCAATCTCTGGGGGGTCGAGCAATTCGAGGAAGTAACGATCCGCCACTCGAAATACGCTGCGCACCGCTTCGCCGCCGAGGCCGCGCCGGCGCTGCAGGCCTTCGCCGACTCCTCCGCGGCCGGCTTCGTATCGGGCGTGAAGGCGGCGCGCGAGCGCGTGGTGGCGCGCAGCGACGAGGAACGATCCGAGTTCCTGCGCAAGCGCGGCTTCTCGAAGGGCGACACCGCGAAGGTGATCGAGGCGGTGCTGGTCGAGGAGGGCCACCCGCCCGAGAGCGTGTTCGACTTCGTGCAGGGTATCACCGCGTTGGCGCGGGCCGAGCCGCGCCAGGACGCCCGGCTCGACGTCGAGCTGAAGGCCAAGAAGCTGATGGACCAGGTTGCGGCCTGACGCTCTCTTTGCCCCTTCGGCCGACCCGTCCGGCTCTTCCGTCCCCGCCTTCCTCTGCCTCGGACCCCTGAGAGGCAGAGGGGAGCGGGGATCGTCGTGACGGGAACGGGAGGGACGAGAGAGGCTCGGCCCCGCCCGTCATGGACGGACCATCATGGGCAAGATCACATTCGGACCCGCGCAGATGCTGCCGCTCGACAAGCTGGTGGCCTCGGCCGCGAGCGTGCGGCGCGTCGGGGCGGGGATGAGCCTCGCGGACCTCGCCGACGACATCGGCCGCCGCGGGCTCCTGCAGTCGCTCAGCGTGCGGCCGCTGCTAGACGAGGCCGGGACCGAGACGGGCCGCTACGCCGTCGTGGCGGGCGGACGGCGCCTCGCGGCGCTGCAGATGCTCGTCCGGGCGAAGCGCCTGAACAAGACCGCGCCCGTGCCCTGCACGGTCGGGCGCGCCGAGGTCGCGGCCGAGGAGGACAGCCTCGCCGAGAATACCATGCGCGAGGCGCTTCACCCGCTCGACCAGTTCCGCGCCTTCCGCGCCCTGCGCGAGGAACGCGGCCTCGGCGAGGAGGAGATCGCGGCCCGCTTCTTCGTCACCCCGACCGTGGTGCGCCAGCGCCTCAGGCTCGCAGCCGTGTCGCCGAAGCTCCTCGACTTCTACGCCGAGGGCGAGCTGACGCTGGAGCAGCTGATGACCTTCGCGGCCACGAGCGACCACCCCCGCCAGGAGGCGGCCTGGGACGCCCTGTGCCGCAGCCACACCCGGGAGCCCTGGGCCATCCGGCGCCTGCTGGCCGAGGGCGCCGTCCGGGCCTCCGACAAGCGGGCCCTCTTCGTCGGGCTCGCGAGCTACGAGGCGGCGGGTGGTGTCGTCGAGCGCGACCTCTTCGACGAGGACGAAGGCGGCTATCTGCGCGATGTAATGCTTTTGGCGCGTCTGGCGGGAGAAAAGCTCGATGCCGAGGCCGAGCGGGTCCGCGGCGAGGGCTGGCTGTGGATCGATGCCGGCATCGACCTGCCCTATGGGCACCTGTTCGGGCTGCGGCGGCTCAGCTCCGAGGCTGTGCCGCTCGACGATACGCTGCAGGCCGAGCACGACCGGCTGCGGGCGGAGGCCGACGCGCTCGAGGCCGACTATGCCACAGCCGAGGACATGCCGGAGGCGGCCGACCGGACCCTCACCGCGTTGGAAGCGCGGCTGGCCGAAATCGCGGCCGAGGCGCGGGCCTTCGATCCGGCCGAGGTGGCGCGGGCCGGCGCCTTCGTCAGCATCGGCCATGACGGCGCGCTCAGGATCGAGCGCGGCTACGTGCGCCCGGCCGACGAGCCGCCCGCGCCGGAGGCGGAGGATGGGACCAACGCGGTCGATTCGAACGGCGGGGGCGAGCTGTCAGCCTCGGGTGCGGCGGCGTCAGCCGCAGCGCGGACGCAGGGTGACGAGGCGCTGCACGGCGCGCCGGAGCCCGACGAGGATGAGCCGGACGACGGCGGCCGCCTGCCCGAGCGGCTGATGACGGAGCTGACGGCGCACCGCACCCTGGCGCTACGGGCTGCCCTGTCGGCGGACCCAGACGCCGCGCTGCTGGCCCTGCTGCACGCGCTCGCGCTGCGGGCCTTCTACTCTGGCGCAGCCGAGACCTGCCTGGAGGTCGACGTGCGCAGCGCCGGGCTCGCCGGCTTCGCGCCGGGGCTGGGCGACGCCGCACCCGCCCGCGCCCTGGCGGAGCGGCCCGCACATTGGCAGCGGCTGCTGCCGCGGCAGGCCCGGGACCTGTGGTCCGCCCTCGTCGAAATGGACGTCGACAGTCGGGCGGCGCTGCTCGCCGTCTGCGTCGGGCGCAGCGTCAACGCCGTCGTGCAGCCCTGGGATCGCCGGACCGGCGCCGTCGCCCAGGCCGACAACCTCGCCGCCCATCTCGGGCTCGACATGGCGTCGGGGGACGGCTGGACGCCGACGGTCGGCAACTATCTCGGGCGGGTCACCAAAGCGCGCATCCTCGCCGCGGTGCGCGAGGCGCGGGGCGCGGCCGCGGCCGAGCGCATCGCGTCCTCACGCAAGCCCGAGATGGCCGAGGCCGCCGAGCGTTTGCTCGCCGGCACGGGCTGGCTGCCGACGCCGCTGCGCACGCCGGGGATGGCCCCGACCGGGATCGAGCCGGACCGGGACGTCGGCGGCGGCGCTGCGGCGGGGCCCGACGCCGGCGCGGTCCGGGAAGCCGTGGACGGACCCGAGGAGGTGAACGTGCTCGACGGTGCGCCCACGGCCCTGGAGGTGCGCGAGGCGATGCTGGTCGCGGCCGAGTAGCCGGTCCCTCGTGGGGTGGCCTCGCGCAGTCCCGTCCCGCCGCGGCCCGTGCCGCGGCGGACTTCCGCCTTTCCCCCGACAACGATGGAGGCGCGTCATGGACCACCCTCGCGGCGGCGCCCGCGACCTGTCGGAGGCGCTGGCGGCCCGCGCCGAGGACCTGTGCCGGCGCTACCTGCCGGGCGGCCGCCGCAACGGCGCCTACTGGACCGTCGGCGACGTGCACGGCACGCCCGGGCGCAGCCTGTTCGTGCGCCTGGTCGGGCCGGCCTCGGGCCGCGGGGCCGCCGGCCGCTGGTGCGACGCCGCCACCGGCCAGCGCGGCGACCTGCTCGACCTCATCGCCCTGAACCGTGGCCACGCCCGCCTGCGCGACGTCCTGGACGAGGCACGGTCCGTGCTGGCGCTCCCGCCCGCGGCCCCCCGGCCCGCGACCTGGGCGTCGGCGTCCGGGCAGCGCGCCGACACCGTCGAGGCGGCGCGGCGGCTGTATCGCGCCGGGCGGCCCATCCGCGGCACGCCGGCGGAGCGCTACCTCGCCGCCCGGGGCATCGCGCTCGACGGCGACGCGGCAGCCGTGCTGCGCTTCCACCCCGCCGCACACTATCGCGACGCCCCGGGCGACCCGCGCCGCAGCTTACCGGCGCTGCTCGCCCCCGTCATCGACCTCGCCGGCACGCTGACCGGCCTGCACCGCACCTTCCTCGACCCGCGGCCCGGCCGGGGCGCCGACGCGGGGCTGCTCGGCAAGGCGCCGATCGCGTCGCCGCGCCGCTCGCTCGGCCGTCTCGCCGGCCAGGGCGTCCACCTTCGCCGGGGCGACGGGACGGCGTGGCTCGTCGGCGAGGGCATCGAGACGGCGCTGTCGGTGGCGTCCCTATTCCCCCGGGCCTGCGTCGTCGCCGCGCTGTCCGCGTCGCAGCTCGCCATCCTGGTCCTGCCGCCGGGGCTGGTCCGGCTCGTGGTCGCGCGCGACAACGACGCGGCCGGGCGGGAGGCGGCCGAGCGCCTGGCCGGGCGGGCCCGCGCCTCCTCTGTCACGGTGGACGTGCTGCGCCCGCGCCTCATCGACTTCAACGCCGACCTCCGCCGCTGGGGGCCGGTGGGCTTGGCGGAGCGGGTCGGCGCGCAGCTGTCGGGCGCGTGAGGGCGGCGGCTCGCGGGAGAAGGCGGGCGGCGCGGGCGGCGCCGGGCGGCACGCGAGACCGGGGCGGGGCTGCGCGGCCGGGGGTGCCCCAAGAGGCGGCGAGGGTGCCGCGGGCCAGGCCTTCTCAGAGCGGCGATCCGGCCACGACCCGGCCTTCGGGCCGCAACGGCGGGGCGCCGGCTTCTTTCCCCGGACCGGGCGGTCCCTGGCGGGAGCATCCTCGCGGGCCCGACGCGGCAGGCCGCGTCGGCCATGCCGGTCCTCCTCGCGGAGCAAACAAGCCGGCGCCCCGCCGTCCTCCGCTGCGCTGCGGCCTCGGGCCGCTGGCCCGGGGTGCGGTCAGGCCGGGCCGTGGCGGTCGGTCGCCGTGAAGGCCGCAGGCGCCGCGGCCCGACGCCCACCCGAACGGGAGCACCCCATGACCCACGATCGCCTCGCCTCCGACCTCCTCGCCCACCACGGCGCCGTCGCCTCCTCGCCCTCCGCCCACCTCCTCGACGAGCTCACCACCTTCGCCCACCGCCCGCTCGGCGACGAGCCCGACCCGCGGCCGCTGCCCGAGCCCGAGGCGGTGGAGGCGGCCCTCGGCACCGTCTTCGAGGTCCTGTCCGGCCTGCTCACCGGCACCCGGCTGGAGGACGAACTGCCCGACCTGCTCTGGTCCCTCGTCAACCTCCTCCACCGCAAGGCCGAGCGCCTGTCGCGCCGGCTCGACGACAACGCCGTGGCCCAGCGCCGATCGGTGGGGGAGCAGGACGGCTCGGAGGTCCGCTCGGTCGAGCTGGAGCGCCTCTTGGCCGAGGGGCTGGCCGCGGAGGAGCGCCGCAACGCCTTCGAGTTCCTGCGCGACTACGCCGCCGACCTCCACGCCGCCGAGACCGGCACCGCTTGGCGCCCGCGGGCCGGCTCGCTGGTGAGCCACGCCACGATGACCGCCGCCGTCGTCGACAGCCGCGACTACCTTAACGCCCGGCGGGTGGCGCAGACCGAGCTGCTGGTGCCGAAGGGGCCGCGCATCGCCTTCACGGGCGGGCACGGGTTCAACGACGTCGCCCGGATCTGGGACGCGCTCGACCGGGTGCACGGCAAGCACCCCGGCATGGTGCTGCTGCACGGCGGCTCGCCGAAGGGCGCCGAGCTGATCGCGGCCAAGTGGGCCGACCACCGCAAAATCGCGCAGGTCGCCTTCAAGCCCGACTGGGCCCGGCACAAGAACGCGGCCCCGTTCAAACGCAACGACGCCATGCTGGAGGCGCTGCCGATCGGCGTGGTGGCGTTCCCCGGCTCCGGCATCAGCCAGAACCTCGCCGATAAGGCCCGCAAGCTCGGCATCCCGGTGATGCGCTTCGAAGGGTGAGCGGGAGCCCCCGCTCCAAGTCTCGCGCTGCCGGCCCAAGGTCGGCAGCGCGGCCGCTAGGCGCCAAGTCCCGACATTCAGGGGTCGCCACCTTGCGGACCTTCGGAGCGATCGGCGTACAGCTGGAGTCGACCCTCCTTTGCCGTAGCCGAGAGCCCCTTCGCTGGTCGCGGCGGCACTGAGCCGCCGCGGTTCCCGTCAGAGATCGGTCTGCTCGGACAGGATTAGGGCGTCATCGACCTCAACCCCGAGGTAGCGGACGGTGCTCTCCAGCTTGGAATGACCGAGCAGGAGCTGGCAGGCCCGCAGATTGCCCGTGCGCTTGTAGACAAGGGCGACCTTGGTCCGGCGCAGGCTATGGGTGCCGTAGTTAGCTGGGTCGAGGCCGGCCAGCGTGACCCAATCATCGACGAGGCGACCGTACTGCCGTGTCGTGATGTGGTCGCCCGCATGGCTTCGGCTCGGGAACAGCCAGTCGGTCGACCGCGAGCCCCGCTTCTTCAGCCAAGCGGTGAGGGCGTCGCGGGTCGGCTCCGTCATCTCGAATGGCACGGGTCGCCCGGTCTTTCGCTGAACGATAGTCGTCCGAAGGCGCACGCCTTCGCCGAGGTGGACGTCGGACACCCGGAGCTTGACGAGGTCGCAGCCGCGAAGCTTGCTGTCGATCGCAACGTTGAACATGGCGAGGTCGCGGACATGGCCGTCATGCTGTAGGCGGGTCCGAATGGCCCAGATGTGTTTGGGCTTGAGGGGCGGCTTCGGGCCGATAATTCGCCCGCAATTCCAGGGCGCGCGGGTAGGCGATTGAGGCGCTGTCGTCTTGTTCATGGTGAGCTCCCTTGGGAGCCCGTCACGCTCACCTGCTCGTGGAGAAGCGCCAACCGCGTTTAGCGCCAACACCAGAGAACAAGCCTGATCGTCAATCCAATCAGCACTGCAATCCCGAGGCAGCGCCGCCACGGGTTCGCCCCTCGCAAGATTTCATCACCGGCCCAGATTAGTAGGGACGTCGTCGAAACAATGTGAGCACCTATGCCAGTCGGCCCCGTTGCGTCGGTGACCAGCTCGACGAGAGAAGCGGCAACAAAAATCCACAGCCATAGGTTCGGCCGCTGCGCAATGACGATCCGACCCGTCTGCCGGTCACGCCAAAACCAGTCTATAAAGCGCATCAGCATGTCGTTGTCGATGTCCCCAGGTCGAAGACGGGATGATGAATATTTAAGAGCGCTACGATATCGAAGGGATCGGTTGCAATGCGCCATGAGCTGCCGTCGGCTGACCGTCACCATTCAGACATTCTGCAGACCGCAGACGTCATGAGCGAAACCCATCCACTTTGATCGGTCTGAACCTTCGCGTCAGTGCCCGTGTTTGCCCCTGCGCTGGCCGTTGGCGTCCTTCGTGGTCATGTGCGCGCCGGCATATGGGCGGCATCGAGCCGGCGGTGGATGAGCGACACGATTGTGAGCAGGTCTTCGGCATCTTCTTTGGACATCGCCCAATGGATGCGCGCCTCATGCGCAGTGGGGTTGCGGAACATGCCGAAGGTGCCGCGGACCAGATTTGCGAACCCGCTCTGCTCGCTCCGCTGGCTTGCGGTGGAAAGCGGGTTGATCGCAAGCATCGGCGGACTGCCGGCCAAGGTCCGATCGACGAGAGTCGCGCCGTCGTCGGAAAGCCCTGTCTGCGACCGCATCTTGTCAGCGACGCTTTTGACCGCTTCTTGCACCGCATGAAAGTAATTGTCGGCGAGAAGCTCGGCGCGGCAGAACTTCAGGACGTCAGGGTGCACACCGCGACCTTCAAGGTCCGCCCGCAAGTCGCGAGCGCGCCGTTGAGCCTCGGGTAAGGTCTGGGCGACATCCGCCGATTTCAACTCGCCGGACTCATCAATCACAAGTCCTGCGAACGCCAACGCCAGGTTTAGGCGAGCCCGCATAGGCTCATAGCGGTGCGGCTCGCGGCTGTAACGCGCCGGCTTCATGGCGAGCCGGATGAACTCAAGGATATTGGTGCGGTTGCGTTTGGTGTTCTGGCATTCCGCGAAGGCGTTATAGACACGGACGCGCTTCGTCATAGGCCCCGGATCGGCAATCTTGCACGACGCAAGCAGGTGCTCGATCTCTGGCCCGGCCAGGCCCTCTGCAGTGTCGCCAAGCGCGCCAGCGATCGCTTCCAGCTGATCTTGTGAAAAGAATGCCATATCGGCCTCACTGATCGTAGGCGAGCCGCCGCAGGAAGGTTCTGGCGGTGACGAGAACGACATGCAGACGGAAGGTGCTGTGGTCTTCATCTGAGAGGCCCGGATGCGAACCCTCCGTGTGGAGCATTTTGAAGAGGCCGTTGACGTAGTTCTTGCCGTCCTGGGTCCACTCGTTGCGATCCGTGGCAAGGAAGCCGATCTCGGCGAGCAAAGCGCGTCGGTTTTCTGAGCTCGGCCGTTGGCCCGCTTCCTGCGGTCGCACGTTGCGCGCGATGTCGTCGAACAGACTCTCTAGAAAGGTCCGGAGCTGGCTGTTGCAAGCCGCCCAATCGCCGCGGGTATGCGCTTCGATAGCCTGGTCGAGATGACCGAGAGGAGTTGTGAAGCCAAAGGACTTGAGAAGCTGATGCACCTCGTCGTCCGTCTGGGGGAGCTGGATGTCGCCGGGCAGTGCCACGCGGATGGACGCGTGTCGCCCATAGTCGTCCCACGTCAAAACGTATCCGTCACGCGCAAGGCCACGTGCGAAGGCCGTTTGCAGAGCGTGCGTAGCGTGTTGTTGCGCTAGCTGCGCGGCTTGCCGGATCACCGCCTCGCCCAGGGTCATGCTGCCTTCGAGCGTCTCGAGCACGGCCTCGGCTCGTTGCACAACGATCCGGCCCAGCAAGGCGCACTTGTTGGCGACGCTGAGGGAGGTGCTGGTGGAAATCCCGTCCTCGAGGCCGAGGCGGAGGACCATCTGGTTGAACCGTGCCTGGCTGTGTTGCTCCAGCAACTCAACAGCGGCGATCAGCGTGGGTCGGGTGAACGGCACAGATCTCATGTTGGGGACGCCCTATGGGCATGATCATGCTTCATGTCGCCCCCGCTCAATAACGAAACCCAAGGAGGCTTCCGGTCGGATCAGTATCGGTGAGCCGGAGGCGGACGAGGCTCTCGTAATCAAAGGCTGACGTAAAGTCGCCCACGGGAACCATGTCGGTGTTGAGTGTGCAGATGTACTGGAAGCCGTGTTTTGCAGCCATCGCGGCGGAAAGTTCCAAAGCATGGGCGCGCTGTCGCGGGTCAACACCGTCGAAAATCGTGCTGTCGTGAATCAGGAAGTCGATCCCGAGACCACGCTGGCGCGCGAACGAGATCAGCATGAGATCGTAGCAGAAGATTTTCATCTTGCTGATGCCCTCGCTCGGGCTGCCCGCGATCTCGACGTCGAATTTGTAGCCGGTGTCATCGATATCGATGACCAGGCGGCCGGGCGACTTGTAGAGGTTCTCCGAGAATTCCGAGAAGAGGCTGAGCGCCTGCGACCACAGCGCACGCCGCTCCTCATAGTCGAGGCTTGTCGCGCGTTTCAGCTCGACGGTCTCGACCTTGATAGTGTCCGCCTTGGTGGTCATCTGACGAAGCTGGGTGATTCTGTTGGTCAGTTCGTCGACCTTCAGCCGGGTGCTTGCATGCAACTCCTGTAACTGCGTCAGTTCCTCCAGCGCGCCCTGTCCCGCAAGCGCGCTGAGGTAGTTGGCACGGCGATCCGTGAGGGTCGCGATGTCGGTCTCACGCTCGCCGACGGCAGCTTCCAGAGCGGCAATCTCGCCGGTGATGAACTCACGGCGATTAGCGATGATCTGGGCATTGAATGCCCGCGCATCCGCCAGCGTCTTCTTGACAGCGCCGGGCAGGTTGATGCCCGCCTCGCCGTAAAGGGCCTCCAGACGGTCTTCGGTTGGAGCGTCTTCGCTCACCAAGGAGTCACGGTAGCGATCGAGCCGGCGCTTATCCACGATATTGGCGTTGACCAAGCCATGGATTTCGCTGGTCAGAAGGTTCGCCTGATTCTCGATTTCACGGTACTGTGGAAGAACACGAAAATTCGACAGCGCTTCGCGTTCACGCTCAAGCTGGGTTGCAAGGCGCAGGCGCTCGGCTTCGAGTTCACCGAGCGAGGCTAGTTCGCCGTCGACGGCTCCGGTCTTGATCGCCTGTTTGAGCGCATCGAGCGCGTTCTTTTGATCTTTGAGCTGCTGCCAGGTCGCGGCCTTCTCCCAATTCAAGCCGAGAAGGAAAGCATTGTGGACCTGAATGTCCCAAGTCTTCTGATTGTCGAAATGCTTGAAGGGGATGTTGTAGGCGGCTGTCTGGTTGCGAACGAAATAGGAAAGCAGCGACCGCGCCGAGGGCTTGTATCCGGATTCCGCCGACAGATCGCTAATACCGAATAGGGCCCAGGCAAGAACGGATCGCCATTTCTTGGCGTCGAGACCCGGAACGCCTTCCTTGTTCGGCGTTGGCCGGACAGGCCAGGCGTCGGTGGCGCCTTCGATCGCGAAGAATCCGGGTGTATCGGTCGCTCGCGTCACAGCGACCTCGCGGCCGGACAGGGACAGTTCCAGCGTGAACGACCACCCCTGCAAAGCCTCGATGCGAAGCCCTTTTCCGGGTGAGGTATTGCTGGCGAGGCAGAAATCGATGATCTCGATGAGCGTCGATTTGCCTAGGGCGTTCGTAGTGTCCTTGTCACCGGCCGAGGTGGATCGGTCGGCCAGGATAAGATTGACACCCGGCTGAAGCAGCGCGGTGTGAAAGCCTTTCTGGTTGGCGCGAACGGCTCTGATCATGAGGCGGTCCTGACGATAAGGCCGTCCCGGATCTCGATCGCACCGATCAGATAGAGGAGGTTCGAGGCCAGCACGAACCGCTCGAAGTTGCCGACGTTCGGTTCCGTGCGCAGACGCTCCCACAGGCCCGAAACGGTCATGGGCATGCTGAGATGCGCGAGCAGCGTGGCGCCGACGCCGATCAGCGCCTCGTTCTGCGAGATATGTTTGGTCGGAAGAATCATTTCTCAAACACGTCGCAGATTTCGAAGAGATAGATCAGAACAGCGATGCCTGCGGTCTTGTCGGCTTGTCGACGCAGACCGCGCTGGGCAAAGGCGCACATCAACTCGAAAAGCTCGTCGCCCTTATGGCCCTCTTTCCGGCGAGCATAATATTCTTCGAGAAAGCCGGCCTTCAGCCGTTCGGGAAAGTCAGGATCGAGCTGCGCTTCCGCTTCGACATAATCGCCAACGGTCGCTCGCGAAGTCAGTCCCGCAGCGATGATGTGACGAGATCCATTCGAGAGCGCGTTCTGTTTGATCTTCTCGTCCGGCGCGAGGAGATCGAAAGAGCCATTTGGGGCCGGCGCTTGGCTCGCAACCCAAGAGACGGCGTTCTGCAATTCGGGAAAGGCGACGTCAGCAAAGGCCTCTTCCATGGCCTGGCGGACCTGCTTCTCGTGGCTTTCCTTCAGTTGCAAAAGGGTCGCGGTCGGCCAATCGGCCTCGACCTTGTCGATGATCGTGTGGTGATCGGTGCAGAGATAGATGAGGTTCCGGACGTTATCGCGCTCGTCATCGGTCATGGAGGCGTCATAGCGGGCCGCGGTCAATTTCTCGCCACGGATGTGCGCCGCCTCGCCGACATAGGTGTCGCATCCCACCTGGGCGTCGTAGGTGAGATGCTTGCCGCACTTCGGGAAGGCACAGACGCCGCCACTTCGAAACGCCAGGATGATCCTCGTTGGATAACTAGCGCCCACGGCGACCGCCGATCTGCGCGTGCGTGCGGCGGCTACGGGCCGCCGCCTGTGGAGGAGCACCAGCATCTCCAAGCTGGTGAATCCGCACGGCAGGCCGTTCCGGCAGCTTGACCGTCAGTTCGAGTTCTCCCCCCACGGCTTCGACATAGCTGCGAAGCGTCGAGAGATACATATCGGTTTGCCGCTCGATCTGAGAAACAGAGGGCTGCTTGATGTTGAGGGCGGAGGCGATCTCCGCCTGAGCCTTGCCGGCGATCTGCCGCAGCTCGCGCAAGCCTTCCACCTCATGTTTCATGTCCTGATAGCGGGCGTCGATGGCTTCCTGCTCCTCGGGCGGAAGCGCGACGATGAGGTCGTTCAGGCTACGGCCCATCTCATTTGCCCTTCTTTGCGGATTTCAAGCTTTTCAGATGCTCGGAAAGCCGTAGATCCGCCCTTGTGATCAACGTCTCGTAGAAGCGTTTCTGACTGAAGCCAGATTTGTCGCCTGCTACCAAGACGATAGCCCTTCGCTTGGGATCGAAGGCGAAGGCCGCACTCCATTCGCCGTCGCCGCCCTCGAACCGCAGCTCCTTCATATTGGCGTGTTTCGATCCATTGAGCATGTCGGCGCGAGGCCGGCCAAGCTGGGGACCGGAGTCGGCCAACAGCTCCGCGCCGGCGCTCAACGCGACGCGGACACCACGCTCAAAAGTCAGAACCTACGCCTCGAAGGCAGGGTGGAATCGACCTCCCATTCTATATAGGCTGCAACCTATATCTGGTCAATGGGGAACGCCAGGCGCTTGCGGCAAGGCGATCGCATCGCGACGATAGCTCGTGGCCCAGGCGTTAAGTTCGTCGACCGCGTAGCGGACCCTGATCAGCATGCGGGTGCGGTCGATGTCGTTGACCTTAGGAGCCGACGCGGGACGAGGAGTGACCGATGCTCTCGTTGCAGAAGTAGCTGGCGTCTTCAGAAAGCGCGAGCGGGCGACGAACTCTTCAATCCGGTCCAGGGGTACCCGAACCTCCTGGCACAGAAGCGGACTCTCTCAATGTCGGCTCTGGGCCAGCTCCAGAGATTGGGCGTCGCCCTTCGAGCCGGGCTTCTCGGCTTCGCTCGAACCGGCTCCGCCGTTTCGACCCTGACGGGCTCGATCCCTGACGCGAGGCGGCGAACTGTGAGCAAGGGCCCCTGCGCCCAGGGGCCATGTCGTTACCGCCTGCTCACGAGGGCCCTGTCTGGAGAGGCGCGCCGTCATCGCTCGATGCCAAGCGGCTGATGAGGCGAGCGGCTTGTGTCACGACGACGAGCGTATTTGACAAACCGGCATGGCGCGCAGCGGCCGATGCCGTTCTCACCTCATCGCTGTGCTGAGCGTGAGATCGGACCCGCGTTCCGCTCGGCCCCGAGGTGGTAAGCAGCGGTGGGCCGCTGCGGAAGAGATGGGCCGTCATTCTGGGCCGTCCAGCCTTGAAGGTGAGAAGGGCGGCGGTGCGCGAAGGCGTCCTGGCTCGCGCTCGGTCCTGCTACTCCGTCGGCGTCCTCTCGATGGGCCAACCTGGACGGGGTCAGCTGCGCCTCGCCCGCCTGACCCGCAACGGCCGTCCCGCAACTTTCTTCCCCTGCGGGGCACGAAGCCCCGCATTCCTCGCGCGACAAGAAAGCTGCGGTCCCACCGTCCTCCGCTGCGCTCCGGCCCGCTGGGTGCGTCGGCGTTCGCCCCGCCTGGATCATGGCCATCGAGGGCGCCGGACGGAGCGGCCTCGGATCACCGCAGCGAGCAGGAGACACACCATGGCGACCATCGGCACCTTCACCCGCAACCAGGACGGCACCTTCCAGGGCTCGATCCGCACCCTGACGCTCAACACAAAGGTCCGCTTCGTCCCCACCGGCGTGGCGGAGAGCGACAAGGCTCCCGACCTCCGCGCCTACGCGGGCAACAACGGGATCGAGTTCGGGGCGGCCTGGACCAAGCGTACCAAGGACGGGGCGCGGGTCTACCACTCGGTCAAGCTGGACGACCCGAGCTTCCCCAACCCCATCTACGCCAGCCTCGTCGAGACCGCAGACGCGAACACCTTCTCCCTGGTCTGGAGCCGCTGACGGACGCACGGTCGACGCTCCGCCTCCGGGCGGGGCGTCCGATGCCACCGGCGACTCCGGCCGACTACGCCCCTCGCGATGAGCGTGGGGAGCCACACACCCGTAGTTTGCCGTGAGAGACATCAGTGGCGACACGGCGGACGGGTGCCGTCGGCCGGTTTCGACAAGGGTACACCGACGGGTTCGCAATGTCCCGCCGACGCATCGATGACCGGAAACGTTCGCCATCACGGAGATCACGCCTTCGGAGGCAGCTTCGAGGCTGCCGGCCCTCGCCGACGCCTCCCGTTTCCCACCGTCGCGCTGATCTCGTCGGGTATCGCGTACTTGCCATGGATGCGCTCGGAGGCGGTCCGCGCCGACACCAAACCGGATACGTCGACGGGGATGATCAGACGATCGATGGCGAGCTTCAGGATCCCGAGCAGCCGGCCATGGTCGTAGGACGCGATCTCGGATCGACGGCCCGCGCCCTCGTGGCCGCAGATCTCCTCGACGTGGTTCTCGGGAACGCCCGCATCCAGGAGGCGCGAGATCACGGTGTGCCGGACCGAGTGGAAATCGAGCTTGGGGTCGTCGACACCGTGGAAGCGCCTGAAGTGCAGGAACCACTTTCCGAACGGGTCGCCGTGCCGCGCGATCTCCGAATGCGACACCGCTTCGGGGAACAGAGCGCTCTCGGGTCGGCGCCCCGCGACCCTGGAGTCGATGAACCCGAGGTCCAGCAGGGCTTTATGGAGCGGGACATGCCGGGGCGAGCCGACGTCCTTGAGGAGCGGCACGACCTCGTCGTCGAGCAGGTCGAAGTACCAGATGCCGTCCTTCTGCTTGACGTGCCGCACCTTGAGCACGATCGGCTCCTCACGCCGCATGCCGTGCAGCAGCCCGATCAGCGTGACCCAGTAGCGATGATCCGGGACGACAAGGGTGCCCTCCGTCTTCCAGTCGCGTGCGGAGCGGGCGCCGAGGAAGGTCGGCGATGCCAGCAGGGTCGCGATCTCCGCCTCTTCAAACTTACGTCGGAGCTCGAGCCGTAGGCGTCGGCCGATGCGGTTCTTCTGGACCTTGACGAACGAGCCCGCGAAGATCGACGGGCTGCCGCTCGGCAGCGCCTCTCCCTTGCCGGCCGCCCATTTCCAGAACTCGTTGAGGCGGCTCAGGTGCTTGTTGAAGGTCTTCGGCGACATGCGCGCGCAATCGGCGGCCTTGGCGGCCTCGAACAGCGCGAGCGTGCCTTGGCCGTCAAAGATGGAGCGCCACTTCTTGTTGTGGTAGTAGTCGTCCGGTAGCCCGCGGAGCACTTTGCGGAAGTGCTCGACATTCGTGGCTCGATAGGCGGCGAGGGGCTGTTCGCCCTCGCTCTGGAGCCACAGCTTCAGGGTTGAGCGGGCGGCGACCTTCTCGGCGCTCTTCCACTCGCCGCCGTCGATTTTGGAGTCGCAGAAGGCGTCCCAGAGCTCCCGAACCGGCAGGTCACTCCGTGCAGCAGCCTTCTGCAGCTCGGGCGAGATGGCGCCGGGGGGCGATCGTGGCTGCAGCGCGTCGAGGACCCGATCAGGCAGGGGCAGGCCCAGGTCGGCCGTATCGCGATCGTCGAGCAGGCTCGGGAAGTTGCGTAAGATAGCCCGCCTAACGAGCTTGGCAGTCGGCGAGCCGGCCTCGACATCGAACCCCATGTCGCGCGCGAGCGCTTGGACGAGATCATCGATCTTGGGATCGGAGATCAATCCCGCCGCGGCGCGCACCGCTGCGGCCTTCGACGCATCCCGGTCCACCATGCCCACGAAACGGACGAGGCCGTCCATCTCGGCCGTGACGTCGGCCCCCATCGTCCGGGCCTCGTCTGCGCTGAAGGTGCCGCTCAGGCCGTCGTTGAGGGCGATCTTGGCCTCGTAGTCCAGGGCCGACCGCCCCATCCAGGCCCGGACGCGGCGCTCGATGTCTGCATAGGATGCCCCCTGGTCGGCCGCCTCCATGATGCTGTCGAGCCCTGTCCTGATGGTCCTTGCAGCTCGAACAGCCGACTCAAATCGGCCGGTTCCTAGCGAGACCGTCATCTCGCTCTTCCCCGCCGCTTTGCGCAAGGGGCCAGGAATCCGGACACGGAAATGGTAGGTGCCGCCGCGAAGGCGAAGATAGCTGCCGACGAACAAAGGTACCCCTGTGGACCAGCGATGTGGACCACGGCCGGAGCTCAGGGGCAGCGATTTCAGCTAAGGCTTTGAGAAGCCTGGGATCGGCCAAGTTTTGGCTGGGGGACCTGGATTCGAACCAAGATTGACGGAGTCAGAGTGCGTCTCAAGTAGCTGCTTTACCTCAACGCACTCGCCTCATGTCGCACTCATGTTGCATGTAGGCTTGTCAAACCTCGCGGACCTTTGCGAGGGCATCCTCAATCCGGCGCCGCAGATCGCTCAGGTTGACCAGCACCGTCCGGTTGGGAAGGCGGCTTGTGCGCTTCGGGGCGGAACAGACGACAGCCGCAAGCTCCGAAGCGGGATACACCATTCGCACGCTGTTCTCGTTCCAATCGATCTGGAAGAGGCCCTGATCAGTTTTACCCCTGTCGTCGTGGCGCTCCTGCGCTTCGCGCGACAGGAAAACCGGATTGGCCGCGAAGATCATGTCCTCGTCATGCTGCCCGCCGGTCAGAACCGGACCGACCGACAGCCAGAGTCGGTATGCCATCATGGCGACCCGGGCGGGGTCCATGCCGAACTGCGCCAGCTCCAGGCAGAAGGCCCAGAGACAGACGTCGTCGAAGTCATAGGACACCCGAGTGCCTTTTCCGGGCGCCTCTTTCTTCACGCCGAGGCGGCTCAGGTTCTTGAGGCGCGCCCGAAGCGCGGTGCGGTAGCTCTCCGGCACGCCTGCCACGGCGATCAGCGCGTCCTCGACCTCGGCATAGCGATACATGGCAAAAAATCCCAATCCGTTCCACCTCGTCACAATGGCATAAAGATCGGATCAGATCCAGACTTGCCTGCCAGCGACGTTCAGCGTAGAGCTAGTCCGAACCAGATCTTCTAGGGGTTCCGACATGTCACAGCTCGAAGACACCGGACGCGCTTCAGCCTCGCTCGACCTCTTGTGGGGGCTCGACGAGATCGGCGGCGTGATCCGACGCAACCGCCGTCAGACCCATTACCTGCTCGAGAAAGGGCAGCTTCCCGGCGCGAAGAAGATCGGAGGCCGCTGGTGCATTCCGCGCACCGCCCTTCACGCCGTCTTCGGCCTCGGACAAGAGGCCGCCTGACGTGCTCAAAAAGAACCCCGCCGACGCGGGGCGTGGGCAGGGCTCTGAAATCGTCGTTTGCTTCCCGGCGCGCGACGGCAGCAGAGATAGCCTGACCTCCAGCCCCTCGCAATCCCTCGCCGCCCATCATCTCGCGCGGCGCTTCGGCCTAGACGCTACCCGCGCCCGGCTGACTGCCGAGCTGGCATGGGGCCGCGCATGACCGCCCTCGACCAAGCCGAGGCCGCGCTCCTCGACGCCCTCGCGGCGATCCGCGCCGCCAGGGGCGATGCCCCCCCGCCTGTCGCGGCCGGTCGACGCATGAAGCCGCTCAAGCTCGCTCGCTACGAGCTCGGGCTCGGCGACAAGCAGGCCCGGCGCTGGGCTCACGACGACGAGGCGGAGGGCATCTCCGTCTATACCCGGGGCCGCTGGTTCATCGACGTCGAGGCGGCCGCAGCGAAGCGGAGGGGTCGGAAATGAGCGTCGGCGCCTCCTCTCATCGCGTCGACATCAAGGCTGTGTCGGCCGCGGCGTTGCGCAGCTTGCCGGACCTCCTGGCTGACTGGCTGCCCGGCGGCCGGCGCGAAGGTCGCGAGTACGTCGTGCAGAACCCGACCCGCGCCGACGGCCGGCCCGGCTCTTTTACCATCAACACGACGTCGGGCCGTTGGTCCGACTTCGCCACCGGCGACAAGGGGGGCGATCCCGTCGCCCTCTTCGCCTACTTGAATGGGACAGCTCAGGTAGATGCAGCGCGCGCCGTCGCTGACCGGCTCGGCCTGTCTCGCCCTGAGCAGGCTGCCAACGACGACCCTCTGGCGCGCATGAAGACCCGCGCCGAGCGCAAGGCGAATGGCCAGGCCGAACCCGAACGGGACCCGTGGACGCCGGTCGCGCCCATCCCGGAGGCCGAGTTCGTCCCGCTCAACGTGCGCCTCGGCGGACGGGAGCCGGGCAAGACGTGGCTGTTCGCCGACGCCACGGGCCAGCCGCTCGGCTTCGAGTGCCGGTGGGTCAAGGCGGACGGGAAGGACATCAGGTTCGCCTGCTGGTGCCGGCACGACGACGGCCGCACCGAATGGCGGCTGAAGCACCTGCCCTCGCCGCGGCCAATCTTCGGCCTCGACCGCCTCGCCAGGGCCCCGCTCGCCCCGGTGCTGGTGGTGGAAGGCGCGAAGAAGGTCGAGCCCGCCACGCGGCTGTTCCCGGACCACATCGCCGTGGCGTGGCCGGGCGGGGCCGAGGGCGTGAAGCACGTCGACTGGTCGCCACTCGCCGGCCGGGCCGTGGTGGTATGGCCCGACAACGACGACGTGGGCCGGAAGGCCGCGGCGGGCATCGCCGAGGCGGCGCTGAAGGCCGGCGCGGACAGCGCGGCCGTGGTGCCGGTGCCGAGCGACTTTCCGCCGAAATGGGACCTCGCGGACGTGGTGCCCGACGGCGCAGATCTCGCGGCCCTGCTCGACGCCGCCCGGCCCGCGAAACCCAAGGCCCCGAGCTGGCCGGCGGGCTTCCGAATGACGGACCGCGGCCTCGTGTGGTCGGACCCGAGCGACGACGAGAGGCCCGAAGTGGTCGTGTCAGGCCGCTTCGACGTGCTCGCCGAGAGTCGGGACGACCGTGGCCAGTCCTGGGGCGTGCTGCTGCGCTGGTCCGACCCGGACGGCCGCTCGCGGGAATGGGCGATGCCGCGCTCCATCCTGGCGACGGACGGCGCCGATGTACCACGAGGGCGGACAGGCGCCCGGTAAGGGTGGTGTTGGCTGGGCTCAGTGGACCGGCCCGCGCCGGCGTGCCTTCGAGGCCTGGGTCGCGGCACACGGCCTCAATCCGACCTCAGACGAGGCGTCATGGCGTTATCTGACGGAGGGCGACCCTGAGACGCCCGGCGCCATTGCGGCGGTGAAGCGAGAGAGCACCGTCCAAGGCTCGATGCGGGCCTTCGAGGCGCACTTCGAGCGGGCCGGGATCAAGGCCTATGGTTCGCGGATGCGCTTCGCCAACGCGGCGATGGCTATGCAGCCGGGCGGCGCCACGGTCATGGCGCCAGCTACCGCGCCCGATGGTGCTTCCTCGACTGGCACCGTCCGCGCAGGCAAGGCATCAGCAGCCGTCGACGCGCTCGATCGACTGAATGGCGCCGGCAGCGTCCAAGCCGGCCAAGCGCTCGGGTCCATCATGCACGCGGGCCAGTGGTGCGCCGACGCCGTCAACGGCGCGCTGAAGGTTGCCGGGATCAAGGGCTCCGGCTCGTCGATGGCGAACTCGTTCAAGAATTGGGGCAAGCACGTCGATTTTTCTGACGTGAAGCGTGGCGACGTCATCTTTGAGGATCACGGCCAGGGGCGCGGCCACGCTGGCTTCGCGACCGGCGCTGTGCAGCGCGACCGCAACGGCAACGTGGTCGCCATCGGCATGACGTCAGGCAACCACGGCAATCGGGTGCGCCGTGACTACATGGAGCGGGTCGGCGAGATCACAGACCTTCGCCGGGCCGATGAGGAAGCGCGACGGGAGGCGGAGCAGGCCGTGCTGCCGAGGAGAGCGCCTGCCGGTGCGAGCGCGGCGCCCGAGCGCCATGCGGCCGGCGTCGACTTCGACCACAGCAGCCTGCGCGAGGGCATCGACCACCTGCGCACCTTCAAGGCCGAGCTGGCCGGGCTGAAGGGCGGGGTCAAGGTCGCCATCGACCACACGCAAACCCACAAGGGCGAGCTCGCCGCGGCCGGTCGGCCCGGACGGCTGCGGACGTCGCTGAATGGCCACTACGGCAGCGACGGAAGGTCCTGGACGTGACGGACGCGGAGATCCTGGACTTCGCGCAGGCCCTCGGCGCGGCTGTGGACGCCGAGGTCGCCCGGCGCCCCGGCGTGACCACGCTGGAGCTGTGCGGCGTGCTCGGCGGCCTCGCCGGCGTCGTGCTGGGGCAGGCCGTCCCGACCGCCTCGGCCGAGGTCGACGACGTCCATCGCGACGCTGTGGCGGGCTCGTTCCGCATGGCGCTGCTGGAGGCGCGGGAGCGGGGGCGGGCGGTGAATTGAGGGGCGCTTCGACGCCATGGCGCACGCCCTCCGCTCGACGCTGCTGACGTTGCTGGTGCAGGCGCGGGAGAGCAGGTAGGCGCTGAGGAACTGAGGGTTTCTCTATCTTCAGCAACCCTCTTCAGCCTATGGCAACAGTCGACACTATGACTGTGGGGTTAACCTCGCACTTGCGCCCCTTCGATAGGAGCAGAAAGCGTCAAACTCGGGGGTCACTGTGAGAACACCATCTGCTGTGACTCTCACAAGAATATCTCCCTGGCACGGCTGCATTTCACCACTATCTTCCGCGCTCTCCCGTATCAAACGCGCCAAACTGGGATCGACTCCCTTTATAGGAGCCAGCTTACTCACATTTGCTCCGCAGGGCGGCATAAGATTTGTACAGTATGGATCAACACCCATCTGTGAAATTGCGAAGATCGTTTCTGGATGGGGGTGCGACTGCCCGTTTGCTGAGGTAACCCCATAGCGATCTCCGGATTTCAGGAATAGTCTGTCCAGAACGGGTTGCGGATTGTCGTATTTTGAACCGTGATGAGGAATGTTAACAACCTGAGAGGCTATATCTCTTCCTGAGTTGCGCTCAAATCGTTCTCTGAAATCCCAATTAGACTTGGTTGCGTCACCGCCAATTATGATCGAAGTCCCAGCGTATGTAAGCCTGAGGCAAAGGCTTAGGTCATTTTCATTAATGTTGCCTAATATCATTGGATCTTCGCTCTCAATTCTCGAAATAATATTGCCCTTCGCAAATCGTGGCGGAAGAATTGATAAGATCTCCACCGGAGAAAAACCTGTCGGAGCCAATCTGTTTTCTTCTCCGGCACATTCGATCCATCTTGAGCTGTTGCTGTCGCCCCATCTTAAGATCTGGAGAAATTCCTGTGTGGATTGCCTAATACTGCGCGAGTCGGTTCTCGCTAGAACCTGCTTTAGGTAAACAGCAAGCTTTCTAAGTCGAGGACGATTGAGGAAAAGATCACCCATCGGGCAAGTATAGAATTGATCGATCTTTTGGTCAAACGTTTGAAGGATCTGAGATAATCCACCATAGTGGTCTGCATGAGGATGCGTTAAGCAAACAAAGCTAAGTTTGGTTGCTCCAAGATTTTGCAAAACTGTAAGCGCTTTTGGAACAGGTGCTCTGTTCCAAGCTGAGTCTACAACGCCATGCGCCGCCTCATTTCCAGAGTAGAATGATATAACGGCGGAACTCCCGTGCCCGACGTTCAGAAATCTAATCTCAAGCAAATTAAAGACCATCCACCCATTCGTTAAGCTCGTCGAACTTTTCTGAGATCTCTACTGGATCTGGATGGCGCCGCCTGAAATGAGGAGATCGGTACTGATTATCGAAATCGATTTCTAGATACACTGACTGACCATAGGCGATCAAATCTTCAGGTAGTATCGATTTAGGGAATCGCGTTCTGTACTCACCACCAGCAGTCTGACAGATCACTACGACCATTTCGCCTATTAACTCGCCGATGACTGCTTTGACAGCTGGACGGGGTGCCTCCTGAGGAGGTAGTGATGACTCAGGTCTTTCGTCGCGCCGATAGACCTCTTCCACTGTGACTTGGATTGGAGAGGTCGACCGCTCGCGATCTGTCACGATTGGGATAACGTGTTTTTGTGAATTTGGCACTGTTTGCTGGGCTTGCTTGTACGCAGCAGGCTGCTCAGACCAGCTCTGAGCGCGGTCAGATCGAACTGCAGTAGTCGCAACACGCATTTCAGCCTCGCTTCCCAAGCTGGCCAAAGACCATAGCAAGCTCTATGGCCTTTTCAAGCTTCGTTCTTGACCATTTAAATAGGCTGCCTTGAGGAAAACTGAACGCTTGCTCCGAAAGATCCAAGTCGAAAAACATCTTTGGCTGTGAATTTAGGAGTTCTTTGGATATATTTGTATCTCCATCGAACGCAACAGATAAGTTTTTTTCAGCAAAAGGTCCGACAGACAGCCTATAGAAAAGTAAATCGTCGTCACGTCCCTCGAAGGTAAAACCTATATCATCGGCGCGCCCTAAGGTGCTCTGTACGCCTAATGAAAGATCAGCATGTATAGCCTCCGAGAAATTGTCTTTGCGCATCCAGCTTGGACATGTCGATGTAGCAAACATCAATCGAAAGCCACCTCTAACAACATTCTTAATTTCATTTATCCGAATGAGTTCATCAGCGACTTTGTTCATGTTCCTGAACTGAAAATCGTTTGAAATCCTAGTTAGGTCAGTCCCTTGTCTCCATTCCATTGTTCCGCTAAGAGTTGTAATATCCATCGTGATATTTCTTACAAACTTTGCATCGTTGAACGATCCCACCAATGCCGTGCGGGGAGCACCTTCTGCGACCTGTGCGAAGAAGTTTGGAACAGTAGTGAATATAGCTTTGGCTGCAGATCCATAGCGATCGAGAAATACATAGTTGATGGAGAAGTCGAATCGCCAGATGAGCTTGATCAGTATCGGCATGAATGCCTCCTGAAAACTTCAGTCGAAGAGAAGCGTCGCATAACGAAGCACGCTACGACTTGTAAAACGTTCGACCTTGCATAGGATGTTAAATCAGCCATCACAGCCTTCCCCGCTCCGTCATCCAGTCCGCCACGATGACCCGCATGGCCTCAGGCCGCGAGGGGCGGGGCTCGGGCTGTTCGGAGATCCAGGCGTCGAGGGCCGCGAGCTGTGGCGGCTGAACCCTGACCATCACGGGCGTGCCCTTACCCGTTGCCGGGCGGCCGCGCGATTTTGTGGTATCCCGGCTTGACGTCATGAAAAAGGGGTATCATAAAAGACGGGCCGAGGGAAGGCTGGAACCCTTCCAACGGCCCTGACCACCCCTGAGATGGAGGCTCAACGATGGCTGTCGCCAGCGCTAGCACAACCGCGCCCGCTCGTCCCTTATCACCGCTCCCCACCCTCGACCGCCGCGCCATCGGCCGCGACGGCTGGGCTCGCGCCCGCAAGCTCGCTGCCCGGTTCGGCGGCGCGGTCAGCGACCACGTCGCCGAGGGGATGCGCCAGGCCTGGGCGGTCGCCCGAGGGTTATTACGGGCCGCCGCCAGCGCCCCCGCGGCCAGCGATGCCAGCGCGTTAGCATCGGAATCGGCCTCGGCGGCCAGCGCCTCCGACAACCCGGCGCAGAGCCGGTCAGTCGACCAGGTCGGAACTTCCGACCTGGTGCCGATCTACCCCGCCACGAGCGGGGCAGTTCCGTCCTTATTACCCCTCCCGGCGCCGCTGCCGTCGCTCACGGCGGCCCTGTCGAGGCGCCGGGCCGTCTTCGGCATACACGACGGGGTCGACGCATGAGCGCGCCCTTCCACCTCCCCTACCGCACCGCGCCCGACACGCTCGACGCGATCCGGGCCGACCTCGACGCCATGCTCGGGCGGGTCGCTCGGGCCGAGGCCGAGCCGGACCCGACGCTCGGCGCCGGCGCCGTCGAGGCCTTGTGCCGCAAGTCCCGCGAGCTGTTCACCCGCCGCGCGCTGGAGCAGGCCGCGGAACACGCCACAGCGATGCTGCCCGCGCTCGGCCTGCCGAGGCTCGTGGGGCCGGGCTTCGTGCCCGTCGACCCTGTGGCGGCCCTCGACGCCCTGGACGCGGCGATCGCGGCGCTCGATGCCCTCGACGCCGACCCAGACCTCGAAGAAGAGCCCGACGACGAAGCGGGCGGGGATGATGAGCTGTCGCTCGGGTGGCGCGAGGCCGTCCGGCAACTCGACCTCGGGCACGGCAGCGACGACGGCGAGCACACCCTCGGCGCGCCGGAGCGAAGCCCCTACGCGCCGCCGATGGGCGCGAGCTTCTACAAGCCCGCGAACGGCCGGCGGCTGCAACGGTGCTTCGTCGGCCGCGTGTGGAATCAGACGGCGTGGGCGGCCGGCGCCAACCTCGACGGCGAGGGCGAGCCGGAACCGGGATACGACCTCCCCGAGGGCGACGACGAGAAGTGCGGCTCCGAGCACGACGGGTGCGAGCCGGAAGAGCAGGAACACTCCCTCGGCGCGCCGGCCGGAGACGGCGATCAGCGGCATTGGGCGCAGGGCCACGAGAACGACCGGGAGGCCGATCCGTGCGACGGGTCCGGCCTGTACCTGACGGCGGAGCAGTACCGAGCCGCCCGCGACCGCCGGCCGGAGATGAGGGCACTGGCGAGCCGAGCGCGGGCGATGCGCGGCGAACAGGGTATGCGGCGCGACCCCGACGCCGTCACGCCGATCGGACCCGGCATGGTGGCGTGGCGCGGGCCGATGCCTCGAGGCATCTGCAACGTCGTGCCGGTCGAGATGCCCGTGAGGTGCGCGACGTGACAGCGCCCGACTTCACGGACGCTGGCGCCGCGGCAGATCGTGCGCTCGAGGCCGCTACGGTCGCGCACGACGTCGCGCTCGTGGTGGCCTTGGCCCTGTCCACCGAGGCTGGCGCCTTGACCATCAACGGCCAGGAAGCCGTGCGGACGGTGGCCGGCATGATGGTGGACGCGGCTAGAGAGGCGCGCAACGCGATCGACCGCGCAGGCGGCATGTTCCGCGCAGCGAGGGCGTCCCGATGACCCGCGCCCTCGTCCTCCTGGCCTACGCCTACCGCCTCCGGCGCGCCCGGCGGCTACTGGCGCGCGGCCGACACGCCGAGGCCCGGCGCGTGCTCCACGCGCTCGACCGAGAGCACCGCATCCCGTGACGCCACGGCCCGTCCGCGATCGTGCGGGCGGGCTGTCAGGCAGCCTTGGCGTCGAACTGCAGGGCGGCTGGGAGTTCTGACAGGAACTCACGATAGCCCAGGCGAGCGAGCTGCTGGTCGGCCATCCGGAGGATCAACCTCGCCTTGCCCTCCTTGAGGACGGCGATCGACGTCTCGGACGCGAACAGCCCGCCGCGGTACAGGCGGAGCAGGACCTCGAAGCGGCCATCGGCGGCCGGGCGCATCCTGAGGTCGAAGCGGATCTCGTCGCTTTGCTCGGCCATGACGGCTCCGTCCTTCGCCCTTCGTTCACGGTGCGATGGAAGGTAGAAGTGACGTGGTTAACGAGGCGTTAAAGTGCGCGCTCGACTTGCAAGGTGAGAAAGACGGCCGCGGCGAGATCGCTTTGCGGAACCCACGCCGCGGCCGTCCGAGCCGAGGCGCCCCTCTCGGCTCTGGTCGGACAATAGTGCGGTGTTGGACAGATGGAAGGAGGACCGCATGGGCCACCATGCACACGACCACGCATTCAGGGTAGGATCGCCGCTCAACTCCAGCGTGGCGGGCCTCATGGCGAGCGTGCGGAAGCGGGACTGGACGTCGCCGAAGGGCGAGGCGAAGAGCGCGTGGGTGGTCGACTACTTCGACCAGGCCGGGAAGCGTCGTCTGAAGACGTTCTCGAAGAAGAAGGAGGCCGATGCCTACATCGCAACGGCCGTGGTCGAGGTGCGCTCTGGCGTCCACACGCCGGACAGCCAGAGCATCACCGTCGCGGACGCCACGAAACTGTGGCTCGCGTCGTGCGGGGCGCTGGAGCGAACCACGGTCGACTCCTACCGGAACCACGTCGAGCTGCACATCAACCCGTATCTCGGCCGGACGAAGCTGTCGCAGCTCACGGGACCGCTGGTGCGCGAGTTCGAGGACAAGCTGCGCAAGGGCGCGCCGGCGGCCGGGGAGGGCGAGGGCAAGAAGCGCTCGGCCGCGATGGTCAAGCGCATCGTCGGAAGCCTAGGCTTCGCGCTGAGCGACGCTCTGGAGCGCGGGCTCATTGCCCGCAACGTGGTGCGCGATCTCCGAGGCAGCCGCAAGCGCGGGAAGGATGTGCACGCCGAGCGTCGGCAGAAGGGGAAGCTCAAGGTCGGCGTGGACATCCCGACGCCGGCTGAGGTCAAAGCCATCGTGGGCGCTCTGGACGGGAAGTGGCGTCCGATTCTGCTCACGGCCATCTTCGCCGGCCTGCGGGCTTCGGAGCTGCGCGGGCTGCGGTGGGAGGACGTCGACCTGCAGAAACGCGAGATCCACGTCCGCCAGCGCGCCGATCGCTACAACGTCATTGGTCCGCCGAAGACGGCTGCCGGTGAACGCGTGATCCCGATCCCGCCCGTGCTTGTGGCGACGCTGGCGGCCTGGCAGGAAAAGGCGCCGAAGAGTGAGCTCGGCCTCGCCTTCCCGACGGGGCGGGGCGGCATCGAGCACTATCCAAACCTCGTCAACCGCGGCTTCCGACCGGCTCAGGTGGCGGCCGGCGTGGCGGTGCCGGGGCAGGGGGGCGAGGCCGAGGCCAAGTATCCGGGCCTGCACAACCTTCGGCACTTCTACGCGTCATGGTGCATCAACCGTCGCGCCGACGGCGGTCTGGAGCTGCCAGCCAAGGTTGTTCAGGAGCGACTTGGCCACTCCTCCATCACTATGACTTTGGACACCTACGGGCACCTGTTCCCACGCGGGGACGACGGGGCCGAACTGGAGGCGGCGGAGCGAGCCTTGCTGGGCTGAGCCGTGTCGCAAGCCTTGCGACATGAGCCTGCCGAGTGGTGTCGCATGTTGCAAGCTGTGTCGCACGGACCCGCCGTGACCTTGTGTAACCCGTTGTAATTCCTTGATGCCGCTTGGTATCGCCTGAAACGCACAAAAGGCGCCTCGATGGGCGCCTTGCAGGGCAGATTTCGCAATAGTCGGAGTGACTTAGATGTTGGCTGGGGGACCTGGATTCGAACCAAGATTGACGGAGTCAGAGTCCGCTGTTCTACCGTTGAACTATCCCCCAACTGAACCGATCATCGAACCTTTGCCTCGATACTTAAAATCTAGGCAGTCGATGTTGGCGGCTTCGGCTCGGCCGGTGAGGTGCGTATAGGACGCGGCCTCGATCCATGCAAGCGGTTTTTCTCCCCGCTTTGGCTCCGCGGGCGCGGCTGAACCGCGGGCGGTCAGCCCTGGGGCGCCGCCGAGGCATCCCGCGGCTTCGCGCCGTGCCGGCGCGCCTTCTTGCCGTCCGAGGCGGCGGCGGTCGGCTTGGTGCCGGCGTCGAAGCCGACGAGGATCGTGTAGTCGTCGTCGGCCGAGGAGGTCACGAACGGGACCGCGATCGGGTCTGACACCACCTGAAAGCCGGTCGCGTCCTCGCCTGAGGCGATCGTCGCGGGCACCTGGAAGAACTTGGCCGCCGCCACCTTGCCGTCGCCGTCGTGGCGCACGGCGATGCGCACCGGCACCGTGAATGAGCCCGGGCTGCCGGCCGGGCCGAGCAGCACGCGCCCCTCCACCCCCACCTTGATCAGCAGGTCCTTGCCGCTGTGCGTGCATTCGCGCGCCACGTCGCCCATCGAGAACTGGTAGCGCACGTTCTCGTTGGTCTGGTCCGCGCCCGCGTAGGTGCGGTAGGAGGCGGTGCCGTCGAGCACCTCGATCGTCGGGCACTGGAGCGGGCGCTCCGCCGCGCCGGCCGGAGCCGGGGCGGGGCCGGGCGTCGTCGTGCCGAAGGCCAGGAGGTTGCCGAAGGAGGATCCCACGCCGCTCGCCGACGATGTCAGCTTCTCGGTCGCCGCGCAGCCGCCGAGGGCGCTCCCCAGGGCCAGCCCCGCCCAGCACAGCGCAAAGGCCCGCGCTCCAACTCGTGTCATCCCCGAAAGTCCTCCGCGGCCGCGCCGATTCCCGCCAGCATACCACGCGCCGGGCGCCCGGCGCTCCCCCGGGGTCACGGCAGCTTGTCGAAGCCGTCCTTGAAGCCCGTCAGCGTCAGCGGGATGCCGATGCCCTCTTCGGGCGTCTGGAAGATGATGAAGGTCGCGGTGGTGCCGGACTTCAACTGGTCGATCAGCTTGTCCTCCATGGCGACCTCGGCCACGCAGCCCGTCGGCAGGCAGCGCACGAAGCCGGCCCGGCCCACGTCGGCGTTGTCGATCTTGAGCCCCAGACCCGACGGTAGCAGCACGCCGAGCGGCGCCACGACGCGCAGGAGGCGGCTCTTGCCGTCCGCCGTCTTCAGCACGATCACCACGAGGTTGACGTTGGGCTTGTCCTCGGCCTCGATGCGCTGGATCAGGGCGCACTGCTCCTTCGGGGCGCCGGAAGGCGTCTCGCAGCGCATCTCCCAGTCGCCGTACTTGCCCTTCACCACGCCCTGCGCGCGCGCGGGCTGGGCGTGCAGCGCCGCGAAGCCTGCCAAGGCCAGGGCCAGTGCGGACGGGGCGGCCAGCCGGCCTTCCCGTGTCGCGGCGGAGGCAGCCCGCAGCATTCTCAGCATATCGTCTCCAACGCTCGCGGGGCCGTCCCGGTCGTGCAGCGACGACGGCAAAGCCCCGCATCGCCGCGGTGCCTGACAAAGTCCCGGACGGGAGTCAAGCCGAGGGGCGTGGCCGCGCCGGACCAGCCCTCACCCGGCCCGCGCGAGGGCGAAGTCGCGGCAGTGGTCGAGGTAGCCGCGCTCGTGGTGGGCCACGAGCTCGACGACGGTGGTCCACAGCCAGGACGGCGCGTCGAGGCCGCCGCCGTGGTGCAGCTTCAGCTCGTCGGCCCAGGCGCGGCGGTCGGCCGGCGCCATCTGCCGGGCGTGGGAATGGCCCACCACGGCGGCGAGGAAGCGCGCCGCGCCCACCGCCTCCTCGCGCGTGAGCTGGTCGATCTCGAGCTTGAGGTCCTGGGGCATCAGCTCGCGCATCACCACGGGGCGGCCGAGCAGGCGCGCCGGCAGCATGCGGTCGCCGAGGCAGGGCGACAGGGCGCGGGCGCCGCTCACCACGCGGGCGGCGTGGTCGGGCTCGGCCGGCGCGCCGGGCGCCGCCGGGGCGACGCTCGCCACCGCCTCCTTGATGTCGATCAGGCAGTAGCTCGCCTTGGCCTTGCCGGAGCCACCGTGCCCTCCGACGCGCAGCAGCACGGCGTAGCGCAGCGTGCCGAGCGAGGAGCAGCCCTTCATCCAGTAGGCGGCGTCGAGCACCGTCACGGCGTGGTGGCGGCCGCGGCCGTGCAGGGCGCCGACGAGGGCCTGCGCGGCCTCCGACGACACCAGCGCCGCGATGGCGCGCCGCTCCTCGTCGGACAGGGGCCAGAACCGCTTGCCGAGCGGGATCGACGGCTCGACGCGCTCCAGCCGCTCCTGCGCGAGGTGCTCCCAGCGCCGGTGCGTCGCCTGCCGCAGCACGGCCCGCACGGCCCGGCCGGCCCGCGCCTCGGACAGGCTCTCGTCGTGGCCGAGCAGCGCGTCGCAGTAGCCGTGCACCATCTCCTCCAGCATGTGGGCCGTGGTGACGCCGGGCAGGTCGGAGCCGCGCGCCGCGGTCGACAGCGACAGGCCGAGGCGGATCACGTCGTGGGCCGGGTTGCCCAGCACCGTCTGGTCGAGGTCGCGGATGCGGATGCGGACCTTGCCGGCGGCGTCGGCCAGGGGCCCGAGGTTGCCGAGGTGGCAGTCGCCGCAGATCCACACCGGCGGCGCGGAAGGCACGAGGCCGGCGTCCACCGCGCCGAGCCAGTCGTAGAACCGCGCCGTCGCGCCCCGCACGTAGGCGTGGGCCGAGCGCGCCATCTTCAGCGCGCGCTTGCGCTCCAGGAGGCCGGCGCGCTCCCCCAGGCTGGGGAACTCGGCCACGGATCGTCGGTCGGTCGGCATGGAACGCTCACTCGTCCGAACCCGCGACGGGTCCGCGATCCGCAACGGCGGCCGTGCCGGTTTCGTTCGCTGAGACGAAGCTCATGCGCTCTTGTGAAGCGAGCGTGGTGAACCAGCCCGCGTAGGGCGTGTTTCGCGCCATGTGCCGGTTGAGGTCGGGGGCGCCGTCGCCCCACCACGCGGGGCCGCGCTCGCCGAGCGCCCGCTTGGCGCGGTCCACGGCGGCACGGGCTTCGACCTCGGCGGGGCGGTCGCCGGAGCGCTTCGCGGCCCCCACGGCACGGCGCGCGTCCATCAGCTCGTGCACCAGCCGTGCGCGCCGCTCCGGCGCCAGCGACGGGTCGCTGCAGCGCCACAGCCGCCCGCGCACGACGAAGTAGCGGCCGTCCGGCGTGACGGGCGGCCCCGCGCGGCGGGCTCCCGCGTCCTCGGTCCGCTTCCGCTCCGCCATGCCCCGCCCCTCCGCCGCCCGTCCGACGCGGCGGGCCGCCGCCCGGTTCCGCGGAACCCGGGCCTGCAAGGCGTGTTGGGCGAGGGACCGAAGCCGCGGGAGCCGAGCATGCTGACCAGGACCGCCATCTACGAGGGCACCATCAAGGCCGGCCACGAGGAGGAGTTCTTCCGGCGCGTGCGCGACGAGCTGGAGCCGCTGTGGCGCCGCTTCCCCAACGTGGAGGCCGTGCGGGTGCAGCGCACCACGACGGCCGACCAGGACTGCCGGCCCATCGCCATGATCCTGGAGATGGACTTCGCGGACCGGCGCGCGCTCGACGCGTGCCTCGCGTCGAGCATCCGGCCCGAGTCCCACGCCGCCACCGAGAAGGTGATGCAGCTCTTCGACGGGCGCTTCTACCACCTGGTCGCGGACGCGACCGTGCTCGACCCCGCGGGCTGAGCGCGGTGCGCTCCCGCCCCGAGCTCCAGGCCGCCGACGTGCGGGCCCTGATGGCGGCGGCCCGCGCCGAGGCCGAGGCGCGCGGGCTCGCCGTGACGGTCGCCGTGGTGGACGCGGCCGGCGTGCCGCTCGCGCTGGAGCGGCTCGACGGCGCGCGCCTCCACACGCCCGAGGCCGCGATCCTGAAGGCGCGCACGGCCGCGGTGGTCCGCACGCCCACGGCGGACCTGCAGACGGCGGTGGCGGGCGACCCGGCGCTGCTGGCCTTCCCGGATCGCTTGCCGCTCGCGGGCGGGGTGCCGCTCGTGCACGGCGGCGAGGTCGTGGGCGGCGTCGGCTCGTCGGGCGGCGAGCCCGAGGACGACCTGCGCGTCTGCGCCGCCGCGGTCGCGGCCCTGGCGAAGCTGGCCGGATGACCCGGCGAAAGGCGAGGCGGTGACCGTGAACTCCGTCCCGGCCGTCCGCCGGCTCCGGGCCGGCGACGCGGAGGCCGCCGCGGCCCTGGTCCGCTCCGCCTTCGCGGCGCAGGACGCGGCCACGGACCCGCCGTCCTCGGCGCTGCGCGAGACCGCGGACAGCCTCGGCGCCTGGATCGAGGCGGACGGCGGATGCTGCGCGGAGGAGGGTGGCGCGCTCGCGGCCCTGCTGCTGTGGGCGGAGCGGGACGGCGGCCTCTATTGCGGGCGCCTCGCCGTCGCGCCCGCGGCGCGGGGCAGGGGCCTCGCCCGCGCCCTGATGGCGGAAGCCGAGCGCGAGGCGCGCCGGCGCGGGCTGACGCGGCTGCACCTGCGGGTCCGGCTGGCCCTGCCGGGCAACCTCGCGTTCTTCGCCGCGACCGGCTTCCGCGAGGTCGCCCGCGAGGCCCACGCGGGCTACGCCGAGCCCACGACCTCCGTTATGGAGAAGCGCCTGGACCCGTGAGGGCCGTCACGGCTTGGCGGCGGCCACGCTGCGGCGCGCCCGGAAAGCGGGGGACTGCGCGGCGATCTGGTCGAGCACGGCGCGGGCCAGGAGGCCGTAGCCGCGGTCCGTCATGTGGAGGCCGTCGGACCCGATGAGCTCGGGCGCCGTGATGACCCCGCCGTCGATCCAGCCGCGCATCAGCGCGAACCGCCGCACGACGTCCACGTGCTCCTGCGCCGCCACGGCGCGCACGGCGTCGACGAATCGCTCCTTCGCGTCCGCCCGCTCGATCACGGGCGACCACTGCGGCTCCATGAGCAGCACCTCGGCGCCGCTCGCGCGGATGGCGTCGATGCCGCTCTTCAGCTCGGCCTGGAACCGGTCCATGGGCACGCCGCGCAGGGGGTCGTTGCTGCCCGTCTGCCAGATCACGAGGTCGGGGTGGCGCGACAGCACGTCGGCCTGGAGCCGCTTCGCCGTCTCGTCGATGTCCTCGCCGGCCACGCCCTCGTTCAGCACCGTCACGGCCGGATGGCCGGCGTAGCGGTCCTCGAACAGGCGCTGGAGCTGCGCCGGGTAGCTCATGGCGGGCCCGCTGGCGCCGGTGCCCTGCGTCGACGACGAGCCGAGCGCCACGATGGAGAAGGGGGCCGCCCCGGCCTGGGCGCGCGCCGGCGCGGCGAAGCCGGAGGCCGCGAGGGCGAACAGCGCCAGCAGCGCGGCGGCGAGCGGGCCGGGGCGCGGCACCTTCGGGCGGTCATCCGGCGGGGCGAACGGCATCGGGCGTCAATCCTGCGGGGGCACGGGCGGCGCGGGCCGCCCTGCGGGCGTCGAGGGCCAGCCCCGCCGCGAGCAGCGCGCCGAGGCCGACGATGTTGACCAGCAGTTGGGTCGCGACCGTGACGCCCGCGGCGCGGAAGATCAAGCGCCCGGCGAGCGCCAGCACGCAGCCGAGCGAGAACACGGCCAACGAATTGCGCCCGCAGGCCAGGACCGGCCGCAGCGCGGCGCTGCGCGCCACCGCCAGCATGCGCGGCGCGGTCAGCACGATGTAGACCTGCGCCAGCACGTCGGCGAGCCGCCAGGGCGACACGTAGGTCTTGGGCTCGTTGCCGAGGATGCCGATGATCGGGCTCGTGGCGTAGAAGTCGCCGGGCAGGGGCTGCGGCCACAGGTGCCACGCGTCGAGCACCAGCAGGCAGCCGAGCGCGTAGGCCCAGCACAGCAGGAGCAGGGCGGGCGGCGGCGCCCGCATCAGCCGGAACCCGCGCCGCACCGCGATGGCCAGCGCCGAGCCGAGCACGAACAGGAGCTGCCAGGTGAACGGGTCGAAGTACCAGTGCGCCGCGTCGGCGCGATCGACGACGTTGGGCAGGTTCCAGCGGAACAGGTTCGCGAGGCCCCACAGCAGGGCCGAGGCCGCAAGGGTGCCCGGCACGCTGCGGGCGAGGCCGAAGCGCACGAGCGGGAAGGCGGCCAGCAGCAGGATGTAGAGCGGCAGGATGTCGAGGTAGGCCGGCAGGGCGCGCAGCGACACGCCGCGCAGCGCGCCCTTCCACCCGTCGCGCAGCATCGGGCCGATCACCACCGACTGAAAGCCGATGGCCCGCTCGGCCCAGCCGACGATCACCAGCGTGCAGAGCAGCAGCAGCACCTGGACGCCGTAGATGTGCAGGCAGCGCCGGAACACGCGCCGGAGCCCCACCGCGAGGCCGTGGCGCTCGAACACGCTGTTGTAGGCGTGGGTGGCGGAGAAACCGGCGAGCAGCACGAACAGCTCCGCCGCGTCGCTGAAGCCGAAGTTGTGCAGCGTGTAGTCGGCGAGGACGTTCTTGGGGATGTGGTCGACGAAGATCGACAGCAGCGACAGGCCGCGCAGCAGGTCGACGCGCGGGTCGCGGGGGGACGAGACGGGGCTGGACGGCAACGCTCTCCTCCCGGTGTCGGACCGCACCGCCGTCGCGCCAGACAGGGTCGACGGGCCCGAGGCTAGGGCGATCCTGCCTTTCCGTCACCTGTCCGCGGGGCGGCATCCCCCTTGCTTCGGCGTTCCCCTGCCGCGGGTTTCACTCTATAGCGGCGACGGGTCCTTCAAGCCGCGCCTGGCGCAGCGCGGCCGACCACGCGGGAGACGGGCGCGCCAGCCCGAGGGAACGGTCAGCATGGACAAGATCAAGGTCGCCAACCCCGTCGTCGAGCTCGACGGCGACGAGATGACCCGCATCATCTGGCACTACATCCGCGACAAGCTGATCCACCCCTACCTCGACGTCGACCTGCACTATTACGACCTGTCGGTCGAGCACCGCGACGCCACGAACGACCAGGTGACGGTGGACGCCGCCGAGGCGATCAAGAAGCACGGCGTCGGCGTGAAATGCGCCACCATCACGCCCGACGAGGCGCGCGTGAAAGAGTTCAACCTCAAGGAGATGTGGCGCTCGCCCAACGGCACGATCCGCAACATCCTCGGCGGCGTGATCTTCCGCGAGCCCATCATCTGCCAGAACGTGCCGCGCCTCGTGCCGGGCTGGACGCAGCCCATCGTCATCGGCCGCCACGCCTACGGCGACCAGTACCGCGCCACCGACTTCGTCGTGCCCGGCAAGGGTCGCATGACCATCAAGTTCGAGGGCGACGACGGCACCGTCATCGAGAAGGAGGTGTTCAAGTTCCCGGGGGCCGGCGTCGCCCTGTCGATGTACAACCTCGAGGACTCGATCCGCGACTTCGCCCGCGCGTCGCTGAACTACGGCCTGATCCGCAAGTTCCCGGTCTACCTGTCGACCAAGAACACCATCCTGAAAAAGTACGATGGCCGCTTCAAGGACATCTTCCAGGAGGTCTACGAGGCCGAGTTCAAGGACCGCTTCAAGGCCGCCGGCATCACCTACGAGCACCGGCTGATCGACGACATGGTGGCGGCGTCGATGAAGTGGTCGGGCGGCTACGTGTGGGCCTGCAAGAACTACGACGGCGACGTGCAGTCCGACACGGTGGCGCAGGGCTTCGGCTCGCTGGGCCTGATGACCTCCGTGCTGATGACGCCCGATGGCAAGACCGTGGAGGCCGAGGCGGCGCACGGCACGGTGACGCGCCACTACCGCGAACACCAGAAGGGCAAGGAAACGAGCACCAACTCGATCGCCTCGATCTTCGCCTGGACGCAGGGCCTCGGCCACCGCGCCAAGCTCGACGGCAACGAGGCGCTCGGCCGCTTCGCCAAGACGCTGGAGAAGGTCTGCGTGCAGACCGTCGAGAGCGGCTTCATGACCAAGGACCTGGCGCTGCTGGTCGGGCCGGACCAGACCTGGCTGTCGACGACCGGCTTCCTCGACAAAGTCGACGCCAACCTGCGCGCCGCCATGGCCTGACGCGCCGGAACTTAAGCGCGGGCTCACCCGTAGAGCCCGCGCACCAGCGCAACATATGACACCGAGCGGACCGGCATGGGTGAAGCCTCGACGACGTCACCCGCCGGGGGATTCACCCCGGCCAAGATCATCGGCTCGCTCGGCATCGTGTTCGGCGACATCGGCACGAGCCCGATCTACACCTTCCGCGAATGCCTGAACGCCGCGGGGAAGGGCGCCGACCCCGCCACGGTCACCGACCTCCTGTCGCTGATCCTGTGGACGCTCTTGATCGTCGTGACGCTGAAATACGTCGTCTTCGTCATGCGGGCCGACAACGAGGGGGAGGGCGGCATCGTGGCCCTGCTCGGCCTCGCGCGCGAGGAGGAGCCCTCGTCCCGCCTGTCCCACCTGCTGCTGATCGCCGGGCTCGTCGGCGCGGCCCTGTTCTTCGGCGACGGCATGATCACGCCCGCCATCTCGGTTCTGTCCGCCGTCGAAGGTCTCGACACCGCGACGGCCTTCTTCCACCCCTACATCGTGCCCATCACGGTCGCGGTGCTGGTGGCGCTGTTCCTGGTGCAGTCGCGCGGCAGCGCCAAGATCGGCTTCCTGTTCGGCCCCGTCATGGTGGTCTGGTTCGCGCTGCTGGCCGTCACGGGCGCGGTGCGCCTCTTCGCCCACCCGGCCGTGCTGGCGGGGCTCGACCCGCGCCACGCGATGGCGTTCCTGGCGACCCACGGCACCGTGTCGCTGGTGGTGCTGGGTTCGGCCTTCCTGTCGGTGACGGGCGCGGAAGCGCTCTACGCCGACATGGGCCACTTCGGCCGCGGGCCGATCCGCCTGTCCTGGAGCAGCCTCGTGCTGCCCGCGCTGGCGTTGAACTACCTGGGGCAGGGGGCCAACGTGCTCGTCGACCCCGACGCGCTGCACAATCCGTTCTACCGCATGTTCCCGGGGTGGGCCATCTACCCCGTTGTGGGTCTCGCGGCGCTCGCCACGGTCATCGCCAGCCAGGCGGTGATCTCCGGCGCCTTCTCGCTGGCCCAGCAGGCCATCCAGGTGAGCCTGATGCCGCGCCTCGACGTGCGGCAGACCTCGGACGAGGCCGCGGGCCAGGTCTACGTGCCCCAGGTCAACTGGATCCTGATGGTGGCCGTGATCGGGCTGGTGCTCGGCTTCGGCTCGTCCGAGCGGCTGGCCTCCGCCTACGGCATCGCCGTGTCGGGCACCATGGTGATCACGACCCTGCTGCTGGCCGTGGTGGCGCGGAAGCGCTGGCGCTGGGGCCTGCCGCTCACGGTCGCGGTCATCGGCGCCTTCGGGGTCGTCGACGTCGCCTTCTTCGTCGCCAACGCGCTGAAGGTGGCGGACGGCGGCTGGTTCCCGCTGCTCGTGGGCGCGCTGGTGTTCATCGTCATGTCGACGTGGCACCGCGGCCGCACGCTCGTGGTCGAGCGCATGGACGAGGAGAACTCCGCCATCGAGGCCTTCGTGCGCGACGGCGCCCCGAGCCTGCACCGGGTCAAGGGCACGGGCGTGTTTCTGGCCTCGCCGCGCGGCACGATCCCGGCCTCGCTGGCCGAGAACATCCGCCACAACAAGGTCCTGCACGAGCGGGTGGTGCTCCTCACCGTGATCACCGAGCCGACGCCCTACGTCCCCGCCGAGCGCCGCATGGTGGTGCAACCGATGGACCAGAACATCAGCCGCGTGTTCCTGCACTTCGGCTTCGCGGAAAGGCCCGACGTCCCCCGGGCGCTGGCGCTGGACGGGGACCGGTTCTCCATCGACCTCGACGAGACGTCCTTCTTCGTCGGGCGCGCCCTGTCGGTGCCGGGCAAGCGGCGGGGGCTGGCCCCGTGGCGGGAGCGCCTCTTCGCCTTCCTCAGCCACAACGCGGTGGGGGCCGCGGACTACTTCGGCCTGCCGCCGGCGCGAGCCGTCGAGATCGGGATGCAGGTGGACCTGTGACGCGGCGGCCGGCCGGGCGCCGGCGCCCCGCGCTCACTGCCCGGGCGGGCCGTTCGACGTCGCGGCGGCGCCGGACGCCAGCCCGTTGCGGGTCTTCACGTCCTTGACGTTCTCGCGGAAGAAGTCGTGGTTGTCGCCCAGCGTCACGGTGGGCTGGCAGCGCGGCTGGCAGGCGTAGGTTTCCCGGTCGGCGCCCCGCTGCACCACCACCATGGACGGCGGTTCGCGCACCCGTAGGGCCGTCTCCGACAGGAGGCGCCCGCTGCCGTCGAGGAACAGCAGGTTGGTGTCGCCGTAGCCCCGGCCGGTCAGGATGACCTCGCCGCTGTTCCGCAGCATTGTGACGTCGGCGATGATCGGGTTGCCCACCACCACGGTCTCCGTGCTGGGCGGGAAGCGCATGATCTGGGCGCGATCGAGCAGCACCGTCACGGCCCTGTCGGCGGCCGAAGCCGACCCCACCGCACCGGTGAGGAGCGCTGCCGCGAGCGCCGCGACCCGTCGCAGGCCCGGGCTGCGCCGCGGCGCGGTTGTTGCGGACGGCATGGGCGCAGATTCCCCGAGGTGACGACGCGCGCAGCATGGCGCGCGACGGTCAACGGAGCGTGAACCCCGGCGCCGGCCGGCTCCCGAACGCGCCCGCGACCTGCCGCGTCACGCCGTGGCGGTCGTGCATCCCAGTCATGTCGAATTAACCACACGTGGCAAACGCGGCGCCGATCCGCGTTTAGTCGCCCGGTTTAAGGACTTCGCAAGTGCTCATCCTTAGGGTCATGGTCATCCCGAACGCGCTGCGGCCTGCGTGTGGCGGGTGAAGACCCCAGCAATCACGGAGCCTACCATGAGCATCCTCAAGCGTTTCGCCAAGGACGAGTCCGGCGCCACCGCGATCGAATACGGCCTGATTGCCAGCCTGATCGCCGTCGTGATCATCGGCGCCGCCCGCGCCCTCGGCACGAAGCTGACGACCACGTTCGGCAACATCGCCGCCAACCTGAGCTGAGGCGCCGCCGCGGGGGCGCGGGATCGCTCCGGCTCCCGCCTCCGTCCAGTCGACGACGAGCGTCCCGATCGACGGGGCGCAGCCTTTCCTGAAAGGGCGGAGCGAGACGTTTCGCTCCGCCCTTTCCGTGCGCGGCCTCCCGCCGGCCCTCCGGCGCCCGGCTCCGAACCCGTCCCGCCCGAGGTGTTGCCGATGCTGTCCGCCGCCGCGCTGATCCTGTTCCCGTCGCTGATGGCCTATGCGGCCTCCTCCGACCTGCTCACCATGACGATCGCCAACTGGATCTCGGCCCTGCTGGTCGTGGCGTTCCTGCTGCTCGCGGCCGTGGCCGGCATGCCGGTCATGGAGGTGCTCCAGACGCATCTCGCCTGCGGCGCCGCGGTGCTCGCGCTCACCTTCACGCTCTTCGCCTTCGGTTGGATCGGCGGCGGCGACGCCAAGCTGGCGGCCTCCACCGCCGTCTGGCTCGGGTGGGACAACCTCTACGCCTACGGCCTCACCACCTCCATCATCGGCGGCGCGCTGACCCTCGCCATCCTGCGCTGGCGCCTGTCCGACCTGCCGGCCGTCCTCGACCGGCAGGTCTGGGTCAGGCGCCTGCACGCGGCCGGCAACGGCGTGCCCTACGGCATCGCGCTCGCGGCCGCGGGCCTGATCCTGTACCCGGACACCGCGATCTGGGCCGCCGCGGCGACCTGAATCCCTCTTTCCGTCGCCCGCCCGTCACGACGTCCGCCAGCGAGCGATCCATGAGCAGCACCGCCGTCGCCCCCGTGCCGGCCGCGCGCCGCGTTCCGCCCTGCGCCAGGCGCGCCGTGCCGCGGCCGGGGCCGATCCTGCTGTCGCTGCTCGTCGCCATGCCGCTCTCGCTCGCGATGTCCTGGGGCAGCGTCGTCGCGGTCTGGACCACCGGCGACTTCGTCAACACCGACGACGCCATGCGGGCCGTGCAGATCCGGGACTGGATGGCCGGCCAGCCCTGGTTCGACCTCGCGGCGCACCGCTTCGGCCTGCCGCCGGGGGTCTTCTCGCACTGGTCGCGCGTCGTGGACGTGCCGGTGGCGGCCCTGATCCGCCTCTTCGGACTGGCGCTGGCGCCCGAGATGGCCGAGCGCGCCGCGCGGATCGCCTATCCGCTCGCCCTCCAGGCGGCGCTGGTGGCCGCCGTGGGCTACGCCGCGCGCGTCCTGGCGGGGGCCGCCGCGGTCGTTCCGGCCGGCCTGCTCGTCGTGCTGGGCGGCATCGGCTGCATGCAGTTCGAGCCCGGGCGCATCCACCACCATTCCCCGCAGATCGTGCTGCTGACGCTGATGGCCGGCACCGCGCTCGACGCGCTGGACCCGGCCCGCGCCCGCCGCGCCGCCCTCACCGCCGCGCTGGTCGCCCTGTCGCTGGCGATCGGCCTCGAGAACCTGCCCTTCGTCGCCGTGGTGCTCGCCGTCCCGGCGCTCGCGTGGGCGGTCGCCGGCGCCCCCCAGCGCCGGGCGCTGCTGTGGTTCGCGGGCGGGCTCGCCGTCTCGGTCCCGGCCGTCTTCGCCGCCACGGTGGCGCCGTCCCGCTACGGCCTCAGCTTCGTCGACGCCCTGTCGCTCATGCACGTGGCCGGGCTGGTCGGGGGTGCGGCGGTCCTGGCGCTCGCCGCGCGGCTGACGCCGCATCTCCGGACCGCGCGGGCGCGGTGGGCCGTCCTGGCCGGCGCCGGCGCGGCGCTCGGAGGGACGGTCGTCCTGCTGTTCCCCGAGGCGCTGCACGGCCCCTTCTACGGCATGGACCCGCTGCTGCGCCCCTTCTGGCTCGACGAGGTCCAGGAGGTGCGGCCGCTGCTGCGGCTCGCGCGCGAGGTGCCGGGCACCGTGACCATCCTGATGGCCCCGATGGCGATCGGCGGTCTGTTCGCGATCCTGGCCTGCGCGCGGACGCACGGCCTCGCCCGCGCGCGCTGGGCGGCGCTCGTCGCGCTGCTGCTGGTCGGCTTCGCCGGCAGCGTCTGGGCGATCCGCGTGGCCTCCTCGCTCCAGCCCCTCGCGCTCCTGGGCGGGGCCTGGGCGGTCGGCCGCGCCTGGACCGACGCTCACCGCGACGGGCGCGTCGCGGCCCTGTGGCGGCCGGCGGTGCGCGCCGCGCTCTGCTCCTCGGTCGCCTGGGCGCTCCTGCCCTGGCCCGCCGCGGCGATCGTCGGCGGTGAGCGGGGGCCGTCCTGCCTCGCCGCCTCCGCGCTGGCGCCGCTGGCGGCCCTGCCGCCCGGCACGGTCTTCGCGCCGATCGATTCCGGCCCGTTCATCCTGGCCCACACCGGGCTGTCGGTGCTGGCGGGCCCGTACCACCGCGACAACGCCGGGAACAGGGCCGTGATCGAGGGCTTCCTGGCCGAGCCGGAGGCCGCGCGGGCGCTCGTGCGCGCGACGGGAGCGCGCTACCTCGCGGTCTGCGGCGAGCAGACGGGACTGGAGAGCGCCGCCGCGCAGGCCGGGCTGGCGGCGTCGCTGCGGGACGGGCGCGTGCCGGCCTGGCTGGAGCCGCTGCGACTCGGGCCGACGCCGTTCCGGGTCTACGCCGTGCATTGAGCAGTCGATGCCCTCCCCACGATCGCCCGCGCACCATCTGATTGTGGGTTTGCGGTGCTTCGCGGCCGTGCCCATCGCCCGATTTCGTGCCAGCGCGCCGGCTCGGTCCGGGCGTCTCTGGCTCTTCACTGTGGTCGTCTTCGCGGTCCTGGTGCTCGCCGCGGCGGCCCGCCTGCGACTCGACCTAGCCGCCCCGCTCTGGCTTGACGAGAGCTGGACTGGCGCGTTCGCCGCCGAGCCCACCCTCGCCGGACTTACGGAGCAGGTCCGAAACGACCCAAACGCGCCGGCTTATTACTACCTGATCTGGGCTTGGGTCCGGATCTTCGGCCTATCCAACGTGGCGCTGCACCTGCCCAGCATGGCCATGAGCTTGGCCGCGCCGGGATTGGCTTGGGCCGGCCTCCGGCGTCGGCGACCGCTCGTCGCCCTCATCTGGGCTGTCCTTCTGGCCACCTGGACACCGGGCTTCGAACAGGCAGACGAAGCTCGCTGTTACTCCCTGCTGTTTTGCGCCGCAATCGTCGCGATCGGGGCACATGTCGCGTTGCTGGAGGCGCCCTCGCTCCGCCGCGCGGCGGCCTGGGCCTGCTGCGCAGGCTTCATGACGCTGGTTCACTACTATGCCGGGATGCTGGCCCTCGCGCAGGGAGTTGCCTTTGTGATGTTGCACCGCAGGCGTGCCCTGCGGCTTTGGCCGGCCGCGCTGCCTTTCGTCCCGGCCTTCGCCTGGATTGCGGATTCCGATCGAAGCCGGCCACTGATTCCGAGATGAAGCCGGCCGCCATTCCGATTTGATGCCGGCCACCGTTCCGAGATGAAGCCGGCCACCCTGATCCGGCAATAGCGTCCCCGCAGGTCAGCAACCGCGGCACCCTGCCTCGCCCCCCCACGCGAGGAGATCGGGATGCCGGCCAGGAGAGAGCTGACGATGCGACAGATCCGACACATGCTCCGGCTCGCCCGCGACGGGGTGAGCGCCCGCGAGATCGGCCGAACGCTCGGCATCGCGCGGTCCACCGTCCAGGACAACCTCGCCCGTGCGTCAGCGGCGGGCTTGGCTTGGCCGATCGATGAAGAGATCACCGACGCCGTCCTCGAACAGCGGCTGTTCGACCGCGTCGGCGTGAAGCAGGGCGTCAGACGACGCGTCGAGCCAGACTGGCCGTCGATGGTGCGCGAGATGCGCAGGCCCGGCGTCAACCTGATGGTTCTCTGGGAAGAGTATCGTGTATCTGAGCCCGGCGGCTACGGTTACTCGCGCTTCTGTGATCTTTACAGGGAGTTCGAACGCCGTGTCACGCCGGTGATGCGCCAACACCATGCCGCCGGCGACAAGGTGTTCGTCGACTATTCCGGCAAGCGCGTGCCCATCGTCGATCCCGCCACCGGCGTGGTGAGACAGGCCGAGATCTTCGTGGCGGTGCTGGGCGCCTCCAGCCTCACCTACGCCGAGGCGACGTGGACCCAGGCGCTGCCGGACTGGATCGGCGCCCACGTGCGCCTGTTCGACTTTCTGGGCGGCGTGCCGCGCCTGGTGGTGCCCGACAACCTCAAGAGCGGGATCAACAAGGCGTCCTTCTACGATCCGGAGATCAATCGCTCCTACGGCACCATGGCCGAGCACTACGGCATCGGCGTGCTGCCGGCCCGGCCGAGGAAGCCGCGCGACAAGGCCAAGGTGGAGAACGGCGTCCGCTTCGCCCAGAGCTACATCCTGGGACGCCTGCGGGCCCAGACGTTCTTCTCGCTGGCCGAGTGCAACGCCGCCATCGCGGCCATGGTGGAGCGCATCAACGCCCACCCCATGCGCCGCCTCGGCACCACGCGCCGGGCGCTGTTCGAGGCCGTGGAGCGGGCCGCCCTGCTACCCCTGCCGTCGGCACCCTACGTCTTTGCCGAGTGGCGGCTGGCACGGGTCAACCTCGACTACCACGTCGAGGCTGCCGGCTTCCTGTACTCGGTGCCCCATGCGCTGATCCGCGAGCAGGTGGACGTGCGCCTGACGGAGCGCACCGTGGAGGTGTTCCACCGCGGCCAGCGCGTCGCCGCCCACGACCGGCGTTATGGCGGCGCCCGGCACGGCACCGACGTCGAGCACATGCCGAGCGCTCACCGGCGCTACGCGGAATGGACGCCGGCCCGCTTCGAGCGCTGGGGCCGGGAGATCGGCCCCGAAACCGAGGGCCTCGTCATCGCCATCCTGCGCGGGCGTCCCCATCCCGAGCAGGGCTTCCGCACCTGCCTGGGCGTGCTGCGCCTGTTTCGCGGCCTCGCCCCAGCTCGGGCCGAGGCCATCTCCGCCCGGGCCACGGCCATCGGTGCGCTCACCTACAAGAGCATCGCCTCCATCATTGCCAACAACCTCGACCGAAAGTCTCGAATAACAGAAACGACGAAGATCATCGATCATCCGAACCTGCGCGGCGCAGGCTACTTCCACTGATAGGAGACTTGACGATGCTTGCTCATCCCACACTCGAACTTCTGCACGGCCTCGGCCTGCACGGCATGGCGCAGGGCTACAAGACCCTGGACGGGAACCCGGAAGCGCAGGCGCTGACGCACGCCGAGTGGCTCGGCATCATCCTGGAGCACGAGAAGACCCTGCGCGAGCAGAAGCGCTTCGAAACCCGCGCCCGCGCCGCCCACCTGCGCCATCCGGCCAGCGTCGAGGATGTCGACTACCGCGCCCATCGCGGCCTCGACCGTGCCCTGTTCCTCAAGCTGTCCGGCTGCGACTGGATCCGAAGCCGGCGCAACCTGGTGATCACCGGGCCGTGCGGTGTCGGCAAAAGCTGGCTCGCCTGCGCGCTCGGCCAGAAGGCCTGCCGGGAGGACCTGTCGGTCCTGTACTACCGTGTGCCGCGCCTGTTCGCGGCGCTCGGTCTGGCGCGCGGCGACGGCCGCTATGCCAAACTGCTCAAGCAGCTCGCCCGCGCCAGGCTGCTGATCCTCGACGATTGGGGCCCTGAGCCCCTCAGCGCCGAGCAGGCGCGCGACCTTCTGGAGATCGTGGAGGACCGCTACGACGCCGGCTCGGTGCTGATCACCAGCCAGGTGCCGGTCGACCGCTGGTACGAGATGATCGCCATCCCGACCCTGGCCGATGCCGTGCTGGACCGCCTGATCCACAACGCCTACCGGATCGCGTTGTCCGGCGACAGCCTGCGCAAGCACCGCCCTGCCGACCAGCTGGCTTGACCCGAAACACTCCTCGACCGATCTACGAACCCGACCAGCGGGGCGCCATCGCCGTGGCCGGCTTCAGATCGGAACGGTGGCCGGCTTCATGTTGGAATGCTGGCCGGCTTGAAATCGGAATACCCGGCCGGCTTCGTCGGAATCTGCACCTGGATCGGCTGGAATGCGCCACGCATAGCCGACTTCGCCCAGCCCGGCGTGGCTTGGTACGATTGCCTGTCGATCGCGGATCTGCCCTTTGCGTTGGTCGTTCTGGCTGGCGGGCCGCTGATGTTCGCTGTCTTCGCGGCGACGTTCCTTTCCAACATCCTGCTGCGGTCACAGCCGCAGCCAGTCGCTCACGGTGAGCCGGATGGGGGCGACGCCGCGCTGTGGTGGGCTGGTGGGGCAACCCTGGCGGCTGTCGCGGTTTGCCTCGGGATCGCGATGCTGCGGCCGACCTTGACCTACCGTTATCTCACGCCCTTCGCGCCGGGTATCATGCTTCTCGCGGCCGCGGCCGCGGTCCGGCAGGGCAGGGCGCCTGGTGTGGCGGCGGTGGCGCTCGCGGCCGGAGCCCTGGTCGCCACGGCGCTGACCCTGACGGCAGGGGTATCCCCGCTTCAGCGGATCTACAATTTCGAGGTCGCTTCGGCGTGGTTGGCCGAGAAGAGGCCCTCCCGCCTCGTCTTCTTCTGGGATCATCCCTCGACTCCCGTCATGGCGCGCAGCCAGCTCGACGCGATCGGCGGGTTCTTTCTGCGGCGGGCCGGCCTGCCGGTCGAGGTGATCCCGATCCGCCCGACGGAGGACGACATGAACGGTCCCGTCCTGGCGGCGGCCGGACCCGACGCGGCCGTGATCTGGATGTACGACGTCCTCATTCACCGCACGAGCGCCGGGACACACCCGCCTCGACTGTCAGCGCTCGCTCCGCGCTTGGAATGTCGGAATTTCGCGGCCTTCAACATCGGCGTCGTTGCTTGCCGGCAGCGGTCCTGAGCGGGAGGACGCCGGCCTGAGGTCCATGTCCGAACGTCCGGGGAGGCGGCCACGCGCACGCGGACCCGCCGCGCCGAAGATCCTGGCGGCTTGCGCCGCAACGCGGTCACGCGCGTCTGCGGTGGAGGAGGTCGCGACCTGTGCCCCAAGCTCGCGGCCGCGTCTCCGTCCTCCAACATTGTAGCTTCGAACGATGCGTGGGGGGAAGGAGGCGGGACGGCGTGGGTGCCCGACGCCGGGCGGAAGGGTCCTACTAAGCCACCGCCCGTGTCGCCGCGCGCCGTGGCACCAGCCGCTCGCTCGCCAGGGCTTCGCGCACACCGGACTCGCCCGCTTCGCCGTATTCGGCGTCCTCGTTGACCTGCCACACGTCGTACAGGCGCTCGCCCGCCAGGATGTTGCGGACCGTCAGCATGGCGGTCATCATCGCATGGTCCTGGTTGTTGTACTTGTGCATTCCGTTGCGGCCGACGAGGTGCAGCGTCGGGAAGCTCGATTCGAGCTCCAGCCGCACCATGCGGACGTTGTGGGCATAGTCCTCGTCGTAGACCGGATAGGCCTTGGGCTGGCGCACCACGCAGGCGTCCACCACGTCCTCGGACCGGATCAGGCCGATGTGGTCGATCTCGCGCTTGGCCAGCGCGATCAGATCCTCGTCCGGCGCGGTCCACAGCCCGTCGCCCTCGAAGCAGAAATATTCGAGCCCGAGGCAGGTCGTGTCCGGGTCCGGGATCAGCTCCGGCGACCAGGAGCGGAAGTTCTGCACGCGCCCCACCGAGACGGCGGGGTCGTGGATGTAGACCCAGTTGTCGGGGAAGTCGTCCGCCGTGCGGGCGATCAGCGCCACAGTGAGGAAGTCGCGGTAGCGCAGCGCGCGGGCGTGCAGCGTGCTGATCGGGGCGGGCTTGATGGCGTGCGACAGGTCGTGGATCGCTGCGGAGGAGATCACGTGGCGCGCCGTCACGACCGAGCGCTCGCCCGCCCCCGACACGAGCGTCACCGTCCACAGGCCGGCCGCGGCGTCCCAACTCATCGTGTCGAGCGCGCGGTCCATCGTCACGCGGCCGCCCCGCGCCGCGATCTTGGCCGCCGCCGCCTCCCACATCATGCCCGGTCCCTTGCGGGGATAGCGGAACGAGGCGATCAGCGTCTTGATCGTGTCGCCGCCCTCCCTGCGGCGCCCGAGGCCGAGCGAGCGCGTCAGCGCGTCCCGCAGCGCCGAGGACAGGCTGAGCCCCTTGATCCGCTGCGCCGCCCAGTCGGCCGAGATGGCGTCGCAGGACATGCCCCACACCTTCTCGGTGTAGGTCTTGAAGAAGATCGAGAAGAGCTTCTCGCCGAAATTGTTGCGCACCCACTGGTGGAAGGTCGCGGGCGCCGGTACGGGGCGCAGCTTGGCCCAGGCGTAGGAGGCCACGCAGGCCGTGCTGGTCACGAGCCCGAGGTTGCGCAGCGCCTCGAAGGCCTTCAGCGGATAGGCGTAGAACTTGCCGCGGTAGAAGATGCGCGACAGGCGCGGCCGCTCGACGAAGTCGTCGGGCAGGATCTCGTTCCACAGGTCGACCACCTCCTTCGACTTGGAGAAGAAGCGGTGGCCCCCGATGTCGAACAGGTAGCCCTTGTAGTTCACCGTGCGGCTGATGCCGCCGACGTAGACCGGGTCCCGCTCGACCACCTGGACGTCGCGGCCCGCCTTGCTCAGGAGGTAGCCGGCCGTCAGGCCCGCCGGACCGGCGCCGATGATCAGGATGTCGGTGTCGGGCCGCATGGTCGTGGTCCTCAGGGTGGACGAGCTCCGGGCACCCTGTGACGCCCGATGATCCGCCGCCGAGGATGCAGGCCCGTCGTTGCATTGAGGTAAACGGACCCTCTCGCCCGCCTCGAACCGCGCCTTAACCTGTTCACCGCTGTGTTCGCCCTCGGAGCGTCCCCGTCCGGGGACCATTGGGAGTGGGCCATGCAGGACGCCGCCAGGAGCCGGCGGGTGGGAGGCGGCTCGCGCCGACCCGAGGTCGCCGCGGTCTGGTGGGCCGCCCTCGTCCCGCTCTTTCTCCTGCTTCACCCCTACCGCGGGCTCGTGCAGGACGCGCGCATCTACATCGGGCGCGGCCTCGCCGACCGGGACCCGGCCGGGGTGGGGCAGGACATGATGTTTGCCCACGACGCGCAGACGAGCTTCTCCCTCATGCGCGGGCTCGTCGACGCCGCATTGCACGTCGCCAGCCCCGGAGAAGCGTCGATGGCCCTGGCTTTCCTCGGCGGCCTGGCCTGGCTCCTCGGCGCCGCGGCGCTGATGCGGGCGCTATCGAGCGGCCGCACGGCCTGGGCCGCCATGGTGTGCGTCATCGCACTGCCGGCCACCTACGGCGCCTACGGGGTCTTCAGCTACATCGAGGCGGTCGCGACCCCCCGCATGTTCGCCGAGGCCGCGGTGCTCGGCGCGCTGGCGGCCTCGACGCGCGGGAAGCGCCTGCCGTGTGTCGTCCTGCTCGGCCTCGCCGCGGCGTTCCATCCGCTGATGGCCTTGCCCGGCGTCGCGATCGTCGCAGTGTCCCTGATCGGCGAAGACCGGCGATGGCTCGTCCCGGTCGCCGCGGCCGGCGGTGCCGTCCTCGCCGCCGCGGTCCTCGGGATCTCGCCCGCGGACCGCCTGCTCCGGCCCGTGGACCCGACCTGGCTCGCGATCCTGCGGGGGCGGTCCACCTACCTGTTTCCGAGCCAGTGGCCGACGGCGTCGTTCGGCCCGATCCTGTGTCAGGCGGCGACGGTGCTCGCGGCGGCCGCGCTCGCGGCCGGCCGCCGCCGCGTCCTCCTCCTGTCCATCCTCGGTGTCGCCGCCTGCGGGCTCGCGGGGAGCTGGGCCTTCGGCGACCTCCGTGCGAGCACGCTGGTGGCCCAGGTCCAACTGTGGCGCTGGCTGTGGCCGCTGGCCGTGGTGGGCCAGGCGTCCCTGGCCCTGGTCGCCGTGGCGCTGTGGCGGCGCGGTGCTGTGGCGCGCCTCGCCCTCGCGACCATCGTGTGCATGAACCTGATGTCCGCCCTGCTGCCGGGCGCCGCCCTCCTGGCGGCCGTGGCGCTCGCCCTGGTCGCGGCGACCCTGCGGCAGGTCGCGATCGCCCGTGCGCCGTTCTACGCCCTCTGCATGGCGGTCGCCGCGCTCGTCCTGTGGCTCAGCGACTTCGCCGGATCGACTCTCGTCCTCGTCAGCGTGCTCCGGTCCGCCGCCGCGGAAGGGGGGGCGGTCGATTGGCCGATGGTGGCCGCGATCGGCCTGCCGTCCGTGCCGCTCGCCGCCGGCGCGATCGCCCTGGCGCTCCCGTCCGCGCCGCCTCGGGGGTGGTCGGCCCCGCTCGGTTCCGCCCTCGCCCTGGTCTGCATCGGTGCCGCGGCCGCCTGGCTGTGGGACGGGCGGTCGGCCGAACGCCGCCTCGTCGACGACCCCGCCGGCGACCCCGCCCTGCGGGCGATGGTCGGGTCCGCGCCCGGCGACGTGTTGTGGATCGACGACGACAGCGAGGGCTGGTTCCTGCTCGGCCGTCCCGCCTTCCTCAACGAGGCTCAGGCCGGCCCCATTCTGTTCTCGCGCGACCTCGCGGTGGAATGGGCGGACCGCGCCGCGCTGCTGCTGGACCTCGGTCTGGTCCGGCCCGAGAACGTGCATCCCTGGCTCTCGACCCATCGCTCCGCGCGGGACCTCGTCCTCACGGTCGACGGCGTGGCGAGGTTCTGCGCCGATCCGCGGCGGCCGGCGGCGATCGTCGCCCCGGGAGACCAGCGCGGGGCCGCCCCGCCCGGCGCGCAGGCCGGGCTGTGGCGACCCGCGACGCCCCTGACGCGGCCCGTCCCCGACGACGCAGGCATCCACTGGCGCTCCATCGCGCTCCTCACCGTCATCCGCTGCGGCGGCGATCCGGCCCGCGCGGATCTCACATCGGTCGGATCGGTCAGGATCTATTAACCATGGCTTGACCTTTGGCTGCCTTACTGTGCGGGAAGCGCGCCGTCCCCGGCGCGCCCCGGGCCGGGCCATGAAGAAGTCGCGTATCATCGTCCTGTTTCTGGCCCTCGCGGCCGCTGCCGGCGCGTTCATGATGGCGGGCGGTTCGAGCCCGCCGCCGCCGGCCCCCGTGGCCGCGCTGCCGCCGCCCCCGCCGCCCCCGCCCACCACCGACGACGTGCTGGTGGCCGCCAAGGACCTGCCGCTCGGCACCCGGATCGGGGACGGCGACATGGACTGGCGGAGCTGGCCCAAGGACGCGATCCCGGCCGGCATGCTGCGCAAGACCCAGGACCCGAAGGCGCTCGACGAATTCAGGGGCGCGACGGTGCGCTCCGCCATGGTGGCGGGCGAGCCGGTCCTCACGGGCAAGCTCATCAAGGGCGACGGCGGGCTGATGGCGGTGATCCTGCCGTCCGGCAAGCGCGCCGTGGCGATCAACATCGACAGCCAGGGCGCCACGACGGCGGGCGGCTTCATCCTGCCCAACGACCGCGTCGACGTGGTGCGGACCTACCGCCAGGACGCCAAGCCCGGCCTGCCGACCACCGGCGGCGACAACTTCACCACCGACACCCTGCTCACGAACGTCAAGGTGCTGGCCATCGGCCAGAACGTCCAGGAGAAGAACGGCCAGCCCGTGGTGGTGGGGTCCAACGCCACCCTGGAACTCGACCCCGCGCAGGCCGAGACCGTGATCCTCGCCCAGCGGACGGGCCAGCTGTCGCTGGTGCTGCGCTCGGTGCTCGACGCCCATCAGGCCGAGGCGCCGTCGGTGGTCCACGAGGCCGCCCACGGCCTGTCGGTCGTGCGCTACGGCACCGTGTCCGAGGACACCGGCCGATGATCCGCGCCGTCCCCCGCCGCTCCGCCGCCGGCGTGCTCGCGCTGGCCGCCCTCGCCGCCCCGGTCCCCATGCCGGCCGCCGCCCAGACGCCCGTGCTGGTGCCCCGGGTGAAGAGCGCCGCCTCGATCCCCGCGCCGAACGTGCTGAAGATCCTGCCCGGCGCGCGCACCCAGAACCTCACCATGCCGGTCGGCAAGTCCATCATCGTCGACCTGCCGGAGGACGCCGCCGAGATCTTCGTCGGCAAGCCGGAGGTCGCCAACGCCACGGTGCGCTCGCCCCGCCGCCTCTACGTCATGGCGCTGTCAAAGGGGCCGACCACGATCTTCGCGCTCGACAAGGACGGCCGGCAGGTCGCCATCCTGTCGATCAACGTCAACGACCGGGACGTCGGCGCGCTGGAAGGCATCCTGCGGACGGTGCTGCCCGACGACGATGTCCGCGTCCAGGCGGTCGACGACTCCGTCATCCTCACCGGCACCGTGGCATCGGCCGTCGACGCCCAGCGCGCGATGGACATCGCCACCGCCTTCACGGGCTACACGGCCGTCGGCACCGGCGGCACGACGGGCGGAGGCGGCACGGGCGGCGTGTCCGTGTCGGCCGGCACGCCCCTGGTCGTGCCGGGGCGAATCATCAACTCGCTGATCATCCGCGGTCAGGACCAGGTCACCCTCAAGGTGTCCATCGTCGAGGTGCGGCGCGACGTGGTCAAGCAGCTCGGCGTCGACCTCACCGGCGCCTGGCGCTCCACCGCCGCGGCCGCGGCGACGGACGGCGTGCTGTCGAGCGCGAACTCCTCCGTCGGCAACGCGGCGACGCTGAACTACCTCGGCCAGCGCAACTCGCTGTCCGCGACGCTGCGCGCCTTCGAGAGCACCGGCGTCGCCCACGTCCTGGCCGAGCCCAACGTCACGGCCGTGTCGGGCGAGACGGCGAAGTTCCAGGCCGGCGGCACCATCCCGATCCTGCAGGCCGCCACGACCGTCACGACGGCCTTCGGCATCCCGACCTGCACCTACGTCCAGCAGCAATACGGCGTCAGCCTGAACTTCACCCCCACGGTGCTGTCCGGCGGCCGCATCTCCCTGCACATCTCGACGCAGGTCGTCGAGGTCGATCCCAACGTGGCGACGCCCGCCACCAACGCCTGCGGCTCCATCCCGGGCTTCCGCCAGCGGCAGAACGAGACCACGGTCGAGCTGCCGTCGGGCGGCTCGCTGGCCTCGGCCGGCCTCGTGCAGCAGACGAGCCAGCAGACGCTGTCGGGCACGCCGGGCCTGTTCAACCTGCCGATCCTCGGCGCGCTGTTCCGCTCGCGCCAGTATCAGCGCAACGAGACCGAGATGATGATCGTGGTGACGCCCGTCATCGCGCGGACGCTGCGCCCCGACCAGGTCAGCAAGCCCGACGACGGCTTCACCGACCCGACCGACCCGCAGGCGATCCTGCTCGGGCGCATGAACCGGATCTATTCGCGCGCCGACAACCCCGCGCTGGCCAAGCAGTACCGCGGCCGCGTCGGCTTCATCAACGATTGACGGCCGCCCGTCCCTCCGCATCCCGGGATCGACCATGACCCTCCTCCGGCCGCCTCCGCGTCGTGTCCTCCGCGCGATCCTGGCGATCTCCGTCGTCGGCGCCGCCCTCGCGGGCTGCTCCCACGTCGACCGCACGGTCGCCACCTCGGCGATCCCGGTCGACTACCACCAGCGCCACCCGATCGTGCTGGCCGACGCGCCGCGCTCGCTCGACATCTTCCTCGCCACCGGCGACAGGCTCGACTACCGGCAGCGCCACGACCTCGAAAGCTTCGCCGCCGAATTCCGCGCGGAAGGGCGCGGCCGCATCCGCGTGCTGGTGCCGCGCGGCGTCGACCCCGTCGCCGCCGACGCGACCCTGATGGCGGTGCGCCGCGGCCTCGCGGCCTCGGGCGTGCAGGGCGCGATCGAGGTCGGCAGCTACAGGGTCGCCGACCGGCGGCTCGCCTCCGCGCTGCACCTCAGCTTCCTCAAGCTCCAGGCCGGCACGGCGCGGCCCTGCGGCGACTGGCCCGAGGACCTCGGCCCGGGCGACACCGCCTTCGACCTGTCGAACCGGCCCTATTCCAACCTCGGCTGCGCCACCCAGCAGACGCTGGCGGCGCAGACCGACGATCCCCGCGACCTCGTCCGCCCCCGGGCGGAGGAGCCCGGCGACGTCTACATGCGGGTGCGCCCGATCAAGGACATCCGCGGCGACGTCACGTCCGACGTGCCCCGCGGCGTCGACCCGAGCACCGTGTGGACGCAGTCCAACCTCGTTCCGATCGGTGGCCGATGAGCTTCGACCCGTCCCGCACCTCCTCCGAGGGGCCCGCCATCTCGCCGGTGCCGCGGATCACCCTGCAGGCCTTCTGCGAGACGCCCGAGATCGCCGGCCTGATGAACGAGGCCATGGCGGACCGGCGCATGAGCCGCGCGCATGCCAAGGTCCACATGGGCGGTGCGCCGGCGGCCGTGGAGGCCTACCGCACCGCGCCGACGCCGAACCTCATCGTGATCGAGACGACGGGCGACCGCGACACGCTGGTGACCCACCTCGACCGGCTCGCCGAATACTGCGACAGCGGCACCAAGGTCGTGGTGATCGGCCGCCTCAACGACATCGTCCTCTACCGCGAGCTGATCGGGCGCGGCGTCAGCGACTACCTGGTCGCGCCCTTCGCGGTGCTCGACCTCGTGCGGGCGCTGTCGCACCTGTATTCCCACGCCGCGGCGCCGCCGGTCGGCCGCATGGTCGCGGTCACGGGCGCCAAGGGCGGCGTGGGGGCCTCGACACTGGCGCACAACGTCGCCTGGTCGATTTCGCGCTCCTTCGACATCGCGACCACCATCGTCGACCTCGACCTGCCCTACGGCACGGCCGGCCTCGACTTCAACCAAGACCCCCCGCAGGGCATCGCCGAGGCGGTCTTCGCCCCGGACCGGCTCGACGCCAACCTCGTCGACCGGCTCCTGTCGAAGTGCACCGACAAGCTGTCGCTCCTCGCGGCGCCGGCGGTGCTGGAGCGCGCCTACGACTTCGGCGAGACGGCCTTCGACGGGCTGTTCGACATCCTGCGCTCCACCGTGCCGGTGGTGGTGCTCGACGTGCCGCACGGCTGGACCGCCTGGAGCCGCCGCGCGCTGATCGGCGCCGACGAGGTGATGGTGACGGCGGCGCCCGACCTCGCCAGCCTGCGTAACGCCAAGAACCTCGTCGACGTGCTGAAGGCGGCGCGACCCAACGACGCCGCGCCGCGCCTCGTGCTGAACGGCGTCGGGCTGCCCAAGCGGCCCGAGATCGCCGCGGCGGATTTCGCGAAATCGCTGGAGATGCAGCCGACCGCCGTGGTGCCCTTCGACGCCAAGCTGTTCGGCACGGCGTCCAACAACGGGCAGATGATCGGCGAGGTCGAAGCGGGCGGGCGCACGGCCGAGCTCTTCGCCGAGCTCGGCCGCACCGTGATGGGCCGGACCGAGCCGCGCCGGGGCAAGAAGACGCTGTTCGACCCGTTCGTGGCCCGCTTCGCGCGCAAGAAGGCGTCCTGATCCCGGCGCCGGAACGCCCTCGCGCGGATCGGGCCGCGCCCGCCCCGCGGGGCCGCGGGCGTGGGAGCTGTCCCGCCTCGCCGGTTCCGCCGGGGCCCGTCCACGTTGTGGTCCGCACGCGCGGGCGCCGGAGGGGTCATACGAAATCCGTTCGATCCCTTCGGGATGCGGATTTCGGCTTCGCTCATGCGCCGCGCGGGCTGGTGATACGGCACCCCGGCCTGTTCGGCCGGATGCCGTATCACTCCTGCCGACCGTCCCCGTCGGGCGCGTCGAAGACCTCGACGTCGCTCCCCGGCCGCGCCCGGTAGTGGTCGAGCCGCGACCGGAGCGAGTCGACGTGCAACTCCAGCCGGTGCCCGTCGGGATCGAGCATGTACAGCGACGCGCCCTCGCTGCGGTTCTCCCGCCAGATCGGCGCCGCCGCGCGGACGCGCTCGCACAGCGTGCCGAAGTCCTCTGGCGCGGCGCTGAAGGCGACGTGGGTGTAGTCCTCGCGCGCCGTCACGGGGCCGACCGACAGGCAGAGCCACAGCGTCCCGGCTTCGAGGTAGGCGCCGTCCGGCCAGCGGGCCCTGACGGCGAGGCCGATCAGGTCGCGGTAGAAGGCGAGCGACCGGTCGAGGTCCGACACCGCCAGCGTGACGTGGTTGAGACCCGATACCCCGGCCATCGACGCCCCTCTGGCTCGCGTCCGCGCCTGCGATGGGCGCGGACCGTGGTCGCAGCCGCCTGCGGTTCGGTGCTCGGCACCCATCGTCGATGGGGGCAGCGTTTCCGCGGGACGGGCCCGAGATGATACGACCCGTCGTCCGATTCGAAAGCAAGGGTCGGAGTTTCAGCCGGCCGGCCTCGCGCCAGTCTCGCCCCGTCGTTCAGCGAGGTTCGGACATGCACAGCCATCGGGAAGGGACGCACGTCGGAGCGTCCGTGGTCGACGATCCGCGTTGGGCGCTGGTGCGGGCGCGCGACAAGGCGGCCGACGGCCGATTCTGGTATTCGGTCGCGACGACGGGCGTCTACTGCCGCCCGTCCTGCGCGTCGCGCACCGCCAATCCGCGCAACGTCGCCTTCCACGACACGCTCGCCGACGCGAAGGCGAGCGGGTTCCGCCCCTGCCTGCGCTGCAGGCCCGAGGGCCCCTCCGCCGAGGAAGCCGCCGCGGCCCTGGTCACGAGGGCCTGCCGCGCGATCGAGGACGGCGAGACCCCTCCCTCGCTCCAGGACCTCGCGGCGGCGGTGGGCTGCAGCCCCGGCCACCTGCACCGGACCTTCAAGGCCGCGACCGGGCTGACCCCCAGGGACTACGCGGCGGCGCGCAGGGCCGAGCGGGTCCGCGAGGGGCTCTCCGCCGGCGCCTCGGTCACCGAAGCTTTCTACGAGGCTGGCTTCAACTCCAGCGGGCGCTTCTACGCGCAGTCCACGGAGATCCTGGGCATGACCCCGACGCGCTACCGCTCGGGCGGCGCCGACGAGGAGATCCGCTTCGCGGTCGGCCGGTCGTCCCTGGGCGCGGTCCTGGTCGCGACGAGCGGCAAGGGCGTCGCCGCCGTGCTGATCGGCGACGAGCCCGACGCGCTCGCGCGCGACCTCCGGCGCCGCTTCCCGCGCGCGAGCCTGATCGGCGGGGAGCCCGGCTACGGGCGGCTCGTCGCCGACGTGGTGGCGCTGGTCGAGGCGCCCCGCCACGGGCTCGGCCTGCCCCTCGACGTGCGCGGCACCGCCTTCCAGCAGCGGGTCTGGAAGGCGCTGATGGACATCCCCGCCGGGGAAACGGCCTCCTACGCGGAGGTCGCGGCCCGGATCGGCTCGCCCGGCGCCGTGCGCGCGGTGGCGGGGGCCTGCGCGGCGAACAACATCGCGGTCGCGATCCCCTGCCACCGCGTAGTGCGGAGCGACGGCGCGCTGTCCGGCTACGCCTGGGGCGTCGAGCGCAAGCGCGCGCTGCTGGCCGCGGAACGCGCGGCGACCTGAGGCGGCCCGCCGCGGCGGCGCTCCGGCCCCGTCGCCTCCGGGGCAGGAACGACCGCCTTCCCGTCAGCCCCCGCGGCCGGCGGCTGATCGACTGGGGCGCCCCCTCCCGCAGCGGAAGCCATGACCGAATCGAAGCCGAACATCCTCATCGTCATGGTGGACCAGTTGGCCCCGCGCTTCCTGCCGATCCACGGCCACCCCCTGGTCCGGACGCCGCACCTCGAACGCCTGGCCGCGCGCGGCGTGGTGTTCGAGCAGGCCTACTGCAACAGCCCGCTCTGCTCGCCGTCCCGCACCGCCTTCATGACGGGGGCGCTGCCGTCGCGCACCGGCGGCTACGACAACGCCGCCGAGTTCCGGTCCGACATCCCCACCTTCGCGCACTACCTGCGGCGGATCGGCTACCGCACGGTGCTGTCCGGCAAGATGCACTTCTGCGGACCCGACCAGCTCCACGGCTTCGAGGAGCGTCTGACCACCGACATCTACCCCGCCGACTACGGCTGGACGCCCGATTGGGAGCGTCCGACGGAGCGGCCGAGCTGGTACCACAACATGTCGTCCGTGACGGACGCCGGCCTCTGCGTCCGCACCAACCAGATGGACTTCGACGAGGAAGTCGCCTTCGCGGCCGAGCGGGCGATCTACGACCACGCGCGCGGCCGCGACCGCCGGCCGTTCCTGATGGTGGCGTCGCTCACCCACCCGCACGACCCCTTCGCGATCACGCGGCCCTACTGGGACCTCTACCCGCACGAGGCGATCGACCTGCCCCGCGTCGGAGCGGCCGACGTGGCCCTCGATCCCCACACGGCGCGCCTGCGCCACGTCTGCGCCATGGACGCCGAGCCGGTCTCGGACGAGCAGGTGAGGAACGCGCGCCACGCCTATTACGGGGCCGTCTCGTTCTGCGACGCCCAGCTCGGCCGCCTGACCGACGCCCTGGAGGCCGCGGGCCTCGGCGACACCGTCGTGGTGTTCCTGGGCGACCACGGCGAGATGCTCGGCGAGCGCGGGCTCTGGTACAAGATGAGCTTCTTCGAGGGGGCCTGCCGCGTGCCGCTCGTGGTGTCGGCGCCGGGCCGCTTCGCGCCGGGGCGCGTGCGCGCCTCCGTGTCGCTGGTCGACGTGCTGCCGACGCTGGTCGAGATCGCCGGCGGCGATCCGGACGCGCTCGCGAGCGCCATCGACGGGCGCAGCCTCGTGCCGCACCTGTCGGGCCGGGGCGGCCACGACGAGGTCCTGGGCGAATACCTGGCCGAGGGCGCGCTGGCGCCGATCGTCATGCTGCGCCGCGGGCGCTGGAAGTTCGTCCACTCGCCGGCCGACCCGGACCAGCTCTACGACCTCGGCGCGGACCCCGAGGAACTATGCAACCTCGCCGGCTCGGGCGAGCACGCCGGAACCGTGGCGGCGTTCCGGGCCGAGGCGGCGCGGCGGTGGGACATCGCCGCGCTCGACCGCTCGGTGCGCGACAGCCAGCGCCGGCGCCGCCTCGTCGATGCGGCGCTCGCGAGCGGCGTCACCAAGCCCTGGGACTACCAGCCGTTCCGCGACGCCACGAAGCAGTACATGCGCAACACCATGGACCTCGACGACCTCGAGGCGATGGCGCGCTTCCCCCGCGTGTCGGCCCGCGGGGGCGAGCCGGAGCCGTGAGGCTCAGGCCTTGCCCTCCTTGCACTTGCGCATGAAGGCGGAGCGCGGCTTGCCGTGCACGTTGGCGGCATCCGCCTTCTTGGAGCATTCCAGCGACTGGGCGGTGCGGGGCTTCTGACCCTTCTTCATCATCGGGGCGGCGGCCGTCGAGGCGCCGGCGGCGGGCGCCATGGCGGGCGCGGTCGCGGGGGCCGCGGCCTGGGCGAAGACGCCTCCGGTCGACAGCGTCAGCGCCAACGCGGCGGCGAGGGTGAGCTTGGTCATGGCGAGTCCATCCGGGACGATCGACGGCCGGTCGCGAATCGCCGGCTCCCGTCCAGCGCGAGATTGGGCGGGCCCCCTGTCGCCCGCAAGGCACGGCGTGGGATCGGTCCGGGAAGGGGCTGCGATGGACGCGCGGCGTGGCGGTGCCGCCACAGCGCGTCCCGCGGGTCCGCGCTATCCTGCCCGCCGCGACCCCGGAGGCGCCCCATGACCAAGCCGCTGCTGTGCGCCATCGCCGTCCTCTGGATCCTGCCCGCCGCGGCGATCACGCGGCAGAAGAAGGAACCGGAGCCCAAAGCCGCGACCTGCCCGGAGGTCGGCGAGGGCTACATCCGCGTGCCGGGATCGGACACCTGCGTCAAGGTCGGCGGATCGGTGCGCGTCGAGGGGGCCGCGATCAGCCGCTGACAGCGGGGTGAGGCCCTGTTAACGCGGCGGAAGCCATGTTGACCTCCACCGCCCCACGAGGACCCGAGATGCTCCACCGCCATGCCTGCCGCGTCCTGGCGCTGCTCGTCGTCGCCTCCGCGCTGGCCGGCTGCGACAAGTGCGCCGACTATTTCATCGTCAACCCGTTCGGCACCAAGCCGGCCGGCACCTGCCCGTCCGGCGCGATGCCGGCCGCGAAGTAGGGGGCGAGCCGAGGGCGACACCCGCGTCTCCCGGCCGGCGCGCCGCGCCGGCTCAGGATGACCGATGGGACGACCTCAGTAGGCGCATTCCGCGAACACGGGGTCGACGCTGCCGTTCCAGGCGCCGTGGAAGCGCTCCAGCAGCATGTCGGCCCGCGTCTGCCCGCGCTCGACCAGCTCGTCGAGCGGCGCGAGATACTGCGCCTCGTCGCGCCCCGCGGCGTCGCGGAACGCCCGGCGCTCCAGCCCGCCGCGGGCGATCTCCAGCATGTCGCGGGCCACGTCGCGCAGCGTGCGTCCGCCGGCGGGGGTGCGGAACCCCTGCGCCGGCACGGCGTCACGCATCGCCTGCCGCATCTCGGCCGTCCAGGGCGCCACGAGGTCGGAGGCGGCCTGCAGCGCGGCCGGGTCGTAGAGCAGGCCGACGAAGAGCGCCCCCAGCGCCACGATCATGGGCGCCGAGCCGACGTCCTCGCCGCGCATCTCGAGATACCGCTTCAGCCGCACCTCGGGGAAGATGGTCGACAGGTGGTTGGCCCAGTCGGACAGCGTGGCCCGCTCGCCCGGCAGCGCGTCGAGCCGCCCCTCCATGAGGTCGCGGAAGCTCGCGCCCGTGACGTCGTGGTAGCGGTCGCCGCGCTTGACGAAATACATCGGGACGTCGAGCGCATAGTCGACGTAGCGCTCGAACCCCATGCCGGGCTCGAAGGCGAAGGGCATCATGCCCGAGCGGGCCCGGTCGGTGTCGAGCCAGATGTGCGAGCGCTCGGACAGGAAGCCGCTCGGCCGCCCCTCCCGGAACGGCGAGTTGGCGAAGAGCGCGGTGGCGGCCGGCTGCAGGGCCAGCGACACCCTGAGCTTCCTCACCATGTCGGCTTCCGAGGCGAAGTCGAGGTTGGCCTGCGCCGTGCAGGTCCGGAACATCATGTCGAGCCCGCGCGTGCCGACCTTCGGCATGTAGCCCGCCATGATGCGGTAGCGCCCCTTGGGCATGGCCGGCGTCGCGCCGCGCGGCCACTTCGGGCCGGCCCCGAGCGCCAGGAAGCCGATGCCGAGCGGCTCCGCCACCGCCTTGAGGGCGTCGAGGTGCCCGTCGAGCTCGGCCTTCGACGCGTGCAGCGTCTTCAGCGGGGCGCCCGACAGTTCGAACTGGCCTCCCGGCTCCAGCGACACCGCGCCGCCCGTGCCCGCGTCGTCGGCGAGGCCGATCGGGAGCCCGTCCTCGAGGATGCGCTCCCATCCCTGGCGCTCGGCCATCCCGTCGAGCAGCGCCCGGATGCCGCCCCGCCCCGTGGCGGGGTCGCCCTCGTAGGGCACGGGGGACAGCGTGTCGCGGTAGAAGGGCAGCTTCTCGTTCTCGATGCCGACGGACTGGCCCAGCTTGCAGCCCTCCGCGATCCAGGCGACGAGGTCGTCCCGCGAAGCGATGGGCATCGTGTCGGTGGTGTCGCGGGCCATGCGGTGCTTTCACGCCTGAAGCCGGCCGCGGGCGGCCGGCGGGGATGGCCGAGCGGCCGTTCGCTTCAGTTAGGGAAATGCGGCTGTGCTGGCAACGTGCCCTATCTGCATCAGTCGTCCCGTTTCTTAGCCGAAGACTGAGCTAGGAGAAACTTAGCCAGGTGATATGCGTTGCGTGCGGGTCGAGCCGCGCGGAACCGACAGGGCTGCGGCGGCGGACGATCGAAGGGAGACACCCATGAATTCGCTCAAGAAGACCCTGGCCCTGGCCTGCGCCGCTTCCGTGCTCAGCTTCGGCATCGCCGTCGCCCAGACCGCTCCTGCCGCCCCCGCCGCTCCGGACGCCGCCGCCGCCCCGGACGCCGCCGCTCCGGCCGCTGACGCCCCGATGAAGAAGCCCATGAAGAAGATGTCCCACAAGAAGTCCATGAAGAAGATGTCGCACAAGAAGTCCATGAAGAAGGCGATGTGAGCGACGCCTGCTCGCGGCACTTCGGGCCCCGGCCGTTCGGTCGGGGTTTTTCATTTGACGAGGGCGAATCGTTAAGGGGCGCGTGACAAGTTCCCGCTTCCGATGAGGTGGGGGACAGGGGTCATGATGATCCGCTTCTGGCGCGACAGGCGTGCCACCACGGCGATCGAGTATTGCTTGGTCGCCGGCATCGTCTCGCTCGCCGTGGTGGCGGGAGCGACGGCGATCGGCACCCGGCTGGCCACGAACTACTACGGCAAGATCGCCGCCAACCTCAGCTGACCGGGGCGCCGCCCCTGTCCCCCGCCGTCGACAGGTTGTCGAGGCTGGACACGATGTGTCCCGCCAGCGCGTCGCACAGCGGCGACGGGTCGGCCCGGTTGCGCACCAGCGCGATCTTGCAGGAGGGCAGGGTCGGGAAGCCGTCCGCGGGGCCGAGCACCCGCATGCCCGGGCGCAGCGCGCTTTCCGGCAGCACCGACACGGCGAGCCCGGCCAGCACGGCCGCCCCCACGGCGGTCGAGTTCCACGACGAATACAGCACCCTGTAGTTCCGGGCGGCCCCGTCCAGCGCCGCCGTCGCGGCCTGCCGCCAGGTGCAGAAGGTCCGCCCCAGCGCCAGGGGCACCGGCTCCTGCTCGTGCACGGCGTGCCGGCCGGAGGTCACCCACAGCAGGCGCTCGCGGCGGATCACCGAGGCCGAACCGCGCGACGACACGTGGGTGATGATGGCGAGGTCGATGTCGGCGTGCTCGATCCGCTCCATCAGCATCGGCGTCGGCTCGCACACCACCGTCACCTCGACGCGCGGGTTGGACTGCGAGAAGCGCGCCAGGATCTCGGGCAGGTAGCGCTCGGCATAGTCGTCCGGCAGGCCGAGCCGGACGCGCCCCGCCAGCTCCCGTTCGGCGAAGCTCGCCAGGGCCTCGCTCGACAGGCGCAGGATGCGCCGCGCGTAGTCGAGCAGCCGCTCGCCCTCCTCGGTGAGGCGCGAGGCCCTCCCGTCCCGCTCGAACAGCGGGCGCCCGACGGTCTCCTCAAGCCGCTTGATCTGCATCGACACGGCGGACTGCGTCTTGTGCACGGCTTCCGCCGCGCGGGTGAACGTGCCCGTGTCGGCGATGGCGATGAAGGACCGCAACTGGTCGATGTCGAGGAGCGCCGTCATGGGAGGCATCCGGGTCGAGGCTGCGAGAGAGTATGACCAAAGCCGATGGCAGGTATCAAGAACATTCGTTTCTCTGATTGTGCGCTGCGGCGTATACCATCCTCGTCCAACCAGGAAACAGTCCGATGCGTCCCGCCGATGTCTCTCCCTCCCGCTTCGCTGCCGCCGCGTCGGCCGTGGCGCGCTTCGCCGCCAGCCTGCGCGAGGCCGGGGAGCGCCGCCGCGCCGTGCGCAGCCTGGCCTCGCTCGACGACCACATGCTGCGCGACATCGGCCTGTCGCGGTTCGACGTCGACGCCGCCCTGGTGGAGCCCGCCCTGACCGACGGCACCCTGATCCTCGCCGAGCGCGCCCGCGAAGCGCGCCAGCACCAGCGCGCCACGGCCCGCGAGGCTCAGGCCTGGGCCCCCCTGACCGTCGACGCCCGCCGCGCGGCCTGAATCGTTAATCATTGATGAATGGCGCCGGCGATCTCGCTCTGACGAATGATTGCCGGCGCCGCTGCGCTCAGCGGTGCGCCGCCTTGAGCCCGAGGCGGCCGACGACGCGGTAGGCGGTCGCCACCGCCCCGGTGCCGAAGATCGCGGCCCCGGCCGCCATGCCGACCATGCCGCCCTCGACCCCGCCGAGATGCGCGCCCAGCGTCACGAAGGGCGCCGTCCCCAGCGTCGCGCGGCCCCAGTTGAACAGCGTGGCGAGCAGCGGGAAGCCGAGGTTGTTGAAGGCCGCGTTGGCCACGAACAGCATGCCGATGAAGAGCCACGCGGCGACGCCCCAGGTGCAGAAGAAGCGCAGGTAGTCCGTCATCGCGGGCGAGGCCTGGAACAGCGCGGCGATCTCCGGCCACAGCAGGGCCAGGGCGAGCCACACCAGGAGCGCGTAGCCCACCGTCACGGCGAAGCAGCGCGTCAGCGTCTCCCTCACGCGGCCGTAGAGCCCGGCGCCGACGTTCTGCCCGAGGATGGGGCCGACCGCGCCGGTGAGGGCGAAGACCGCCGCGAAGGCCACGTAGACGGTGCGGTCGATCACGGCGCTGGCCGCCACCGCGGCGTCGCCGAAGGCCGCGTAGACGTGCAGCGCGTAGCCGTTGCCGACCGGGGTGGCGAGGTTGGCCGCGATGGCGGGCAGCGCCACCGCGGCGAGGATGCGGGCGTCGAGCCCGAGCGCGCGCGGCCTCGGCCGCTCGAGCAGCCCGTGCACCCGTCCGACGCCGTGGAGCCCGACGCCGAGGAACACGAAGCGCGACAACAGCGTCGACACGGCCGCGCCGTAGATGCCGAGGTTCAGCCCGAAGATCAGCAGGGGATCGACGGCCGCCGTCACGAGCCCGCCCGCCAGCGTCACCATCATGGCGCGGCGCGCGTCCCCGACGGCGCGCAGCACGCCCGACAGGGCCATGCCGAGCGCGAAGGGCACGTTGCCGGGCAGGGCGATGAGCAGGAAGCACTCGGCGACCTCCCGGACGTGGCCCTGCGCGCCAAACAGCGACAGCAGCGGGCCCGCGCCCGCGAGCGCCGCGGCGGCCACGAGGGTGCTGACCGCGCCGGAGATCAGCAGCCCCGAGGCCGCGATGCGCTTCGCCCGCGCGCGGTGGTCGGCGCCGAGCGCCCTCGACACCGCCGCCGTGACCGCGATGGTGAGCCCGATGTTGATCGCCACCGGGTAGACCAGGACCTGCGTGGCGAAGCCCGCGGCGGCCTTGAGCTCCGTCGAGCCGAGATGGGACACGTAGACGAGGGACAGGAGGTCGACGGCGAAGATCGACAGCGTGCCCACCGTGCCGGTGGCCGTCATCACCAGCACGTGGCGCAACACGGAGCCGCGCGTGAAGCGGGCCCGGAAGGCCGGATCGGTCCCCCGGCGCGGCGCCGCGGCCGCCGTCGCGGGATGCGGCAGGGTTTCGAGGCCGGCCCGGGGCGGCTCGTCGGTCGCGTGCGTCATGGGGCGGGCGATGCTCGAAAGGGCAGGGGTGCCCGGGCGCTCGCCGGGCGCCGGACGGCACCGCCCCCTTCAGCCCGGCCGACGGGCTCCTTATCTCACCGGAGGGTGAAAGTGGAGCCGCGGCGCCCCGTCGGCTTGACCCTCGCGCCCCGTTCCCGCAAGAACCCGTCCTGACGACGCCCGGATGAGATCGATGACCAAACCGCCGCTCCAAGTGATGCTCTGCGCGCCGCGCGGCTTCTGCGCCGGCGTCATCCGCGCCATCGACGCGGTGGAGCAGGCCCTGTCGATCTACGGCCCCCCGGTCTACGTACGCCACGAGATCGTGCACAACAAATACGTCGTCGAGTCCCTGAAGAAGAAGGGGGCCGTCTTCGTCGAGGAGCTCGACGAGATCCCGCCCACCGACGCGCCGGTGATCTTCTCGGCCCACGGCGTGCCCAAGGCCGTGCCGGCCGAGGCCAGCGCCCGCAAGTTCTTCCACATCGACGCGACCTGCCCGCTGGTCACCAAGGTGCACCGCGAGGCCGAGCTGCACCATCGCCGCGGCCACACCATCATCCTGGTCGGCCACGCCGGCCACCCCGAGGTCGTGGGCACGCTGGGCCAGCTGCCGGACGGCGCCGTGATTCTGGTCGAAAACATCGCCGACGTGCACCGCCTCGCCGACGAGGCCTCGCCGGAGTTCCTCGCCAAGAAGCTCGCCTTCGTGACGCAGACCACGCTGTCGGTCGACGACACGCAGGGCATCGTCGAAACGCTGAAGCAGCGCTTCCCGGGCATCGTCAGCCCCCACAAGGAGGACATCTGCTACGCCACGACCAACCGCCAGGAGGCCGTGAAGCAGATCGCCCACGAGGTGGACGCGCTCCTGGTGGTGGGCTCGGCCAACTCGTCGAACTCGCAGCGCCTGAAGGAGGTGAGCGAGCGCGCCGGCTGCAAGAACAGCCAGCTCGTGCTGCGCGCCTCCGACATCGACTGGGCTCCGCTCGGCGACATCCGCAAGATCGGCATCACGGCGGGCGCTTCGGCCCCCGAGGTGCTGGTCGAGGAGATCATCGACGCCTTCGCGGAGCGCTACGAGATCGAGGTCGAGACCGTGGCGACCGTGACCGAGACCATGTTCTTCCCGCTGCCGCGCGAGCTGCGCCCCGTGCAGGACACCATGGCGGCGACGGCGGCGCACTGACGATCCGACGCCGCCTCCGGGCGCGAAGAGCCGACAGGTGAGAGGGCGGTCCCGTGCGCGGGGCCGCCCTCGCCGCGTCGGCGGGCGGGCCTGACGGGGTGCCGGTTTGACCGCGTGGGAGCCCGTCGCTATCCGGACGGCACCCCCACGCCGGAAACCTCCATGGCCGTCTACACCGACGTCTCCGACGCCGAACTCTCCGCCTTCCTCGGCCGCTACGATGTCGGAGCCCTCCTGTCCTGCAAGGGCATCGCGGAGGGCGTCGAGAACTCGAACTACTTCGTCCACACCGAGGGGGGCAACTTCATCCTCACGCTCTACGAGAAGCGCGTCTCGGCCGACGACCTGCCCTTCTTCATCGGGCTGATGGACCACCTCGCGTCGCGGGGGCTGAACTGCCCGCGCCCGGTGCGCGACCGGGGCGGCGAGGCGCTCGGCACCCTCAACGGCCGGCCCGCCGCCATGGTGACCTTCCTCGACGGCGTGTGGATCAAGCAGCCCTCGGCCGAGCATTGCGGCGCCCTCGGCCGCGCGATGGCGGAGCTGCACCGCGCCGGCGCCGACTTCTCCATGCGCCGGCCCAACGACCTGTCGGTGGCGAGCTGGCCCGCGCTCTTCGCCGCGGCGGGGCAGGGGGCGGACGCCGTCGCGCCCGGCCTGTCGGCGCTCGTCGAGGAGGAGCTGGAGCTGCTCGCCGCCCGCTGGCCGCGCGGCCTGCCGGAGGGCGTGATCCACGCCGACCTGTTTCCCGACAACGTGTTCTTCCTCGGCGACCGCCTGAGCGGCCTCATCGACTTCTACTTCGCCTGCACGGACGCATTCGCCTACGACGTCGCGGTCTGCCTCAACGCTTGGTGCTTCGCGGAAGGCGGCGCCTTCGACCCCGCGCGGGGCCGGGCGCTGCTCGACGGCTACCGCGCCGTGAGGCCGCTGTCGCGCGGCGAGGTCGAGGCGCTGCCGACGCTGGCGCGCGGCGCCGCGCTGCGCTTCATGCTGACCCGCCTCGTCGACTGGCTGAACGTGCCGCCCGGCGCCCTGGTGAAGCCCAAGGACCCCCGCGAATATCTCGCCAAGCTGCGCTTTCACCGGACGGTAAGCACGGCCGAGGCCTATGGCTGGCATGACTGAGACGATCACCATCTGGACCGACGGCGCCTGCTCGGGCAATCCGGGCCCCGGCGGCTGGGGCGCCATCCTGCGCCTCGCCGGCGCGGACCGCGAGCTGAAGGGCGGCGCGCCCGACACGACCAACAACCGCATGGAGCTGACGGCCGCCATCACGGCGCTGCTCTCGCTCGAAGAGCCCAGCGACGTCGACCTCCACACGGACTCGCAATACGTGCGCGGCGGCATCACCGGCTGGATGGCGGGCTGGAAGCGCAACGGCTGGCGCACCGCCGACAAGAAACCCGTGAAGAACATCGAGCTGTGGCAGCAGCTCGATGCCGCCACGGCCCGCCACAAGGTGCGCTGGCACTGGGTCAAGGGCCACGCCGGCCACCCCGAGAACGAGCGGGCCGACCTCCTGGCGCGCCAGGGCATGGCGCCCTTCCTGCGGCGCTGACCCTCAGCGCGACGCGGCGAGCAGGACCCGCCGGGCGATCTCGCCCAGCACCGTGACCAAGCCGATGCTGGCCGCGACGACCCCGAGGCTGGCCCAGCTCGTCGAGGCCACGCCGGCCGCGATCAGGATCGCCACGGCGGCGCCGGCGGCGCTCAGCGCCTTCAGGGGCACCTGCACGGCCGCCGTCAGGAAGATCGCCAGCACGACGGCGCCCACCCGCACCAGCGCGATCTCGTGCGTCTCGGACATCACGGGCGCCGCTGCGGCGCCGGTGACCAGCACGGACACGAAGCCCGCGACCATGCCGACGAGCTGGCCGACGCCGGTGTCGTAGGCCTGCCCGGCGGGTTTGTCGGGGAGCAGGAGCTGGATGAAGGCCGAGGCGCCGACGCTGGGCACCAGCCAGGGGGCCTGCGCCCAGTAGCCGAACAGGGCGACCAGCCCGACCACGACCGTGATCAGGATGGGCTGAAGGACGGCGCGGGGCATGGGCGGTGTTCCTCGGGGGCGGGGCGCGCCGGAGGCAGCGCGCGTTCCGCCCTCAAGGTCCGCCTTCGAGAGACGGTTCCGCTCCCGCGGGGGCGCCCGTCGTCAGCTCTCGACGCGCAGGCTCCTGATGAACTTGCGGGCGATGGCGCGCACGGCCTCGTCGTCGCGGGAGCCGTCGTCGGCGTTGTCCCACAGGTGTTCGAGGCTGCCGTCGAGCTCGGCGATGAGCTCGGGGTGGCGGTGCGCCACGAAGCGCAGCGTGCCGAACAGGAGGTGTTCGACCGCCATCTCGCGGCGGCGGGCGTCCGCGATCCTGGCGGCTTCGGAGTCGGGGGTGTGGTTCGTCATGCCCCGGTAACGGCGGGACCCGCGACAGGTTCAACGGATTGCCGTCGCGTCCTGAAAGGACGCACCCGAGCCATGAACCCGAACACCGTGAGCCTGCCCCGATGACCCTGCGCCGACGCATCCTCGACACGATCCGCGCCCGCATGAGGGCGGACCCGCCGTCGCTGCGCCTCGCCTTCTGGGACGGCGACAGCTTCGACTTCGTGCCCGCGCCCGCCGTCACGATCGCGATCCACGACGCCAAGGTGCTGCGCCGCCTCGCCGTCGGCGACATGTCGAGCCTCGGGGACGCCTACGTGGCGGGCGACCTCACGGTGGAGGGCGCCGTGCGCGACGTGCTCCACGTGGGGCTCAGAATCGCCGACGGGGTCGGGCGCTCGCGGCTCGTGCAGCGGCTGGCCCCCCTCGTCGCCAGGATCCCCGGCCGCCACAGCCGCAAGCGCGACGCCGACAACATCGCGATCCACTACGACGTGTCGAACGACTTCTACGCGCTGTGGCTCGACAAGGAGATGGTCTATTCCTGCGCCTACTTCGGCGACGGGACCGAGACGATCGACCGCGCGCAGGAGCGCAAGCTCGACCACATCTGCCGCAAGCTGCGCCTCCGTCCCGGCGAGCGCCTGCTCGACATCGGCTGCGGCTGGGGCGGCCTCCTGCGCTGGGCCGCGAAGCACCACGGCGTCACCGGCGTCGGCGTCACCCTGAGCCGCGAGCAGCACGACTACGCCCGCGCCCGCATCGCCGCGGAGGGGCTCGCGGACCGGATCGAGGTGCGGCTGCAGGACTACCGCGACATCGGCGAGCCCGAGGGCTTCGACAAGATCGTGTCGGTCGGCATGTACGAGCACGTCGGCATCAAGAATTTGCAGACCTATTTTTCGGGCATGCAGAGGCTGCTCAAGCCCGGCGGCATCGCCCTCAACCACGGCATCACGGCCGGCGACCCGGACGGGCACGCGACCGGGCCGGCGGGCGGCGACTTCATCGACAAGTACGTGTTCCCCGGCGGCGAGATCCCGCACCTGTCGCGGGTGGTCTACGAGGTGTCCAGGGCCGGGCTCGAGGTGACGGACGTCGAGGACCTCCGCCCCCACTACGCCCGCACCCTGTCGCACTGGGTCGAGCGGCTGGAAGCGGAGGCGGAGGCCGCGACGGCCTCGGCCGGGATCCAGCGCTACCGCATCTGGCGCATGTACATGGCCGGCATGGGCTACGCCTTCGACCGGGGCTGGCTGCGCCTCGCCCAGGTCGTGGCCTACAAGCCCCTGGACGATGCGCGCATGGCGTCGCGCCCCTGGACCCGCGAGGCGCTCTACCGCGAGGACGCCGGAGCGGCCGAGAGCGCGCCCGACTGGGGCTGAGCCTCGGCTCCGTGGGCGGATTTGTCGTCCACGGAGATGCCGAGGTACCATTTGCGGACGCCGACGTAGAGGATGGCCACGATCGGCCCCGCGAACAGGATGCCGCCGATGCCGAACAGGGACGCCACCGCGGCGAGCCCGAGCAGCGTCAGCGCCGGCGGGATCTCGATCAGCCGGCGCTGGATCAAGGGGGTCGCGAGGTTGCCCTCGATCTGGTGGATCAGCAGGTAGGCCACCAGGGTCAGGATGGCGGCGTGATCGCCGTGCGTCAGCGCCACCAGCACGGCCGGCACCGCGGCGAGGATCGGGCCCAGGAAGGGGATGAACTCGCACACGAAGGCGATGAGCCCGAGCGCGAAGATCGACGGCAGGCCGATCAGCCACACGGCGAACAGCGACAGCAGCCCGATGATCGCCATCTCGATGAGCTGGCCGATCAGCCACAGGCGCAGGCCCTTGCCGACGGCCACCAGCACGCCGTCGACCCGGTCGCGGTGCCGCTCGGCGAACAGCAGCGCGATGCCGCGCCGGTACAGGTGCGGCTCGGAGGTGAGGTAGATGGCCGAGATCACGATGACGATCAGGCCGGCGACCACGGTGGTGCCGTAGGAGAAGACGTCCTCCAGAAGGCCCGTCACGGAGAAGCCGGACCCGCTCGCGCGGTCGGTCAGGTAGTGGCCGATCTCCGTGCCGCCGAGCCTCGTCTGGAGTTCCTGGATCGAGGCCGCGACGCGGCGCGTCACGTCCGAGAACTCGAACGACATCTCGGCGCCGAAGATATAGAAGGTGAGGCCGAACACGCCGAGCAGCAGCAGGCCCGCCAGCGTCAGGGCGGCCCAGACCGGCAGCGGCATGAAGCGGTGGAACGGCTCCGCCACGACGCGGAGCAGGGTGGCGATCAGCACCGCGCCCACCACGAGCAGCACGACGTTGGAAAGCTCGTAGATCGCCCACGGGATGAGCAGCGCCGCGACCGCGATCGCGCAATAGCCGAAGAACAGGCCGGGGCCGGGCCACCGCCTCGGGGCGGCGGCCGTGTCGGTCTGGATCGTCATGGGTGTTTCTCTCCTCGCTCTTCGTACCAGGTCGCGAGCACGATCTTCACCGCCGCCGCGACCGGGACGGCGACGAAGACGCCGATGATCCCGAACAGCGAGGCGCCGATCAGGAAGGCGATGATGACGACCACCGGGTGCAGCGTGACGGCGCGGCCGAGCACCAGCGGGCCGACGACGTTGTCGACCGACACGCGCAGGAACACGGCGAGCCCCATGAAGGCCGCGAAGGCCCAGAGCCCATGGCCGTCCACCACGGCGACGATGCCGAAGAGGACCAGCGAGGCCGCGGGTCCGACCACGGGGATCAACTCCAGCACGCCCACCGCGACCGAGATCAGCAGCGCGAAGGAGGCGTGGAACCACAGGCCCAGCACGAGCCAGCACACGACCGCCGTGTAGATCGTGACCGCGATCACGCCGCGCACGTAGTGGCGCAGCATGGGCTCGATCCGCGCGCCCAGCAGGGTGATGTGCCCCCGGTAGCGCGGCGGGAACAGGTGCAGCGCGCCCTGCAGGATCTGGCGGCCCGAGTTCAGGAAGTAGAACAGCACGACCAGCATCAGCACGCCCACGGCGGGCAGGCCCACGATGGCGCCGCCGGCCAGGATCGCCGCGTCGGGCTTGGCGACGGCGTCCTTCACGCCGTCGAGGAGACGCTTCGACAGATCTTCGGCGCTGATGTCCTGCCCGAAGGCGTGGATCTGCGGCCCGACCATGCGCCTGATCTGCTCGGTGAGCAGGTGCGGCGCGTCCGAGGCGCCCGCGACGATGCGGTCCCCGACCACGCCGACGAGGTACCAGGCCGCCAAGCCCGCGACCGCCAGCACGGCCACGTAGACGATGATGACGCCCGCGAGCTTGGGCACACGCAGGCGGCGCTGCAGCCAGCGCACGATCGGCCGCAGCACGAAGGCCAGCGCCGCCACGAGCGCGATGGGCAGCAGCGCGTAGCGCAGGAAGTAGCAGATCGCCAGCACGGCCGTGACCGTCGCCGCCGTGGCCCAGCCCGGCGGCTCGGCGCCGCCCCGGTTCATCGGGACGCCCCGGTCGCCCGCGCTCACGGCGCAGCTCCGGTCGGGGCTTCCACGGTGCGGTCCTTCCAGCGCACGCGGCCGAGCCGCTGGAGGCGGGCGGCGTTGGCCGCCAGCGCGAAGGCCAGCGCGTAGCCGGCCGGATAGGCGAGGCCGTAGGCCGCCGGGATCCTGAAATGGCGCGTCCCCGCGACGTGGAGGCCGACGACCGCGAAGAGCCCGCAGAAGGCCAGCACGGCAGCGGCGAGGTCGCCCGCGCCCCACGGCCCCGCGGCGAGCCGCGCCGCCGCGAGCGCCGGCAGGGCGAGGCTCGCCAGCGCCATGAGGAGGCCGCCGGCCGCGATCGCCACGGTCCGGCCGGCGCCGCCGCCGAGCACGCCGACGTTCTTGGACAGGCCGTGCCAGAGGGCCGCGGCGTCGCGGTACATGCGGGTGCGGACCAGCGTCTCGGCGCCGAGCAGCGCGAAGCCGATGCCCCGGCGCTTGGCGAGCCGCGCCAGCGCGAGGTCCTCGCAGACCTCGGCCCGCACGGCGGCGTGGCCGCCGAGGGCCGCGTAGGCGCCGGGCGCGAAGAGCATGAACTGCCCGTTGGCCGCCGCGGCGTCGCTGCCGGGATCGTTGACGGCGGCGTGGTCGCCCGTGGCGGCGAGGAGGTAGAGGCCGCAGGGCATGACGAGCCGGTCGGCCGGGCCGCCGAGCTCCTGGAACGGCTCCAGCGACAGCAGGCCGGTGCCCCGCTCCAGGCTGCGCGCCACCGCGGCGCGCAGCAGCGCGGGCTCGGCGCGGGTGTCGGCGTCCATGAAGCAGAGCCAGCCGTCCCCCGCCGCCTCGGCGCCGCGCGCGCAGGCGTGGGACTTTCCGGTCCAGCCGCGCGGCAGGGCGCCGCCCGGGACGATGCGCAGGCGCGGGTCGCCGCCCGCCGCCGCGCGGGCGACCTCGGCCGTGCCGTCCGTCGAGCCGTCGTCGACCAGCACCACGCGGAGCCGGTCGCCAGGGTAGTCCTGCGCCAGGAGGCCGCCGACGCAGGGGCCGATCACGTCCGCCTCGTCGCGCGCCGGGACCACCACGGTGACGGCCGGCCAGCCGCCGGCGGGCTCCGACGCGGAAACGGCGCCCTCGGGCGCCGCTATGCCGGTGTAGAGCCTGGCCTGCGCGACCATCCGCAGGATCGCCCAGGCCAGAACCGCGTCGAACAGCGCGGCCAGGAGGAGCAGCATGGGTCAGCCGTCGGAATGGCGGCGCTGCAGCGTGTCGGCCGACATCCACACGGGCCGGCGCTGGCGGATCAGCTTGTCGCGCCGCAGGGCTTCCGGGTTGTGGGTCCAGGTGAGCGCGCCGATGAGGATGTTCTCGAAGGCGTCGTGGACGCGCTCGGGCATCGAGGCCGAGCCCTCGTCGACGTCCTCGAAGCCGAAGCGCGCGATGAGCCGCGACATGCTCTCGCTCTGCCCGCCCCAGCCGACGAAGTTGGTCTTGGCGCGGATCGCCTTGACGCCGCGCAGTTCCGGATTCGTCCGCACCGCCCCGGCGAGCAGGACCAGCGAGTGCTTCATCCACTGCGAGACGAGCCGCGCCCAGGCGAGGTCCGGCCCCGCCTTCGGCACGGGCGGGATGTGCTCGTTCCACAGGTGGAGGTCGATCACGAGGTCGCCCGCCTCCAGCACCGTGCCGTCCGACAGGCGGTGATCGCCGGGCGACGATATGGCGGCGTAGCGCAGGAGGCACCGCTCGTCGCGGCTGAAAGGCTTCACCCCGCAGCAGTAGCTCAGGTAGCCGTCGATGCCGCTGATCGCGCGGCGCAGCACGTCGGTGCCGGTCGACGACCTGATGCTGTAGCCGTGCCGGACGGCCGCCTCCGACGCCGGCGGCGCGAGGGGCGCGGGCTCGGCGACGCGGAAGGAGAGCCCGTCGGGACCGGGCGCCGAGAACATGCGGCGCCCGATGTGACGGAAGGACGAAGGTGCTTTGAGGAAGGGATGGAGCGTCACGGCACGGTCTCGATGCAGGGCAGCCTTCGGCGTTGCCTCATCGCATCGATCGCCCGAAACCGATCGATAGTTCCTCGCCGTCCCGGCTCCGCGGAACTCCACCCCGTGGACGATCAGGCTGCTGCCGAAACCTCCGGTCCAGCCCGGATGTTGCTCCCGGCCTCCCTTTCCGGCCGGCCGCGATCAGAACAGGCCCTGGATCAGGCCCTCCCGATCGACGCCGATAGTTTCCGCGGCGGGCCGGCTCGGCAGGCCCGGCAGGGTGACGATGTCGCCGCAGAGCGCCACCACGAAGCCGGCGCCGGCCGACAGGCGCACGTCGCGCACCGGCAGGGTGAAGCCGTCCGGCGCGCCGACCAGCGCCGGGTCGGACGAGAAGCTGTAGGGCGTCTTCGCCATGCAGACCGGCAGGCCGCCGTAGCCGCCGGCCTCGTAGCGCGCGAGCTTCTTCGCGGCCTTGGGCGCGAGGGCGACGCCGTCGGCGCGGTAGATGTCGCGGGCGATCCGCTCGATCTTGGCGCCGAGCGGCAGCTCGTCCGGGTAAAGCGGGCGGAACGCGGCCCCGCCGCCCTCCGCCAGCGCCGCCACGGCCTCGGCGAGGCCGAGCGCGCCGGGCGCGCCCTCGGCCCAGTGGCGGCACAGCTGCGCGCCGACGCCGAGCGACGCGCAGCATCCGAACACCTCGGCAAGCTCGGCCTCCGTGTCGGCAGTGAAGTGGTTGACCGCCACCACGACCGGCACGCCGAACTTCTGCACGTTCTCGACGTGGCGTCGGAGGTTGGCGGAGCCGCGCCGGACGGCCTCCGGGTCCGGCCGGCCGAGGTCGGCCTTGGCGACGCCGCCGTGCATCTTCAGCGCCCGCACGGTCGCCACCACCACGGCGGCGGCGGGTTCGAGCCCGGCCTGGCGACACTTGATGTCGAAGAACTTCTCCGCGCCGAGGTCGGCGCCGAAGCCGGCCTCCGTCACGACGTAGTCGGCGAGGCGCAGGCCGAGGTCCGTCGCGACGACGGAGTTGCAGCCGTGGGCGATGTTGGCGAAGGGTCCGCCGTGGACCAGCGCCGGCGAGCCGTCGATGGTCTGCACGAGGTTGGGCGCGAAGGCGTCGCGCAAGAGCGCCGTCATGGCGCCGGTGGCCTTCACGGCGCCCGCGAGGAGGTCCTCGCGCGCGAAGGTCTGGCCGATCACCATGCGGCCGAGGCGCGCCTCGAGGTCCGCGACCGAGGTCGCGAGGCAGAAGGCCGCCATGGTCTCGGAGGCGACGGTGAGGTCGAAGCCGTCCTGCCGCACGGCGCCGTTGTTGCCGAGGCCGACCACGATGTCGCGCAGGGCGCGGTCGTTGACGTCGAGCGCGCGCCGCCAGGTGACGCGCGAGGGGTCGATCCCGAGCGCGTTGCCCCAGTAGACGTGGTTGTCGATCATCGCGGCGAGGAGGTTCGTCGCCGCCGTGATGGCGTGGAAGTCGCCGGTGAGGTGGAGGTTGATCTCGTCCTGCGGCACGACCTGCGCGCGGCCGCCGCCGTTGGCGCCGCCCTTCATGCCGAAGCAGGGGCCGAGCGAGGGCTCGCGCAGGCAGATCACCGTGCGCCGGCCCGACAGGTTCAGCGCGTCGCCGAGCCCGATGGTGGTGGTGGTCTTGCCCTCGCCGGCCGGGGTCGGGCTGATGGCGGTGACCAGCACCAGCTTGCCGCGCCGCTCCGCGCCGCGCGCCGCGGCGCCGAGGGCGACCTTGGCCTTGAACGGGCCGTAGCGGTAGAGGGCCGCGGGATCGAGGCCCGCGCGGGCGGCGATCTCCTCGATGGGCTTCAGCACCGCCGCGCGGGCGATGGCGGCGTCGGTGGTCAAGCGCGGGCCCTCGCCGTCGACCCTGTCCCGTTCCGCATGGTCCCGCCCCGCATCCCTCGTCCGACGAAGCGTCCCCCTAGCTCATCGCGCCCCGCGCCGCTACAGGCCGAGCCCGTCGGCCAGCAGCTCGAAGCTGTCCGCGATCCGGTCCCAATCCGCCTCGGGGCGGAGGTCGGTGGTTTGGCCCGGCCCGTGCTCGGCCGGGCGCGGCACGAAGGCCGTGCGGTACCCGCAGGCGCGGGCCGCCGCGAGGTCGTCGTTGTGGGCCGCCACGAGGCACATCTCCTCCGGCCGCAGCGCCAGCACCTCGGCAGTGCGCAGGTAGCTCTCCGGTGAAGGCTTGTAGGCGCGCACCACCTCGGCCCCGAGGATCGCGTCCCAGGGCAGGCCGGCGCGCTTGGCCACGTCGACCATGAGGGCGATGTTGCCGTTCGACAGCGGCGCCACGATGAAGCGCCGCTTCAGCCGGGTGAGGCCCGGCACGCCGTCGGGCCAGGGGTCGAGCCTGTGCCAGGCGAGGTTCAGCTCGTCGAGCTCGGCCGCCGGCACCGCGGCCGGGTCGATGCCGAAACCGGGCAGGATGGCCGCGAGGTTCTCGCGGTGGAGAACGTCGAGGCGCGTGAAGGGCCGGCGGCCGGAGCGCACCTCCGCCATGGCGGGCTGGTACTCGGCCCGCCACGCGTCCGCGAAGCTGTGCGGGTCGGCCGAGGCCGCGCCGTGGCGGGCCAGGAAGGGTGCCGCCTCGCGCGCCACCCCGCTCCGCCAGTCGACCACGGTGCCGAAGACGTCGAACACGAGGGCGCGGACGCCGTCCATCCCGGACGCCCTCACTCCGCCGCCCTGAGACCGCCGAGCGCCCGCCCTCCGGCCGTCGCGGCGGGGATGGGCTCCTGGATCAGCGTCCAATAGCCGGCCGCCGCCACCAGCGCGACCGCGGCGCCGACCAGGAAGGCGACGGAGAAGTGCCCCGTGCCCTGCACGATGTAGCCCGTCACGAGCGGGGCGAGCGCGCCGCCGATGTAGCCGCCGAAGTTCTGCATGGAGCCGATGGAGGCGGTGCAGTGGGCCGGCGCCGCGACCGACGCCATGGCCCAGGCCGAGGACGAGCACAGGTAGACCAGGAACAGCGAGGCCGAGATGCAGGCGATCGCCACGGCGTCGCTCGGCGTCAGCGCCGCGACCGCCGTGAACCCCGCCGTCGCGACCAGCGACGTCGCCATCGGGATCTTGCGCGAGCGGATGGGATCGACGCCCCGGCGGATCAGCATGTCGACGACGCGGCCGCCGATCACGCCGCCCACCACCCCGAACGCGAAGGGGATGGAGCCGACGATGCCGGTCTTCGACAGGGTGAAGTGCCGCTCGATCTCCAGGTAGCTCGGCAGCCAGGCGGTGTAGAGCCAGGTCATGTAGATGCAGCCGAAATAGCCGATGATCATGCCCCAGGTGGTGCGGAAGGCGAACAGCCGGCGCCAGTCCGCCCAGGTGACGCGGGCGGCGGCATCCGGCGCGTCGCCCTCGCTGAGGAAGGCCCGCTCGGCCTCGTCGAGCGCCACCTCGCGCGGGTTGCGGAACACCAGGAAGACCGTCGCGGCGAGCAGGAGGCCGGCGCAGCCCATGGTGACGAACATGGCGCGCCAGCCGAAGCTCACCATCAGGAAGGTGAGCAGCGGCAGCGCCACGAAGGTGCCGAGCGAGGAAGCGCAGTTCCAGATGCCCGTCGCCGTGCCGCGCTGGCGGATGTTGAACCAGTCGCGCGACACCCGCGCGCAGGTCGGGAAGTGCGGCGCCTCGCCGATGCCGAGCACCACGCGGGCGCCGATGAACTCGCCGAAGGAGGTGACGATCCCGCCGAGCATCTGGCCGAGCGACCAGCAGGCGAGGCCGACCGTCAGCGTCAGCCGCGCGCCGAGCCGGTCCGCCAGGGCGCCCGCCGGGAGCTGCGAGAAGGCGTAGGCCCACAGGAAGGCCGACAGCAGCACGCCCATGTCGGCGAGGCTGAGGCCCATGTCCTGGCGGATCAGCGGGTTCGCCACCGCCAGCGTGGCGCGGTCGACGTAGTTGACGACGCCCGCCGTGACCAGGAGGGCCAGCGAGATCGTCTGGATGCGCCGGAGCCGCGGCGTGCCTCGAGCCTGCATGGGGTTTCCTCCAGGGGCTCCCGGTCGGAAGCCGCGCCCGCCCGTCCGTTCTCGGCTCGTGGCGGTCGCACCCGCATTCTGCACCGTTTCCGCGCGGGCGAAAGGCGCTTTCGAAGGGCCGAGGTTGCACTCCGGAGCCCGGCGGGGCATCGAACCCGCTTTCTCGGGCGGGAGTGGCGGAATGGTCCTGGGCTTCGCGGTTCTGCTGGTGTGCCAACTCGCCGGCGAGATCGCCTCGCGCGGCCTCGGACTGCCTGTGCCCGGCCCGGTGCTGGGCCTCGTGCTGGTGGTCGTCGGCTTCGCGGTCTGGGGGCGGGGGCGCAGCGATGCCGAGGTCGCGGCGAGCCCGGTGGCGCGGGTCGGCGACGGGCTGCTGGGGAACCTCGGGCTGCTGTTCGTGCCGGCCGGCGTCGGCGTGATCCAGTACGGCGGGTTGCTGAGGGCGCAGGCCTCGGCGCTGGCCCTGGCGCTCGTCGGCTCCACCGCCATCACGCTGGTCGTCACTGTCCTCGTCTTCGTCTTCGTGTCGCGGCTGATGGGGCGCCGGGCCGCCGACGAGGCGCCGGGCAACGGGGGGGACGCCGCGTGAACACGGTCTTCGGCCTCTGGATCTACCTGTCGACGACGCCGCTCTTCTGGCTCACCGTCACGCTTCTGGCCTGGCTCGTCGCGGACGGGGTCGCGAAGTTGTCGGGCCGGCACCCGCTCGCCAATGCGGTGCTGATCGCGGGCGCGATCGTGGGCACGATGCTCATCGGCTCGGGCACGAGCTACCGCACCTATTTCGACGGCGCGCAGTTCATCCACTTCCTGCTCGGCCCCGCCACGGTGGCGCTGGGCATCCCGCTCTACCGCAACCGGACGCTGGTGGTCCGCAACCTCGTGCCCATGATGGCGGCGCTGTTCGCGGGCGCGCTGGTGTCGATCGCCTCGGCGCTCGGCCTCGCGGCGGCGCTCGGCGCCCCGCGCGACGTGCTGGCCTCGCTGGCGCCGAAGTCCGTCACCACGCCGGTCGCCATGGCGGTGTCGGAGCGGCTCGGCGGCCAGCCCTCGCTCACGGCCGCGCTCGTGATCCTCACCGGCATCCTCGGCGCCGTGATGGTGACGCCGCTGATGAACGCCCTGCGCATGACGGATTTCGCGGCGCGCGGCTTCGCGGCCGGGCTCGCGGCGCACGGGATCGGCACGGCGCGGGCCTTCACGGTGGACACCGTCGCGGGCACCTTCGCCGGCATCGCGCTCGGACTCAACGCGCTGGTGACGGCCGTGCTGGCGCCGGTGGTGCTCGGGCTGTTCTGACGGGGCGGACGTGGTGGGATGCGCGGCTCGGCCCAGGTCACCGGCCCCGTCATGCTCCGCTTCCGCTCGGCCCTCGACGCCGCCTTCGGCGCGCGCATCGAGCGCGTGGTGCTGTTCCGATCGTGGCCCGCTCGGCCTGCTATGCGACGCTCCACGCCGCCGAAGCGCTGATCTTCGGGCGGACCGGCAGGGCGGCGAAAACGCACTCCGGCGTGCGCCCCGTCTTCGCACGATCGACGAAGGATCTGCCTTGTCCGGATCGCGACCTCGCCGGCGTCCTGTCGCGCGCCTTCGAGCGCAAGGAATCGGCCGACTGCGGCACGGATCCCGCGCGCATCATCACCGACGAGATCGCGTCGGAGGCGACCGACGCTGCGCAGCGTCTCATCGACCGCGTCGAGGCCCTCCTCGGCGTCCCTCACCCCGGCGCGAAGGGGTAGGGCGACACCGTCTTGCGGAAGTCGTCCACCACCAGCGTGCGGCTCACCGGCTGGGCGGCGCGGGCCGGGCATTCCGGGCGCTCGCAGATGCGGCAGGCGGGGCCGATGGGCGTGACCAGCGGGGCGGCGAGGTCGAGGCCCCGGGCATAGGCGAGCTTGCCGGCGTGCTTCAGCTCGCAGCCGAGCCCGATCGCGAGCTCGCCCTCGTGGCCCGCCTCCTCGCCGGGCCGGCGCACCGTGCGGGCGAGTGTGAAGTAGCGCTCGCCGTCCGGCGTCTCGACGATCTGCGTGACGATGCGGCCGGGCACCCGGAAGCTCGCGTGGATGTTCCAGCGCGGGCAGGCGCCCGAGAAGCGCGCGAAGGGGAAGGACGCGGAGGCGAAGCGCTTCGACACGTTGCCGGCGGGGTCGATCCTCAGCATGAAGAAGGGGATGCCGCGCGCGCCCGGCCGGCTCAGCGTGGTGAGCCGGTGGCAGCCCTGCTCGAAGCTCACGCCGAAGCGGGATTTGACGCGCTCGACGTCGTAGCCCGCGGCCTCGACGGCGGCCAGGAAGGGCCCGTAGGGCATCAGCACCGCGGCGGCGAGATAGTTGGCGAGCGACACGCGCAGCAGGCTGCGCGCGGCGGCGTCCGGCGGGCCGGCGCGGGCCGCGATGTCGTCGATCGGTCCCGCGCCCTCGAACAGGGCGAGCTGGTACGCGCAGGCGAAGCTCCGCCCCGAGGGGCCGAGCAGCTCGGACAGGAACAGGCGCTTGCGGTGGTGGTCGTAGCGGCGCAGCGCGTTGCCCATCGCCTCGGTGCCGAGAACCTGCACGCGGATGCCGTAGCGGGCGAGCAGCCGCGACCGCAGCGCCGCCGCCACCTCCTCGGCCGAGCCCGGCCCGAGCTCGGCGCTCAGCATCTCGCCGCGCTCGTCGAGTTCTGGGAAGTAGTTGCGGTGGGCCCCGATCGTGTCGCGCACCCAGTCGGTGGTGGTGACGACGCCCTCGACGGCCTCGCCCTTCAGCGCCCCCAGCTCGGACGCCCGCTTGCGGTCCGCATAGGCGCGGTAGAGCCGCACCATCGCCTCCGCGACGCCCGGCGAGGCCTCGGCGAACTCCGACACCTCGAACTTCGACAGGGCGAGGTCCTTGAACAGCGGGTCGGCCAGCACCTCGGCGAGGCTCGCCGGCCCGCCCGCCTCGGCCTCGGCCGCGAAGGCGCGCAGGTCGAGCTCGTAGGCCTCCGCGAGCCTCAGCAGGACCTGAGCGGTCACGGGGCGCTGGTTGCGCTCGAGCAGGTTGAGGTAGCTCGCCGACAGGCCGAGGTCGGCCGCCATCGTGGCCTGGGTCAGGCCGAGGTCGCGACGCAGCCGCCGCAGGCGCGGGCCGAGGAACAGCTTGCGGTCCTGTCGTGGTTCCATGCTGTCATGCTGTCACGAATTTACAGTCCTGACCAGAGCGGGGTCATACAAGGCGGCTTCTTGATCGGATTGCCGCCGTTTACGGCAGACTGCACAAGGGTTTAGCCTCGCGTCAGATCGAGCGGCAGTGGTGTCGTCGAACGGTCCCGATGAGTGAGGAAGCCATGAGCGATTTCGCCCGATTCGTCCCGCAGGCGCCGGCCGGCCGCTACGACGGCATCGAGCGGCCCTACTCGGCCGCGGAGGTCGAGCGGCTGCGCGGCTCGTTCCCCATCGCCCACACGCTGGCCGAGCGCGGCGCGAACCGCCTGTGGCAGCTTCTGCGGGACGAGCCCTACATCAACGCGCTCGGCGCCGTCACGGGCAACCAGGCGATGCAGATGGTCCGCGCGGGCCTCAAGGCCATCTACCTGTCGGGCTGGCAGGTCGCGGCCGACGCCAACACGGCCGGCGCCATGTACCCGGACCAGTCGCTCTACCCCGCAAACGCCGCGCCGGAGCTGTGCCGCCGCATCAACCGCACGCTCCAGCGTGCCGACCAGATCGAATCCTCCGAGGGCGGCGCCAAGCGCGACTGGTTCGCGCCCATCGTGGCGGACGCCGAGGCCGGCTTCGGCGGCCCGCTCAACGCCTTCGAGATCATGAAGGCCTTCATCGAGGCGGGCGCGGCCGGCGTCCATTTCGAGGACCAGCTCGCCTCGGAGAAGAAGTGCGGCCACCTCGGCGGCAAGGTGCTGATCCCCACCGCGGCCCACGAGCGCAACCTCGTCGCGGCCCGCCTCGCCGCCGACGTGATGGGAACGCCAACCCTCGTCGTGGCCCGCACCGACGCGGAAAGCGCCAAGCTCATCACCTCCGACGTCGACGAGCGCGACCGCCCCTTCATCGACGGCTCCGACCGCACGTCGGAGGGCTTCTACCGCTTTCGGAACGGCGTCGACGCCTGCATCGCCCGCGGGCTCGCCTACGCGCGCTACGCCGACCTCCTGTGGTGGGAGACGAGCCACCCCAACCTCGACGACGCGCGCCGCTTCGCCGAGGCGATTCACCGGCGGTTTCCGAACAAGCTGCTGGCCTACAACTGCTCGCCGTCCTTCAACTGGCGCGCCAAGCTCGACGAGGCGACCATCGCCAAGTTCCAGCGCGAGCTCGGCGCCATGGGATACAAGTTCCAGTTCGTCACGCTCGCGGGCTTCCACAGCCTCAACCACGGCATGTTCGAGCTGGCCAGCGGCTACCGCGACCGCGGCATGGCGGCCTATTCCGAGCTGCAACAGGCGGAGTTCGCCTCCGAGGCGGCCGGCTACACGGCGACGCGCCACCAGCGCGAGGTCGGCACCGGCTACTTCGACCGCGTGAGCCAAGCCATCACGGGCGGGCTGTCGTCCACCACCGCGATGGGCGAGTCGACCGAGTCCGACCAGTTCGAGGGCGCCGCCGAGCCGCACCTGTCCGTCGCGGCCGAGTGAGCGGCGGCGCCTGATCCCCTCCCGGACCCGGCGGCGCTCCGCCGTGTCCGATCCCTCGATCCCGAGATCCGGAGACGTGCCATGAACGCGATGCCCCAGGGCGAATTCCGCCCGCTGCCCAACACCAACGAGACCGACCACGAGCGCGCCGTGCGCCGTGTCGCCGACGCCGTGCACCGCGCCAACGAGGCGATCCTGCGCGCCGTCGACGCCGGCGTGTCGGTCGAGCTGATCCGCGTGTCGCGCTACCACGACGGCCGCGGCAACTGGGGCGACCAGATGGTCCCCACCATTCGCGAGGCCAAGAAGGAGGGCTGAGGCGGCCAGCCGGGGCGGGATAGCCCCGCTCCCCGGCGAGGAACAAACGCCGCCCGAAGCCGTCTCCCCTCGGAATCCAACCGAGGCTCGGCCGTGCCGGGCGGCGAGGACGCTCCACCGCATGGCCGACGACGCCGAGCCCGACCATCCCCAGGCGCAGGACGCCGCCGAGTGGCTCGAAGCGGACGGCCTCGGCGGCTACGCGTCCGGCGCCGTCGACGGCGTGCGGACCCGCCGCTATCACGCGCTGCTGATCGTGCCCCGGACGCCGCCGACCGGCCGGACCGTGCTGGTCAACGGCGTCGAGGCTTTCGTCGAGACCGTGGGCGGGCGCTTCGCCCTGACCTCGCAGCGCTACGCCCCCGGTGTGCTCGACCCCGATGGGGCGTCCCGCATCGCGCGCTTCGAGCGCGACCCCTGGCCGACCTGGACCACCGCGCTGCCGGACGGGACCGAGATCGCGCACGAGGTCTTCGTCGAGCCGCATTCGGGCGAGGTCGTGCTGCGCTGGCGCCGGCTGTCCGGCCCCGACGGGCGCTGCACGCTGAGCGTCCGGCCCCTGCTGACGGGCCGCGACCACGGCGACCTCCACCGCGAGAACGACGCCTTCCGCTTCGACGCCGAGGTGACGGGCGGCAATGTCACGTGGCGGCCCTACCCGGGCCTGCCGGCCGCGACCGCGTTGACCGACGGCGCCTATCGCCACGCCCCGCTGTGGCTGCGCGACGTGCTCTACACGGTGGAGCGCGAGCGCGGCCTGCCCGACACGGAGGACGTGGCCTCGCCCGGCCTGTTCACCTTCGACCTCGCCGCCAAGGCCGCCACCATGGTGCTGCGCGCCGGCGACGGCCGCATCGCGGAGGCGGCCGGCCACGCGGAGGACCTCGCGAAGGCGGAGAAGCGCCGCCGCAAGCGCCTCGGCTCGGCGCTCGCCCGCGCGGCCGCGTCCTACGCGGTGGAGCGCGGCGCCGGGCGGACGATCGTGGCCGGCTTCCCGTGGTTCACCGACTGGGGGCGCGACACCTTCATCTCCATGCGCGGGCTCCTGCTCGCCACCGGGCGGCTCGACGAGGCGCGGGCCGTGCTGCTCGGCTGGGCCGCGGCGGTCGACGGCGGCATGCTGCCGAACCGCTTCCCGGACACCGGGCAGGCGCCCGAGTTCAACGCCGTCGACGCCTCGCTGTGGTTTGTCGTGGCGGTCCACGAGACGCTCGACGCCTGCGCGGCGGCCGGCGAGCCCCTGTCGGCCGGCGACGAGGGCAGGCTCCGCGCCGCCGCCGAGGCGGTCCTCGACGGCTACGCGCGCGGCACGCGCTTCGGTATCGGCATGGACCGGGACGGCCTGATCCACGCCGGGCAGGAGGGCGTGCAGCTCACCTGGATGGACGCCATCACGGACGGGACCGTGTGGACGCCGCGCCGCGGCAAGCCCGTCGAGGTGCAGGCGCTGTGGATCAACGCCCTGGCGATCGCGGCGGCGCGGTGGTCGCGCCGCTGGGCCGAGCCGGAGGCCCGCGCGCGGGCGAGCTTCGCGCTCCGCTTCCCGAACCCCGCCGGCGGGCTCTACGACGTGGTGGACGCGGACGGCGCCCCCGGCACGGTGGATGCCAAGGTCAGGCCCAACCAGGTGTTCGCCGTGGGCGGCCTGCCGTTCCCGCTTCTGGACGGCGAGGCCGCGCGCGGCGTGGTGGACCTGGTCGAAGCCAGGCTCTGGACCCCGCTGGGCCTGCGCACCCTCGCGCCCGACGACCCCGACTACATCCCGCGCTACCGCGGCGACCTCCGCCGGCGCGACGCCGCCTACCACCAGGGCACGGCCTGGCCGTGGCTGCTCGGCCCCTTCGTGGACGCTTGGCTGTCGGTGCGGGGGCGCGGCGGCAAGGCGAAGCGCAAGGCCGCGGCCCGCTTCCTGCAGCCGCTGACCGACCACCTCGACCGCAACGGCCTCGGCCACGTGTCCGAGGTGGTCGACGGCGACGCCCCCCACCACGCCGGCGGCTGCCCCTGGCAGGCCTGGTCGCTCGGCGAAACGATCCGCATCCACCGGATGCTGGACCTCACCATCTGACGAAGGACCGCCGATGCCCGACTTCGACCGCAGCAAGGCCGCGCCCTGCCTCAGCACCGCCGAGGGCGTGCGCCTGCGCGACGCCGAGGCCGGAGGCTGGCGCCGCTGGGGGCCGTACCTGTCCGAGCGCGCCTGGGGCACGGTGCGCGAGGACTACTCGAAGGACGGCGACGCCTGGAACTACTTCCCCCACGACCACGCCCGCTCGCGCGCCTATCGCTGGAGCGAGGACGGCATCGCGGGCTTCTCGGACGAGCACCAGCGCTGGTGCCTGGCGCTGGCGCTGTGGAACGGGCACGACCCGATCCTGAAGGAGCGCATGTTCGGGCTCACCAACGCCCAGGGCAACCACGGCGAGGACGTCAAGGAGCTCTGGTACTACGTCGACGGGACGCCGACGCACAGCTACATGAAGACGATCTACAAGTATCCGCAGGCGCCGTACCCCTATGAGGACCTGATCGCCGAGAACGCCCGCCGCAAGCGGACCGACGCCACCGCCTTCGAATACGAGCTGTTCGACACCGGCGCCTTCCGCGAAAACCGCTATTTCGACGTCACGACAGAATACGCCAAGCATTCGCCCGACGACATCCTGATGCGGGTGCGGGTCGCCAACCGCGGGCCGGAAGCGGCGGACCTCCACGTCCTGCCCCACCTGTGGGCGCGCAACGTCTGGTCCTGGGAGGAGGGGCACGAGAAGCCGACGCTCGCGCTCCAGGGCGACGGCAGCGTGCTGGCGCAGCGCGCCCACGACGTCGACCGGCGCTTCTCCTCGCTCGGCCCGGTCGAGTGGCTGTTCTGCGAGAACGAGACGAACCGCCGCCGCCTCTACGGCGAGGAGGCCGCCGGCTACTACAAGGACGGCATCAACGACCGCGTGGTTTCCAGCGACCACGGCGCGGTCAACCCGGAGCACCGCGGCACCAAATGCGCCGCCTGGACATGGCTCAACGTCGATCCCGGCGCCGAGATCGTGCTCCGCTTCCGCCTCGCGCCCGCCGACGCCGGAGCGCTCGACGAGGCCGGCTTCGACGCGGTGCTCGGCCGGCGCATCGCCGAGGCCGACAAGTTCTACGCCGCCGTGCAGCAGGACATCGAGGACCCCGACGCGCGGCTCGTGCAGCGGCAGGCCTTCGCCGGCATGCTGTGGTCCAAGCAATACTACCACATGGACGTGCGCCGCTGGCTCGCGGGCGACCCCGCCATGCCGAAGCCGCCCGCCGAGCGGCTCACGGGGCGGGACAGCGACTGGAAGCACCTTCTCAACGCCGACATCATCTCGATGCCGGACAAGTGGGAATACCCCTGGTACGCGGCCTGGGACCTCGCCTTCCACTGCACGGTCTTCGCGCTGATCGACCCCGAATTCGCCAAGGCGCAGCTCATCCTGCTGTGCCGCGAATGGTACATGCACCCGAACGGGCAGTTGCCCGCCTACGAGTGGAACTTCGGCGACGTGAACCCGCCGGTGCACGGCCTCGCGGCCTTCCGCGTCTACCAGATGGACCGCGCCATGACGGGCACGGCGGACCGCGAGTTCCTGGTGCGGATCTTCCACAAGCTGATGCTGAACTTTACGTGGTGGGTGAACCGCAAGGACATCGACGGGCGCAACGTGTTCCAGGGCGGCTTCCTCGGCCTCGACAACATCGGCGTCTTCGACCGCTCGAAGCCGCTGCCGACGGGCGGCTTCATCTCGCAGGCCGACGGCACGGCCTGGATGGCCTCCTACTGCCTGAACCTGCTGCAGATCGCGCTCGAGCTGGCCGAGACGGACCGGTCCTACGAGGACATCGCCACCAAGTTCTTCGAGCATTTCCTGCTCATCGCCGAGGCCATGACGACCATCGGCGAGGACGGCCACGAGGGCGACGAGCTCCAGGGCCTGTGGGACGAGCGGGACGGGTTCTACTACGACATCCTCAACCTGCCCGACGGCAGCCGCGTGCCCCTGAAGGTGCGCTCGCTGGTGGGGCTGATCCCGCTCTGCGCCGTCGCGGTGCTCGACGGTACGATCACCCGCAAGTTCCCCGACTTCGCCGAGCGCCTGCGCTGGACGCTGCAGCACCGCCCGGACCAGGCCAAGCTCGTGTCGCGCTTCGGCGAGCCCGGCAAGGACAACCGCCTGCTCCTGTCGCTGCTGCGCCGCCACCGCATGCAGGGCCTGATGATGCGGGTGATGGACGACACGGAGTTCCTGTCGAACTACGGCATCCGCTCCGTGTCGAAGTTCCACAAGGACCATCCCTTCACCTACGACTGGGACGGCACGCGCTTTCAGGTCGACTACGAGCCAGCCGAGTCCACCACGACGCTCTTCGGCGGCAACTCCAACTGGCGCGGCCCGATCTGGATGCCGATCAACGTCGTGCTGATCGAGGCGCTCTACGAGTTCGAGAAGTTCTACCACGACGAGGAGTTCACCATCGAATACCCGAAGGGTTCGGGCAAGATGCTGAACCTCGCCGACATCGGCGCCGAGCTGACGCGCCGGCTGAACGCCATCTTCCTGCGCGGGCCGGACGGCCGCCGCGCCGTGCTCGGCGGCAACGAGACCTTCCAGACCGACCCGCACTTCCGCGACCTGATCCCGTTCCACGAGTATTTCCACGGGGACGACGGCGCGGGCCTCGGCGCGGCGCACCAGACCGGCTGGTCCGGCCTCGCGGCCTTCCTGCTCCAGCCCCGCAAGCGCTCGGCCGGCACCTTGATCCCGGTCACGAGCACCAAGGGGGAGGCGCACTGAGGGCCGGAGCGGCAGGTCGCTCCGCCTCCCTTTGGCGGGGGGCGTGACGCCCTGCCGGACGCGACGCACGCCGGGATGGAAAATCCTTGCCCGCGACCGCAGGTCATACAATCATGGGCGAGGGGCGCCGCCGCGGCGATCCCCGTCCAGAGGGGAACCTGCCATGGCCGACGAGGCGCACAAGCTCCATGCCGAAGGCGGCGCTGCCAACCGATTGATGGCGCTCCGCGGAGGACGGCTCTTCGAGATCAAGGTTCCCGACGGGGCCTGGACGCGCGACTGGCCGGAGCCGGCTCCCGCCCACTTCACAGCCCTGACCTTCACCGAGCAGACAAACGAATACACCTTCGTCTCCGCCCTCACCGAGGACGGCACGCTCTACGCGATCGGCGTGCCCGGCGGCGGTTGGGCCAAGGACTGGCCGACCAAGCCGCCGAAGCAGCTCTACAGGATCGCCGGCAAAAGCGGCGTCGACCCCTACCTGTTCGGCCTCGACGTCGAGAACACGCTCTGGGCCACCCAACTGCCCGTCGGCGGATGGGTGCCGGACTTCCCGCAGCGACCGCCGTCCCCCCTCGTCGACATCGCAGCCCAGGGCGGCAGCGATCCTCACCTCTTCGGGATCGGCCAGGACGGCAACCTGTATGCGATCGGCCTCGACGGCGGGGGGTGGGTCAGGGACTATCCGAAGCCGCCACCCGTGCCGCTCCAAAGGCTCGCCGTCCAAGACGGGCCGACCGGGATGTTGCTGGCGATCGACGTGAACAACAGCCTGTGGGCGCTCGGCCTTCCGGACGGCGTGTGGGTCCAGAACTGGCCGAAGGCGCCGCCCTCGGCGATCTTCGACATCACGGTACAGAGCGGGGGCGGGAACTACCTGTTCGTCACCGGCGAAACGGAGACGATCTACGCGATCCAACTGCCCTTCGGCAAATGGCAGAAGGACTTCCCCGCGCCTCTCCCCTGATCGCCCCGCCGCTTCGGCCGCGCGCTGCGGCCGCAGCACGCGCCCCGCCCGCCGACTTCCCGCCGTTCTTTGGAAACGCTATAAGTCCGGCCACGGAGGCGCTGCCATGAGCATACCCATCACGCTGACCATCAACGGGGAGCGGCGGGAGATCGCGCTCGACGACCCCCGCGTCACACTGCTCGACCTGCTGCGCGAGCGGCTCGACCTCACCGGCACCAAGAAGGGCTGCGACCGCGGCCAGTGCGGCGCCTGCACGGTGATCGTGGACGGCCGCCGCGTGAACAGCTGCCTGGCCCTGGCGGTCAGCCACGACGGCTCGGACGTCCTCACCATCGAGGGGCTGGCGAAGGACGGCGCGCTCCATCCCGTGCAGGAGGCCTTCATCGCGCATGACGGCTTTCAGTGCGGCTTCTGCACGCCGGGCCAGATCATGAGCGCGGTCGGCCTGATCCGCGAGGCCCAGGCCGGGAACGACCCCGAGCGCGTCCGCGAGGCGATGAGCGGCAACATCTGCCGCTGCGGCGCCTACCAGGGCATCACCGAGGCGGTGCTCGACGCGCAGGGCCGCATGGCCGGCGGGTTCAAGGAGGCCGCGGAATGAAGCGCTTCGACTACACCCGCGCCGCCACGCCGGCCGAGGCGATCGCGGCCTCCGCGGCCGAGGGCGCCGTCTATCTCGGCGGCGGCACCAACCTGCTCGACCTGATGAAGGGCAACGTCCTGCGCCCCGACCGGCTCGTCGACGTCACCCACGTGGCCGGCCTCGACCGCATCGAGCGGCTCCCGGACGGGTCGACCCGCGTCGGCGCGCTGGTGCGCAACGGCGACCTCGCCCACGACCCCGCCTTTGCCAAGAGCTACCCGGCGGTGGCCGAGGCGCTGCTGTCGGGCGCCTCGGCGCAGCTCCGCAACGCCGCCACCACCGGCGGCAACCTGCTCCAGCGCACCCGCTGCCCCTACTTCACCGACGGGGTGAGCGCCTGCAACAAGCGCGTCCCCGGCTCGGGCTGCGACGCGGTCGGCGGCGACACGCGGCTCCACGCCGTGCTAGGCTGGAGCGACAGCTGCATCGCCGTCCACCCGTCCGACTTCTGCGTGCCGCTCGCGGCGCTCGGCGCCACTGTCGAGATCGAGGGCAAGGGCGGCCCGCGCTCCGTGCCGCTGGTCGAGTTCCACCGCCTGCCGGGGGACGAGCCGCAGCGCGAAACCGTGCTGGAGCCGGGCGACCTCGTGACCGCCGTGGTGCTGCCGGCCGAGGCGGCGGGCTTCGCCGCGCATTCGCGCTACCTCAAGGTCCGCGACCGCACCTCCTACGCCTTCGCGGTCGTGTCGGCCGCCGCGGCGCTGAAGCTCGACGGGGACCGGGTCGCCGAAGCCCGCCTCGCCTTCGGCGGCGTGGCGCTGAAGCCGTGGCGCTCGGCCGAGGCCGAGGCCGCCCTCAGGGGCCAGCCCGCCACCGTCGCATCGTTCCGCCGCGCCGCCGAAGTGGCCCTGGCCGATGCCAAACCGTCCGGCGACAACAGCTACAAGATCGAGCTCGCCCGCCGCATAGCGGTGCGGGCCTTCACGCTGGCCCTCAGCGGCACGCCCGAGCGCGTGCCCGCCCTGCCGGCCTCCCCCTTCTCGTCCCCGCTCGGAGTCGCCGCCCATGCCTGAGCAGCCCCACACCCACCACCGCCACGGCTCCAACGTCGGCCAGCCGCTCACGCGCCGCGAGGGCGTCGCCAAGGTCACCGGCGCCGCCACCTTCGCGGCCGACAACCACCCGGAGGGCATGCTCTACGCGGCGCTCTGCACCTCGACGATCGCGCGCGGACGCGTCAGCCACCTCGACGTCGCCGCCGCCAGGGCCCATCCCGGCGTGGTCGACGTGATGACGCCCGGCGACGTCCCCGCGCTGGCCTACGACCCGGACGAGAAGGACAACCCCTTCACGTTCAAGATGGACCTCCTGCAGAACGACCGCGTCCGCTACGCCAACCAGGCGATCGCGGTCGTGATCGCCGACACGCTGGAGGCAGCCACCGAGGGCGCGGCGCTGCTGGCGCCCCGGTACGAGGTCGAGCCGGCCCGCATCGGGCTCGACGGCAACGAGTTCTTCGTGCCGCCCGCGGTCGGCGTCGGCGAGCCGCCGGACGTCGACAACGGCGGCGACGTCGAGGCCGGCTTCGCGGGCTCGGCCAAGGTCTTCGAGGCCACCTACGAGACGCCGGCGCAGTACCACAACGCCATGGAGCCCCACGCGATCGTGGCGGCCTGGGACGGCGACAAGCTCACGGTCGACACGCCCAGCCAGGCGCTCACCATGGGGCAGGGGCGCATCGCCCAGCTGCTCGGCATGGATCCGGCCAACATCCTGATCCGCTCGCCCTACCTCGGCGGCGGCTTCGGCTCCAAGGCGCTGGTGAAGGGCCCGCAGATCCTCGGCATCCTGGCCGCCAAGCGGACGGGGCGGCCGGTGAAGCTGGTGCTGCGCCGCGACCAGATGTTCGGCCCGGTCGGCCACCGCGCCCCGACGCGCCAGACCGTGAAGCTCGGCGCGGACGAGCACGGGCAGCTCCAGGCGATCCACCACCACAACCACACGGCCACCTCGTCCTTCGACGACTTTTACGAGCCCGCCGCCAACCTGTCGCACACGCTCTACGCGGCCCCGGCGCTGAGGACGTCCCACACGGCGGTGCGTATCGACACCGGCACGCCGCTGTTCATGCGCGCGCCCGGCGAGGCTTCGGGCTCGATCGCCCTGGAGAGCGCCGTCGACGAGATGGCCGAGGCCTGCGGCATGGACCCGCTGGCCTTCCGCCTGAAGAACTACGCCGAGGTGGAGCCGATCTCCGGCAAGCCCTTCTCGTCCAAGAACCTGCGCGAGTGCTACGAGCGCGGCGCCGAAGCCTTCGGCTGGTCGAAGCGCGCCGCCAAGCCCCGCGCGATGCGCGACGAGGCGGGGCTCTTGGTCGGCTACGGCATGGGCACGGCCACCTTCCCGGCGCTGATCTTCGCCGCGACCGCCAAGGCCTCGATCCTGGCCGACGGCACCGGCCTCGTCGAGATCGGCGCGCAGGACATGGGGCAAGGCGCCTGGACCGCGCTGGCGCAGATCGCCGCCGACGGCCTCGGCCTCGGCATCGACCAGGTCGAGTTCCGCATGGGCCGCTCGGACCTGCCGGACGGCGGCATCGCGGGCGGCTCCGGCCACACGGCGACGGCCGGCAACGCCATCCACGCGGCGGGGCTGGACGTCGTCGCCAAGCTGGCGCGCCTCGCCACCGACGACCAGCGCTCGCCGCTGTTCGGCGCCGGCAACGCGGGCGTGATCGCGAAGGACGGCCGCCTCGTGCGGCGCGACGACGAGAGCCGGTCCGAGTCGTTCTCGGACATCCTCGGCCGCGCCGGCCTGCCCGCGATCGAGGGCCAGGGCAGCGCGGGCGCCGACCAGGACGCCCAGAAGCGCTACGCCATGCACGCGCACGGCGTGGTCTTCGCCGAGGTCAAGGTCGACCCCGACCTCGGGCAGATCCGTTGCACGCGCCTCGTCGGCGCCTTCGCGGCGGGCCGGGTCATCAACCCGCGGCTGGTGCAGAGCCAGTATTTCGGCGGCATGATCTGGGGCGTGAGCTTCGCGCTGCACGAGGAGGCCGCCATGGACCACCGCTCGGGCCGCGTGCTCAACAACAACCTCGGCGAATACCACGTGCCGGTGAACGCCGACATCCCGTCGCTCCAGGCCATCCTGGTCGACGAGAAGGACAGCATCATCAACGCGCTGGGCGTGAAGGGCGTGGGCGAGATCGGCATCACCGGCACGGCCGGCGCCATCGCCAACGCGGTCTACCACGCGACGGGCGTGCGGGTGCGCAACGCCCCGATCCGCCTCGACATGCTGCTCGGCGACCTGCCGCTCGCCGCGGAGTGACGCCACTGTCCTTCTCCCGCGCGTGCGGGAGAAGGGCCACACCGCGCCTTGCCCCCGTGCCGCTCGCCTGTCACTGACCCGCTGAAATCCATCTCAGGGGGCTCAATGCGGAAGATCGCCTTCATCGGCACCGGCGGCACCATGTCGTCGCTCGGCGAGGACAGCCTCGACATCCTCGACTACGGCCGCCACGAGCGGCGGCTCGACGCGCCCGCCATCGCGGCGGCCGTGCCGGAGTTGGCGCGCGTCGCCGATGTCCGCGCCGTGGCGTTCCGCGCCATCGACAGCTCCGCGATGGACTTCTCCGCGTGGCACGAGCTGGCGACGCTCTGCACCGAGCTGGGTGCGGACCCCGACCTCGCCGGCATCGTGATCGGCCACGGCACCGCGACCCTGGAGGAGACCGCCTACGCGCTCGACCTCACGCTGAAGCTCGACATCCCCGTGGTGATGGTCGGCTCGCAGCGGCCGCTGAGCGGCCTGTCGTCGGACGCGCCGGCCAATCTCCTCGGCGCCGTGCGGGTCGCCGCCGATCCGGCCTCGCGCGGGCGCGGCGTGCTGGTCGTGCTCAACGACGAGATCCAGGCGGCGCGCGACGTGGCCAAGACCTCGACGGCCCGGCTGCAGACCTTCCGCACGCCGGACTTCGGCGTGCTCGGACAGGTCGACGGCCCGCACGTGCGCTACTACCGCCGCTCCGAGCGGCGTCACATGCCCGACACCGAGTTCGACGTCGCGGCGCTGGCCGCGATGCCGCGCGTCGACATCGTGCTGTCCTACGCCGGGGCGGACGGCACGGCGGCGCGGGCCTTCGTGGCCGCCGGGGCGCGCGGCCTCGTGCAGGCCGGCTTCGCGCCCGGCATGCCGACCGAGGCCGAGTTCGAGGCGCTGCGCGAGGCGGTGGCGGCCGGCGTCGCCGCCGTGCTGGCGACGCGGGTCGGCAGCGGCGTCGCCCTCGACGGGGAGCGCGTGCGCGCCGGCGGCGTGGTCGGCGCCGACAACCTGTCCCCGTGGAAGGCCCGCATCCTCCTGGCGCTGGCGCTGACCCGCACCTCCGAAGCGGCCGAGATCCGCCGCATCTTCGCGACCTACTGACGGGGCGAGGCGGATTTTCCGCTTGCGCCGCGCGCCGTCGCCGGCTAGATAAGCGTCATCGGGCGGTTAGCTCAGTGGTAGAGCACTGTGTTGACATCGCAGGGGTCACAGGTTCAAACCCTGTACCGCCCACCAATACAGCAGAGGCCTTCGGATAGGATCCGGAGGCTTTTCGCTTTTCTGGCGCTACAAGTCTCGCCCCTTCCGGGAGAGGGGCTTCGCGAAGCAAAGGCGGAAGAGGGGGGCGTGACACCGCCCCCAGGGGCATCGCAGGCCCGACGCGATCGGACCTGTCGCGTCCGGGTGGCCCCTCCGCGCGCTTCGAAGCTCTCTTTCGGAAGGGCGTCGCCGAACCCTCTCTGTCCGAGGTCACGCCCTCCTGCGGGGTGAGGAGGGGTGTCGGCGACGCTCGTCCTCACCTCACAGCAGCGCGGAGGTCCAGGGCAGGTCGACCTTGCGATAGGCCGCGCCGTCCTTCTCGACCGTGATGAAGCCCGGCATGTTGAAGTGCATCCCCGCCACCGCGAGCTTGTCCGATGCCACCCGGTCCAGGATCTTCAGGCGGGTCGTCCGCGCCGCGTCCGGGTCGACGTCGAAGCCCACCGTCACCTCGGGCTTCGCGATCTGGATGTCGGGGAAGTGGACGATGTCGGCCCACAGCAGCAGGCCGTCCGAGCCGGACTTCAGGTGGTAGCCCGAGTGGCCGGGCGTGTGGCCGGGCAGGGCGATCATCTCGACGTCGGGCAGGACCTCGCCGGGCTGCGCCAGGCGCAGGCGGTCGCCGTAGGCGTCGAAGGCCTGGCGGGCTTCCGTGAACAGGAACTCGAAGTCGCCGGCCCGCGCCTTGACGCTGTCGTCGCGCCAGAACTTCGCGTCGGCCTCGCTGATGACCACTTCGGCCTTGGGGAACACCGCCTTGCCGTGCAGCGTCAGGCCGCCGATGTGGTCGACGTGGCCGTGGGTGAGAAGCACCGCGTCGACGTCCGCCGGCTCGATGCCGGCCGCCGCCAGCGCGATCGGGAATCGCCCGCCCCAGCCGTTGAAGCCGCCCGCGCCGCTGTCGACCAGGACCGTCTTGCCGCGGCCCTGGATCGCGTAGGAGCTGATCGAGAAATGCGCGAGGGGCGGCCGGTGCGCCGCCTTCAGCATGGCCTCCGCCTCGGACGCCTCGATGCCCTGCAGGTAGCCCCAGGAGCCGTCGAGGAATCCGTCGCTCAGGTAGGTGACGACGTAGTCGCCGACCTTGCGGCGGTTCAACGCCGGGGCCTGCACGTCGGGTTGGATGGTCATGGGTCGATCTCCGGGCCGGCCCGGAGCGGTCCCGGGGGCGACGGGGTTATCGTGCGCGCGCCCGGCCCCGGCAAGGCGACGGGCCGGGGCGGGCGACCCGGCCTCAGTTGCCCGAGGCGGCCGCGTCCTTGAACACGGAGGCGTCGACCGCGTCCTCCGTGCGGAAGAAGTGGAAGCCGCGGTGCTCCACCTCCTGCGCGGTCTCGGCCGAGGCCTCCCACGGCCCCATCAGCGTCCAGTCCTTGTGGCCGAGCTCGGTCGGCAGCATGGCGCCCGACTTCACCACCAGCCGCACGTGCGGCTCGTCCTTGTAGACCCAGCATTCGTACATGGCGCGTCTCCTTCGGGTTCGAAGTGCCGCCGGGTGCCGCGACGTCAAGGCCCGCACCTTTCCGCGCGTCCGGCGCGTTGCCGCGCAGGACACGCGACGGGACGAACAGGGGCACCATGGCACACGACGTACCGAGCGGGCGGAGCGGCGACACCGTGCTGCAGCTCAAGGACGACATCGACGCCGGCCGCACCGGCACCAAGGTCGCCACGGCCGACCCCGGCATGGCGTCGCTCGGCACCTGCGAGGAGGCCGGCGGCAATCCTGCGACCCCGGCCGAGATCGCGCTCGCCCGCAAGGAGGAGAAGAAGATTGGCCGCATCGCCACCGCGGACGACAAGCCGGCCACCAACATGCCGCTCGTGGCGATGATCGCCGTCGTGGTGGTCGTCGCGATCGTCGCCATCGCGTTCTACCTCACGCGATGACGCAGGAGCGCTTCGCGGGGCTCGGCACCGCCGCCCTGGTCACGGGATCGGTCGCCAGCGCGCTGTCGTTCGTCGGCCTCGCGGTGGCGGCCGAGGCGGAAGGCAAGGCGCCGCTGAGGCCCATCAACGCGACGAGCCACTGGCTCAACGGCGACTTCGCGGGGCTATATGGCGGGGCCGACCGGCGCCGCACCGGCGTCGGCTATGCCACGAACCACGCCGCCTGCCTGTTCTGGGCCTTGCCCTTCATGGCATGGCAGCGGGCGCGCCCCGCCGGGAGCGCGGGCGCCCTGATGCGCGACGGCCTCGCGATGGCGGCGATCGCCGCGGCGGTGGATTACGGCGCGACCCCGAAGCGCTTCACGCCGGGCTGGGAGCTGGTGCTGAGCAAGGCCGGCATGGCGGGCGCCTATGCGGCCCTGGCGGTCGGCTTCGCGGCGGGGGCCTCGCTCGATCGGCGCCGATTGCGACGCTGAACCCTCGGTGATAGCCTCCGCTCACCCCGGCCAACACGGGGACGACGGAGGAGTGCAACGCATGGCTGAGGCGTCGGCCGGACCCCCCGACTGGGGTCCGCACAACACCGTGAGGGTCGTCGACCCCTCGCCGGTGAACTGGCTGTCCATCACCTGGAATACGATGGAGGAGCCGAACCGCGTCGACCACGAGGGTATGGCGCAGCCCAGCCTCGCGGCGGGCTGGCGCTGGGTCGACGACGAGACGCTGGAGCTCGACCTGCGGCGGGGCGCCGTCTACCAGGACGGCGAGCGCTTCGACGCGGCCATGTTCAAGCTGGCCTTCGACAAGGTCCAGGAATGGACCAACCCGCACCCGCCCGGCGCCTTCCTGAACTTCAGCCGCGACACCGCGCTGGAGGTGGTGGACGACAACACCGTGCGCATGCGCTTCCCCGGGGGCGACTCCGCGGCGCTGATGAAGCTGCGCGGCATGCACATGCCCTCGACGCGCTTCTGGAACGAGTGGGGCTTCGTCGACCCCGAAACCGGGACGGCCGAAGGCCACTGGTGAGTCATCGATGCGCCCGGTCCGTGGGGGACTGGTCCATTCGTGCTCGCCGAGGGCATCTCGACGCTGAAGTCCCGCTCGCCGGAGGTCGTCCTCCTGCCGAACGAAAACTACTGGAATCCCCAGCGGCGCCCGCGGGCCCGTATCGTCTACGACAACGCCATCTCGCGCGAGGACGCGCTCGCCTCCGTCGCCGCCGGTGACGGCCGCGTCGACGTGGTCACCGACCTGACCATCGCCGAGGCGCGCGCCTTCGACGGCGGCGGCAAGGCGAAGCTCGTGTCGAGCCCCGCCAAGACCGTGCTGACCGGCATGTTCAACGGCACCAAGCCCGGTTCGCCCTGGAACGACGAGGCCCTGCGCCGCGCCCTCAACGGGGCGATCGACCGCGAGGCGCTGGTCAGCCGCGCGATGGACGGCCGCGGCGTGGTGATGGCGGCGCTGATCCAGCCCGGCCGCTACGGCGCGGATGCGGCGATGAAGCCGCATGCGCGCGACATCGCGGCCTCGGCCGAGGCGATCGAGCGGGCGGGGATGAAGGGACGCGAGATCCTCGTCCTGTCCTCGCCGGCCTGGCGCGAGGTGGTCGAGGAGCTCGTACGCCAGCTCGCCGAGGTGGGGCTCACGGTGAAGCCCGACTTCTCCAAGGCGGATCCCCCGCCCGAGGGGTGGGACATCGCGCTCTGCTGGAATCACGACTGGTCGCCGCAGTACCCGGTGGGGCCGATCCACCGCGAGTTCTTCGGCTCCGACGGCGCCTTCCGCTCCATGCCGGCGGACGAGGGCTTCGACGCCCTCTACCGCAAGCTCCTGCGGACGCCGCACCAGCCCGCCCAGGAGGAAGTGACGCGCGAGGTCGAGCGCTACGTGCACGACCACGCCATGGGGCTGTTCCTGTTCTCGCCGCACACGATGTTCGCGGTGAGCGACCGGGTCAGCTTCACGCCCTACGACACGGCCATGTCGGAGCTGGCGGAAACCTACGTGAAGTGACGATGGAGGCGCGGCCGCGAGGTCGCGCCTCCATCACCGCCGCGAGCGCAGCGAGGCGATCCAAGGGCGCGTCGTGCGCCGCCGCGCGAGCACGCCTGACGCGGAACGTGCGGGCTGGATCGCTTCGCTGCGCTCGCGATGACGGAAGACGAAGCAGAGAACTCCCTCAAGCCACCGCATGATCATCGCCACCGCCGGCCATATCGACCACGGCAAGACCGCGCTGGTGCGGGCGCTCACGGGCGTCGACACGGCGCGCCTCCCGGAGGAGCGCGCCCGCGGCATGACGGTGGATCTCGGCTACGCCTACGCGGCCGGCCCCGGAGGCTCGCGCATCGGCTTCGTCGACGTGCCGGGCCACGAGCGCCTGGTCCGCACCATGGTGGCGGGCGCCACCGGCGTCGACCTCGCGCTGCTGGTCGTCGCGGCCGACGACGGCCCCATGCCGCAGACGCGCGAGCATCTGGCCGTGCTCGACCTGCTCGGCCTGACACGCGCCGTCGTGGCTCTGACGAAATGCGACCGCGTCGAGCCGGCCCGCGCAGCGGCAGCCGAGGCCGAGGTGCATGCGCTGCTGCGCGGCACCGGGCTCGCCGGCGCGCCCCTCGTCCGCTGCTCCTCGGTCACGGGCGAGGGCGTCCCGGCGCTGCGGGCGCTGCTCGACGCCGCGGCGCAGGGGCCCGCGCCGCCCCCGCGCGGGGGCTTCCGCCTCGCGGTGGACCGCGCCTTCAAGGTCGCGGGCGCGGGCTTGGTCGTCACCGGCGCGGTGCACGGCGGCGGTGTCGCGGTCGGCGACCGGCTGCTGCTGGCCCGCACGGGGGCGGAAGTGCGGGTGCGCGGTCTCCACGCCCAGAACCGCCCGGCGGAGCGCGGCGGCGGCGGCGAACGCCTCGCCCTCAACATCTCCGGCCCGCGCCTCGACCGCGGCCCTCCTGCCCGGGGCGACTGGCTCGTCGATCCCGAGCTCGCGGCCGAGAGCGCCCGGCTCGACGTGATGCTGCGCCTCCTGCCCGGCGAAACGCGGGCGCTCAAGCACTGGACGCCCGTCCACGTCCATCTCGGCGCCTTCGGCGCCACCAGCCGCGTGGCTCTGCTGGAGGGGGCGAGCCTCGCGCCGGGCGCCACCGCCCTGGCGCAGCTCGTCCTCGACGCGCCGACGGCCGCGCTCGGCGGCGACCGCTTCGTGATCCGCGACCAGTCTGCGACGCGCTCGCTCGGCGGCGGCCGCGTGCTCGACCCCGCGCCGCCCCGCCGCGGCGCCCGTCGGCCCGAGCGGCTGGCCGCCCTGCGCGCCCTGGCGCTGCCCGACGCGGAGGCGTTGTCGGCGCTGGTCGAAGGTTCCGCCGCCGGCGTCGACCTGCGCTGGTTCCGCGGCACCCGCAACCTGACAGAGGCGGAGGCGTCGGGCCTCGGCGTGCAGGCCGTGGCGCTCGGCGGTCTCCTCTTCTCGGTCCGACACCGCGAGGTCCTGCGCGGCCGCATCCTGAACGCCGCCGACGCGCAGGTGCGGGCCGACCCCGATGCGCTCGGCTCCACCGCCGACGGGCTGCTGCGCGCGCTGCCGGTCGCACAGCGCGCGCCCGGCCGCGAGGCCCTGCGTGAGCTCGCCGCCGAGGGGCTGGTCGACCGCCACGGCGCCCTCTATCGCCCGCCCGGCCACACCCCGCAGCTCGGCCCTGCCGAGGAGGCGCTGGCCGAGGACGTCGAGGCGGCGCTGCGCCGCGCCGGCGCCGATCAGCCGCGCGTGCCTCTGCTCGCCGAGCGGCTCGGCGCGCCGGAGGCGGAGCTGCGGGCACTCCTGACCAAGCTCGGGCGCCTGGGGCGTCTCACCCGCATCGCGCCGAACTATTATGTGCTGCCCGAGACGCTTGGCGCGCTCGCCCGCGCCGCGGCGGCGGTGGCCGGGGAGGCGCCGGGCGGGCTGCTCACGGTGGGCCGCTTTCGCGACGCGACCGGCATCAACCGCAACGCCGTGATGCCGGTGCTGGAGTTTTTCGACCGGGCCGGCTTCACCACGCGCCGGCCGGACGGGCGTGCGCTGCGCGCCGATAGGGTCGGGGTTTTCGAGGGCGGCTCAGCCTGACCGTCGCGCTCGGGGATCGCCCTCCGCCCCTCGAGGAGCGCCAGGTGTCTCGGCCGCAGGCCGAGACGGATCCGGGCTGAACGGCGCGGCACGGGCTCGATCTTCGAGGGCGCTGCGTCCTCGCCATCCGTCGCCGCTCAGCATCGACGTCTTCCTCCACAGAGGAAAGGCGGGGCGTTCGTCGCCTCGGACCCCTCACCCCCCGATCGTCCGCCCCTCCGCGTCGAAGCGGTGCACCCGGCCGTCGCGCGGCGTCAGCCCGATCCGGGTGCCGACCTCGTGGGCGTCCTCGCCGCCGATCCGCGCGGTGAGCATCCCCATGCCGGGCACGTCGACGTAGAGCATCGTGTCCGAGCCGAGGTGCTCGGCGTGGCTCACCGTGCCGCTCCAGGCGCCGTCCTCCGACACCGCCAGGTGCTCCGGCCGCACCCCGATCGCGGCCGCGCCGGCGCGCGCCGCGGCCTCGCCCTCGACGAAGTTCATGGTCGGCGAGCCCAGGAAGCCCGCGACGAAGCGGTTGGCCGGGCGGCGATAGAGGTCGAGCGGCCGGCCGGCCTGCTCGACGACGCCGGCGCGCAGCACCACGATGCGGTCCGCCAGCGTCATGGCCTCGACCTGGTCGTGCGTGACGTAGACCATGGTGGCGCCGAGCTGGCGGTGCAGCTTGGCGATCTCGAGCCGCGTGCCGACGCGCAGGGCCGCGTCGAGGTTCGACAGCGGCTCGTCGAACAGGAACAGCGCGGGCTCGCGCACGATGGCGCGGCCGATGGCGACGCGCTGGCGCTGCCCGCCGCTGAGCTCCGCCGGCCGCCGGCCCAGCAGGGCGTCGAGCTGGAGCAGCGCGGAGGCGCGCGCCACGCGGGCGGCGATCTCCGCCTTCGGCACGCCCTCCTGCTGCAGCGCGAGGCCCATGTTGCCCGCCACGGTGAGGTGCGGGTAGAGCGCGTAGCTCTGGAACACCATGGCGATGCCGCGCCGGGCCGGCGCCACGCCGTTCACCAGCCTGCCGCCGATGCTGAGGTCGCCGGAGGTCTGCTCGTCGAGTCCGGCGATGATGCGCAGCAGCGTCGACTTCCCGCAGCCCGACGGTCCGACGAAGACCGTGAACTCGCCCCGCTCGACCTGGAGGTCGATCCCCTTCAGGATCTCGACCGGCCCGAAGCTCTTGCGGATGGCGCGCAGTTCGAGGGCGGCCATCACAGGTCCTCCGGCAGGTCGATCGCGCGGTTCTCGCGCATGGAGCGGTCGGCGGCCAGCACCACGGCGAGCGAGCGCAGCGCGTCGTCCATGTGGCGCGACAGGTCCCGGTCTTCGCGGATCGCGTCCCGCACGAAGCGCTGCTCCAGGGCGCAGAGCGCGTCGTGGCCGGGTTCGTCGGCCGTCGAGATCCAGGCGTCGGGCTCCGCGAAGCCGCCGTCCGGTCCCCGCGCGGCGCCGTGGAGGCGCAGGCGGGCCGTCTTGGTGTGGGTGTCGACGTCGGCCGAGTCGGCGCCCGGCTCCATGACGATCGAGGCCGAGCCGCGCGGCCCCATCACGTCCTTCACGAAGAAGGCCTCTCGCGAGATCATCGGCCCCCAGCCGGCCTCGTACCAGCCGACCGAGCCGTCGGCGAAGAGCACCTGGAGGTGGCCGTAGTTGACCTGATCTTCCGCGATCTCGTCGGACAGGCGCACCCCCATGCCGCGCACCTGCACGGGGCGGGCCTGCGCGATCTGGAGCATCACGTCGACGTAGTGCACGCCGCAGTCGACGACCGGGCTGGTCGACGCCATGAGCCGGCGGTGGATCTCCCAAGCCGCCCCGGCCGACTGCTGGTTCAGGTTCATGCGCATCACGAAGGGCGGCCCCACCCGCCGCGCTTCCGCGATGAAGCGCCGCCAGCTCGGGTGGTGGCGCAGGATGTAGCCGACCACGAGCTTGCGTCCCGTGGCGCGCGCGCAGTCGACCACGCGGCGCGCGTCGGCGATGTCGGCGGCAAGCGGCTTCTCGACGAAGACGTGGGCGCCCGCCTCCATCGCCGCGACCGCGAGGTCGGCGTGGGTGTCCGTGTAGGTGTTGATCGACACGAGGTCGGGCCGGAGCGCGAGCCCCTCCGCGAACGAGGCGAGGCGCGGCGCCGCGGCCAGCTCGGCCGGCAGGTCGACGGCCGAGCGGTTGACGAGGCCGACGATGTCGAAGCCCTCGCGGTCCCGCGCGTAGGCGAGCGCGTGGCTGCGGCCCATCTGGCCGAGGCCGACGACCAGCGTGCGGAGCGGCGCGGTCAGGGTGCCCACGGGGATGAGCGCTCCATCTGATCCTTCTCCGGTGAGGCCCGTCGCTTCGGGGGCGCTCATCCCCGTGGGAGTCCTCACTTCACCGCTCCTGCCGTGATGCCGCGGATGAGCGAGCGCGAGAACAGGAGGTAGAGCACCAGCACGGGCAGGATCGCGAGGGTGAGGGCGGCCAGCACGGCGTTCCAGTTGGTGACGAACTGGCCGATGAAGCTCTGCGCGCCGAGCGTGACCGTGCGGGTCGCCTCGGCGGGCGCCACGATCAGCGGGAACCACAAGTCGTTCCAGATCGGGATCATGGTGAAGACCGCGACGGTGGCCACGGCCGGCCGCACCAGCGGCAGCACGAGGCGGAAGAAGATCGTGTATTCGCTGAGGCCGTCGATGCGCCCGGCGTCCTTGAGGTCATTGGACACGCCGGCCATGAACTCCGACAGGATGAAGACCGCGGCCGGCAGGCCCTGCGCGGTGTAGATCAGGATCAGCGCCCAGAGCGTGCCGACGAGGTGCGTCGCCACCATCTCGTTGAGGATCGCCACCGTGCCGAGCCGGATCGGCACCATGATGCCGAGCGCCAGGAACAGGCCGAGCGCCGCGTTGAGGCGGAAGCGGTATTCCGAGAGCGCGAAGGCCGCCATGGCGCCGAACAGCAGCACGGCCGCGATGGCCGTGACGGTGACGATGAGGCTGTTGGCGAAGTAGCCCTGGAACGCGCCCTGGCCCAGCACCGTGCGGTAGCCGACGAGGTCGAACGAGGAGGGGCCGGGGGGCGCGAGCGGCGCGCCGAAGATCGCCGTGCGGCCCTTGAACGAGTTCATCGTCACCAGCACCACCGGCCCGAGGCACAGGATGGCATAGGCGATCAGCGCCAGGTGGACGAGGCCGCGGGCGAGCGGCGGGCGGCGGGCGGAACGGGTCATCTCCGCCTCAGAACTGGTAGCGGCGCATCCGCCGCTGGATGCCGAACAGGTAGGCGGCGACGCCCGCGAGGATGATGCCGAACATCACGGTCGCGACCGCCGCGCCCATGTTGGGGTCGCCGAGCTGGAGCTGGTTGCCGAAGAAGGTGCGGAACAGGAAGGTGCCGAGGATGTCGGTGGAATAGTTCGGCCCCGCCAGCGCGCCCTCCACCGTGTAGATCAGGTCGAAGGCGTTGAAGTTGGCCACGAAGGTCAGGATCGACACGATGCCGATGGTGGGCCAGATCAGCGGCAGCTTGACCTTGAAGAACTGGCGGAAGCCCGTGATGCCGTCGAGCTCCGCGGCCTCGACCAGCTCGGCCGGGATGCCGAGCAGGGCCGCGTAGATCAGCATCATCGGGATGCCGACGAACTGCCACACGGAGATCAGCGCCAGCGTGACCAGCGCCGAGGATTCCTGCCCGAGCCAGGGGTGGAACAGGCCCTTCAGCCCCACGAGGCCGAGCAGGGTCGGCGCGACGCCCCAGATGGGCGACAGGATCAGCTTCCAGGTGAAGCCCACGATCACGAAGGACAGCATGGTGGGCAGGAAGAAGGCGGTGCGGTAGAGGCCCACGAAGCGCAGCCGCGGCAGCGACAGCAGCGCCGCCAGCGCGAGCCCGATCGGGTTCTGCAGCAGCATGTGGATGGCGAAGAAGATCAGGTTGTTGCCGAGCGCCGACCACAGGTGCCCGGACCAGCGCGGGTCGCCGAACAGCGTGCGGAAGTTGTCGAGGCCGACGAAATGCGAGGCCAGGTCGACGCGGGTGTAGAGGGCGAGCCTCAGCGTGTCGGCGAGCGGGCCGATCATCAGCGCCGTGTAGACGAGGAGCGCCGGCGCCAGGAACACGGCGATGTGCCAGCGCGTGCGACCGCGCGCCGGGGCGGCATCGGCGCCCGCGATGGCGGGCACGGGCGCGTCGAGGGCGAGGTGGTCGACGTCGGTCATGGATATCTCGGCGCGATCAGGACAGCCCCCTTCTCCCCTTGCGGGAGAAGGTGTCGACGCGAAGCGGCGACGGATGAGGGGGCCTGCACCGCGTTCTCCGCTTGGACGGGTGCATCGTCGGGCGTGGCACCATGCCCCCTCATCCGCCCTTGCTTCGCAAGGACACCTTCTCCCGCGGGGGGAGAAGGGAACGGAGGATGCACGGCGTCAGACGCTCACTTCGCCGGGTGGTACCAGCTGTCGAGGCCCTTCTGCAGCTTGGCGGCGGCGGCTTCCGGCGTGTCGGTGCCGTTGATGACGTTGGCCGACTCGACCCAGGTCTCGTTCTCGAGGTTCGGCGTGCCGCGCGACAGGATCTGGTAGGTCGAGCGGATCGTCGACTTGCACGACTTGCGGAAGGCCACGAACTCCTTGGCGAGCGGGTTCTGCACCTCGATCGGCTCGCTCTGCAGCGAGAAGAAGCCCGGCAGCGCGTTGGAATAGAGCTTGCCGAACTCGGGCGACGCCACCCAGGCCAGGAAGGCCTTGGCGGCCTCGGGGTTCTTGGTCTTCGGGTTCATGCCGAAGGCGATGTCCACGTGGTCGCTGAGGTAGCAGGGGTCGCCGGCCTTGGGCACGGGGGCCGGGAAGGCGCCCATGGGGAAGGTGGCCTGCGCTTCGAAGGGCGAGATCTCCCAACTGCCGGCCGGGTAGATGGCGGCGCGGCCGAGCGTGAACATGTTCTGCGAATCGGGGTAGGACTGCGCCTTGTAGCCGTCGCCCATGTAGGGGCCCCACTTGGCGAGCTGCTGGAAGGGCGCCACCCATTCGGGGTCTGTCAGCTTCTCCGTGCCGGCGATCAGCGCCTTGCGCCCTTCCTCGCCGTGCCAGTAGTTCGGCCCGATCACCTGGTAGCCCATGGTGGCGGCCTCCCATTGGTCGGGCGTGCCCATGGCGAGCGGCACGTAGGTGCCGTCCTTCTTGATCTTGTCGAGGTCGGCGAAGAACTCGTCGGCTGTCTGCGGCGGGGCGGAGATGCCGACCTTCTTGAACGCGTCCTTGTTGTAGATGAAGCCGCCGAGCACGGCCGCGACCGGCACGCAATAGGTGGTCTTGCCGTCGTCGGTGGACCAGCCGGCCTTGGCGACGGGTCCGAAGTTGCTCATGCCGGGCACGTCGTTGACGGAGCCGAGCTGGCCCTTCTTGAACAGCTCCAGCGAGGCGTCGAAGGGGCGGCAGGCGATGATGTCGCCCGCGGTGCCGGCGTCGAGCTTGGAGTTGAGCGCGGCGTTGTATTCCTTTGGCGCCGTCGGCTGGAAGTTCAGCTTGATGCCCGGATGGTCCTTCTCGAAGGCCGGGATGATCTTCTCCTGCCAGATCGGCAGGTCGTCGTTGCGCCAGCTCTCGATGGTCAGCGTCGCGTCGGCCGCGAAGGCCGGCAGCGCCGTCGAAAGGAGGAGAGCGCCCGCGAGCGCCAAACGATGCTTCGTCCCACCCATGTCCACGGCCGCCTCTGTTGTCGGACCTATGGAGCCGGAGTTGATACCAATAGCGGACCTGTCGTCAACCGGCTTCTCGCGCGGGGCGCGCCGATATGTCGGGCAAGGATGACGCCGCCTGCCGACGATGCGGGCAGGCCGCCTCCGATGCGGACGGCGGACTCCGGCGCCGGCCGCGCCGGCGGGTCTCGACAGGGCGGGCAGATTGGTATCTCATGGTCTTGTGCGCTGCCGCAGCGGGGAGGGGAGGCGTGGACGACGTCCCGGCCGGTTCGGCCCCCCAGGCGGGCGTGTTCGGCGCTGCGGCGCTGGCGGGCGCCGACGCGGCCCTGCCGCTCTACCGCCGGCTCCACGACCACATCGCGGGCGCCATCGACCGCGGGTTGCTGAAGCCTGCCCAGGCCCTGCCGGGCGAGCGCGACATCGCACGCGACCTCGCCGTGTCCCGCGTCACCGTGCGGAAGGCGCTGGCCGGCCTCGTCGAGGCGGGCCTCCTGGAGCAGCGGCAGGGCTCCGGCACCTACGTGGCGCAGCGGCCGCCGCGCGTCGAGCAGGCGCTGTCGCGCCTCACCTCCTTCACCGACGACATGCGCTCGCGCGGCCTTGCCACCACGTCGCGCTGGCTGCGGCGCGAGCTGTCGCCCCCCACGGCCCGCGAGGCCCTGCACCTCGCCCTGTCGCCGACCGACCGCGTGTGCCACCTGCGGCGCCTGCGCCTCGCCAACGGCACCCCCATGGCGGTCGAGCTCGCGGCCGTGCCCCACGCCATCCTGGCCGACCCCGCGGCCGTCGAGGGCTCCCTCTACGCCGTGCTGGAGGGGCTCGGCCTCAAGCCCGTGCGCGCCCTGCAGCGCCTCGCCGCGGCCAACCTCGACGAGGAGGTCGCGAGCCTCCTCGACGTTCGGCCGGGCAGCGCCGCCCTCTCGATCGAGCGCGTCGCCTTCGCGGCGGGCGGCCGCGCGGTCGAGTTCACCCACAGCTTCTTCCGCGGCGACATCTACGACTTCGTCGCCGAGCTGACCCTCGGATAGGATCCATGCCCGAAACATTCATGGCGGCCGAGATCCGCGACACCCCGGCCGCGGTGGCGCGGCTGCTCGACCGGCAGGGCGCAGCGCTCGCCGGGCTCGGGCGCGACCTCCGCGCCCGCGACCCCGCCGTGGTGGTGACCTCGGCGCGCGGCTCCTCGGACCATGCCGCCGGCCTCTTCAAGTACCTGTGCGAGATCCTGCTCGGCGTGCCGGTGGCCTCCGTCGGCCCGTCGGTGGCGTCGCTCTACGGCGCGCCGCTGAGGCTGCGCGGCGCCGTCGTCGTGTCCGTGTCGCAGTCGGGCCAGAGCCCTGACATCGTCGCGCTGCAGGCGGCCGCGCGCTCCGCCGGGGCCTTCTCGGTCGCGGTGGTCAACGAGGAGGCGTCGCCGCTCGCGGAGGGCGCCGACGCGCTCCTGCCGCTCGGCGCCGGCGTCGAGCGCAGCGTGGCCGCGACCAAGACCTGCCTCGCCTCCGCGGCGGCCCTCGCGGCGCTGGTGGCCGAGTGGCGCGACGACGCGGCCCTCCGCGCCGCCGTGGCGGGCCTGCCCGCCGCGCTCGACGGCGCGCTCGCGCTCGATTGGGACGCGGCGCTGCCGGAGTTCCGCACCGCCACCTCGGCCTACGCGATCGGTCGCGGCCCGGCGCTGCCGGTGGCGGCCGAGGCCGCCCTCAAGATGAAGGAAACCTCCGCGCTCCACGCCGAGGCCTTCTCGGGCGCCGAGGTGATGCACGGGCCGCTCCAGCTCCTGGAGCCGGGATTTCCCGTGATCGCCTTCGCGCAGGGTGACGCGTCGCAGGAGGCGATGCGGGGCAGCGTCGCCCGCCTGCGCGCGGCGGGGGGCCGCGTCTTCACGGTCGCGGCGGAGGGCGGCGACCTGCCCGCGGCGCCGACCGGCCATCCGCTGCTCGACCCGCTGCCGATGCTGCTCGGCTTCTACGGCTTCGCGGAAGCGCTGGCCCGCGCCCGCGGCCACGACCCCGACCGGCCGAGCCACCTCCGCAAGGTCACGGAGACGATCTGATGCCGCCTCACGCCCCCCTGCGAGCCTTGACGGGCGCCCGGATCTTCACCGGCGACCGCTTTCTCGACGATTATGCCGTGCTGCTCGACGGCGGACGGATCGCCGACGTGCTGCCGGCCGCGGCGCTGCCCCCTGGCGTGGGAAGCGAGGACCTCGGCGGCGGGCTGCTCGCGCCGGGCTTCCTCGACGCGCAGGTGAACGGCGGCGGCGGCGTGCTGTTCAACGACGCGCCGACGGCCGACGGCGCCGCCGGGGTCGCGGCGGCGCACCGGCCCACCGGCACCACGGGCTGCCTGCCGACCTTCATCACCGGCCGCCCGGACCGGCAGGCTCTGGCGGTCGCGGCCGTGCGCGAGGCGGTGGCGGCGCGCCGCCCCGGCGTGCTCGGCATCCACCTCGAAGGGCCGCACCTCAGCGTCGCGCGCAAGGGCGCCCACGACCCGGCGCTGATCCGGCCGATGTCGGACGCCGACCTCGACGCTCTGCTGTCGACCGGGCTCGACACGGTGCTGGTGACGGTGGCGGCCGAGACGGTCTCGCCCGCGCAGGTGCGGCGGCTCGCGGATGGCGGCGTGGTGGTCAGCGTCGGCCACAGCGACGCGACGACCGACCAGGTCCGGACCGCGGCCGACGCCGGCGCGCGCTGCGTGACGCATCTCTTCAACGCAATGTCGCCGCTCGCGCACCGCGCGCCGGGCGTCGTCGGCGCGGCGCTCGACGACGGGCGCCTGTGGGGCGGGATCATCGCCGACGGGGTCCACGTCGACGCCGTCGCGCTCCGCGCCGCGCTCCGGGCGAAGCGCGGGCCCGCGCGCCTGTTCCTGGTGTCGGACGCCATGCCGCCGGCCGGCAGCCCCGGCGACACCTTCACGCTGAGCGGCCGCACCGTCACGCGGCACGGCGGCGCGCTGTCCTTCGACGACGGCACCCTGGCCGGCGCCGACCTCACAATGGACGCGGCGCTGCGCTTCGCCGTGCGCGAGCTGGAGCAGCCGCTCGGGGAAGCGTTGCGCATGGCGAGCCTGTATCCGGCCGAGATGCTGGGGCAGGGCGGAGTGCGGGGGCGGATCGCGGCCGGGTACGCCGCTGATCTGGTCCTGCTGACGGAGGCGCTCGACGTGCGGCGGACGTGGATCGAGGGCTCGACATGAGCCGCGCCGTCACGCGTCCGTGAACGGCCGGTCGCGGGCGGGATGATGGATGGACAGGATCGTGACGGTCTGAGCCGCCTCGTCCACGACATGGTAGATCAGATAGCCGAACGGCACCGTCACGGCTTCCCTCACGCCGTCGATGTCCTGCGCTCGTCCGCTGAACGGGTAGCGACGGAGGAGGGCGATGCGTTTCCGGATCGTCGCCGCGACGACGAGGGCAGCGTGCCGGTTCCGCGTCACGAGAAGACCCACGATCTCGGCGAGGTCCTGGCCGGCTCGCTCCGAATAGGCGACCTTCAAAGGCCGGCGCGGCGATAGATGGCGTCGATCGCGTCATCGGAGGCGAGTTCACCGCGCCGCATCTGGTCCAGGCCTTCCAGGACGGCCTGCCGGTGCAGCGGGTCCAGCGGTTCTGGCGGGCCATCATCGTGCCGACGCGCCGCCGGCTCGACCGGTGGCCCCGGAAGAGTGTCGTCGATTTCGGATCGCGTCCGCTGCTGCCGCATGCGCGACAGGTTAGCGCGGATCGATCGTCCAAGGGAGGACGGTCCCCACACCTCGCGACAGCCCGGCTTCGACGGATCGACCCTGCGGCGCAAGCCGGCACCGTGCCGAGCAGCCCGCCCGCCATGGCGAGCAGCGGCGCGACGACGAGGCCGCGCCGGTCCGGGCCGGCTGCGCGCCGTGCCATGAACCACCGCGGACGGCGCCCGGCGAGGCCGGGCCGCCGCCGCGGCGTCAGAGCGCCCGCAGGGCCTCGACGCCCGGCAGGGTCTTGCCCTCCATCCATTCCAGGAAGGCGCCGCCCGCCGTGGACACGTAGGTGAAGCCGTCCGCCGCGCCCGCGGCGTTGAGCGCCGCCACCGTGTCGCCGCCGCCCGCGACCGACACCAGCGCGCCGGCGAGCGTCATCGCCGCGGCCTCCTGCGCCACCGCGACCGTGCCGGCGTCGAAGGGCTGGAGCTCGAAGGCGCCGAAGGGGCCGTTCCACACCAGCGTCTTCGCGCCCTCCAGGACCGCCTTCACGGCCGCCACCGAGGCCGGGCCGATGTCGAGGATCATGTCGCCCTCTCCGACCGCGTCGACGGGTACGGTGCGGGACGGCGCGTGGGCCTTGAACTCAGAGGCCACCACGGCGTCGACCGGCAGGACGATGCGGCAGTCGCCGGCCTTGGCCAGGATGTCGCGCGCCGTGTCGAGCAGGTCGTGCTCGCAGAGCGACTTGCCCACGGCTTTGCCCTGCGCGGCCAGGAACGTGTTGGCCATGCCGCCGCCGATCACCAGCACGTCGACGCGCTTCACCAAGTTGCCGAGCAGCTCCAGCTTGGTCGACACCTTGGCGCCGCCCACCACCGCCACGACGGGGCGCTCGGGCAGCTCCAGCGCGCGGGCCAGCGCGGCGAGTTCCGCCTGCATGGTGCGCCCGGCGTGGGCCGGCAGGCGGCGCGCCAGCCCCTCGGTCGAGGCGTGGGCGCGGTGGGCGGCCGAGAAGGCGTCGTTGACGAAGATGTCGCCGAGCGCGGCCAGCTGCTCGATGAACTCAGCCTCGTTCTTCTCCTCGCCGGCGTGGAAGCGCGTGTTCTCCAGCAGCACCACGTCGCCGTCCTTCATCGCGCCCACCGCGGAATGGGCGATGTCGCCCACGGTGGCGGGCACGAAGGCCACGGGGCGGCCGAGTTCCTCGGCGAGCGCGGCCGCGATCGGCTTCAGCGAGTTCTTCTCGTCCGGCCCGCCCTTCGGCCGGCCGAAATGCGCCAGCAGCACGGCGCGGCCGCCCTTGTCGGCGATCTCGCGGATCGTGGGCAGGATGCGGGCGATGCGGGTGCGGTCGGTGACGCGGCCCCCCTCGGTCGGCACGTTCAGGTCGACGCGGACCAGCACGCGCTTGCCGTGGAGGTCGGCGTCGTCGAGGGTGCGGAACTGGGTCACGGGCGTCTCCGGGTTGGTGTCTTCCTGTTGCGTCCTCCATGGCATGCGGCACAGGGCGCGCTCAAGGGCGGCCGCCCCGGAGTTGTGCGGGGGAGCCCGGGACGGTAGGTCGGACGGGGGCGAGCGAGCGGCCCGGATCTTCGGAGCTGAACCATGTCCGCAGCCAGCGTGACCCGCCCCTTCCTGTCGGGCGGCGGCGCCATGGGCGAGATGATCCGCGCCCACGACTGGGCCGCGACCGCGCTCGGGGCCCCCGAGACCTGGCCCGCGGTGCTGCGCTCGGCGATCCGCATCTGCCTGAGTTCGGCCTTCCCGACCGCGATCTACTGGGGCCCGGACCTCGTGCTGCTGTAGAACGACAGCTGGTCCGAGATCCCCGCCGAGCGCCACCCCTGGTGCCTCGGCCGGCCCTGCCGCGAGGTGTGGTCCGACATCTGGGAGATCATTGCCCCCCAGTTCGCCGCCGTGATGGAGACCGGCGAGGGCTTCTCGGCCTTCGACCAGCCCCTGCCCATGGTGCGCGACGGCGTCGCCATGGACACCTACTGGGATTACAGCTTCACGCCGCTGGTGGACGGGGACGGCCACGTGCGCGGCGTGCTGAACCAGGGCCGCGAGCGCACCGCGCAGGTGTTGGGCGACCGCCGCCAGCAGTTCCGCCTCGACCTCGAGGACGCGCTGCGCGGCCTCGCCGAGCCCAGAGCGATCGTGGCGGAGGCGACCCGCGCGCTCGGCCGCCACCTCGGCGCCGACCGCGTCGGCTTCGGCGAAATGCAGGACGACGACAGGACCGTGCTGCTCGTCACCGATCACGCGGCCGGCCTGCCGCCGCTCGACGGCCTCTTCGACCTCGACGGCTTCGGCGCGGAAGCCGTCGCCCGCCAGCGCGCGGGGCAGACCATGTCCAGCCCCGACGTCGCGCACGAGGGCCTCTACCAGGCGGAGGCCTGGCGGGCGGTCGGCACGCGCGCCTTCGTGTCCGTGCCGCTCGTCCGAGCCGGGCGGCTCCGGGCGCTGCTCTACGTCAACCAGGCCGAGCCCCGCCGTTGGACGGCCGAGGAGGTGACGCTGGTCGAGGGCGTCGCGGCGCGGGTGTGGGACGCGGTCGAGCGCGCCCGGGCCGAGCGGGCGCTGCGCGACAGCGAGGCCCACCTCACCGGCATCTTCCAGCAGACCGGCGCCGGCTTCGCCGAAGTGGACGCGGACGGGCGCTTCCTGTCGGTCAACGGCCGGTTCTGCGCCATGGCGGGGCGCAAGGCCGAGGAGTTGCTGCGGCTCCGTATGCGGGACATCACCTTCCCCGACGACAGGGGCGTGAGCGAGGCGGCCCTGCGCAGCGCGGCCTCGGCGGGCGAGCCCGCCACGGTGGAGAAGCGCCTGCTGCGGCCGGACGGGACGACCCTGTGGGTCGCCAACACCAAGAGCGCCATCGCGCCCGTGGCGGGGCGGCGCAACGTGCTGGTCGTGGCCATCGACATCGCGGAGCGCAAGGCGGCCGAGCAGGCGCTGGCGGACGCCAAGATCGCCGCCGAGGAGGCCAACCTCGCCAAATCCACCTTCATCGCCAACATGAGCCACGAGCTGCGCACGCCGCTGTCCGCCATCATCGGCTATTCGGAGATGATGCTGGAGGAGGTGGAGGACGGGGCCGACGGCGCCGAGCTCGCCGCCGACATGCGCAAGATCGAGTCGAACGCCCGCCACCTCCTCGGCCTCATCAACGACGTGCTCGACCTCAGCAAGGTCGAGAGCGGCAAGATGGAGGTCTATGCCGAGCGGTTCGACGTCGCTCCCATGGTCGAGGAGGTCGGCTCGGCCGTGCAGAGCCTGATCGGCAAGAAGCACAACACCCTGAGGCTGGAGCTCGGCCCCGACCTCGGCGCGGTCGAGACCGACCTCACCAAGGTCCGGCAGATGCTGCTGAACCTGCTCTCCAACGCCGCCAAGTTCACCGAGGACGGCACCATCACCCTGTCGGCCTCGCGCGAGGGCGGGGCGGGGCCTGACGGCCGGCTCGTCTTCGCGGTGGCCGACACCGGGCTCGGCATGAGTGAGGAGCAGCTCGCCAAGCTGTTCCAGCGCTTCACCCAGGCTGATTCCTCGACGACGCGCCGCTTCGGCGGCACGGGGCTCGGCCTGTCGCTCACGAAGGCCTTCTCGGACATGCTCGGCGGCACCGTCGCGGTGGCGAGCCGGCCCGGCCGCGGCACGACCTTCACGCTGACCCTGCCGGCCACCTACGCCGCGCCCGCGCCGACTCAGGCGGACGCCGACGAGCCCGCGGAGGAGGGCGAGGGCCGCGACCTCGTCCTCGTGATCGACGACGACGCCGACCAGCGCGCCCTGATGACCCGCTTCCTGCACCGCGAAGGCTTCCGCGCGCGGGCTGCGTCCAACGGCGAGACGGGCCTGGAGCTGGCCCGGAGCCTGCGCCCGCGCGCCATCCTGCTCGACGTGATGATGCCGGGGCTCGACGGCTGGTCGGTGCTGTCCGCCCTCAAGGCCGACCCGGATCTGGCCGACGTGCCCGTGGTCATGGTGACCTTCGTCGACCAGCGCGGGGTGGCCCAGGCGCTCGGCGCCGCCGACTACGTGCTGAAGCCCGTGCGCTGGGAGCGGTTCAAGGCCGTGATGGACCGCTTCCGCGCGCGCGACGGCGGCGTGCTGGTGGTGGACGACGACGCCGACACCCGCGCCCGCATCCGCACCCTCTTGGAGCGCGACGGCTGGGCGGTGACGGAGGCCGGCAACGGCCGCGACGCGCTCGACCTGTACCCGCTGGCCAAGCCGGCCGTGGTGCTGCTCGACCTCACCATGCCGGTGATGGACGGCTTCGCCTGCCTCGCGGCCCTGCGCGCCCGGCCTGACGGCGCCGACGTGCCGGTGGTGGTGCTGACCGCGCTCGACCTGTCGCGCGAGGACCGGCGGCGCCTCGCGGGCGCGAGCCAGATCCTCAACAAGGGCGACACGAGCCTGAGGGCGCTGGTGGAGCGGCTGCAGCGGCTGGTGGGGGGCGAGGCGGCGCTGGGAACCCCGCCTCACGCGTGACGGGCGGCGACGCTGCGAAGAGCGTCGCGCTCATCTTAGGCCGAAGCTCAGATGAGCTTCGCCATCGCGACGGCCGTGTCGGCCATGCGGTTCGAGAAGCCCCACTCGTTGTCGTACCAGGTCATCACGCGCAGGAAGTCGCCGTCGATCACCTTGGTCTGGTCGGTGTGGAAGATCGACGAATGGGCGTCGTGGTTGAAGTCGGACGACACGTTGGGCAGGTCGGTGAAGCCGAGCACGCCCTTCAGCTCCGCGCCGGCCGCGCGGCGGATCGCGTCGTTGACCTCCTGCGCCGTGGTGGCGCGCTTGGTCTTCACCTTGAGGTCGACCAGCGACACGTTGGGGGTCGGCACGCGGATGGCGGAGCCGTCGAGCTTGCCCTTCAGCTCCGGCAGCACGAGGCCGATGGCCTTGGCGGCGCCGGTCGAGGTCGGGATCAGGGACAGGGCGGCGCCGCGGGCCCGGTACAGGTCCTTGTGCATCGTGTCGAGCGTCGGCTGGTCGCCCGTATAGGAGTGCACGGTGGTCATGAAGCCGTGCTCGATGCCGATCGCGTCGTTGAGCACCTTGGCGACGGGCGCGAGGCAGTTGGTGGTGCAGGACCCGTTCGACACCACGAGGTGCTCGCCCGTCAGCTTGTCGTGGTTGACGCCGTAGACCACGGTCATGTCGGCGCCGTCCGAGGGGGCGGACACCAGCACGCGCTTGGCACCGGCCTGGAGGTGGAGGGCGGCCTTCTCCTTCGACGTGAAGATGCCCGTGCATTCCATGGCGATGTCGACGCCGAGATCCTTGTGCGGGAGCTGCGCCGGATCCTTGATGGCCGTGACCTTGATGGGTCCGCGGCCGACGTCGATCGTGTCGCCCTCGACGCGGACCTCGTGCGGGAAGCGGCCGTGGACGGAGTCGAAGCGGAGCAGGTGGGCGTTGGTTTCGACCGGGCCGAGGTCGTTGATGGACACGACCTCGATGTCGTCGCGGCCCGACTCCACGATGGCGCGCAGGATGTTGCGCCCGATGCGACCGAACCCGTTGATGGCGACCTTGACGGCCATGGCGGCGAGTCTCCCCTGTGGTGTTTCGGCCTCACGATTAGCGCGCCGGCCCGCGAAAGGCGAGATGGGCCCGGCCCGGCGCGTGGCGCTTTCGTCGGACTTCCGCGGGCGCGAGGCAGCCCGTAAAAGGCCCGGCGTCGCCCCCCGAGGCGACGGTCCGGGAGAGAGTCGATGCGCGTCACCCTGCGCGACATCCAGCGCATGAAGGAGGCCGGCGAGCGCATCGCCATGGTGACGGCCTACGACCACCCCTCGGCGGCCCTCGCCGAGCGGGCCGGCGTGCCGATGATCCTGGTCGGGGACTCGCTCGGCATGGTGGTTCACGGCCACGGCTCGACCCTGCCCGTCACGCTCGACGACATGGCGCGCCACACGGCCGCGGTGGTGCGCGGCAACGCGCGCGCCCTGATCGTCGCGGACCTGCCCTTCCTCACCTACGGCACAGAGCCCGAGGCGCTGGCCGGCGCCCGCCGCCTGATGGGCGAGGCCGGCGCCGGCGCGGTCAAGCTCGAAGGCGGCGCCGCGGTCGTTTCCACGGTGGCGCGGCTCGCCGCGCTCGGCGTGCCGGTGATGGGCCACCTCGGCTTCACCCCGCAGGCGCAGCACCAGATCGGCCTGCGCGTGCAGGGCAGGGACGCGGGCGCGGCCCGCCGGCTCCTCGACGACGCGCTGGCCCTGGAGCGCGCCGGCGCCTTCGCGCTTGTGCTGGAGCTGGTGCCGGCCGAACTCGCCGCTGCCGTGACGGCGCGGCTGGCCATCCCGACGATCGGCATCGGCGCCGGGGCGGGCTGCTCCGGCCAGGTCCAGGTGTGGCACGACATCCTGGGTCTCGGCACGGGCCGCGTGCCGCGCCACGCCAAGCCCTACGCGGAGATCGGCTCGGCCATCGAGGCCGCGTTGAAGGGCTACGTCGCCGAGGTCGCGTCCGGCGCCTTCCCGACGGCGGCGCAGAGCGCCACCATGGACGAGGCGGTGCTGGCGCGGGCGCTCGGCGGGGCGGAGTGACATGCAGGTCCTGACCACCATCGCGGCCGTGCGCGCGGCCCGGGCCGCCTTTCCGGCCCTCGGCCTCGTGCCCACCATGGGCTTCCTCCACGCCGGCCACATGAGCCTCGTCGCGCGGGCGCGGGTGGAATGCGGCGCCGCCGCCGTTTCGATCTTCGTCAACCCGACGCAGTTCGCCGCCGACGAGGACCTGTCGCGTTACCCGCGCGACATGCCGCGCGACCTCGCGATGCTGGAGGCGGCGGGCGTCGACCTCGTCTTCGCGCCCGACCCCGCCGAGGTCTACCCGCCCGGCTACGCGAGCCGGATCGAGGTCGGCCCGGTGGCGGAGCCGCTGGAGGGCGCGCGGCGGCCGGGGCACTTCGCCGGCGTCGCCACCGTGGTGGCCAAGCTCTTCAACATCGTGCAGCCGACGCGGGCCTACTTCGGCCAGAAGGACGCCCAGCAGGTCGCCGTGATCCGCCGCATGGCGCGCGACCTCGACATGCCGCTCGACGTGGTGGTCGGCGCGACCGTGCGGGAGCCGGACGGGCTCGCCATGTCGTCGCGCAACGTCTACCTGTCGCCCGCCGAGCGGGCCGCGGCGCCGGTCCTGTATCGCGCGCTCGACGGCGCGCGTGCCCTGTTTGCGCGCGGCGAGCGCGACGCCGAGGCCCTGCGCCGCCACATGCGCGCCGCGATCGCGACCGAGCCCGCGGTCGAGGTCGACTACGTCAGCGTGGCCGACGGCGCGAGCCTGCGCGAGGTCGAGCGCGCCGGCGCGGGCTGCCTCGTGTCGCTGGCCGCGCGGCTCGGCCGCACGCGGCTCATCGACAACGTCGTGCTCGGCTGATCAAGGCTCCGCCACGGCGAGGCTCGGCGGCCGGCGCGGGGCCACGCGGCGCTGCAGCCAGCGCGTGACCGGCACCTCGAAGATCCGGTGCACGACGAAGCCCGCCGCGACGGCCAGCGTCACCAGCAGCAGCATGACGGGCCCGGCGGGGAGGCGCGACGTGTCCGCGACGCGGCCCAGCGCCGCCTCGACCGCGATGTAGAGGCCGTAGTGGACGAGGTAGAGCGCGTAGGACGCGTCGCCGAGCCGCTCCAACCCGCGCCGCAGCGGGCCGGCACGGCCGTCAGGCGAGCACAGCGCCGCGGCCCCGACGACCGCGGCGGCGGGCAGGCCCCAGACGACCCCGCGCCACGTGCCCCACCAGACGTCGGAATACGGCGTCGCGGCCAGCACGGCGGCGATCCCGGCCAGCGCCAGCGCCAGCGCGGCGGCGCGCGGCAGCCGCCGGCCCGACAGGACGAGCTCGCCGACGAGGAGCCCCGCCACGAACTCCAGGATCTGCGTCGCGCCGAGGTAGGCCAGCCAACCCGGCAGCGTGACGAGGAGGTTCAGGGCGACGAGCGCCCCGAGGCCGCCCGCGAGCGCGGCGACCCCGGCGCGCCGGGGCAGGGCGAGGACCAGCGCGAAGCAGAGATAGAAGGCCATCTCGTAGTCGAGCGTCCAGCCCAGCGAATAGACCGGCCAGGCGTCGTCGTTGGCCGGTGCGACGTAGGGCACGAAGAACAGCGACAGGGCGACGAATTGCCCGAAGGCGCGGCGGCCGAGCGTCCCGCGGGCGTCCGTGGGGTCGAGCAGCACGAAGAGCGCCGTCACGGCCCAGTAGAGCGGCACGATGCGGGCGAGGCGCTTGCCCATGAAGGGCAGGGCGGAGCGCGCGGCGCCGAACAGCGGCGCCGAGGCGTGGACCATCACCAGCCCGGACACGACGAAGAAGAGGTCCACGCCGAAGGCGCCGCCGAGCAGGTCCGGCAGCCGCGTCCGGATCCCGAGCCCGTCCAACTCGCCGCGGGCGTGGAAGACGACCACGAGCAGCGCCGCCACGCCGCGCAGAACCTGGATGTTGGACAGCTTGCGCATGCACGGACCCGCCGCCCGGCTCGGGGCGCGGGCGGGAATGTCCTGCACGGCGGCGGGGCGGGACGCAAATCCCGACCCGTCGCCGCGGCGTCAGGCCGACTGGCGCGCTTCCATCCGGCGCTCGGCGTCCCGGGCCGCGATCCACACCTCGGCGAAGTCGGGGGCCACGCGGTAGCGCTCGCCGTCGCTCTCGTACCAGCCGCCCTGGTCGAGGCGCGGGGCGGCCTCGTCGCCCAGCAACGCCAGCGTGACGTGGCCGAGCGCCCGGTCCACCATGTCGTGCGAGCCCGCGCGGCGGGCGATGTCGGCCGCCGATCCGCGGCCCGCCGCGACGTCGTCGACGATCTCCATGTAGCGCACGGCCGGGGCCGTCCACCGGTCCTTCCGTAGGCGCATCAGCGCCGTGTCGACGCGATCCTTCCAGACTGCGTTGGTCATGCAGGCCTCCCTGGGAGAACCCAGACTAGGCTCGAAGCGACGCTTCGTGCAACGGGGGCGACGGGACGCCAACGAAAACGTGAATGCGACATGAACGACACGCCGTCGGTGTCGGCGCCGGAACGGCCAGCCGCGCCATGACGATGCCGGCCCCGTGGCTGCGCCGCCCCCTGAAGCGCGACCACCCGGCGATGCCGGGGACGGCGCCGTCCCGTTCGTCGACGATCCGGGACTCGTCCGGTGCGAGGCCGTCGAGGAAGCGTCGCGTTGCCTCCGGGCTCCGGCGCGGCAGGCGCAGCGTCCCTCGGCGGAAGCCGGGCGGGGCGCCGATCGCCGCCACCGCCTCGACGTCGGCGACGCGGGCGCGGCGGACCACGCGAGCGTCGAGGCGGCAAGCGGGATCGGGTGCGGTGTCCGGCTTGTCGGCCTTCGACCACGCCGAAGCCGCGGAGCGGGCGCGAATGCGAGATCCCTTCGAGGGCCGAAGCGTCTTCGCCGTTCCCGGACGGATGCTCTGCAACCCGCGGGCGCCCCGCTCGATTGGACAGGGCCGGCCAAGCGTGGCCTGGACGGCTCGAGGCAGCGATGGGCTTCTTGCACACCGTTCTGTTCTGGATCGGGAGGATCATCCGCATGGCGATCACGCGTCAGGTCATCACCTCGCTCGGGCGCGACGGCGACGACCTCCTCGGCAGCAAGAACATCGCGGTCAAGATCGCCGACGACAGCATCGTCTCGGGCTCGCTGCTCACGGTCGAGAGCAACCATTTCTGCGTGCTGAAGTCGCGCGGCGCGGTGCTCAAGGTCTACGAGACCGGGCAATACGCGCTGATCACGCCCGACAAGCCGCTGCTCGGCTCTGTGGTGCAGGGTTTCTTCGGCGGGGCGTCGCCCTGGGTCTACGAGGTGATCTACATCAACCGCTCGAAGCTGCTGATCCGCTCCCAGGGCATCGCGACCAGCGCCGAGATGGCCGAGATGTCCTACCAGGTGGACTATTACGTCCACGTCGACACGCAGCAGGCCGCGCTCGACCTCATCACCCACCTGCCGTTCAACGGCAACACCATCGACACGCGCGAGATCGCCGACTACGCCGGCCCTGCCATTGAGCAGGCCATCAACCAGGTCGTCCAGGTGACCCGGATGGAGGAGATCAACGAGCACATCTTCGACATCCGCGAGAACGTGAAGGCGCATCTCACCGAGTTCCTCGCCGTCTACGGCATCCTGCTGAACGACCTAAAGATCCTGATCCTGCCGAAGGACGAGCGGATGCGCGAGCTGATCTCGCTCCAGGCCATCGGCCTGTCGCCGATCGAGGCCGTGCGCTACTATCTGGCGCTGCGCATGGCCGAGAAGGGGCTCGTGTCGGCGCCGAACGCCGCGGCCGGCGTGCCGTTCAACGTCGGGGGCCAGCCCACCGGCATCTATTCGCTCGCCGGACAGGCGGGCCTGCCGGGACCGTCCTCGTGACGGCACCCGCGCGATACGAGCCCGGCCGGCTCGAACAGGTCGCGCTCGACCTGTTCCACGGCTGGGGCTACGCCTTCTATCGGGACGCCAACCGGCTGCGCGCCGACGACCTGCTGGTGCGCGCCAAGGCGGGCGACCTGCTCGGGCAGGCGCGGGCCGCCGTGGAGGCCGCCGAAGCCGAATACCGGCGCGTCCACCTGCCCCCGCCGAGCCGCGCCCGTCCGCGGCCCGACCCGGAGGCGGTCGCGGCCGCGAAGGTTTTGGAGCGGCTCGGGCGCGACATCGGCGCCCTGGTGGGCCGCATCGCCGCCCTGCCGGCGCCCGAGGGCGACCGCATGAGCCTGTGGCTGCGCGACGAGGCCGCAACACTGGCGGTGCTGCGCGACCACGACCTCCGCCTCGTCGGGCGCGCCGAAGCCCTGCGCGCCCTCGTGGCCGGGCGGGACGGGGCCGCCCTCCTGGCCGAGGCGCCGCTCGCCGAGGACCTCCTGGCCGGCCTCGCCGAGACGCTCCGGGCCCGCGCGGACGCGCTGGCGGGCTGAATGCCCCCGGACCGCGGCCGAGGCCCCGGTCCCCCCGCATTGCCGCTCGCCCGAGATCGTGCCCTATTGCCGGCCGAGACGGCCGACGGAGGACCGACCATGAAGTTCCTGGTGACCTATCGCGAGCGGCAGGCCGACTTCGATCCCGCGGCGGCGCAGCGCCGCGCGGCGCGGCTGCTGACCGAGCGCGCGATGCCGCCGGGGCTGAAGGTCCACGAACTGCTGTCGCGCATCGGCGGCGGCGGAGGCTACGCCGTGGTCGAGACCGCCGAGGCCGAGGACCTCCAGCACCTCGCCGGGCTGTTCTCCTCCTACGAGTGCCGCATCGAGCCCGTGGCGGACCTGTCGTTCAACGGTGCCGCGCGCGCGGAGCGGCCGGCGGCCGCCGCTCAGGGCACCCCGCTGCCCGAGATGCCGCCCGGCGAGCCGCACGAGGGCGCCTTCTCGGACGACGACGTTTACGACACGGAGGATTGAGCGGCCGGGGCGGGGCCGCTCCGGTCCGCGCGGCGCGGGATGGCGGCCGCGCCGAGCCGCCGCACCTCCTGGCGCGCCGCCGCCAGGGCGTCGAGCAGGAGGCCGGCCGCGCCGATGGCCGAGCCCGTCCCCACCAGCGCTAGGGCCGCGAGCGTCTCGGCCGAGGGCGCCAGCGCCGCCCGCGCACCCCGGATCTCCAATTCTGGCGCCGCAGCGGCGAGGCCGGCCGCCATCACCGCGAGGCCGATCAGGCCGAAGACGCGCCGCGGACGCTCGTCCACCAGCAGCCGCACCACCGTGCCCAGCATCGCCGCGCGGTCGGGCGGCCCCGCGGTCGGGGCTGGCCCGGCGTGGCGTGCCGCCAGGGCGGTCACCCGGCCGACCGGGAGCCGGAGCCGGAGCGCGTGCAGGGCGAGGTCGCGCGCGGAGGACGGGCCTCGCCCGGGGCGGGCACTTGTCCGGCGGTAGGACAGCGCGAACCGCCGCGAACAGGCCTTGAAGTCGGAGCGGAGCGCGTCGCCGTGGCCGCCGAAGGCGAAGTCCACCGTGCGGCGCAGCAGCCGCGAGGCCGCGTCGCGCGCGGGCTCCTCGCCGAAGCGGGCGACGTCGACGAGGTCGCACCCGCCGTCGATCTCGGCGACGATCAGCGGCGCCACGCACACGTCCTCCGCGCCCGCGCCGTCGGCCAGGATGTATGTGTCGGCGTCGACCTCGGCGAGCATCCGCCTCACCAGGGCGTCGCGGGACGAGGGCGGGACAACGCGGACCACGGCGCCCGCGGCCTCGGCGGCCCGGCGGTCCTGCGGCGGCAGGTCGTGCCCGTAGAGCCAGATCTGCGCGCGGGGCAGGACCGTGCGGTAGCCGCGCGCCGCCCCGGCGGGATCGCGGCAGGACGTCATCAGCACCGCGACGGCGGGGTCGGCGTCGGGGCGCGCCGCCCAAGGAACGGGACGCGGCGGCCGACTCGGGCCGGCGTCGCGGCCGTGCGGCCGCACCGCCGAAGGGGGAGAAGGGGGCACGTGACGACCTCGACGCTGGACGAAGTCCGGTCTTAGCGCCCCGACGTTAACGTTTCTGAAGCGGCGAAATCAGCCGCCCTTGACGCGGGCCTTGCGGGCCGCGTAGCGCGCGTCGCGCGCCGCCTTGCGGGCGGCCTCGTCGGCCAGGATGCGGGCCGCCCGCTCCAGGCGTGCAGCCTCGGCGGCCTGCTTCTCGAGCTCGATCTGGGCGAGCCGCTCGAGCTCTGCGGCGGCCTCGGCGGCCTCGCGGGCGGCCTTCTCCTCGGCCTCCTTCAGGAGCTGCAGGCGCCGCAGCTCCTCCTTCTCGGCGGCGCGCTTGGCGCGGGCCTCGGCGATCGCCTGACGCTCGGCCTGCTTGCGGAGGACCTCCGGGTCGTCGTCCGCCGGCCTCGTCTTCAGTTTTTCGACCAGGGCCTTCTTGGCCGCGGAGGTGGAGCTGATGCGATCGGCGAAATTGGCGCTGTTGAACTTACCCACTTGTCGTCCATGTTCGAGTGCGGCGGGGTCATCCGCCGATCGAGCCGGCGGGCTGCGCCACACGGCCGTGCGGCGATGCTCCGATATAGGCATGGCCGGCGGCCGTGAAAAGCTCCGGGCCGCCCCGGAAGGCCCGGCGCGCGTCAGCGATGCGCGGACGCCCCTCCGATGCCCGCGTCCAGGGCGGGATGCGTGTCGGCCGCCTCCGCCGCCCCGCCGAAGCCGTGCATGCGCAGGGCCCATTGCAGGCCGATCAGCGCGCCCTTCACCACGGGCAGCAGGCCCAGGCACAGGGCCACGGTGGCCGGCAGCCAGACCATCGCGTGCAGCCACAGCGGCCAGGCATAGGCGATGTCGATCCCGACCACCGCGGCGACGATGAGGTGGCCGGCGAAGAAGATCGTCACGTAGGGCGGGGCATCGTCGGCGCGCTGGTGGTGAAGCTCCTCGCCGCAGGCCCGGCAGGCGTCGACGGGCTTGAGATAAGCGCGGTAGAGCCCGCCCGCACCGCAGGCGGGGCAGCGGCAGAGCGCGCCGCGGAGCATGGCCGCCGCGAGGCTCCGCTCCGGCGGGGCGGCCTCCTCGCCGTAGCTGTAGGTCTGGGCGTCGGTCTCCATGACGGTCCTTCCCTCGATGTCGCCCGGCGCCCGGCCGCGCCCGCCCCCATGATGGGGATCGCGCCGCGGGATCGCACGGTGGGCTTCGTTAACCCCGTTGTAAACGGCCGTGTGAACTGATGCGGCCCAGGCCGCGCGCGACCGGGCGGCCGAACGGGGATGCGCGCCGTGGTGTCGCTCAAGGCTGGCAAGATCATCCTGCTCGGCGCCACCTGCGGGATGATCGCCGCGGCCGTGAACGTGTCGGTCCTGATCGGAGCGCGTCAGGACGAGCTCGACGCGGCGTCCCGCTGCCGGACCTGCGCGGCCGCGGCCGGGGTCGAGCTGGAGTTCACGCGCCTGGAGGAGCGCATCGCCGCCGCGCCCGCCGCCGCCTCCGGCGTGGCGGACGCGCGGCTCCGCTTCGACGCGCTGCGCGAACGCGCGGCGGCGCTCGACGCGCCGGAGCTGCGCGCCGAGCTCGCCGCGCTGCCGGGGGCGCTCCCCACCCTCGACCGCCTCGACGCTGTCCTGCGCGATCTCGACCCCCTGATGGGCCGCGTCGACCGGCCGGACGTCGGCGCGGCCGCCCTCGCCCTGATGGCGCCGCTCGACTTCGAGCTGTCGCGCCTCGTCGCCGAGGCCGACCGGCTCGGGGAAGCGCGCGGCGCCGCGGGGCGGGCCGAGCTCGCGCGGCTCTACCGGGTGCTCACCACCGTCGTGGCGGCACTGTTCGCCTTCGGGGCCGCGCTGCTGGCGCTGCTGTACCGCCACAACCGCCGTCTCGGCGAGGCCCGCGACAGGCTCGCCGCCTCGACGGCCGAGCTCGAAGCCGCGTCGGCGCGCCTCGCGGCCGCCAATGCCGAAGCGTCGGCCGCCGCGGCCGAGCTCGCGGCCCGCAACGTCGTGCTGGACCGGCGCGACCGCGAGCTCGGCCAGCAGAACAAGCGCTTCGACGCCGCGCTGAACAACATGTCGCTGGCCCTGTGCATGGTGGACGCGGGCGACCGGCTCGTCGTGTATAATCAGCGCTTCGCCGACCTGTTCGGGCTCGACCTCGCCCCCATCCCGGGCGTGCTCTTCGCCGACCTCGTCGCCCTGGCCGACGGCCCGCGGCTCGGCGAGGTCCACGCCCGCCAGCGGGCCCTGTCGACGGACGGCGGCCGGGTGACGACCTTCGTGCAGGACCTGTCGACCGGCTTGGCGGCGCTGCCCGTCGGCCCGTTCGCGGTGCCGCCCGGCTCGGGGCTCGTGCTGTCCGTGTCGCATCGCCCCATGCGGGACGGCGGCTGGGTGGCGACCTACGAGGACATCACGCAACGCCGCCACGACGAGGCGCGCATCGCCCACCTGGCCCAGCACGACGCGCTGACCGGACTCAGCAACCGCGGAGCCTTCGCGGCGAAACTCGACGCGGCCCTTTCGGACGGGCGCCGCCGCGGGCGCGCCTCCGCGGTCCACTGCATCGGCGTCGACCGGTTCCGGGACGTCAACGACGGCTTCGGACACGGCGCCGGCGACGCGCTGCTGCGTGAGATCGCCGCCCGGCTCCTCGCCGAAGCCGGGGACGGCGCGGTGGCGCGGTTCGGCGGCGACGAGTTCGCCGTGCTGCAAACCGGCGCGCGGGCCGACGAGATTCCGGCGCTGGCGGCGCGGCTGAGCCGGGCGGTGGCCCGGCCCTTCACGGTCGGGGGGCGCGAGATCATCGTCTCGGCCGGCCTCGGGCACGCGGCGGCGCCGGCCGACGGCGACACGGCGGACGCGCTGCTCAAGGCCGCGCAACTGGCGCTGGCCGAGGCGAAGCGCGCGGGGCGGGGCGCCGTGCGGGCCTTTACGCCCGACATGGACGCGGCCCGCCGGGCCCGCCGCGCGCTCGAAGCCGACCTCGGGCGCGCGCTCGCGGCCGGCGAGTTCGAGCTGTTCTTCCAGCCGCTGGTGGACGCGCGCCGCGTCGCCGTCACGGGGTTCGAGGCGCTGCTGCGCTGGCGCCATCCGTCGCGCGGGCTCGTGTCGCCGGTCGAGTTCATACCGGTCGCGGAGGAGCTCGGCCTCATCGGCGGCATCGGCGCCTGGGTGCTCGGCGCGGCCTGCCGGGCGGCGACGGCCTGGCCGGGCGGCCAGACCGTGGCGGTGAACCTGTCGCCGGCGCAGTTCGCGGTGACCGACCTCCTGGCGACCGTGGAGGATGCGCTGTCCGCCTCGGGCCTCGACCCGCGCCGGCTGGAGCTGGAGATCACCGAAAGCGTGCCGCTCGGCGAGGACAGCCTCGGTGTCCTGCACGCGCTGCGGACGCGGGGCATCCGGATCGCCATGGACGACTTCGGAACCGGCTACTCGTCGCTGAGCTACCTGCGCCGCTTCCCCTTCGACAAGATCAAGATCGACCAGTCCTTCGTGCGCGACCTCGCGAGCCGGCCCGACTGCATCAAGATCGTCCGGTCCATCACGGCGCTGGGCCAGAGCCTCGGCATGACCACCACGGCCGAGGGCGTCGAGACCGCGGAACAGTTCGCCCAGCTCCAGGCGGCCGGCTGCGACCAGGTTCAGGGCTACCACTTCGGGCGCCCGCGACCCGCCGCCGAGATCGCCTTCGTGCCCGAGATCGTCGCCGCGGCCTGAGCGGTGGGGTCAGGGGCGCCGGGCCATCTCGTCCCGGCGCATCGGCATGGCGTCGATGAGCGGGAAAAGAGCATCGCGGCCGAGCGGCGACGCCGATCGCAGCTTCTCGCCCCCGTCCTTGCCGACCAGCACGGCCACGAAGCCCTCGCCGCCGAAGCGCCGCCGGAGCGCGGCACCGCCCGGCGTGTCGTCGGTCGCGGCGACCAGCGCGAGGTCGCGCTCCCGCCCGGCCGCGCCGAGCCCGGCGAAGAGCCGCCGCTGCGCCGAGAGGAGCGGGTCGGCGGCCGTCGGCGCCAGCGCGACCACGACGCGGCGCTGCCAGCGGTAGCCCGCGAGCGGGTCGTCGGCGGCCCGCGCGGGGCTGAGCGCCGGGATCGCTGCCAGCATCGCGAGCGGCAGCAGCTTGGTCGTCGCGCGCATGGATCGCTCCCCCTCGACGCCGTCCAACGCGCCGCCGCCGCCGGCGGGTCCCGCGTTTCGCCGCAAAGACCGGCCTAGCTCGCGGCCATGAGCCAGCCCAGAACCCCGCCCTTCCCCGTCTCCGACCACTGCGACGGCCGGCGCTTCTTCAACCCCGGCGTCGACACCGACCGCAGCCTCGCCGACCTCCTGCGCTGGCGGCGCGAGAAGGGGCGCGTGCCCTGGCCGGCCGCGGTGCCGTCCACGCCGGCGCCACCGCCCCCCGCCGCGGCCGGGCCCGGCGAGGTCCTGCTGACGCTCGTCGGGCAGAGCACGGTGCTGATCCAGGTCGAGGGCTGCAACATCCTCACCGATCCGGTGTGGTCCGACCGCGCGAGCCCGCTCGGCTTCGCCGGGCCGCGGCGCGTGCGGGCGCCCGGCATCGCCTTCGCGGACCTGCCGCGGATCGACCTCGTGCTGCTCAGCCACAACCACTACGACCACATGGACGTGCCGACGCTGAAGCGACTCCACGCCCGCTCCGCGCCGCGGATCGTCACGGGGCTGGGCAACGGCCGCACGCTGGCCCGCCACGGCATCGACGGCGTCGTGGAGCTCGACTGGTGGCAGTGCTGCACGCCGGCGCAGGGCGTCGACGTCACCTACCTGCCGGCCCAGCACTGGTCGAGCCGCAGCCCGTGGGACCGGCGCCGCGCGCTGTGGGGCGGCCACGCCGTGCAGTGCGGCGGAACCTGCGTGGTCTTCGCCGGCGACTCGGGCTACGGGCCGCATTTCGCCGCGATCGGCCGCACGCTCAAGCCCGACGTCGCGCTGCTGCCGATCGGCGCCTACGAGCCGCGCTGGTTCATGCGGGCGCAGCACATGGACCCGTCGGACGCCGTGGCGGCGCACCGGGACCTCGGCGCGGCGATGAGCCTCGGCCTCCACTGGGGCACGTTCCAGCTCACCGACGAGGCGATCGACGCGCCGCTCGCGGAGCTCGCGCGGGCGCGGGCCGAGGCCGGCCTCGACGAGGCCGCGTTCCGCACGCCCGACTTCGGCACAACGCTGGTGTGGCGGCGGCGGCCGCTGCCCGTCGAGGCCCCGGCGTCGGCCGCGCCCTGACGGGGCGGGGCTTGACGGGCGGGGACGGCGGCGAAACAACCCCGCCACGCGGCGGGCGCGAGGCCTGCCCGCCGGAGGACCCGACCATGCGTGTGCTGTTCATCGCCGCCGCGGCGCTGCTGGGGGCGACGGCCCTGGCGGGCGCGCAGACGCAATCCACGACCCCGTCCAAGACGGGCTGCAACGCCGGCGTGGTCAACGCGCCCACCACGCCGACGGATCAGAACTCGGCCGGCGGCACGGCGCCCGGCAACACGGGCAACAACGGCTTCACCGGCGCCGGCCTCGGCGGCTCCTTCTCGGGCACGTCGGTGAACGGCCCCGCCGCCGGCTCCCCCTCGGTCCAGCCCGCGACCGCCCGGGGCCTCGACCCGATCACGGCGCCGCCCAAGCCGTCCAGCACCGGCAACTGCTGAGGCCCGCCTCCGTCAGTGCGCCGTGCCGTGGTGGCGGCCGGGCAGGGGCGCGGGCGTGCTCCCGTCGCCGTTTCCCAGCGCCCGCTGCACCATGACGCTGTCGGCCCAGTGGCCGAACTTGAAGGCGACCGCCGGCAGCAGGCCCACCTGGCGGAAGCCGCAGCGCTCATGGAGCCGGAGCGAGGCCGCGTTGGCGCCGTCGATGTAGCCGATCATCTGGCGGAAGCCGCCCGCCGCGCAGGCCTCGACCAGCGCCGGCAGCAGCACGCGGCCGATGCCGAGGCCGGTGCGCTCCGGGTGGATGTAGATCGAGTGCTTCAGCGTGTAGCGGTAGGCGGGCCGCTTCCTGAACGGCACCGCGTAGGCGTAGCCCGCCACCTCGCCGTCGAGCGCCGCCACGAGGTGCGGCAGGCGCTTCTGGCGCATGTTGCGCCGCCGCCGCTTCAGGTCCTCGGCGTCGACGTTGTCGGCCTCGTAGGCGCCGAGGTCGCCGATGCCGCGGCCGATGTGGTGGGAATAGATCGCCACCATGGCGGGCACGTCGGCCTCGGTCGAGGGGCGGATCACCAGCGAGCGGTCGCGGATCGTCGTCGCCAGCATCAGAACTCCCGCGCGAGAGGGCGCCCGCCCGAGCTCCTGCCGGCGGGCCGGCCGGTCTCGCGCATCACGTAGGTGTAGAAGCGGATGCGCCCGTCCGGGTCCGTCTCCCGGTAGACGCCCTGGATCTCGGCGTCGAGCCCGGGGAAGCGGTTCGAGCTTTCCTCGAACATCTTGAAATAGTCGAGCATGGGCTTGGCCCGCGGCCCGATCCGCTCGCCCGGCACGATCACGCCGATGCCCGGCGGGTAGACCAGCATCAGCGTCGTGGCGATGCGGCCCTCGGCCTCCTCGATCGGCACGTAGTCGACGCGGTTGCGCACCAGCGCGCGATAGGCCTCGTGCGGCAGCACCGCCATCTCGGGCAGGTGGCCGGGCTCGAACATGGCGCGCTGCAGGCGGCTCGTGCCGTGGGCGCGGTGGAAGTCGTGGAACTCGCGGCACAGGGCGCGGATGCGCAGGCCGCCGTAGCGCTTCCGCCGGCGGCGCACGAAGTCCGGCATCACCTCCTCGACCGGCGCGTCCTCGTCGTGCAGCCGCTTGAAGGCGACGAGCGCCGAGATCAGCGTGCCGGCCTTCGACGATTCCACGCCCGGCGTCAGCAGGAACAGCATGGAGTTGAGGTCGTTCTTCTCCGGCACGATGCGGTTCTCGCGCAGGTACTGCGCCACCACGGGGGCCGGGATGCCCGTGTCGGCGTAGTCGCCCGTCGCGCGGTCGAAGCCCGGCGTCAGGATCGTCAGCTTGTTCGGGTCCGTCATGGCGAAGCCCGACTCGACGTGCCGGAAGCCGTGCCAGCGCGCGCCGGGCTCCAGCATCCAGAAGCGCGGGTCGGAGGCGAGGTCGTCGGTCGGCACCTCCTCCCAGGGCAGGTCCCCCGCGGGCTCGTCTTCGGTCGCGGGCATCGGCACCGTGTCGGGCACGAAGGGGTCGAAGAACCAGCGGGCGGCCGGGTCCTCGCGGCCCTCGAACTCGCGGCGGATGGTCCGGATCTTCTTGCGCAGCTCGATGCCGAGCCGCACCGTGTCGTCCCACAGCACCTGACCCGAGCGGCCCTTCATCATCTGCGCGCCGACGTCGAGCGAGGCGAAGATGGGGTAGAAGGGCGAGGTCGAGGCGTGGAGCAGGAAGCTCTCGTTCATGCGCCGGTGCTCGACGCGCCGGTCCTGCCCGCGGATGTGGGCGTCCTTGGTGTGGATCTGCGAGGCCTGCGAGAAGCTCGCGAGCTGCTTGTGGGCCGACTGCGTGGCGATGACGCCGGGCGAGTCGGGGCCGAGGTCCTTCAGCCCCATGGCGAAGCGCCCCGCGTAGAGCGGGTGGAACTTCATGAACCCCGCCCAGGCCTCGTCGAACAGGATGTAGTCGCACAGGTGCCCGATGCGGCGCACGATCTCCTCGGCCGAGTAGATCGTGCCGTCGTAGGTACACTGCTCGATCACCGCGGCGCGGAACGGCCGCGGCCGGCGCCACGCGTGGGGGTCGGTGACGAGCGGGTTCGAGCGGATCTGCTCGCGGATGCGCTCCTCGTCGAGCGCGTCGGCGTAGATCGGGCCGATCAGCCCGTGCGCGTTGCGGTCGGTCGGCAGGAAGACCGGGACGCCCTCGCCGAGCAGCAGCGCGCCGTGCAGCGCGGCCTTGTGGTTGTTGCGGTCGAACAGCACGAGGTCGCCCTCGGCCACCAGCGCGTTCAGCACCACCTTGTTGGACGCCGAGGTGCCGTTCAGCACGAAGTAGGTCCGCTCGGCGCCGAAGATCGCGGCGGCCTCGCGCTGGGCCCGCAGCGCCGGGCCCTCGTGGACCAGCAGGTCGCCGAGGTCGAGCACCGAATTGTCGATGTCGTCGCGGAAGATCGCTTCCCCGAGGTGCTCGACGAAGATGCGGCCGATCGGCGAGCGGTTGTAGAAGACGCCGCCGTTGTGGCCCGGGCAGGTCCAGAGCTGGTTGCCCGCCTCGGCATAGTCGACCAGCGCGCCGAAGAAGGGCGTCTTCAGCGTGTCGGCATATTGCTTCACGCGGCTGACGAGGCCGCGGGCGATGAAGTCCGGCGTTTCCTCGGCGAGGAAGATGTAGCCGTCGATGAAGTCGACGACCTCGACCGGGATGTCCTCCAGGCGCTTGCGGCGCACCATCACCACGATGGGCATCTCGAGGCCGCGGCGGCGCATGAGGTTGACGAGGGCCGCCGTCTTGCCCTCGAAGCCGCGCTTGCCCCAGTCCACCACCATGCAGCCGATGGCGGCGTCGGTCTGCACCGCGATGGCGGCGTCCTCGACCTTGCGGGCCCGCACGACCTCGAAGCCCGAGCGCTCGACCGCCTCGATGATCTGCTCGATACGCCGCCCTTCGAGGTCGTCGGGGTCGAAGGAGGGCGTGCACATTAGCACGGTGAAGCGACGGGTGAAATCCAAGGGGCGGCCTCCGGCTGGGCCGTCTCCATCGGGCGCGAGTGCGACATTGGCGTGACGGCGGCAGACGGGATCTTTCAAACGGGCTTGCGTCGAGCCGGCCGGGCCGTGACGAAGTTGGCCCGGGTGCTGCCGTCGTCGACCTGCCAGACGGTGAGGACATCCGGCGTGCTGCCGTCCGGGCAGACGATCGCCCCCGTGATCCTGTGCTTCACCGCTCCGGGCACGGGCAGGGCGTCGCCCGGCCAACCTTTCAGAGCCTGTGACGCCAGGGCGTCGGCGAGCGCCTCGGGACGTCCTCGATCGAAGCCGCGTCCCAGGAAGAATTTAGCCTTCGACCAGCCGGAAGGATGGTTGGGGTCGAGCAGGTAATCCCGGATCTTGGCCGAGGGGATCGTCAGCCGCTCGACCCGCGGCATCGATTCAGCGCGCTTCGAGCGCGCCGGCCTCGACGGTCGCGAGACCGGCCTCGAACTCGACCTCGTAAGCGGCACCGTCGGCGTAAACGGCCACGACCGTCCCGCACGTTCCCGCCGGAATCCCGACGCCTTCGTCTGTCGTCACAGCCCGCAGCAGGCGCACGGTGGCCAGGTCCGCGAACCCACGCGAAATCCCGGCATCGAAGGAATAGGTGAGGACGGGCGCATTCATGGTGGCTGGCTCCCGCGACGAACCAAAAGGTTCGAGCCAAAGTGGGCGCAGCGCAACGAGCCGTCAATCACCCTGCGCCCGCCGACGTTTCACACCAGTTCGGCCATCGACGCCGCGGAGAAGTCCCTGAGGCCCGCCCCGTCGCCCGCCCGCACCTTGGCGACCCAGGAGGGATCGTTGAGGATGGCGCGGCCGACCGCGATGAGGTCGAACTCGTCGCGCTCCATGCGCGCGACCAGCGGCTCCAGCCCGGCCCGCTCCGACCCTTCGCCGCCGAAGGCCCCCATGAAGTCGCCCGACAGGCCCACCGAGCCGACGCTGATCGTGGCCCGGCCGGTGAGCTTCTTGGTCCAGCCGGCGAAGTTCAGCCCCCCGGCGCCGTCGACCTCGGGGAACTCCGGCTCCCAGAAGCGGCGCTGCGAGCAGTGGAACACGTCGACGCCCGCCTCGGCCAGCGGCCCGAGCCAGTCCGCCAGGGCGTCGGGCGTCTCGGCCAGGCGTGAGGAGAAGTCCTGCTGCTTCCACTGGCTCACGCGCAGGATCAGCGGGTAGTCGGGCCCCACGGCCGCGCGCATGGCCGCCACGACCTCGGCCGCGAAGCGCGAGCGCTCAGCGATGGTCGGGCCGTTGTAGCGGTCGGCGCGCCGGTTGGTGCCCGGCCAGAAGAACTGGTCGACGAGGTAGCCGTGCGCGCCGTGGATCTCGGCGGTGTCGAAGCCGAGGCGCTTGGCGTCCGCCGCGGCGCGCGCGAAGGCCGCCACCGTGTCGGCGATGTCCTCCTCGCTCATGGCGCGCCCGCGCGGCTGGCCGGGGGCGACGAGGCCCGACGGGCTCTCGACCTCGGCGTCCGGCACCCAGTCGGTGAGGAAGCTCACCACCGAGCCGGTATGCCAGAGCTGCGGACCCATGCGGCCGCCGGCCGCGTGCACGCCCTCGATCACGCGGGCCCAGCCGGCGAGCGCGGCTTCGCCGTGGAAGAAGGGGATCTTGGGGTCGTTGCGCGAGGCGGGGCGGTCCACCACGGTGCCCTCGGACAGGATCAGCCCCACCTCGCCCTCGGCCCTGCGGCGGTAATAGGCGGCGACGTCCTCGCCCGGCACGCCGTTCGGCGAGAAGGAGCGCGTCATCGGCGCCATGACGACGCGGTTCTTCAGCGCCAGCGACTTAACGCTGAAGGGGCGGAAGAGCGCCTCGACGGACGGGTGTGTCATGCGGACCGTGCTCCGGTTGGGGATGGCGACAGCAGTATCCCGCGTATATCAGGGGTCAATCAGGCACCCCCGATCCACCAGGTAGCTTCGAGGAAACCGGCGTGACGCACCCTTCGGCCGAGGTCGTCTCCGAGGCGCACTGCCCGAGCCGCATGCTGCTCGACCAGATCGCCGACAAGTGGTCCGTGCTGATCCTGGCGGCGCTCTGCGACGGGCCGCTGCGCTTCAACGCGGTGCGGCGGCGGCTCGACGGCATCACCCAGAAGGCGCTCACCCAGGCGCTGCGGCGGCTGGAGCGGAACGGCATCGTCGAGCGCCGCGTCGTGACGGACGCGCCGATCGCCGTGGAATACAGCATCTCGCCCCTCGGCCGCTCGCTGGAGGAGCCGTTCCGCGTCATCAACGCCTGGACGCACCGGCACCTGCCGGAGGTCGAGCAGGCGCGGGCGGCCTTCGACGAACGCCGCGGGGCCTGAAATCACTCCCCCGCGAGCCACCTCACGGTCCATTCGGTCGGCTGGCCGGGACGCCCCATCACCGCAGCGAGCCAGGGCAGCAGCGCCTCGGCCTCGGCCTTCAGCGTGTAGGGCGGGTTGACGAAGGCGAGGCCGGAGCCCGCCAACGGCCCGGCGTCCGGGTCGCCGACCAGCAGGTGGACCTGCAACACGCGCTTCATCCCCGACCCCGCGAGGCCGGCGGCGAAGCGGCCCACCGCCGCGCGGTTCTTCAGCGGATACCAGACCATGTAGGAGCCGGTGGGCCACTTGGCATGGGCGCGCAGCAGGGCCGCGAGCAGCCGGTCGAACTCGTCCGTCTTCTCGAAGGGCGGGTCGATCAGCACGAGGCCGCGGCGCTCGGGGGGCGGCAGCACCGCGTTGAGCGCCGCGTATCCGTCGGACGCCATCACGCGCACGCGCTTGTCGCCGCCGATCTCGCGCTTGAGCGCTGCGGCGTCGTCCGGGTGCAGCTCGCAGAGCGTCAACCGGTCCTCCGGGCGCAGCACCCACTGCGCCACCGCGGGCGAGCCGGGATAGCAGCGCCACAGGCCGTCCGCCCCGGCGGGGCCGACGGCCGCCAGATAGGGCGCCAGCACCTCGGCGAGCTCAGGCGGTCTGGGGGCCGCGGCGACGCGCGCGATGCCGTCGCGCCACTCGCCCGTGCGGGTCGCCTCGTCGCTGGCGAGATCGTAGACGCCGAGGCCCGCGTGGGTGTCGACGAAGCGGAGCGGGGCCGGCTTCGCGATCATGTAGGTGAGCACGCGGGCCAGCAGGGCGTGTTTGAGGACGTCGGCGAAGTTGCCGGCGTGGAAGGCGTGGCGATAGTTCATGCCTGCCCCTAACGCAGATCCGCCGACGCGCCCAACTCCCATCCCACCGCACGCCAGGGAGACCGCGCATGACCAAGCCCACCGTCCTCGTCTTCGACGTCAACGAGACCCTGCTCGACATCGAGACCCTGGAGCCGCTGTTCCTGCGCGTCTTCGGCGACGGCGCGGCGATGCGGGACTGGTTCGCGCAGCTCGTGCTCCATTCCCAGTCCGCGACGCTCGCGGGGTTCTACGCCCCTTTCGGCGCGCTCGGGGCGGGCGTGCTCCGCATGCTGGGCGAGATCCGCGGGCGGCCCGTGTCGGACGCGGACGTGGCGGAGCTCACGGCCCGCACGCTCGGCCTGCCGGCGCACGCCGACGTGCTGCCGGCGCTGGAGCGCCTGCGCGGCGCCGGCTTCCGCCTCGTCACCCTGACCAACTCGGCGCCCGACCCGGACGTCAGCCCGGTCGAGCGCAGCGGCATCGGGCGCCTCGTCGAGCGGCAGTTCAGCGTCGATGCCGTGCGCCGCTTCAAGCCGGCGCCGGAGGTGTACCGGCAGGTGTCGGACGCGCTGGCGCTGCCGCCCGGCAGCTTCTGCCTCGTGGCGGCCCACGGCTGGGACACGATGGGCGCGCAGGGCCTGGGCTGGGCCGGCGCCCTGGTGACGCGCCCCGGCAACGCGCCGCTCGCGGTGCCAGGCCTGCCGGCGCCGGACCTCGTCGCGCCCGACATGGCGGCGTTGGCGGAGATGGCGATCGCGGCCTGGCGGTGAAGCGCCCCCTCGGCACAGCAGAGCGGTCGGGAACGTCCCGCGCGACGTGAGGAGGTCGTGCCGGCCCATATCTGCGACCGAGACGATGGTCGTCCGCGCACTCGCGACGGCGCGGACCTTATCCGTCCCGGGCCGGATCACCGCCGCCGCCGTCCGGTCAGCTCGATCTCGATCCGCATGCGCGGGTCGAGCAGCCCGGCGACCATCATGGTCGCGGCGGGCCGGGCCGCGCCGAGCCGCGCGCGCAGGGCAGGCCAGCAGCTCTCGAAGTCGGCCGGATCGGGCAGGATGTAGCGGACCCGGACCGCGTCGTTGAAGGTGAAGCCGGCCTCCGCCAGCGCCGCACCGATGTTGTCGAGCGCCCGCTCGCACTGCGCCGCCGCGCCCTCGGGGATCGTGCCGGCCGCGTAGTCGAAGCCCGTAGTGCCGGACACGAACACCCAGTCCCCGTCCACCACGGCGCGGCTGTAGCCGATCTCCGCCTCGAACCGCGATCCCGAGCCGATCAGCCTCCGCTCCCCCATGAGCTACCCCTTCCGGCGCCGGCCCTCGCCGGCCGCTCCACATCGTCAACGAGGTCTGAAAGCAACGCTTTGGTCATTCTGCCCCTTGCGGGCCGTTTAACCTTGCCGATTTACAGTCATCCGGTGTTCATTTTCCAGAAATCGCCGGCGTCCACTGTCAGCTCAACAGAAGGACGGGCCACCATGCAGATCGAAATCGCCACTTCGACGAACGTCACCCCGATCTCCGCGCCGGCGATCGCCGGCCGGTCCGACATCGTGCCCGGCGACGTGGCGTCGCTGCACCGCCACCTCTTCGCCGATGGTTCGCTCGACCGCGCCGAGGCCGAGGCACTGTTCGACCTGGAGCGGGCGGCGCTGAGCCGCTGCGACAGCTGGACGAGCTTCTTCATCCAGGCCGTGACCGACCACGTCGTCTGGGGCGCCCGTCCCACGGGCCGTCTCGACGAGACCCAGGCGGAGTGGCTCCTCGCCCAGGCCGACGCGGCCCGCACCCCGGCCTCCTTCGCCCTCCTGGTCAACGTGCTGGACGAGGCCCAGACCGTGCCGTCCTGGTTCGCGGGCGCCGTGCGGGCGCGGGCGGTGGCGGGCTGGCCGGGCCTGTCGCGGGGCGAGGACGCCTTCTCGCGCCCGCTGCGGATGGCGGCGTGATCCGACCGCGGTCGCTCCGGTCGGCGGATCGCGCCGCGGGATCCGGTGGTCGCACCCGAGCGCGATCCGCCCTACCGGCCGGCGAAGAGCGACACCAGGATGAAGGCGACGATCACCAGCACGAGGCCGCCGATCAGCACGTAGCGCACGCCGACGCCGGACTTGCCCGCGCGGGCGTCCGTCTTGTCGAGGCGGGTCGGTCTCTCGCTCATCGGTCTCGCTCCCTGATTGCTGCGGCAACGGCAGGAGCCTCCGCAAGTTCCGCGCGTCCCGCCGCCGGATCCGCCGTCGGGCCGAAGACGCGCTCGAACTCCGCCCGCAGCACGCCGTCGAACTCCGCCATCGCGATCGGCAAGCCGAGGTCGACGAGGCTCGTCACCCCGTAGTGCGACTGCGCGATGCCGCAGGGCACGATGCCGCCGAAATGGGAAAGGTCCGGCTCCACGTTGACCGAGACGCCGTGGAAGCTGACCCACCGCTTGAGCCGGATGCCGATGGCCGCCACCTTGTCCTCCGCGGGCGTGCCGTCGAGCCCGGCGGGCTTGTCGGGCCGCGCCACCCACACGCCGACGCGGTCCTGCCGCCGCTCGCCCCGCACGTTCAGCCGCGCCAGCGCGCCGATCACCCAGTCTTCCAGCGCCGCCACGAAGGCCCGCACGTCCGGCCGCCGACGGTTCAGGTCGAGCATGACGTAGGCGACCCGCTGGCCGGGGCCGTGGTAGGTGTACTGCCCGCCCCGCCCCGTCCGGTGCACCGGGAACCGCCCGTCCCTGAGGTCGCCGTCCCGCGCCGAGGTGCCGGCCGTGTAGAGCGGCGGGTGCTCGACCAGCCAGACGCGTTCCGGCGCTTCCCCGGCGATGACGAGCGCGACATGCGCCTCCATGGCCGCCACCGCTTCGGCGTAGGGCACGGGAGCCTCCTCGACGCGCCATTCGACCGGCCCCGCCCCGCCGGCGGGCTTCAGGCCGGCCGCGGCGCTGCCGCGCGGGGCGGGGATGGTCGAGGCTTGATCGTCGGGCATCGGCTCGGCTGACGGTGTGCGGGGGACGGGCCGCGATCCTAGCCGGGCGATGCCGCGGGGAAAACGACGCAGAAGGCCCTTGCCAGCCCCGGTCCCGTTTGTTAGTTCACAGGCCTCGCCGACGCCGGGTCTGACCCGGCAGCGACACAGGTCGCGGCCATGGCGGAATTGGTAGACGCGCTAGCTTGAGGTGCTAGTGGGGAGACCCGTGGAGGTTCGAGTCCTCTTGGCCGCACCAATCCCTCTCCGAGGGTTTGGATCACCTGAGGTCGAGGCTGCTCCGTCATCGCCGAGGGCGGTCCGACCGGGCGACCAGTATCCGCCTGGGATGCTGTTCCAAAGCTCAACCTGATCGCTTTCGGAAGCCGCGCTGATGTCGATCGCGCGGTTTTTTCTGTCCGAGGTCCGAGCGAATCACGCGCTCGACGCTGGACGTCCCGCGCGGTAGCTCCGTCTCGGCCGGCATCGGAGCCCGGTTCAGGACGGAGGCGGTCGGTTGGACCAGGCGGCGCGGCGCGAACCTTTGACGCTCTACCTCGACGTGGACGGCGTCCTGACGACGGCCGGCTACCAGCGGCGCGCCGGGGCGGACAGGCTCGACCCGGCCGAGGTCGCCATCGTGGCCTCGCTCGTGCGCGACCTCGGCGGGGTCGTGGTGGTGTCGTCGACCTGGCGCGTCGCCGACTGCAGGCCGACGCTGGTCGCGGCGGGCCTGCCTGCGGGCTGCTTCCACGCCGACTGGCGCACGGCCATCCCCGACACCAGCCGCGACCCGGAGACCGGCGGCATGCTCCCCGCCGACAGGGCGCGGCGCGGCGACGAGATCGCCGAGCATGCCGCCCGCAACGGGATCACCCGCTACCTCGTGCTCGACGACGTCGACGTCGGCCTTGCGCATCGCGGACGCCACGTCAGGCCCGATCCGGAGTGCGGAATCACCGAAGCGGAGGGCGCCCTCGCGCGCGAGCTGGTGGCTCGCATGGACGCCGCGTCGGACGGGAAGTGAAAAATTCCTGAACGCGCGCGCGGAGATCCTTCGAAGCCGTTGATCTTCGCCCCGATTTGCCCCAAATCATGACGGTGGCATGACGCTCGCGTCGCGCCGCTCCCGACATCGCCTGGTCATCGAGACCTCGGCCGGACGTGCCCGTCCGGCTGCCCCACCTCGCCGCTCCCGTGCGGCCGGGGGGAGCTTGGCGTCGGGACGTTCGCCGGCAGGAAGGAGGGGCTGCGATGTTCATGACGAGGAAGACCACGAAGACGTCGCGGCGCTCGCTGGCGTCGCTCGGCATCGCCGAGCGGTCGGCCGCGAAGGGCCACGGGGCGCTGGTCGCCGCCGGCTGGCCCGAGATCGGCTACGGGTACCACGGCAGCGTCCACGCGCATCCCGACCACCCGGACGTGGTCGTGCGCTTCGCCCGCAAGGCCGACGGATTCGGCGACTACGCGGCCCTGCTGCGGCGCGGCTTCGCGGGCTCGAACGGGCCGCACGCGCCGCGGGTCCACGACATGCACGTCAGCCGCTGCGGCGCGCTGATGACCGTCTCGTCGCGCTTGGCCGAGCCGCCGCGCGATGCTTGGTGGCTGCCCTTCGCCCACGCGGTGATCGCCGACCACCCCGGCATGCCGATGGACGAGGGCGTGCGGGCCCGGTTCAGGGCGGAATGGCCGGCCCACGAGCCCGCGGTCGACCACCCAAGCTTCGATGGGATCCGGGAAGCCTTCCGGGCCGCCTGGCCGGGCTACGAGCCCTACGTCGCGGCTCTGCGGGCGGCCGCCCCGCGGGCGCTGGACCCGAACGTCGGGAACGTCCTCGTGGGCCTCGACGACAGCCCCGTCGTCAACGACCCGCTGTGCGACGATGGCGCCGGCCTGTGGCGCTCGACTCTGTCGCGGTCGCTGGCCCAGGTCGGCGAGGCGCTGCGCGACGCGCTGTTCGGGGCGTGGCGGAAGGCTCCGGCCGCGGCCTGAGGAGATATCCCCCGCCGCGGCGACGCGGCGGGATCGACGGCACGGGCGTGTCTGCGCGCGCCGCTCCGCATCCGATCGCCCGCTATGCGGCCCCTTCGCGGCGGGTGACGACGAGGGCCCAGATCGTCGCCGGGATCCAGCCGATCACGGTCAGGTGCAGGATGATGCACAGCACGCCCTGGATGACGTGGCCGCGCAGAAACATCGCGAGCCAGGGCGCGATGAAGCAGATCAGAATCATGAGCATGGTTGGGTCGGCTCCCGGGCCGTGTGTCTCGTCGCGGCCAACGCGGCTCCGACCGCGCCGTTCCCCGTGCGGGGCGGCGCGTCACGCGCTCCGCGCACGCTCCAGCAGCACGAGGACGCGGGCCACCATGTACCGGGCGACCGCCTGATGGCGGTGGTCGCCGCCGGGCGCCGCCGCGACGGCCCGCTTCGCGTGGTCGACCGCCTCCACGACCGAGGGCCCGAGCGTTTCCGGCAGCGTGTTCAGCAGCGCCAGGGCTGCGGCCACATCGAGGCTGTCGGCAGAGATGAGGTCCTGCGCGATCCGCAACCGCTCCGTCTCGTCGTCCCTCCCCGCCATCCCGCTCTCACGCCGACGTGCCTCGCGCGATCCGGCGCCGAACGCGGATCGGACGGCCGCCCAGGGTCGGCGTCCGAATCACCGGGTGGCGCCATCGGGTTACATTATACCGCAACGCACAATCGCGTCGACCGATGTGCCGGCCGCTTCGCCCTGGACCGTGGTCCTGTCACGGCCCGACGTGAGACACCTGCCCGCCTCGCCGGCTCAGTCGCCGAAGGGGTCGGCGGGCACGCCCGGGTAGCGCAGGCGCCGCTCGGGCTGATCCTCGTAGGGCCCGACGTCGAACGGGTAGCGCCGGTCGTTCTCGAAGGCCGCGGAAGCGCAGCCGCCCGTGGGGAAGTAGGGCGTCGGCGCGCAGTTGTGCGTGGTCGGCCCCCAGGAGCCGGCCTGGGAATTGTGCGCCGTCGCGGCATCGGCCGTGGTGACGAGGCCGGCCAGGGACGCGGCGGCCAGCAGGCCGCGGGCGAAGTGACGCATCATGAGATCCCTTCTCTCCGTCGAAAGCGCGGGTTGAACGCGCGGGGCCGTCGTTGGGTGCCGAACCCCCGCGAGATCGTCCCTGGCTCGGGCCGGGACCGCCGTCGCGCTCCGCCGCGCCGCCAGCGGCCCGGCCCGCGGCCGGGCGGCGGCGCTCCCGGAATTCGTCTATAGAGCACCCTGGAGCCCGGCCCCGCGTGCCGCGGGGCCGTCGCCTTCCGCGGCCACCAGGAGGACAGGGTCAATGCAACTCGACGGCAAGGTCGCCATCGTCACGGGCGCGGCGCGCGGCATCGGCCGCGCCATCGCGGAGCGCTACCACGCGGAAGGCGCCAGGGTCGTGGTCGCCGACCTCAACCACGCCGGCGCGATCGAGGTCGCGCAGGGCATCGGCCATCGGGCGCTGGGCCTGCAGCTCGACGTCACGCACCAGGAGTCGATCGACGCCCTGGTGGCGCGCGTGGTCGCCGAATACGGCGGCATCGACATCCTCGTGAACAACGCCGGCCTCTTCGACCTCGCCCCCATCGTCGAGATCACGCGGGAAAGCTACCGCAAGGTCTATGCCGTCAACGTCGAGGGCCTGCTCTTCACGATGCAGGCCGTCGCCCGCCAGATGATCACGCAGGGGCGGGGCGGCAAGATCATCAACTTCGCGTCCCAGGCCGGCCGCCGCGGCGAGGCGCTGGTGGGCGTCTACTGCTCGTCCAAGGCCGCGGTGATCTCGCTGACCCAGAGCGCCGGCCTCGACCTCATCAAGCACGGCATCAACGTCAACGCCATCGCGCCCGGCGTGGTCGACAACGAGCACTGGGACCACGTGGATTCCATGTTCGCCCGCTACGAGAACCTCCAGCCGGGCGAGAAGAAGCGCGCCGTCGGAGCCTCGGTGCCGTTCGGCCGCATGGCCCGGCCCGAGGAGATCGGCGGCCTCGCGACCTTCCTGGCGAGCCGGGACGCCGACTACATCGTGGCCCAGTGCTACAACATCGATGGCGGCAACTGGATGAACTGAGTCGGGAGGGCGGGGGCCGTCACACCCGGTCGACCCGGTAGCGCAGCCACATCACCCCGCCCTCGCGCGGCTGCGACGACAGCAGCGTGAGGCGCAGGCCCTTGGCGGTCGCGTCGTCGGGCGCGCCGTCGTAGTCGAACAGCGCGCCCCCGCCCGCGAGCCCGTCCACCGCGGGGGCGAGCAGCAGCGACAGTTCGTCGACGGCGCCGGCCTTGAGCAGCGAGCCGTTGATGCGGCCCCCGCCCTCGACGATCAGGCGCCCGATGCCGAACTCGCGGTTCAGGCTTTCCAGCACGCGGCCGAAGTCGATCTCGTGGCGTCCGCCGAACACGTAGGACACGCCGTCGTGCCTGAGGCCGGCGAGGTGCGCGTCGGGCACGGCCTCGCTCAGCACGACGACGAGGTGGTCGGCGTCGATGGCGTCCCGCCCCCAGACGAGCTTGCCGGAGGCGTCGAGCGCCACCGCGTAGGACGGGGCGTCGCGCTTCGCGACGTGGTCGGTGCGGGGTAGGCGCTCGTCCGTCGCGGGGTAGGGCGCCGTGCCGCGCGCGTAGCCGCTCATCGTCACGCGCCCGCACATCCAGGCATCGCCTTCGAGCAGGTCGTGGACTTTCTCGTATTCGCCGCGGCCCTCGAACGGGCTCCAGCGGCTCGTCCTGATGCGGCCGTCGACGGAGGTGATCATGTGGACGGTGACGTGGGGCTTCATGCGGTCCTGCCGGGGTCTTGACCCGATCAGAACGGACGACGCCGCCGGTTGGATCGTCCGGCCGTCCCGCTGGCGTCACCTGTGGCGAGCGAACAGGGCGCCTCCGCCGCGCGCCGCCTCGCGGTCGAGGTGTTTCCGGGCGGCCGCGTAGCCGGCCTCGCGCCGCCGCTCGATGCCGGGCGCGGAGAAATCCAGGGTTCCGGTCGACTCGAACACGGTGTCGGCCGGGATGACGTGCAGGTTCTTCATGGCCCGGTACAGCATCAGGCGCTGGAACTGCGGGTCCTGCCTGATCGCCTCGAAGACGGCCGGGTTGTCGGTCGCGAGCTTCAGGAGGTCGGTCAGCATGCGGCCGTAGCGCAGAGTGTTGTGGAAGCCGCCGAACTCGTCGCTGAACCGGCTCTCGTATTGGATCTCCATCATGCGCGTCTGCACGCCCGCGAAGTCGCGCGGGGCCGGGGCGGCGTCGGGGAACAGGTTGATGACCACGATCGGCAGGCTGTCCGCCTCCGCGGGCGTGAGCATCTCGACCAGCGGCCGCAGCGGCGTGTTGTCGAAGAGGCCGCCGTCCCAGAAGGTCTGCCCGTCGACCGCGACGCTCGGGAAGCTCGGCGGCAGGGCGCCGCTCGCCATGACGTGCCTGGCCTCGATCGTGGTGCGGTCCTTGATCGTCGTGTTGTCGGCGAGGTCGGCCGCCTCGGCACCGTCGAGGAGGTCCGCCATGGCGGTCGCCTTCTGCCCGGGGTCGTAGTTCGAGAAGCGCCTGTTGCGCCCCGTCTCGACGCAGGTCGCCGTCACGGCCATGCGCACGGAGGGGGACGGCGCGTTGATGCGGTCCCAGTCGACGATGGCGTCGAGCGTCCGGTACATGGGGCTCGTGTCGTACAGGCTGGTCCAGGTCGGGGCCGCGTACCAGTCGGCGCGCAGCCGCCAGAACGCGGGATCGCCGAAGACGGACATCAGGGCCTGCGTGCCCTGCGGCAGGAAGGGATTGTCGGGCAGCGTGATGGCCGCCCACAGCCGGTCGATGCTGCGCCTCATGTCGCCGTCGCGGGCACCGGCGAGGACGGCCGTGTTGATGGCGCCGATCGACACGCCGCTGATCGCCACGGGGCGGCAGCCCATCTCCAGCAGGGCCTGCACGGCACCGTGCTCGTAGGCGCCGAGCGCACCCCCGCCCTGCATCACGAGGCCGATGTCGACCGTTTCCGCCATCGCGCCGACCTCCGGGCCCGCCCGTGACGACCGGGAGGCCCGTCACGCGGCACGGCATGGTCCGACGACCCGCGCCGGCGTGTCAACGCCGATGCAATCCTGCGTCGGCGCCGTCGCTAGAGCGGCTTGCGGAACTTCAGCACGAAGTTGTCGGGCCCGCCCACGGCCTCGTATTTGGCGCGGTCCTGGTTGCCGAGCGCGAAGGTCGGGCCGAGCGTGGTCACGCCGTGCGGCCAGTCGGCCGTGTCCTTCGGGTTGGCCTCCATCTCGGAGGAGGCCACGAAGGTGAAGCCGGCGAGCTCCGCCAGCCCCTTGGCGTAGTCCTCGCGCACGTAGCCATCGGCGGCGTGGATGTCCTGCTCGCCGGCGCGGTTGCCGCGGTGGTCGACCAGCGCCAGGATGCCGCCGGGCTTGAGTGCCTTGAAGCAGGCCACCAGCGCTTCCTCGGCGAAGCCCTGGCGCATCCACAGGTGCAGGTCGCGGATGCCCAGGATCAGGTCGACGGAATTGGCCGGCGCGATGGCCTCGGTGCCGGGGCCGAAGGCCGACACCTTGAGGCCGGCGAACAGGTCTGGGTCCTCGGCGACGCGGCGCTTGAAATAGGCGAAGCGCTTCGCCGCCGCCTCGCGGTACGGGCTGTTCGGCGGCTCCACCTCCATGGCGGCGATCAGCGTGCCGCCGCCGTCGCGCAGGTAAGGGGCCAGGATCTCGGTCCAGTAGCCGCCGGCCGGCCACAGCTCGACGACCGTCATGTCGGGTTTCAGGCCGAAGAAGGTCAGCTCGTCGACGGGGTGGCGGGCGGCGTCGAAGGCCGGCATGCGTGGGTTACGCCGCTCGCTGTCGACGGCGGCCTGCAGGGCGGGGTCGGGCGGGGCGGGGGCGTCCTGCGCCCGCGCGAGGGGGACGGAGGCGAGGAGAGCGAGCGCGGCGGCGCGGAGCGGGAAGCGCATCGCGCGTCTCAGGCCCGCGCGAAGCGGTCGGCGTTCATGCGCCACACGGACAGGTTCAGCGCGCCCGCGATCGTGACCCAGAGCAGGTAGGGGGCCAGCAGCCAGGCCGCGGCCGGGCTCGCCGGGGCGAAGCCGATCAGCGTGAGCAGGATCGACAGCCACAGGACCAGCAGCTCGGCGAAGGCGAGGTCCGGCCGCCGCAGCCCGAAGAACACGGCCGACCAGCCGGCGTTGAGCACCATCTGGGCGGCGTAGAAGGCGAAGGGCAGGGTGAACAGCCCCGTCTCGCGCCAGGCGAGCCAGCCCGACACCGCGATCATCAGGTAGAGCGGCGTCCACACCACGGGGAACACCCAGGGGCGCGGCGTCCAGCCCGGCTTGCGCAGGGTGCGGTACCACTCGTCCGGCTTGAAGACGGCGCCGCTCGACGCGGCCGCGAAGGCGGCCACGAGGAACCCTGCGAGGGCCAGTCCCGAATTCACATCCATCGCGCGCCGCCCCGGTCGACCTCAGCGGGTCGACAATAGCACGAGCGTGCCGAGGAGACAGAGCAGGGGGATGGCCATCTGGGCCGGGCGCAGCCGCGCGAAATACAGCGGCGCTTCGAGCTTGCGGGCCGCGATGGGGTCGAAGACCTGCAGGCTGAGGTAGCCGACGAGCAGCAGCGCGGTCGCCCAGACCGGCATGGCGATCGCGGTCAGCACGATGGCGGCGAAGCCCAGGCAGAACAGCCACAGCATGGTGACGATCTGCCCCGCCGTGACGCCGCCGGGCGTGCGGAACGACACCCCGCGCCGCACCCCCGCCAGGAAGGTCAGGATGGCGCAGCCCCAGAACAGCGTGATGGCCAGCGCCGCGCCCCGCCACGGCTCGCCCGCGAGCCAGAACGCCAGCACGCCGACCACGAAGGGCACCATGGCGACGTAGCCGAAGAACACGCCGAGCCAGGGCGTCTCGGCCGGCTCGGTCAGGGTGAAAGTGGCGGAGGACGGCGTCGTGTCGGTCATGCGCGCCCAACGCCCGGCTCGCGCGCGATGTTGCGCCGCATCGAGGTCCCTGCCCCGACGAGACCGTCGCTCGCGCGTGCGAGGGGGTTTGGCCGCGGCCCGTCCTGCTTTAAGAGCGGGAGCGCCCCATCCTTCAGGAACCACGACCGCATGCGCCACGTCGCCGGAGCTTCGGCCCTCACCGCCCTCCTGGCCTGCGCGTCCTTGGCCTGCGCGGTCCCCTCGGCCGCCGCCGAGCCCGCGAAGCCCGCCCCCGCCGCTCCGGCGCCGGTCGGCCCCGACCCGTCCGTGACCACCGCCTCCTACGGCGACTGGACGGCGCGGTGCGAGAAGGGCGCGGGCGACAAGGCCCAGCGCATCTGCGAGGCCGTGCAGACCGTACAGCTCCCGAACCAGCAGGTCGCGGTGGCGCAGATCGCCTTCGGCCACGCCGGCCCCTCCGACCCGCTGAAGCTCGTCGTGGTTCTGCCGGTCGACGTGTGGTTCCCGAGCACCGTCAGGATCTCGGCCGGCGACAAGGACGCCGCGGGTGTCGAGCTCGCCTGGCGGCGCTGCCTGCCGGTCGGCTGTTTCGCCGAAAGCGCCGGGTCCGACGAGGCGGCCCGCCGCTGGCGGAGCGAGACCGGGCAGGGGCGCATCGTCTACAAGGACGGGCTCAACCGCGACGTGACGCTGCCCGTGTCGTTCCGCGGCCTCGCCCAGGCGCTCGACGCCCTCGCCAAGATGTGAGGCTGTGGCAGCCGCTCAGCTCGCCCCCTCCCCGGACGCGGCGATCGCCGCCAGATAGGCCCGGCGCGAGGAGGGCGGGGCGACGTGGCGCGGCGCGTAGACGTCGCGCGCGAGGAAGTGGTCGGTGAGCCGGAAGGCCGCAGCGAGGTCGTCCACCGTCACGGCCGAGCGCGCCTCGCCCGGCCGCAGGAAGGCGGGCAGAGGCAGCAGCCGGTCGGCGTAGATCCCCGCCGCCCCGACCGACACGGCGCGGCCGGTCTTCGGCGACACGTAGTGGAGGTCCGCCGTGCCGCCCGTGGTCGCGCAGGCGGCGAGGTCGAGGCCGAAGCCGAGCGCCGCCAGGAAGGCCAGCTCGAACTGCACCATCTGCAGCGGCAGCCGGTGCCGGTCCTCGATGCCCTCCATCATGGCTTCCAGCATGAGGTGGAGCGCCGGCTGCGGCTCGCGCTCGGGCAGGAGGCGCGCGAGGCCGGTCAGGTGGTTGACGGCGTGGAGCGAGGCGGCGCTGCCCATGACGCCGGCGGCGCGCAGCTTCAGTCCCTCGACCGCGAAGGCGCCGAGGTGATGGTCGATGCGGGCGCGCCACACCGCCTCCACGGCGTTGCCGGGCTGCAGCACCGGGCGCAGCCGCCGCGAGCGGCCGCCCTGCACGAGGCCGAGGTGGCGCCCGTGCTCGGCCGTCAGCAACTCCAGCACCACGCTGGTCTCGCCGTAGGCCCGCCCGCCCAGCACCGTCCCGCGGTCGCGCCACTCCACGCCGTGTCCCCCCTGCAACAGCCCGGATGTAACGGAATCCTAGCCACCCTGGCGACACTTTCGCGATGCGACATGCCCGCGATGAGGCGTGGCCGCGACGGCCGGCCCGGGAGACGATGACTTTGGCGATCACGCGCCGCACGATGCTGGGCGGCTCCGCCGCGCTGAGCCTGATGGGACCCGGGCCGGCGCGGGCCGCCTTCGACCCGTCGCCCTTCTTCTCGGGCAAGGCGCAGGACCACGGCTTCACCTACAACCGGTCCAACGTCGCGGCGATCGACCCCGTGTGGCAGCGCCAGCTCGTCGAGCACGAGCACCGCGAGGCGCCGGGCACGATCATCGTCGATACCCAGAACCACTTCCTCTACGTCACTTTCGAGAACAACACGGCGCTGCGCTACGGCGTCGGCGTCGGGCTGGAAGGCTTCAAGTGGTTCGGGCGCGCCACCGTGGCCCGCAAGGCGATCTGGCCCGGCTGGACGCCGCCGCCCGAGATGCTGAAGCGCCGCCCGGACCTGCCGCGCCACATGGCGGGCGGGCCCGACAACCCGCTCGGCCCCCGCGCCCTCTACCTGTACCGGGACGGCACCGACCTCGGCTACCGCCTGCACGGCACGCTGGAGCCCTGGACCATCGGCACCGACGCCTCGTCGGGCTGCGTGCGCCTGCTGCCCGAGGACGTGATGGACCTCTACCAGCGCACGCCCGTCGGCACGGCCGTCCTCGTGCTGAAGCACATCCGGTGAGGGCGCGCGCGATCCGCCTCGGCGCGATCCTGTCGCTCGCCGCCGCGCTCGGCGGCTGCGGCCATTTCGGAGGCTCCTCGGCGCCGAGCGTCAACGGCGACACCCCCATCGCCACGACGCTGGACGCCCCCAAGGGCAGCCCGTCCGACTTCGACGTCAACGTCGGCCGCCGCGTGTTCTTCGCCGCGAACTCGGCGGATCTCAACGACACGGACCGCGCCACGCTCGACAAGCAGGCGGCCTGGCTCAAGCGCTACACCCCCTACCGCATGGTGGTGGAGGGCTACGCCGACGAGCCGGGCTCGGCCGAGAGCAACATGGCGCTCGGCCGCCGCCGCGCCGCCGCCGTGGTGGCCTACCTGGAGCACCGCGGCGTCGCGGCGTCGCGCCTGCGGGCCGTCAGCTACGGCAACACCCGCCCGGTGCGGCGCTGCGCCGAGCCGGCCTGCTGGTCGCAGAACCGCCGGGCCGTCACGGTGCTCGACTCGGTCGCGTCCTGACGGCGCGGCCGCTCAGGCCCGGTGCCGGCGCCTGGCCTTCGCCTTCGGCGGGTCGATCACGGCCCGGCAGGCGGGGCTGAGCTGCGGGATGTGGGCGTTGAGGCAGGCCACGATCGCGGTCTCGCTCGGGATGGCCGAGGAGCAGATCTTGAACACGTCCGGCGTGCAGGCCTCCTGATCGGCGGCGGCGGGCTCGGCCCGGCCGGCGGAGGGGATCGACAGGAGGGCGAGCGCGGCCAGGACGGAGCGCGCGCGGAAGCGTGACGGCATCGTGTTCTCCATGGCGGCCCCGACCCCGTCGGACGGCCGCCCCCTCGCCTTATGGCACGGGCGGCCCCCGCGCCGCGACCCCGCCGCCTGGACAGGGGTCCGGCCGCCCTCTATCTGTCGCCCTCCGCCGCATTCCCAGCCGAGGATCGAACCCCACCCATGCGAGCCGAACCCCTGGCGCTCGTCGAGCAGATCAAGCAGTCCGTGGGACTGCTGAGGAGGCATCTTTGACGTCGACACAGCGACGCGGCGCCTAGCCGAACTCAACGCCCGATCCGAGGACCCCGCCCTTTGGAGCGACGCCGCCGCGGCCCAGAAGGTCATGCGCGAGCGCACCGAGCTCGAGGAGCGTCTCGGCGCCCTGTCGCGGCTGGAGCGCGACCTCGAGGACTCCGTCACGCTCGTCGAGCTCGCCGAGGCCGAGGACGACGCCGCGGTCGAGCGCGAAGCCATCGATGCCCTGCGGGCCCTCAAGCTCGAGGCGGACAAGCGCCAGGTCGAATCGCTGCTGTCCGGCGAGGCCGACGCCAACGACGCCTACATCGAGGTCCATTCGGGCGCGGGCGGCACCGAGTCCCAGGACTGGGCCCGCATGCTGTTCCGCATGTACACGCGCTGGGCCGAGCGCCGGAAGTTCAAGGTCGAGCTGATCGAGGAGAGCGCCGGGGAAGAGGCGGGCATCAAGTCCGCGACGATCCTAGTGAAGGGCCACAACGCCTATGGCTGGGCCAAGACCGAGTCGGGCGTCCATCGCCTCGTCCGCATCTCGCCCTTCGACAGCGCGGCGCGGCGCCACACGAGCTTCGCTTCGGCCTGGGTCTATCCGGTGGTCGACGACAAGATCGAGGTGGACATCAAGGAATCCGACTGCCGCATCGACACCTACCGGTCGTCGGGCGCCGGAGGCCAGCACGTGAACACCACGGATTCCGCGGTCCGCATCACGCACGTGCCCTCGGGCGTCGTGGTGGCGTGCCAGGGCGAGCGCTCGCAGCACAAGAACCGCGCGACCGCGTGGAACATGCTGCGCGCCCGCCTCTACGAGATCGAGCTGGAGAAGGCCGAAGCCAAGGCCAACGCCGACGCGGCCTCGAAGACCGACGTCGGCTGGGGCCATCAGATCCGCTCCTACGTGCTCCAGCCCTACCAGCTCGTGAAGGACCTGCGCACCGGCATGACTTCGGGCACGCCCGACGAGGTGCTGGACGGCGAACTCGACGCCTTCATGGAGGCCTCGCTGGCGCAGCGCCTGTCCGGCCGCACCGTGGTGGTCGAGGACGTGGACTGAGGCCGGCTCCGGCCGTCGACGGACACGGGCGGGGCGCCGTGCGGCGTCCCGCCCGGACCGGTGACGCGGCCTACCACCCCTTCCGCGGCATGCGCCACGGCAGGAACGTCTTGATGATCGGGTTGCGGAAGCGGTCGAGCGACAGGCTCTCGTGGATCGCCTCCGAGCGATGGCCGAGCAGCGTGGTCTCCAGAATCGAGCGCGCGTAGAAGGGCCCGTCCTCCAGCGTCCTCGTCACGCGCGCGCCGCCCGCCTCGGCCCGCGTGCCGCGCCCGACGCCCCACAGCGTGCGCGGCAGCCGCGCCTCGGGTGGCGGCGCGAAGTCCACCACGCCGCGCTCCGGGTCGAACAGGATGGCGAGCGAGCAGGTGTCGCCGCCGCGCGTCTCCAGGTCGTAGAGCACCGCCGTGCCGTCCGGGGTCGACGCGCGCGACCAGTCCCAGCGCCGGAAGGTCGATTCCAGCGACGCGTCGCCCCGGTTGTGGTCGAAATAGCCGGTGCCGGACCAGGAGGCGTCCGGCTTCTCCATCTCGACCTCGACCCGCGCGCAGGGCGCGATCGGCCACCAGCAGTGGTTGCCGACCTCGTCGAGCACGATGGGGTGGTTCACCACGGCCTGCGGGTAGAGGCGCACCTGCCCGCGCACGCGCCGCGGGATCGGCGCCGTCACCTCGTCGATCGTCACCGTGAGGCAGGTGCCGTCCCAGCGCAGCGCGCTCGGGCCGATGTTCAGGCTCGCCTCGTCGCGCCGCAGCGCGGAGGCCCGGCGCTCCGTCATGGCCCAGCGGCGGTGCGTGCCGTAGAGCGCGACGTTGAGCGCGCAATGGTCGGCCGGGTCGCGCCGCCCCGTCCAGGCGTAATAGGGCGAGAACACGCTGCCGATGAAGGCGATGAGGGTCAGCCCCTCGCGCCCGTCCTCGCTCAGCGCATCGACGTACCACCACGCGTAGCCGTTCGGGTCGACCTTGATGTCGAAGCGCAGTCCTGCATGAGGCTCGACGCCGCCAGCCGGCCCGACAGCGCGGCCATCGGCACGCCCGAGCCCGGATGCACGCTCCCGCCCGCGAGGTAGAGGCCGGGCAGGCGCGAACGCGACCCGGGGCGACGGAACGAAGCCATCCACCCATGCGAGGCCGGCCCGTAGAGCGCTCCGCCCGTGCCCGGGAACAGGTCCGAGAAGTCGCTCGGCGCCGTCGGCAGCGTCGAACCGGGAGGCCGCTCCACCGTGAGCCCGCAGCGCTCCAGCTGGCGGAAAGTCCGCTCCTCGCATGATCGGATCTCCTCGGGGGTGTAGCGGTGGCGGTCGCCGTCGGCGGGCGCGTTGACGATGGCGAGGGCCCGCTCGACGGGCGCGCCCTCGGGGCCTGCGGGCAGGGCGGGCGAGCCGTCGCCGCGGTCCTGCGCGCAAAGGTAGACGGTGGGCCGTTCAGGCACGCGGCCCGCCCGGATGGCCTCGAACTCGGCCGGGTAGTCCTCGGAGAAGAAGACGTTGTGGCGCAGCAGCTCCGGCCCGCGCATCCGCGCCGCCATGGCGACCGTGAAGGCGGAAAGCGAGCGCGCGTCGGGCGCCGTGGCGGGCACCGCCGCCATGGCGCCGCGCCCGGCCCGGCCCGCGGCCAGCGCCGCGGCGTCGCCGTTCCACACCACCGCGTCGCAGGCGAGGCGCTCGCCGCCGCGCAGGCTCAGGCCCGCGGCGCGGCCGCCCGACATCAGCACCTCGGCCACGTCCGCGTGGAAGCGGAACCGCACGCCGCGCGCCTCGCAGAGCGCCTGGAGCGCGCGGGCCAGCGCGCCGAGCCCGCCCTCGACCGACCACACGCCCTGCGCTTCCACGTGGGCGACGAGCATCAGCGTGGCCGGCGCCTCGAAGGGCGAGGAGCCGCAATAGGTGGCATAGCGCCCGAAGAGCTGGCGCAGCCGCGGGTCGGTGAATAGCTCGCCGAGCGCCCGCCACAGCAGCGTGTAGGGCTGGATGCGCAGCATGCCGCCGAAGCCCGCCAGCCCGGCCCGGCTCATCAGCGCCATGGGGTTGGCGGGCCGCTCGGCGCGGATGAAGGGCTTCTCCAGCGCCGCGTAGACGTCGGCGGCTTGGCGGGCGAAGTCGCGGTAGGCGCGGGCCGCGCCGGCGCCGGCGAAGGCGCCGATGGCCTCGGCCGAGCGGGCGGGGTCGTCGTGGAGGTCGAGGCTGCTGCCGTCCGGCCAGTGGTGGCGCGCGAGCCGGCTCTGCCGCGTGAGCCGCAGGTGGTCGTCGAGCCGCTCGCCCGCCTCGGTGAAGACGCGGTCGAACACGTCGCGCAGGGTGAACACGGTCGGGCCCGCGTCGACCAGGCGCTCCCCGACCTTGACCTGCCGCAGCTTGCCGCCGGGGCCCGCGGCGCGCTCGACCACGGTGACGCGGGTGCCGCGGCGCGCGAGATCGAGCGCCGCCACGAGGCCCCCGATGCCCGCGCCCACCACGGCGACGTGAAGTTCCGACATGACGCGTCCGCCCGGCGAGCGACGCTGAGGCCCCGCTCATGTGTCCAGTTTACATGACACATTTCGGGTGTCAAAAACTGACATGCCCGCTTCGACCCCGTCCGCCGTCAGCCCGCTCGCCGGCCCCCAGCGCGGCGTGGGGCACCTGTGGCAGGGCCTGAAGGACCGGATCGGCGCGGCCTGCGACCGGGCCGGTCTGCATCCCGGCCTCGTCGCCTTCGCGACCCGCTTCCCCCTGAGCCGGCCGATCGCGCGGGCGCGCGCCGGCGCGGTCTTCGACCTCTGCGCCGGCTTCGTCTACTCGCAGGTGCTGGTCGCCGCCGTGCGCCTCGGACTCTTCGAAGCCCTGCGCGCCGGCCCCCGGACGACGGCCGACCTCGCCGGCGCGCTCCGCCTGCCGGAGGCCGGGGCCCGCCGGCTGCTCGAAGCCGCGGCCTCGCTGCGCCTCGCCGCCCGCGCCGGGCGCGACCGCTATCGCCTCGGCCCGCTCGGCCGCGCCGTGCTGCTCGACCCCGGCATCACCGCCATGGTGGAGCACCACGCCATGCTGTACCGCGACCTCGCCGACCCCGTGGCGCTGCTGCGCGGCGAGCGGGGCGAGCGGGCGCTCGGCGCCTTCTGGTCCTATAGCGAGGCGGAGGACGCGTCCGGCCACGGCCGCGAGCGCACCCTCGCCTACACGCGGCTCATGTCGGCCTCGCAGGCCATGGTGTCGCGCGAGGTCGTGCGCGCCTATCCCTTCGCTTGCCACCGCCGCATGGTCGACGTGGCGGGCGGCGACGGCACCTTCCTCCAGGCCGTCGCCGCCGCGGCGCCGGCGCTCGACCTCACCCTCTTCGACCTGCCCTCGGTGGCGGCCGAGGCCGAATCGCGCTTCGCCCGCGGCGGCCTCGCGGGCCGGGCGCGCGCGGTCGGCGGCGACTTCCGCCGCGACCCAGTCCCCGCCGGCGCCGACCTCGTGTCGCTCGTGCGCGTCCTCCACGACCACGAGGACGAGACCGTGCGGGCCCTGCTCGCCTCCGTCCGCCGCGCCCTGCCGCCCGGCGGCACGCTGCTGGTCGCCGAGCCCCTGGCCGACACGGCGGGGGCCGAGCGCGTCGGCGGCGCCTACTTCGGCTTCTATCTCATGGCCATGGGTCAGGGCCGCGCCCGAAGCTACGACGAACTCGCGCTGATGCTCCGCGAGGCCGGCTTCGTCGACGTCGAGCGGCGGCCGACGTCGCTGCCCATCGTCACCGGCGTCATCGTCGCCCACACCCCGGCGGGCGGCGGAGTGTAAATCCAGCTTGACACTCTGAGGCGTCCAATCTCCTATACAGCTCCGGCTTAGTCGACGGCACGAGGCGGAAGGGAGGGGCGGATGCGGACCGATGCTGTGCTCCTCGAACGCCCCGGCTCGCTGTCCATCGCCCCCGTCGACCTGATCCCGCCGGCCGCCGGCGACGTCGTGGTCGACGTCGAGGTGTCCGGCGTCTCCACCGGCACCGAACGCCTGCTGTGGTCGGGCGAGATGCCGCCCTTCCCGGGGCTCGGCTACCCTCTCGTGCCGGGCTACGAGGCCGTCGGCCGCGTTGTCGTGTCCGACGATGAAGACACGCTGGTCGGGGGCCGCGTCTTCGTGCCGGGCGCCTCCTGCTACCGGGACGTGCGCGGGCTGTTCGGCGCTTCCGCGGCCCGCCTCGTCGTGCCCGCGCGGCGCGCCGTGCCGGTCGGCAACCTCGGCGCCGAGGAGGCCACGCTGCTGGCCCTCGCCGCCACGGCGCAGCACGCCCTGGCGGGCGGGGCGCCGCCCGACCTCGTCGTCGGCCACGGCGCCCTCGGCCGCCTGCTGGCGCGCTTGACGATCGCCGCCGGCGCGCCGGCCCCCACCGTCTGGGAGCGCGAGCCGTCCCGCCGCGGCGGGTCGCTCGGCTATCCCGTGATCGACGCCGCCGACGACGGCCGCCGCGACTACCGCAGCGTTTACGACGTGTCCGGCGACGCGTCCCTGGTGGACGCGCTGGTCCAACGCCTGGCGCCGGGCGGCGAGGTCGTGCTGGCCGGCTTCTACAAGGACCGCGTGTCCTTCGCCTTCCCGCCGGCCTTCATGCGCGAGGCGCGGTTCCGCACCGCCGCGGAGTGGAAGCCGGCCGACATGGCGGCCGTGCAGGGCCACCTCGCCGCGGGACGCCTGTCGCTGGACGGGCTCGTCACCCATCGCTCGCCCGCGTCCGCGGCCGAAGCGGCCTATCGCGCGGCCTTCGGCGACGCCGGCTGCCTGAAGATGATCCTCGACTGGAGCGCCACGCGATGAACGACCTCTCGATCGCCCGGCCCGACCAGTTCGACGCGCTGCGCGCCGAGGCCGCGGTGGAGCCCGACGCGCCCTCGACCGAGCCGGCGCGCAAGGACACGCAGATCATCGCCATCTACGGCAAGGGCGGCATCGGCAAGAGCTTCACGCTCGCCAACCTCAGCTACTCCATGGCGCAGAGCGGCAAGCGCGTGCTGCTCATCGGCTGCGACCCGAAGAGCGACACGACCTCGCTGCTGTTCGGCGGCCGCGCCTGCCCGACCATCATCGAAACCTCGTCCAAGAAGAAGCTCGCGGGCGAGGAGGTCGCCATCGGCGACGTGTGCTTCAAGCGCGACGGCGTCTTCGCCATGGAACTCGGCGGCCCCGAGGTCGGGCGCGGCTGCGGCGGGCGCGGCATCATCCACGGCTTCGAGCTCCTGGAGAAGCTCGGCTTCCACGACTGGGGCTTCGACTACGTGCTGCTCGACTTCCTGGGCGACGTGGTGTGCGGCGGCTTCGGCCTGCCGATCGCCCGCGACATGTGCCAGAAGGTCATCGTCGTCGGCTCGAACGACCTGCAGTCGCTCTACGTCGCCAACAACGTCTGCTCGGCGGTCGAGTATTTCCGCAAGCTCGGCGGCAACGTCGGCGTCGCGGGGCTGGTCATCAACAAGGACGACGGCACCGGCGAGGCGCAGGCCTTCGCGGCCGCGGCCGGCATCCCGGTGCTGGCCGCCATCCCGGCCGACGAGGACATCCGCCGCAAGAGCGCCAACTACGAGATCGTCGGCCGCCCCGGCGGGCGCTGGGCGCCGCTGTTCGAGCAGCTCGCCGAGGCCGTCGGCCTCGCGCCGCCGGTCCGGCCGACGCCGCTTTCCCAGGACGGCCTGCTTGGCCTCTTCGACGGCGACACGGTGGGCCGCGACGTCGAGCTCGTGCCCGCCACCATGGCGGACATGCGCGGCGTCGCGCACGCGGAGCGCCCGTCGCTCGAAGTCGTCTACGACGCCGCCTGAGGCCGCCGCCATGACGGACCGCATCGGCGACATCGACGACCGCGACGCCACGTTGCGGGACAGCGAGCTGCGCAGCAGCCACGACGGCTTCGTGCAGGACATCGGCACCGCCCCGGAGCGCGAAACCTCGTCCTGCCACGCGGGCCGCGACGAGATGCGCCGCGCCGCGGCCTCGGCCGGCGCCTCCGACGTCATGGACCGGCTCGCGGCCGACTACCCGATGGGCCCGCACGACCAGCCGCAGAGCATGTGCCCGGCCTTCGGCTCGCTGCGCGTCGGCCTGCGCATGCGCCGCACCGCCACCGTGCTGTCGGGCTCGGCCTGCTGCGTCTACGGTCTGACCTTCACGTCGCACTTCTACGGCGCGCGGCGCTCGGTCGGCTACGTGCCGTTCAACTCGGAGTCCCTCGTCACCGGCAAGCTCTTCGAGGACATCCGCGAGGCGGTGTTCCAGCTCGCCGACCCGGCCCTTTACGACACGGTCGTGGTGACGAACCTGTGCGTCCCCACCGCTTCCGGCGTGCCGCTGCGGCTGCTGCCGCCCGAGATCAACGGCGTGCGGATCATCGGCATCGACGTGCCGGGCTTCGGCGTGCCGACCCACGCCGAGGCCAAGGACGTGCTGGCCGGCGCCATGCTGGCCTACGCGCGCCGCGAGGCCGAGGCCGGCCCCGTGCAGGCGCCGCGCGCCGGCCGCGCCGGGCGCCCCACCGTGGCGCTGCTCGGCGAGGTGTTTCCGGCCGACCCCGTCGTCATCGGCCGCATGCTGGAGCCGATGGGGCTCGCCGCCGGCCCCACCGTGCCGACGCGCGAGTGGCGTGAGCTTTATGCCGCGCTCGACTGCGCGGTCGCGGCCGCGATCCACCCCTTCTACACCGCCTCGATGCGCGAGTTCGCCGCCGCCGGCCGGCCCGTCGTCGGCTCCGCGCCCGTCGGCGTCGACGGCACCGCCGCCTGGCTCGCGGCGGTCGGCGAGGCCGCCGGCGTGCCGGCCGCGGACGTGGCCCGCGCGCGGGACGCCGTGCTGCCGGCGGTGCGCGGCGCCGTGGCGGCTTCGCGCATCTCCGGGCGCATCACCCTCAGCGGCTACGAGGGCTCGGAGCTGATCGTGGCGCGCCTGCTCGTCGAGTGCGGCGCGGACCTGCGCTACGTCGGCACGGCCTGCCCCCGCACCGCGCAGTCCGAGGCCGACCGCGACTGGCTGGAGGCGCGCGGCGTGCTGGTGAAGTACCGCGCCTCGCTGGAACACGACCTCGCGGCCTTCCGGGAGTTTCGGCCGGACCTCGCCATCGGCACCACCCCGGTGGTGCAGCACGCCAAGGCGCAGGGCACGCCGGCGCTCTACTTCACCAACCTGATCTCGGCGCGGCCGCTGATGGGCCCCGCGGGCCCCGGCTCGCTCGCCGGCGTGGTCAACGCCGCGCTGGCCTCGAAGCCCCGCTTCGACCGCATGCGCGAGTTTTTTGAAGGCGTCGGCGAGGGCGCCTCGTCGGGCATCTGGCCCGAAGCGCCGAGGGCTCGCCGCGCCGCGCCGCCGCGCGTCGCCGTCAAGGCCGTCCCGGGCCGCATCGAGCGGGGAGCCGCCTGATGCTCGTCCTCGACCACGACCGCGCGGGCGGGTACTGGGGCGCCGTCTATTGCTTCTGCGCCGTGAAGGGGCTGCAGGTCGTCATCGACGGCCCGGTCGGCTGCGAGAACCTGCCCGTCACCTCCGTGCTGCACTACACGGACGGGCTGCCGCCGCACGAGCTGCCCATCGTCGTCACCGGCCTCGCCGAGGAGAACCTCGGCCAGACCGGCACCGAGGGCGCCATGAAGCGCGCCGCGGCCGCGCTCGACCCGAAGCGCCCCGCCGTGGTGGTGACGGGCTCCATCGCCGAGATGATCGGCGGCGGCGTGACGCCCGAGGGCACCAAGCTCAAGCGCTTCCTGCCCCGCACCATCGACGAGGACCAGTGGCAGGCGGCGGACCGCTCGCTCGTCTGGCTGTGGCGCGAGTTCGGCCCGAAGAAGGGCGCGGCCGAGCGCCCGCCGCGGCCCGAGGGCGCGAAGCCCCGCGTCAACATCGTCGGCCCGTCCTACGGCATGTTCAACATGCCCTCGGACCTCCACGAGGTTCGCCGCCTGATCGAGGGCATCGGCGCCGAGGTGAACCTGTCGTTCCCGCTGGGCTCGGCGCTGGAGGACGTGCCCCGCCTCGGCGACGCCGACGCCAACGTGTGCCTGTACCGCGAGTTCGGCCGCGGCCTCTGCGAGCTGCTCGACCGGCCCTACCTGCAGGCGCCGATCGGGCTCCACTCGACCACGGCCTTCCTGCGCTCGCTGGGGCAGGTGCTCGGCCTCGACCCCGAGCCCTTCATCGCGCGCGAGAAGCTGACCACGATCAAGCCGCTGTGGGACCTGTGGCGCTCGGTGACGCAGGACTTCTTCGCAACGGCCTCCTTCGCGGTGGTGGCGAACGAGACCTACACGCGCGGCATCCGCGCCTTTCTCGAGGACGACATGGGGCTGCCCTGCGGCCTCGCGGTGCCGCGCCGCGCCGGCGACAAGACCGACAACGCCGCCATCAAGGCGGCGCTGACGTCGGCGCCGCCGCTCGTGGTCTTCGGCTCCGTCAACGAGCGCATGTACCTCGCCGAGGGCGGGGGCAGGGCGGCCTTCATCCCGGCCTCGTTCCCCGGCACCGCCATCCGGCGCCACACGGGCACGCCCTACATGGGCTACGCGGGCGCGACCTACCTCGTGCAGGAGGTCTGCAACGCCCTCTTCGACGCGCTGTTCCATATCATCCCGCTGGCCGGGCAGATGGACGCCGTCGAGGCGACGCCGGCGGCCCGCGCCGCTGGCGAGCGCCACGCCGAGCTCCCCTGGGACGACGACGCCCGCGCCGGGCTCGACCACACGGTCGAGCGGGAGCCCGTCGTGGTCCGGATCTCCGCCGCCAAGCGCCTGCGCGACGCGGCCGAGCGCGAGGCCAGGCGCGGGGGCTCCCCGCGCGTCGGCCTCGACCACCTGCTGCGGGCCGGCGGCCGCGCGGCTCCAGCCCCCCACCGCGAACCGGAGACAGTGTCATGAGCGCCATCACGTCCAGCAGCCACGGCTCCCGTTCGGCGGTCCGCCGCGACTACCGCGTCCTGCTCGGCCTGACCTATCCGGCCTTCGTGGCCGGCGTGGCGATGCGCCGCCTCGGCCTCCTGCCGGCCGACCCCGTCCGCCCCTCGTCCTTCGTCGCCGCCGTGCGCAGCCGCGCCGCCGCGGTGATCCCGTTTGCCTTCATGGGCTGACCCCGCCGCGATCCGCTGCGCGCTGACCTCCGGGGCGCGGCACCTCTCCAAGACGAGGACTCTCAGACGATGCCCGAACAACCCGTCGAATATCTCGACCGCGACAGGATCTCCCTGTCCGGCCTGACCCGGCCCGAGGCCGCCGAGTTCAACAAGTTCTTCATCACCAGCTTCCTGGTGTTCACGGTGATCGCCATCATCGCCCACATCCTCGTGTGGCTGTGGCGCCCCTGGGCGCAGGGCGGCGCGCCGGTGAACACGTCGATGATCGACGCCGTTCGCCCCCTCCTGTCGATGCTGGGCTGAGGAGAGTTTCATGTATCAGGTCTGGCTCCTCTTCGATCCCCGCCGCGCGCTGATCGGCCTCTTCACCTTCCTGCTGGTGCTGGCGCTGCTGATCCACTTCATCCTGCTCTCGACGAGCCGGTACAACTGGATCGAGGGTCCGTCGCCGTCGATCATCGGCACCAAGATGACGAACCCGCCCGCCGTGCCGACCGCCACCACCAACACCGCGCCGGCCGGCACCACCAAGTGACGCTGCCCGGGCCGCGCCCCGGCGCGGCCCACACGCCGGACAAGGTCCGCCGCGCCCCCGCGCGGCCGCACGCTCCTCCCTCCGAGCCCGCGCGCCGCGCGGCATCCAGAACCTTCGCGGCCGATCATCGCGAACTGAAGGCTTGATCCCCATGGCCCTGTTGTCATTCGAGCGGAAATACCGCATCGCCGGCGGGACGCTGATCGGCGGCGACCTGTTCGACTTCTGGGTCGGACCCTTCTACGTGGGCTTCTTCGGGGTCACGACGATCTTCTTCGCGCTGCTCGGCACGCTGCTAATCTTCTGGACGGCCGCGATCGGCCCCTCGTGGGAGCCCTTCCAGATCACGGTGGACCCGCCACCGCTCCGCTACGGCCTCGGCTTCGCGCCGCTGCGCGAGGGCGGCCTGTGGCAGCTCGTCACCATCTGCGCGCTCGGCGCCTTCTCGTCCTGGGTGCTGCGCGAGATCGAGATCTGCCGCAAGCTCGGCATCGGCTGGCACACGCCCATCGCCTTCTCGACCGCGGTCTTCGCCTACGTGTCGCTCGTGGTGATCCGCCCGGTGCTGCTCGGCGCCTGGGGCTACGGCTTCCCCTACGGCATCACCAGCCACCTCGATTGGGTGTCCAACGTCGGCTACCAGTTCCTGCACTTCCACTACAACCCGGCGCACATGCTGGCGGTGACGTTCTTCTTCACCACCACGATGTTCCTGGGCCTCCACGCCGGCCTGATCCTGTCGACCGTCAACCCGGCCGACAAGAGCGAGCCCGTGAAGGCGACCGAGCACGAGAACGCGTACTTCCGCGACTACATCTACTATTCGGTCGGCGCCTACGGCCTGCACCGCCTGGGCGCGTTCTTCGCGCTCAGCGCCGGGTTCTGGAGCGCCATCTGCATCATCCTGAGCGGGCCGTTTTGGACCGAGGGTTGGCCTTATTGGTACAACTGGTTCCTGAGCCTCAACATCCGCAACGCCGCCGGCTTCTGAGGGTCGCGCCATGGCCAATTTCGACACGATCTACACCAAGGTCCAGGTGCGCGGACCCTTCGACCCCGGCGTCTCGCCCATCCGGCTGACCGAGAGCCGCTTCGGACGCAAGTTCTTCTCCTACTGGCTCGGCGCCATCGGCGACCCCCAGGTCGGGCCCTTCTACCTCGGCTGGGAGGGGTTGATCTCCGTCGTGCTCGGCATCACCGCCATCGAGGTGATCGGGCTCAACATGTTCGCCCAGGTGAACTGGGACCCGATCCAGTTCGTGCGGCTGCTGCCCTTCCTCACGCTCGACCCGCCGGCGGCCAAATACGGGCGCAACCCGATCGTGCCGCTGCAGGACGGCGGCTGGTGGTTCATCGCCGGCTTCTGCCTCACGGCCTCGATCCTGCTGTGGTGGTACCGCGGCTTCCGCCGCGCGCGGGCCCTCGGCATGGGCATGCACGTCTCCTATGCCTTCGCGTCGGCAATCTTCCTGTATCTCAGCCTCGGCTACATCCGGCCGATGATCCTCGGCAACTTCTCGGAGGCGCCGCCCTTCGGCATCATCACACACCTGAACTGGACCGCGACGATCTCGGTGCTCTACGGGAACTGGTACTACAACCCGTTCCACATGCTCTCGATCACCTTCCTCTACGGCTCGACCATGCTGTTCGCCATGCACGGCTCGACCATCCTCGCGGTGGCCCGCTTCGGCGGCGAGCGCGAAGCGGAGGAGATCGTCGACCGCGGCACCGCGGCGGAGCGCGCCGGCCTGTTCTGGCGCTGGACCATGGGCTTCAACGCCACCTACGAGTCGGTGCACCGCTGGGCCTGGTGGTTCGCCATCCTGACGACCTTCTGCGGCGGCATCGGCGTGCTGCTCACCGGCACCGTGGTCGACAACTGGTACCTGTGGGGCGTGAAGCACGGCATCGCCCGTGAATACCCCGCCTACTACCCCGCCTTCCAGCTTCCGCCGAGCGCCTTCAAGGACGGTGTCCAATGAGATATCTGCCCTACGTGGCGACCGTCGGCGCCGTGGCGGTCGGCGCCTTCCTGGTGCTCTTCCCCGAATGGGACCGGCCGCCCTACGTGGCCCACAACATCGGCCCGGCCGGCCAGCAGCTCGTCGTGCTGAAGGATCCGCGGCGCAAGCTGGAGCTCAACACGATCCCGGCCGTGCTGCCCGACGCGCCGGCCGGCGGCCCGCTCGCCAAGGACGTCTACAAGAACGTGCAGGTGCTCGGCGACGTGCCCGCCGCCGAATTCGACCGCCTGATGGTCGCCATCACGCAGTGGGTGGCGCCGAAGCAGGGCTGCGGCTTCTGCCACAACCTGAAGCCGGGCGAGGACGGCAAGGTCAACTACGCCGACGACGCGCTCTATACCGATCAGGTGGCGCGGCGCATGATCAAGATGACGATGAAGATCAACACGGACTGGGGCAATCACGTCGCCCCGTCCGGCGTCGTCTGCTACACCTGCCACCGCGGCGAGAACGTGCCGCCGCGCGTGTGGTACGAGCAGCCGACGCCCGCCCATTCCGGCATCCTCGGCAAGCCGCGCAACTGGCAGACCAACGCCCGCTTCATCCGGGACTTCTTCCCGACGGTCAGCAACCAGCAGTGGCTCGTCAACGACGAGGACGCCAACATCGCCTCCAACGCCGCCATGGTGGGCGAGCGCGGCGGCGGCGTCGGCTCGCTGGAGAACGCCGAGAACATCTACATCATGATGATGCAGTGGTCGCAGGCGCTCGACGCCAACTGCGACCTGTGCCACGCGTCCCGCGCCCTGCAGAGCTGGCAGCAGTCCTCGCCCTACCGGATCGACGGCCTCTGGGGTCAGTACATGACCCAGGACATCAACAAGAACTTCTTAATCCCGGCGACGAGCCTGTTCCCGCGCGACCAGCTCGGGCAGGTCGGCGACGTCGCCAAGGTCGATTGCTACACCTGCCACATCAACCAGCAGCGGCCGCTCGGCGGCTTCAACGTGATCGAGCACTACGGGGTCCTGGCGCCGAAGGGCGTGTCGGCGGGCCCGGATCAGGCCCTGCGCGACATCATGCGGCCGACCGAGGTCGTCGGCCCGGCCTGGGACCCCGCCGCCAAGGTGGTGAACGTGTCGATCCCCGCATGGCCCGCGCCCGAGCAGGTGGCGTCCGGCGCCGCGCCGGCCGTGAAGGGCGCGACCATCGGCCCGGCCGTGGTGACGCCCGCCGAACCGCAGACCGGCGTGACGCCGATGCCGGCCAGCGGCGGGACCTCGACCACCTCGGAGGGGCCGGTCGCCCAGCCGGTGATGAAGGGCCCCGCCGAGGACGCGGGCCGGCCGACCACCGCCCCTCCGGCGGTTCCGATGACGGGAGAGGGCAAGTGATCCGCCTCGCCGCGGCCTCGGCCGCCCTCCTGATCCTCGCCGCCGGCCCGGCCCTGGCGGCGCAGCCGATCCCGCTCCGCGCCGGCACCTATTGCGGGCCGGGCGACGCGCGCGTCGTCGTCGACGTCGCCCACGACCTCGTGGAGGTGGACGGCTACGTGTGCTCCTTCCCGATCATCGCGGCGGACAAGCTGCAGTCGCAGTACTGCACCAAGCCCGGCACCACGACGGGCAAGCAGATCTTCGACTTCCGCGTGGTCGGGCGCTTCTTCAGCCACGACGGCGGCTGGTATCGGAGCTGCGGCCCCGTGCCGGCGGACTTCCAGCGCCCGCCTCCGACCGACCCGGCGGCCACGCCGGCGCCGGTCAAGGCGAGCGGCTGACCGGGCGCCCGGGGACGCCGCGAGGCGAACCTCCGTCCCTGGTGCCCCTCAGGCGGTCTCGTCGAGCGTGAACAGCTCCTGCGCGCGGCCCACGCCGCGCAGGGCGTAGCGGCCCACCGACACGATGTGGGCGCGCTCGTCCTCGGGAACGGCGGCCTGGAAGGCCGAGGACAGCAGCACGCCCCGGTCCGCCGAGCGGCACAGGGCGGCGATGCGGCTCACCTCGTTGACCGCGGGCCCCACCACCGTGAAGTCGAGCCGGCTGTCCGCGCCGATGTTGCCGTAGAACACCGCGCCGACGTGCAGCCCGAGGTAGAGCGTGGTGGCGGGGCGCCCTTCCGCGGCGCGTCGGGCGTTCAGCTCCGTCAGCCGCGCCCTGAGGTCCGCCTCGGCGGCGAGCGCGCAGCGGCACGCCTCGGCCCGGTCGTCGGCCTTGAAGATCGCCAGGATGCCGTCGCCGATCAGCTTCAGCACGTCGCCGCCCGCCGCGTCGATGGCCGAGATGGCGGCCTCGGCGTAGTCGTTGAGCAGCGGGATGATCTCGCCCGGCGGCGCCGTGTCGGAGATGGCCGTGTAGCCGCGCAGGTCGGAGAACCACAGCACGGCGTCGATCTCGTCGGCGACGCCGCGCGAGATGCGCCCGCTGAGCACCCGCGCGCCGGCGTCCCGCCCGAGGTAGACTTCGACCAGCGTGCGGGCGATGCGGGCCAGCGACGGGCCCTTCACGGCCAGCGCCAGGATCGGCACGAGGCGGCGCAGCGCCGCGATGTCGGCGTCGCTGAAGCCCTCCGGCTCCCGCGTCATCCAGTGCGAGTAGACGCAGTCCATCAGCCCGAAGGCGTCCTCCTGCGAATAAGGCGTCACGATCGCGAAATAGTCGCGGTGGCCCTCGTCGCAGTAGCCCTGCAGGCGGTTGAAGTCGCAGGGGTCGCCCCGGAAGAACCGGCGGCGCACGTCGCCGCAGCCGGTCTCGACGATGTGGTACCATGCGCTCCGGAGCCAATCCTGCGCGGCCTCGCCGATGTCCGAGCGCCCGTAGAAATGCTCGGTGAACTCGCCGCCCGCGTCGTGCCAGTTGAAGGCGCGGCCCTCGTAGACGGGGTGCAGCGTGTCGATCAGCACCAGCCCGCGCGACACGGCGAGGCCCCCCTCGACGCAGCGCGCGCAGAAGCCGGTGACGAGGTCCGTCTCCGTGGCGCCCGCGAGGCCCTGGCCGACGAGCCACTTCGCGATCGCCGTGATGTCGCCGTCCCGCATGCCGCCTCGCCTTCCGACCGCGCCCCGTCGTAGGAGAGCGGCGCACGACCCGCAACCCGGACCCTTCGTCCCGGATCAGCCATGACCGACCTCGTCTACAAGATCGCACCGGCCGTTCTGTGGCGCGAGGCCGAAGCCGCCGGCGTGTTCCGCGGCGCCCCGGTCGACCTCGCCGACAGCTTCATCCACTTCTCGACGGCCGGGCAGGCCCGCGAGACCGCGGCACGCCACTTCGCCGGACAGGAGGACCTGCTGCTGATCGCCGTTGAGGCCGCGGCGCTCGGCGAGGCCCTGCGCTGGGAGCCGTCGCGGGGCGGCGCGCTGTTCCCACACCTCTACGGCCCGCTGCCGATGAGCGCGGTGCGGCGCGTCGACCCCCTGCCGCTCGGGGCGGACGGGCTGCACGCCTTTCCGGACGCGGCGTGACGCCGGACGGCCCCGCTCAGTCCCGCGCGCGTTCGGGGTTCGTCCAGCGCGACGGAGCCCCGTCGCGGCGCGCGTCGTCGGGCGCGAGGCGCGCCTGCGGCCCGCGCCAGCTCAGCACGCGCAGGACGAGCCACACCGGCACCACGACGGCGGCGCCGGCCAGCACCGTGCCGCCAAGCCCGCGCAGCGCCGCGAAGCCCGTGCCGTAGAGGTGGCTGAACCCGCGCTGGATCTCGTCCACGATGTCGAAGGCGTCGATGCCGAGCCAGGACATCAGCGCGCCGACGATCAGCGACACGACGACGAGGCGGACCAGCACCGCCGATGGCGAGCCGCCGAGGAAACGGGTGGCGGTGCTGTCTGACATCGCGGGGCCTCCGGGCTGGCCGGGACGTGACCCGGCGACGGCCCGCATGTGAGCGGCCGAGCGTGGCGGCACAAGGGCGCGGGCGGCGCCCGCGCGGGGCTTCATGGGATGTGAACGCTTGCTGGCGAGGATGGCCGCCTTTATGGCTCCGCGGGCCGAGGGGGATGGCGCGGCAGTCACCGCTGGGGAGCGTCATGGGTCGCAGGTATTTCGGGACGGACGGCATCCGCGGCCGGGCCAATGGCGTCATCACGCCGGACCTCGCCATGAAGGTCGGCCAGGCGACGGGCCTCCTGTTCCAGCGCGGCAGCCACCGCCACCGCGTGGTGATCGGCAAGGACACGCGCCTGTCGGGCTACATGATCGAGAACGCCATGGTGGCGGGCTTCACCTCGGTCGGCATGGACGTGATGCTGCTCGGCCCCATGCCGACGCCCGCCATCGCCATGCTGACGCGCTCCATGCGGGCCGACATCGGCGTGATGATCTCGGCCTCCCACAACGCCTACGAGGACAACGGCATCAAGCTGTTCGGCCCGGACGGCTACAAGCTGAGCGACGAGGTGGAGAGCGAGATCGAGCTGCTGCTCGACGAGGACCTCGGCCGCCGCCTGTCGAAGTCGCCCGCGCTCGGGAGAGCCACCCGCGTCGACAGCGCCCAGGCGCGCTACATCGAGTTCGCCAAGCGCACGCTGCCCCGCCACCTGTCGCTCGAAGGCCTGCGCATCGTGCTCGATTGCGCCAACGGGGCCGCCTACAAGGTGGCGCCCGAGGCGCTGTGGGAGCTCGGCGCCGAGGTCTTCTCGATCGGCGTGAAGCCGGACGGCTTCAACATCAACCACAACGTCGGCTCGACCTCGCCCGAGGCGCTGGTCGCCAAGGTGCGCGAGATGCGCGCCGACGTCGGCATCGCGCTCGACGGCGACGCCGACCGCCTGCTGATCGTGGACGAGAAGGGCACGATCGTCGACGGCGACCAGCTCATGGCCGTGATCGCGCAGAGCTGGATGGAGGACGGGCGCCTCGCCAAGAACGGCCTCGTCACGACCGTGATGTCGAACCTCGGCCTCGAGCGCTACTTGGAGGGGCTCGGCCTGTCGATGGTGCGCACGGCGGTGGGCGACCGCTACGTGCTGGAGCACATGCGCGAGCACGGCTTCAACGTCGGCGGCGAGCAGTCGGGCCACATCATCCTGTCCGACCATTCCACCACGGGCGACGGCCTCGTGGCGGCCCTCCAGGTGCTGGCCGTGGTGAAGCGCCGCGACCGGCCGGTGAGCGAGGTGTGCCACCGCTTCGAGCCGCTCCCCCAGGTGCTCAAGAACGTGCGCTTCGTGGACCGCCGCACCCTCGCCCAGGAGGGCGTCATCCGCGCCATCGACGGCGGGCGCGAGCGCCTCGGGCAGGGCGGGCGCCTGCTGATCCGCCCGTCCGGCACCGAGCCCGTCGTGCGGGTGATGGGCGAGGGCGACGACCGCGCCCTGGTCGAGGCCGTGGTGGACGACGTCTGTGCGGCCCTGTCATCCCACTCGTCCGCCATGGCGGCGGAATAGGCACCTCGCCGGCCGTCAGTTGACGATCGCGCCCTGGCCGCACCGCACCGCGCGGACCCAGGTGTCGGCGTCGCCCACCGTGACGCCGAGCGCGCCCAGCGTGTTGGACAGCGCGACGTCGACCGGCGCGAGGTCGGCCTGCAGCAGCGCGCCGATGCCGCTCGTCACCGTGCCGGGAACGGCGACGGGGAGGCCGGCCACGCTGCCGCCGAGCTGCAGGCCGCTGAACAGGTTCGACAGCAGCGACGACGTATAGTCGGTCGTCGCGGTGGTCTTCATGGTTCCGGCGGCGATCTCGGCCTGTTTGAAAGGGACGGCGGTCGACGCGGTGTTGGACACGGTGGCGTGCGCGCGCCCGGTCACGACCAGGAGATCGCCGACCAACGGCAGGCTCACGCTGGTCAGCACGGCGGGGCTCGCCGACACGGGGCTCGTCGTGTTGGTCAGCATCGCGTCCGACACGGCGCCGATCCAGGCGTCCACCGCGCCCGGCGACACGAGCAGCGTCGCCGCGGGATCGACGGGTGCCCCGGCCGAGCAGCCCACGGCCGACAGCGTGGCGGTGGCGGGCGCCACCTCGACGTAGAGCGGCAGGGTCAGCACGTTCGCGATGGCGCCGAGCGGCGCGAGCTTGAGGGTCAGCAGCACCCGCGTCTGCGCCGTGTGCAGGGTGGTGCCGACGGGGCCGACCGCGGCGTAGCTCGATCCCGCCGTCGGGCTGCCGAACACCACCTTCACCGTGGCGCCCGTGACGGCGCCCCCGGTGGCGGGCAGGAGATTCGCCGACACCTCGGCCGAGCCGCCGCCGAGCCGGGCCGCCGCGGCCACGAGCGGCAGCACCGGCAGCTGGGCCGCGACGGGCGGCGGCGACCCCACCGTGAGCGTGCCGTAGGCGCCGAACGCCACGAGGCTGCCGAAGCTGAGGCTCGGGCCGGACGGGCCGATGGCGGTCGCGATCGCGCGCAGCGCCGCCGCGGTCGCGGCCGGCATGCCGCTCGCCGCGCCGGCGTCCGCCGCGGCCCGGAGCACGTCGGCGACGCGCACCGTCGTCGCGGCCAGCGACGCGTAGGACCCGGTCGCGCCGATCCGCGCCGCCAGCGCGTTGCTGAGCCCGAACAGGTCGACGTTGGCGCCGGCGAGGCCGGCGTAGTCGAGGGCCGACAGGCTCAGCGTCGTCCCGGTCAGCCCCCCGAGCAGGCCGTTGAGGAGGCCGCCGTCGAGGCTGGCCAGGGTCGAGCCGAGGGCGAAGGCGGCGACGTTGGCGTTGACCGCCACCGACCGCGTGCCGACCGTGGCCTTGGCGACCCCGAGCAGGCGGCCGAACACCGAGGCGGGCGTGCTCGTCAGCGTCACCCGCACGGCGTTGGCGCCGGCTCCGCCCGCGGTGAACCGCTGCGCCGCCGGCACGGTCGGGTCGGCCGCGTAGCGGCCGAGCTCGACCGCGGCGAGGTCCGCCGCCGGCACCCCGTTGGCGGCGAGGCTGGCCCCGGCGGCCGCGCGGGCGTTGGCGAGGCTGGCCGCCGCCGCCACGGCGGCGAGGTCGGTCATGCCCTGCTGGCGGCGCTTGGCGAGGTAGAAGCGGCTCGCGTCGACCGTGATGGCGGCCATGCCGAACAGGACGCCCAGCAGCATCACCGTGACGACCGCGACGGAGCCGGACCGGTCGCGCCAGAACCCGCGCGCCATCGCTCAAAACCCCCCGCGCTGCACGACGGCCGAGCGCACCACGGCGGGGCTGGGCAGGGGAAGCCCGGACAGCATGCGATAGGCGAAGAGGCCCGACATGTCGTAGCGCACCGTCACCTGGAACGAGCTCGCGGTCGGGTCGCTCGTCAGCATGTTGATCTTGCTCGCGTCGATGAACGGGTAGCTTTTCGCGTTGGCCGCGACCGAGGCCTGCGCGAGCTGGGTCCGCTCCGCGTCGCTGAGGCCCGCCACCGAGGCCCGCGCCGCCTCGGCGACGAGCTGCTGCAGGCCGTTGTCGACGCTGACGATCGCGCCGAAGGCCACGAGGCCGAACGAGAGCACCACCAGGATCGGCGTCACCAGCGCGAACTCGACCGCCGTCGCGCCGCGTTTGTCCGACATGATGGTGAGCAGACGCGACGACATCGTGAATTCCTGCGAGGAATCAGAGTATCGGCGATCCGCCTTAACGGAGATGTACTTCCTTCATGTCTCATTCGACTTGAATGAGCTTGCTGGTTTGGAGCCGGTTCCTCGCCGTGCGATGGCGCCGGCCGCGCTGGGCGCAGGCGAAAACCTCGGAGTTTCAGGGTGGCCGGCGCGCTCTGCGGGCCTCATCTCGGCCCAGCCGCTTGCGCGGCCTTCAAGAGCGCGGGCGTGTTCAGTCGAGGGCGGGCCTCAGGGTCGCGTGGTCCTGGGTCCCGCCCGGCGCAGCGCCGGCCCGGGCGGGCGCCGGACGGGGCTCGGGCCGCGCCGCCTCGGGCGCCTTCGGCCACATGTGGGCGATGGTGCGCTCCGTCTCGGAGGTCCAGCCCGCCGGAGCCTCGCGGAGCGGCGGGGTCGCGCCGCCCGGCACCACGTGGACGACGTGGAACCCCTCCGCCTTCAGGGCGGCGAGGAAGCGCGGCAGCATGTCGGCGGTCTGCCGCTTGATGTCGTGGAGCAGGATGACGCCGCGCCCGGCCGCCCGCAGGCGCCCCATCAGCAGCTCGAACTCCGCGTCCGGCGTCATCGGGATCCAGTCCGAAGCCCAGAGGTCGGCGCCGAACACCGCCACCTTGCGGTCCCTCAGCCACTTCAGCGTGTCCGGCGAGTCGCCGAAGCCGGGGTAGCGGAAGAAGGGCACGCGCGGCGCCCCCGTCCACTCGCCGTAGCCGGCCGCCCTGTCGTCGGCCTTCATGCCGTGCTCGATGTCGTCGATGCCCTTCTCGCCGCTCGTGTAGTGCAGCGTCAGCGCCGGATGGTCCCAGGTGTGGTGGCCCACGGTGTGGCCGGCCGCGACCTCGCGCTGCACGAGATCCGGGTGGGCCTGGGCGTTGCGCCCGATCAGGAAGAAGGTCGCCTTCACGCATTGCGCGTCGAGCGCGCGCAGCACGTCGGGCGTGGTGGGGCCCCACGGGCCGTCGTCGAAGGTGAGCACGACCTCGTGGTCGCGGAGATCCAGCGTCCGCGGATAGGTCTTCAGCCCGAGTTCCACGGGCCCGCCGACCTCCACCGTGCGGCCGACCCCGAGTGCGTCCGGATTGCGGCAGCTTTGGGCCGCGGCCCGGGCGGGGGCCGGCTCCGCGGACGGGGCCGCGCCGGCCGTGCCGAGGAGGGCCAGGGCGGCCAGGAGCGTTCGGAAGCGGGTAACCATGGCAGCGGTTTGCGGGGAGGGCGTGGCGATCCTATGACACGCGCCCGCCCGCTTGCCGCCCCGTTAAGAGGCCATTACGGGGACGGCTCTAACCCTAGCCGTCTCGATGAAGCGAGTTGCGGTCCCGTCCATGAACCTGAAGCGTGCTTTCGGCATCCTCCTTGCGGCCCTGTCCCTGGCGGGCTGTTCGGCGGCGCCGTTGCCGCCCACCACGAGCTTCGGCGGCCCGCTGCCCGACGCCTTCGCGGTCCACGGCATCGACGTGTCGAAATACCAGGGCAACATCGACTGGAACGCGGTGCGGGACTCCGGCGTGCAGTTCGCCTGGATCAAGTCGACGGAGGGCGGTGCCGACCTCGACTCCAAGTTCCGTCAGAACTGGGAAGGCGCGCGGGAGGCCGGCGTGGCGCGCGGCGCCTACCACTTCGTCTACTGGTGCCGCTCCCCCATGGAGCAGATGCGCTGGTTCGAGCAGAACGTGCCCAACGAGCCCGGCATGCTGCCCCCCGTGCTCGACGTCGAACTCACCCCCACCTCGCCGACCTGCAAGCGCACGCTCTACCGCGAGCAGACCGTGCGCGAGATCCGCACGATGCTGGAGGAGATGGAGCGCTTCTACGGGCGCAAGCCGGTCATCTACGCCACCGTGGACTTCTACGCCGGCATCCTGTCGGGCGGCGCGCTGAACGACTTCCCGATCTGGGTGCGCTCCACCAAGTACCACCCCAACGTCCGCTATCCGGGCCGCAAGTGGCACTTCTGGCAGTACCAGTCGGACGCCCACGTGGCGGGCATCCGCGGCAAAGTCGACCGCAACGCCTTCTTCGGCTCGCCCGACCAGTTCGCCGAGTTCCTGCAGGGCGTCGACCTGCCGCTGTGAGGGTGGGGGCTCACAGCTTCTTCGGGTTGCCGGGCAGGATCGTGAAGGCGTAGCGGCTGCCGCTCTCGTCGACGAAGGCGCCGGAGGTGCCCTGGACCTCCACGGCGCGGCACTCCTCGTCCTCGTCGTCGACGCGGGTGCAGAGCCGGTCGCCCTTGAGCTCCCATCGGCCGCCGGCCTTGCCGTCGCCGTCAACGATGGTGAGAGCGCCGTCGGGGGCGAAGAGCTCGGAATAGGGGCCGTCCGGCGTCGTGCCGGTCACGGTGTTGCCGACCACGCGCGCCCAGGCCGCGGGCCCGGTGAGGGCGTCGTCGGCGCGGGCGGGAGCCCGGGTTCCGGCGAAGGCGAGGATCGCCGCAAACAGGGCCCACCGTCCGTCCATCGCACCGTCCCCGCTCCGCTTCGAAGGCTTCAACGCCCGTCGTCCCGATCCGTCCCACAGCCCGCGGTGAGCGCCGCCCATGTTCTTCGTCCTGTCCAAGGTCCTGTGGGTCGTGACGGCCCCCACCAACCTCCTCGTCGGGCTCGCGCTCGCCGGCGCGCTCGCGTCCCTCGCCGGGAGGCGCTGGGGCGCCCGGCTGGCCTTCGGCGCCGTCCTGGCGCTGCTCCTCTGCGGCGCCCTGCCGGTCGGCCGGCTGATGCTGCGCCCGCTGGAGGACCGCTTCCCGCAGCCCCCGCTCGACGGGCCGCCCCCGGCCGGCATCATCGTGCTCGGCGGCGCGATCGACCAGGTGATCGGCGCCGCGCGCGGCCAGGTCACCGTGCCCGACGCCGCCACGCGCCTCACCGCGGGCGCCGCTCTGTCGCGGCGCTTCCCCGGCGCGCTCCTGGTCTACACCGGCGGCTCGAACGCGCTCCTGTCGGAGGTCGGTGACGAGGCGGCCGACGCGAAGCGGCTGTGGGTCGACCTCGGCGTCGACCCGGACCGCGTCCTGCTGGAGCGCGCGTCCCGCAACACGGAGGAGAACGCCCACCTCACCCGCGACCTCGTCCATCCGAAGCCGGGGCAGCGCTGGATCCTGGTCACCTCGGCCTACCACATGCCGCGCTCGGTCGGCCTGTTCCGCGCCGCCGGCTTCGACGTGGTGCCGGACCCGGTCGACTACCGCAGCACCGGCACGGCGCGCGACCTCGCGCCGACCTCGGACCTCGGCGCCGGCCTCCGGCGGCTCGACGTCGCGGCGCGGGAATGGATCGGCCTCCTGGCTTACCGCGCCTCGGGCAGGATCGCGGAGGTGTTCCCGGCGCCCTGATCGGCGTCGTCGGGCGGCAGCTCCAGCGAGGCGGCCCGGAGCGCGTCGGAGGCGAACTGGCGCACGATGATGGCGAAGACCACCACCGCCGTCGTGACGATCAGCGCGGCCGGACCGACGAACCAGCCGAGGTAGGCGAGCGCGAAGAAGAAGGCGCGCTGCCCGCGGTTGAAGTGCTTGCCCGCCACGATGTTCATCTCGGCCGCCCGGAGCGCGGTCAGCCGTCGCTGGTCCGGACGCCCGCTCTTGTGGGACGGCGTCGCCCCGATCAGGATCGAGGCGTAGTTGAACAGCCGGTAGCACCAGGCGAACTTGAAGAACGCGTAGCCGAAGATCACCACCAGCCCGACGACCTTGAGGTCCCACAGCGAGCGGGCCGTGGCGGTGCCGAGCGGGAAGTCGTTGAGGATCCTCAGCGCGTCGTCGGCGCCGCGCAGCAGCGTGAGCGAGCCGCCGAGCGCCAGGAGCGACGTCGAGGCGAAGAAGGAGGTGCCGCTCTGCAGCGTCGACATCAGCGAGGAGTCGACGATGCGGTTCTCGCGCGCCTGCATCTCCAGCATCCAGCGCAGGCGGTACTCATTCATGCGGTTGTTGAGCGCCTGGCGCCCGAAGGGCGACCGCTCCACGAGCACGTGATAGGCGAACCAGCCGAACAGGAAGAAGCCCACGGCCGCGTAGTCGAGGGGAGACAGCAGCATGGCGCCTTCCGTTCCGGGAGATGCGGCACTTATAGGGGTGCGGCGGCGGCCCGCGCCACCCATCATCGAAGCGCATCGGTCGCATCAGGGATCTTCGCTTGTCCCGACCGGCGGGGCGTCGTCCGATGGCCGCCGATCGAAAGGAGATTCGCCCCGTGTCGCTGCACCTCTACATCGCCAACAAGGCCTACTCGTCGTGGTCGCTGCGGCCCTGGATCCTGCTGACGCAGTTCGGGATCCCCTTCGACGAGACCGTGATCCCCATGTACCGGCCGGAAACCCGGGACGCGATGCTGGCCGTGAGCCCCAACGGCAAGATGCCGGCGCTGCACGACGGGGGCATCGTGGTCTCCGAGTCGCTGGCCATCGTGGAGTTCGTCGCCGAGACCTTCCCGGAGCTGGCGATCTGGCCGCGGGATCGCGCCGCGCGGGCGCTGGCGCGCGCGGTCTCGTCCGAGATGCACGCCGGCTTCACGGCCCTGCGCCGCACCTGCCCGACCAACTTCCGCAGGAGCCCGAAGGCGTTGGTGGTCGGCGACGACGTGCGGGCGGACGTGGAGCGGATCGAGGCGGTCTGGGCCGACGCGCGGGCGCGCTTCGGGCAGGGCGGCCCGTTCCTGTTCGGCGCCTTCTCGGCCGCCGACGCCATGTACGCCCCGGTGGTCAACCGGCTCCACGCCTACGCGATCCCCGTCGCGCCGGCGTCGCGCGCCTACATGGACGCCGTGATGGCGTTGCCGTCCTGGCGGGCCTGGATCGCCGGCGCCGAGGCCGAGCCGTGGCACCACGCGGGCTACGACGACATCTGAACGGGGGATCGCGCGTCACGGCAGCGGACGGCGCGTGATCCGCCTCATGCCGCGCCGTCTGCTCCGGCGTGAGCATGATGTCGCTCCATCCACCACGGGATCCGGCACGGCAAAGCGACAGGGCTGCGAAGGTCCGGAGCCCGCTCGCCGCCTTGCTCCCGACGCGATCGGCCCCTAGATGGGAATGAACGTTCATTCTCAGGGCTGGACCCATGTCGATCACGGCCCTCGCGCTCGAAGCCGAGGACGCGCCCCGCCGCCGCATCCTGGAGGCGGCCGAGCGGGCCTTCGCGCGGCACGGCTTCCGCGGCGCCACGATGCAGATCGTCGCCGCCGAGGCGCGCATGAGCGCCGGCAACCTGTATCGCTACTTCTCGTCCAAGGAGGCCCTGGTGTCGGGCCTGGCCGAGCGGGACCAGGCGGCGCTGGCGGAAGACTTTGCGACCTTGGCGGCCTCGGCCGACCCGCTCGCCGCCATGGTGCCGCTCCTGCGCAAGCACCTCGTCGAGGCACCGCGCGAGTGCAGCCAGCTCGCGCTGGAGATCTGGGCCGAGGCGGGCCGCAACCCCGACGTGGCCCGCATCTGCCGCGCCATCGAGGACGACGTGCAGGGCCGCCTTGCCGCCCTCGTCGCGGCGCCGTGCCGCGCGGCCGGCATCGCGCCGGGCTTCGCGGTGCGCGTCATGCTCACGGTCACGGCCGGCCTCTTCAAGCGCCGGGCCACCGATCTCCGCTTCGACGGCGAGGCCGAGGTCGCGCTGGCGCTCGGCATCTATCACGCCCTCTTCGCCGGGGCCGTCCGCCCCCGTTCGGCCTTCGGCCCGGAGCACGCCGCTTGAGAACCCTGTTCCGCTTCCTCGTCGTCCTCGCGCTGATCGTCGGCGCGGCCGTGGGCGTGGGCGCCTTCGTGCCGGCGTCGCGCCCCGCGCTCCGGGCGGGGCTCGACCGGGCCGGCCTCGGCGCCGAGGCCGCGCGCTGGCTGCCCGCGGACCGGGCCGCGCCGACGGTCGCCGCCGCGCCGCTGCCGCCCGCCGTCAGCGTCGTGCGCGCGGCGAACCGCGAGTTCCGCGACCGCCTGTCCGTGTCCGGCACGCTGGTGGCCCGCGAGGAGGCCATGGTGGGCCCGCAGATCGACGGGCTGCGCATCACCGAACTGCTCGCCGACGACGGCGACCGCGTCGCCAAGGGGCAGGTGCTGGCCCGGCTCGACCGATCCCAGCTCGACGCCCTGGCGGCGCAGAGCGACGCCGCCCTGGCGCGGGCCGACGCCGCCGTGGCGCAGGCGCAGAACGCCATCCAGCAGTTCACCGCCACGGACGCCCAGGCGCAGGCCGACTATTCGCGCGCCACGCGGCTCGAATCCGGCGTCATCTCGCAGTCGGCGCTCGACAGCCGCGCGTCCGCGGCCCGCGCCTCGACGGCGCAGCTCGCCGGCGCCCGCTCGGCCCTGGCGGTGGCCGAGGCCGACCGGCGGGCCCAGCAGGCGAACCGCCGCGAGCTCGACGTCCGCATCGGACGCACCGAGGTGCGCGCGCCCGTGGCCGGCGTGGTGAGCCGCCGTTCGGCCCGCCTCGGCGCCCTGTCGTCGAGCGGCGGCGACGCCCTGTTCCGCATCACCGAGGACGGCGCCGTCGACCTCGACGCCGAGGTGCCCGAGGACGCGCTGGCGCGCGTGAGGCTCGGGATGGGCGCCAGCGTCAAGGCGTCCGGCGCCTCCGCGGCCGTGCCCGGCACCGTGCGGCTCATCTCCAGCGAGATCGACCGCGCGAGCCGCCTCGGCCACGTCCGCATCGCGCTCGGCGCCGATCCCGCGGCGCGCATCGGCGCCTTCGCGACCGGCGTCATCGCCATATCCAAGCGCGACGGCGTGGCCGTGCCCGCCTCCGCCCTGGCGGGGCAGGACGGCGACTGGTCGGTCGACCTCGTGGGCGCCGACAACCGCATCGTCCAGCGCGCCGTCGAGCGCGGCCTGTCCGACGGCGCTGAGGTCGAGATCACCGGCGGGCTCGCGGCCGGCGACCGCGTGGTGGCGCGCGCCGCCGCCTTCCTCCGGGCGGGCGACCTCGTCCGGCCCCTGCCGCTCGACGTCGAGGCCAGCCGATGAGCCTGCCCATCTCGGCCTGGTCGATCCGCCGGCCGATGCCGGCCCTGGTCGGCTTCGCGGTGCTCGTGATCCTCGGGTTCGTGGCCTTCCGCGCGCTGCCCGTGACGCGCCTGCCCAACATCGACATCCCGATCGTGCAGATCGCGATCACCCAGTCGGGCGCGGCGCCGGCGGAGCTCGAAACGCAGGTCACCAAGAAGGTCGAGGACGCCGTCGCCGGCGTGCCGGGGATCTGGCACATCCTGTCCAAGGTGTCGGACGGCGCGTCCACGACGACGATCCAGTTCGACATCGGCACGCCGGTCGACCGCGCCCTCAACGACGTGAAGGATCAGATCTCCAAGATCCGCGCCCAGCTGCCCCGCACCATCGACGAGCCCATCGTCCAGCGCTTCGACGTCGAGGGCCTGCCCATCGTCACCTACGCGGTGTCGTCCAACGACCGGACCACCGAGCAGGTGTCGTGGTTCGTGGACGACACGGTCGCGCGCGAGCTGCAGACCATCCGCGGCGTCGGCCAGGTGACGCGCTCGGGCGGCGTCGACCGCGAGATCCGCGTGTCGCTGAACCCCAACAAGCTGCTGGCGCTCGGCGTCACGGCCGCCTCCGTGTCGGCGCAGCTCCGCGCCACCAACGTCGACCTCGCGGGCGGACGCGGCGAGATCGCCGGCCAGGAGCAGGCGATCCGCACGCTGGCCGGCACTCGCACGGTGCAGGACCTCGCGGCCCTGCCGATCGTGATCGGCGGCGGTCGCCACGCCCGGCTCGACGAACTCGGCACGGTGACGGACGACGCGGCCGAGCCCCGCAGCTTCGCCTCGCTCGACGGGCGGCCCGTGGTGTCCTTCGGGGTCACGCGCGCCAAGGGCGCCAGCGACGCCGAGGTGGCCCAGAAGGTCGCGGCGCGGATCGCCGCGCTCGTGGCCGCCCACCCCGCCTACGCCATCACCCGCGTCGACAACCAGGTCGACTACACGGTCGGCAACTACCATTCCGCGATGGAAAGCCTCGTCGAGGGTGCCGTGCTGGCGATCGTCGTGGTGCTGGTCTTCCTTCGCGACATCCGCGCCACGATCGTGGCCGGCATCGCTCTGCCGCTCTCCGCCATCCCGACCTTCTGGCTGATGGGCATGCTGGGCTTCTCGCTCAACGCCGTCAGCCTGCTCGCCATCACGCTCGTCACCGGCATCCTGGTCGACGACGCTATCGTGGAGATCGAGAACATCGTCCGCCACATGCGGATGGGGAAGTCGGCCTACCGGGCCTCGCTGGAGGCCGCCGACGAGATCGGCCTCGCCGTGATCGCCATCTCCATGACGATCGTGGCGGTCTTCGCGCCCGTGAGCTTCATGGGCGGCATCCCGGGCCAGTACTTCAAGCAGTTCGGCCTGACGGTGGCGATCGCGGTCTTCTTCTCGCTGATCGTGGCGCGCCTCGTCACGCCGGTGGTGGCCGCCTACTTCCTGCGCCCGCACGGCTCCGGCATGGTGGCCGAGGGCCGCATCCTGCGCTCCTATTCGGCGCTGGTGCGCTGGTCGGTGGACCACCGCTGGGTCACGCTGGGGGCGGGCCTCGCGCTCTTCGCGCTGTCGCTGTGGTCGACCACGCTGCTGCCCTCGGGCCTGATCCCGGCCGAGGACACCGGGCGGTCCCTCCTCGCGATCGAACTGCCGCCGGGCTCGCGCCTGGCCGACACCGAGGCCGTGACGCGCTCCATCACCGAGAAGATCCGCACAATCCCCGAGGTCGAATCCGTGCTGGTCTACGGCGGCCAGGTGCTCGGCGACTCGGCCGAGGTGCGCAAGGCGACGCTGGTGATCCGCCTCAGCCACAAGAGCAAGCGCACGATCGGCCAGAAGGCGATCCAGGACGAGATCACCCGCGACGTCGAGACCGTGCCCGACATTCGCTTCTGGTTCCTGAAGGACAACGGCCAGCGCGACCTCCAGCTCACCCTCGCGGGCGCCGACATCGCCCAGATCGACGACACGGCCAACCAGCTCGCCAGCGAGATGCGCACCGTGCCGATCCTGGTGAACCCGCGCTCCACCGCCGACCTCGACCGGCCGGAGCTGGAGATCGTGCCGAAATCCGGCCTGGCGGCCGACCTCGGCCTGTCGACCGAGGCCCTGAGCGAGACGATCCGGGTCGCGACGCTGGGCGACATCGACGCCAACCTCGCCAAGTTCAACGCCGGCGACCGCCTGATCCCGATCCGCGTCGAGCTCGACCGCGAGGCGCGCTCGCGGCTCGACGTGCTGAAGGGCCTGCGGGTGCCCACCGCCAAGGGCAGCGTGCCGCTGTCGGCGGTCGCGGATTTCGTGGTCGGGCAGGGGCCGACCGCGATCAGCCGCTACGACCGCGCCCGCCGCGTGACCGTGGAGGCCGACCTCGCCGGCAACCACCCGCTCGGTGAGGGCATCGCCGCCGTGATGGCGCTGCCCACGGCCAAGAACCTGCCCAAAGGGGTGAGCTTCCGCCAGTCGGGCGACGCCGAGATCATGGCGGAGGTCTTCTCCGGCTTCGCGCTCGCCATCGGGGCGGGGCTGATGATGGTCTACGGCGTGCTGATCCTGCTGTTCGGCTCCTTCACGCAGCCGATCACCATCCTGTTCTCGCTGCCGCTGTCGGTCGGCGGCGCCATCCTGGCGCTGCTCGTCACCGGCAATCCCATCTCGATGCCGGTGGTGATCGGCATCCTGATGCTGATGGGCATCGTGACCAAGAACGCCATCATGCTGGTCGACTTCGCGGTGGAGGAGATCCGGCGGGGCACGCCGCGGCGCGAAGCGCTGGTGGAGGCGGGCCGCAAGCGCGCGCGGCCCATCGTGATGACCACCATCGCCATGGTGGCCGGCATGGTGCCCTCGGCCTTCGCGTTCGGCGACGGCGGCGAGTTCCGGGCCCCCATGGCCATCGCGGTGATCGGCGGACTGATCGTGTCGACCGTGCTGTCGCTGGTCTTCGTGCCGGCGGTCTTCACCGTGCTCGACGACGCCGGGCGGCTCCTGGGCCGGCTGTTCGGCCGCTTCGTCGGCGCGGCGGACGAGCCCGAGGCGGCCGTCGCCGGGCCGCAGGCGCTGCGCCGGCCGGACTATCCGCAGGCGGCGGAGTAGGCGGACGAACCGCGGCTCGGTGTCATCCCGGCCTTGAGCCGGGATCCCGTCGGTCCGACCGGGCACGGCCTGTAGAGGTTCAGCCCAGCCGCACCGCTGGATCCCGGCTCGAGGCCGGGATGACGGGCCGAGAGCATGAGGCAGACCGGCCGGACCCGCGACCGCTCGGGCCACACGGGAAAGCGTCCGGCCTCAGCCCTTCCCCTTCGGGAATTCCAGCCCCATGCCGCGGAAGCGCTCGGGGTCGTCGAGCCAGTTCTCGCGGACCTTGACGTGCAGGAACAGGTGCACCTCGCACTCGGCCGCCTCGCCGATGTCGCGGCGCGCCGCCTTGCCGATCGCCTTCAGCGTCTGGCCGCCCTCGCCGATGACGATCTTCTTGTGCCCCTCGCGGGTCACGAAGATGGATTGCTCGATGCGGGCCGAGCCGTCGGGCCGGGTGGTCCAGCTGTCGGTCTCGACCGTGGTCTGGTAGGGCAGCTCCTCGTGGAGGCGCTCGAACATCTTCTCGCGGGTGATCTCGGCCGCGAAGAGCCTGAGAGGCGCGTCGGTGACCTGGTCGGCGGGGTAGAGCCAGGGGCCCGCCGGCATGCTCTCGCCGAGCACCTCGAGGAACTTCGGCACGCCGTGGCCGCGCAGGGCCGACACCATGAACGTGTCGGCGAAGGCGAGCCTCGCGTTAACGGCCTCGGCGAGCTTGAGCAGCTTCTCGACCTCGACCGTGTCGATCTTGTTCAGCACGAGGTAGCGCTTGGCGCGGCTCTCGGCCATGCGGTCGAGGATCGCCTCGCTGCCCTCGTCGAGCCCCTTGCGGGCGTCGAGCAGCAGCGCCACCGCGTCCGCGTCGCCGCCCGCGCCCCAGGCGGCCTGTACCATGGCCCGGTCGAGCCGGCGCTTCGGCGCGAAGATGCCGGGCGTGTCGACGAAGATCACCTGCGACGATCCCGCGACCGCGATGCCGCGCACGGGCGCGCGCGTGGTCTGCACCTTGCGCGACACGATCGACACCTTGGAGCCCACGAGGGCGTTGATCAGCGTCGACTTGCCGGCGTTGGGCACGCCGATCAGCGCCGCGAAGCCGCAGCGCGTGGGCGCGCCCGTCGGGGCGGGGGCGTCTGTCATGGCTCGTTCTCTGATGCCGTCGTCGGCGGTGAGGGCGGCAGCGGGCCGAAGCCCTCGCGGCCCATGAGGGCTTCGGCGGCAGCCTGCTCCGCCAGCCGCTTCGATGTGCCGATGCCGTCGGCCGGCGCCAGCCCTTCCACGGCCACGGCGACGACGAAGCGCGGCGCGTGGTCGGGGCCGCTGCGGCCGGTCTCGCTGTAGGTGGGCGTCGGCTTGCCCCGCGCCTGCGCCCATTCCTGCAGCGCGGTCTTGGGGTCCTGCAGCGCGCGGCGGGGCGCCATCATGCGGGGCGCCCAGGCGCGGCGCACCAGGGCGGCCGCGACCTCGAAGCCGCCGTCGACGAAGACCGCGCCGATGATCGCCTCGCACACGTCGCCGAGGATCGCCTGGCGGCCGCGGCCGCCCGACTGGACCTCGCCGGGGCCGAGGCGCAGGTAGGGCCCGACGTCCCAGGCGGTCGCCACCTCGGCGCAGCTTTCGCGCCGCACGAGGTCGGCCAGCCGGCGCGACATCTCGCCCTCGGTGGCGTGGGGGAACTCGGCGTAGAGCATGGCCGAGACGGCGAGGCCGAGCACGCGGTCGCCGAGGAACTCCAGCCGCTGGTAGCTCTGCGCGCGGGCGTTGCCGCCCTGCACCCCCGAAATGTGGGTGAGGGCCGTGCCGAGCAGCTCCGCCTTGGCGAAGCGGTGGCCGAGCGCCTCTTCCAGCCCCGAGCGATCGGCCCGTCCGGCGTGGCGGCTCATCGGATCAGCGTGAAGATGCGGTTCCACCGCACGTCGGACGGCCAGCGCCAGAACTGCCAGATCGGCGTGTCGTCCTTGATCGAGAAGAAGATCAGCTCGGCCTTGCCGACAAAATTCTCGAAGGGCACGTAGCCGACGCCGCCCTGGTCGACGGGCACGCGGCTGTCGAGCGAGTTGTCGCGGTTGTCGCCCATCATGAAGTATTCGTTCGGCGGCACGGTGTAGACGTCCGTGTTGGACGCGAGGCCCCCGTCGTCGCCCTCGAGCTGGATGATCCGGTGAGTCACGCCGCCCGGCAGGGTTTCCTTGTAGGTCGGCACCTCGACGTCCTTGCCGAAGCGGTCCTTCGTGGTGATGCTCTGGGTCGGCTCGCGCGGAACCATCTGCCCGTTGATGATGAGCCGCGCGTGGGTGACCTGGATCTTGTCGCCGGGCAGGCCAATCACGCGCTTGATGAAGTCCGTGCTGTTGTCGGACGGCGTCTTGAACACCGCGATGTCGCCGCGCTTCGGCGGCGTGCCGAAGATCCGCCCCTGGAACAGGTCTGGCCCGAACGGGAAGGAGTAGCGCGAATAGCCGTAGGCGTATTTCGACACGAACAGGTAGTCGCCGATCAACAGCGTCGGGATCAGCGAACCCGAGGGGATGTTGAAGGGTTGGAACAGGAAGGTCCGCACCACGAGAGCGATCAACAGCGCCTGAACGACGACCTTGATGGTTTCGCCGAGGCCGCCTTCCTCGGAAGCCTTGCGGCGTCGTTCGGCCTCGCCCTCGAGGCGCACGGGCTCCGTCATGGTCTGGGGTCCGATCGTCCTGTCCGGCTCGGCCGGCGATGTGCTGCGGCGCGCGGCATCCGTGCCGCGCCCCGGGATCGAGCGCATATAGCTGCACGCTCGTTGCGAGCCAAGCCCGGCCCGACGCGGCGGGCCCTCAGGCCGGCACCGCTTCGATCACCACGAAGGCCTGCGCGTAGGGGTGCTCGTCGGTGAGGCTGAGGTGGATCACCGCCTCGTGGCCGGCGGGCACGATGGCCTGGAGGCGCCGGAGCGCGCCGCCCGTGAGCCGCATCGTCGGCTGGCCCGAGGGACGATTGACCACGCCCATGTCGCGCCAGAACACGCCGGCGCGTAGGCCGGTGCCCAGCGCCTTAGCGCAGGCTTCCTTGGCGGCGAAGCGCTTGGCGTAGGTGCCGGCGCGGTCGGCGCGCCGCTCCGCCTTGGCGCGCTCGACCTCGGTGAAGCAGCGATGGGCAAAACGCTCCCCGTGCCGCTCCAGCACCGCGGCCAGGCGGCGGATGTCGCAGAGGTCCGATCCCACGCCGACGATCAAGGCCCCGCTCCCGGCGTCCGTTCAGCCATTCACCCGCTCCACGCGCGACACCGTCTTCTGGGCCCGGAGCTGCGCCACGATGGCGCCGAGCTGCTTCAGGTCCCAGACCTCGACGTCGACCAGCACCTCGCGGAAGTCGGCCGAGCGCGACATCACGCGGATGTCGTCGATGTTGCCGCCGTTGTCGCCCACCGCGCCCGTGATGGCGGCGAGGGCGCCGGGCTCGTTGATGGCCGTGACGGCGATCTGCGCCGGGAACAGGTCCTTGCGCGCGGGGTCGATGTCCCAGCGCACGTCGAGCCAACGCTCGGGCTGGTCGTCGAAGGCCGTGAGGGCCGGCGACTGGATCGGGTAGATCGTGATGCCCTCGCCGGGCGTGAGGATGCCGACGATGCGGTCGCCCGGCACGGCGCCGCCGTTGGGCGCGAAGGAGACCGGCAGGTCCCCGGACTGGCCGCGGATGGGGATGGCCCGCTGGGGCCCCTGCGCGCCTTCGGGCGGGGGGGCGCTGCCCGGGACCTTGAAGCGGAAGTTCTCCGCCTTCTCCAGGCCGAACCAGCCGGGCTCGCTCGTGCCGGGCGCCGCGCCGGCCTTGCGGGGCTCGCTGATTTCGGGATGCACGGCGCGCACCACGTCGGCGGACACCAGCTCGCCGCGGCCGACGGCGGCCAGCATGTCCTCGAAGGACCCGCGGGCGAGGCGGGGCAGGGCCGCCTTCACCTTCTCCTCCGAGAAGCCCTTGCCGTTGCGCTCGAAGGCGCGTTGCAGGATCTGCCGCCCGAGGCCGGAATATTGCGCCCTCACGGCGTTGCGGGTCGCGCGGCGGATGGCGGCGCGGGCCTTGCCGGTGGCCACGAGGCCCTCCCAGGCGGGCGGCGGCACCTGCCCCTCCGCGCAGGCGATCTCCACCTCGTCGCCGTTGGACAGCTCGGTGATCAGCGCCGCCATGCGGCCGTTGATCTTGGCGCCGACGGCCGTGTCGCCGATGCCGGTGTGGACCGCGTAGGCGAAGTCGATCGGCGTCGCGCCCTTCGGCAGGGCGATCAGCTTGCCCTTGGGCGTGAAGCAGAACACCTGGTCGTGGAACAGCTCGAGCTTGGTGTGCTCCAGGAACTCCTCGGCGCTGTCGGCGTCGGCCAGCAGGGCGATGGTGCGGCGCAGGCCCGAATAGGCGCGGCTCTCGCCCGCCGCGATGCCGACGTCGAGCGCGCCGCCGTCCCGGCTGGCGTCCTTGTAGAGCGCGTGGGCCGCGATGCCGTTCTCGGCGAGGTCGTGCATGGCCCGCGTGCGGATCTGCAGCTCGACGCGCTGGCGGCCCGGCCCCACGACCGTGGTGTGAATCGAGCGGTAGTCGTTCTGCTTCGGCGTCGATACGTAGTCCTTGAACCGGCCGGGCACGGCCGGCCAGCGCGTGTGCACCACGCCGAGCACGCGGTAGCAGTCCTCGATCGCGTCCACCATGACGCGGAAGCCGAAGATGTCGCTGAGCTGCTCCAGCGCGAGGTTCTTCTGCTCCATCTTGTGCCACACGGAATAGGGCTGCTTCTGCCGCCCCTTGACGCTGGCCCCGATGCCGCGCTGCGCGAGCTCGTCGGCGAGCTCGGTCTCGATCTTGGCGATGAGGGAGCCGTAGGTTTCCGTCATGTCGTCGAGCCGGGACACGATGGACTCGTGCGCTTCCGGCATCAGCGCCGCGAAGGACAGCTCCTCCAGCTCGTCGCGCATGCCCTGCATGCCCATGCGGCCCGACAGGGGCGCGTAGATGTCGAGCGTTTCCTGCGCGATGCGGGCGCGCTTGGCGACCGGCACGTGGTGCAGCGTTCGCATGTTGTGCAGGCGGTCGGCGAGCTTGACCAGCAGCACGCGGATGTCCTCCGCGATGGCGAGCAGCAGCTTGCGCAGGTTCTCGCCCTGGGCGGCCTGCTTGGACACGAGGTCGAGCCGCTTGATCTTGGTGAGGCCCTCGACGAGCGAGCCGATCTCGTCGCCGAACAGCCGGTCGATCTCCTCGCGGGTGGCCTCGGTGTCCTCGATCGTGTCGTGCAGGATCGCTGCCACGATCGTGGCGTCGTCGAGCTTGAGGTCGATCAGGATGGCCGCCACCTCGAGCGGGTGGGTGAAGTAGGGGTCGCCCGAGGCGCGCTTCTGCGAGCCGTGCGCCCGCATGGCGTAGACGTAGGCCCGGTTCAGCAGGTCCTCGTCGGCCTCCGGGTTGTAGCTCCGGACGCGGTCGACCAGCTCGTATTGTCGCAGGATCTTCGCGGGCCCCGGGCGGCGCGGGGCGATGGTGGCGAGCGTCATGCCCCCACTATCGGGCGCGCCCGCCTTCGCGGCAAGGCGGGTCGGCGACGCGCCGCGACGGCGCGTTGCCGTGCGGAGGCTACTCGCCTTCCTCTTCGGTCTCGACCGGGGGCACGAGGCCTTCGAGGCCGCGCAGGAGGTCCTCCTCGGTCATGCGGTCGAACTGGATGTCGGGGCTGGCCTCCGGGTCGGCGAGGTTCTTCGCGGCCGACGGCGTCATGGCCGGCACGGCCTCGGGCTCGGGCTCGTCCACCTCGACGTGCTTCTGCAGCGAGTGGATCAGGTCCTCGCGCATGTCCTCGGGGGCGAAGCGCTCGTCGGCGATCTCGCGCAGGGCAATGACGGGGTTCTTGTCGTTGTCGCGGTCCACGGTGATCGGGGCGCCCGACGAGATGAGCCGGGCCCGGTGGCTCGCCAGCAGCACGAGGTCGAAGCGATTGTCGACCTTGTCGATGCAGTCTTCCACGGTGACGCGCGCCATGGGGAGTTCCTTCGGCTGAGGATGGGAGGGTCTCGCGCTGCGGTAGCCCGCGGGGGCGCGCCGCGCAAGCCCGGCCCGTCGTTTTCCGCTTGACGTCCGCGATCCTTCGGCGCAGCCCGGCCGCGCGACGAGGAACAAGGCGCATGCGACACGGCGCCGCCGGAAAAAAGGCCGAGTCCGGGCGTGTCTGGTGCGGTGGACGCGCGGGCGCGCCGCGCTATAGATTTCCCAGCGATCGACGCAGCGGTTCGGCGGAGGGGGTGCTCCGCCGAAGGCGCCTCGACATCTCGCGGCCGCGCCCGACGGAGCCGGTGTCGGAGGCTTCGTCGCTTTCGGCCCCGGCGATCGATCACTACGACTGACCCGAAGAGCAACATCCGTATGGCAGACCAAGAACGCACCGCCCTCTTCATCGACGGCGCCAACCTCTACGCGACCGCGAAGACGCTGGGTTTCGATATCGATTATAAGAAACTCCTGCGCGAATTCCAGAGCAAGGGGCGCCTCATCCGTGCGTTCTACTATACGGCGCTGGTCGAGGATCAGGAATATTCCTCGATCCGCCCGCTGATCGATTGGCTCGACTACAACGGCTACGCGGTGGTGACGAAGCCGACCAAGGAGTTCGTCGACTCCATGGGCCGCCGCAAGGTCAAGGGCAACATGGACATCGAGCTGGCGGTGGACGCCATGGAGATGGCCGAGAACCTCGACCACATGGTGCTGTTCTCGGGCGACGGCGACTTCCGCTCGCTCGTCGAGGCGGTGCAGCGCAAGGGCGTGCGCGTGTCCGTCGTGTCCACCGTCACGACCCAGCCTCCGATGGTGGCGGACGAGCTCCGGCGGCAGGCCGACGAGTTCGTGGACCTCGTCCACCTGATCGCCCGGATCGGCCGCGACGGCGAGCGTCCCGAGCGCGCGCCGCGCGTCGAGCGCCGGCCCATCGCGCGCGAATACGTGCCCGCCCCGGAGGACGGCGGCGCGGCGCAGTGACGTTCGGCGTCACACCGGCGCGGGTGGCCGCCATCGGCCCGGCCGAGCCGGCGCCCGACTGCCCGCTCTGCCCCCGCCTCGTCGCGTTCCGCGCGGCCTGCCGGGAGCGCGACCCCGCGGGCTACAACGCGCCGGTCCGGTCCTTCGGGCCGACCGGCGCGCGCCTGCTCGTCGTCGGGCTCGCGCCCGGGCGCGACGGCGCCAACCATTCCGGGCGCCCCTTCACGGGCGATTGGGCGGGCGACCTGCTCTACGAGACGCTGGACCTCACCGGCTTCGCGACGGGCCGCTATGAGGAGAGGCCCGACGACGGGCTGACGCTGGTCGACTGCATGGTGACCAACGCGGTGCGCTGCGTGCCGCCCGCCAACAAGCCCGTGCCGGCCGAGATCGCCACATGCCGCGCCTTCCTGGTCGAGCGGATGGCGGGGCTGCCGGAGTTGCGCGCCGTGCTGGCGCTGGGGCGCATCGCGCACGAGAGCGTCGTGCGGGCCCTCAGGGCCAAGTTGTCCGCGGCGCCGTTCGGCCACGGCCGGAGCCACGACCTCGCGCTGGGCGGCCGCCCCCTGCGCGTCTTCGACAGCTACCACTGCTCGCGCTACAACACCAACACGGGCGTGCTGACGCCGGAGATGTTCCGCGCCGTCTTCGCGGAAGTTCGGGCCTTCGTCGACCGGGGCTGAACCGTCAGTCGCGGTTCCTGTCGCGCAGGAGCCGCGACTTCTCGCGGTTCCAGTCCCGCTCCTTCTCGGTCTCGCGCTTGTCGTGGAGCTTCTTGCCGCGCGCGACCGCGAGCGTCAGCTTCGCCAGCCCCTTGTGGTTGAAATACACGCGCAGCGGCACCAGCGTCATGCCCTCGCGCTCGACGCCCTGCTTCAGCTTGGCGATCTCGCGCGCTTTCATCAGGATCTTGCGCGGCCGCTTCGGCTCATGGTTGAAGCGGTTGCCGTGCCCGTATTCCGGGATCGTCGCGTTGATCAGGAACAGCTCGCCCTTCTCGGCCGAAGCATAGCTCTCGGCGATCGTCGCCTTGCCGGTGCGAAGGCTCTTCACCTCCGTGCCGGTGAGCATCAGACCCGCCTCGTAGACGTCGCCGATCTCGTAATTGTAGCGCGCCCGGCGGTTCTCGGACACGACCTTGTAGTTGCTCTCGTCCTTGGACAATGTCCGATCCGTTCTCGCTCGACCGCTCAGATATGGAGGTCGAGGCCGGCATGCGCCATGGCGGCGTCCATCAGGCTCCGCGCCGCCTGCGTCGCCGACACCATGGGCAGGCGCAGCTCGTCGCGCATCAGGCCCATGCGGCTCAGCGCGTATTTCGGGCAGGCCGGGCTCGGCTCGGCGAACATGGCGGCGTGGAGCGGCACCAGGCGGTCCTGCAGCTCCAGCGCGGTCCGGTAGTCGCCGCCGAGCGCCGCCTCCTGGAGACGCGCGCAGAGCTTCGGCGCCACGTTGGCCGTGACCGAGATGCAGCCGTGGCCGCCCGCCGCGAGGTAGGCCAGCGCCGTCATGTCCTCGCCGGACAGCTGGATGAAGTCGGGCCCGAGCGCGTGGCGCTGGGTCGACACGCGGGCGAGGTTGCCGGTCGCGTCCTTCACGCCGGCGATGTTCGGCAGCTCGTAGAGCCGCTGCATGGTCTCCACCGTCATGTCGACGACCGAGCGCGGCGGGATGTTGTAGATGATGATCGGGATGCCGACCGCGTCGTTCACCGCCTTGAAGTGGCGGTACAGGCCCTCCTGGCTGGGCTTGTTGTAGTAGGGCGTCACGACCAGCACGGCGTCGGCGCCGGCGCGCTCGGCGTGGCGGGCGAGCGCGATGGCCTCGTGCGTGTTGTTGGAGCCCGCGCCCGCGATCACCGGCACGCGGCCGCGCGCTTCCCGGATGCAGACGTCGACGACGTGCATGTGCTCGTCGTGGCTCAGCGTCGGGCTCTCGCCGGTGGTGCCGCAGGGCACGAGGGCGTGCGAGCCCTGGCCGATCTGCCAGTCGACGAGGGCCCGGAACGCCGCCTCGTCGAAGCTCCCGTCCTTGAACGGGGTCACGAGCGCCGGGGCCGATCCCCTCAATGTCGCAGCCATGTCGTGCCTCGCGTGTCCGACGTTGAGTCCGAGCCCGGATCACCAGCCCCATGCACGCCGCATTTGGATGGCTGTTGAGGGCTCGGCCGGGTCTAGCGCGCCCGGGGGGGCGTGAAAAGACTTTTACCGAACTGTCGCGCGGAGCCTTCGGGCTCCCTCATGGTTTAGTTTTCGTAAAGCTCGCGCGTGCAGCATCGGCCGCATGACAGCGATCATCTCTCGTCACCCTGGTGAGTGCATGGCGTATAGGGGTCTGCGTATCGCTCTGATGGCCGGCACCGGGTTGGCCCTCGCCGCCCTGGCCGTGCCGTCGGTGCGGCACGCGGTCGAGTCCGCGCCCCGGCGCTGGGCCGCCCACGGCACCGGGTCGGCGCGCCTCGCGCCGCCGCCCGGCCTCGACCTCGCCGCCCGCCGCCGCGACATCCGGACCGCGACGGTCCCGTCGAAGTCCTCGCTGCGGGCCGAACCCCTGGCGCCCGAGGCCGCCCAGGCCCTCGCTGAAGCCATGGCGAGCACGGCAACGGCCTCCCCGGCCGCCGCCGATCCGTCGGCCAAGACGCTCACGATCGGCGGCCACGGCTCGCCGACCGGCCTCGCCACGCCGGGCCCCGCGGCGGGGCCGTCCCAGCCGGGCACGCCGACCGAGAACGGTGCGCCGCCCGGCCCCTCGATCGCCGACCACGATTCCGAGGCGCCGCTGCTCCGCCAGGCCGTCGACGCCTACCGCCGCAACGACCTCGCCGGCGGCGACGCGGCGGCCCGCGGCCTGACCAACCCGCTCGCCCGGCTCACGGCGGAATGGGCGGCGGTGCGGCTCGACTCGCACCTCGTCGGCCTCGCGCGGCTCGACGCCTTCGGGCAGGCGCATCCCGACTGGCCGGCGCTCGCCTGGGTGCAGCGCCGCGCCGAGGAGGCCGTCGCGGCGACGCGCGACCCCGCCCTCATCGAGGCCCGCCTCGGCGCTTCCCCGCCGAAGACCACCGCGGGCCGCCTGGCGCTGGCCCAGGCCGAGCGGACGCTCGGCCACCCGGACGTCGCCGCCCGCCTCGCCCACGCGATGTGGCGCGACGACGACCTGTCGCCCTGGCAGGAGGCGACGCTCGCCCGCGACTTCGCCGACGTGATCGACCGCGAGGACCACCGCATCCGCGCCGAGCATTTCCTCTATAAGGAGAAGGTCGCGCTCGGGCTGCGCGAGGCCGCGCTGGCGGGGCCGGACGTGGCGGCGCTCGCCAAGGCCCGCGCCGCGGTGATCGGCAATTCCGCGCTGTCCGAGTCCGCGCTGGCGGCGGTGCCGAAGGCGCTGCAGTCGGACCCACTCGCCATCTTCTCCCGCGTGCAGCGCCTGCGCCGCCAGAACCGCGCCGAGGAGGCCGCCGACCTCATCCTGACCGCCCCGCGCGACGCGCGCGTGGTCGACGGCGACGAGTGGTGGACCGAGCGGCGCATCGTGATCCGCAAGCTCCTCGACCTCGGCGACCCGAAGAAGGCGCTCCAGCTTTGCGCCGACATCGGCGAGGCCGGCACGGCCTCCAGGATCGAGGCGGCCTTCCACGCGGGCTGGATCGCGCTGCGCTTCCTGCAGGACCCGAGGGCGGCCGCCCCGCAGTTCGACACCATCGCCCGGCTCGCCGAGACGCCGATCTCGAAGAGCCGCGCCGCCTACTGGCAGGGCCGCACCGCGGAAGCGCTGGGGCAGGGCGACGAGGCCGAGCGGCGCTACGCCGAGGCGGCGCGCTATTCCATCACCTTCTACGGGCAGCTCGCCGCGGCGCGTCTCGGGCGGACCGATCTGGAGCTGCACGAGGCGCCCTCCGCCACGGGCGACGTGCGCAGCGACGCCGTCAAGGTCGCCGACTACCTCTACGCGCTCGGCGCGCGCGACGTCGCGCTGCCGCTGGCCCTCGACATCGGCAAGGCCGAGCCGTCCGACGCGCAGGTGGGGGCGCTCGGCGATGTGCTGGAGCGCAACCGCGACGCCCGCACCACGCTCACGGTCGGCAAGGCGGCGACGCAGCGCGGGCTCGCGGTGGACGACGCGGCCTTCCCGACCTTCGGCATCCCGAACTTCAACCCGCTGCCGGGCTCGGCCGATCTCAGCGTGGTCTACGCCATCGCCCGCCAGGAGAGCGAGTTCGACCAGCGCTCGTTGTCCTCGGCCGGCGCCAAGGGGCTGATGCAGATGATCTCGTCGACGGCGCGCACCACGGCGAACCGCGCCGGCGTTGCCTACGACGACGGGCGCCTGTCGAGCGACCCGGCCTTCAACGCCCAGCTCGGCGCCGCCCACCTCGGCACGCTGCTGGGCGAGCAGAACGGCTCCTTCGTGCTGACCTTCGCGGCCTACAACGCGGGCGGCAAGGCGGTGCACGACTGGATCGCCGCCTACGGAGACCCCCGCCGGCCCGGCATCGACGTTGTCGACTGGATCGAGCGCATCCCCTATTCCGAGACGCGCAACTACGTGCAGCGCGTGATGGAGAACCTGCAGGTCTACCGGGCCAAGCTCGGCCGGCCGCCGATGCTGCTGGTCGGCGCCGAGCCGCCGCCGCCGATCCGCAAGGGCACCTGATCGGGGGTTCAAGGGCCTTGGCCCTCGGCGGGGCATGGGGCGGACCCCCGGGGGGAGGACGCTTCGCGGATCGCCCTTTCCGCCGTCATGGCGAGCGGAGCGAAGCAACCCAGCCGACGCGTTCAGGACACGTCGCGCCACGGATGACACGCGCATCCGCAATGGCTCACGACCGTCCTGGGTCGCTTCGCTCCGCTCGCGATGACGGCTGAAGGCTCACGTCTTCGCATCGGAGCTTTTCGGGGAGAACCATGACCGACGTCGCCGACCGCTTCGCCACCAGCTCCGACGGCCTCCGCCTCCACTACCGCGACGTCGGCCGGGGCGCCGCCGGCGCGCTGCCGGTCGTGTGCCTGCCGGGGCTCACCCGCACGGCCGCGGACTTCGAGGTTCTGGCCGCCCACCTCGCCGGCGGCGGCGCGGACGGCCCGCCGCGGCGCGTGCTCTCCCTCGACTACCGCGGGCGCGGCGGCTCGGACCACGACCCCGACCCCTCGCACTACAGCGTGCCCGTCGAGGCCGGCGACGTGCTGGCGGTTCTGCACGACGCGGGCGTTCCGGAGGCCGTCTTCGTCGGCACGTCGCGCGGCGGCCTCATCACCATGGTGCTGTCGACCGTGCGGCCCGAGATGATCCGGGGCGCCGTGCTGAACGACATCGGCCCGGTGCTGGAGCCGGCGGGACTGGAGCGCATCCGCGGCTACGTGGGCCGCCTGCCGCCGCCGCGGGACTGGGACGACGCGGTCCGCACGATCAAGGGCTACGCCGGCCCGCAGTTCCCCGGCCTGTCGGAGGCCGACTGGCTCCACTTCGCCCGCACCACCTACGCGGAGCGGGACGGGACCCTGGTGGGCCGCTACGACCCGGCGCTCGTCGAGGCGCTGCGCGCGCTCGACCCCGCCGCGCCGCTCCCGACGCTGTGGCCGCAGTTCGATGGCCTCGCGGGCGTGCCGGTGCTGGTGGTGCGCGGCGCCTGCACCGACCTCCTGTCCGAGGCGACCGCGGCCGAGATGGTGCGCCGCCACCCCGACTGCGCGCCGCTGACCGTGCCGGGCCAGGGCCACGCGCCGCTGCTGATAGACGCCCCCACGCTGGCGCGCATCGCGGCCTTCGCGTCGCGCTGCGACGGCGCGCCGCCCGCGCCGCCGCTCCGCTGAGGCCGGGTCGCGGCCGGCCGCAGGCTTCCGCGCCGCCGCGGCCCTCCCTATAAGGGGCGGATCGGCGAAGGGAGCGCAGGCGGGATGGCGGCTGAGGGGATGGTGCTGAGGCTCGGCACGCGGGGCAGCCCCCTGGCGCTCGCCCAGGCCCACGAGGCGCGCGGGCGGCTCTGCGCGGCGCACGGCTGGCCGGAGCACCGCGTCGAGATCGTGGTGATCAAGACCACCGGCGACGCCATCCAGGACCGCGCCCTGTCGGAGGCCGGCGGCAAGGGGCTCTTCACAAAGGAGCTCGACCTCGCGCTGATGGCGGGGGACATAGAGATCGCCGTGCATTCCGCCAAGGACCTGCCGACGCACCTGCCCGACGCGGTCGCGCTGTCGGGCTTCCTGCCGCGCGAGGACGTGCGCGACGCCTTCATCGCGCGCGACGGCGGCACGATCGCCGACCTGCCGCGCGGCGCGGTCGTGGGCTCCGCCTCGCTGCGGCGCCAGGCGCAGATCCGGCGGTTGCGGCCCGACCTCGACGTGCGGCTGCTGCGCGGCAACGTGCAGACGCGCCTGCGCAAGGTCGACGCCGGCGAATACCACGCCACCATCCTCGCCATGGCGGGGCTGAAGCGGCTCGGGCTGACGGAGCGCGTCACCGAGCAACTGGCCCTGCACGACTTTCTCCCCGCCGTGGGGCAGGGCGCCATCGCGATCACGGCGCGGACGGGCGACGCCGCCACGGCGGACGCGCTCGCGCCGATCCTCGACCGCGCCACCGGGCTGGCGCTCGCCGCCGAGCGGGCCTTCCTCCTCGTGCTCGACGGCTCCTGCCGCACGCCGATCGCCGGCCACGCCACCGTGCGGGACGGGCACATCCTGTTCCGCGGGCAGGTGCTGGCCGCCGACGGGTCGGAGTCGGTCGAGACCGTGACGGACGGCCCGGACGCCGCCGCCGAGACGGTCGGGCGCGCCGCGGGCCGCGATCTCCTCGCCCGCGCGCCGGCGCACCTCCTCGCGGCCTTCCGCGGCGCGCATTGACCCCGTGCGCGTCCTCGTCACCCGCGCCGACCCCGACGCCGAGCGGACCGCCGAGGCCCTGGCGCGGCTCGGCCACGAGGCTGTGCGGGCGCCCGTGACGGTCGTCGGCCGCACCGGGGCCGCGCTGCCCGGCGGCCGCTGCGACGCGGTGGCGGCGACGAGCCACCACGCCTTCGCGGCCGACGACGGCGTGGAGCGCGGCCTACCCGTCTTCGCCGTGGGGTCGCGCACCGCAGCGGCGGCGCGGGCGGCCGGCTTCACGGACGTGCGAATCGGCACCGGCGACGCGTCGGGCCTCGCGGCTCTGCTGCGCCTGACGCTGCCCCGGCCCGCGCGCCTGCTCTACCTCGCCGGGCGCGACCGCAAACCCGTGCTGGAGGACGCGCTGGTGGCGGCCGGATACGGGGTCGCCGTCGCCGAGGTTTACGCCGCCGAGCCCGCCGCATCTTGGCCAGAGCCCGCCGTGGCCGCCCTGCGCTCCGGCGCGGTCGGGGCCGCGCTGCATTATTCGCGGCGCAGCGCCGCGCTGGCGATGGCGCTCGCCGACGCGGCCGGCGCCGGTGACGCCTTCCTCCGCCTCCGCCACCTGTGCCTGTCGGCCGACGCCGCCGAACCCCTGCGCGACCGCGGCGCGGGGATCGAGGTCGCGAACCGCCCTGACGAGGACGCGTTGCTGGCCCTCCTGGCGGGCGCGGCGTGACGGAGGCGCCCGCGCAGCCGACCGTCGTCGACGTGCTGATCCCGGTCGCGGTCGATCAAGCCTATTCCTACCGCGTGCCGAAGGACATCGTCCTGGCGCCGGGCGACTTCGTGGTGGTGCCGCTCGGCACGCGTCAGACGATCGGCGTCGTGTGGGATGCGCGCTCGGCGGGCGGCGACAACCTGAAATCCGTGCTGTCGCGCGAGGACTGGCCGCCGGTGCGCGAGCCGCTGCGGCGCTTTGTCGACTGGTTGGCCAACTGGACGCTGAGCCCACGCGGCATGGTGCTGCGCATGGCGATCCGCGCGCCGGAGTTCGCGGGCGCCGAGCCGGTCCGGGTCGGCCTGCGCCGGGCCGGCGATGCCCCGAAGCGCATGACGCCCGCGCGGCTCCGCGTGATGACGGTGCTCGACAGCGCCGAGGCGCCCGCGCTCACCACCAGGAAGGCGCTCGCCGAGGCCGCCAACTGCTCGGCCGGCGTGATCGACGGCCTCGTCGACGAGGGCACGCTGGAGACGGTCGCGCTGCCGCCCGACCCGCTGCCGCCCCCGCCCGATCCCGACGCGGCGGAGGTCAGGCTCGACCCCGCGCAAGGGCTGGCCGCCGCCGAGCTCGCGGCCCGCGCCGCCGAGCGCCGCTTCACCGTCAGCCTGCTCGAAGGCGTGACCGGCTCGGGCAAGACCGAGACCTATTTCGAGGCCGTGGCGGCGGCGCTGCGGAGCGGGCGGCAGACGCTGATCCTCCTGCCCGAGATCGCGCTCACGGCGCAGTTCCTCGACCGCTTCGCGGCCCGCTTCGGGGTCAGGCCGACCGAGTGGCACTCCGGCGTGTCGGTGCGGCGCCGCGCGCGGGCGTGGTCCGGCATCGCGTCGGGCGAGATCAAGGTGGTGGCGGGCGCGCGCTCGTCGCTGTTCCTGCCCTACGCCGACCTCGGCCTCATCGTCGTCGACGAGGAGCACGAGGCCGCCTACAAGCAGGACGACGGCGTGAGCTACCACGCCCGCGACATGGCGGTGATGCGCGGCCGCTTCGAGGAGGCCGCCGTGGTGCTGGCCTCGGCGACGCCGTCGCTGGAAACCCGCGTCAACGCCGAGACGGGGCGCTACAGCCACCTCAAGCTCGTGTCCCGCTACGCCGGCCGCTCGCTGCCCTCGCTCTCCGCCGTCGACATGCGCCGCGACGCGCCGCCGCGCGGCCGCTGGATCTCGCCGACGCTGGCCGCCGCCATGGCCGAGACGGTGGCGGACGGCAAGCAGGCGCTGCTGTTCCTGAACCGCCGCGGCTACGCGCCGCTCACGCTGTGCCGCTCCTGCGGCCACCGCTTCACCTGCGGCCAGTGCTCGGCCTGGATGGTCGACCACCGATTCCGCGGCGCGCTGGTGTGCCACCTGTGCGGCCACGTCGAGCGCAAGCCGGACCACTGCCCGCGCTGCGGCGAGGTGGACGCGCTCGTGGCCTGCGGGCCGGGCGTTGAGCGCATCGCCGAGGAGGTCGCGACGCTGTTCCCGGACGCGCGGCGCCTCGTCCTGTCCTCCGACATGCCGGGCGGCACGGAGCGGCTGCGCCAGGAGCTCGACGGCATCGCGCGGGGCGAGGTCGACGTGGTGGTGGGCACGCAGCTCGTCGCCAAGGGCCACAACTTCCCGAATCTGACCCTAGCCGCGGTGGTGGACGCCGACGTCGGCCTCGCCAACGGCGACCCGCGCGCGGCCGAGCGCACCTTTCAGCTCCTGCAGCAGGTGACGGGCCGCGCCGGGCGCGGCGAGGCGCCTGGCCGGGCGCTGATCCAGACCTACCAGCCCGACCACCCGGTGATGCGGGCGCTGCTGACCGGCGACGTCGAGCGCTTCTACCGGACCGAGATCGAGGCCCGCCAGCGCGGCGGTCTCCCGCCCTTCGGCCGTCTGGCCGGGCTGATCGTCAGCGGCACGGACCGGCACGCCGTCGAGGCCCATGCCCGCGCCCTGGCGCGGGCCGCCCATGCCGCGACGGGCGGCGACCCCCTGGCGCGGGCCGCCGACGCCGCGCCGAGCATCGAGGTCTTTGGACCCGCCGAGGCGCCGATCGCCATGATCCGCGGTCGCTACCGCTTCCGCCTGCTCGTCAAGGCGCCGCGCTCGGCCGATCTCCAGGGCTTCCTGCGCCGCATCCTCGCCGAGGGTCCGAAGGCGACGGGCAGCCTGCGCGTGGCGGTGGACGTCGAGCCGCAGAGCTTCCTGTGACGGCTACTCCGCCGGGATCGGGATCGCCTCCGGCGCCGCGACGGCCGGGGCCGGCGCGTCGGCGGCCTCCGGCACCTCGTCGGTCCACACGCGGAACTCCTGCAGCCAGCTCGACCCGAAGGTGTGGGTGAGGGCGACGTCGGCGGCGTCGCGACCGTAGGCCATCAGCACGCGGCCCTTGCGGGGGGCGTTGTTGCGGGGGTCGAACATGTGCCAGCGACCGCCGAGGTAGCACTCCATCCAGGCCGCGAAATCGCCGGGGGCGTAGGGCGGCGGGAGCCCGATGTCGCTGATGTAGCCCGTGCAGTAGCGGGTCGGGATGTTCATGGCGCGGCAGAACGCGACGGCGAGATGCGCGAAGTCGCGGCACACGCCCGTTCCTTCGGCATAGGCTTCCGCCGCCGTGCGGGTGTTGCGCGCATTCTGGTAGTTGAACGCGATGTGACCGTGCACGAAGTCCACGATGGCCTTGGCGCGGTGCCAGTCCGGCGCCGTGTGGCCGAACAGCCGCCACGCCTCGTTCGACAGCGCGTCGCTCTCGCAGTAGCGGCTGGGCAGCAGGAAGCCGAGCACGTCGGTCGGCAGGTCCTCGACCCGGTGCTGCACCGCCGCCGTGTCGACCGCGTCCCAGTCGCCGGCGTCGCGGATCACGCCGTCGACCCGGATGGCGAAGCGCCCCGCTGGCGCCATCACGCGGGTGCACCAGTTGCCGAAGCCGTCGCGGAAGCCCTCGATCGGCACGGCGGGCTCGACCGCGATGCGGTCCGGGCTATCGAGGTCCCCCGCGCGCGAATGATGCACGTTCAGCATCATGATGATGGGGGTCGGGTTCGGGAGCTGGAAGGCCATCTCGCAGCCGAGTCGAATGCGCATCGCGTGCCCTCGCGACGGCGCGCCCGGAGAGGCCGCGCCGTCCCCGCGGCCCGTCGCGGGATGCGAGCGGGAAGGCGGACGAGGTGAGTATGCGCGATTCGTGCCGGGGCGTGCAGCGGTGCGGGGGAAACCGGGGCCTTGCGTCAGTCCTCCGATGAGGTCGTTCCCCGTGCGGAACTCAAGTCCCCACACGGGACGACGCCGCGTCACGACCCCGCGAGAACACAGCCGCTATGGTGACGGTGCCCCTGGAGATCGTGAAGTAGATCGCAGCCCATCTGCGATGACTGACCATCCGAACGCCAGGACCGATGTCCGGACGTGGAACGCCTCTCGCGGGGAAGTGGCGCAGGGACAAGCACGAGTCTCTCAATCCTGCGATGGCGTCATCGGCCCTCGCGGTGCCGGACGTTTGCATGATCTGACGATAGATCGATACGAGATGCCGTTCCGACCGGGGCGAGAAGACGACATCGAACGATCTCATCCGTCTGCGCTCAGCGCCTTCCGGCGAACTCGCTCCGCGATCTCGTCGATCGGTATACCGAGGGACGGATCAGCCGCCATCTCGGCGCAGCTCGCCCGAATTTCTGCGATCTCATGCTCGTCGAGTTCGAAATCGTCGCCGAGGTGCGCCTCCAGGCTGTCGCGCACGAGATCGCTCTCCGACGCGTAGTCGCCGTTCGCGACCCTCGCCTCGATCTCTTCGACCATGTCGTCCGGGAGCGTGACCGTGAGAGAGCGCATGGGTGTCCTCCGCGACGAGCGGGAGCCTATTATGTTGTCGTGCCGGCGCGTCACCGCGCGTCGGCCAGCACCATCTCGGCGCCCTTCTCGGCGATGCCGGCCGTGGGGGTGTTGGTGTTGCCGGAGGTGATGGTCGGCATGACGGAGGCATCGATCACGCGCAGGCCGCGGATCCCGAACACGCGCAGCCGCGCGTCCACCACGGCCCCGGGATCGTCGGCGGTGCCCATCTTGGCCGTGCCGACGGGGTGGAAGATCGTGGTGCCGATGGCGCCCGCGGCCCTGGCGAGCGAGGCGTCGTCGTCGCCGACCGCGGGGCCGGGCAGCACCTCCTCGGGGCGAAACCGCGCCATGGCGGGCTGGGCCATGATGCGGCGCGTCGCCCGGATGGCGTCGGCGGCGACGTGCCGGTCCTCCGGCGTCGACAGGTAGTTCGGCGCGATCAGGGGCGGGTCGCTCGGATCGGCCGAGCGGGGCCGCACCGTGCCGCGGGAGGTGGGGCGCAGGTTGCAGGCCGACAGCGTGATGGCGGGGAAGCGGTGCAGCGGCTCGCCGAACTTGTCGAGGCTGAGCGGCTGCACGTGGAACTGGATGTTGGCGCGGTTCTGCTCCGGCCCGGACCGCATGAAGATGCCGAGCTGCGAGGGGGCCGCCGACATGGGCCCGCGCCGGCGGAGGGCGTAGTCGAGCCCCATCAGGGCGCGGCGCGGCAGCGAATGGTAGGTCTCGTTGAGCGTGCGGGTGCCGCTCACGCGGTAGATGGCGCGCTGCTGGAGGTGATCCTGGAGATTGGCGCCGACGCCGCTCCGCTCCAGCACGGTCGCTATGCCGAGCGGGCCGAGCCAGTCGGGCCGCCCGATGCCGGAAAGCTGGAGCACCTGCGGCGAGCCGATGGCGCCCGCCGCCAGGATCACCTCGCCCCGCGCCCGCGCCTCGACCTCGCGGCCCCCCTGGCGGTAGCGCACGCCGGCGGCACGGCCGTCCTCGACCACCACGCGCTCGACCGCGACGCCGGTCTCCAGCCGGAGGTTCGGGCGGCGCAGCGCGGGCTTGAGGAAGCCCCGTGCGGCGGACCAGCGCCGGCCGCGGCGCTGGTTCAGGTGGAAGTAGCTCGCGCCCTCGTTGTCGCCCGTGTTGAAGTCGGGGATCGCCGGCACGCCGATCTCGCCGGCCGCGGCCCGCACCGCGTCGAGGATCGGCCAGGACACGCGCGCCTCCTCGACGCGCCAGCCGCCGCCGGCGCCGTGGTGCTCGCCGTCGCCGAGAAAATGGTCCTCGAGGCGCCGAAAGCAGCCCACCATGTCGGACCAGCCCCAGCCCGGCAGCCCCTGCGCCCGCCAGCCGTCGTAGTCCGCGGCCTGGCCCCGCATGGCGATCATGCCGTTGATGGCCGAGCAGCCGCCGATCACCTTGCCGCGCGGGTAGTGGAGCGTCCGCCCGTCGAGGCCCGGCTCGGCCTCGGTGCGGAACATCCAGTCGGCGCGCGGATCGCCGATGGCGAACAGGTAGCCGACCGGGATGTGGAACCAGATCCAGCGGTCGCGGCCGCCGGCCTCCAGCAGCAGCACGCGGTTCCGCGGGTCGGCGGACAGGCGGTTCGCCAGCACGCAGCCGGCCGTGCCGGCCCCGACGACGATATAGTCGTAGTCCCCGTCGAGCTGGTCCACGCCCGTCCCCCCTCGTCGCGGCCGGCGGTCGAGCGCCGGGCCTGGTCGGACCATAAGGCAAGCGCGGCGGGGTGGGGAAGCGCGCCCGCGGGACGCGGCGTCAGCGCTGGCCGAAGCTCGCGTCCTTGAACAGGTCCTTGTGCTCGCGCGGCTGCGAGCGCCAGTACTGCTTCGGGGCCCGCACCTGCGCGCCGAGGGCCGCGGCGGCGTGCCAGGGCCAGCGCGGGTCGTAGAGCATGGCGCGGGCCAGCGACACGGCGTCGGCGAGCCCCTCGGCCACGATGGCCTCGGCCTGGGCCGCCTCGGTGATGAGCCCGACCGCGATCACGGGGATCGACACCGCGTCCTTCACCGCCGTGGCGAAGCCGACCTGGTAGTTGGGACCGAGCGCGATCGCCTGGCGCGGCGACACGCCGCCCGAGGACACGTGCACGGCCGCGCAGCCGCGGGCTTCGAGCGCGCGCGACAGCGCCACCGTGCCGGCGACGTCCCAGCCGCCCTCGACCCAGTCTGTGGCGGACAGGCGCATCCACACCGGCCGCTCGGCCGGGAAGGCGGCCCGAACGGCGTCGAACACCTCGAGGGCGAAGCGCATCCTGTTGTCGAGGCTGCCGCCGTAGCCGTCGTCGCGGTGGTTGCTGAGCGGCGACAGGAACTCGTGGATCAGGTAGCCGTGGGCGCCGTGGATCTCGATGCCCTCGACCCCGAGGCGCGCCGCCCGCCGCGCCGCTACGGCGAAGTCGCCGAGCACGCGCGCGATGCCGGCCGCGTCGAGCGCCACGGGCGGGTGCTCGTCCGCGGCGTGGGCCACGGCCGAGGGCGCCTTGGTCTGCCAGCCGCGCGGCTCATGCGGCCCGATCTGGTGGCCGCCATCCCAGGGGGCGTGGCTCGACGCCTTGCGGCCCGCGTGGGCGAGCTGCACGGCCACCGGCATGGCGGAATGCTTCCGCACGGCCGCCAGGACGGCGCCCAGCGCCGCCTCGGTCTCGTCCGAATAGAGGCCGAGGTCGTCGGGCGTGATGCGCCCTTCCGGCGACACGGCCGCGGCCTCGGTGATCAGCAGCCCCGCGCCCGACAGGGCGAGGGTGCCGAGGTGCATCGTGTGCCACGCCGTGGCCCGCCCCTCGTCGGCCGAGTACTGGCACATGGGCGCGATGACGATCCGGTTTTCGAGGTCGAGCGACCCGATCCGCAACGGCTGGAATAGCTGGCTCACGTGCATGCACCTCGCGTCATCGATCGGGCCGGGGTAGCGCCGGTCAGGCGGCCTCGTCCAGCTCCTTCACGCCGCTGTTGCGGTCCGCGTAGGCGGCGCGGAACGCGGGCCGGGCGATGCAACGGCGCCAGAAGCGGTCGAGCTGCTCGAAGCGCTCGTCGAGCGGCGTCGCGTTCACCGGGAACTTCGAGAAGGCGATGGCGGTGCACAGCGTCATGTCGGCGAAGGTCGGCTCCGCGCCGCCGAGCAGCCAGTCGCGGCCGTCGGCGAGGTGCCGGTCCACCAGCGCCGAATGGGCGATGGCCTCCTTGCGGCAGTGCTCGCCCCAGGCCTTGTTGTCGGTCAGCTCCAGCTTGGGGCCGAGGCCCTGGTGCATGACGTGGAACATGGTGGTGATGCGGTACAGGATCTGAACCCAGATGCGGGCGTCCCACATCGTGTCGAGCCCCTGCTCCTCGGGCGAGGAACCCATGATCCTGCGGCCCGGGAAGGCGCCGTCGAGGTAGCGCGCGATGGCGGTGGTCTCGCTGAGGTGCGAGCCGTCGGGCATGCGCAGCGTCGGGGTCTCGCCCCAGGGGTTCATCTTGAGGTGCTTCCACCCGCGCTGCTCGCCGCCCGGTGCCATGTCGTAGACCACCTCCTCGATCTCGCCGGCGATGCCCTTCTCGTGGATCATCAGGCGCAGGCGCTGCGGGTTCGGGAAGGCGGAGGGGGAGGTGTAGAGCTTCAGCATCTCGGCCATGGCGATCGTTCCGGGACGGGCGCGGAAGCGCATGCGCTTCGGCCCACGCCGGTCCCTACGGTCGGGAGCGGAAGACTGTTTCCGTTGCGGAAGGCAGTTTCGCCCTCGCGGTGCGGGGGAGGGGCCACGGCTCGACATCGGCCGGCCCAGCGGGCAGAACGGCCGGAACGGCGACGAAACCCAGCGGCGAAGCTCCATCACCATGAAGAACGGCATCCACTTCCTGTCCGGCCTGCCCCGCTCGGGCTCGACGCTGCTCGGCGCCCTGTTGAAGCAGAATCCGAAGCTGCATTCCGGCATGTCGAGCCCCGTCGGGGGCATCATCGGCCGCGTGCAGGGCGCCATGGGCCCGCGCAGCGAGTTCTCCTCCGTGCTGACGGATCAGCATCGCCGCAACATCCTGCACGGGGTGTTCGAGGGCTTCTTCAAGGACGTCCACGGCGACAAGACCGTGATCGACACCAACCGCTCCTGGTGCTCCAAGCTGCCGCTCATCGATGCGCTCTATCCCGACGCGAAGGTCATCGTCTGCGTGCGCGACCTCGTGTGGATCATGGACAGCTTCGAGCGCGTGCTGCGCAAGAACGCGCTCGGCCAGTCCAAGATGTTCCAGCAGAAGGACGCGCTGACGGCCCACACGCGCGTCTCCTCGCTGGCGTCCCCCGGCGGCACGGTCGGCTTCGCCTGGAACGCCACGCAGGAGGCCTTCTACGGCGAGTTCTCCGACAAGCTGATCGTGGTCGACTACGAGGCCCTGTGCCGCGAGCCGAAGCGCGTGATGGAGATCATCTACGCGCGGCTCGGGCTCGAACCCTTCGAGCACGACTTCGACAACGTGGTCTACGGCGAGGGCGACAGCTTCGACGCCGACCTCGGCGTGCCGGGCCTTCACACGGTCGGCCGGCAGGTGCGCTTCTCCGAGCGCCCGACCATCCTGCCGCCGGAGCTCTACGAGCGCTTCTCGGGCCGCAACTTCTGGCGCCGGCCGGGCGGCAACCCGCGCGGCGTCGAGGTGATCCTGCCGTCCGCGCCGCGGGACGGCACGCGCCGCCCCATGGCCCCGAACCCGAACATGAACCAGGGCGGGCGCATGGCGATGGGCCGCATGCGCCCGCCGGCCGGCGCCTGAGCATCCGCTCACTCTTTCGCTTCCGTCGCGCCCGTCCGCGGTGCTAGGGGAGGAGTGGGGCGCGTCGAATTCGGGATCACGGGATGCGACGCTTGAGACAGGTCGGCGCGGCGGTGCTGTTCGCCGCGCTCGGTTCGGCCGCCGCCAGCGCCGGGGTTTTGTCCGTCCAGTACGGCGGCCCCATGATGGGCGAACCCTACGGCGGGCCGCCCGGCTTCGGTCCGGGCCCCGACGGGCCGGGCTACGGCATGGGCCCGCAGCGCCGGCGCACGGGCCCGTTCCGGACCTACCACGGCTTCCGCATCGATCTCGCGGACGCGCAGGGCGTCATCGACGTGGGGAGCGCGCTCGGCGAGGTCGAGCATCAGATCGATATCGTCGACCGCTCGGGCATCGGCCCGTCGATGCTGGCGATGTTCCGCGCCGTGCCGATCCGCGTGTCCCCGTTCTTCGCGGGCGGGCACTACAGCGGCGGGCCCGAGGTGACGCTGGGCTCGCTGCAGCCCGGGGACGACCGGCCCGTCCTGCTGCACGAATACATGCACGTTCTGGAATACCGCAGCTTCCCGGGCCGGTTCCGCAACCCCACCGTGCGGGGGTTCTACGAGGAAGCCCGCGCCGGGAACCTATTCCCGGCGGAATCATACATGATGTCGAACGCCGCGGAGTTCTTCGCCGTGACGGCGAGTTGCTACCTCAACGGCACGGTGGCGCGCGACCCCTACACGCGCTCGGCCATCCGGCAGCGTCAGCCGGACTATTACGCCTACCTGGCCCGGCTGTTCGGGCCGCGCGGCGACAGCGCGTCGTCGGCCCCCGCGACCATCGCGGCCCGATGAGCCGTCACGCCTTCGCGAGCGCGCCGTCGAGCAGGGCCATGACCTCCTGCGGCGTCTCCTTCACGGGCACGATCCGGGCGGAGTCCTTCTCGACCGCGGTGGTCAGCAGCACGGCGCCGCCCGTCTTGTTGGGCGCGATCACCACCACCTGGTCCATGTTGACGTGGATCGTGACGCCGGTGTTGGCCTGGGTCAGGCGGAGAAAGCGCATCCTGTCGGAGCCTCTTCGTTGGCGTTCATGCCGGGTTGACGGGACGTCGCTTATGCGCGGCTGCCTTCCGCGTCGCAAGGCGGTCCGCGGCGCGGCCGAACCCGGCCGGGGCGGCGCACGTTGAAGCGCCGACACACGAGGACGAGACCATGACGGGCGACAAGCAGCACGACGCCACGACCGAGTTCAACGAGGCGCTCGCGGCGGCCTTCGCGGCGAACAACTTCGAGGCGCTCGGCCCCTTCTTCACCGAGGACGCGAGCCTGCTGCCGCCCCGCGGTCGGCTCCTCGAAGGGCGCGCCGCCGCGGCCGCGTTCTGGGGCACGGTCGCCAACCGCTTCAACTCCGTGGTCTTCACCACCGTGGCGGTCAAGGATCTCGGGCCGGCGGCGCGCCGCGAGACAGGCTCCTATGCCATGGCGGGCGGCGAAGGGCAGCCCGTCGAGGGCAAATACGTCCTCGTGTGGCAGCTCGTCGACGGCGAATGGCAGATCGAGAGCGGCATCTGGAACCGCAACGGCGAGGCCGGGGGCGGCCGCCGCCAGGGGCAGCAGGGTCAGCCGGGCCAGGGCCAGGGCCAGGGCCGCCGTGGCCAGGGTCAGGGTCAAGGGCGCCAGGGCGGCTACCGGGGCGGCGCGGGCGGCGGCGGTGGCTATCGCCAGGGCGGCGGCCGTCCCTCGTTCCAGGGCGGCGCCGGCGGGATCGGCCAGGGCCGGGGTGGCGGCCGGCAGCAGGGCGGCGGGCACGGCCAGGGCGGGGGCGGATCGCTCTACGACGGCAACACGGGCCTCTACGGCAATCCCAAGGATTGAGCCCGCGCCGAACGCTCGGGCCCCGACGGGGCCTCCACGATCGCCGCGGCCTCCGGCTCCCGCCGAGCACCGCGGCTTCCCCCACACATCGTCACAGGAACGAGTGCATGCGTAACATCATCGTCGCCACCCTCCTCTGCGGCCTGGCCGTCCCGGCCTTCGCGCAGGACGTGTCGGGCGCGCGCGAGGCCAGCGCCAAATTCGCCGCCGCCCTGTCGTCCGGCGACGCCCAGACGGCCGCGTCCTTCCTCGCCGACGACGCCGTGGCGCTGCCGCCCGGCCGGCCGCCGCTGAACGGCAAGGCCGACATCCAGCGCTTCCTCGGCAACATGACCCGCGCAGTGAAGAACCTGAAATACACGACCGACGACGTGAAGCCGATCGGCGACACCACGGCGCGCGAGGTCGGCACCTTCGCGTTCAAGCTCCAGGACAAGGACGTCGACGGGAAGTACCTCCTGATCTGGACCAAGGTCGGCGGCGACTGGAAGGTGTCGGCCGACATGTGGAACCGCGACGCGGGCAGCGGCGGCAAGAACGGCCGCAACGGGCGGAACGGCCGGCCGGGTGCCGGCAAGGCCGGGGGCGGCGCCGACGAGGAGTGACCGGAAGGGCCGCGGCGGGCGGGCGAACAAGCGGCCGCCCGGGCGCGTTGGCGGCCGCAGGAGCGACCGCCATGATGAAACTGAAGCCGCTGGCCGAGCAGACCGTCGTCATCACGGGCGCGTCGAGCGGCATCGGCCGCGTCACCGCCATCCGGGCCGCCCGGCGCGGCGCCCGCGTGGTGCTGATGGGCCGCGACGAGGCCGCGCTGCGCGACGTCGCCGAGACGATCGCGACGCGGGGCGGCACCGCCCGCCACCGCGCCGGCGACGTCGGCCGTGAGGAGGACGTCGAGGCCGTCGCGAACCTCGCCGCCCTGGAGTTCGGCGGCTTCGACACCTGGGTCAACAACGCCGGCGTGGCGATGTTCTCGCGCCTCGAGGAGACCGTCGAGGCCGACGCGCGCCGGCTGTTCGACACCAACTTCTGGGGCACGGTGCACGGCTCGCTCGTGGCGCTGAAGACGCTGAAGCTGTCGGGCGGCGCGCTGGTCAACGTCGGCAGCATCGCGGGCGACTTCGGCGTGCCGGTGCAGGGCATGTATTCCGCGAGCAAGCACGCCGTGCGGGCCTTCACCGACACGCTGCGCATCGAGCTCGAGGCGGAGGGCGCACCGGTCTCCGTGACGCTGGTGAAGCCCGCCGCGGTCGCGACGCCGATCATCGGCAACGTCGTCAACACCACGGGGCGCGAGGCGAAGCTGCCGGCGCCCCATTACGCGCCCGAGGAGGTCGCCCACGCGATCCTCTACGCCGCCGAACACCCGCAGCGCGACATCTACGTCGGCGGCACGGGCCGGCTGATGTCGCTGTTCGCGCAGGCGGCGCCGCACCTCGCCGACAAGGTCAGCGCCCGTTTCGGCGAGGAAGCGCAACTCGGCGAGCCCCAGGGCGAGCGCGCCGACAACCTCCACGCGCCGGGCGACCACGCGGCCGCGGCGGACGAGGCCGACACGGGCCGGCGCAGCCTCTACACGCGGGCGACGCTGGACCCGAACTCGCCCGTCGCGGCCGCGACGGCGGCGAGCGGCGCGCTGTTCGACCTCGCCCTCTCGATCCTGGCGCCCCGCAGGAATTGACACCCATGTCGACCACCACCACGGATCAGGCGGCCGCGACGGCGCCGAGCGCCGGCAACAATCCCCCGCTGCCCTTCGTGCTGGGCCTGAGCGGGCTGATCCCGTTCTGGGCCCTCGCCTTCGCGCTCGTGACGGGCTGGCCGCACGCCCTGCCGTCCTCCGAGGCGGCGGGGCTGCTCGCAACCTATGCGGCCACCATCCTGTCCTTCCTCGGCGGGATCCGCTGGGGCGTGGCCGTCGCGACGCCGGACCAGCGCCGCGTCGCGACCGACTACGTCTTCGGCGTGACGCCGCAGCTCTTCGGCTGGGGGGCGCTGGTCCTGCCCGACCCGTGGCGCTTCGTCGTGCTGGCGATCGGCGTGCTGGCGCTCGGGCCGATCGACCGCAACCTAGTGGCCCGCGGCCTCGCGCCCGACTGGTTCGGCCGGCTGAGGATGCTGCTCAGCCTCGGCGCGGGTGCGGCCCTGTTCGTCGCGGCCTTCGCCTGACGCCTGGCCGGCCCGTGCTGCCGGCCGGGCGATCTCGGCGCCGCGGCGGCGGTGGGCGGCTTCCGCCGCCTCGGCTCCTGCGCAGCATTGCCGCCCGCGTCTCCTGAGCGACGCCGGAGCCGCCGACGGCGAGCGGCCTCCCCTGAACGCGAAAGGCCCGAGGACCGTGTCGCGGTCCTCAGGCCTTTCGTCTTGGCGGCCGGGGGGCCGCCCGGCTCAGTTCGGACCGCCGCTCCGCTCCGCGGGGCAGACCGGCCGCAGCTCCTTCGAGGTCACGCCGTAGCCGCTGTCGATCGCCACGGCCGCGAGCGGGCAGGGCACCAGGCGGCTGTGGACCACCGCGGCGTCGGCCGTCTGCGGCGGGTTGAACAGGGCGACGCCGACCAGCGTGGCGACCACGGCGGCGATGCCCGACGACAGTCCGAGGAGGGCTTTGTTCTTCATGTCGCTCCCGCGCAAGCATGGCACCCGGGCGCGCAGGCTCGGGGTGCCGGATCGGCCCTCGGCACGCATGGCCTCGCGTGCGGGCACGACCCTGAAGGGTCTGGTTAGTCCGCCGCGCCGGCGCCCGCTAGTGCGGGGCCGCCACAGTCAGGCTCTGGCTTGAGAATGCCGTCGGGGCCGCCCCGGTTCCCACATATGCGGCAAGCCTGCCGCAATTCCGACATGCGACGGAGGTCCCTCGGCCGGGGTGCGGCGCGCCCCTTGCGAAGAGAACAAAAGCGGTACATCTCCGAGCCGAGACGCCGCGCAACCGAGAGACGCCTTCCCCCGATGGCCAGGACCGCATCCCCGCCGCCCCTGCCGCCCGCCGAGCCCGTGGTGGTGAAGCTGCGCGAGGCGCTGGAGGAGCGCTACCTCGCCTACGCGCTGTCCACCATCATGGGCCGCGCGCTGCCGGACGCGCGCGACGGGCTGAAGCCGGTGCACCGCCGCATCCTCTACGGCATGCAGGTGCTGAAGCTCGACCCCGCGACGGCCTTCAAGAAATGCGCGAAGATCGTCGGCGACGTGATGGGCGACTTCCACCCCCACGGCGACCAGGCGATCTACGACGCGCTGGTGCGGCTCGCGCAGGACTTCTCGTCCCGCTATCCGCTGGTCGACGGGCAGGGCAACTTCGGCAACATCGACGGCGATCCGGCCGCGGCCTACCGCTACACCGAAGCCCGCATGACGGAGTTCGCCAAGCTCCTGCTCGACGGCATCGAGCACGACACGGTGGACCTGCGCCCCAACTATTCGGGCGACAAGGAGGAGCCGGTGGTGCTCCCCGCCGCCTTCCCGAACCTGCTCGCCAACGGCGCGCAGGGCATCGCGGTCGGCATGGCGACCTCGATCCCGCCGCACAACATCGTCGAGCTCTGCGATGCGGCGCTCCACCTCGTCGCGCATCCCGAGGCCGAGAATCCCGAGCTCCTGGCGCATGTGCGCGGGCCGGACTTCCCCACCGGCGGCGTCTGCGTCGAGGACGCGGCCGCGATCGCCGAGAGCTACCGCACCGGCCGCGGCTCGTTCCGGCTGCGCGCGCGCTGGAGCGTCGAGCAGGGCGAGCGCGGCGCCTGGGTCGCGGTCGTCACCGAGGTGCCCTACGGCGTGCAGAAGTCGCGGCTGATCGAGCGGCTGGCCGAGGTCATCAACGAGAAGAAGACGCCGCTCGTCGCGGACGTGCGCGACGAATCGGCCGAGGACGTGCGCGTGGTGATCGAGCCGCGCAACCGCGCCGTCGAGGCCGGCGTGATGATGGAGCACCTGTTCCGTCTCACCGAACTCGAAGTGCGCGTGCCGCTCAACATGAACGTGCTGGTGGACGGCGTCGTGCCGCGCGTCATCGGGCTCAAGGAGGCGCTGCAGCAGTGGCTGGAGCACCGCCGCGCCGTGCTGGTGCGCCAGTCGCGCCACCGCCTGTCCGAGATCGAGCGGCGGCTCGAACTGCTGGCCGGCATGCTGATCGTGTTCCTCAACCTCGACGAGGTGATCCGCATCGTCCGCGAGGAGGACGACCCCAAGGCCGAGCTGAAGCGCGCCTTCGCGCTCACCGACCTGCAGGCCGACTACGTGCTCGACACGCGGCTGCGCGCCCTGCGCCGCCTGGAGGAGATGCAACTCAGGAAGGAGCACGACAGGCTCGTCAAGGAGCGCGACAGGCTCGTCGACCTCGTGGGCAGCGAGCCAAAGCAGTGGAAGGCGGTGGCCAAGCAGATCGGCGAGGTGCGCGAGAAGTACGGGCCGGACACGCCGCTCGGCCGCCGGCGCACGAGCTTCGCGCCGCTGCCCTATTTCGACGCCACCGTATCGACGGCGAGCTTCATCGAGCGCGAGCCCGTCACCGTGGTGGTCAGCGAGAAGGGCTGGATCCGGACCATGAAGGGCCACGGCGCCGACACGGCGACGCTGTCCTTCAAGGGCGACGACAGCTTCCGCCTCGCCTTCCCGGCCGAGACCACGGGGCGCATCGTCGTGCTGGCGACGGACGGCAAGGTGTTCACGCTGGACGTCGGCAAGCTCCCCGGCGGCCGCGGCTTCGGCGAGCCGCTCAGGCTGATGGCCGACCTCGGCGAGGGCGAGGACGTGGCCGCCGTGATGCCCTTCGAGGAGGGCGGGCGCGTGCTGCTCGCGACGGGCGACGGGCGCGGGTTCGTGGCCGCCATGGCGGACCTCGTGGTCGGCACCCGCAAGGGCAAGGCGCTGATGTCGCCGAACGCCCCCGCCAAGGCCAAGCTGATGGTGCCGGCGCGCGGCGATCACGTCGCCGTGGTGAGCAACGACCGCCACATGGCGGTGTTCCCGCTGATCCAGGTGCCCGCCATGGCGCGCGGCAAGGGCGTGAAGCTGCAGCGCGCCGTGGCCGGGCTGGCGGACGTCCGCGTCTTCACCCTCGCCGACGGGCTGCCCTGGCAGGACGCGTCCGGCAAGGACCACATGCTCGGGCCGAAGGACATCGCGCCCTGGATCGGCAACCGCGCCGACCGCGGCCGCCTGCCGCCGCGCGGCTTCCGGCGGGACAACCGCTTCGGGCCCTGAGGGCCAGCGCCCCGCCCGGTCACCCCTGGCCGGGCGGCACGATGCCGAGATTGTCCTTCGGGATCGCGGCCAGCGTCTCGTCGCTGAGGCCGAGGTGCTGCTTGACCAGCTCCGGCGGCAGCGCGGCGATCCACTCGTTCAGCGACACGTCCTGGTAGACCGGCGCCTTGAACATCTCCAGGTAGACGAGGTCCTCCGTGCCCGTGTTCTCGATGTAGTGGGGCAGGGTGGCGGGCGCGTAGCCGACGTCGCTCGGGTTGAAGTCGAGGGTGCGCGCGTCCGAGTGGTTGGCGAAGAGGGTCATGCGGCCCCTGCCCGAGATCCAGAACTGCCACTCGTCGGCGTTCTGGTGCCAGTGCAGCGACCGCATGGCGCCGGGCTTCACGACCACGTAGGCGGCGGCGATGTTGCGCGAGATGGGGAAGTTGCGCGAATCCACCACGCGGATCGAGCCGTTGGCGTCCTGCTTGGTCGGCGCCATCTCGGTCAGCCCGAAGGCGAAGTCGATCTTCGACATCGGGTGATGCCGCGTCATCGCCGCGGCGTCCTGCGCGAGCGCTGGCGGCACCGGCGCCGGGAAGATGTACCTGCCGTTCGGCGGGATGTCGTCGAAGGGCTTCAGCGCCGCCGCGTCCACCCCGAAGTTCTTGGCCACCACCGCGCGCGGCGTGTGGATCAGCCAGTCCGAGATCAGCGTCGTGTCGTCCTCCGAGAAGGTGCCCTCGTCGAAGACGAGCAGGAACTCGCACCCCGTCGGCCCGAGCCCCTGGATCGAGTGCGGCAGCCCCTGCGGAAAGTACCACAGGTCGCCGGCCTTCACGTCCTTGACGAAGGGGTCGCCGTCGTAGTCGAGCGCCGTGATACGCGCGGCGCCGGTGAGCATGATCGCCCACTCGTCCGCGGCGTGCCAGTGCAATTCGCGGATGCCGCCGGCCTCCAGACGCATGTTGACGCCCGCCAGGTCCTTCGCGATCGGGAAATCGACGACGTTGACCTGCCGCGCCCAGCCGCCCTGCTGGACGCGGCGGTGCGCGAGGCTCATCGACGACCAGAACTGCTTGACGCTGCCGTGGTCGGAGGCCGGCGGCATCGTGGAGTCGGGGAACAGGGTGCCGAGCGCGCCGTTCTGCGGGCCGGGATTGCTGGCGCTCGCGTCCCCCATGCCGGCGAGGGTCGTGGCCCGCGACTGCGCGTCGGCGGCGCCCGCCGCGACGAGGCCGAGGCCCGCCACGCCGGCGCCGAGCAGCCCGCGGCGCGAGGGCGCGAAGCCTGCGACGGGGCGGCGCGGGGCGCCCGGGGTCTCGTTCTGATCCGACATCGTGGTCCCGCTCCGGCTGTTCGTCCGCAGGATCAACGCCGGCGCTCCGTGGCGGGTGCCCCCGCGGTGCCGGACACGACGTATCGGGCAGCGGGAGGTGGCGCAGTCGTGCCGCGGCGAGGCGGACGGCGCGCGGGGCCGGGCCTGCACGCCGCCCTCACTTCGCCGGCTCGAGCTTGAGGCTGAGCACCTTGGGGTCGTGGGTGGAATGGCTGCCGTCGCGCACGTCGATCAGGCGGCCGAGCACGTCGGGCGTCGCCTCGAGCTTCGAGGCGGCGGCGATCGCGGCATCGTCGGGCTTGGCGAAGGAGGTCGCCGTCGCGGTGGCGTAACCCGGCTTCACGATGGTGACGACGATGCTCTCGTCCCGCCGGCCCGACACGGCGCAGGGCGAGGTGCAGATCGTGCCGGTGCTGGCCACCACGCGGGCGCCGGGCGGGTCCGTCACTACGAGGACGTCGTCGATCACGCCGTGGTCCAGCGTGGCGCATCCGCCGAGGCCGGCGAGCAGCAGCGCGGCGGCGAGGCGCCGGGTCACGCGGCACCCCGCGCCTTGGCCGGGCGGGCGGGTCTGGCGGGCGCCCCGGCCGGCAGCGCCGTCAGGGCGACGTCGACCGGGTTCGGCACGTGCTCCAGCGCGCCCCCGGTCGCGGCGTCGACGGCGAGGCCGAGGCCGCCCGTGGCGACGTTCTCGATCGCCACCGCGGCGCCCGTGCCCGAGATGCGCGTGCCGACCTCGACCGTGCGGCTGCTGTAGCCGGGCATCGACACCGTGACGGTGAAGACGGCGTCACGGCGGACAGTCAGCGTGCAGGGCGTGGCGGCGCAGGCGGCGCCGACCGAGGAGGTCACGGCCGCCCCCGGCGGCTCGGAGATCACAGCGACCTCGTCGTCGAGCCCGCGCTCCAGGGTGGCGCAGCCGCCGACGCCCGCGATCACCGGCGCGACGCCCGCGGCCCACCAAACCCTCGCGACGCGCCCCATCCCATCCCTCCGACCGACGCACTCCTGAACCACTCGATTTAATCGAAACTAAGTCTGTCGTGTGACGCCTTCCCACACGCTTCCTCGCCGGGCCGGAGCCTTGGGTGCATCGGGCGCCGGTGGTAGGATGTCCGCGGCCGCCGGGCGGCGCGGCCGGCGACGGGAGCTGGGACGCGGACATGGCGGGAACTACGGGATCTGCGGCGGCGCCCTACCTGGCCGCGGCGCGCTTCTCGGTCGCGCCCATGATGGACTGGACCGACACGCATTGCCGGACCTTCCACCGCATCCTGACCCGGCGCGCGCTGCTCTACACCGAGATGGTCACCACCGGCGCGATCATCCACGGGCCGCGCGCGCGGCTGCTCGCCCACGACGCGTCCGAGCACCCCGTGGCGCTGCAACTCGGCGGCAGCGACCCCGCCGAACTCGCGGAAGCCGTGCGGATCGCCGAAGACTTCGGCTACGACGAGATCAACCTCAACTGCGGCTGCCCGTCCGACCGCGTGCAGAACGGCCGCTTCGGCGCCTGCCTGATGCGCGAGCCGGAACTCGTCGGCCGCTGCGTCGCCGCCATGAAGCGCGTCACCGCGCTGCCCGTGACGGTCAAGTGCCGCATCGGCGTCGACGACCAGGAGCCCGAGGCGGCGCTGTCCGCCCTTGTCGACGCCGTCGTGGCGTCGGGCGTCGACGGCGTGATCGTGCACGCCCGCAAGGCTTGGCTGAAGGGACTGTCGCCGAAGGAGAACCGCGACGTCCCGCCGCTCGACTACCCGCTCGTCCACGCGCTGAAGCGCCGCCGGCCCGGCCTGTTCGTGGCGATCAACGGCGGGGTCGCCGACAACGACGCCGCGGCGGAGCACCTCGCCCACCTCGACGGCGTCATGCTGGGCCGCGCCGCCTATCACACGCCGGAACTGCTGCTCGACGTCGACGCCCGCTTCTTCGGAGCCGAGCGCCCCGTCGCGGATGCCTTCGCGGCCGTCGAGCTCTTCCTGCCCTACATGGAGCGCAAGCTCCGCGAGGGCGTGCGCCTGCGCGACATGACGCGCCACCTGCTCGGGCTCTTCACCGGCCAGGGCGGTGCCCGCGCCTGGCGGCGCCACCTCGCCACCGAGGCCGTGAAGGCGGGGGCGGGGATCGACGTCGTCCGCGATGCCCTGGCCAAAGTGTCGCGTCATCCCGATCTCGGCCGCGCCGCCTGAACTTGCCTCTACGGCGGCGCTTTCATGGGCACTACATCGTTGTTGTGGGCGGCTCGGCATCCGTCCTGCGACAGTTTTGCATGACTTGGCGCCATCTGAGTAAAAGTTAATTTATATTCGCTCGATGACTTGTCGCTGCACTGCGGCATGGTCACCTGTCACGGCAACGGTTCGACCCGCTCCCGCGTTGGTCGAATCTGGAGCCGCGCATGGGTCTCGTCCTCTATGCCTTGAAAAACCGCGTCACGTTCTACGTGATGGGCGTGCTGATCCTGCTCGCCGGCATCGGCACCTCGGCGATCGCGCCGAAGGACGTGCTGCCGGCGGTCGACATTCCGGTCGTGGTCATCGTGTGGACCTACACGGGCCTCGACACGACCGACATGGCGCAGCGCATCACCACCTACTCGGAATTCTCGCTCTCCAACAACGTCAACGACATCAAGCAGATGGAGAGCCAGACGCTGCCCGGCGTCGCCATCGAGAAGATCTACTTCCAGCCGTCCGTGTCGATCGACCTCGCCATCGCCCAGGTGGTGTCGGCGATGAACTCCATCCGGGCCGTCATGCCCACCGGCGTGCAGCCGCCGGTGGTGATGCGCTTCTCGGCCTCCTCCGTGCCGGTGATCCAGCTCGCGCTGTCGTCGGAGATCGAGAGCGGCGCCAAGCTCTACGACTACGGCCAGTACCGCATCCGCCAGACGCTGACCCAGGTGCCGGGCTCGACCCTGCCGGCGCCCTACGGCGGCGCGCCGCGCCAGATCATGGTCGACCTCGACCTCCACGCCCTGCAGGCCCACGGCCTGACCCCCACCGACGTGACCAGCGCCATCACGGCGCAGAACATCGTCGTGCCGTCGGGCCTGTCGAAGATCGGCGAGCAGCAGTACCCGATCCGCCTCAACATGAGCCCGGAGGTCATCGACGACCTCAACCGCGTGCCGGTGAAGACCGTCAACGGCACCCCGATCCTGATCCAGGACGTGGCGCACGTGCGGGACGGCGCGCCGCCGCAGCTCAACATCGTTCGCTCGGACGGCCGCCACTCGGTGCTGGTGACGATTCTCAAGAACGGCAACGCGTCCACGCTGTCGGTCGTCAACGCGGTGAAGAGCTTCCTGCCGACGATCCGCGCCGCGGCGCCGAAGGACATGAAGATCACGCCGCTGTTCGACCAGTCGGTGTTCGTGTCCGGCGCCATCTCGGACGTGGTGCGCGAGGGCGTCATCGCGGCGGCGCTGACGGGCGCCATGATCCTGATGTTCCTCGGGTCGTGGCGCTCGACCCTGATCGTGCTGGTGTCGATCCCGCTCGCCATCCTGTTCTCGCTGACGGTGCTCTACTTCCTCGGCGAGACGATCAACATCATGACGCTGGGCGGCCTCGCCCTCGCGGTCGGCATCCTGGTCGACGACGCCACCGTGGCGATCGAGAACACCTACCGGCTGATGGAGGAAGGGCGGAGCTTCAAGGATTCGGTGGTGGAGGGCGGCGCCGGCATCGCCAAGCCGGCCCTGATCTCGACGCTGTCCATCTGCTCGGCCTTCGTGTCGGTGTTCTTTCTGACCGACACGCCGCGCTACCTGTTCGTGCCCCAGGCCATGGCGGTCGTGTTCGCCATGCTGGCCTCCTACCTGCTGTCGCGCACCCTCGTGCCGATCATGATCGACGTGCTGGTCAGGCGCGAATATGACCAGCGGCGCGACGCGGAGGGCGACGACGAACCGAAGGGGTTCTTCGGCCGCTTCCACGCCGCCTTCGAACGGGGCTTCGCCCGCTTCCACCGCGGATACATCGGGCTGCTGCACGGCGCGCTCGACCACAGGATCGCGACCTTCGCGGTGGTGGGCGCCGTGCTGCTCATGGGCGGGACGCTGCTCGAGTTCGTCGGGCGCGACTACTTCCCCCAGATCGACGGCGGCGCCATGACGCTGCACATCCGCACCCGCCCCGGCCAGCGCATCGAGACCGCGGAGCAGCGCTTCGCCGAGGTCGAGGAGGTGGTGAAGCAGGTCGTGCCGCCGAAGGACCTGGAGCTGATCCTCGACAACATCGGCCTGCCGTCGATCAACTACAACTTCGCCTTCGGCGACGGCTCCTTCGTGGCCTACAACGACGGCCAGATGCTGATCTCGCTGAAGGAGGGCCACGCCCCCACGGCGGGCTACATGGCCAAGCTGCGCGAGGTTCTGCCGGCGAAGTTCCCGGACACAATGTTCTACTTCCAGCCGTCGGACATCATCACCCAGACGCTCGACTTCGGCACCATCACGGCGGTCGACGTGCAGGTGAACGGCCGCAACCAGGGACGCGACCTCGCCGCCGCCAAGGCCATCGAGGCGAAGCTGAGGACGGTCAAGGGCGCCGTCGACGTCCACATCCAGCAGGTGCTCGACACGCCGGAGTTCGTCGCCGACGTCGACCGCCGCATGGCCTCCGAGATGGGCCTGACCGAGCAGCAGATCGCCAACGCGATGAACATCTCGCTCAGCGGCTCCTACCAGGTGACGCCGAACTTCTGGGCCGACCCCAAGACCGGCATCCCCTACCAGCTCTGGGTGCAGACGCCGGAATACCGCAACGACAACCTCACGGCACTGAAGAACACCCCGCTGCTGATGCAGACCTCGGCCAACATGCCGAACAGCTCGACCAGCGACACGCTTCAGATGCTGTCCTCCGTCGCCACGATGCGGCGCACCTCCGAGCAGACCGTGGTCAACCACGTCAACACCCAGCCGACCTACGACGTCTACGCCTCCGTGCAGGACCGGGACCTCGGCTCCGTCCAGAAGGACATCGCCCGCATCGTCGAGGAAGAGCAGAAGACCCTGCCCGCGCCGGACAAGATCACCGTGCGGGGCCAGATCGAGAGCATGGACACGTCGTTCCACCGCATCGAGATCGGCCTCGCCATCGCGGTGGTGGCCGTCTACCTGCTGATGGCCGTGAACTTCCAGAGCTGGGGCGACCCGTTCGTGGTGATCTGCGCGCTGCCGATGGCCTTCTGCGGCATCGTGTTCAGCCTGTTCATCACCGGGACCACGCTCTCGATCCCGTCGCTGTTCGGCGCCATCATGGCGGTGGGCGTGGCCTCGTCGAACTCCATCCTGCTCGTCACCTTCGCGCGAGAGCACCGCGAGGAGACGGGCTGCTCGGCCGCCGAGGCCGCCATCGCGGCGGGCGAGACGCGCCTCAGGCCCGTGCTGATGACGGCCGGCGCCATGTTCGTCGGCCTGATCCCCATGGCGATCGGCGTCGGCGAGGGCTCCGAACAGAACGCCGCCCTGGCCCGCGCGGTGCTGGGCGGCGTCGCCTTCGGCACCTGCGCGACGCTGCTCTTCGTGCCGTTCCTGTACGCCCTGCTGCGCCGCGGCCGCTTCCAGCCCGTCGAGGACTACCTGTGATGGACCAGTTCGCGCCCAGCCGGCAGGACCGCGACGACGGCGACCTCCGCCCGGACGAGCACGACATCCTGACGCTCGCGCCCGCCGACGAGGGCGAGGGCGACGGGCGCGACGAGGGCTCCAAGCCCGGGATGCCGTCGCGCTGGATCTTCGTCGGCGTGGCCCTGGTGCTCGCCCTGGCGCTGGCCTGGGGCATCTACAGGCACGTGAAGACCGGGGCCGCCGCCACGGCCACGCAGCAGCGGCAGGCCGACATGGTGCCCGAGGTCCGCGTGGTCGCGGCGCGCACCGAGGACGGGCCGGTCGAGCTGACCCTTCCCGGCGAAACGCAGCCCTTCGCCACCGCCAACATCTACGCCCGCGCCACGGGCTACATCACCGAGCGGCGCGTCGACATCGGCTCGCGGGTGAAGAAGGGCGACCTCCTGGTCCACATCTCGGCGCCGGACCTCGACCAGCAGCTCGAATCCGCCGTCGCGACGCTCGGGCAGGTCGAGGCCGCGCTGCTCCAGGCCAACGCCAACGTCAGCCAGTCCGAGGCCAACCTCAACCTCGCCAAGGTCAACCTGCAGCGCGCCCAGGCGCTGGTGGGCAAGGGCTTCGAGACCCTGCAGAACCGCGACCAGCTCCAGGCCAACCAGATCGCCCAGGGCGCCAACCTCGACGCGGCGCGGGCCGGCGTGAAGGTCGCCGAGGCCAACGTCAAGGCGCAGCAGGCCAACATCGACCGCCTGCGGGCGCTCACCGCCTTCGAGGACGTGCGCGCGCCCTTCGACGGCGTCGTGACGGTGCGCAACGTCGACCTCGGCACGCTGGTCAACGCCGACACGGCGAGCGGCACGCCGATGTTCACGGTGGACGAGGACGACGTGCTGCGCGTCCTCGTGCAGGTGCCGCAGAACTCCTCGCTCGGCGTGCGCGACGGGTTGCAGGCGCGGATCACCGTGCCGCAGATGCCGGGACGCACCTTCGTGGGCAAGGTCACGCGCCAGTCCTCCGCCCTGCAGTCCACGGCCCGCACGCTGACGGTGGAGGTCGACGTCCCGAACCAGGCCGGCGTGCTGCGCTCGGGGCTCTACGCCTACGTCACGCTCGACATCCCGCGCATCCATCCCGACGTGGTGCTGCCCGCCGAGACGCTGATCTTCGACCAGGGCGGCACCCGCGTCGCCGTCGTGGGCGAGGGGGACAAGGTGCGGATGGTCCCGGTGAACATCCGCCGCGACTTCGGCACCTCGCTGGAGGTGGACCAGGGTCCCAAGGGCGGCGACAGGGTCGTGCTCAGCCCGCCGGCCACGCTGAAGGAGGGCGCCAGGGTCGAGGTGAAGGCCGAGGTCGAGGGCGAGGCCCCGCCCAAGCCGACCGGCACGCCGGACATGTCGGGCGTGCCCCCGGCGCCCGTGCCGGGCGGCGAGGGCGCCGGTGGGGTCGGCCAGGCGTCGGGGGAGTAGGCCGTCTCGGTCAGCGCACCGGCGGCACGTCGATGCCAGGCGCGCGGCAGGAGGCGCGCGCCACCTCGGGGCAGGGCACGAAGGAGCGCAGGTCCTTCGCGAAGCAGATGCGGACCTCCTCGAGGTCGCCCCCGCGGCAGGTCACCGCCATCTCGTCCGTGCGCAGGCCCGGATTGGCGGCCGCGAAGGTGCGGGCGACGTCCACCGGCGCCCAGGTCTGGTCCTGCGTCGGCTTGGAGAAGGCCGCCGGCACCGCCACGGCGTCTCGCGCGCGGCGCACGGCGCCGAAATAGTCGGTCGGGCTCAGCCCCGTGCAGGTGCCGTGCTTGCGCCACTCGTAGCGCGCCAAGCCCTCGTCGGGGTAGACGCCCGCCACCGTGGCCAGCGCCTGGCGCGACGGGCTGCGCTCGGCCGAGCCGCAGTCGCTCGGGAAGCCGTGGTCGAACTGCGGCCACAGCCCGTGCACGGTGAAGCCGATGCCGCTGCCGGCCGCGCATTGCTCCCGCGCCTTGGCGTCGCCCCCCGTGGCGCAGAAGCCCGGCGACCAGGACAGGGCCAGCACGTAGAAATCGAAGCGCCCTGGCGCCACGGGTCCGCCCGCGACCGGCCCGCCCGTGGACTGCGCGACCGCGGGCGACCCGGCGAGCCCGAGCGCGAGCGCCGCCGCGGCCAGCGCCTTCACGGCCGCGCCAGCTGGCAGGCCGGCGCGTAGGCGAGGTCGCGGTCGAGCCCCTGCAGGCACCACTCGACCCCGGTGCCGGACCCGATGATGCCGAGATCCTCGGTCACCGAGTAGGACACGTCGTGGTAGGAGTTGTCGTTGAGCAGCGCCCGCGCGGTGCAGAAGTTGCGCGGGATGTGATCGGCGCCCCAGGGCCGCGCGGCGAGCAGCCTGATGCGGTCGAAGGAGACGATCTCGAGGCTGGTCTTCCAGTACTCCGATTCCTTGCGGGCGAAGCGCGACGAGATCGTCGACAGCACGCCCGAGTCGCCGCAGACCGGAAGGTCGCCATCGTAGTCGTAGTAGCGCTTCTCGGCCGGCACCACGGGGCGGGCCAGCGCGCCCGACGCGGCGCCCGCGAGCGCCGACAGGACGGCGAGGGCGAGAGCCGAAGCTCGGAATGCGCGTGTCATCGGACGTCCGTTCAGGCCAGGGGTGGCCCCACGATGGCGCGGGCCAGGAGCCGCGGTCAAGCGGAGGCGCCCCCGCGGCGCGGCTCGGGGGCGGTTCCGCGGCCGGTGTGGCGCGCGCACGACACGGGTCAGGGCCGCTGAAAGCCGTTGAGCCGCCCTTCGAGCAGCCGGAAGCCGCGCGCGATCAGGAACGTCAGGACGATGTAGACGGCGCCCGCCACGTAGAAGCCGTCCGTCGTGTAGGTCTTGGCCGCGAGGCGTCGGCCGACGCCGGTGAGGTCGATCAGCGTGACCGTGCTGGCGAGCGAGGTCGCCTTGAGCTGCAGCACCACCTCGTTGGACAGCGCGGGCAAGGAGATGCGCAGGGCGCGCGGCAGGATCACCCGGCGCAGCGCCAGCGCCCGGCCCATGCCGACCGCCAGCGCGGCCTCGCGCTCGCCCGCCGGCACCGCCAGGATGGCGCCGCGCACCACCTCGCCCGTGTAGGCCGCCATGTTGAGCGAGAAGGCGAGGAGCGCGCAGGGCAGGGGGTCGCGCAGCAGCGGCCACAGCGCCGAGCTCCGCACCGCGTCGAACTGCGGCAGCCCGTAGTAGATGATGAAGATCTGCACCAGCAGCGGCGTGCCGCGGAAGAAATACGCGTAGGCGGTGGACGGCACCGACAGGACGGGGTTCCGCGACAGGCGGGCGAGGGCGAGCGGCACCGCGAGCGCGAGGCCCGCCACCGTCGACACGAGGAGCAGTTCGAGCGTGACCTCCAGCCCGGACACGAACAGCGGGAACTGGCGGGACGCGGTCTCGGCCAGGCCGTCGAGGACGCCCATCACGGGGCCCGCGCGAGGCCGCGGCCGGCGCGCCGCTCCAGCCAGGCGAAGGCCGGGCCGGACAGCAGCACGAAGACCAGATAGATCAGCGCCGCCGCCACGTAGAAGTTGAAGGGCCGCTTCGTGACCTGCGCGGCGATGTCGGCCTTGCGCATGATCTCCTCGAGGCCGAGCACCGACACCAGCGACGTGTCCTTGAGCAGCGTCTGCCACAGGTTGGAGATGCCCGGCAGCGCGTAGCGCCAAGCCTGGGGCAGGTGGATGCGGGCGAAGACGCGGGTGCGCGGCATGCCGAAGGCCCGCGCGGCCTCGAGTTGCCCCTTCGGCACGGCCGCGAAGCCGCCGCGGAACGTTTCCGACGCGTAGGCGCCGAACACGATCGACAGCGCGAAGACGCCGCCGGCCAGCGGACTGATCGACACGTCCGTGCCCAGCAGCCCCGACAGCACGTCGGGCAGGCTGAAGTAGACGATCAGCAGGATCAGGAACTCCGGCACGCCGCGGACGAGGTTCGTCAGCAGCGTCGCCGGACCGCGGATCCAGGCCCGCGGCGACAGCTTCGCCGCCGCGCCGGCGATGCCGAGCGCGACGCCGAAGGCCAGCGACAGCGCGGCGACCTCCAGGGTCACGGCGGCGCCCTGCAGGAGTTGGCCGCCGAAGCCGTAAAGGTCGAGCATGGACGGAACGCGATCCCTCGCGGAGCGGGGTCAGGGAGCGGGGGCCGCCGGTCCGCCCCCGCCTTCGATCACTTCTTGGTGGCGCCCGACCCCTCGATGTCGAAGGGGAAGTACTGGTCGTTGATCTTCTTGAACTCGCCGTCCGCGCCCACGGCGGCGAGCGCCTTGTTGAAGGTCGCGGCCAGCGCCGGGTCGTCCTTGCGCACCGCGATGCCGGTGCCGTCGCCGAAGATCGCCGGATCGGTCAGCGGCTTGCCCGCGTAGGCGAAGCCCTTGGCCTTGCCGGTCTTCTGCAGCCAGTCGTATTCGATCGTGGCGTCGGCCAGCGTGGCGTCGGCGCGGCCGTTCTCGACGTCGAGGAAGGCCTCGTCCTGGGTCTGGTACACCTTGGGCGTGGCGATGCCGGCCAGCTTCTCGGTGACGTATTTCTCGTGCGTGGTGCCGCTCTGCACCGCGATCGTCTTGCCCTTCAGCGTGGACGGGTCGTCGGTGATGCCCGAGCCCTCCTTGGCGACGAAGCGGGCCGGGGCGATCGTCACCTGATTGGTGAAGTCCACCGCCTTCTTGCGGTCGTCCGTGATCGACATCTGCGACAGGATGGCGTCGATCTTGTGGGCGTTCAGCGCCGGGATGAGGCTGTCGAAGTCGGCGTTGACCCATTCGCACTTGATCTTGGCGGCCGCGCAGAGGGCATCGCCGAGCTGGATCTCGTAGCCCTTGAGCTGGCCCTTGTCGTCCTTGTACTCGAAGGGCGCGTAGGCGGCCTCGGTGCCGATCCGCACGACCTTGTCCTGCGCCAGGGCGGGACCCGCCAGGGTCAGGGCCGCGAGGGCGGCAGCACCCAGCAGGCTGCGCAGGGTCGCGCTGGTCTTGGCCGACATCGTCATGCGACTGTCCTCGGGTCGATTGGCCTGCGGCGCTTCCACGCGGCGGGGGCCGTGTTGCGAATCTGTGGCCGCAATCACGCCCCAGTTCAGGCGGGGCGTCAACCGTGCGCGCCGGGGGCGGGCCGCGGAGGACGGGGGCCCGCCGCGTCGAATCGCCCTCGCGCCGAGGCTGCCGCAGGGGAAGCCGTTTAGACTTCGTCAACCTCGACGTTCGAAACTTCACCGTGGAACCCTTTTGTTGCCAAGCGGAAACACGGTGGTATGAATTGCCCCTGAACCGACGGTCGGTCCGCCCCAATTTGGCGCGATGCGTCGGGCATCATCCTTTCCAACGGACCGTCGGCTCGGGCGACACCCGGCGCGCGAGCGCCGGCGCCGCTCGGCTTTCAGTTCCGCCCCTGTCAGTCGAGGCGAAGTCACCATGACGTTCTTTTCCCGATGCGAGGCCTCGCAGCTCTTCGAGCCGGCGCTGCGCTCGGCTTCGCCCCGGCGCACCCGCACCTCGTCGGGGGACGGCGCCCTGCAGGCTCTCCGCGACTTCCTCGAAGACGTCGGCATCCTGGCCCGCTACGCCCTCGGCCTCGACTATTACGGCCGCGACAGCGTCGGCCTGAACCGCTGACAGAGCCGCGCCGCCCGAGCCGGGCGCCGCCACTCCCCGCATCGACCGGTCGGCCGATTTGACCGCGACCCGCGGCGGTTCTATGCATCAGGCCAGCATCGGCCCCTCGCGAGAGGGCCGGCGTCCCGTCGGGCGCCGGACGGGAACCCGGGACGCGCTTCTCTCCCCACGTCGGGTGGGCGCGGAGGCCGGGACTGCCCCCGCAACTGTGAGCGGAGAGCCGGATCGTCACGAGGCCACTGGGGCGCGAAGCGCTCCGGGAAGGCGACGGTCCCGGCGATGAGGTCTTCCACGGACCTCGGCATCCGCGAGTCAGGAAACCTGCCGTGCTGGCGCCGCCGTCCACCGAGACGGCGCAGCGATGTCGGCGCGCGCCGGGCGGGGTGTCCCGGAGCCTGAACGGTCCGCGTCCGCGGCCGTCCATCCGGCGGGCTCGTGCCCGCGGGACGCCCGCATCCCGCCCTTTCGGTGAGCAGGCGCGGGGTTCCATGTCCATTCCAACAGATCCGGTCCACCCCACGACGCTCTACGTCTGCGTCACGTGCCGGGCGGAGGGCGACACCTCCGAGGTCCGCGCGGGCCGCCGCCTTCACGACGCGCTGGCGGCGGAGCTCGGCGGCGACCCGGCCGTGCGGATCGTGCCGGTCGAATGCCTGAGCGCCTGCCGCCGCCCCTGCGCGGCGAGCCTGACGGCGCCCAACAAGTGGACCTACGTCTACGGCGACCTGCCGGCCGAGTCTGCCGCCCCCGTGCTGGTCGAGACGGCGCGCCTCTACGCCGACGCGCCCGACGGGCTGATACCGTGGAAGCTCCGCGCCGACGCCATCAAGAAGGGCTCGGTCGCCCGCGTCCCGCCCTTCGCCCTGCCAGGACACACAGCATGAACGCGCTTCACAAGGTCCCCGTGACGGTCGTGACCGGCTTCCTCGGGGCCGGCAAGACGACGATGATCCGGCACCTGCTGGAGGGCGCGCACGGCCGCCGCCTGGCGCTGATCATCAACGAGTTCGGCGACGTCGGCGTCGACGGCGACATCCTGCGCTCCTGCGGCATCGAATCCTGCCCGGAGGAGAACATCGTCGAGCTCGCCAACGGCTGCCTGTGCTGCACCGTGGCCGACGACTTCGTGCCCGCCATCGAGGCGCTGCTCGCCAGCGAGCCGCGGCCCGACCACATCGTGGTCGAGACCTCGGGGCTCGCCCTGCCGAAGCCGCTCGTCAAGGCCTTCGACTGGCCGGCCATCCGCTCGCGCGTGACGGTGGACGGCGTGGTCGCGGTGGTGGACGGCGCCGCCGTGGCGGAAGGGCGCTTCGCCGACGACCCGGCGAAGCTCGCCGCCCAGCGCGCCGCCGACGGCTCCGTCGACCACGACAATCCGCTGGAGGAGGTCTACGAGGACCAGCTCCTGTGCGCCGACCTGATCGTGCTCAACAAGGCGGACCTCGTCCCCGCCGAGCGGCTCGACGCGGTGTCGGCCGAGATCCGCGCCGCCGTGCCCCGCGCCGTGAAGCTCGTCCCGACCCGCGAAGGGCGGATCGACGCCGCGGTGCTGCTCGGCCTCGGCGCGGCCGTCGAGGACCACATCGCCGATCGTCCGTCCCACCACGACGCCGAGGAGGGGCACGACCACGACGACTTCGACAGCTTCGTGCTCGACGTGGCGGAGCTCGCCGACCCGGCCGCCTTCGCGCAGAAGCTTTCGGGCGTGGCGGAGCGCCACGGCGTGCTGCGCACCAAGGGATTCCTCGCCGTCGCGGGCAAGCCGATGCGGCTCTTGGTGCAGGGCGTCGGCTCGCGCTTCCGGCAGGGCTTCGACCGGCCCTGGGCGCCCGGCGAGGAGCGGCGCGGCCGGCTCGTCGTCATCGGCGAGAAGGGCATCGACCGCGACGCGATCGCGGTCGACATCGGGGCCTGACGGCCGGATAAGCGTCGCCCGATGCACCTCCTCCCCCTCAGCGCCGGCACGCTCGACCCCGCCCCGGCGGCGGTCGACCTCGCCCAGACGCCGGCGGACGTCGTGGTGCTGTCCTTCTCGGACGGCGATCTCGCCGGCCTCGCCGCGGCTGTGGAGGGCGTCGACGGGCTGCCGAGCCTCAGGCTCGCGGCGCTGAAGGGGCTCGGGCATCCGTTCTCGGTCGACCTCTACGTCGACAAGGTCGCGGCGCGCGCCCGCCTCGTCATCGTGCGCGCCCTCGGCGGGCTCGACTATTGGCGCTACGGGCTGGAGGAGCTCGGCGCCGCGGCGCGCCGGCACGGCTTCCACCTCGCCGCCGTGCCGGGTTGCGAGCAGCTCGATCCCCGGCTCGACGCGCTGTCGACCCTGCCCGAGGCGGACCTGCGCCGCCTGTGGCTCTTCTTCCGCGAGGGCGGGCCGGCGAACCTCAGGGAAGCCATGCGCTTCGCGGCGTCGCGCATCGGGCAGCCCGCCGCGTGGCGCGAACCCGAGGCGCTGCCGGCGGGGACGGTGGTGCCCGAGCTGTGCCGGATGGGTGCGTCGAGTGCCACCGCTGCCCTTCTCCCCTGCGGGGAGAAGGTGTCTGCGCAGCGGACGGATGAGGGGTCGATGGATCGCCCCGAACCCCTCATCCGTCTCGGCTCCGCCGAGACACCTTCTCCCCCGAGGGGAGAAGGGCGCGCGCCCCACGCCCTTCTCACCTTCTACCGCTCCGCCCTGCTGGCCGGCGACGTCGCGCCCGTGGCGGCGCTGGCGGACGCGCTCCACGCCCGCGGCGCGCGCGTCACCGCCTTCGCGGCGTCGAGCCTCAAGGATGCGGAGGCCGCGGACGCGCTCGCCGCGCTGATCGCTGCCGACCCGCCCGACGTCGTGCTGAACACCACCGCCTTCTCGGCCCGCCGCGGGGAAGGCGCCACCGTGCTCGACCGGGCCGACGCGCCCGTGCTGCAGGTCGTGCAGGCGGCGAGCGGCCGCGAGGCCTGGGCGGCGAGCGACAGGGGCCTGCGCGCGGCCGACCTCGCCATGAACGTCGTCCTGCCCGAGGTCGACGGCCGTCTGCTCGCGGGCGCGATCTCCTTCAAAGAGCCCGGCCCGATCGACGCCGCGCGCGAGTTCTCGCCCGTGCTGCACCGGCCCGACCCCGAGCGCGTCGCCCACGCGGCCGACCTCGCGCTCGCCTGGGCGCGCCTGCGCCGCGCGCCCCGCGCCGGGCGGCGCCTCGCGCTCGTCCTCTCGGATTATCCCGGCAAGGCGGGCCGCGGCGGCTACGCGGTGGGGCTCGACGCGCCGGCGAGCCTCGCCGGCATCGCGGCCTCGCTCGCCCATGCGGGCTACGCTGTCGAGCCCGTCGCCGACAGCGCCGCCCTGATGGCCCGCCTCACGGCGGGCGAGCCCCTGCCGGTGCTGGGCCTCGACGCCTACGCGCGCGCCTTCGCCCAGCTGCCCGCGGGGTTCCGCGACGCCGTCCTGTCGCGCTGGGGCGACCCCGCCGACGATCCCGACGCGCGGGAGGGCGCCTTCGCGTTCCGCCACGCCCGCCTCGGCGCCATGGTCTGCGCCGTGCAGCCCGACCGCGGCACGGCCGCCGACCGTCGCGCCGACTATCACGACGCCGCGCTGCCGCCCCGCCACGGCTACGTCGCCTTCTACCTCTGGCTCCGCGAGGCCGAGCGGATCCACGCGCTGGTCCACCTCGGCACTCACGGCACGCTCGAATGGCTGCCCGGCAAGGCCGTGGCGCTGTCTTCCGCCTGCGCGCCCGAGGCCGTGCTCGGCCCCGTGCCGCTGATCTACCCCTTCATCGTGTCCGACCCCGGCGAGGCCGCGCAGGCCAAGCGACGCGTCGGCGCCGTCACGGTCGGGCACCTCACCCCGCCGCTCGTCGCCGCGGGCACGCATGGCGCGACGGCCGAGCTCGAAGCGTTGTTCGACGAATACGCGGAGGCGCAGGGCCTCGACGCCCGCCGCGCCCGGCTGCTCGGGCAGGCCATCCTGGACCGCGCCCGCGATGCCGACCTGCTCGCCGACTGCGGCGTGCCGGAGGGCGCCGCGCCCGAGGACGCGCTGGCGCGGCTCGACGCGTGGCTCTGCGACGTCAAGGAAGCCCGCATCGGCGACGGCCTCCATGTCTTCGGCGCCGCGGCTTCCGGCCGGGGCGGGGCCTTCGACGCCTGCTCGGCGGCCGAGACCGCGGGCCTCCTCGCCGCGCTCGACGGGCGCTTCGTTCCGCCCGGCCCGTCCGGCTCGCCCGCCGCGGGCCGGGCCGACGTGCTGCCGACGGGGCGCAACCTGTTCGCCGTCGACCCCCGCGCCGTGCCGACCCGCACCGCCTGGGAGATCGGCACCCGCGCGGCGGCCGAGTTCGCCACCCGCTACGCGCAGGACCACGGCGACTGGCCGCGCCGCCTCGTCATGGACCTGTGGGGCAGCGCCACGATGCGGACCGGCGGCGACGACCTCGCGCAGGCGCTCGCGCTGATGGGCGTGCGGCCGCGCTGGCACGCGGGCTCGACCCGCGTCGACGGCTTCGAGGTGCTGCCCGCGGCGCGGCTGGAGCGGCCGCGCGTCGACGTCACGCTGCGCATCTCCGGCCTGTTCCGCGACACATTCCCCGAGCAGATCGCGCTCTTCGACGCCGCGGCCCGCGCGGTCGCGGCGCTCGACGAGGACGGCGACTGGAATCCCCTCGCCGCCGCGCGCCGCGCCGGCGGGGGGCTCGACCGCGTCTTCGGCGGCGCGCCGGACGCCTACGGGCTCGGCCTCGCGCGCGCCGTCTCGGCCGGCGCCTACGCGTCCCGCGGCGAACTCGGGGAGCGCTACATCGCCGGCACGTCCCACGCCTACGCGGGCGCCGACGCCGCGGCGCGGCCGTCGCCGGGGTTCCGCGAGCGCGTGGCCGGCGCCGACAGCTACCTCCACGTCGCCGACCTGCCCGAGGTCGATGTGCTGTCCTCCGACACCTTCGCCGAGCACGAGGGCGGCTTCGCGGCCGCCGCGGCGTCGCTCGGCGCGCGCCCGGCGCTCTACCACGCCGACGCCACGGTGCCCGGCACCTTCAAGGTGCGGACCCTGTCCGAGGAGGTGGCGCGCGCCGTGCGGGCGCGAGCCACCAACCCGCGCTGGATCGCCGGCCAGATGCGCCACGGCCACCGCGGCGCCGCCGAGATCGCCGAGACCGTGGACGCGCTGTTCTGCTTCGCCGCGACGTCCGACGCCGCGCCGAGCCGCCACTTCGACCTCCTGTTCGACGCGACCCTCGGCGACGACGCCGTGCGGGGCTTCATGGTCGAGGCCAACCCCGCCGCGGCGCGTGCCGTCGCGGAGCGGTTCGCCGAGGCGCAGGAGCGCGGCTACTGGCACGCGCGCCGCAACTCCACCGCCGCCCTGCTGGCCGAGCTGAGGGCCGCGGCGTGACGGCCGCCGCCGCCCTCCGCGTCGGCTGGTGCCCCGGCGCCCTCCGCCCGATGATGAGCCGCGACGGGCTGATCCTGCGCGTGAAGCCGCGCGGCATGGCGCTCCGAGCCGATCGCGCGAGCGGAATCGCCGCGGCGGCCCGGCGGCACGGCAGCGGGCAGCTCGAACTCACCGCGCGCGCCAACCTCCAGATCCGCGGCGTCACCGAGGCGAGCCTGCCGGCCCTGACGGTCGAGCTCGACGCCATGGGCCTGCTCGACGCCGACGCGGGCGCGGAAACGCGCCGCAACGTGGTCGCCAGCCCGCTGATGGGGCTCGACCCCGCGGCCGCCTTCGACGTGCGCCCGGCCGTGGCGGCGCTGGAGGCGGCGCTCGCCGGTGCGGCCGGGCTCGACGCGCTGCCCTCGAAGTTCGGCTTCGCCGTGGCGGACGGGGGCGCGATGCGGCTCGACGACGTGCCGGCAGACGTGCGCTTCGACGCGCTGCCGGGCGGCCGCTTCGCGGTGCGGCTCGACGGCGACGGGATTGCGGCGGCCGGCTGCGGAGCGGATGAACTCCCGGAGATGGCGCTGCGGCTGGCGCGGGCCTTCGTCGAGGCCGCGGCGGCGGATGCCGGGCTGCACCGCATGCGCGACCTCGTGGCGGCGGTGGGGGCCGGCGAGGTCCTCCGGCGTGCGACATCGGAGGCGATCTCCGACCGTGGGGAGCCTCTCCCCTCTCCCTTGTCGAGAGGGGCCGGGGGTGAGGGTGAAGCGACGGTTCCTGAAGGTGGAACGCGGGACCGCCCTCTCCACGGCACTCCCCTCGCACCCTCACCCCAGGGCCCCATCTCGGCTCGCCGAGATGGGTATCCTCGTACCCCTCCCCACGGGGGAGAGGGGAGGCGGCCGGCGTCGCATGCGGTCTTCGACTGCGACGTCGCCCTCGGCGTCGCCGCGCCCTTCGGCCGGCTCGACGCCGCGCAGCTCGACGCGCTCGCCCGCGGCGCCGCCCGCGTCGGCGCGGGCGAGCTGCGGCTGACGCCCTGGCGCGCGCTCCTCGTGCCCGGCCTCGCGCCGGATGCCCGCGCCCGCCTCGCCGCCGACTGCGCCGCGGCCGGGCTCATCGTCGACCCCGCCGACCCGCGCCTGCGCGTCGCCGCCTGTGCGGGCGCGCCGGGCTGCCGCCGCGGCTCGACGCCAATCCTCGCCGATGCGGCCGCCCTCGCGCCGCTGCTCGGCCCCGGAGCCGGGGTCGCGCTGCACGTGTCCGGCTGCGCCAAGGGCTGCGCCCATCCCGGCCCTGCGCCCCTGACGCTCGTCGCCGCGGAGGGCCGCTACGCGCTCGTGGCCGACGGCACCGCCGCCGACGCCCCCGCCGCGACGGGGCTTGACCTCGCCGAGGCGCATCGCCTGCTGAAGACCATCCTCCGCCTGGATCGCCGCCCGTGACCTACGACTACATCCGCGACGGCGCCGCCATCTACGCCAAGAGCTTCGCCATCGTCCGCGGCGAGGCGGACCTCCGCGCCTTCGACCCGGTCGAGGAGCCCGTCGCGGTGCGGATCGTCCACGCCTGCGGGATGGTCGAGGCCGCGGCCGACATCCGCTTCACCCCCGGCGCCGTGGCGGCCGCGAAGGCGGCGCTGCGTGCCGGCGCGCCCGTGCTCTGCGACGTCCGCATGGTGGCAGACGGCGTCACGCGCCGCCGCCTGCCGGCCGGCAACGACGTGGTCTGCACGCTGAACGACCCGCGCGTGCCCGCGATGGCGGCCGAGCTCGGCACCACCCGCACGGCCGCGGCCGTGGAGCTGTGGCGCGACCGGCTCGCCGGCGCGGTCGTCGCCATCGGCAACGCCCCGACGGCGCTGTTCCACCTCCTGGAGATGATCGCGCGCGGCGCGCCGATGCCGGCCGCGGTGATCGGCATGCCGGTCGGCTTCGTCGGCGCGATGGAGTCCAAGGAGGCGCTGCTCGACTTCGGCCGCGTGCCGGCGCTCGTCGTGCGCGGCCGCAAGGGCGGCAGCGCCATGACGGCCGCGGCCGTCAACGCGCTGGCGAGCGACGAGGAATGAGCGGCGGCACCCTCACCGGCGTCGGCCTCGGCCCCGGCGACCCGGAGCTCGTCACCGTCAAGGCCGTGCGGGCCCTGGAGGCTGCGCCGGTCGTCAGCTACTTCGCCAAGCGCGGGCGCCGCGGCAACGCGCGCGCCATCGCGGACGGCTGGCTGCCGGCCGGCGTCGAGGAGCTGCCGCTGCACTACCCCGTGACGGTGGAGATCCCCTTCGATCACCCGGACTACGTCGCGGCCCTGTCCGGCTTCTACGCCGAGGCGGCGGAGCTGCTGGCCGCGCATCTCGCGGCCGGGCGCGACGTGGCGCTGCTGTGCGAGGGCGATCCGCTGTTCTACGGCTCGTTCATGCACCTCTACGTGCGGCTGCGCGGGCGCCATCCCTGCCGCATCGTGCCGGGCGTCACCGGCATGTCGGGCTGCTGGACGGCGGCCGGCGAGCCCATGACCTGGGGCGACGACGTGCTCACGGTCGTGCCGGGCACGCTGCCTCCGGGGCCGCTCGCGGCGCGCCTCGCGAGCGCCGACGCCGCGGTCGTGATGAAGCTCGGCCGCAACCTGCCCAAGGTGCGCGCGGCGCTGGCCGAGGCGGGGCTGCTGGAGCGCGCCGTCTACGTCGAGCGCGGCACCATGGCGGCCGAGGTCGTGATGCCGCTGGTCGACAAGCGCGACGACGCGGCGCCGTATTTCTCGATCGTGCTGGTGCCCGGGCGGGGGCGACGGCCGTGAGCGGCGGTTCCCTCGCGGTCGTGGGCCTCGGGCCGGGCCCGGCCGACTGGCTGCTGCCCGAGGCCGAGGTCGCCCTCGCCAGCGCGACCGACCTCGTCGGCTACGTTCCCTACGTGGCGCGGGTGCCGGAGCGGCCGGGCCTCGCCCGCCACGCCACCGACAACCGCGTCGAGGCGACCCGCGCCCGCCACGCCTTCGCGCTGGCGCTGGAGGGGCGGCGCGTCGCGGTCGTGTCGGGCGGCGATCCCGGCGTCTTCGCCATGGCGGCGGCCGTGGTCGAGGCGCTCGACGCCGAGCCGGCCTTCCGCGCCGTGCCGCTGCGCGTCGTGCCCGGCCTCAGCGCCATGATGGCGGCGGCGGCCCGGCTCGGCGCCCCGCTCGGCCACGACTTCTGCGCCGTGTCGCTGTCCGACAACCTGAAGCCCTGGAGCGTCGTGCTGCGCCGCCTCACCGCCGCGGCGGAGGGCGACTTCGTGCTGGCGCTCTACAACCCCGCCTCCAAGGCCCGGCCGACGCAGATCGGCGACGCCTTCGCGCACCTGCGGGGGCTGAAGGCGGGCGCGACGCCGGTGGCCTTCGCCCGCGCGGTCGGCCGGCCGGACGAGCGCCTCCACCTCACGACCCTCGCCGAAGCCGATCCCGCGCTCGTCGACATGGCCACGCTGGTGCTCGTCGGGTCGAGCGAGACGCGCTGGGTCGAGGGGCAGGGCGGGCGGCGCTGGATGCTGTCGCCCCGGACCTACGGCAAGGGACTATGATGGCCTCCTCCATCCTTATGCTGAGCCGGCCGCGGCGCGGCCGTGTCGAAGCACGCAGGCGCCTTCCGCGCAGGAGTGGCGAGGTGCCGCGTGCTTCGACACGGGGCCTTCGGCCCCGGCTCAGCATGAGGGAAGGCAGGAGAGGCTCAGCCTCCACTCCGATGTACAGCGATCCAGTGGAGCACCGCGTCGAGCGTCTCCGCCTCGTCCCGCTCGCCCGCGATCCGCGGCCGGTCGACCGCGATCACGCGCAGGCCCAGCGCCCGCGCCGCGTCGAGCTTGGCGGCTGCGGCCGCGCCGCCGCTGTTCTTCGTCACCACGGCCTCGACGCCCTCGCGGCGCATCAGCGCGATCTCGCCGTCGAGCGCGAAGGGCCCGCGGTCGAACACCAGCGCGTGGTCGGGCGGCAGCTCGGCCGGGTCGGGCGGGTCGATGGTGCGGATCACGTAGCGGTGCTGCGGCGCCGCGCGGAAGTGCGCGAGGCCGAGCCGGCCCACCGTGAGCAGCGCGCTCGTCCGCGCCGGGCCCAGCGCCGCCGCGGCCGCGTCGAGGTCGGCCACCGCCGTCCAGCGGTCGCCGGGCCGCGGGCGCCAGGACGGACGCGTGAAGGCGAGGAGCGGCACGCCCGCGGCCGCGGAGGCCAGAACGGCGTGGGCCGAGATGCGGGCCGCGAAGGGATGCGTGGCGTCCACCACCGCGTCGACGCGTTCCCGCCTCAGATGGTCGGCGAGGCCCTCGGCGCCGCCGAAGCCGCCGATGCGGTGCGGGATCGGGGGCAGGGCGGGGTTCCGCGTGCGCCCGGCCAGCGACAGAACGGGCGCGACGCCGTCCCGCCCGGCGAGCGCGCGGGCCAGCGCCGAGGCTTCGGTGGTGCCGCCGAGGATCAGGAGACGCATGGGGGGGCGGGTGTCTGAGCCCTGGCTGACGCTGGTCGGCATCGGCGAGGACGGGCGGGCGAGCCTATCCCCTGCCGCGCTCAGCGCGCTGGCGCAAGCCGCGCTCGTCGTCGGCGGGCGCCGCCACCTCGCCCTCGCGGCCCCGCTCGCGGCCGAGACGCTGCCCTGGTCGTCGCCGATGGAGGACACCTACCCGGCCATCCTCGCGCGCCGCGGCACGCCCGTGGCCGTGCTGGCGAGCGGCGACCCCTATCACTACGGCGTCGGCGCCACGCTGGCGCGGCTCGTGGCGGAGGACGAGATGCGCTGCTTCCCGCAGCCCTCCGCCTTCGCGCTGGCGACGGCGCGGCTCGGCTGGGCCTTCCAGGACTGCGCGGCCCTGTCGCTCTGCGGCCGGCCGATCGAGACGCTCGTGCCGGCGCTGCAGCCGGGAGCCCGCGTGCTGGCGCTGTCGGCCGACGCCGCGACGCCGGGGGCCGTCGCGGCGCTGCTCGGCCGCCGCGGCATCGGCGCCTCGCGGATCATCGTGCTGGAAGCGATGGGCGGCCCGCGCGAGCGCATCCGCGCCGCGCGGGCGGACGGCTTCGACATCGCCGACATCGACGCGCTGAACACGCTGGCGATCGAGGTCGCGGGGCAGGGGGACGCGCTGTCGCTCCTGCCGGGCCGGCCCGACGCGCTGTTCGAGCACGACGGCCAGATCACCAAGGCCGACGTGCGCGCCGCCACCCTGGCGCGCCTCGCGCCGCGGCGGGGCGAACTGCTCTGGGACGTCGGCGCGGGCTCGGGCTCGGTGGCGGTGGAGTGGATGCTGGCCCATCCGGCGAACCGCGCCGTCGCGGTCGAGCGGCATCCCGAGCGCGCGGTCCGCATCCGGCGCAACGCCGCGGCGCTGGGCGTGCCGGGCCTGGCCGTGGCGGAGGGCGCGGCGCCGGCGGCCCTGGCCGGCCTGCCAGCGCCCGACGCGGTCTTCGTCGGCGGAGGAGCTACGGGCGCGGGCGTGCTCGACGCCTGCGCGGCGGCGCTCGGGCCGGGCGGGCGGCTCGTCGTCAACGCCGTGACGATCGAGACGCAGGCGGCGTTGATCGAGCGATTCCGGAGCGTCGGCGGCGCGCTGACGACGCTCGGCACGGCGCAGGCCGATCCGGTCGGCGGCTTCCACGGCTGGCGCCCGGCCATGCCGGTGACGATCTGGTCCTGGGTGAAGCCGTGAGCGGGGACATTCGCGAGGCCGACAAGTTCGCCCCTTCTCCCCTCGCGGGAGAAGGTGCCCTGACGAAGTCAGGGCGGATGAGGGGGCATGGCGCTGCGCTCGATGATGGACCGATCCTGGCGGAGAGCGCGGAGGCGGCCCCCTCATCCGACCCGGCTTTGCCGGGCCACCTTCTCCCGCGAGGGGAGAAGGAGGTGCGCCCCTTGGGATGCGCCCGGTCTCCGCGCCTCGCCGTCGGGCTGGGCTTCCGCAAGGCTGCGACGGCCGACACTCTGACGGACCTCGCCCGCGACGCCCTGTCCCGCCTGCCTTCCGACCTCGCCGCCCTGCCGGCCGTCATCGCCACGATCGCCGAGAAGGACCGGCCGCCGCTGCGCGAAGCCGCCTCGCGGCTCGGCCTGCCGGTGGTGATCCTGCCGAAATCCGCCCTCGCCGGCACGGAGGACCGCATCACGGTCGAGTCCGAACCCGCCCGCGCCTGCCTGGGCATCCCGTCCGTGGCCGAGGCCGCGGCGCTGGCGGCGGCGGGGCCGGGGGCGCGTCTCGTCGTGGCCCGCATCGCCGCGGCCGACGCCACCTGCGCGGTCGCGCTCTGGGAACCATCGCCGGAGGCGACATGACGGTCCACTTCATCGGCGCCGGCCCCGGCGCGCCCGACCTCATCACCCTGCGCGGCCGCGACCTCCTCGCGCGCTGCCCGGTCTGCCTTTACGCCGGCTCCATCGTGCCGCGCGCGCTGCTCGACCATTGCCCGCCCGGCGCCCGCACCGTCGACACGGCCCCGCTCGACCTCGACGCCATCGCGGCCGAGTTCGCCGCTGCCCACGCGGCGGGACAGGACGTGGCGCGGCTCCATTCCGGCGACCTGTCGGTGTGGAGCGCCATGGGCGAGCAGATCCGCCGCCTGCGCGCGCTCGGCATCCCGTACACGGTCACGCCCGGCGTGCCCTCCTTCGCGGCCGCCGCGGCGGCGCTCGGCGCCGAACTGACCCTGCCCGAGGTCGCCCAGAGCGTCGTGCTCACCCGCACCTCGGGGCGCGCCTCCGCGATACCGGACGGGGAAAGGCTGGCGAGCTTCGCCGCCACCGGCGCCACGCTGGCGATCCACCTGTCGATCCACGCGCTCGACCGCGTCGTCGCCGAACTCCTGCCCGGGCACGGCGCCGACATGCCGGTCGCCGTCGTGGTGCGCGCCTCCTGGCCCGAGGAGCGGATCGTGCGCGGCACGCTCGGCACGATCGCGGCCCTGATGGCGGCCGAGCCGGCCGAGCGCACGGCGCTGATCCTGGTCGGCCGGGCGCTCGATGCCGGGGGATTCCGCGACAGCGCCCTCTACGACGCGGACTACCGCCGCCGCTTCCGCGGGGGCGTCGGGCCTTGAGGGCGCGGGTCGCCCTATCCGGCGCGTGCCACCAGCCGCCCGGTCCGGTCGAACAGCGCGACGTCGAGGCCCCGCTCTCGCCCGAGGCAGGCTGCCGCCGTGCGCCGCGCGCCCTCGGCCACCGCGCCGCCGAGGTCGACCCCCGCCGCCTCGGCCAGCGCGAAGGCCTCGGCGGCGGTGTTGGACGCGAGCACGCCGCGGGTCAGCGCCCCGTCGCCGCCCGCCGCGCGGGCCTTCTCGGCCAGGAAGGCGCGGTCGACCTCGCCGCGCTTCGAGTGGAGGTCGAGCAGGCCCTGCGCGAGCTTGGTCATCTTGGCGACGCCGCCCGCCACGGTGACGCGCTCGACCGGGTTCCGGCGCAGGTACTTCAGCATGCCGCCGACGAAGTCGCCCATGTCGATCAGCGCCGGCTCGTCGAGCCCGTGCAGCGCCCGCACCGCGACCTCGGAGGCGTGGCCGGTGGCGCCCGCCACGTGGCCGAGCCCGAGCGCGCGGGCGACGTCGATGCCGCGGTGGATCGTGTCGATCCAGGCCGCGCAGGAATAAGGCACGACGATCCCGGTCGTGCCGAGGATCGACAGCCCGCCGACGATGCCGAGGCGCCCGTTCAGCGTGCGCTCGGCGAGGCGCGCGCCGCCCGGCACGGCGATCTCGACCTCGGCATCCGCCGCCACGCCGAGCATCTCCGCCGCTTCGGCGATCGTGGCCCGGATCATGCTGCGCGGCACGGGGTTGATGGCCGGCTCGCCGGGCGGGATCGGCAGGCCGGGGCGCGTCACCGTGCCGACGCCCTCGCCGGCGCGGAAGCCGACGCCGCTGCCGGCCGGTGCGGGCCGCACCGTCACGACCACGAGGGCCCCATGCGTCACGTCGGGATCGTCGCCCGCGTCCTTCACCACGCCGGCGCGGGCGAAGCCGTCCCCGCGCTCGCCGAGGGCCAGCGCGAAGGCGGGGCGCGCGCCGCCCGGCAGGGCGATCTCGACCGGGTCGGGGAAATCCGCGCCGTGCAGGGCCGCGAAGGCGGCCCGCGCGGCCGCGGTCGCGCAGGCGCCGGTGGTCCAGCCACGGCGGAGGGTGACGTCCTTCATCGACTGACCATGTATGGTGCCGCCCCGCCGACTCAAAGGACAGACGATTGCCGGCCCTGACCGATCCCCTCGCCGCGCTCGACGCCGCGGGTGCCCTGCCGAGGTTCGACGCTGGCACCGTGTGGCTCTGCGGCGCCGGCCCGGGCGACCCCGGCCTGCTCACGCTCCACGCCCTCCACGCGCTGCGCTCGGCCGACGTGATCGTCTACGACGCCCTGGTGTCGGACGGCATCATGGGCTTCGCGGGGCCCGACGCCGCGCGCGAGTTCGCCGGCAAGCGCGGCGGCAAGCTGTCGCCGAAGCAGGGCGACATCACGGACCGGCTGATCGAGCTCGCGCGCGAGGGCCGGCGCGTGCTGCGCCTCAAGGGCGGCGACCCCTTCGTGTTCGGCCGCGGCGGCGAGGAGGCGCTCGACCTCACCCGTGCCGGCGTGCCGTTCCGCATCATCCCCGGCGTCACGGCGGGCATCGGCGGCCTCGCCTACGCGGGCATCCCGGCCACGACGCGCGACACCAACACCGGCGTGATCCTGATGACGGGCCACCTCGCCAAGGCGGACGCGCCGCGCGACTGGACCGCGGTGGCCCGCACGGGCCTGCCGGTGATCCTCTACATGGGCATGACGCATCTCGCCGACATCGCGGCCGGGCTGATGGCCGGCGGGCTGCCGCCCGACACGCCCGTCGGCATCGTCAGCGACGCCACGACGCCGCGCCAGCGCGTGCTGGAGACCACGCTGGCCGCGGCCCGCGCCGACGCCGACGCGGGAGGCTTCAAGTCGCCCGCCATCGTGGCCGTCGGCTCCATCGTGGCGCTGCGCCGGCACCTCGCCGCGGGCATGACGGGGCTGCCCGCGTGAGCGCGCCGGGGATCATGATCGCCGCGACCCGCTCGGGGTCGGGCAAGACGGTGCTGACGCTCGGGCTGATGCGGGCGCTCGGGCGGCGCGGGCTGCGCGTGGCGGGGCGCAAGAACGGCCCCGACTACATCGACCCCGCCTTCCACGCCGCCGTCACGGGCCGCCCGAGCTACAACCTCGATTCGTGGTCCATGCCGGCGCCGCTGCTGCTCCGCCTCGCCGGGGCCGGGGACGCCGACATCGTCGTCTGCGAGGGCTCGATGGGCCTCTTCGACGGCGTGCCGGCCGGGGACGGGCAGGGCGGCTCCTCGGCCGACGTCGCGGCGCTGACCGGCTGGCCCGTGGTGATGGTGCACGACTGTTCCGGCCAGTCCCAGTCGGCCGCGGCCATCCTGACCGGCTGCCGCGACTACGACCCGCGCATCCGCGTCGCGGGCGTGATCCTCAACCGCGTCGCCAGCGAGCGGCACCGCCGCCTCGTGTCGGACGCGATGGCGCGCGTCGGGGTGCCGGTGCTGGGCTCCGTGCCGCGCACCGACCGGCTGGCTCTGCCCGAGCGGCACCTCGGCCTCGTGCAGGCGGGCGAGACCGGGGACCTCGCGGTGCGCGTGGACGCGGCGGCGGACGTCGTCGAGGAGCACGTCGATTTGGACGCGCTGCTCGACGTGGCGGGCGCGAGCCCTTCTCCCCTCGCGGGAGAAGGTGGCCGGGCGAAGCCCGGTCGGATGAGGGGGGCGAGCGCCGCGGTCGACGATAGACCCCTCGACGCGGGTAGGACAGCGCCAAGCCCCCTCATCCGTCAGGCTCCGCCTGACACCTTCTCCCGCGAGGCGAGAAGGGACGTCGCACCCCTGCTCCCGCCCGGCCAGCGGATCGCCGTGGCGCGGGACGACGCCTTTTCGTTCCTCTACCCCCACGTGGTCGAGGGCTGGCGCGCGGCCGGCGCCGAACTCACGTTCTTCTCGCCGCTCGCCGACGAACCGACGCCGCCCGACTGCGACAGCGGCTGGCTGCCCGGCGGCTACCCGGAACTCCACGCCGGGCGCATCGCGGCGGCGTCGCGCTTCCTCCGCGGTCTGCGCGCCTTCGCCCGCACCCGCCCGGTCCACGGCGAGTGCGGCGGCTACATGGTGCTGGGCTCCGGCCTCGTCGACGCGGAGGGCGTGCGCCACGCCATGGCGGGGCTGCTCGGGCTCGAAACGAGCTACGCGAAGCGGAAGCTCCACCTCGGTTATCGCGACGCCGTCACGCTCGCGCCCTCGGCGCTCGGCCCCGCGGGCACGCGCCTGCGCGGCCACGAGTTCCACTACGCCTCGATCCTCGACCTCGGCGGCGATGCCGCGCTCGCGGAGGCCGCCGACGCCTACGGCTCCGCGCCGGCCCCCACGGGGACTTGTCGCGGAAATGTCACGGGGACCTTCTTCCACGCCCTCGCGTCGCATGCATGAGCGTTAAAACTTCCGTCATGTTTAAGGGGCTGTTAATTTTCGGAGCGCGATTCTAGGGGCATCAAGCCAGCCCCGAAGAGCGCCGCGAGGTGTCCCGCATGTGCCGATGGATCGCCTATCAGGGTGAACCCACCTTCCTCGACGCGCTCGTCGCCGAGCCCGCCCACTCGCTGATCGCGCAGTCGCTCTGCGCCGCCGAGGCGAAGGTCGTCACCAACGGCGACGGCTTCGGCATCGGCTGGTACGGCGACCGCGAGCGGCCCGGCGTGTACCGCGAGGTCCGCCCCGCCTGGTCCGACGAGAACCTGCGCAACCTGTGCCATCAGGTGCGCTCGCCGCTGTTCTTCGCCCACGTGCGCGCGTCCACCGGCCCCGCCATCGCGCGGGCCAACTGCCACCCCTTCACGGTCGGGCGGCTGATGTTCATGCACAACGGCCAGATCGGCCAGTTCTGCGCCATCAAGCGCCGCGTCGAGGCGATGATCCCCGACGACCTGTACCACCACCGCTCGGGCACCACGGATTCCGAGGCGCTGTTCCTCGCCGCCTTCGCGCACGGGGTCGAGCAGGACCCGATCGGCGGCATGGCGGCGACGCTCAACGCCGTGCACGGCCTGATGCTCAAGGCGGGCCTGCGCGAAGCGCTGCGCTTCACCGCCTGCCTGACCGACGGCACCGACCTCTACGCCTTCCGCTGGGCCTCTGACGGCCGCGCCCCGACGCTCTATTGGCGCCAGACGAACGGCAACCTCGTCGTGGTGTCGGAGCCGCTCGACGGCGACCGGGCGCAGTGGACCGAGGTGCCGCAGGGCTGCGTGCTGGTGGCGCGCAACGGCCGCCCCGCCGTGCTGCACGGGCTCGACGAGGCGGTGGCCGGCGGGCGCGCCGCCAAGGCGGCGTGACCGTCGAGCCGGTATAAGCTTCCGCTCATCTCCCGTTCATCAAGTTTTTCCGGCGAGTAACGTCGTCGGATACTTGCGCGTCCTTGTGTGTGCCCCAATCTCCTGGGCGCGCGCCGCCCCGGCGCGCCGCCCGACCAGGGCGACTCGACCGAGGACACTGAACATGCGTGGACTGATCGTTTCGGCCCTCTGCGCCGGCGCTCTCCTGGCCGCCCCCGCGGCCGCCGAAGCCAAGGGCTGCATCAAGGGCGCCATCGTGGGCGGCATCGCCGGCCACGCCGTCGGGCACGGCATCCTGGGCGCCGTCGGCGGCTGCGCGGCCGGGCGCGCCCTCGCCAACCGCCGTGCCGTGCCGCCCGCCGCCCGCCCGATGGCGCCGGCCGTCGCCCCGGCCACGGCCCCCGTGGTCCGCTGACGCCCTCCCACCGGCCGGCCCTCCGCGGGCCCGGCCGGCCCCGGACGTGGCCCCCGATGCGGCGGAGCTTCGATTGACTTCGCCGGATCGCGGACCTTATATGCGCCACGAATGTCGAGCCTGTCGGCGCCTCGCCGCGGGCCTTCGGCGCGTTTCGGCGCGCCTCGACAGCGTCAGGATCAGGGCCGCCGTTCAACGCCGACAGGGCGCGAGCTGCCCTTCGGGTGACAACGGAGCAGCACAGTGAAGCGGACCTACCAACCCTCCAAGATCGTGCGCAAGCGCCGCCACGGCTTCCGCGCCCGCATGGCGACGGTCGGCGGGCGCCGCGTCATCGCGGCCCGCCGCGCGCGCGGCCGCAAGCGCCTGTCGGCCTGAGCCGAAACGCCGTGTCGGGCCCCGGAGCCGGCCTGCCGGACGGGCCCGAACGGCACGGCACGGCGGGCGGCCCGGTGCCGCCCGCGCGGCTGAAGGTGCGGGCCGACTTCCTCCGGGCCTCGGGCGGGGCGCGCGTCCACGCCCGCTCCCTGTCACTCCAGGTCTACCGCCGCAAGGACGACCAGGCGCCCGACGCGGGATGCCGCGTCGGCCTGACGGTGACCAAGAAGGTCGGCAACGCCGTCGAGCGCAACCGCGTGAAGCGCCGCTTCCGCGAAGCGCTCCGGGCGCCGGCCCTGGCGACGAAGCCCGACCACGACTACGTGATCGTGGCGCGGCGCGAGGCGCTGACGACTCCCTTCTCAGATCTCGTGAACGAACTCCGGCGCTGCCTCGGCGACGCCGCCTCCGGCCGCACCAAGGCGGGGCGCCCGCGCGGCTCCGCGGGCCCCGGCCCGCGCCGCGGACGCGGCGGAACGTCGCCCGACCGACCCACATGACGATTCTTTCGCGGAGCCTCGCCGTCCTGACGGGCGCGCCGGCCGTGCGGACCAGAGCCAGCGTGACGCACCCATGAAAGATGACAACAAGAACGTCTATATCGCGATCGCCCTGTCGATCCTGGTGATCATCGGCTGGCAATTCTTCTACGGCTACCCGCAGATGCAGAAGCAGCGGCAGGCCCAGCAGGCCGCCGCGACCCAGTCGGCCAACCCGGCCGGCCAGTCGACGCCGGTGACGCGCGCCGACGCCGCCGCCGACAACGCCCTGGCCCACACCCCGGTCGGCTCGCCCCCGAACGGCATCGCCTCGCAGCCCGCCGCCGGCATGGCGCCCGTCGAGGTCATGAAGACCCGCGCCGAGGCCGTGGCGGCCAACCCGCACGTCGTGATCGACACGCCCGCCATCGCGGGCTCGATCGACCTCAAGGGCGGCCGCATCGACGACGTTTCGCTGAAGGACTACCACGAGACCGTCGACAAGACGTCGCCGATCATCGACCTGTTCTCGCCGTCGAACGGCCCGCACCCCTACTACGCCGAGACGGGCTTCGTGGCCGGCGCAGGCGACAAGGTCGACCTGCCGAACAGCTCCACCGTCTGGACCGCGGACTCCGACCGCCTGACGCCCGGCAAGCCGGTGACCCTGACCTGGAACAACGGCCAGGGCCTCGTCTTCACCCGCACGATCAGCGTCGACGACCAGTACATGTTCACGGTCAAGGACGCGGTCGCCAACAACGGCTCGGCGCCCGCGACGCTGCTGCCCTACGCGCTGATCTCGCGCCACGGCACTCCGGTGACGTCCAACTACTCGGTCCTCCACGAGGGGCTGATCGGGGCGATCGGCGACAACCGCGAGGCGGACATCACCTACGCGGCCATGGACAAGGAGGCGGGCAACAGCCGCGTGCTCGACGGCACCGGCGGCTGGCTCGGCATCACCGACAAATACTGGGCCGGCGTCATCGCGCCGCCGCAGGACGTGCCCTACAAGGCCACCTTCTCGTCCTACGCCGACAACAACAACCGCGACTACCAGACCGACGCGCTGCTGCCGGCCCGCACCGTCGCGCCCGGCGCCTCCACCGACGTCACCAACCACGTCTTCGCCGGCGCCAAGGTCACGGCCGTCCTCAACAAGTACGAGTCGGAGTACGGCATCAAGAACTTCGGCAACCTGATCGATTGGGGTTGGTTCTACTTCATCACCAAGCCGCTGTTCCAGGTGATGGACTTCTTCTACAAGCTGACCGGCAACTTCGGTGTCGCGATTTTGATCGTCACGGTCATCATCAAGGGCATCTTCTTCCCGCTCGCCAACAAGTCCTATGCCTCGATGGCGCGGATGAAGCAGCTCCAGCCGCAGCTCGCGGCCCTCAAGGAGCGCTTCCCCGACGACAAGCAGAAGCAGCAGGAAGCCACCATGAAGCTCTACCGGGAGCAGAAGGTGAACCCGGTGGCGGGCTGCCTGCCGATGGTCATCCAGATCCCGGTGTTCTTCGCGCTCTACAAGGTGATCTTCATCACCATCGAGATGCGGCACGCGCCCTTCTTCGGCTGGATCCACGACCTGTCGGCGCCGGACCCGGTCCACGTGCTGACCCTCGGCGGCCTGCTGCCGATCGCGCAGTACCTGCCGGGCTTCCTGCTCATCGGCATCTGGCCCGTGATCATGGGCTTCTCCATGTTCCTGCAGATGAAGATGAACCCGGAGCCGCCGGACCCGGTCCAGAAGCAGATGTTCTCCTACATGCCGCTGATCTTCATGTTCATGCTGGGGACCTTCCCGTCGGGGCTGGTGATCTACTGGACCTGGAACAACACGCTGACCGTGCTGCAGCAGTACCTCATCGCCAAGAAGCAGGGCGCGAAGGTCGAGCTGTGGGACAACCTCGCCGGCACGTTCCGCCGGACCCCGCGGAAGGCCTGAAGTGGACGAGGCAGGGGCGACGCCGGCCGCGGCGCCGCCGGCGGGGGAACCCGCCGACGACCGCGACCTCGTCGAGGCGGGGCGCCTCCTATTCGCGCGGGAATGCGTCTTCGTGGCCGGCGCGCCCGCCGTCGCGGCCCTGCCGCCGCTGGGCCGGCCCGAGATCGCCTTCGCGGGCCGCTCCAACGTCGGCAAGTCGTCGCTCGTCAACGCGCTGACGGGGCGCCGCACCCTGGCCCGCGTGTCCCACACGCCGGGCCGCACCCAGCAGCTCAACTTCTTCGACCTCGGCGGGCACCTCAGCCTCGTCGACATGCCGGGCTACGGCTACGCGGCCGTGTCGAAGGGCAAGATCGCGGCCTGGACGGAGCTGGTCGAGCAGTACCTGCGGGGCCGCGCCACGCTGCAGCGCGTGTTCCTGCTCGTCGACGGCCGCCACGGCCTCAAGGAGGTCGACCGCGAGCAGATGCGCGACTTCGACCGCGCCGCGGCCTCCTATCAGGTGGTGCTGACCAAGGCGGACGAGCTCAAGGCGTCGGAGCGCGCCACGCGCGTCGCCGACACCGAGGCGGCGCTGATGAAGCACCCGGCCGCCTTCCCGCGGGTGATCCTCACCTCGTCGCAGACGGGCGCCGGCATACCGGAATTGCGGGAAAGCATCGCGCGCCTCCTGGCCGAACGCGGGGCGCTTCCGCTAAAGATCTGACGACGCGGCCCCGCGCCGCGCGCCCAACCGACGGATCGCCGAACGATGACGGACGTGGAACGAGGCAGCCCGGCGGAGCGCGCCGAGATTCTCACGCAGGCGCTGCCCCACATGCTGCGCTACGACGACGCGATCGTGGTCGTGAAATACGGCGGCCACGCCATGGGCGACGAGGCCACGGCCCGCTCCTTCGCGCGCGACATGGTGATGCTGGAGCAGTCGGGCGTGAACCCGGTGGTGGTGCACGGCGGCGGCCCGCAGATCGGCGCCATGCTGAAGAAACTCGGCATCCAGTCGCAGTTCTCGAACGGGCTGCGCGTGACCGACAAGCCGACGATCGAGATCGTCGAGATGGTGCTGTGCGGCTCCATCAACAAGCAGATCGTCGGCTTCATCAACGCCGAGGGCGGCCGGGCCATCGGGCTCTGCGGCAAGGACGGCAACATGGTGACGGCCACCAAGCACGAGGTGCAGGCCGAGACCGGCGTCGACGGCGACACCGGCATCGACCTCGGCTTCGTGGGCGACCCGTCGAAGGTCGACACCACCGTGCTCGACCAGGTGCTCGGCCGCGAGCTGATCCCCGTGCTGGCCCCCGTGGCGCAGGGCGCCGACGGGGCGACCTACAACGTCAACGCCGACACATTCGCGGGCGCCATCGCGGGGGCGCTGAAGGCCAAGCGCCTGCTGCTCCTCACCGACGTGCCGGGCGTGCTCGACAAGGACAAGCAGCTCATCAAGGAGCTGTCGGTGGACGCCATCCGCGACCTCATCGCCGACGGCACCATCACGGGCGGCATGATCCCCAAGGTCGAGACCTGCATCTACGCGCTGGAGCAGGGCGTCGAGGGCGTCGTCATCGTCGACGGCAAGGTGCCCCACTCGGTGCTGCTGGAGTTGCTCACCGACCACGGCGCCGGGACGCTCATCACACGGTGAGCGGGCCCCCGAGTGAGGCCGCGGTCCGCGATGTCGTCGAGCGGGCGGAGGCGGCGGAGCGGGCGCTGTCCGGCCCGCCGCGCCTGCCCGAGCGCGTGAGGGCGCGCTTCGCCGAGGTCGACACCTGGGTGTTCGACCTCGACAACACGCTGTATCCGGCCGGCAGCCCCGTCTGGCCCATGATCGACGAGCGCATCACGCGCTGGCTCGCCGACCTCATGGGCATCGACGGCATGACGGCGCGCGGGCTGCAGAAATACTATTACCGCCGCTACGGCACGACGCTGAAGGGCCTGATCGAGGACCACGCCATCGCGCCCGAGGCGTTCCTGTCCTTCGTGCACGACATCGACCGCACCTCGCTCCTGCCGAACCCCGTGCTGGTCGAGGCCGTGCGGGCGCTGCCCGGCCGCAAGCTGATCCTCACCAACGGCTCGAAGGAGCACGCGCTCCGCACCACGGAGCAGCTCGGCTTCGCGGCCGACGGCTTCGAGGCGGTGTTCGACATCGTGTCGGCCGACCTCGTGCCGAAGCCCGAGGCCGCCACCTACGACCGCTTCCTGGAGCTGCACGGCGTCGATCCGCGGCGCGCCGCCATGGTCGAGGACCTGGTGAAGAACCTGCGCGTGCCGCACGAGCGCGGCATGGCGACGGTGCTGGTGGTGCCGCCCGCCACGGCCGAGGACAACCGCGAGCCCTGGGAGCGGCTCGGCGCAGAGGAGCCCTACGTGGACGCCGCGACGGACGACCTCGCGGCCTTCCTGGTCGGGCTGGAGCTGGGGCTGGCGCGGGAAGCCTAGCGCCCTTCTCCCGCTGCGCGGGAGAAGGGCAGAGCGCGCGTCAGTCCTTGGCGCGCTCGACGTAGGAGCCGTCTTCGGTCTGGATGACGATGCGGGTGCCCGGCTGGATGTGCGGGGGCACCATGGCGCGAGCGCCGTTCGACAGCTTGGCGGGCTTGTAGGACGACGAGGCCGTCTGGCCCTTCATGGCCGGCTCGGTCTCGGTCACTTCGAGGGTCACGCGCTGGGGCAGGGTGGCCGACACCGCCGTCTCGTTGAAGATCGACAGCTGGACCTTCATGCCCTCCTGCAGGTACTGCGCCTGGGTGCCGAGCACGTCCGCCGAGACCACGATCTGCTCGTAGTTCTCCTCGTTCATGAAGGTGTAGCCGTCGGCGTCCTGGTACAGGTACGAGAAGTTCATGTCCTCGACGTGGGCGCGCTCGACCTGCTCGGTGGTCTTGTAGCGATCCGACACCTTCACGCCGTCGGAGATGCGGCGCATGTCGATCTGCGTGGTGGGGGTGCCCTTGCCGGGGTGGAAGGACTCGGCGCTGAGGACGGCGTAGAGCTGGCCGTCCTTCTCCAGGATGTTGCCCTTGCGAACCGAGCTGGCGATGACTCTCACGGGTGCTTGACCTTCGGAAAATTGCTAAGCGGTCCGGGACGGTGTTCCGGACGCGCGATCGGCCGGCACCATACCTTTTTTCTCATCCGTGACCAGAGTTTCGAGCCCCGCCGCTTGCCCGCCTCCGCCTCTCCGTCCTGGTCGCCGCACGTCTACGCCGACCGCCGCCCCTTCCTCCTCGCGCGCGCCCGCATCGCCGCGGCGCTGCGCCGGTGGTTCGAGGCGCGCGGCTTCCTGGAGGTCGAGACGCCGATCCTGCAGCGCTCGCCCGGCAACGAGGCGCACCTCGAGGCCTTCGCGACCGAGCTCGTCGGGCCGGACGGCGCGTCCCACCGGCTCTACCTCCACACCTCGCCCGAGTTCGCGATGAAGAAGCTGCTCGCGGCCGGCGAGCCGCGGCTCGTCACGCTGGCGCGGGTGTTCCGCAACCGCGAGCGCTCGGCGACCCACCATCCCGAGTTCACCATGCTCGAATGGTACCGCGCCGGCGCGCCCTATGCGGACCTCATGGACGACTGCGCGGCCCTGCTCGCCGCCGCCGCCGAGGCGGCCGGCTCGCGGCACTGGTCCCACCGCGGGCGGTCCTGCGACCCCTTCGCGGAACCGGAGCGCGTGAGCGTCGCCGACGCCTTCGCGCGCCACGCCGGCGTCGACCTCCTCGCGACGCTCGGGCGAGCGGAGCCGGACCGCGACGCCCTGGTGCGCCAGGCCGAGGCGGCCGGCGTGCCCTGCGCCGCGGACGATTCGTGGTCGGACGCCTTCAGCCGGCTCCTGTCGGCCCGCGTCGAGCCCCACCTCGGCATCGGCCGGCCGACGGTGCTCGACCGCTACCCCGCGCCCGAGGCCGCGCTGGCGCGGCCCTGCGCCGACGACCCGCGCGCGGCGGAGCGCTTCGAGCTCTACTGCTGCGGCGTCGAACTCGCCAACGGCTTCGGCGAGCTGACCGACGCCGCGGAGCAGCGCCGGCGCTTCGAGGCCGCCATGGCGGGCCGCGCGGCGCGCGGGCAGGACAGCTACCCGCTCGACGAGGATTTCCTGGACGCCCTCGCGATCATGCCGGAGGCGTCCGGCATCGCCCTCGGCTTCGACCGGCTCGTCATGCTGGCGGCCGGCGCGCCCGCGGTGGAGCAGGTCATGGCGCTGCCGGTGGCGCGCGGGTGAGCGCGACGCTGCGCAGCCCGGCCGACCTCGCCGCAGCCGGGCTGATCCGCCCCGCCGAGGTCGCGGCGCTGGGCGCGGTGGCGGAGCGCTACGCCGTGGCGGTGCCGCCCGCGATAGCGGCGCTGATCGACCCCGCCGACCCCGCCGACCCGATCGCGCGGCAGTTCGTGCCGAGCGCGGCGGAACTCGACCATCGGCCGGAGGAACGTGCCGACCCGATCGGCGACGCCGCTCACAGCCCCGTGCCGGGCATCGTGCATCGCTACCCGGACCGCGTGCTGCTGACGCTGCTCCACGTCTGCCCGGTCTATTGCCGCTTCTGCTTCCGGCGCGAGCGCGTGGGGCCGGGCGCCGACGCCGTGCTGCCCGCCGCCGAAGCCGAGGCCGCGCTCGACTACGTCGCGGCCCACCCCGCCGTCTGGGAGGTGATCCTGACCGGAGGCGACCCGCTGATTCTGTCGCCGCGCCGCATCGCGGCCGTCATGGCGCGCCTCGCCGCCATCGACCACGTCAGGATCGTCCGCTTCCACACGCGCGTGCCCGTGGTGGCGCCCGAACTGGTCACGCCGGACCTCGTCGAGGCGTTGCAGGCGTCCGGCAAGAGCACCTATGTCGGCGTCCACTGCAACCACCCGCGCGAGCTGACGGATGCGGCGCGGGCCGCCTGCGCCCGGCTCCAGGCCGCGGGCGTGCAACTGGTCAGCCAGACCGTGCTGCTGCGCGGGGTCAACGACGACGCCGGGACGCTGGCCGCCCTGATGCGGCGCTTCGTGGAACTCGGGATCCGGCCCTACTACCTCCACCACGGCGACCTCGCGCCGGGCACGTCGCACCTGCGCGTGCCGATGGAGGAGGGGCGGGCGCTGATGCGGGCGCTGCGCGGCCGCGTGTCGGGCCTGTGCCAGCCCACCTACGTGCTCGACATCCCCGGCGGCCACGGCAAGGTGCCGGTCGGGCCCGGCTACGCCGGCGATGGCGTGGTCACCGATCCGTGGGGCGTGAGCCACGGCTACGACGGCTGACGGGGGGTCAGCGCCCCTTGTCGTTGCCGGGCAGGTGCTGGCCGTAGCTCTTCTCGAGCGCGACGCGCTCCTCGATCAGCTTGGCATAGGCGGCCTTCTGCTCGGCCGACATGATCACCCGCTTGCCCTTGGAAGGCTTGCGCTTGGGGGCCCGCTTGAACTGGTCGGTCGACTCCGGCATCGGCGCTGTCCTCCTCACGTCGATCCGGATCTAGACCATCGCGGGACGGGGGAGAAGCGCGACCGATCGCGCCGCGGGGGTTGACCCCGCCTCCCGTTCCGCGTCGTTACGGACGTCTTCACGCGATCGGGTTGTTCCACCCCATCGAGGCCCGCTCCAGGGCGGCCCCGTGTTGCGCCGCCGACAGCCGATGCTAGGCTTTCGACATCGTCGAGCGAGTCGAGGAGGACCGCCATGCCCCGTCTGTTCACGGGCCTCCAGATCCCCGCCGGACTCGCGACGGAACTGGCGCTGATGCGCGGCGGCCTGACCGGCGCGCGCTGGATCGACACGGAGGACTACCACCTCACGCTGCGTTTCATCGGCGACATCGACCCCGAGACCGCCGACGCGGTCGACGAGGTGATGGTCGGCATCCGGCGCAAGCCCGTCACGGTGACGCTGGAGGGGCTCGACTATTTCGGCGGCGACAAGCCCCGCGCCATCGTGGCCAAGGCGCAGCCCTCGGCGGCGCTGGTGGAGCTTCAGGCCGAGCAGGAGCGGCTGCTGCGCCGCATCGGCCTGCCCCCCGAGCCGCGCCGGTTCGTGCCCCACGTCACGCTGGCGCGCATGCGCGGCGCGTCGCAGGTCGCCGTGGCGCATTACCTCGGCACGCGAGGCTTCCTGTCGCGGCGCTTCGAGGCCGAGGCCTTCGTCCTGTATTCGGCGCGCGACTCGGTCGGCGGCGGCCCCTACGTGGTGGAAGCCGAATATCCCCTGGGGTGACGGGAGCGGCGTGCCTGCCCGCGGGCTCGAACCGCGCCGGGAGAGCCGCTCTCCGACCGCTCGCTACGACACGAAAAAGCCCGCCCCATCGTGCGGGGGGCGGGCTCGGGTCCGCGAAACGCCGCCCCGGGGAGCGGCGGCCGCTCTCACTCGAAGTGGTAGGCGGCGCCGATGCGGAAGAAGTCGCCGTCGATCGACTGCTTCGCGTAGTTGGTGTTGTTGAGGTTCACGATCTTGTCGTTGATCCCGAATTCGTGGAGATATTCGCCGCGCAGCGAGACACGCTCGGAGATGCGGTAGTCGAGGCCGGCGCCGGCCTCGATGGCCTCGTTGTTGACGCGGCCGAGCTGCGAGCCGGTGAGCGTGTTGATCTGCTCCGAGCGGCCGTAGGCGAAGCCCGCCGACACGAAGGGCAGGTAGGACCCGAAGGCGTAGCCGGCGCGGGCGCGCAGGTCGGCGTTGATGTAGTTGCGGAAATGCGTCGGGCCGGTCGGCTCGCGGCCGTTGCCCTCGATGTCCGTGTAGGCGGTCGAGCCTTCGACGCCGATCATGTAATGGTCGCGGAAGATGAAGTTCGTGCCGGTGAAGAGGCCGCCCTGGGCGCCGGAGGTGTCGAACTTGGTCTTGCCGCCGTTGATGAGGTTCTTGGTCTCGGGCGTGATGAAGCCGCCGCCGCCGAACACGCCGCCGTAGCCGCCGGCCCAGTTCACCTGCTGCGTCGCCGCGTCGATGTAGGGGCGCGGCGGGTTGTCGCCGAAGCGCTGGATGATGGCGGCGCGGACGATGTCGCTGTCCGAATGCGTGCGGAAGGACCGGCCGTCGAAGGCGTAGGTCGAGTCGGGCAGGCTGTCGTGCAGGTATTCGACGCGCACCACCAGCGGGCCGAGCAGGCTGGCCAGGAAGCCCTGCTGCAGGCCGAGGTAGCCGGCCGGGTTGACCTTGACGTCGACGCCCGCGCCAATCGTGTAGCCGACCGACTGCTTGTTGGCGCCCGCGGCGTTCAGCGGTGCCTCGGTGGACTGGTAGGACTCGTTGATCACCGCGCCGCCGGCGATGAAGGGCATGAAGATGCCGAGGTCGTAGCCGAGGCGGCCGCGCAGTCGGACGTCGTACAGGCTGTCGAGGTGAGTCGGCAGGCCGCCCGCATTGCCGCGCTCGTTGCCGCGCACGAGGTTCAGGTCGATGCCGCCTTCGGCGCCGACCACGACCTTGTTGTACTCGAAGTTGTAGCCGACGAAGCCGCCGCCGCTCTGGCCCGACTTGTCGAGGCTGCGGGCCGCGCCGCCGTTCTGGCGGGTGCGGAAGTTGGTGAAGTCGTAGCCGTAGGTCGAGCCCGCGTAGAAGCCGCCCCAGTTGTTCACGATGGGGGCGACGAAGACCGGGGTCGGGGCCGTGCGGGCCGGGAGGTCGGCGGCCCGGACCAGCGCGGTGCTCGACAGGAGCCCCAACGCGGCGACGAGGCCGCCCTTCAATTGATGACGCATGAAACCTCGCCCGACGCAGAGCCCAAATCTGAACCCGAAGGTACAGGAGCCCAACGCGGCCCGGAACCCCGCGGCCGGGCCGGGGCGCGACTTCAGCGGTGCTGTGGCATTTCTGCGACGTGGCGTCCCACCCCGCCGCCGGCGCCCTACGATCGGTAGTCGCCGTTGATCTCGACGTAGAGCTTGGTGAGGTCGCAGGTCCACACCGTGGCGCGGCCCGAGCCGAGGCCGATGTCGGCGCGGATGTCGATGTCCTGCCCGCGCATGTAGGCCGAGGTTGCGGCCTCGTCGTAGGCCGGGTCGCGCAGGCCCTCGGCGGCGACGCGGATCGGCCCGAACCAGATGGCGAGCCGGTCGCGGTCTGCAGCCTCGCCGGCCTTGCCGACCGCCATCACGACGCGCCCCCAGTTGGCGTCCTCGCCCGCCACCGCGGTCTTGACCAGCGGCGAGTTGGCGATCGAGAGGGCGATGCGCTTGGCGGCCGCGTCCGAATCCGCGCCCTCCACGGTCACGGAAACGAATTTGCGGGCGCCCTCGCCGTCCTTGACGACCTGGTGGGCGAGGTCGAGCAGCACGCGGTCGAGCGCTTCCGCGAAGGCGGCGAGCCGCGGGTCGGCGGGGTCGGCGATGGCTGGGGCGCCCCGCGCGGCCGCGCCGCCCGTGGCGAAGAGCATCAGCGTGTCCGACGTCGAGGTGTCGCTGTCGACCGTGATGCTGTTGAACGAGGCTTCGACGCCGCGCGACAGCAGCGCCTGCAGCGCCGGGGCCGCGACGGGCGCGTCGGTGAAGACGAAGCTCAGCATGGTGGCCATGTCGGGCGCAATCATGCCGGCCCCCTTGGCGATGCCGTTGATCGTCACCGGCACGCCGCCGAGGTCCGCCGTCGCGGTGGCGAGCTTGGGGAAGGTGTCCGTGGTCATGATGGCGCGGGCCGCGTCGGCGATGCCGTCCTCGCGCGCCTCCGCCACGAGGCGGTCGAGCACGCCGTCGAAGCGCGACGCGTCGAGCGGCTCGCCGATGACGCCGGTCGAGGCGAGGAAGATCTCGCTCGTCGCGGCGCCGGACGCGCGGGCCGCGAGCTCGGCCGTCAGCCTCGTCGAGGCCACGCCCGTGCGGCCCGTGAAGGCGTTGGCGTTGCCCGAGTTCACCACCAGCAGGCGCGCGCGGCCCTGCGACAGGTTCGAGCGGCACCAGTCGACCGGCGCGGACGGGCAGCGCGACTTGGTGAACACGCCCGCGACCGCCGTGCCCTCCGGCAGCACCGCCACCGTGACGTCGGTGCGGCCCTTATAGCGGATGCCGGCCTCGCCGGCCGCGAAGCGCAGGCCGGGGATCGGGGGCATGTCGGGGACGGAGGTCGGCGCCAGGGGCGACACGGGGACGGGAGTGGCCATGGAGCGCGGGTTCCTCGCGCGGCGGTGCGCCGCGGGCCGGTTCTAGCGGCGACGCGGGCCCGGGAGAAGGCTCGGCGCGGCGCCGGAGCCGGATCGTGCTAGTGTCGTGCCAGGACCCGCGATCGACAGGGAGACCGTGCCATGGCCGAGCCCGCCCCGCAGCGCTGGACCCTGGAGGCCTTCTTCGCCTGGCAGGAGCGTCAGCCGGACCGCTACGAGCTCGTCGGCGGCTTCCCGCTGAAGATGATGGCTGGCACCCGCAACGTCCACGACGACATCGTTGTGAACGTCCTCGCCGAGCTGCGACGTCAGCTCCGCGGCGGCCCCTGCCGTCCCTTCACCGCCGACGGCAGCGTCGAAACATCGAAGGGCCAGATCCGCCGCCCCGACCTCGGCGTCGACTGCGGCCGGCGCGACCCGAACGGCTTCAAGGCCGCCGAGCCCCGCCTCGTGCTGGAGGTCCTGTCGCCGGGCACGCGCGACTTCGACACGTTCGAGAAGCTCGGCGAGTACAAGGCGGTGGAAACCCTCGACCACCTCGTCTTCGTGGAGCCCGACATGCCGCTGTTGGTCCATTGGAGCCGCGATACGGGGCGTGAATGGGTCCGTCGGGACGTGGAAGGATTCGACACCGCGGTGGAACTCGCCGACCTCGGCGTGGTGCTGAGGTTGGCCGAGGTCTACGATGGCGTCGCCTTCCCGCCCCGCCTGCGGGCTCCGTGACGCCGCGGCGCGGTCATCGGAGGTCGATCGCGAGCAGGTAGTCCGTCGCGGCCACGAAGAGGCGCTTCATGTCCGACCCGCCGAAGCAGCAGTTCGACGGCGTCGCCGGGGTCGGGAAGAAGCCGAGCTTGGTGCGGTCCGGCGCGTAGATCTGGATGCCGTCGCCCGAGGTCGACCAGACCCAGCCGCGCGCGTCCACCGCGAAGCCGTCCGGGTAACCGTGATCCGTGCGCAGGAAGAAGCGCCGGTTCGACAGCGTCCCGTCCGGGCCGACGTCGAAGGCCACGATCTCGTGCGTGTCCTTCTCGTGGCCGCCGATGATCTCGCCGAGCGAGCGGGCCGTGTCGGACACGTAGAGGATGCGGCCGTCGGGCGAGAAGAACAGCCCGTTCGGCTGCTCGAAGTCCGCCATGCGCCGCAGCGCCCCCGTGGCGGGATCGAAGCGGTAGACCGAGCGGTGGTCCAGCTCCGGCTCGACGAGCGAGCCCTGGTTCGGCATCAGGATGCCGAAGGTCGGGTCGGTGAACCAGATCGCGCCGTCGGCCGCCACCGTCACGTCGTTGGGCGAGTTCAGGCGGCGGCCCTCGTAGTGGGTCACGATCGGGGTCGCGCCGCCGCGCCCGTCCGAGCGGCTGATGCAGCGGCGGCCGTGCTCGCAGTGGACCAGCGCGCCGTCGGCGCCGAGCGCGTTGCCGTTCATGAATTGCGTGTTGTCGATCAGCACCTCGACCCGCCCGTCCGGGTGCCAGCCGAGCAGGCGGCGGTTCGGCACGTCGGACCACGCGAGGCGGCCGTTCGGCGCGTCCCAGACCAGGCCCTCGCCGTGCAGGGTGAACTGGTAGAGGATCACCGGCTCGGCGTCGGCGGCCAGCACCTCCTCCAGCCGCGGGTCGTGGACTTCGACGCCGGTGAAGGCCTCCAGCTTCTCCGGCGGCCCGGCCCGGCGCAGCAGGCGGCCCGGCAGCAGCGACGCGTCGTCGGTCATGGCGATCTTCCTTCGGCGGTGGACCTGGGGAAGCCGCGGCATCCGGAGCGGGTTCGGCGCGGCCGCGGCTTCACCGCTGGTCAACCACGCCCGGCGAAACCCCGCGCCGCCCGCGGCGCCGGTGACGGAACCGAAAGCCCCTCCGGGCCGTCGTGGTCCGGGCCGCCGCGAGCCCACGGGAGCCGTCCATGCGCAGAACCGCCCTCTTCCTGGCCGCGATAGCGGGCCTGTCGGCCCCCACGGCCGCGCGGGCCTGTGACCCGGTCGTGACGGAATGCCTGCCGGCCGTCGTGGTGTTCCCGGCCTACACGCACGAGGGCATCCGGGTCGGCACCGTCGAGGCCCGCGTCGCGCAGCCGCTGGCGCTGGAGCGCAGCCGCTACACCGGGCAGCCGCGGACCGTGGTGTTCAACGATCCCGGCAGCATGCCAGGCGCCGTCGACCCCGGACTCACGCTGGTCCCGCTCCCGCGCGTGAAGAGGTACGCCACGCAGGCGGCCTATCCGGCCGGCTACTGAGGCGCCTGCTCCCGCAGCAGCTCGTCGAGCCAGGCTCGGGCCTTCTCGAGTTCGTCCCACGGCACCTCGCCGATGGGGAACTCGGCCGCCATCACCACGCTCAGCACCGCATTGACGCGCTCGAGCTCCGGGCGCCACCGCGTGCCGGCCTCCGCCCGGTGGCGCGCGATGAAGTGGTCCCGGAACTGCCCCACCTTCTGGATCGCGCCCTTCAGCGTCCTGCCGTCGCGCTTCGGACGGTCCGCCAGGGCCTGGTCGAGGTGGGCGAGGGCGTCCCGTCCCGCTTGAATGTCCGCCATGGCGCTACTCCACCGCCTGCCGCGGGCCGGGGTGCCGCTCGGCCTCGGTCAGCCGCCCCGGCCGCAGCCCGCAGGTGATCGCCTTGGTCGAGTGGATCGACGTGTTGGCGTCGCCCGTGATGGCGAGCAGCGCGTTGGCGACCGCGCCCGGGTTGTAGCCGAGCCGCCCGAAGACCCACGGCATGCCGATCTGGTGCACGGTGCCCCCCGCGATCCGGAAGGGCCGCACGCGCTCGGTCACCATGGCCTTGACCTCGATCGAGGTCCGCGACGTCGACAGCACGGTCCAGCCGAGGTGCTCGATGCCGAGCTCGGCCGCCAGCTCCGGCGACACCTCCACGAAGGCTTCCGGCTGCAGCTCCGCGGTGTGCGGCATGATGCGGGTCGAGATGCCGCCGCAGTGCAGCTCGGTCAGTCGGTAGGTCGTGAAGACGTAGGGGTAGCGCGGGTCCTCCGGGGCGTGCAGCTCGTTGCCGGGCCGCGCCCAGATCTTGGCCGTGGGGTTGACCTGCTGGCCGCCCATCGGGTTGCGGACGGGGCTCTCCAGCGGCTCGTAGTGGGTCGGGAGCGGGCCGTCCTTGAGGCCCGTCGGCACGAAGAGCTGGCAGAAGCCGTCCGCCTCCATGATGAAGGGCCGATCCCCGCCGAGCGCCTCCATGCCGGTCGGCTCCGTCGACCAGTCGGGCCGCATGTCGGGCCGCTTGGTCGGCACGAAGTCCGGCACGTCGTCCCCGTCCCACTTCCCCTCCGCCTCGTCCCACCAGACGAGCTTCTTGCGCTCCGACCAGGGCCGGCCTTCCGGGTCAGCCGAGGCGCGGTTGTAGAGCGTGCGCCGGTTGGACGGCCACGCGAAGGCCCAGTCGAGGTGGGCGTCGCCCTTGCCGGTCGGCGAGTCCGGCCGGCGGGAGCGCGCCTTGTTGACGCCCTCCTCGGGGAAGACCCCGCAGTACATCCAGCCCCCGCAGGCCGTTGAGCCGTCGTCCTTGAGGTCCTGGTACTTGGCGACCTGCCTTCGGTCCGCCACCGTGTAGCCGTTGATCTCCTTCAGCACCGATTCGGCGTCGGGCTCCCGCTTCTCGCCCTTGAGCGGGTAGTCCCAGGTCAGCGCCCTGATGGCGGCGTCGCGCGTCTCCGTGCTCGCCTCGTAGAGCGCCTTCAGGCGGCGGCCGAGGTGGTAGATGAACCACAGGTCCGAGCGGCAGTCGCCCGGCGCCTCGACGACGTGGTCGTGCCACTGCACGAGCCGGCTCGTGTTGGTGACGGTGCCGTCCTTCTCGCCCGGCAAGGCGCAGGGCAGGAAGAACACCTCAGTGCCGATGTCGGCCGGGGTCAGCTCGCCCTTCTCGATCAGGCGGCCCTTCTTCCAGAAGTCCGCGCTCTCGATCAGGGCCATGTCGCGGACCACCAGCCAGTCGAGCCGGCCGAGGCCGCGCTCCACCATGTCGGCGTTGACGGCGCCGACGAGCGGGTTCTGGCCCAGGATGAACTGGCCCTTCACGGTGCCGTCCACCATGCAGAGCGTCATCGGCTCCTGGCTGACGTCGCCGGTGAGCTTGGGCAGGTTCTGGTATCCGTATTCGTTGCCCGCGGTGGCGAGGTCGCCGTACCAGGCCTTGAGCAGGCTCACCATGTATTTGGGGAAGTTGTTCCACCAGCCGGTCGGCGGCGTCTCGACCTTGAGGTAGCTGTCCAGCGACATGTGGTCGTGGAAGGCGTTGGGCTGCGGCAGGTAGGTCGGCAGCATGTTGTAGAGCGTCGGGATGTCGGTCGAGCCCTGGATCGACACGTGGCCGCGCAGCGCCATGATGCCGCCGCCCGGCCGCCCGACGTTGCCGAGCAGCCCCTGGATGATCGAGCAGGCGCGGATGATCTGCACGCCCACCGAATGGTGCGTCCAGCCGACCGCGTAGCAGAAGGCGCCCGTGCGCTCGCGGCCCGAGTTCTTGGCCAGCGCCTCCGCGACCTTGAGGAAGGTCGCCTTCGGGCAGCCGGTGACCTCCTCGACCATCTCGGGCGTGTAGCGGGCGAAGTGCCGGCGCATGATCTGGTACACGCAGCGCGGGTGCTGCAGCGTCTCGTCGCGGTGCGGCGGCCCCTTCTTCATGGACTGGTAGTCGCCCTGCTCGCCCTCGCGCGAGGCGGCACGGTGCTCGGCGACCGAGGACGGCACGGTCTTGCCCTCGTACTGCCAGGTCTTCTCGTCGTAGGTCTCGGCGGCGGCGTCGAAGCCCGAGAAGATGCCGGCGGCGTCCTCGGAGTCGACGTAGCCCTCCTCGATCACGTGGGCGATGTTGGAATAGGCCATCGCCCATTCCTTGAACCACAGGTCGTGCTCGAGGATGTGGTGGATGATGCCGCCCAGGAAGGCGATGTCGGAGCCCGAGCGCAGCGGCGCGTGCACGTCCGCCAGCGCGGAGGTGCGCGTGAACCGCGGGTCGGCGTGGATGATCGTCGCGCCGCGGCGCTTGGCTTCCACGACGAAGCGGAACGCGACCGGGTGGTTCTCCGCCATGTTGGAGCCCATGATCACGATGCAGTCGCTGTTCTCCAGGTCCCACAGCGCCATGGTGGCGGCGCCTCGCCCGAACGACGTCCCCAGACTGGGTACCGACGACGAGTGTCAGATGCGGGCCTGGTTCTCGATGTTGAGCATCCCGAGGCCGCCCCCGAAGAGCTTCTTGATGAGGTAGTTCTCCTCGTTGTCCATCGTGGCGCCGCCGAGCGAGCCGATGCCCAGCGTGTGGTTGACCGTTCGCCCGTCCGGCAGGCGCTCGACGAAGGTCTCGTCACGGGTCTGCTTCACGCGATCGGCGATGCGGTCCATCGCCCATTCGAGCGGCCTCTTCTCCCACTTATCGGAGTGGGGCGCGCGGTACAGCACGTCCGTGACGCGCTCGGGCGACAGCAGCAGGCCGAGCGTGCCGCCGCCCTTGGGGCAGAGCGTGCCCTGGTTCACCGGCGAGCGCGGGTCACCCTCGATGTGGATCGGCTTGCCGTCCTTGGCGTAGATGAGCTGCGCGCAGCCGACCGCGCAGAACGGGCAGATCGAGGTGCCGACGCGGTCGGCCTGCTCCAGTCGCGGGCGCAGGTCGCGCGAGGTCTGGCTTTCCGCCGCCTTGGTCCTGAGGCTCTCGCCCCGGATCTGGCGCGGGATCGACCAGTCCTGCAGGAACTTCCGCAAGTGGCCACCGGGCCCTCGGCTCACTTTGGTCATGTCGGCCCTTCGATCGCGCTCGTCGGATCCTCAATGGGCCGGATTCGGCCCCGGTTCCGGCGGCGCGCCGCCGCGCCCTGCAACAAGGCCCTGTCGGGCACGTTGCCCGACAGCGATATGCGCTGAGAGCACGACATGGCGACGATGGACGGCCGGATCACGCTGGTGCAGGAGAGCCGTTTCCAGCTCACCGACGAGGCCGGGGTCGGCCACCTGTTCACGCTCGGCCCCTGGTGCGCCGCCGAGCCCGCCCAGCTCGGGCCGCTGGCCGAGAGCCAGGCGCCGGTCCGCGTCGCGTACAAGCCGGGCAAGGACGTGATCGGCCACGTCGCGCAGCGGATCGACCTGCGGCCGGAGGTGGCCCGGTGAACTACCATCCGCGCATCGACGAGTTCCAGGACTCCAGCCTCGACCGGATGATCCCGGACGAGTCGCGCTTCACCGCCGGGGTCAAGATCGAGCCCGGCAGGTCCTACGGCTTCTTCACCGACACCACGGTCTGCATCGGATGCAAGGCCTGCGAGGTGGCCTGCAAGGAGTGGAACAACCTGCCCGCCGACCACCTCGGCCTGACCGGCCACAGCTTCGACAACACCGGCGAGCTGTCGGCCAACACCTGGCGCCACGTCGCATTCGTGGAGAAGAAGGGCTGCGGCGGCGTGCGCGACGACGCCGAAGCGCCCTTCCAGAGCGGCTGGCTGATGCTGAGCGACGTGTGCAAGCACTGCCACAACGCCCCCTGCCTGGAGGCCTGCCCGACCGGCTCCATCTTCCGCACCGAGTTCGACACGGTCGTGGTGCAGCAGGACATCTGCAATGGCTGCGGCTATTGCGTGCCGGCCTGCCCCTTCGGCGTCGTGGCGGTCAGCGAGAACGACGGCAAGGCCCACAAGTGCACGCTCTGCTACGACCGCCTGAAGGGCGGGCTGGAGCCGGCCTGCGCCAAGGCCTGCCCGACGGACTCCATCCAGTTCGGCGAGATCTCGGACCTCCACGCCCGCGCCGAAAAGCGCGTCGAGCAACTGCACGGGCAGGGGGTGGGCAGCGCCTACCTCTACGGCACGCCGGGTGCGCCGGGCGCCACGGGCGGGCTCGAACACCTCAACGCCTTCTTCCTGCTCACCGACCGGCCGGAAACCTACAACTTCCCCGTGGCGCCGACGCGCGCCTCGAACCGCGTGGCGCCGAGCATGTTCTCCGGCCTGCTCACGGTCGCGGCGCTCGCCACCGCGGCCTCCGTCATCCTGTCGCGCCGGGACGCCCGCCGATGAACGAGCACCCCCGCGCAGAGCCCGGGATCGCGGCCTCGCTGAAGCCGTTCGAGCGCTACGACGGCACGACCTACTACGGCCGCCAGCAGCTCAAGCCCTGGCCGTTCGAGCCCACCGTGGTGGGCAGCTACATCTTTCTGGCCGGCCTGTCCGGCTCCGCGCAGATCCTGGCGACGGTCGCGGCGGCGGCGAAGGACCCCGCGCTCGCCGGGGCCGTGCGGCGCGGGCGCTACCTGTCGCTGCTCGCGCCCACGATCGGCTCCGCGCTGCTGGTCTACGACCTCCACACGCCGAAGCGCTTTTACAACATGCTGCGCGTCGCCAAGGCGACCTCGCCCATGTCGATCGGGACCTGGTTCCTGATGAGCTTCTCGGGCTTCGCCGTGGCCTCGGCGGCGGCGCGGGCCGGAGCGGACCGCTGGCCGGAGCGGAGCTGGCTGGATGCCGCGTCGGACGCCGCGGGCGTGCCGGCGGCGCTGGCCGGCGCCGGGCTCTGCACCTACACGGCGGCGCTGCTGTCGGCCACCTCGACGCCGGTCTGGGCGTCGGCGCCGGCCACGCTGGCGGTGCGCTTCGGCTCGTCGTCGATCGCCACGGGCGCGGCCGCGCTGGCGCTCGGCGAACGGAATCCCGCGGTCCGCGCGAAGCTCGACGACGTGCAGCTCTGCGCCCTCGCGGTCGAGGCCGTGCTGTCCGCGGTGACCAAGGGGCATCACAAGAGGGTCGGCGTCGCGGGCGCCTACGCGAGCGTGCCGGGCCGCGTCGAGCAGGTCGGCGCGACCCTGCTCGGCGTCGCGGCGCCGCTCGGCCTCCTGGCGGCGACCCGCTTCGCGGCGCGGCGGCCGCGGGCCGCCTCCGTGGCGGCGGGCGCGCTGACGCTGCTCGGCAGCGCGACGCTGCGCACCTCGATGCTCAGCCTCGGCAACGTGTCGGCGCGGCGGCCGGACGTGTCGTTCCGCTTCTCCGTGCCGAAGAACCTGCCCGAGGTCGGCGGCTGAGCCTCGGCCGCGGCGCGGCTTAGAGCGCCAGGCGCGCGCCGACGATCACCAGCGTGCCGGCCAGGATGGGGCGCAGCACGGCGTCTGGCACGCGGGACGCGAGCTGGCTGCCGACCGCGATGCCGGGCAGCGACCCCACCAGCAGCGAGCCGAGCAGGGCCCAGTCGACCGAGCCGACCCACCAGTGGCCGGCGCCGGCGAGCAGCGTGAGCGGCACGGCGTGGGCGATGTCGGACCCGACGATTCGAACGGTCGGCATGCGCGGGTAGAGCACCAGCAGCACCGTGACGCCGATCGCGCCGGCGCCCACCGAGGTGAGCGATACCATCACGCCGAGGAACAGGCCGAGCGCCACGGTGAGGGCGAAGGTCTGCCGGTCGGTCAGGCGCTCGCTCAGCCGCGCCATGCGGGCCTGGATCCAGCGGCGCAGCACCAGGGTCAGCGCGGTCAGGATTAGGGCGACGCCCAGCACCGTGTTGATCGTCGCGCCGGCCTTGGCGCTGCCCGTGTCGATGAACGAGAGGGCGATCAGCGTCGCCGCCGTGCCGGGCAGGCTCCCCAGGGCGAGCCGGCCCACGATGCGCCAGTCCACGGTCTTGTTGAACCCGTGCACGGCCGTGCCGCCGCTCTTGGTCAGGCCGGCGTAGAGCAGGTCCGTGCCGACCGCGGTCGACGGGTGGAAGCCGAACAGCAGCACCAGCAGCGGCGTCATCAGCGAGCCGCCGCCGACGCCCGTGAAGCCGACCAGCAGGCCGATGCCGAAGCCGGAGGCCGAGTAGACCCAGTTGATGGAATGCAGCCAAGTCATGGACGGCCCCGTGTCGCGCCGGCGCGGCGAAGCGTCGGCCCGCTCGCGCGGACCGACGCTTCGCCACAATGTCGGCTGTGCCGCCGAGTTCCCGAGCTGAGTTCGAACAAAGTCTATATCCTGAGTAGACGATATGCTCGGATCCGACAAGGGACTGCACGGGGGGAACCCGACCGAGGGGAGTGCAGGGCGCCGGCCCGACGCGCCGAGCTGCCGATGCGGATCTGCAACCTGCTCGGTCGGCGGCGCGGGTGAACCATCGCGGCAGTGCAGCATTGAAAGCGCAACGCCCAGCAGCGCCGAAAGCCCGTCCCATGCCGATCTCGGAAGCCCGCGTCGCCACGGCCCACGGCAGCCGCTACCTGCAGCAGCTGTGCAAGCATTGGTCCCACAAGTTCACCGTCGACTTCACCGCCGAACGCGGGATGATCGACTTCGGTGACGGCCGCGCCTGCGCGCTGGCCGCGACCGGAGAGGCGCTGACGTTGCGCGCCACCGTACCGGAGGGCGGCGACGCCCAGCGCTTCGAGGGCGTCATCGGCGACCACCTCAAGCGCTTCGCCTTCCGCGAGGAGCTGGCCTTCGACTGGCGGCGGCTGGGGGACTGAAGCTGCCTCACCGACCCCGCAGAACCAGCTTATCGTTGGACACGGTGAAGGACTCGAGCTTGTTGAGGTAGCTCATGCCGAGCAGGTTCTCGTGCAGGGCGCCGGGCTTCTCGACCAGCGCTTTCACGTCCACCTGCGTCAGCGGCCCGATGGTGAGCGACGGCAGCACCACCTCGGCGGCGAGGCCGCGCCCGTTCGCCGTCATCACCTCCACATCGTAGTCGAGCGAGCGGACGGGGATCTTCAGCCGCACCGCGTCCTCGGCGCGCAGCACCACGGAGGAGGCGCCGGTGTCGAGCGTGAAGGGCACGCGGGTGTGGCCCACGGTGGCGTCGAGCGTGAAGCCGCCGTCGGGGCGGCGGAACACGGTCACCTCGCGCGGGCCGCTCTCCACCACCGTGCCGGGCACGAGCACGGCCATCACGCGCTCCGCCACCGTGCCGAGCTCGAAGCGGAAGGAATAGCCGGCCAGCACGGCGAACAGGATCGCGGCCCAGAGGGCGAGGTTGACGAGCCCCGCCGCCATCCGGCCCCGGAACATGCCCGGGATCGACGTCGCCACCACGGCCGCGAAGCCGCCGTAGACGATGATCCTCGTCCAATCCGAGGGGGTCAGCTCGTTCCAGTCCACCTGCTCGATCCCCCGGCCACGCGGGTCAACTAGGGATGGCCGGCCTCCGCGTCCAGCGCCGGCCGGCCATCGGCCGCGAGCCGGGCCGGCAGTTCCGCCATCAGGGCGCGGCGCTGCGGCTCCGACAGGGTGCCCCAGGCGGCGATCTCGTCGAGGGTGCGGCCGCAGCCGAGGCAGAGCGCGTGCCCGTCGTCGATGGTGCAGACGCCGATGCAGGGCGAGGAGGGGGTGGACATGCTTCCCCGGTTAGCCCGCGCCGGGCGCGATGAGAAGGCCGAGCAGCAGGGCGACCTCGCAACATTGTTGACAGCATCCGGCGACGTCGCCCGTGACGCCGCCGATCTGCCCGCGCGCGAGGCGCGTCACCCCGGCCGCCGCCAGCGTGGCCGCGCCGAGGGCCAGCGCGGCGCGGAGCGGGGGAACGCCGGCCGAGAGCGGAAGCGCGAGGCCGAGGGCGAGCGCGCCGGCCGCCGCGGCGGGGAAGACCGATGCGGGCAGGCGCCCGGCGCCGTGGCCGAGCCCGTCCGCGCGGGCGGGCGCGAGCAGCGCCATCGGCATCAGACCGATCCCGCGCGACGCCGCCGCGGCCGTGACGAGCCCGGCCGCGGCGAGGCCGGGGCCGCCGCGCTCGCCCAGCGCCGCCAGCGCGGCCGTGCGCAGCAGCAGCGAGAAGCCGACCGCGAGGGCCCCGTAGGTGCCGAGGCGGCTGTCGCGCATGATCTCCAGCTTGCGCTCGCGCGTGCCGCCGCCGCCGAAGCCGTCCGCGCAGTCGGCGAGACCGTCCTCGTGCAGGCCGCCGGACGCGAGAACGGTCGAGAGCACCGCCAGCGCGGCGCCGACCGCGGGCGGCAGGCCGAGCGCCGCTGCACCCGCGAGGGCGGCGGCGCCGAACAGCCCGACGGCGGCGCCGGCCAGCGGCGCCCAGGCGAGGCAGCGCGCGAAGGGGTCTGGGGGATGCGCGGCCTCGACCGCCAGCGCCGGCAGGGGCAGCCGCGTGTAGAAGCGCAGGCAGGTGACGGCTTCCGCGGCGAGGGCGGGGAAGGGCGGGCGCGCTGGCATGGTGCCGCCGTTCTGCCATAAGAAGGCGGAGCCTCCCACGCCCCTCACGCGCCGAGCCCCCATGTCCACCAGCGGCCTGCCCTTCGACGACATCCGCGCCCTGATGGCGCACCTGCCGCCGCTCGACGAGGAGGCCGCCGCGGCCATCCGGGCGCGGGACGCCGAGCTCACCAAGCCGCCGGGGTCGCTCGGCCGGCTCGACGAGATCGCGGTGTGGCTCGGCGCCGTGCAGGCCAAGGCGATCCCGACGGCGTCACGGCCCCTGGTGGCCGTCTTCGCCGCCAACCACGGCGTCGTGGCGCAGGGCGTGTCGCCCTATCCGGCGTCCGTCACCGCCACCATGGTGGCGAACTTCTCGGCCGGCGGCGCCGCGGTCAACCAGATCTGCGGCCACCTCGGCCTGGGCCTGAAGGTGTTCGAGCTGGCGCTGGAGATCCCCACCGCCGACATCACGGTCGAGCCCGCGCTCGACGAGGCGGCCTGCGCGGCCACGATCGCTTTCGGCATGGAGGCGATCCACGGCACCGACCTGCTGGCGCTCGGCGAGATGGGCATCGGCAACACAACGGTGGCGGCGGCCATCTACGCGGCGCTCTACGGCGGCGAGGCCCGCCACTGGGTCGGCCGCGGCACGGGCGTCGACGACGCCGGCTACGCCCGCAAGGTCGCGGCCGTGGAAGCCGCCCTCGCGCTCCACCGCGACCACCTCGCCGACCCGCTGGAGGTGCTGCGCCGGCTCGGCGGGCGCGAGGTCGCCGCCATGGTGGGCGCCATCCTGGCGGCCCGCATCGAGCGCGTGCCGGTGATCCTCGACGGCTACGTGGTCTGCGCCGCTGCGGCGGTGCTGCACGCCATGGACCCTGCGGCGCTGGACCATTGCGTGGCGGGCCACCGCTCGGCCGAGGGCGCCCACGGTGACGTGCTCGCAAGGCTCGGCAAGGCGCCGCTGCTCGACCTCGGCATGCGGCTCGGGGAGGGCTCCGGCGCCGCGCTGGCGGCCGGCATCGTGCGCTCGGCCCTGGCCTGCCACACCGGCATGGCGACCTTCGCGCAGGCGGGGGTGGCGAACAAGGATTGAGCCGGCGTCAGGGCGCCGGCGCGTCCTCGCTCCCCGTGCGGATCTGCGCCCGCGTGGCGTCGCGCAGCGGCACGAGGTTGCGGGCGAGCCATTCCGGCCCGCGGTCGGAGGTGAGCGCGTATCCGAACGCGCCGTCGCCCCAGGTGGCGACGCCGAGTGGGGCCGCGTCGTCGTCCGCGGCGAGCACGCGGGCCGCCCCGTCCTCGCCGCCGCGCGACACGGTCAGCCCAAGCCGGTCGGCCCCGTTGCCGTAGGCCAGGAAGGCGGCCGGCCCCGACCGCCCCGGCACGATGCGGCCGCCCAGGAAGGACCAGCCCTGGCGGGCGAGGTCGGGGATGCGCAGCCCGGTGCCCAGCCGGTGCCCGATCCAGCGCGCGAGCTTGGGAGCTTCGGCGGCCGTGAGCTCGACCGGCCGCGCCGGGTCGGTCAGGAAGGTGCGGTGCGCTTCGGCGGCGCGCGTCGCCAGATCCTGCGCCGCCGAGCGCCGCCCATCGGTCCCGGGCGCGGCGTCGGCCGATCGGGCCGCCGAGGGCGCGAGCCCGAACCCGTCCGTCCCGACGCTCGCCAGGGCGCCGAGCGCGAAGCCGACCAGCGCCGCCCCGGTGGCCGTGGTGGCGACCACGCCGGCGAGCCGCCGTATGGCCGGGCGTTCGGCGGCCGCCTCGTTCCGCAGGTCCCGCGGCGACACCGCGACGGGCAGCAGGCGCACCGGCACCGGCTCGGCGAGCACGGAGGCGAACATCGTGCGCAGGTTGTCGGTCTGCCGGCGCCAGGCGTCGATCCGGGCGGAGGCCTCGGGATCGGTGCGGAGCGACGCCGCCAGCGCGGCCGCGCGCGACGGCTCGAGTCTCCCGTCCACGAGGCCGTTGAGGTCGGCGTCGTCGAAGGCCGTCTCGGTGTGCATCATGATCCGCCTATTTCACCAGGCGGAGGTGGGCCGCGCCCCCGCGGGCGCGCTCGCCGACGCGCGCGTCCCGGCCGCCGGTCGCGTGGTCCGCCTTCACCAGGAGGTCGCGGGCGCGGGTCAGCCGCGAGAACACCAGGGCGAGGTCGATGTCGAGCACCTCGGCCACGTGGCCGTAGGCGAGGCCCGACAGCGCCGTCAGCAGGAGCACCTCGCGGAACTCCAGCGGCAGCGCGTCGAGCCGCAGGATGTCCTTGGGGAGGAAGGGCAGGGGGGCGCCGCCGCCCTCGACGCCGGCCGCCGACACCGGCGCGCGGTTGCGCAGGCGATTCAGGCGGACCAGCGCCGCGAAGCACCACACCGCCAGCCCCGGCCCGCGCTTCGGCAGGTCGGAGCGCGACGCCAGCACGATCGTCTCCTGCACGAGGTCGTCCGCCGCGCAGGGGGAATGGCCGCGCACCAGCGCGCGCGCGAAGCGCCGGAGGTGGGGCGTGAGCGTCCCGAGGTCGTCTGCAAAGCCCGGCATGCTGCCCTGATCCGCAAGTTCGCGATGGTTACGATTCCGTTAAGGAACGTACTCGATCGCGGTCCGGATGCCCATGGCGGGGGCGGGACTTCGGTAAAATTTCGGTCGAAGCGCGGCGGAGCGGCGACACCGCCCGCCCCGCGCGCCGGCCTTTCCACCCGCGGCGGCGATGGGGTAAGGGTGGGGACCAGCGAGGCCCCGCGCGTCTGCGCCCGGCCGGCCCCCGCAACCGCCTTGGAACCGTTGATGTCAGAGACGCCCAGCACTGCCGCCGCCCCGCCGGCCATCCTCGCCGGCCGCCGCGGCCTCATCATGGGCCTGGCCAACAACCGCTCGATCGCGTGGGGCATCGCCAAGGCGGCCCGCGCCGCCGGCGCCGAACTCGCCTTCACCTACCAGGGCGAGGCGCTGGAGAAGCGCGTGCGCCCGCTCGCCAAGGAGCTAGACGGCCTCGTCGTCGGCCACTGCGACGTCACCGACAGCGCCTCGATCGACGCCGTCTTCGCCGAGGTGGAGCGCGCCTGGGGCCGGCTCGACTTCATCGTCCACTGCATCGCCTTTTCGGACAAGGACGAGCTGACCGGGCGCTACATCGACACCAGCGAGGAGAATTTCACCCGCTCCCTCGCCATCTCCTGCTACTCGTTCACGGCGGTCGCCCAGCGCGCCGAGAAGCTGATGTCGGACGGCGGCTCCATGCTGACGCTGACCTACTACGGCGCCGAGAAGTGGATGCCGCACTACAACGTGATGGGCGTCGCCAAGGCGGCGCTGGAAGCCTCGGTGCGCTACCTCGCGGCCGACCTCGGCGAGAAGAACATCCGCGTCAACGCCATCTCGGCCGGGCCCATCAAGACGCTGGCGGCCTCCGGCATCGGCGACTTCCGCTACATCCTGCGCTGGAACGAGCTGAATGCCCCGCTGCGCCGCACGGTGACGATCGAGGAGGTGGGCGAGAGCGCCGCCTTCCTGCTGTCGCCGATGTCGCGCGGCGTCACCGGCGAGATCCTCCACGTCGACGCCGGCTACCACGTGGTCGGCATGAAGAACCCCGCCGCGCCCGACATCGCGGTGAAGGAGCCGTGAGCCTGCCCGGCCCGCGCCGCTTCTTCTTCGTGCGCCACGGCGAGACGGCCTGGAACCGCGAGGGGCGCCTGCAGGGCCAGCACGACGCGATGCTGAACCCGCTCGGCCGCAGCCAGGCCGCGGCGGCCGGCCGCATCCTCGCCGCGGTTCTCGACGGGCGCGGCCTCCGGGCGGCGGACCGGGCCTACGTGGTCTCGCCGCTGTCCCGCACCCGCGACACGATGGAGCTGATGCGCGCCGAACTCGGTCCAAACCTGCCGGCCGTGGCCTGCGACGACCGGCTGAAGGAGATCGGCTTCGGCGCCTGGGAAGGGCGCACCTGGGAGGACCTCAAGCGCCGCGACGCCGCCGCGATCGCGGAGCGCCGGCGCGACACCTGGAACTACGTGCCGCCCGGCGGCGGCGAAAGCTACGCCATGCTGCTCGACCGCCTGGCCCCGTGGCTGGCCGGGCTCGTCGAGGACGCGGTGGTGGTGGCCCACGGCGGGGTGGCGCGCGCGCTGCTCCACGGCATCGCCGGCCTGGAGCCGGAGCGCGCCGTGCGCGAGGAGGTCCACCAGGGCCGCGTGCTGCTGTTCGGGGACGGCGCGGCGTGCTGGGCCTGAGCGCGCCGTCAGTCGCGGTTCATCGCGGGTCGGCTAGCCCGTGCGGCCCGGCCCGATGATCGGGTCCATTACGGATCGGAAAGGTCGGACCCAGTCCACCCGGACGGGTGTTCTGACGGTTGGCGATGGTTGTGACGGGCGCACGGCCCCGCGCGGCGGCGGGCCGGCGCCCGGCGGCAGAGACTCACGATGCGCCGGGCAGGGCTGCGCGCCCGCGGCCGGCGAAGACGGGTGCAGGACACGATGAGCGATACGACCATTGCCGAGCGCGACACCGTCGGCGCCGCGGCGCCGCGCGTCCCCGCGAGGCTCGAAGGGGCGTCGCGCCCCGAGTTCATCCGCGACGAGGTTTTGGCCGAGGTCTTCGCCCGCACCGCCGCCGAGCGGCCCGACGCGGTCTGCTTCCGCAGCCCCATCGCCCGCCTGACCTACGCCGAGGTGGACCGGCGCGCCGACGCCATGGCGCGCGGCCTCGCCGCCCGCGGGCTCGGGCCGCGCCGCGTGGCGGGCCTGTGGATGCAGCGCGGCTTCGACCTCCTGGTCGCGCAGATCGCGGTCGCGAAGACCGGCGCCGCCTGGCTGCCCTTCGACGCCGACGCGCCGGCCGACCGCGTCGCGGTGTGCCTCGGGGACTCCGAAGCCCTGGTGCTGGTGACGGACGCCGCCTTCGCGGCGGCCCACGGCGCCGCGATGCCGTGCCCTTCCGCCACCGAGGCGGAACTCGCTGCGGCAGCCGGCCTCGCGGTCGACGCCCGCGCGGCCGGGACGGGGCCGGACGACCCGGCCTACCTCATCTACACCTCGGGCTCGACCGGCGTGCCGAAGGGCATCGTCGTCACCAACCGCAACATCTGCCACTACCTGCGCGCCGCCAACGCGCTCTACGCCATCTCGCCCGCCGACGTCGTGTTCCAGGGCGCGTCCGTCGCCTTCGACCTGTCGATGGAGGAGATCTGGATCCCCTACCTCGTCGGGGCGAGCCTGTTCGTCGCCACGCGCGAGATCCTGGGCGAGGCCGACGCGCTGCCGGACGTGCTCAACACCGCCGGCGTCACGGTGCTCGACACGGTGCCGACGCTGCTCGGCCTCCTGTCGCGCGACGTGCCCTCGCTGCGGCTCATCATCCTCGGCGGCGAGGCCTGCCCGCCGAGCCTCGGCGCGCGCTGGTGCCGGCCGGGCCGCACCATCTACAACTCCTACGGCCCGACCGAGGCGACGGTCGTCGCCACCGCGGCGCTGGTCGAGCCCGGCGAGCCCGTCACCATCGGCGGCCCGATCCCCAACTACACCTGCTACGTGGTCGACGAGGCCATGAACCTGCTCGACCGCGGGCAGGAGGGCGAGCTACTGATCGGCGGCCCCGGCGTCGCCCGCGGCTACCTCAAGCGCGACGCGCTGACGGCCGAGAAGTTCGTCGCGAACCCCTTCCGGCAGGGCGGGGTCGATCCGGTGCTGTACCGCTCGGGCGACGCCGTCGCGCTCGACCCCGAGGGGCAGATCCTGTTCCGCGGGCGCATCGACGACCAGGTGAAGCTGCGCGGCTTCCGCATCGAGCTCGGCGAGATCGAGTCCAAGATCACGACGCTGCCCGGCGTCCACCAGGCCGCCGTGGTGCTGCGCCACGACGACGGGCTCGACCAGCTGGTCGCGTTCCTGGTGGGCGCGGACGGCGCCGCGCTCGACAGCGCGGCGCTGCGCGCCAGCCTGCGCGAGGCGCTGCCGCCCTACATGGTGCCGTCGCGCTTCGAGCCCCTGGAGGCGCTGCCGCGCCTGTCCTCCGGCAAGGTGGACCGCAACGCCCTGAAGCGCGTGGCGCTCGCGGCCCGCACCGCCGAAGCCCAGGAGGAGCCGCGCACGCCCACCGAGGCGCTGCTCCTCGAGGCGGCGCGCGCCGTTCTGCCGGCCGGCGCCATCCCGTTCGACGCCGACTTCTTCACCGACCTCGGCGGCCACTCGCTCCTGGCGGCCCGCTTCGTGTCCGTGGTGCGGCAGACGCCGGCGCTAGCGGGCATCACGCTCCAGGACATGTACCGGGCGCGCACGCTGCGGGCCATCGCGGCGCTGGTCGACGGCCGCTCCGGCCCGGCCGGCGCGGCACCGCGGGACCTCGGCTTCGCGCCGCCGCCGCTGCGCCGGCGCTTCCTGTGCGGGCTCGCCCAGGCGATCGCGCTGCCCTTCATCCTGTCCTTCGCGACGGCGCAGTGGCTCGGCGTCTTCGTGTCCTACATGCTGCTGACCACCAGCGAGGCGACGTTCTGGGAGGAATGCCTCTACCTCGTCGGCACCTACATGGTGATCAACATCTTCACCATCCTGTTCTCGATCGGGGTGAAGTGGGCCGTGCTGGGGCGCGTGAAGCCTGGGCGCTATCCCCTCTGGGGCACCTTTTATTTCCGCTGGTGGCTCGTGCAGCGCTTCACCGCGCTGATGCACCCGAAGTGGTTCCAGGGCTCGCCGGTGATGCGGCTCTTCATGATGGCCATGGGGGCCAAGGTCGGCCAGGATGCCATCATCGGCGACCACGAGGCCGGCGCGCTCGACCTCATCGAGATCGGGCCGCGCGCCTCCATCGGCGGCAAGGTCAAGTTCGCCAACGCCCGCGTCGAGGGCGGCGAGTTCATCGTCGGGCGCATCCGGATCGGGGCCGACGCCTACATCGGCACCTCCTGCGTGCTGGAGGAGGGCGTCACGGTGGGCGCGGGCGCCGAGATGGGCGACCTCTGCGCCGTGTCGTCCAACACCGCGATCGGCGCCCACGAGATCTGGGACGGCTCGCCGGCCCGCAAGGTCGGCGACGTCGACCTCGCCGCGCGCGACGCCTTTCCCGAGGCCTCGCCGGCCCGCAAGGCGTGGCTCGGCTTCGGCTACGTGGCGATGCTGCTCGTCATCCCGCCGCTCGGCCTGCTGCCCATCTTCCCGGCCTTCTGGGTGTTCGACCAGCTCGACGACTGGCTGTCGATCCCCGACGTCGACCGCTTCGCCTATCTGGCGTCGCTGCCGCTGCTCGCTTGGCCGACCTCCTTCGTGATGGTGCTGATCTCGGTCGCCTTCATCGCCGCGATGCGCTGGGTGATCCTGCCGCGCGTCGCCGAAGGGCGCTACTCGATCTTCTCCTTCTTCTACCTGCGCAAGTGGACCGTGGCGCTCGCGACCGAGATCACGCTGGAGGTGCTGTCCTCCCTCTTCGCCACCGTCTACATGCGCAACTGGTACCGGCTGATGGGGGCCAAGATCGGCAAGGACGCCGAGATCTCCACCAACCTGTCGGGCCGCTACGACCTCGTCGAGATCGGCGAGAAGTGCTTCATCGCCGACGAGGTCGTGCTCGGCGACGAAGAGGTGCGCGAGGGCTGGATGCGCCTCGCCAAGGTGAGGACCGGCCCGCGCGTCTTCGTCGGCAACGACGCCGTGGTGCCGATCGGCTCCGAGATCCCCGAGGGCGCCCTGATCGGCATCAAGTCGAAGCCGCCCGGGAACGACGCGATGAAGCCCGGCGACACCTGGTTCGGCACGCCGCCGATCCGCCTGCCCGTGCGCCAGCGCTTCGACGGCGGCGGCGCGACCTGGACCTACGAGGCGCCGCGCTGGAAGAAGGCGATGCGCGCCGTCTTCGAGGCGGTGCACATCTCCCTGCCCACGATGCTGTTCATCGTGTTCGGCACCTGGTCGGTGCAGTGGCTCGGCCCGAAGATCTTTGACGGCGACTACGTCGAGGTGGCGTTCCTGTTCGTGCTCCTGTCGCTGCTGATCTCGGTCACGATGACGCTGATCGTGGTGGGCGTAAAATGGGCCACGATGGGGCGCTACGAGCCCACGACGCAGCCTATGTGGTCGTTCTGGGCCATGCGGACCGAGGCGGTCGCGGTCATGTATTGGGGGCTCGCCGGCCGCGTGCTGCTGGAGCACCTGATGGGCACGCCCTTCCTGCCCTGGGTGCTGCGCCTGTTCGGCGCCCGCTTCGGCCGGGGCGTGTGGATGAACATGACCGACATCACCGAGTTCGACTGCATCACGGTCGGCGACTTCGCCTCCCTGAACTCGCTCTGCGCGCTGCAGACGCACCTCTACGAGGACCGGGTGATGAAGGTCGGGCGCGTGAAGATCGGCGACGGCGTGACGGTGGGGGCCGGCTCCACCGTGCTCTACGACACCCACGTCGGCGACTTCGCCCGGCTCGGGCCGCTGACCCTGGTCATGAAGGGCGAGTCGATCCCCGCCCATTCGGAGTGGGTCGGCGCGCCGGCGGAGCCCAAGGCCGCCGCGGCCGTGCCGGCGGCGCTGGCGGCCTGAAGGGGTCCGCGAAGGCCGTGAGCTCTTGACGGGGCTCAGGGCGGAGCCCCGGCGGGGATCTCCCCGGGGCTCGGCCCCGGGCCCCGCAAAAGGCCGCGGGCCTTTTGAAACCGGGCCGGAATGGTGCTTAAGACGAGGGATGTCGCACAACACCTTCGGCCACCTGTTCCGCGTCACCACCTTCGGCGAGAGCCACGGCCCCGCGCTCGGCTGCGTGGTCGACGGCTGCCCGCCCGGCCTCCCGATCTCGGAGTCCGCCATCCAGGCGGACCTCGACCGGCGCCGCCCCGGCCAGTCGCGCTTCACCACCCAGCGCCGCGAGCCCGACCAGGTCCGCATCCTGTCCGGCACCTTCGCAGAGGGCGACGGCCCCGCCCTGACGACCGGCACCCCGATCGCGCTGATGATCGAGAACACCGACCAGCGCTCCAAGGACTACGGGGACATCAAGGACAAGTACCGCCCCGGGCACGCGGACCTCACCTACGACGCCAAATACGGCATCCGCGACTATCGCGGCGGCGGCCGCTCCTCGGCGCGCGAGACGGCGGCCCGCGTCGCCGCCGGCGCGGTGGCGCGCCTCGTGATCCCCGGCGTGAGCGTGCGCGGCGCCCTGGTGCAGATCGGCCCGCACCGCGTCGACCGCGCGCGCTGGGACTGGGACGAGGTCGCCCGCAACCCGTTCTTCTGCCCGGACGCCGTCGCGGCCCAGCAGTGGGAAGGCTACCTCGACGGCGTGCGCAAGGCGGGCTCGTCCGTCGGCGCGGTGGTCGAGGTCGTGGCCGAGGGCGTGCCGGCCGGCTGGGGTGCGCCGGTCTACGCCAAGCTCGACGGCGAGATCGCCGCGGCCTTCATGAGCATCAACGCCGTCAAGGGCGTCGAGATCGGCGACGGCTTCGCGGCGGCCGAACTGACTGGCGAGGAGAATGCCGACGAGATCCGCCGCGGGCCCGACGGCCGGCCCGCCTTCCGCTCGAACCACGCAGGCGGGCTGCTCGGCGGCATTTCCACGGGCCAGCCGATCGTGGCGCGCTTCGCCGTGAAGCCGACCTCCTCGATCCTGACGGCGCGCGAGACGGTCGACCGCTCCGGCGCCGAGACGGAGATCCTGACCAAGGGGCGGCACGACCCCTGCGTCGGCATCCGCGCCGTCCCGGTCGGCGAGGCCATGCTGGCCTGCGTGCTCGCCGACGCCTTCCTGCGCCACCGCGGACAGGTCGGCGAAAGGCGAACCTTTTAGCGATACTAAAAATTTCGCGTTTTGAGCTTTACTGAAATCCGCCCGGCGCTATCATCCGGCCGATGAAGCTCGCCGACTGGCTCACTTCCAACGCCGTCACCCGCTCCGCCTTCGCGCGGCGGATCGGCGTGACGCCGGGCGCCGTCACCCAGATGTGCGGCCCGGCCGCCTGGGTGTCGCGCGACACCGCCGAGCTGATCCTTCGCGAGACGGCCGGCGGCGTGACGCCGAACGACTTCCTGTCCGGCCTGTTCCCCTTCCCTGCCGCCGATGGAGCCAAGACGATGAGCGATCAGACTGCCGTGATGGAAGCCATCGAGGCCATCGCGCGGGGCGAGATCGTCGTGGTGACCGACGACGACGACCGCGAGAACGAGGGCGACCTCGTCGTCGCGGCGCAGCACTGCACGACCGAGAAGATGGCCTTCATCATCCGCAACTGCTGCGGGATCGTCTGCGCACCGATGACCGGCGCTGACGCGCGCCGCCTCCACCTCGCCCCCATGGTGGCGGCCAACGACGCGCCGCTCGGCACGGCCTTCACGGTGACGGTCGACGTCAAGCACGGCATGACCACGGGCATCTCGGCCGAGCAGCGCGCCAACACGGTGCGGGCCCTGTCCAACGGCAACATGGCGGCGACCGACTTCGTGCGCCCCGGCCACATCTTCCCGCTGATCGCGCGCGACGGCGGCGTGCTGACCCGCTCCGGCCACACGGAGGCGGCCGTGGACCTGTGCCGCCTCGCCGGCCTGCCGCCCGTCGCCGTCATCTGCGAGCTCGCCAACGACGACGGCACCGTCATGGTGGGGCCGCAGATCGAGGCCTTCTCGGCCAAGCACGCCCTGAAGCGCATCTCCGTCGCCGACCTGATCGCCTATCGCCAGTCGCGCGAGAAGCTCGTCGAGCGCGTCGCGACCTTTCCGGTCAAGACCGCCATCGGCGAGCTGACGGGCTACACCTTCACGACCCCCTTCGACGAGGTGCAGCACTTCGCCTTCGTCTATGGCCGGGTCGGCGACGGGCGGAACGTGCCGGTGCGGCTGCACCGCGCCGACATCGTCAAGGACGTGCTCGGCGGCAACCACGTCATCAACGCCGCGCTGGAGCGCTTCGCCGCCGAAGGGCGCGGCGTGCTGGTCTACCTGCGCGACGGCACGGCCGGCGTGCCGGTCTCGTCCGTGTCGGAGGAAGGGACCGAGTCGAAGCGCGTCAGCCAGTGGCGCGAGATCGGCGTCGGCGCCCAGATCCTGCGCGACCTCGGCATCGGCTCGATCAAGCTGCTGGCCTCGGCCGAGCGCACCTACGTGGGCCTGTCCGGCTTCGGCATCGAGATCGCCTCGACGGAGGCGGTCGGGAGCTGAGGCTCCCCCCGCCGCGGGCGCGGGACGGGATATCACCCCTTCCCCATCAGCGCCGCCACGTGGGCGGTGACCGACCGTCCCAGCCCCTGCAGGTCGTATCCGCCTTCCAAAAGCGACACGAGCCGGCCTCCCGTTTGGTCCATCACCCGCCGGGTCGCCCAGGCGAAGTCCGCCTCGTCGAGCTCGATCGCGCCCAGCGGGTCCCGGCGGTGCGCGTCGAACCCGGCCGACACGATGACGAGGTCCGGGCCGAAGGCGGCGATCCGCGGCAGGATGAGGTCGTCGAGCGCCGAGCGGAACACCTCTGACCCGTCGCCGGCCCGCAGCGGGGCGTTGACGATCGTGTCGTGGTCGCCGCGCTCGCTCCGCGCGCCCGTGCCGGGGAACAGCGGCATCTGATGCGTCGAGCAGTACATCACGTCCGGGTCGTCCCAGAAGATCGCCTGCGTGCCGTTGCCGTGGTGGACGTCCCAGTCGAGGATCGCGACCCGCCCGGCGCCGTGGGCCGCGCGGGCGTGGCGCGCCGCCACCGCGGCGCTGTTGAAGAAGCAGAAGCCCATGGCGGTGGCGCGCTCGGCGTGGTGGCCGGGCGGGCGCATGGCCGAGAAGGCGTTCTCGGCCCGCCCGCTCAGGACCTCGTCGACCGCCAGCACGGCGCCGCCCGCGCCGCGCAGGGCGGCCTCCGCCGTGCCCGGCCCGATCGCGGTGTCGGCGTCGATGCGCAGGAGCTGCCCGGCCCCGGGCCGGGCCGACAGCAGGGCCTCGACGTAGCGCTCGGGGTGCACGCGCCCGAGCGCCTCGCGCGTCGCCTCGGGCGCCTCCAGCCGGCGCAGCGCCGCGAAGGCGTCCCCCGACAGCGCCGCCGCCACGGCGCGCAGCCGGTCGGGGCGCTCGGGGTGACCCTCGCCCATGTCGTGGCCGAGAGCGGCCTCGTGGCCGATGAGGATGGTCGTCACTGCGCCTCCGGGCCGGTCCGCGCCCGACGCGTGGTGCGCGGGACACGGGAGCGGCTTCTCTGCTTGCCCGCCTGCTGGCTCCGTTCCCCAACTTAAACCCCCCATGGTAGGGTCCGCATATCGGGCGAGAGCGGCGCGGAGTGGGATCGATGGGGATGGCGTGGCGGGCGGCACTGGCGATGGCGGGCGCCGTCGCGCTGTCGGGGTGCGAATACAAGGCCACCCCCGACCCCGTGCTGTCGGCGCGCGACAGGGACTTCATCGCCCAGGTGCCCAAGGCCGACATGGGCCGAAACTTCGAGCGCTACCAAGTCGACGACCCGACCGGCCAGCCGCCCGGCACCATCGTGGTCGATACACGGGAGAAGCTGCTCTATTACGTGCTCGCCGGCGGCAAGGCCGTGCGCTACGGCGTGGCGACGGGTGCCGAGGCCTACGGCTGGCACGGCACCGCCACGGTGAAGCGCATGGCGGAATGGCCGCGCTGGATGCCGCCCGCCGACATGGTGAAGCGCTGGCCGCACCTGAAGCCCGTGGTGGCCGAGGGCGGCATGCCGGGCGGCCCGGAGAACCCCCTCGGCGCCCGCGCGCTCTACCTCTACGACGGCGCCGGCCACGACACGCTGTACCGCATCCACGGCACCAATGAGCCGACCGAGATCGGCCACGACGCGTCCTCGGGCTGCATCCGCATGCGCGACATCGACGTGATCGACCTCTACAACCGCGCCAAGGTGGGCACGCGCGTCGTCGTCATGTGACGGCGGCCGACACCGAAACCTCGAGGATCTCCGGCGGCACGCCGATGCGGGCCGGCAGGCCCGACTCGCCGAGGCCGCCCGACACGATCAGCTGCCGCCCGTCCTCGACGATGTGGCCGTAGTTGTAGCGCCGCGACGGCGTCACGATGGGCCCCATCCCCGGCAGCACGATCTGCCCGCCGTGGGTGTGGCCCGACAGCGTCAGGCTGACCCGGTCGGACATGTGGCGGAAGGCGTTGGGCTCGTGCACGAGCATCACGACCGGGGCGTCGTCGACCACCTGCCGGAGCGTCGCGTCCATGTCCGCGACGATGCGCTCGACATGCGCGAGCCGGCCGCGCGACATCAGGTCGAGCATGCCGGCCAGCCAGAACCGGTGGCCGCCCTTGCTCAGCGGCACGGCGCGGTTCTCCAGCACCTCGACCCGGATCGCGCGCAGCGCGCGGCGCACGTCCTCGGCCCCGCCCGGCATGCCCGGCACGGGCCCGTGCCACCAGTCGTGGTTGCCGAGGATCGCGTAGGTCCCGAGCGGCGCCCGCAGCACCGACAGCGCCTCGGCCCAGGCGCCCGGCATGACGGGGCCCGACACCAGGCGGTGGCCGGCGTTGAAGTCGCCGAGCAGCAGGACGAGGTCCGGTTCGAGCGCGTTGCACTGCTGCGCGATGGCGTGCACGCGCTCGGCCGGCATCCAGGGCTCGCAGGCGTGGATGTCGGAGATCACGCCGAGGCGCAGCGTGAACCCGTCGGGCCAGCGCGGCGCCGTCACGGCGTAGCGCCGCACGAGCGGCGTCATCATGGTCTCGCCGGTGGCCGCCCAGGCGCCCACGCCGCCCGCGCCGAGCGCGAGGGCGCCGGTGGCGGCGAGGACCTGCCGGCGGGTGATGGTCAGGGCGGGCTCCTCGCCATGGCGGCGCGGGGTCAGGCCGCGCGCGGGGCCATCACCTGCGGCTTCGCGGCGGGCTTGTCCACCCCGGCGGCGGCGCGGGGCGCGGGGTCCGGCTGCGTGGTGAAGCGCAGGGCGGCGGCGACGGCGGAGATGCCGATCTCGCGGTAGAGCCGGGCCTGGAGGTCGCGGGCGTCCTGGCGGGGGGCTGGGTCTTGCGTCATGCGGGGGGCATCCTGGCCGCTCCGCCACGGCGGCGGCGAAAGCGGAAACGTCGTGAACGATGCGCGAACCCTGGCGGATCGTCGTTGCGAAAGCGTCAAGGCGAGTTCCCCTCGGCCTGTGCCACCTCAGGGCAGGTCCCACTGGCACAGCCTGACGCCGGTGCGGCGGTGCTCGAGGTCGAGGTGAAGGTCGGCCTCGTGGTAGCGGTCCGAGCCCGGCCCCAGCACGGTCGCGAAGCGCGCGCAGGCCGAGGACCGGAGCGCCGCGATCGTGCCGCGGGCGTCGCCGCCGTTCAGCCCCACCACGCGGCGGGCGAAGCGGAAGGACAGGAGGTCGACCGCGTTGCCGCGCGCGTGCTCCGATAGGCGCCCGCCCGGGATCGCGTTGCGCGGGCGGCACGCGTAAGCGGCAGCGTCGGCCACGCCGAGCAGCTCGCCCTCGGCGGCCGTGGCCGGCACCACGTCGTCGCGCAGCCAGTCGGCGATCGTTCGGGCGAGGTCGCAGCGCATCAGGGCGGGCGGTACCAGGGGCACGCGGCGGCCGTCGCGCAGCACCACGGCCTCCAGGGTCACCGGGCTCGCGATGCCGCATCCGCCCGACCCGGCGACGGGCGCGGCCGCCCGCGCCACCACGGCGCCGCTCGCGAGCAGCGGGCCGCAGGCGAGGTCGGGCTCGGGCGGGGCCGGCGGCGGTGGAGGTGTCGGCGGAAGGGGAGGCCCGAAGGCTTCGCGCGGCATCGGTGGCGGCACCGGGGGCGCGGGCGGCCCGTCCTCCTCGGGCCGCGGCACGGCGGCCTCCGGCGCCGCGGCGCCGGGCGGGCGCGGCACGGGCAGCGGCACCGCGCTGGCCGGAACGTGGATCGCCGCCAGCGCGAGGGCGACGCCCAAGGCCAGCGGCCGGGCTACCGCGGAAGCGCTGTCTCGCATAGGCTCGTCCCGTTCCCCTTCGGCCAAGACCACCATGCCCCTGACCGACGTCAAGCCCATGCGCCGCGCCGGCGTCCCGTGCTGAGGCGCCGCCTCGCGCCGGAGCCCTACGCCGCGTCGGCGACCGCCGGGCGGTCCTGCGCGCTCTTCGGGGCGCTGCTGGCCGTCATCGCGGTGCTGATGGGACGCGGCGGCGCCGTCGACCCGCGGGGCGCGCTGGCGGTGCTGGGCTTCGGGCTGCTGTTCGCGCTCCTCGCCGCCGCGCTGGCGGTCTGGTCGGCCGGTGTGATCTGGCGCACGGGCCGGCGCGGCACCGGCCGCGCCCTCGCGGCGCTGGTCATCGCGGCGCTGGTCCTCGCCTATCCGGCCTGGCTCGCCGCGCTGGCCGCGCTGCGCCCGACGGTCGCCGACGCCTCGACCGACGCGGCCGCGCCCCCCGCCTTCTCGTCCTCGCCGACCGCGCTGGCGGCGCGGGGCGGGGCCGTGCACGAGGAGCCCCCGGCCGAGGCGCGCGAGGCCGAGCGCCGCCTCTACCCGAACCTCCAGCCCGTGATGCTCGACGTGTCGGTGGAGGAGGCCTACGACCTCGCCCTCAAGGCCGTGCAGGGCCGCGGCTGGCGGGTGATCGAGGCCGTGCCGCCGCGGGGCAAGTTCGGCGCGGGCCATATCGACGCCGTCGCGCCGACGCGGGTCATGGCGCTGCCCGACGACGTCGCGATCCGCATCCGCCCGGCCTCGGGCCAGGCGCGGGTGGACGTCCGCTCGGCGTCCCGCTTCGCCCGCACCGACGCCGGCGAGAACGCCGCGCGCGTCCAGTCCCTGTCGGACGAGTTGGAGGACGCCGCCTCGTGATCCGTCACGCGGCGGCGTAGCGGGCCTTCAGCGTCGCGGGCCCGTCGGCGGCGACCTGGCCGTCGGCCACGAGGTCGACGAGGTGGGCCAGCACGGACAGGCCGGCCGCGCCGCGCAGCGAGGGGGCGAGGTCGCGGTAGAGGCTCGCCACCAGGGCCGGCACCGTGGCGTCGCCGGCCGCGATCCGGCGCAGGATGGCGCCTTCGCGCATCTGCCGGTGCAGCACCAGCGCCTTCACGAAGGCGCGGGGCGCGCGCACGGGCCCGCCGTGGCCCGGCCAGTAGACCGCGTCGTCGCGCCCCTGCAGCTTGCGCAGGGAGGCCATGTAGGCGCGCATCGAGCCGTCCGGCGGGGCCACCACCGTGGTCGACCAGGCCATGACGTGGTCGCCGGAGAACAGCGCGTCCTCGTCCGGCAGCGCGAAGGCGAGGTGGTCGGAGCTGTGGCCCGGCGTCGCCACCGCGACGAGGCGGTAGCCCGGCCCCTCGACGGCATCGCCCTCGCCGAGCACGCGGTCGGGGCCGTAGCGGAGGTCGAAGGCGGCGTCGAGCGCCGGCAGGCTCGGGTCGTCGGGGCGCGCGGCGCGGCGCGGCGGGCCCGCCACCTCGGCGCCCGTGGCGGCCTTGAGCAGCGCCGCGCCCGGCGCGTGGTCGCGGTGGGTGTGGGTGACGAGGATGTGGCGCACGGTCTCGCCCGCCACCGCCGCCATGATCGCGGCGACGTGGTCGGCGTCGGCGGGGCCGGGGTCGATCACAGCGACCTCGCCGCGGCCGACCACGTAGGTGCAGGTGCCCGTGAAGGTGAAGGGCCCGCCGTTGTTGGCGACGAGCCGGCGCACCAGCGGCGACACCCGCTGGAGTTCCTCGGGCTTGGCCGCCATCGTGCGGTCGAAGGGGATGTCGTCGGGCGCGGAGGTCATGCGGGGTTTTCGCGGCGCTTGCCGGGATAGTGACGTCAACTTAAGAGAGGTGTCAGCCTGCGGCTGCGCGCACCGGAAAGCAAGCGCACCGGCGCCGTCCGCCGTGCCCGCGTCCTCCGGGGGGAGCCCGAACCATGACCGACATCCGCATCCGCCTGCCGGCCCATCCCACGCTCGCCTGCGCGGTCTGGCCCGAGCAGGCCGCGCCCGGTCTGCGCCTTGCCCGCGCCTCGCTGCTGGCGCTCGTCGGCAGCGCCGTGATGGCGCTCTCCGCCAAGCTGTCGGTGCCCTTCTATCCCGTGCCGGTGACGATGCAGAGCCTGGCGGTGCTGCTGATCGCCGCCGCGTTCGGCTCGCGGCTCGGCGCCGCCACCATGGCGCTCTACCTCGTCGAGGGCGCGCTCGGCCTGCCGGTCTTCGCCGGCACCCCGGCCCACGGCATCGGCCTCGCCTACATGATGGGGCCGACGGGCGGCTACCTCCTGGGCTACGTCGCCGCCGCCTTCGCGGTGGGCTTCTTCGCCGAGCGCGGCGCCGACCGCTCCGTGCCGCAGCTCCTCGGCGCCATGACGCTCGGCCACGTCATCCTGTTCGCGACCGGCTACGCCTGGCTGACGCATCTCGTCGGCGCGCAGGCGGCCTGGACCGGCGGCGTGCTGCCCTTCGTCATCGGCACGGTCGTGAAGACGCTGCTCGGCGCGCTGCTGGTGCCGTCGGTGTGGGGGCTGGTCAGCCGGCGCTGAGGGCGACGGCACCGCCCGAGTGCCGGTTCGCACCGGCGCTCAGACGGGAAAATAGTCGTCGATCACCATGTCCCGATAGTCGCGGCGGGCATGGATGACCCGAAGCACGAGCCGGAGCCTGCGATCGACGACGATCAGGAACGGATACGGCGTCGTCGAGACGAAGCGGATCTCGTCCCCCAGCCCTATGTCGGGACGGGCGCTGCCCAGTCCGACGCCTCGATCGATGTGATCGAACAGGCGTTGAAATCGAGTGCGGACCTTACGGGCGTGCTCCGCCCCACCGTATTTCAGCGCGCCGTCCAGGATCAGCTCGATCTCGTCCAGCGCTGTCTGGGTGAACGGCATTCGTTCACGATGGCGGAAGCGGCGCGTTCCGGATGTCGTGATCCGCGAGGCGCGTTTCCTGTTCACGGCAAGCGGCCTCGTTGCGGGCGAAGATCGCCGCCAAGCGCGCTTCAGAATCAGGCGCGGCGCCACGACGGCGCAAGTCGTTCAGTTGGCGAACGAAGAGGTCCTTGGCCTGATCCTCGGTGGTCGGCTTCTGCGTCATGACCTGCTTTCTCCGCTGTTACGCAGGATAGGACCTGGTCCGGCCGAAGCCAACAGGTCTCCGCCGTCCCGCCACCCTCAATGGAAGTTCCGCCCCTTCGGCATGGCCCGGCGCGCTCCGCCGGCCGCGAAGGGCGCGGGCTCCCGCGCGGGGGGCAGGGCGTCCGGCGGCCGGATGCCCGCCGCGAGGTCGCGGCCCGAGCGGCGCGCCTTGGTCTCGTGCGTCTGCGGCTTCTTCAGCTCGTCGGCGTGGGGCGTGCCGTCGAGCGGCTCGCGCCCGAGGGCGTCGAGCTCCGCCGACAGGTCCTCCAGCCGCTCCGCCACGAGGTGGACCACGCCGGACGCCTCCTGCACGGAACCCCATACGCCGAGCAGCCGCGCCGCGATCACGGCCGGCCGGTTGGCCTCGAAAACCTTGGGCCACACGATGACGTTGGCCGGCCCGGTCTCGTCCTCCAGCGTGAGGAAGATCGTGCCGTGGGCCGAGCCCGGCCGCTGGCGCACCAGCACGAGCCCCGCCACCGCCGCGCCGCGGCGCCCGCGGCCGCCGAGCTCGCCCGCGCGCTCGAGGCCTCGCCGCGTGAGCCCGCCCCGCAGGAACGACACCGGATGCGCCTTCAGCGACAGCCGCAGGCGCCGGTAGTCCTCGATCACGTGCTCGCCGAGCCGCAGCGGCGGCAGCGCCACGGCGGGCTCCAGCCCGCCCGGGGAGGTGGTGAAGAGCGGCAGCGCGTCCTCGCCGCCCGCACGGTCGAGCCCCCGCACGGCCCACAGCGCCGCGCGCCGGTCGAGCCCGAGCGAGCGGAAGGCGTCGGCCTCGGCCAGCACCTCCAGGGCGGCGGGCGACAGCTCGGCCCTCAGCCACAGGTCGCGCACCGAATCGTAGCCGGCGCCGCGGCGCTCCACGAGCCGCTCCATCTCGGCCTCGCGCAGGCCCTTCACCAGCCGCAGCCCGAGCCGGATGGCCCGGTCGCCGAACACGTCGTCGCGCATGTCGGCGTGCTTCGGGTGGAGGCGCGCGCCGGTGCCGTCGTGTTGCGAGCCCAGCGGCACGAGCGCGTGGTCCCAACCTGAGAAGTTCACGTCGACCTCGTGCACCGCGACGCCGTGGTCGCGCGCGTCGCCGACGAGCTGGGCCGGGGCGTAGAAGCCCATCGGCTGGCTGTTCAGCAGCGCGCACGCGAAGGCGTCCGGGTAGCGGCACTTCATCCAGGCCGAGGCGTAGACCAGCAGCGCGAAGGCGGCGGCGTGGGACTCGGGGAAGCCGTAGGTGCCGAAGCCCTCGATCTGGGCGAAGCAGCGCTCGGCGAAGGCCAAGTCATACTTCCGCTCCACCATCCCGCCGATCATCTTGTCGCGGAACCGCCCGACGAGGTCGACGCGCTTGAAGGTCGCCATGGCGCGGCGCAGGCCGTCCGCCTCTGACGGGGTGAAGCCCGCCGCCACGATGGCGATGCGCATCGCCTGCTCCTGGAACAGCGGCACCCCCATGGTCTTGCCGAGCACGGCTTCCAGCTCCGCGGACGGGTAGGTGACGGCCTCCGACCCCTCGCGCCGGCGCAGGTAGGGGTGAACCATGTCGCCCTGGATGGGCCCGGGCCGCACGATCGCGACCTCGACCACGAGGTCGTAGAACTCGCGCGGCCGCAGGCGCGGCAGCATGGACATCTGCGCCCGGCTTTCGATCTGGAACACGCCCATCGTGTCGGCGCGGCTGATCATGCGGTAGACCGCCTCGTCCTCGCCCGGCACGGTGGCGAGGCGGTATCGCTCGCCGTAGTGGCGGTCGATGAGGTCGAAGCCGCGCTGGAGCGCCGACAGGATGCCGAGCGCCAGCACGTCGACCTTGAGCATGCCGACAGCGTCGAGGTCGTCCTTGTCCCACTCGACGGTGGTGCGCTCCGCCATGGCGGCGTTGAGGATCGGCACGGCGTCGTCGAGCCGCGAGCGGGTGATGACGAAGCCGCCCGTGTGCTGCGACAGGTGGCGCGGGAAGCCGCTCAGCTCCTCGGCGAGCCGCAGCACCTGCGCGAGGCGCCGCTCGCCGGGGTCGAAGCCGATGCGCTTCGCTTCCCCGGGGTCGATGCCCTTCGACCAGTAGCCCCACACCGTGCCGTTCAGCGCCGCCACGGCGTCGTCCGACAGGCCGAAGGCGCGGCCGACCTCGCGCACGGCCGAGCGCGTGCGATAGGTCACGACGCTCGCGGCCAGCGCGGCGCGCTCGCGCCCGTAGCGGCGGTAGATGTACTGGATCACCTCCTCGCGCCGCTCGTGCTCGAAGTCGACGTCGATGTCCGGCGGCTCGCGCCGCTCGACCGACAGGAAGCGCTCGAACAGGAGGTCGTGGTGGACGGGATCCACGGAGGTGATGCCGAGCGCGTAGCACAGCACCGAATTGGCCGCCGAGCCGCGGCCCTGGCACAGGATGCCGAGGCTCCGCGCGTGGCGCACGATGTCGTGCACGGTGAGGAAATAGGCCCAGTATCCGAGCTGGGCCACGATCGCGAGCTCGCTGTCGAGCTGCGCGCGCACCTTCGCCGGCGCCCCGAGCGGGTAGAGTTCGGCGAGCCCCGCCTCGGCATAGGCTTCGAGCGCCTCGCGCTCGGTGGCGTAACCGTCGCGCAGCTCGTCGGGGTAGTTGTATTTCAGCTGCGACAGGTCGAACGCGATCCCGGCCAGGAAGCGCAGCGTTTCGCCGACCGCCTCGGGCGCTTCCGCGAAGATGCGCGCCATCTCGGCCGCGGGCTTCAGGTGGCGCTCGGCATGGGCGTCGAGCCGGCGTCCCATGGCGTCGAGGCTCAGGCCCTCGCGGATGCAGGCGACCACGTCGGCGAGCGGCCGCCGGTCCGGGTGGTGCATCAGCGGCGCGTTGGTGGCGAGGAGCGGCGCGCCGGTCAGGCGCGACAGGGCGGCCCGCTCCGCGAGACTCCGCCGGTGGGCCGGCCCGTAGAGCTGCGTCGCGGCGAGCCAGACGCGGTCCGGCGCGGCTTCCCGCAGGGCGGCGACGAGCGGCGCCCAGTCCTCGGGCGATGGCGGCTCGCCGCCGCGGCCCGATCCCTCGCACAGGATCAGTTGCAGCCCGTCGCTGCCCGCCAGGAGGTCGGGCAGCACGAGGCGGCAGTCGCCCTTGGCGGCACGGCGGTTGCCGAGCGTGAGGAGGCGCGTCAGCCGCCCGTAGCCGCCGCGGTCGACCGGGTAGGCCAGCACGTCGGGCGTGCCGTCGGCGAAGACGAGCCGCGCGCCGACGACCACGCGGAAGGGCTCGTCCGCGGGGATATTGTCGCGGCGGTAGCTCCAGGCCCGCACCACGCCGGCCAGCGAGTTGCGGTCGGCGATGCCGACGCCGGCGAGCCCGATCGCGCGGGCCTGCGCCACCATCTCCTCGGGGTGCGAGGCGCCGCGCAGGAACGAGAAGTTGGTGGCGGCGGCCAGTTCGGCGAAGCGTGTCACGTCCCTATCCCGTCAGGACGCGGTCCCCTTCTCCCCTCGCGGGAGAAGGTGCCTCTGCGGAGCAGAGGCGGATGAGGGGGCATGGCGCCGCGCTCGACGATGCACCCTTCGAAGCGGATGGCGCCGCGCCAAGCCCCCTCATCCGTCGCCGCTTCGCGTCGACACCTTCTCCCGCGAGGGGAGAAGGGGAGCGCGTCCTGAGAGCCCCGAGCGTTTTCACCCGAACAGCCCGTGCAGGAACCAGCGCGGGCGGTCGACCTCGCGGCCGAACAGGCCCTCGCGGTAGAGCCAGTAGCGGCGGCCGTGGCGGTCCTCGGCGCGGAAGTAGTCGCGCGTGAGCTCGGCCTCGCCGGTCCACCATTGCGGCGCGATCCGCTCTGGCCCCTCGATGGCGGCGACGTCGTGCATGACCTGCCGCCAGCGGAACCGCACCGGCGGCCCGTCCGGCACCGAGGCCACGGTGTCGATCGGCTCGGGCCGCTCGAACAGGCGGATCGGCCGGCACAGGCCCGCGCCGTCGCCACCGGGCCCGGGGTCGGGCGCGGCCATCGGGAGCGCCACCACGGCGCATTCCGGCAGGTGGCTGTCGCGGGCCGCGAGCCGCAGCACGCGCCGGAGGCCCAGCCGCGCCCCGAGCCGGTCCGCGAGGTCGGCGAAGGAGTCGGCCGAACCCGCGTCCTCCGGATCGAGCCCGTCCTGGCGCGCGTCGAGCTTCTCGCCCTCGGCCACGGCGAGGCGGATCAGGTCGAAGCCGTAGCCGGTGTCGAGCCCGTCCTCGCCGAGGGCCGCGATCTTCTCCCGGAACAGCGCGAACAGCGCCTCGGGGTCGCGCGTCGGGCGGCTCGTGCCGAGCCGCAGGTGCTTCACGGCGCCGTCGACGCGGAAGAAGCTCGCCGCCACCGTCCGGGCGCCCTCGCCCCGCCGGGCCAGCGCGGCGCAGAGGTGGCGGCACAGCGGCAGCAGCGCCGCCTCGATCCCCTCGGCGCGGGTCAGCCCGGCCGCGAAGCGCCGCTCCGCCACGCAGCGGGGGGCCTCGAACCGCGGGCCGATGGGCGACAGGCTGCGCCCCATCAGCCCGTCGAGCCGCTGGAGCACCTCGGCGCCGAAACGCGCCGCGATGGGAGCGCGCGGGCGATGGAGCAGGTCGCCGACGCGGGCGAGGCCGGCGCGGCCGAGCCCCGCCACCACCTCGGGCGCGATCCGCAGCGCCGCCAGGGGCAGGGCGGCGGCGAGGGGCTCGAAGCCGGGCTCGTGCGGCGCCGGGGCGATCGTCTCGGTCCCGAAGCGCGCCAGGGCCCAGGCGGCTTCGGGCGTCGACGCCACGGCGGCGCGGCAGGCGAGGCCCTGGCGCCGCAGGCCCGATTCCACCGCCTCGACCAGCCCCGTCTCGCCGCCGAAGAGATGCGCCGAGCCGCCGACGTCGAGCATGGCGCCGTCCGGCCCGTCGGGCGCCGACAGCGGCGTGAAGCGCCGGCACCAGTCGATGACCGCCGCCATCAGGGCGGCGTCGGCACCCGCGTCTGCCTCGACGACGCGCACCGCCGGGCACAGAGCCCGCGCGTCGGCGAGCGCCTGGCCGGGACGGAGGCCGCGTGCCGCGGCCAGCGCGCAGACCGCCGTGAGACGCTGCGCGCCCTTCACCTTGGCGACTATCACGAGCGCTTCATCCGGCGCGGGCCCCGAAGGCGACGACGCTCGCGCTTCGGCGCGCCGGACGCGGTCCGTCGGCAGCAGGGGCAGAAACGCCGACAGGTAGCGCGTGAGCATCGAAGCATCTCCTGTGCTGGTTCCAGACGAGCGCGTGACGGCGGTCGCGGTCGAGGTCGGCCTCGCCGCCGAGGCGGAGCTTCAGCACTCGCACCGCCACGGCGGGGGGGCCGGGGATGGGCACGCGGCTCCCCGCCGACGCGAGGCGCGGGCTCGGGCAGGCCGCCACGGCCAGCCGCGTCTCAGCGGCGCTCGACAGGCCCGCGCCCCGGCCCGCCAGGCCGGCGTGGAGCAGGATCGCGGCGCCGCGGCCGTTCTGCGCGGCGAGCAGCAGGCGGCGCGACGGAGCGAGCCCGTAGGGCTTGGCGCTCCACAGCTCCGCCAGCACGGCCGGCGCCCCGAGCCGCAGCGCCTCCTCCAGAGCCCAGAGCGTCGCCGGCCCGTCGCCGGTGCGGACCAGGATCAGCCGGTCGGGGTCGATCCCGTGCGCGGCGAGGCCGGGCCGGTAGGGCAGGCCGGTCTCGGCCGCGGCGTGGTCCTCCACGATCCACACCAGCGGCGCGGGCCCGGCGCAGCGCCCGGCGGCGGCGAGCGCGAAGCCGGCCGCCGCGGCGGCGTCCCGCGCGTCCTCGGCCACGACCTCGTGCAGGGCCCCGCGCCGGAGGCCGCCCCCCAGCGCCGCGTCGAGCGGCAGCGCCCCGTCGCCGAGGCCGACCGGCGGCGGCCCCGAGGCCGCGCGCCGCCGCGGCGCGCCGGACCGCCCCGCCTCGATGCGGGCGACGGTGTCGCGCAGGGCGGCGACACCCGAGATGTGGTGGAGATCCGACAAAGCTCGCCCCGGACGATGCGACCACGCGACTCACCGGCGGTCCCTCCCGACAATCGGGAGGGCCCACCATGTGTTCCTGTTTTGTTCTGATATGGATTCCGGGTCCGGCTCGCCGAGTCAATACTGGGGGAAACACCGCGGGTTGGTGTCCCCGGAGGATTGAACCCACAGTTTTGCTGCCCTGGATTGTGGGGTCGAGCGGCTTATCCACAGCTGAATGGCATTGGGTCAGCTCGTTCGATCGTCTCCGGTCTCGCTCGGCCCCGTCCCTTGTGGAGCCACCGGCTTCAAGGATCTCGGAGCATCGGGGTCAGCCCCCTTCTCCCCTTGCGGGAGAAGGTGCCTCCACGCAGTGGAGGCGGATGAGGGGACGAGCGCCCGCTGTCCGGAGCGGGAGGGCTCATCGTCGAGCACGGCGCCATGCCCCCTCATCCGACCCGGCTTCGCCGGGCCCCCTTCTCCCGCGAGGGGAGAAGGGAGCTACCCCGATGCTCTCCGACAGCCATGAGGGAGAGGGGAGCGGCCGGCGTCTCTGCTCATCCTCTGCAACAGAGGCCGGCTCCGGAGGCGGGACGCAGCCATGCGGCGGTCCGGGTGCCCGGCACGCCTATTGCAGCGCACAATAAGTCGGACGATACGATCGCCGACCCGGGATCGCGAGCCCCTGCGAGGGCCCGCGGGCCGGCTTCGCGCGCCTCGGGCGCGCCACCTTCGAGACGGGGGACATCCCATGACCGACGCCATCCTTCCCCGCGTCGTTCCCGCGCCGGCCAGGACGGACCGGCGCCGCACCGGCCTGATCGAGCTCGCGCTGGCGGTCGGCGGCTTCGCCATCGGCACCGGCGAGTTCGCCACGATGGGCTTCCTGCCCGACCTCGCCCGCACGCTCGACATCTCCGAGCCCACGGCCGGCCACGTCATCAGCGCCTACGCGCTCGGCGTCGTGGTGGGCTCGCCGATCATCGCCGTGCTGGCCGCCAAGCTTCATCGCCGCACGCTGCTGATCGGGCTGATGGGGGTCTTCGCGCTCGGCAACCTCCTGAGCGCGCTGGCGCCGGGCTACCACGCGCTGCTCGGCCTGCGCTTCCTCACCGGCATGCCGCACGGCGCCTATTTCGGCGTCGCCTCGCTGGTCGCGGCCTCGCTGGCCCCGGCCGGAGGGCGGGCCCGCGCGGTCGGCCGCGTCATGATGGGGCTGACCATCGCCACCGTGGTGGGGACGCCGCTCGTCACCCTGCTCGGCCAGTCGCTCGGCTGGCGCCTCGCCTTCGCGGGCGTGGGCGGCGTGGGGCTCTTGACGGTGCTGCTGGTCGCGCTCTTCGTCCCCACGAGTTCGGCCACCGCGTCGAGCCCTCTCGTCGAGCTCGGCGCGCTGCGCCGCCCGCAGGTGTGGCTGACGCTGGGCGTCGCCGCCGTGGGGTCGGGCGGCGTCTTCGCCATCTACACCTACGTCAGCTCGACGCTGACCCAGGTGGCGGGCCTGCCGCTGGCGCTGGTGCCGGCCGCCCTGGTGCTGTTCGGCCTCGGCATGACGGCCGGCAACGTCGTCGGCTCGAAGCTGGCCGACCGCGCCCTGATGCCGGCCATCGCGGGCGTGCTCGCGTGGGACGCCGCCGTCGGCGCGGTCTACGCCTGTGCGGCGCACAATCCCTGGACGGCCGCGGAGGCGCTGTTCCTGGTCGGCTGCGGCTTCGCCATCCTGCCCGGCCTGCAGACGCGGCTGATGGACGTCGCCGCCGACGCGCAGACCCTGGCCGCGGCGCTGAACCACTCGGCCTTCAACGTCGCCAACGCGCTCGGCGCCTGGCTCGGCGGCATCACGGTCGCGGCCGGCTACGGCTGGACCTCGACCGGCTCGGTCGCGGCCGCCCTGCCGGCGCTGGGCCTCGCGGTCTTCGGGGTCTCGGCCGCGCTGGAGCGGCGGGCGAAGGCCTGAGGCCGGGTCCGGTTCCCGAAGGCCTCGCCTCCGGCGGGGTTCGGGGTGGCGGCCCGAGAAGAAAGCACCGGGGCGCCGCCCCGGACCCCGCGAAAGGCCGGGGGCCCTTCGAAACCGATCCGGATCAGAGGCCAGGCGCCCGCCCGGCTTCGAGCGCGGCGATGCGGCGGCGCAGCTCGTCGTTCTCCTCGCGGGCCAGGGCCGCCATCTCGCGCACGGCCTCGAACTCCTCGCGCGTGACCACGTTCATGCCGGCCAGGATGCGCTCGACCTGCGAGCGCACGGCCGTCTCGGCCTCGCGCTTGACGCCGTTGGCGACGCCGGCGGCGTTGGTCATGAGGCTGGCGAAGTCGTCGAAGATGCGGCCGCGGGTCTGGGGCATGGCTCGGGTCCTGTGCTGGTCCGCCGCCGACATGGCTCCGCTTGCGCCCGGCCGCAAGCCCGCCCGCGCTATTCGTCCTCGCCGAACCGGTTCGCCACCAGGGCCGCCAGGGCGTCCACCACCGCCTGCGCGTCGGGCCCGGTGGCCGACACCGTGACGGTGGTGCCGCGGCCGGCGCCCAGCGTCAGGATGCCCATGATCGACTGGCCGCCGACGGTCTCGCCCGAGCGCGTCACCGTGACGTCGGCCTGGAAGTGCTCCACGCACTGGACGAACTTGGCCGTGGCCCGGGCGTGCAGCCCCTTGCGGTTGACGATGGGGAGGTCGCGCGTCACCGCCGCCCCGTCCACCGCCTCGGCCCCCTGCTCCATGCGCTACTTCCCGTTCAGCACGCGGCTGGCGATGTTGATGTATTTGCGCCCGGCCTCCTGGGCCTGGGTCACGGCGACCTCAAGGCTCGCCGCCTCGCGCACCGAGGCGAGCTTGATCAGCATGGGCAGGTTGATGCCCGCCACCACCTCGACGCGGGTGCGGTCCATCACCGAGATGGCGAGGTTGGAGGGCGTGCCGCCGAACATGTCGGTCAGGAGCACGACGCCCTGGCCGGTGTCGACGCTGGCCACGGCGGACACGATGTCCTGGCGCCGCTGCTCCATGTCGTCCTCGGGACCGATGGTGATCGTCTCGATGCCCCTCTGCGGCCCCACGACGTGCTCGAGCGCGGCGCGGAATTCCGTCGCAAGGTGGCCGTGGGTCACGAGCACCATACCGATCATTGCAAGCTACCGCTCATGCCTTTGCCGGGAAGACTGCCTGCTCGACCGTTCGGTCCCGGCGCAATCTTGTGCATCGCGGCGAACTTGGCAAGCGAAATAGGGTCGCCCTCACGGCGCCACGCCGGGCAAGGCCGCCCTCACCAGCGCCGTCCTGACCAAGGCGATGGCGTCGAGGCTCGGCGGCCCCGCCGGGAGCGAGACGCGGGGCAGCACGACGCCCGCGATGGCGCAGCGCAGCGCGTCCGGCGCGGGATGGCGCTCCGGCCGGCCCTCGACGAGGTCGACCACGAGGCCCAGCACGCAGGCGGGCTCGTGCTCGACGGCGACGATCCCCAGACCGCGCCGCTCGGCGCGCCCCGCCAGCGCGGGATGCGGCCGGGCGACGAGACGGTCGCCCCGGCGCGTCACCAGCGTGCGGTCGTCGGCGACCAGTCGGGCGAAGGCGCCCGAGGATCGGACCTGGTCCACGAGCGCCAGGGCGAGGGCCGTCTTGCCGGCGCCCGACGCGCCCCGGATCAGCACGCCGCTCTCGCCCAGCACGGCCGTGGTGGCGTGGAGGTTCTGCCCGTCGCTCACCCGCGCGCCCCCACGGCGGGCAGCCACACCGTGAAGCGGGCGCCGAACACGCGCGGCTCGCCCGGCTCGCTTTCCCCGTCCTCGGCCGCGGGGGCGACGCGGTTGGCGGCCCAGATGCGTCCGCCGTGCGCCTCGATGATCTGGCGCGAGATGGACAGGCCGAGCCCCGAGTTCTGCCCGAAGCCCTGGTCGGGCCGGTCGGTGTAGAAGCGCTCGAAGATGCGCTCGAAGGCGTGGGCCGGGATGCCGGGCCCGTCGTCGTCGACGATCACCTCGACGCCGGCCCGGCCTTCCTCGTCGAGCCGGGCCGGCCGCACCGAGACCCGCACCGTTCCGTCCTCCTCCGAGAAGGAGCGGGCGTTGTCGAGCAGGTTGTTGATGACCTGCCCGAGGCGCGAATCGTGGCCCATCACGCGGTAGCCCGGCCCGTCCTGGCCCGGCGGGGGCAGGGCGACCGTGAGGGCGAATCGCACGCCGTCGCCGCGCTCGACCTCGTTGGCCACCGACACGACGGTGCGCACCAGCGCAGCCACGTCGAGCCCCGCCGTGCGGTTGCGGGCGAGCTCGGCGTCGAGCCGCGACGCGTCCGAGATGTCGCTGATGAGGCGGTCGAGCCGCTTGATGTCGTGCTGGATGATGGCGGTGAGCCGCCCGCGCGACTCCTCCGCCTTGATGCGGGGCAGGGTTTCCACCGCGCTGCGTAGCGAGGTCAGCGGGTTCTTCAGCTCGTGCGCCACGTCGGCGGCGAAGCTTTCCGTCGCCTCCATGCGGGAATAGAGAGCGCGCGTCATGTCGCGCAGCGCGCGCGACAGGTGGCCGATCTCGTCCGCGCGGGCGGTGAAGTCCGGGATCTCCTCGCGCGAATCGACGCCCCGCCGCACCCGTTCGGCCGCCTCGGCGAGCCGGCGGATCGGCCCCGCGATGGTGTTGGCGAGGAACAGCGACAGCACGAACATCACCACGGCCGCGACCAGGAACACCCGGAACAGGGCCCAGCGGTCGGACGCGATGATCTTGTCGACGTCGCCGGGCTGGGTGGACAGGAGCAGCGCGCCCTGGACCTTGTTGGCGTTGACGATCGGCACGGCCATGGACACGATCGTCTGGCCGCGGGCGTTGACCCGCACGATCCAGCGCGTGTGACCGCCCAGCGCTTCGGCGACCTCGGGCAGCTCGGCGTCGCCGTTGCGCCCCTCGTCGAGGGCGGCCTCCGGCTTGCCCAGGCGGCGGCGGAGGTCGAGCCAGGCCCGCTCGAGCCACGGCAGGTCCGACGCCGGCAGCGCTTTCGAGCGGGCGCCGGGCAGCGCCATGGCGCGGGTGTCGACCACGCGCACGCCGTTGCTGTCGAAGATGCGCGCCCGCGTGCCGGTCGGCGTCACGAGGCGGCGCAGCACGGGCCCGACACGGTCGGGGTTGATGGAGAACTCGAAGGCCGCCGCGTCCTCGTCGGCGTTGGGCGGCTGGCCCGGCGTGGCCTGCAGCAGCTTCTCGGGGTCGACGGTGATGTTGGCGTCGTCGACGCTGGCCGAGGCCGCGATGGCGGCCGCGATGATCTCGCCCTGCGTCTGCAGGCTCTGCACGCGGGCGTCGATCAGCCCCTCGCGAAACTGGTTGATGTACAGGAACAGCACCAGCAGGGCGACGAGCCCGCCGAGGTTCAGCACGACGATGCGCCGCGTCAGCGACGACGACAGCCGCGTCGTGGCCGAACGCAGGGCCATGCGCAGGCGCAGGCCGACCGAGCGCCGGAGGCGGCGGGGGCGCGAGCGGCCCGGCGGCCGCCCGCCCAGGCGGGTGCCGGCGCCCGGAAGCGGCGACGTGGTCATCGGGGTCCGGACCCCACGGGCGGACGCCCGGTCACGCTTCCTTGAAGCGGTAGCCGACGCCGTACAGCGTCTCGATCATCTCGAAGTCGTCGTCCACGACCTTGAACTTCTTGCGCAGCCGCTTGATGTGGCTGTCGATGGTGCGGTCGTCGACGTAGACCTGGTCGTCGTAGGCGGCGTCCATGAGGGCGTTGCGGCTCTTCACGACGCCGGGCCGGGTCGCCAGGGCCTGCAGGATCAGGAACTCGGTGACGGTGAGCACCACCTGCTCGTTCCTCCAGGTGCAGGTGTGGCGCTCGGGGTCCATCTTGAGGTTGCCGCGCTCCAGCAGCTTGGCCTCCGACTCCTTCTGAGCGGCGGCCTCCTTGGGGTTGGCGCGGCGCAGGATGGCCTTGACGCGCTCCACCAGCAGGCGCTGCGAGAACGGCTTCCGGATGAAGTCGTCGGCGCCCATCTTGAGGCCGAACAGCTCGTCGATCTCCTCGTCCTTCGAGGTCAGGAAGATCACCGGCAGGTCGGACTTCTGCCGCAGGCGGCGCAGCAGCTCCATGCCGTCCATGCGGGGCATCTTGATGTCGAAGATGGCGAGGTCGGGCGGGTTGGTCTTGAGGCCGTCCAGCGCCGCGGCGCCGTCCGTGTAGGTCTGCACCCGGTAGCCCTCGGCTTCCAGGGTGAGCGACACGGAGGTGAGGATGTTTCTGTCGTCGTCGACGAGGGCGATGGCCGGCATGGTGATCTTCCGGGACAGCTGAGGTACGCGCCGACCGGTGCGGGGCCGAAGCAGGGTGCCGCGAGGCGGCGGGTGACTTGATGGCCATACTAGGCCGAAATGTGACGCAGCGCGAGCTTCCTGATTGACAGTGGCCCGGTCGCCTCAGCTGAAAGCCCTGCCGAAGAGCGGGTTCTGCCCGGAAACCGTTCATATCCGGTGCAGGACGAGGCAACCACACTGCCCTCCGTCCATTAGGCAACGGTGGACATGGGGGACTCACGCGTGAAGCGCATCATCATCTCGGCCGTCGCGGTATCGGCTCTGCTGTCTAGTCCTGGAACGAGCTTCGCCCAGTACCGCGATCCCGGCGAGGCCGCGGCGGGCGCCGTGGTGGGCGGCATCATCGGCGGCGTGCTGGCCGGGCCCGAGCTCCGCCGCGAGCGTCAGCTGGAGCTGCTGCGCCGCGAGCGCCTGCGCCGCCTGTACGGCGGGCGGCCCTTCCCGGTCGGCCCCGGCTACGGGCCGGGTCCGGGCTTCGGACCGGGGCCGGGCGGCCCCGGCCCCGGTTTCGGCGGCCCCGGCGGGCGCGGCCCCGGCTTCGGCGAGGGGCGCCCCGGCGAGGGCCCGGGCCGTCCGGGCGGCGAGGGACCGCGCATCGGCCAGGGCGAAGGCGGGCGCCAGGGGCAGGGCCAGGGCGAAGGGGGGCGTCAGCGTCCGCCGGAAGGCCAGCGCCAGGGTGGCGGCGAGGGCGAAGGCCGCCAGGGCCAGGGCCAGGGCGGCCAGCGCATCCAGGGCCAGGGCCAGCAGGGTCAGGGCGAAGGCGGGCGCCAGCGTCCGCCCGAAGGCCAGGGCGGGCAGGGCCAGCGCATGCAGGGCCAAGGCGGCCAGGGCCAGGGCGGCCAGGGCCAGATGCAGGGTCAGGGCGGCCAGCGCCGTCCGGGCGGCCAGGGGCAGCGCCCCGGCGAGCCCTATCCGGGGGCCGCGGAAGGCGGCGTGCCGGCCAACGCCATGGGGACGGGGCGGCAGCCCTGACGCCGCGCGCCGGCGGAGCCTCAAGGCTCCGCCGGGCATCGTCACGGCGTCGGCGGCGGCGCGAGCTTCGGCTCGCCGAGCGTGAAGACCATCACGGCGCGGGTGCCCGCGCCGGCGTCGTCGTAGGCCACCGTGGTGTCGAGCTTTGACGCCATGGCCTTGATGATCGTGCGGCCGATGCCGCTCGACGCCGGCCCGGACCGCCGGCCGGCGGCTTCGGACCGGCCCACCCCGTCGTCCTCGACGGTCAGGCGGCAGGTGCGTTCCGCGTCGCCGGCGTCCAGCCGCACCCGGACCGGCCCGCTGCCGCTCGGGTACGCGTATTTCATCGCGTTGATGACGAGCTCCGTCACGATCACGCCGATCGTCACCGCGCTGTCGGCGTCGACCATCACCGGCACGGCGTCGAGCGACAGCTGCGCCACGCCCCCCGTCGCGTCGCTCGACTCGCGCAGGTCCTCGACCAGCGCCGCGAGGTAGCTGTCGAGCGCCACGGTCTTGACGTCGTCCGACGTGTAGAGCCTGCGGTGGACCTGGGCGATGGCCAGGACTCGCCGGTTGGCCTCGTTGAGGGCTTCCCGGGTTTCGGGCGAGGCTGAGCCGCCCGCCTGGAGGTGGAGGAAGGCCGCGACGAGCTGGAGCGAGTTGCCGACGCGGTGGTTCACCTCGCGCATCAGCACCTGCCGCTCGGCCGCCAGCGCCTCGAAGCGGTCGCGCGCTTCCACGATGGCCCGGTCGGCCGCCTCCTTGTCGCGGCGCAACACCACGCCGGCCACGGCCGAGCGCACAGCCGCGTCGAGGAGCTCGACGAACTCGCCCCCGACGTCCTTCACGACGTAGTCGGTCGCGCCCGCCTTCAGGGCCGAGACCGCGACGCGGCTCTCGCTGGTGCCGGTGACGAAGATCACCGGGGGCGCGTCGGGCAGGGCCCGGATGGCGTCGAGCACGTCGAGCCCGTCGCGGCCGGGCATGTAGTGGTCGAGCGCTACGGCGTCGAAGCCGCCGGCGGCGAGTCGGGCCAGGCCGGCCTCGCCGTCCTCGGCGGTCTCGACCGCGTGGCCGAGCCGGCCCAGACGGCGCTGCACGAAGCGCCCGATGGCCGGATCGTCGTCGATGTAGAGAAGCCGGTGGCCCGTCACGTTGGTGCCTGCTCGGGAAGCTGGATCACGGACAGAAACAGCCCCAGTTGCCGGATCGCCTCGGCGAAGCTCTGATAGATGAGGGGCTTCGTGATGTAAACGTTGCAGCCGAGGTCGTAGCAGCGGTCGATCTCGGCCTTGTCGTCCGTCGTGGTCAGCACGATCACCGGCGCGCGGCGGAACCGCTCGTCGGCCTTGACGCGGCTCAGGATGTCGACGCCGCTCATGTCGGGCAGGTTGAGGTCGAGCAGGATCATGAAGGGCGTGTGATGGGCGCGCGGCGCCCCGTCCGGGCCGAACAGGAACTCCACCGCCGCCGTGCCGTTCCGCAGGTGCAGGATCTCGTTCGACAGGCCGGCGCGGCGGATGTTCTTCTCGATCAGGCGCGCGTGGCCGTCGTCGTCCTCGATCATCAGGATCGTGACGGCCTGGGTCAATGCCATCATGGGCCGGTTCCGTGGGGTTCGAGCGGCAGCGTCACCGTGAAGGTGCTGCCGCGTCCTGGGGCGGAGTCGAGCGCGATGGTGCCGCCGAGCTGGCGCACCAGCGTCTTCACGTGGGCGAGGCCGATGCCGTCGCCGGGCCGGTCCTGCGCGCCGGAGCGCCGGAACAGCTCGAACACCCGGCCGTGGTCGCGCGGGTCGATCCCGCGGCCGTCGTCGGCGACCCGGACGGCGGCGCGGCCGTCCGCGACCTCGGCCGTGACCGACACGCGGCCGGGCACGCCGGGGCGCAGGTACTTCACCGCGTTGTCGACGAGGTTGGAGAAGACCTGCTCGGCGGCGATCCGGTCGACCACGAGGACCGGCATCGGCCCGACCGACAGGGTGGCGCCGGCCGACAGCGCCCGGTGGGCCACGCCGTCGACGATCGACCGCATCAGCACGCCCATGTCGACCGGCTCGGGCTGGAACACGCGCGAGCCCTGGCGCGCCAGGGTCAGAATCGCCTTGATCAGCCGGTCCATCTTGTCGATCGAGGACTGGATGAAGCCGATGGCCTCGTCGAAGTCGGCCCGCAGCGTGGGATCGGCCGCGACGGCGGACTCGGGGAAGATGTCGGCGCGCAGGCGCTGCAGCTCGGAGGTGAATCCCATGATGTTGACGAGCGGCGCCCGGAGGTCGTGGCTGACGATGTAGGCGAAGCGCTGCACCTCGGCGTTGCTTTCGCGGAGGTCGGCGGTGCGCTCGGCCACGCGCTGCTCCAGCCGGAGGTTGGCGGTGGCCAGGGCCGCCCGCGCGCGGTCGACCGCGAGGCTCGCCCGCGCCTCGACGCGGCTCTGCCGCCGCGCCAGCGCCAGGAGGCCGAAGAGCGCCAGGATCGCGGCGGCGGGGAACAGCAGGAAACCCCACAGCCAGGCGCGCCAGCCGGCCTCCACCGCCGCCTCGCTGTAGCTCACCGTGAGGTAGACCGGCAGGTCGCCGACGCGCTGGTAGAAGCCGAGCCGCTCGGGCGCGGGGTCGTAGAGGCCGGCGACGGGCCGAGCCGCGACCGCCGCGCTCAGCGCGGGCAGCGACGTCGGCGCGATGGGCGGCACCTCGGGCAGGCGCACCAGCACCTGCCCGCCGCCGGGGCGGACCAGCGCCACATGGGCGTCGTTGGCCAGCTCCAGGCGGCGCCAGTATGTCAGGAAGTAGTCGAGGTCCGCCGTGGCGGCGGCCATGCCGCGGAATCGCCCGTCGGCTCCGACCAGCCGCCGCGCGATGAGGAAGGACGGCTTGCCGCTGACCTTGCCGACGATGGGGTCGCCGAGGATGAGGCCCTCGGCCCCGCCGCGCACCGCCGCGAAGGCCGGCCGGTCGACCAACGACACCTGCGGCACCGGGAAGGCCAGCGTGGCGGCCCGCAGGCGGCCGTCGGCGTCGGCGAGGACGAGGTCGCGGATGTAGGGCAGGACGTCGGACGTGGCCCTCAGCTCGTCGTGCAGCGAGCGCGACGCTTCCGCCTCGTCCCAGGGCATGTCGCTGAGCGACAGGGTGGCGGTGCGGAGCGCGAGGTCGCTCACCTCGAACAGGCGCGACGCGTGGTCGGCCAGCGAGAAGGCCGCGCCCTGGGCGGAGGCGCGCGCCTCGCGGAAGGCGATCTGGCGCTCGTGCGCGGCGATGTAGCCGGCCGTGCCGAGGATGAAGGCGAGCCCGCAGGCGCCGAGCACGAGGATGATGCGGCCCGACGCGGAGCGCGGACGGCGCAACGCCGGAGGGGCGGCCCAGCGCTTCAGCACGGCTTCGCGGCGGGTCCGGGGAGTGGGGGATGGGACAAGGGCGCTTTCCGGTCCGATGCGGGCCCGTGTCCTACCAGCTTCCGCGGCTCCGCCCAATCGGGCTCGCCGCGCGCCGTCCACCGCCGAACCATCCGCGTCGTCTTGACAGTGTCATCCGTGCCGCCTAGGTCAGGGGCGCGCTCTGGCACTCTCCCCGGATGAGTGCTAACAGCGGCACAGGATCAGGTTCTGCGCAACGGCGACCCGCATAGCACGGCCGCCCCGCTCCACGAACAGGAAGGTCTCCATGAATTTCCGTCCCCTGCACGACCGCGTGGTCGTCAAGCGTCTCGAAGGCGAAGAGAAGACCAAGGGCGGCATCATCATCCCGGACACCGCCAAGGAGAAGCCCCAGGAAGGCGAGATCGTCGCCGTGGGCCCCGGCGGCCGGGACGAGAGCGGCAAGCTTACCCCCCTCGACGTGAAGGCCGGCGACAAGGTGCTGTTCGGCAAGTGGTCCGGCACCGAGGTCAAGATCGACGGCCAGGATCTCCTCATCATGAAGGAGAGCGACATCATGGGCGTGGTCGGCTGAGCCTTCCGGTTCCCATCACGCTGAACCCCCGAACCAGGAGCTGACAGAATGGCTGCCAAGGAAGTACGCTTCTCCTCCGACGCCCGCGCCAAGATGCTGCGCGGCGTCGACATCCTCGCCGACGCCGTCAAGGTCACGCTGGGCCCGAAGGGCCGCAACGTCGTGATCGACAAGAGCTTCGGCGCGCCCCGCATCACCAAGGACGGTGTGACGGTCGCCAAGGAGATCGAGCTCGACGACAAGTTCGAGAACATGGGCGCCCAGATGGTGCGCGAAGTGGCCTCGAAGACCAACGACAAGGCCGGCGACGGCACCACCACCGCGACCGTCCTGGCCCAGGCCATCGTGCGCGAGGGCTCCAAGTACGTCGCGGCCGGCATCAACCCGATGGACCTGAAGCGCGGCGTCGACATGGCCGTCGAGGCGGCCATCAAGGACATCAAGGCCCGCGCCAAGAAGATCGCCTCATCGGACGAGGTCGCCCAGGTCGGCACCATCTCGGCCAACGGCGACAAGTCGATCGGCGAGATGATCTCGCAGGCCATGCAGAAGGTCGGCAACGAGGGCGTGATCACCGTTGAGGAGGCCAAGACCTCCGAGACCGAGCTCGACGTCGTCGAGGGCATGCAGTTCGACCGCGGCTACCTCAGCCCCTACTTCATCACCAACGCCGAGAAGATGGTCGCCGAGCTCGACGACCCCTACATCCTGATCCACGAGAAGAAGCTGTCGTCGCTGCAGGCGATGCTGCCGGTGCTCGAGGCCGTGGTGCAGACCGGCAAGCCGCTGGTGATCGTGGCCGAGGACGTCGAGGGCGAGGCGCTGGCCACCCTGGTGGTCAACAAGCTGCGCGGCGGCCTCAAGGTCGCGGCCGTCAAGGCTCCGGGCTTCGGCGACCGCCGCAAGGCCATGCTGGAAGACATCGCGATCCTGACCTCCGGCCAGATGATCTCCGAGGAGCTCGGCATCAAGCTCGAGTCCGTCACCCTGCCGATGCTCGGCCGCGCCAAGCGCATCCGCATCGACAAGGAGAACACCACGGTCATCGACGGCTCCGGCAAGAAGGAGGACATCGACGCCCGCATCGCCCAGATCAAGGCGCAGATCGAGGAGACCACCTCGGACTACGACCGTGAGAAGCTCCAGGAGCGCCTGGCCAAGCTCGCGGGCGGCGTCGCGGTGATCCGCGTCGGCGGCTCGACCGAGGTCGAGGTGAAGGAGAAGAAGGACCGCGTCGACGACGCCCTCAACGCCACCCGCGCGGCGGTCGAGGAAGGTATCGTCCCCGGCGGCGGCACCGCTCTCCTCCGCGCCAAGAAGGCCGTGCTGGCGCTGAAGAGCGACATCCCGGACGTGCAGTCGGGCATCAACCTCGTCGCCAAGGCGCTGGAAGCCCCGATCCGTCAGATCGTCGAGAACGCCGGCGTCGAGGGTTCGACCGTCGTGTTCAAGCTCGGCGAGAACTCCTCCGAGACCTACGGCTTCAACGCCCAGACGGAAGAGTACGTGGACATGATCACGGCCGGCATCGTCGACCCGGCGAAGGTCGTCCGCACGGCCCTGCAGGACGCGGCCTCGGTCGCCGGCCTGCTGATCACCACCGAGGCGATGGTGGCCGAGCTGCCGAAGGACAAGCCCGCCATGCCGATGGGCGGCGGCGGCGGCGGCATGGGCGGCATGGACTTCTGAGAAGTCCAGGCACCCGGCCCCAAGGCTGAGATGGGAGACACCCCCGGAGCGATCCGGGGGTGTCTTCGTTCATCGGTGGCTTTGGCCGGGGCGTGCTCGACCGCCCTCATCCTGAGCAGGGCGTGGAGCGCCCGCGTCCTTCGACGCGGCCCTTCGGGCCGGCTCAGGATGAGGAAGGGTGGAGATTTCCTGTCGCCAGTCTCTCGTGGCTCGCGTTCGGGTGCGGCGCCGAGAGGCCGACTACGCCTAATTCGTCACGTCCCGCAGAACGTCCGGTATGCGCCCGTGTCGAACGCCGGCGGGTCGGCGTAGGCGGCGTATTCCGGCTGGTCGTCGAACGGGCGCGACAGCACCCTGCCGAGCTGCTCGAAGGGTCCGTAGTCGCCCTCGGCGACCGCCGCCGCGATGGCCTCCTCGACGCGGTGGTTGCGCGGGATGAAGGCCGGGTTGGCGGCCCGCATCGCCGCGCGCCGCGCCGCGCCGTCCATGGCCTCGCCGCCCAGCCTGTCGCGCCAGCGGCCGGCCCAGTCGTCGTAGGCCGTGGGATCGATGAAGAGGTCGCGGACCTCCCGGTCCCGCTCGGGATCGGCGGCGGCGTCGCACAGGCGCCGGAACGTCAGGGTGAAGTCCGCCTTGCCGGCCGCCATCCGGTCGAGCAGATCCCCGACGAGCGTCTCGTCGCCCTCCGCCGGCGTCATGAGCCCCAGCTTGCGCCCGAAGCCGTCGCGATGCGCGGCGAGATAAGCGGGGGCGAAGCCCGTGAGGGACGCCTCGGCGGCCGCCACCGCCTCCTCGCCCTCGCCGAGCAGCGGCAGCAGGCATTCGGCGAGGCGCGTGAGGTTCCACAGCGCGATGCCGGGCTGGTTGCCGTAGGCGTAGCGGCCGCCGCGGTCGATGGAGCTGAAGAAGGTCTCGGGCCCGTAGGCGTCCATGAAGGCGCAGGGTCCGTAGTCGATGGTTTCGCCCGAGATCGACATGTTGTCGGTGTTCATCACGCCGTGGATGAAGCCGACCTCCATCCACCGCGCGACGAGGCGGGCCTGCCGCGCGACAACGCCGTCGAGGAAGGCGCGGTAGGGCTGCGCGGCCCCGGCCGCGTCGGGGTCGTGGCGCGCCATGGCGTGGTCGGCGAGCCGCCGCACCGATTCCGTATCGCCGCGGGCCGCGAAGAACTGGAAGGTGCCGATGCGGATGTGGCTCGCCGCCACCCGGACCAGGACGGCGCCGGGCAGCTCCGTCTCGCGCAGCACGGTCTCGCCCGTCCGCAGCGCCGCGAGGGCTCGCGTGGTCGGGATGCCGAGCGCCGCCATGGCTTCGCTGACGAGGTATTCGCGGAGCACGGGCCCGAGCGCCGCCCGGCCGTCCCCGCCGCGGGAGAAGGGTGTCGTGCCCGAGCCCTTGAGCTGGATGTCGTGCCGGCGGCCGTCCGGGCCGATCACCTCGCCGAGCAGCACCGCCCGCCCGTCGCCGAGCCGGGGCGTGAAGCCGCCGAACTGGTGGCCCGCGTAGGCGGTGGCGATGGGCTCCGAGCCGGGGGCGAGCCGCTTGCCCGCGAGGATCTCGACGCCCTCGGGCATTTCGAGCTCGCCGGCGTCGAGCCCGAGCTCCCCGGCGAGCGGCCGGTTCAGCGCGATCAGCCGCGGGTCACGCGCGCTCGACGGCAGCACGCGGGCGTGGAAGGCGTCGGGCAGCCGGGCGTAGGAATTGTCGAAGTTGAAATGCGCCGTCATGGACGGTCTCGCTCCATCGGCCGGCCCGCCCCGGCGAAGCGGCGATGCGGCTCGCCCCGGCCGGACCGCGGGCGGCCCCATCGGGGGTGCAACGGCTCCCGCCCGCCGGAGGTTGCCCATGAGGGCAGGGGCGATCTCGCGGCGTCCCGCGCCGCATCGCCTTGTCGCGGCCGTGCCCCTTCCGCTACGGTCATGCCGCACCGCGAAGGGGACCCATGCGCGTTCTGGGCATAGAGACGACCTGTGACGAATCCGCCGCCAGCGTGGTCGCCACGCGCGACGAGGGCGGCGGCGACATCCTGTCGAACGAGGTCATGAGCCAGATCGCCGACCACGCGGCCTTCGGCGGGGTCGTGCCCGAGATCGCGGCCCGCGCCCACGTCGAGGTGATCGACCGCCTCGTCGAGCGCGCGCTCAGTCGCGCCAAGCTGCGGCTCGACCAGCTCGACGGCATCGCGGCCGCGGCCGGCCCGGGCCTCGTCGGCGGCGTCATGGTGGGGCTCACCACCGGCAAGGCGCTGGCCCTGGCCCTGCGCAAGCCGCTCGTCGCCGTGAACCACCTCGAAGGCCACGCCCTCACGGCGCGCCTGACCGACGGCGTGCCCTTCCCCTACCTGCTGCTGCTCGTGTCGGGCGGCCACACGCAGCTCATCGCGGTGCGCGGCATCGGCGACTACAAGCGCCTCGGCACCACGGTCGACGACGCGGTGGGCGAGGCCTTCGACAAGACCGCCAAGCTGCTCGGCCTGCCCTATCCCGGCGGCCCCTCGGTCGAGCGCGCCGCGGCGGGGGGCGACCCCGCGCGGTTCAGGCTGCCCCGCCCCATGCTGGGGCGCACGAAGCCCGACTTCTCGTTGTCCGGCCTCAAGACCGCCGTGCGGCTCGAAGCCGAGCGCGCCGCGCCGCTCACCGCCAAGGACGTGTCGGACCTCTGCGCCGGGTTCCAGGCCGCGGCCGTCGACGTTCTGATCGACCGCACCCGCGCGGCGCTGCGCCAGTTCCGCGACGCGGCGGGCCGGCCGAGCGCCATCGTGGTGGCGGGCGGCGTGGCGTCGAACCTGTCGGTGCGCAGCGCCTTCGTGCGCTTCGCGGGCGAGAGCGGCATCCGCCTCGTGCTGCCGCCGCCGATCCTGTGCACCGACAACGGCGCCATGATCGCCTGGGCCGGCATCGAGCGGCTGCAGCTCGGCCTCGTGGACGACCTCACCTCGCCGCCGCGCCCGCGCTGGCCGCTCGACCCCGACGCGGAGCGGGCTCCCGGCGGGCGCGCCTGATGGCCTTCGACCGCATCGCCGTGCTGGGCGCGGGCGCCTGGGGCACGGCGCTCGCCACGGTGGCGGCGCGGCCCGGCCGCCGCGTGACGCTGTGGAGCCGCGACCCCGCCGAGGCCGCCGCGATGGCGGACGCCCGCGAGAACAGCCGCTCGCTGCCGGGCGTGCGCCTCGACGACGCGATCGTTCCCACCGCGTCTCACGACGACCTCGCCGCGGCGGACCTCGTGCTGCTCGTCGTGCCGGCGCAGCACCTGCGCGCGACCCTCGACGCCCTGCCTCCCTTCGGGCCCGGCGTGCCGGTGGTGCTCTGTGCCAAGGGCATCGAAGCCGGCACGGGCCTCCTGATGAGCGAGGTGCTCGCGGCCCGCCGCCCCGGCCACCCCGCCGCGGCGCTGTCCGGCCCGAGCTTCGCCGCCGACGTCGGGCGCGGGCGGCCCACCGCCGTCACGGTGGCGGCCGAGGACGGCGGCCTCGCCCGCCGGGTCGCGGAAGCGCTGGCGAAGCCTGCCTTCCGCCCCTACCACGCGGACGACCTGCGCGGCGTCGAGATCGGCGGCGCCGCCAAGAACGTGCTCGCCATCGCCTGCGGGGTCGCGGCCGGCATGGACCTCGGCGCCAGCGCCTCTGCGGCGCTGATCGCGCGCGGCTTCGCCGAACTCGGCCGCTTCGGCCGCGCATCCGGCGCGCGGGCGGAGACGCTGATGGGCCTGTCGGGTCTCGGCGACCTCGTGCTCACCTGCGCCTCGGTCCAGTCGCGCAACTTCGCCTTCGGGCGCGCGCTCGGCCTCGGCGAAGCGCTGGAGGCGGCCGGGGCCGGCCGCCTCGCCGAAGGCGTCGCCACCGCGCCGGTGCTGGTGCGGCTCGCGCGCGAGCGCGGGGTCGACATGCCGGTGGCCGAGGCCGTGGCGGCGCTGGTCGCCGGGCGGACCACCCCCGCGGCGGCGCTCGACGCGCTCTTGTCGCGCCCGTCGCGCGCCGAAGCCGGCGACTGAGCCGGCCTTCCCTTCCCTGCGAACCGATCGGAGTTGAGACGCCATGGCCCGTTGGCTGGTGAAGAGCGAACCCGCGAAATGGTCCTTCGCCCAGCAGGTCGAGGCCGGCGAGGCGGGCACGTTCTGGAACGGCGTGCGCAACCACGTCGCCAAGCAGCACCTCATGGCCATGCGGGTGGGCGACCAGTGCTTCTTCTACCACTCCAACGAGGGCAAGGCGGTGGTCGGCATCGTCGAGGTCATCAAGCCCTACTACCCCGACCACACGGACGAGACCGGCAAGTTCGGCATGGTGGACGTGAAGGCCGTGCGCGACCTCCCGCCCGTGACGCTGGAGCGCATCAAGCGCGACCCGCGCCTTGCCGAGATGGTGCTGGTCAAGAACTCGCGCATGTCGGTGCAGCCCGTCACCGAGGCGGAGTGGGACGTCGTGCTGGAACTGGCGGAGGCCTGACGCGCGTTGCGCCGCCCCGGAGGCTGCCGCACACTGTCCGCTCGATCGTTGGTCGGATCTGCATGAGCCTCACGCCGCAGGACATCGCGCGTCGCCGACGCGCGAAGCGCTCGAACGAGCAGGTCAAACTGCTCGCGACATTTTTGAACAACTTGGCCGTTGGCACGTCGGTCGGCGCGATCCTCGTGCCGCTGGCCAGCGAACGACCGGTTTCGCCCCACATCTTCGCAATTTGGATTCCGGTCGCACTCCTCCTACATGTCGCGGCACAAGTCGCATGCGCTTTCCTGCTTCGATCCGAGGATTGAGCGATGTCGGATTTCGTCCTGTATGGTTGGCCGGTGTTGGCCCTTACGATCGCAGCTTGCGGCTTGGGTTATTTCTGGTGGCAGTCGCGTCGCCTGGATCGGCTCGACGCGCGCGAAGCTGCGGAGGCCACTCGCTTGATGGGCAACCCGCCTCATCCACGATGATGGCTGATGCGGGAGGGTTCAGGCTTGGCCGTAAGCCGGTTCATCGCGGCTCATGACGGCGCCGTTGGGCTCCGAGACAGATCGAAAGTCATGGCCTTTGTCGCGATCCAGAGCTTGAGGATGTCGAGGACCGTGTTCGGTCGATCTGCACTGGGCGTGGCCGCGATGCTGCCCGCGGCGTCGCCCGCCACTGCCACGGCTCGCGAGTGTTCGCCGGCGCGGTGCCTCCTCGTCAATCCGTGACACCTCCGCCTGGCCACAGCGACGCTCGCCGTCGCCGTCGCGCCCGGCCTGACCTTCGCGACACCCTTCACGGTCGTGGCCGAAGACACCGCCCCCATGGTCCGCGTGCCGCACGATATCGCGCAGGCGGCGCCTGCGACGAACGTGCCGACGTCGTCCGATCCACCGACAGTACGCCGTGCGGGCAGGCCTGCACGCGTAGCTCGGTCCTGCGCGGGGGGTGCGCGCCCGTCGATTGTTCCGGCTCAGATGAACTTCAGCGCCTTCAGGCTGCTGTGCCCGTGCTTGCCGACGATCAGGTGGTCGTGCACCGCGATGCCCATCGGCTTGGCGATGGCGATGATCTCGTGCGTCATGCGGATGTCGGCGGTCGAGGGCGTCGGGTCGCCGGACGGGTGGTTGTGGACCAGCACCAGCGCGGTCGAGCCGAGCTCCAGCGCGCGGCGCACCACCTCGCGCGGGTAGACCGGCGTGTGGTCCACCGTGCCGCGCCCCTGCACCTCGTCGCCGATCAGCATGTTGCGCTTGTCGAGGAACAGGATGCGGAACTCCTCGCGGTCGCTGAACGCCATGGCGGTGCGGCAATAGTCCAGCACCTCGGTCCAGGAGCCCAGCGTCCTGCGGGCCTTCACGGCCCCCTTGGTCAGGCGGCGCGCCGCGGCTTCCACGATCTTGAGGTCGGTGATGGCGGATTCGCCGAGGCCCGCGATCTCGCGCAGGCGCTCGGGCCGAGCCGCGATCGTCTCGGCGAAGGAGCCGAAGCGGGCGATCATGGCCTTGGCGAGGGGTTTGACGTCGCGCCGCGGGATGGCGCGGAACAGGATCAGCTCGAGCAGCTCGTAGTCCGCCACGGCGGCGTCGCCCGCGGCGTTGAAGCGCTCGCGCAGGCGGTCGCGGTGGCCGGCGTGGGACGGCTCGGCGGGCTTCGCACCGCCGGCCTTGGCCTCGCCGAAGCCGCCCTCGCCGTCCGGACTCACGGCTTGGCGAAGGGCGGGTGGTGGAGGCCCGCCGGCGACAGCGTGAAGATCTCGCAGCCCGCCTCGGTGACCCCCACCGTGTGCTCGAACTGGGCCGACAGCGAACGGTCGCGCGTCACCGCCGTCCAGCCGTCGCCGAGCACCTTCACGTGGGGACGGCCGAGGTTCACCATGGGCTCCACGGTGAAGAACATGCCGGGCTTCAGCACCACGCCCTCGCCCCGCCGGCCGTAGTGCAGGATGTTGGGCTCGTCGTGGAACAGCCGCCCGATGCCGTGGCCGCAGAACTCGCGCACGATGGTGCAGCGCTCGCCCTCGGCATAGTCCTGGATGGCGGCGCCGATGTCGCCCGTGGTGGCGCCGGGCTTCACGGCCGCGACGCCGATCATCAGGGCCTCGTAGGTGACCTCGATCAGCCGCGCGGCGCGGCGCGGGATCTCGCCCACCGCGTACATGCGCGACGAGTCGCCGTGCCAGCCGTCCACGATCAGCGTCGCGTCGATGTTGACGATGTCGCCCTCGCGCAGCGGCTTGTCGTCCGGGATGCCGTGGCACACGACGTGGTTGATCGAGGTGCAGATCGACTTGGTGTAGCCGCGGTAGTCGAGCGTGGCCGGGAAGGCGTCGTTCGCGATAGCGAAGTCGAACAGCAGGCGGTCGAGCGTGTTGGTGGTCACGCCGGGGCGGACGTGCTCGGTCAGCATGTCGAGCGACTCCGCCGCGAGCCGCCCGGCCCGCCGCATGCCCTCGAAGGCGGCCGCGTCGTGGATCTTGATCTGGCCGTTCTTGCGGCTCGGCGATGTCGATGCTTCGACGAAGGTCATGGAGGCCCGGCGGCTGAGGGTTGCCCGAAGCCCGTTGGGGCGTGGCACCGAAGATAGGGCATCGGGCTCTCCGGTACAAACGCCGCGAGCGGCCTCGCCGCTTGCCAAGCCCGGCCGCTTGCCAAGCCCGGCCGCTTGCGGGAGGAAGGGCCCATGACGGTCCCCGCTACCAACGACCTATCGGCCTACGGCCGCCACGCGCCGCGCGGCTGGCTCGCCGGGCTGGTGCGAACCGCGCGGCGCTGCGGCACGGACTGGGCCGGCCGCCGCCTCGCCTTCGCGCTCCGGGCGGTCGGCGTGCGCGCGCTCGGCGACCGGCCGCTCGACGTCGAGTCCTTCGGGCTCCGCCTGCGCCTCTACCCGGGCCACAACGTCGCCGAGAAGAACCTGCTGTTCACCCCGCAGTACTTCGACCCCGAGGAGCGCCGCTTCCTGGCGGAGCGGCTCGGCGCCGGCTTCACCTTCGTCGACGTCGGCGCCAACGTCGGCGGCTACGCGCTCTTCGCCGCGACGCTGGGCGGCCCGGCCGCGCGCATCCTCGCCGTGGAGCCCCAGGCCGACATCTTCGAGCGCCTGAGCTTCAACATCCGGCAGAACCACTTCACCACCGTGAAGGCGCTGGAACTCGCCGTGGCCGACCGCGACGGCGAGATCACGCTCTTCGTCGACGCGAAGAACAAGGGCGAGACCTCCATGCGCCTCGTCGGCACACACGGGCCGGGCGCCTCGGTCCGGGTGCCGGCCCGGTCGCTGCGCAGCCTGATCGAGGAGGAGGGCTTCGCCCGCCTCGACTGCGTGAAGCTCGACGTCGAGGGCGCGGAGGACCTGATCCTCGAAGCCTTCTTCCGCGACGCGCCGGCTTCGCTGTGGCCGCGCCTCCTCATCGTCGAGGACGCGCCGGGCCGCTGGGCCATCGACCTCCCGGCGCTCATCGCCTCGCAGGGCTACAGGGTCGCGCTGAAGACGCGCACCAACATCATCTACGGGCGCGAGCCCGCCCCCGGAGCCTGACCATGCCTCGATCCGTCACGGCCGCCGTCCTGGTCATCGGCGACGAGATCCTGTCGGGCCGCACCAAGGACAAGAACATCGGCACGATCGCCGACCACCTGTCCGCCATGGGCATCGACCTTTCCGAGGTCCGCATCGTGCTGGACGTGGAGGCCGAGATCGTGGCGGCGGTGAACGCGCTCCGGGCGCGCTACACCTACGTCTTCACCACCGGCGGCATCGGCCCGACCCACGACGACATCACCGCCGACGCCGTGGCGGCCGCCTTCGGGGTCGGCATCGGCGAGCACCCGGAGGCGATCCGCATGCTGCTGGAGCGCATCAGGCCGGAGGACCTCAACGAGGCGCGCCGCCGCATGGCGCGCATCCCGGACGGGGCGGAGCTGATCCGCAACGACGTGTCCAAGGCGCCGGGCTTCCGGATCGGAAACGTGATCGTGATGGCGGGCGTACCGGCCATCATGCGCAACATGCTCGACAACGTGACCCCCAGCCTCGAAGGCGGCACCCGCATGGTGGCCGAGTCGATCGACGCCGAGGGCCTGCCCGAGGGCGCCTACGCGGCCGGCCTCGGCGCGCTCGCCGAGGCGCATCCCGGCGTGTCGATCGGCTCCTACCCGTCCTTCTCGCCGGACGGCTTCCGCAATCAGATCGTCGTGCGCGGCAAGGATGCGGCGCTGGTCTCGGCGGCGCGGGACGCGGTGGTGGCGATGCTGGCCGGGCTCAAGGGCGACGGGGTGCCGGCGTGAGGAGGATGGAGCGATGAGCGGACCAGGCGACAAGGCCTTCCCGGTCTCCTGGGACCAGTTCCACCGCGACTGCAGGGCGCTGGCCTGGCGCCTGTCGGCGGCGGGCCCCTTCGACGCCCTCGTGGCGATCACCCGCGGCGGCCTCGTGCCCGCCGCCATCGTGGCGCGCGAACTCGGCATCCGCACCATCGAGACCGTGTGCATCGCGAGCTACCACGACTACGCCCACCAGGGCGGCCTGCAGGTGCTGAAGGGCGTCTCCGAGGCGGTGCTGTCGCTCGGCGCCGACGCGAAGGTGCTCGTTATCGACGACCTCGTCGACACCGGCAAGACCGCGCGCGAGGTGCGCGACATGCTGCCCCGCGCGCATTTCGCGACCATCTACGCCAAGCCGCTCGGCCGCCCCCTGGTCGACACCTTCATCACCGAGGTGAGCCAGGACACCTGGATCTACTTCCCCTGGGACATGGGCCTGAGCTTTCAGGAGCCGCTCGCCAAGGGTCAGCGGGGGTAGGCGGAGCCGGCGTAGGGCTTCGGCCGCTCCACGAGCGCCAGTGGGTGTAGGTAAGCTCGCGTCGCCCGCGACGCCCCTCGCCGATCACCATGGTGGCCCGTCTCGGCTTCCTGCTCCGGCGCATCGCTGTGGCCCTCAGCGACCCCTCGGCAGCGCCCGAGGACGGATGGATCGGGGCCGGAACGCCAGACCAGACGCGCACCTCCGGGACCCGGTCATGCGCTCGCAGTCTTCGAGTCGTCGCGCCTCCGCGCGCGCCATCGCTGCCCTCCGCCTCCTCGATCCACCTGCGCGAGGCCTCCCCCGAGTCGCCGATCTCGGACGCGATCGACGAGAGGCCGCCTGTCGCAAGCGATGCTCGTCCTGACAATCCGGACCGCGACCTCGCGGACCTCGAAGGGAAACGTCGTGATCGAGCGCGTCGGGGCCGGCGGTGGCACAGTCTGGAGTGTGCCGCCGCGCTTGAGGTTTCAGGCGTGCGCACGGCTCGTGGAGGTTGACGCGAGGCGGTGCAGGTTGAGTCTGTCATCCGACGTCGGGGAAGAATAGCCTGTCCTGCTGCGGCGTATCTGGATGGACGGGAGAACAGCCGCTTCCGAACCTGAACAGGCCAAGCGCAGACGTGGCCCGGATGGTCATCCGCCTTCGAGCCTGGGTCGCCATCGCAGATGCTGGCCGTGACGGTGCCATGGATCGGCTGCCGCACGATCCTCTCGGCAGAGTCGGCCCCTCCGGGACACCGTCGCCCGTCAGTGCTCGAGCCACCGCTCACAGGAGGCCTGGAGGTGCCGCATCATGGCAGCCTGGGCGGCGAGGCTGTCACGCGCGGCGAGCGATCGAACGACCGTGTCGTGCTCGTCCGCGGCTGCAGCCCAGGAGAGCTGGTTCTCGTAGCGCGAGCTGATCTGAGCCGAGATGCGGCTGAACCGCTCGTCGAACAGCGACGAGATCAGCCTCACGAGGACCGAGTTGCCGGTCTGCTCGGCTATCGCGACGTGGAAGGCGCGGTCGTGCGCCAGCGGGTCGACTCCGCTCGCGATCGCGTCCCTCATCGCCGAACCGCAGGCCTGCAGGCGCTCGACGAACTCCGGCGTGACGCGCGCGCAGGCGAGCACGACCACCGGTGCCTCGACGGCGAGGCGGGCCTGCATCAGCTCGGTCGGGCTCTCCCCGAGCGGCCGCGACACGTCTCCGGACGGCGGTCCTTCCAGGACATAGATCCCCGATCCCTGGCGCACCTCGACCGTCCCGTCGATCTCCAGCGCGATCAGAGCCTCACGCAGGGACGGGCGCGAGATGCTGAGCTGCTGCGCCAGCTCGCGCTCGGCTGGTAGACGGGTCGACGGCGGGAACCGGCCCGCGCGGATCAGATCCCGCAGCCGATCGGCCACCTCCTGGTAGAGCCTGCGAGGCTCGCCCCCGATCCTCCCCCTCGCGAGAACCGTTCCCGAATTTGGCCTTACCAGATCGTCGGTCAAACGGCATTCCTCCTCGAGCGAGCGCACTTTGGCTTGACCACTTGACAGAGCAGACGGCGCCCGTCCAAGATCGTCGTACAGATTGGCCTGACCAACAAGGCCCTTCGGAGAAGCACGGATGGCTGACGCTGCGCAGAGACGGGACGCCGTCCGGGCCTCCGACCTGCGCTCCGTCGGCCGGGTGCGGCTGCCGGCCCTGGGTCTCGGGTGCGCTCAGCTCGGAGGCCTGTTCCAGGCCATGGACCTCGCCGAAGGCTTCGACCTCCTGAGTGCGGCCTGGCGGGCGGGGATCCGCTATTTCGACACCGCTCCGTACTACGGCTACACGCGCTCCGAACGCAGGGTCGGCTGCTTCCTGTCGGAGCGGGACCGGGCATCCTTCACGGTTAGCACCAAGGTCGGCCGCCTGATGGCGCCGGCGACATCGGTCGGCTCGGAGGAGTTCGGCTACGTCGCCCCGCTGCCGTTCCCGCCGAACTACGCCTACGGGTACGACGACGTCCTGCGGTCCTTCGAGCACAGCCAGCAGCGGCTCGGCTTGGCGCACATCGACCTCCTCTACGTCCACGACATCGGCCGCCTGACGCACGGCGAGCGGCACGACCTCCATTGGGATGCCTTGACGCGAGGGGGCGGCTTCCGCGCCCTGCGTCGCCTGCGGGACGAGGGTGCTATCGGCGGGATCGGCCTCGGGGTGAACGAGGCGGCGGTCGTGTCCGATGCCATGAGCGAGACCCACCTCGACGCCGTGCTGCTGGCCGGGCGGCACACGCTGCTGGAACAGGATGCACTTCCGCTGCTCGACGCCTGCGCCCGATCCGGGACCGCGGTGGTGGCGGCCGGCCCGTTCAACTCCGGCATCCTCGCGGGCGGCACCACCTTCGACTACGCCGCCGCGCCGCCGGCCGTGACCGAGCGGGCGCGGGCCCTCGGGGCCGTGGCGGACCTGTTCGGTGTGCCGCTCGCGGCGGCCGCTCTCCAGTTCCCGCTGGCGCATCCCGCCGTGGTGTCGGTCGTGGCGGGCGCCCACTCGGCCGATCAGGTCGCGGCCAACGTGGCGGCTTTCGAGCGGCCGATCCCCGCCGCCTTCTGGGCGGCCCTGCGCTATGGGGGCCTCGTCGCCCCCGCGACGCCGTTGCCGGCCGGCGCGTGACCGCGATGGCCGGGACTGCCGCACTCTCAGGAGGCACCATGCTGACCATCGTCTGCGACGCGCCCGGCCGCCTGCGCGCCGAACGACGCGCGAGGCCGGAACGCGCCGCCGGCGAGGTTCTGGTCCGGCTGCGCCGCGTCGGCGTCTGCGGGACAGACCTGCACATCTTCACCGGCGATCAGCCCTACCTCAGCTATCCCCGCGTCATGGGGCACGAGCTGTCCGGCACCGTCGAAGAGGCGCCGGCGGGCTCGGGTCTGTCGGCCGGCGACGTGGTGTCGATCCTCCCCTACCTGTCCTGCGGCCGGTGCAACGCCTGCCGCAGGGGGCTGACCAACTGCTGCCGCGACATCCAGGTGCTCGGCGTCCACCGCGACGGCGGCATGACCGAGATGCTCAGCCTGCCGGTCGAGGCCGTGCGGCCCGCCCCGGGCCTCGACCTCGACCAGGCCGCCATGGTGGAGTTCCTCGCGATCGGCGCCCATGCGGTCCGGCGCTCGCGCGTCGGCCGGGGGGACCGGGCCCTCGTCGTGGGGGCGGGCCCGATCGGCATGGCGGCCGCCCTCTTCGCGGACATCGCCGGCGCCGCGGTGACGCTGCTCGACCCCCGCGCCGATCGCCTCGACTTCTGCGCGCGGCAGCTCGGCCTCACGTCGGTGGTTCAGGTCGGCGACGGCGACCGCGACGCGCTCTCGTCGATCACCGAAGGCGACTTCTTCGACGCCGACTTCGACGCGACCGGCAATGCCGGGGCGATCGAGCGCGGGTTCGGCTTCGTCGCGCACGGCGGCACCTACGTGCTCGTGTCGATCGTGAGCGGAAACATCTCCTTCTCGGATCCCGAGTTCCACAAGCGCGAGACGACTCTCCTCGGCAGCCGCAACGCGACGCCGGAGGACTTCGACGCCGTGATGGAGGCGATCCGCGCCGGCCGCGTCCCGACGGCGGCGCTGAACACTCATCGCCTGACGCTGAGCGAGGTGCCGGACCGCTTCCCGGCGCTGCTCGACCCGTCCGAGGGCGTCGTCAAGGCCGTCGTGCACCTGCCCTGAAGGGGGCACCGCCCATTCGTGAGGGACCCTCCTCACCAAGGCGCCGCCAGAGCGCCGGACAAGATCGACTGGAGGAAAGATGATGAAAGCCGTAATCGCTGCCCTGGCCCTGTCCGTCGCCGTCGTCCCCCTCGCCGCGTCGCGGGCCCGGGCGGCCGACCCCACCATCCCCGTGATCGTTAAGGACACGACGTCCAACTATTGGCAGATCGTGCTGGCCGGCGCCCGCAAGGCCGGCAAGGACCTCGGCGTCAACGTTCCGGGCCTGGGCGCGCAGTCGGAGTCCGACATCGACGGCCAGATCACCATCCTCGAGAACGCCGTCTCGTCCAAGCCCGCCGCCATCGTGATCGCGCCGACACAGTTCGCGGCGCTCGGCAAGCCCATCACCGAAGCGGCCAAGTCGGTCAAGATCATCGGCATCGACTCGGCCGCGGACTCCAAGGCCTTCACGTCCTTCCTGACCACCGACAACGTCCAGGGCGGCCGCGCCGCCGCCGACGCGCTCGCGGAAGGCATCAAGGCCAAGACCGGCAAGGTCGAGGGCGACGTCGCCCTGATCACCTCGCTGCCCGGCGTCGGCTCGCTGGACCAGCGCGCCCAAGGCTTCAAGGAGGAGCTCAAGAAGTACCCGGGTCTCAAGCTGACGCAGGACAAGGTCGCCGACGGGCAGGCCACGACCGGCCTCAACATCATGACGGACCTGCTCACCGCCGATGCCAAGCTCGTCGGCGTGTTCGCCTCGAATCTCATCATGGGCCAGGGCGCCGGCCAGGCGGTCGCCGAGAACAAGGCGGGCGACAAGCTGACGCTCGTCGCCTTCGACTCCGACCCGAAGCTGATCGGCCAGCTCAAGTCCGGCGCGATCTATGCGTTGATCGTCCAGGACCCGTTCCGCATGGGCTACGACGGCGTCAAGATCGCGCTCGAAGCCTCCAAGGGCGAGAAGGTGCCCGCGACGGTCGACACCGGCGTGAACGTCATCACGAAGGCCAACATGGACTCGTCCCGCAGCCAGGAGCTTCTCAACCCCAAGCTCGACTGAGGGCCTGGGCGGTTCGCGGCCCACCCGCGGACCGCCCGGTCGCTCGCGCGACACGGAGGCGATCCCCATGACTCAGGCATCGGTGCTGTCGGCCGTGCCCGCCGCTCCGGCGGACGTCCCGCTCCTGGAGCTTCGCGGCCTCGACAAGCGGTTCGGCGCCACCCACGCGCTGAAATCCGTCGACCTGGCCTTCGAGCCCGGCGAGGTTCACGCGGTCGTGGGCGAGAACGGTGCCGGCAAGTCCACGCTGATCAAGCTCCTCACGGGCGTGCACCGAAGGTCGGGCGGCGAGGTGTTCTGGCAGGGGAGGCCGGTCCCGCTCGCCTCGCCCCAGGAGGCCTTGGAGCTCGGCATCAACGCCGTCCACCAGGAGGTGGTTCTCTGCCCGCACCTGTCGGTGGCGGCCAACCTGTTCCTCGGCGACGAGAAGACCCGCTTCGGCCTGATGCGCCAGCGCGCCATGGTGCGGGCCGGCCAGGAGCTGCTCGACGCGCTCGGCTTCTCTCTGCGGGCGAACGCCGCCCTGTCGGACCTGACGATCGGCCAGCAACAGCTCGTCGCCACCGCGCGCGCCGCGACCCGCGGCACGCGCTTCCTCATCTTCGACGAGCCGACCGGCTATCTCACCCGGCAGGAGGCGACGCAGCTCTTCGCGCTCATCCGCCGCCTCAAGGCGGAGGGCGTCACCATCGTCTACATCAGCCATCGCCTCGAGGAGATCTTCGAGCTCGCGGACCGCGTGTCCATCCTGCGCGACGGCGCCCTCGTGTCCACGGGACGGGTCGCCGACACCGACGAGGCGAGCCTGATCCGCGGCATGATCAACCGCTCGCTCGACCAGGTGCACTACAAGGAGGTCGTGCCCTTCGGCCCGGAGGTGCTCCGCGTCGAGGGCCTGTCGGGACGGGGGTTCTCCGACGTGTCGATGACCGTGCGGGCCGGCGAGGTGGTCGGCCTCTACGGGCTGATCGGCGCGGGCCGCAGCGAGTTCGTTCAGACGGTGTTCGGTCGCTACGCCAGGACGGGTGGCCGGGCCTTCCTGAAGGGACAGCCCTACGAGCCCCGCAACGAGGCGGCAGCGATCCGGCGCGGCGTCGCGCTGGTGCCCGAGAGCCGCCGCGACCAGGGCCTCTGCCTCAACCTCGGGGTCGGCCTCAACGTCAACCTCGCGATCTACGACCGGCTCGGGGCCGGCCCGTTCCTCAGGCGCGGCGCGGAGCGCACGGCCGCGGACGCGCAGATCCGGGACATGCAGATCAAGACGGCGTCGCGCGACGCCGATGCGTCGAGCCTGTCCGGGGGCAACCAGCAGAAGATCGTCGTCGGCAAGTGGATCGCGCACGGCGCGTCTCTCTACATTTTCGACGAGCCGACGGTCGGCGTGGATGTCGGCACCAAGACCGAGATCTACCGCATCTTCGCGCGCCTCCTGAAGGAGGGCGCGGGCATCATCCTGATCTCCTCCTACCTGCCCGAGGTCTACGACCTCGCCGACACACTCCACGTCTTCCGGCGCGGCCGCCTGGTGGCGAGCCACGCCGGGGACAAGCCGCCCCACGAGGCCGTGCTCACGCAGGCCATCGGCGTCTGACCTTTCGAGGCATCGCATCATGAGCACCACCGCCGGAACCAAGCCTCCTCCCGCCGCGGCCGCTCCACCGACGGCGGTCCCCCGCCGACGCGGCCTCAACATGGGCCTCGTGCTGAGCCTCACGCTGTTCGGCCTGCTGCTGCTCATGTGGATCGCGCTCTCGCTCAGCACCGACTCGTTCCTGACCGACCGCAACGTGACCAACCTCATGCGCCAGGGCGCCATGGTGGCGATCATCGCGGTGGGCGAAACCTTCGTCATCATCACGGCCGGCATCGACCTGTCGGTCGGCGCGGTGGTGGGCGTGTCCACCGTCGCGGTCTCGCTGATGCTGGTCCACGGCTTCGGGATCCCCGCCGCGGTCGCCCTCACGATCCTGATGGGCGTCGCGATCGGGGCCTTCCACGGCTTCGGCATCGTCCAGCTCGGGCTGCCGCCCTTCATCATGACTCTGGCGTCGCTGACGGCGCTGCGCGGCATCGGCCTGCTCGTGACGAACGGTTCCACGATCTCGGGGCTGCCGAACGCCTTCACGGACTTCTCGCTGTCGTCGTTCCTCGGCATCCCGTCGCTGTTCTGGATGGTGATCCTCGTCGCGGTGCCGGCCTACGTGCTGCTCGGGCACACGCGCCTCGGCCGCTACCTCTACGCGATCGGCTCCAACCCCGAAGCCGCGCGCCTGACGGGCGTCAACATCAAGGCCATGACCTACCTGGCCTACATCGTCTCGGCCGGACTCGCGGCCTTCGTCGGGGTGCTGCTGGCCTCGCGCATCGGCATCGGCAACGCCACGCAGGGGGAGGGCTGGGAGCTCCAGGCGATCGCGTCCTCGGTGATCGGCGGCACGAGCCTGTTCGGCGCCGTGGGCACGATCCAGGGACCGCTGCTCGGCTCGTTCATCCTGACGACCATCAACAACGGCGCCAACCTGCTCCAGGTGAACGCCTTCTGGCAGCGGATCATCACGGGCGGCCTCATCATCGTGATCGTCTACTTCGACCAGCTCCGCCGCAAGAGGCGCTGATCGCGCCATGAAGATCGACGCGCATCAGCACTTCTGGAACTACGGCGCCGATGCCGCCGACTACGGCTGGATGGGCGAGGGGGAGGATGCGCTCCGGCGCGACTTCCTCCCCCGCGACCTCGCCCCGCTCCTCGCCGTTGCCGGCTATGCCGGATGCGTCGCCGTCCAGGCGCGCGAGGTCGAGGCGGAAACCTCGGCGCTGCTGCGGATGGCGCGAGGCTCGCGCTTCATCCGAGGCGTGGTGGGCTGGATCGACCTCTGCGCGCCGGACGTCGAGGCGCGGCTCGACCGCTACGCCGACGATCCGCTCCTCTGCGGATTGCGCATGGTGGTGCACGACAGGCCCGACGTCGGCTTCGCGGGATCGGCCTCCCACGTGCGCGGTGTGTCCTGCCTGGGCCCGCGGGGCCTCACCTACGACCTGCTGGTGCGTTCGGAGCACCTTCCGGCCGCCCTGGCGCTGGTGGACGCCTGCCCGGAGGTGCGCTTCGTCGTCGACCACTTGGCCAAGCCGCGCCTCGACGGCTCCGATCACGCCCCCTGGTCGGCCGGGATCGCCGCTCTCGGCCGGCGCCCGAACGTGTGGTGCAAGCTGTCGGGCCTCGGCACGCTGCCCGGCCTGGGCGCCCCCGGCCCCTTCCTGGACGAGGCGCTCGCGTCCTTCGGACCGTCGCGCTGCATGATCGGCTCGGACTGGCCCGTGTCGACGCTGGCCGCCGACTACGAGTCCACCATGGCGGTAGTCGAGCGCTGGTGCTCGGCGCTGTCCGCGGGCGAGCGGGCGATGGTGCTCGGGGGCAGTTGCGCGGCGTTCTACGGGCTGGCGGCCGATCGAGAATGAGCCGCCCGGCCGAGGCGGTGCTGCATGGCGGTCGGCCTGCGGGACGCATGCCGCGATGCCTACGTCAAACTCCGTCGCGGGGAGGGCGTGCGCGGCCTCCCAGACGGAAGGCTCCGCGACTCCGCCACCTGCGACGATGTCGGCACCGACCACGCCGGCGACATGAAGCGGCTCTTTCCGAGCGGAACCGGGCTTGGCCCGCCATCTGCGAATCCCATGCAGATGCTGCCGCCGTGCGTGGCGGGCTGGGCCGGGACGGAGGAGATCTCCTTCCACGACTGATGGGATCGGGCGCGAACCCCTCTCCCACGGCACCGTGTTCGGCCGCGACCCGCCGGCGGATCCGCGCCCCATCCACGCCGTCGTGGCCGCGCTGTCGGGGCTGATGCACGACGGCGTCGCCGCCGCCAGCGCGCATTTCGAGGATCGGATATGCACGCCCGTACCCTGCCGGAGATCCGACCGTCTCCCGCATGCCCGGGCCCACAAAGGTCGTGGCGGTGAGTGACTGGAGGCGGCGGTGGCCGAGTGCGAGCGCGCGCACCTTCGCCAGCCGGGCCGAGGCCGGGCGCTTCGGCCGCGCCATGCTGCCCGCGGTGTTCCACGCCGTCGCGGCGTGACCGGCTGCGGCATCGCCCCCCGGAGCCGCGTCCGCATCCCGCGCGTTGAGGGCTGCCCGTCACGCGAGACCGCGCCCATGCCCTGGACCGCCATCACCGATCACGACGCCGTCGACAGCGGCACCATCCTCCGGATCGACAGCGGCTACAGCGACACCCCGCCGCAGAACGGCCACGTCGTCGAGCTCGCGCACGGCGCCACCGGCCGCGTGACGAGCCTCACGGTGGTGTCGGCCGCCGCCGACCGGCTGGAGCTGACCGACGGGCGGCGGAACTACGAACTCAAGCCCCACGCCGCGACCAAGCCCAACATCCTCGACCCCGACGGCCGCTACCGCGACGCCTGGATCGTGAACTGACACGACAGCCGGCGGCCTTGCATCCTGCGCGGGCCGCCATAGGCTCGGACGCGAGCGAGCGGAGCCTCGCGGCGGGCGGGGGATCACCATGGTTCAGGGCTCGAACGGCGGCGGGGCGCTCGACTTCGACCTCGGCGAGGACGCCGACCTGATCCGCGACCAGGTGCGGAGCTTCGCCGAGCACGAGATCGCGCCTCGCGCCGCCGCGGTCGACCGCGACAACGCCTTCCCGGCCGACCTGTGGGCCAAGATGGGCGACCTCGGGGTGCTCGGCATCACCGTGTCCGAGGACTACGGCGGGACCGGCCTCGGCTACCTCGAACACGTCGTCGCGATGGAGGAGATCTCCCGCGCTTCTGCGTCGGTGGGGCTGAGCTACGGCGCGCATTCGAACCTCTGCGTCAACCAGATCCACCGCAACGGCTCGGCCGAGCAGAAGGGCCGCTTCCTCGGCCGGCTCGTGTCGGGCGAGCACGTCGGCGCCCTCGCCATGAGCGAGGCCGGCGCGGGCTCGGACGTCGTCGGCATGACGACCCGCGCCGAGCGGCGCGGCGACCGATTTCGGCTCAACGGCTCCAAGATGTGGATCACCAACGGGCCGGACGCCCACGTGGTGGTGGTCTATGCCAAGACGGACCCGGAGGCCGGCCCGCGCGGCATCACAGCCTTCATCGTCGAGCGGGGATGCCCCGGCTTCTCCTCCTCCCCGAAGCTCGACAAGCTCGGCATGCGGGGTTCGAACACCTGCGAGCTCGTCTTCGCCGACTGCGAGGTGCCGGCCGAGAACGTGCTCGGCGAGGTCGGGCGCGGCGTCAACGTGCTGATGAGCGGGCTCGACTACGAGCGCGCCGTGCTGGCGGCGGGGCCGCTCGGCATCATGCAGGCCTGCCTCGACGCCGTGCTGCCCTACGTGCACGAGCGCCGGCAGTTCGGCCGCGCGGTGGGCGAGTTCCAGCTCATGCAGGGCAAGCTCGCCGACATGTACACGACCCTGAGCGCCGCCAAGGCCTACGTCTACGCCGTGGCCAAGGCCTGCGACCGCGGCCGCACGACCCGCAAGGACGCGGCCGGCGCCATCCTCTACGCGGCCGAGCGGGCGACCTGGATGGCGCTGGAGGCGATCCAGTGCCTCGGGGGCAACGGCTACACGTCGGACTACCCGACGGGGCGCCTTCTGCGCGACGCCAAGCTCTACGAGATCGGCGCCGGCACGAGCGAGATCCGTCGCATGCTCATCGGCCGCGAGCTGTTCGCCGAGACGGCGTGACCCGGCCACCGGCGGCTCGATACCGTCGACGGGAGCCAGGATATCCGAATCGAGATGGGAAGCGCGAGCGGGGCGAAACATCGAAGGGGCCGAGCCCGATCCAAGGCCCTGGCGATCCGGCTCGGCCCTGCGGAGGCGATGCGTGGACCGCCGTCGGAGCGCGGCGGGGAAGACCTGAGCCGGTGCGGTTTCGAGCGGCCCCGAAACGGCCCGCGCTGCCGATTGACAGTCCTCCGGCTGCTCCCTAGAAGGTCGGGCAAGGCCCTGGTGGCGGAATTGGTAGACGCGCTGGTTTCAGGTACCAGTGGGTAACACCGTGGAGGTTCGAGTCCTCTCCAGGGCACCACTCACTTCGCAAGTCATTGTTTTGCGAGGTGAATGAGCAAAATCAGCGACATAGGCCAGCCCGAGTGATACAATCGGGTGATACAAATGGCCCTGCGCATGGCGAGCCCGTTCGAACATCCCAAGACCGGCGTTTTTTGGTTCCGGCGTGGCGTGCCGAAGGACCTTCAGGCCCTGCTCGGCAAGAAGGAAGAGCTGCTCTCCCTTCGGACCAAAGATCCTGCAGAAGCAAGGGTGCGCTTCGCCGAGGTCTCAGCCAAGGTGGAAGCGCGATGGGCCAGCCTGCGTCTCGGGCCAAGCTCCCTGACGGAGCGCGAAGCTCACGAGCTGGCAGTTGCCATCCATGACCGATGGCTCACGCATCACCTCGACAATCCCAGCGAACCGAGCGGCTGGCGTGCCGATCTGTTTGACCAGCTATGGGCCGAGCCGACCCGCTGGGATCTCAATCGCCTCATGGCCGATCGAATCCAGGACCTCGCAGTCTCCGTCAGTTCGCCCGCCCGCTCTCAGGAGAACTGGTGCCAGGGCCAAGCTGACGAGCGCTTGGCCGATCTCGGCCGGGTGGTCGATGCGGCAAGCCGCCTCAAGCTCGCCAAAGCGGTAGCTGCTGCGGTCCAGCGTGCAAGCCAGACGCTCTCGCGCGCGGCACTGGGAACCTATCCTGGGCTGCACAGCCCTACTGCAAGCGTATTGTCAGCTCCGCTGGTCTGTCAACCACCCGTTGATTCACGAGCTGTAGCCAGAGAGGCTCAAGCAAATTTAGCTCTCACTGAATTGTTGAGTGGCTGGTGGGCGGAGGCCAAAGCCACCGGACGGAAAGTGAGCACCTACGACAACTATCGGAATACGATTAATAACTTCGTGTCTTTTCTGAAGTTCGACGATGCTACGAAGGTGTCCACCGACGACGTCATAGCGTTCAAGGATTTCCGGCTCAGCACGCCGTCGGAGCGCACCAACCGGGTCCCGAGCGCGAAAACCGTCAAGGACACCGATCTTGCCGCCCTGAAAACAATCTTCGGCTGGGCAGTCGTGAACAGGAAGTTGGCAGTCAATCCCGCTGCGAGCGTGACAGTCAGAGTGGGAAAAGCACCGAAGCTTCGATCAAAGGGTTTCACGGAAGGGGAAGCGAAGAAATTGCTCTCCGCTGCCCTCGCCTACAAGCCGGGGGCTGAACGTGCATGCACGGCCGCTGCGAAGCGCTGGGTTCCCTGGCTCTGCGCCTTCACCGGCGCCCGCGTCGGCGAGATTGGCCAGCTACGGAAGCAGGATGTGCGTCGCGAGGGGGACTGGTGGGTGATTCGGATCACGCCCGAGGCAGGCACGGTCAAAACCGATGAGGCGCGAGAGGTGGTCATCCATTCTCAGGTCGTGAAACTTGGTTTTCCACAGTTCGTATCGCAGAGCGCGGAAGGCCCCTTGTTCCTCCTCCCTGGAAAGCAAGGCGATGTGCTCGGGCCACTGCAAGGGCTCAAAAACCGACTCGCGGAGTTCGCTCGTGAGATCGTGACCGATCCGAACGTCGCACCAAACCACGGTTGGAGACACCGGTTCAAAACCATCGGCATTGAGGCCGGGATAGAAACCCGCGTCCTCGACGCGATTCAGGGTCATGCCGGTCAGTCGGTCTCCGATCGTTATGGCGAGGTCACTCTTCGAGCGCGAGCGACAGCCATAGAGAAGCTTCCCTGGGTCGATCAGTCAGAGTGATCCCTAGCGCCAGCCAGCTCGTGACCTTTTCCGCCCCCGACTCCCATGCGAGGCTGGGTGGCATGACCTCGGTTCCGCTTCAGGCGAGCTCTGCCCCGATCGAGAACCTCGCCGGGCTCGTCGAGCGCGTGACCTTCCACAATGAGGAAAACGGCTTCTGCGTGCTGCGGCTCAAAGCCCGCGGGCAGCGCGACCTCGTCACTGTCATCGGGCACGCCGCCATGATCTCGGCCGGCGAGTGGGTCCAGGCGGCGGGGACCTGGACGAACGACCGCACCCACGGCCTCCAGTTCCGGGCCAACTTCCTGAAGGCAACCGCGCCGACGACGCTCGACGGCATCGAAAAGTACCTCGGCTCGGGGATGATCCGGGGTATCGGCCCGGCCTACGCGAAGCGGCTCGTCCGCGCTTTCGGCGAGGCCGTCTTCGATGTCATTGAGGCCGACCCGAGCCGCCTGCGCGAGGTCGAGGGCATCGGCCCCGTCCGGGCGCAGCGTATCGCCGCGGGCTGGGCCGAGCAGAAAGTCGTACGCGAGATCATGCTGTTCCTGCACGCCCACGGGGTGGGGACGAGCCGGGCAGTGCGGATCTACAAGACCTACGGCGCCGAGGCCGTCGCGACCATCACGGAAAACCCCTATCGGCTCGCGCGCGACATCCGCGGCATCGGCTTCAAGACAGCGGACCAAGTGGCGGTGCGGCTCGGCATCGCCAAGGATGCCATGGTGCGGGTGCGGGCGGGGGTGAGTTACGCGCTCGCCGAGGCGATGGATGAGGGCCACTGCGGCCTGCCCGAGGACGACCTCTTGCGCACCGGCGCCGAGCTGCTGGAGGTCATGGGCGAGCGCCTCACCGCCGCCCTGGCGCTGGAGCTTGCGGACGGCGCCGTGGTGGCTGACGCGGTCGGGGAGCGCCGGTGCGTGTTCCTCGCCGGCCTGTACCATGCCGAGCGGGACATCGCCGAACGACTCCGGGCGCTCGCGGCCGGCGAAACGCCCTGGCCTGCCATCGACGTCGAGCGGGCCGTGCCGTGGCTGGAGGGTCGCGCCGGGATCACCCTCGCCCCGAGCCAGCGCGAGGCCCTCCGCCTCGCTGCGGCGAGCAAAGCCCTCGTCATCACCGGCGGGCCAGGGGTCGGCAAGACGACCCTCGTCAACTCGATTCTGAAGATGCTCGTGGCGAAGGGCGTCGCGGTCGCGCTCTGCGCCCCGACGGGCCGTGCCGCGAAGCGGCTGACGGAGAGCACGGGCGTCGAGGCCAAGACGATCCACCGCCTGCTGGAGACCGACCCAAAGAACGGCGGCTTCAAGCGCGACGAGGCGAACCCGCTCGCCTGCGACCTGCTCGTGGTCGACGAGACGTCGATGGTGGACGTGCTGCTGATGCGGGCGCTCCTGCGCGCCCTGCCGTCACGGGCCGGGCTGCTGCTCGTCGGCGACGTGGATCAACTCCCCTCGGTCGGGCCAGGGCAGGTCCTCGCCGACGTGATCGGCTCCGGCGCCGTGCCGGTGGTGCGGCTGACGGAGGTGTTCCGGCAGGCCGCGACGAGCCGCGTCATCGTCAACGCTCACCGCATCAACGCTGGGCAGATGCCCGAGGTGACGCCGGCCGGGGCCGAACGGAGCGACTTCTATGTCGTCGACGCGGCCGAGCCGGAGGTGGCCGTGGCCAAGGTGCTCGCCGTCGTCCGCGAGCGCATCCCGCGCGCTTTCGGCCTCGATCCCGTGCGAGACGTGCAGGTGCTCTGCCCGATGAACCGCGGCGGCGTCGGCGCCCGCTCGCTCAACGTCGAACTCCAGCGCGCCCTGAACCCGCCGGGCGAGGTCCGAGTCGAGCGCTTCGGCTGGACCTACGGGCCGGGCGACAAGATTATGCAGATCGAGAACGACTACGACAAGGAGGTGTACAACGGCGACCTCGGCCTCGTGGCCCGGATCGACGCGGAGGCGGGCGAGCTGGTCGCGACCTTCGATGGGCGCGAGGTGGTCTACGGCTTTGGCGAGCTGGACGCTCTGGTCCTGGCGTACGCCACAACGGTCCACAAAGCCCAGGGGTCGGAGTACCCGGCGGTGGTCATCCCAGTCATGACCCAGCACTACGCCATGCTGGCCCGCAACCTCCTCTACACGGGCGTGACCCGGGGCAAGCGGCTTGTCGTGTTGGTGGGCCAGCGCAAGGCCATCGCGATGGCGGTCCGAAACGGTGGGCAGCGCCGGCGGTGGTCGAAGCTAGGCGAGTGGCTCGCGCCAGTGCACGCCTAGAGTTGCTGCTATTCAAGCTCGGCCGTATGCGTCGCAGCCGGCGAATGCAAAGTAGTTGCGGCACTCGTCGGGTTCAAATCGGGTGTTTGCATTCCGGATTAGCCGCTCGCGCATGTCTAGCGACAAGGCTCCCATCATCATGCTCTCCGTGGTCACGACACCATGGAAACATAACCACGATCTTCCCACTACCTCACCCGCCTCAGCTACAAAGGCAGCGGCTCTAGCGGGGGCGCTGTGGTGCTCGTGGTAAATTAAGCTGCTGACGCACCTCACCAGACATATGAATGTTTTCGGCAGCCCATTCCCTGAGCTGCTCCACTATTTGCAAATTTAAAGGCGACCTGTCGATCTGAGCCAAGCGGACAAGGTGATTGTGAAGGGGAGATCCATGTAGGTGCTCCCCGCCGAAGCTGCTTTCGCCCTCGGTGCGCGTCTCGAAAAAGGCGAAATTCATGCTGGTGAATGCGTCGCGAAGCGCACGGCTCTGGCCGACTTGATAGCGCTCGACGAATAGCCGCTCCAGCAATCGTGAGGGATCGATCATCCAATCTTGGATATCGGCCATTTGATCATGGAACATAAGGCCGGCGCTTTGATGGGCGAAGAGGTCGCCTCCGGTCAGATTTACTGCCCGCATAAGGCGGCGAAAGGCGCAGCACAAGATGTCGAGCGCGTGCAGCACCGGCCCATTCACGAAAGTGCCTTCGAATGCATATCGATTGTCGGGCGATCCATATCTCGCAAGGTATTCGATATAAAGAGCGGTCGTCTGGCCTTGCCAGCGTTCGCGACCTCTCGCTGTTGTTTCTGGAAGATCGAGCGAGTCAGGGATAATATTCTGCGGATCGTTCTGACGCACATCACGAAATAAGCGCATAAGATCGTGACCGTAATTCTGCGCATGCCAGTCCTGGAGAAGCAACAGCGCCTTCAAATACTTCTCGCATGCTTGCCCTGCGCACCAGTAGAATACATGAAACAAGCCATTGGCATAGGCAGACCGAGCCGTGACATAGTCCTCATCGGCCGGATCAATGTGCAGTCGCAGTGTCAGATCGATCTTCCGATCAGAGAGGCTCATCTCTAGTGGGGACCTCGACATCTCAATATATCTCCAGAGTCATCGCAAAAATTAATTGCACAGATTGTGATTGGAGCGACACTCTACGATTGAATACTAGTCATCAATGAATTCATACTCGTCATCAAGTACACTGGCGCGCCACCGGTGCCCTCCTACTTCAAGCTGCTCGTTGATCCATGCGAGTGAAACCACCTCGCGATCCCACCAGACCTCATAAAGGGGTAAACCCCGATTCGCAAAGTAGCGTTTCTTCAATTCCTCGACGATCAGCCTCCGTGCCTTATACTGAGGAGTATCTGGCGCGTCCCCGCCACGCCCCGGCTCCGTCACCGCTTCATAGTAGGGCCAACGCATATGCGCACGCCGCCGAGAGCCGAGGAGACCCGCGAGATCATCCGGCATGTGTGCGCGACCTCCACGTCCCCCGCGACCTCCTGGCTGTGAGGATTCTCCGCCCTGACCACCGGCCGAAAACGAATTGTCACCAACGGCAAAGCCGTCCCCACCTTTTCCACTCTCGCCACCATTCTGACCGCCACGCGCCAGCAGAATAATTTTGCCATCAATCGAGATATGGGTGTCACCCGGCCCAATCGGCGGGTCGAGTTTGTCACTGTTTGCATGCTCATCCAAGCAAGTACCCACGGGAAGGACGTGACCATCACCGCCTCTTCCTCCCGGACCGATGCCACCACGCCCACCCCGTCCACCAAGAGCGAGACTTCGGTCAGCGGCGACGGTCGCTTGACCACCATCGCCGCCCTTGCCGAAAACGGCATCACCGCCGGAGCCGCCTTCCGCAGAGCTATCATCTCCGGTTACGCTAGCATCACCGCCACGCCCACCGGAAGCCTTCTGCCTGACCATAAGCTTACTCTTTAAGGAGATCACGTTCGATGGATGAAAACCAGATCGTGGATGGCCTGTCGCTCCGAGTATGGCAAGCGGTCTTTCGGCCCGGCATGGCTGAGTTTGCGGCTACAACGTTTGTCTTCACGCGCGAGTCGAATGATTTCGTTCGCATCGCCTTCGGGAATGCTGGGCCAAGGATCGATGCCGCAGGGGGAAGAGAACCTGTATACACTCATGCTGTGACACTCACGCCAGAAATGGCCGTGGACTTAGCCGGCCTGTTGCTGAAGCACTTTGCGGAGCCAACTAGCCAGCGTAGCTCTTCCAGCGCGGAGCTTTAGCCCCGTCCACCATCTCCTCCGCGAGCGATAGATCGCTTGCCTTTGGCAATCGCTGAACCTCCGGCACCTCCATCGCCCCACCCTGCGTCTCCACCGCTTCCGCCCGTTGCTTCACTATCCACTCCGAACGCCGAGGCGCGGCCACCTGCACCGCCTTGGAGACGGTCTTCCTGCTTTCTTTGGTAGGCGAGGTATATGGCCCATGCGACAAGTAGGATCGCGACGATCACCCCGACTACGGACGCCCATTCAGGAAGGGTGGCCCAAAATTTTGCAAGTGCGAGACCTAAAAGCACACCGGCTGCGCCGAGTGCCAATGGTATCCAGATCGTTGAATTTTTCCCAGAGTTCATTCCACTGACCCTTTCACAGCGAACGAGGTGAGGAACGGCGCACTCCGATTGAGCACCTCAGGGTATACCCCAGCGTGACGTCACGCCGAGCGCTGGAGCTGGCGTCACTCCTGGGTGGCTGATGCGAGTCACGTGACGCGGCCCGCGTCGGGCCTAAACCCCGATGTGACGCCCGGCGCCGTCGCTCAGGCCCGGGCCACCCACCCCCGCCATGTGAAGGCGGCGTAGAACAGCTCAACGTCGTGGAAGCCGGCATGGGCTAGGATTGCCGCATCGTCCTCGGGCGTGAGGGCGGGCAAGTGCGCGTCGACCGCAGCACGGGCCTTTCCAGGCTGCTCGGGATCGGCCCCCGACGCGACGGCAAAAGCCTCGTAGCGGGCGAGCCAGCGCGAGCGCGCCCCGTCGCCCTGGGGGAAGCTGCCGTGCGCCGCGACGAACGGCGCGCCCGACCGCAGCCGGCGGTGGATGGCCTGCACGGTCGTCTCGCGTTCGGCGGCCTCCAGGAAGTGCAGGGTCAGCAGGCAGGTCGCGGCATCGAAGAGGCCGGCCGGCGCGGCCTCGATGTACCCCTCGACCAGCGTCACCCGCTCCATGGCGGGGCCGAGCACCCGTTCTGCCTCCCGCAGCATCTCCCGCGCCGGGTCGACGCCGACGAAGGTCTAACCGGGGTGCGCCTCGGCCAACACGTCGAGTTCCAGGCCGCCGCCGGCGCCGAGCACGAGGACCCGGGCGTCCTCTGGCGTGCCTTCGGCCAACAGCAGGCTCGTCATCCGGTGGAGGGCGTCGAAGCCCGGCACGTAACGGCGCGGCCCCTCCGCGTACTTCGCGACGGCCACGGGATCGTTGAAGGCGGCGACGAAATCCAGGGCGCCCGTTGCATCCTCAGGCGGCATCGGCATGTCTCTCCTCGTGGCTGACCCTACGCCCGTCTGGCGGGGCATGGAAGCCGGCGCTGAGCCGGCGGGCCGTGACGTCAGCCGACCGGGTCGACGATCTGTTCGACGAGGCCCGTTCGCGGCTCGCTCCGGGGTGTCATCACGCGCAGGCCGAGAGATTTCCCGCCTCACCGCAGCTCGCGCTCGAAGAACGCCAGCATCTCCCGCCACCCACGCTCTGCGGCGGCCTCGTCGTAGACGGGGAAGTCGGGGTTCATCCAGCCATGGGGGGCCGGGTAGGTTTCGGCCTGGAACGGGACGCCGGCCTCGCGCAGCGCCGTCTCCAGCCGCTCGGCCATCGCGGGCGGGTAGCTGGCATCGTTCGTCGCGGCCGCGATGTACAGGCTCGCGGCGAGCTGCGGCGCGTAGGTGTGCGGGCTGTCCGGCGCGTCGGTGGCGAGGTTGCCGCCGTGGAGGCTCGCGACGGCAGCGAACCGCTCCGGATGCGTCCCGGCGGCGGCGATGGCCATGCCGCCGCCCATGCAGAAGCCGACGGCGCCCACCTTCGATCCCTCCACGTCGCGGCGCGTGTCGAGGTAGGTGAGGACGGCACCGGCGTCCTGCGCGGCCTTCGCATTGCCGGTGGTCGCCATCAGGGGGCCGAGCACCGCGCGGAAGTCGCCCCGCAGCACCTCGACCGGGTCGAAGGGGCCGTAAGCGCCGTAGCGGTAGAAGAGGTCCGGCACGAGCACGAGATAGCCGGCGTCGGCCAGCCGCTGCGCCATGGCGAACACGGCCGGACGGATGCCGCCCGCGTCCATGAAGAAGATGATGGCGGGTGCGGTCTCATGCGCCTCGGCGGTGAACACGGAGGTCGGACAGCGACCGTCCGGGGTGGTGAGCACGACATCTTCACGCGGCATCGGGGCAGCCTCTAGAGCGAGCGGGTGCGGGGAGAGTGGCTGGCGGCGTCGTGGTCAAAGGAGCGACGGCCTTCATTTATATATGTAGATATGTATCCGTTAGCTGATGGCCGGGATGAGAGCAAGGACACATGGGCGAGGGTGAGAACGTCTTGAGGACGCCGGGGCACCTCGTTAGCCTCGCAGCCCGTGGGTTCGCGCGCCTGAGCGAGGCGAGGTTGAAGCCTCTCGGCTTCGGTGTCGGCCACCTGCCGGTCCTAGTCGCCCTGCGGGATGGAGACGCCAGCACGCAACGCGACTTGGCCCGCTTCGCGCGGATTGAGCAGCCGCCCATGGCGCAGATGCTCGGCCGAATGGAGCGGGACGGCCTCATCCGCCGGACACCGCATCCGAAGGACGGCCGCAGCCAGCGCGTGGCGCTGACGGCGGCGGCGCTCGCACGCCTGCCGGAGGCGATCGCCGTCCTGGTCCAGGGCAGCAGCGATGCACTAACCGGGTTCACCGAAGCCGAGGTCCAGGAGTTCATTGACCTACTCACGCGGCTCCTCGCCAACCTCGACCGCCTGACGGCGGCTCGCCCCTGACCGACGACGTGATGGCCGGCCGGAGCGGGTTGACGCCGCCTATTGCCGGTGTGGTTTGTGTGGTGGGCCTATACCCTGAGGTGACAAACCATGGCCCGCATCGGTTACGCCCGCGTCAGCACGCTCGACCAGGACCTCGACGGCCAGCTCGCCAAGCTCAAAGCCGAAGGTTGCGGGGTGATCCGCTCGGAGAAGGTGTCGGGTGGCAGCCGTGACGGCCGCACCGAGTTGGCGACCGTGCTGGAGTTTCTGCGCCCTGGCGATGAGCTGGTGGTGACCCGCCTCGACCGGCTCGGGCGCGACACCCGCGACGTCCTCAATTTGATCCATGAAGCCGAGCAGCGCGGCGCCTTCGTCACCGTGCTCGACCCGCACGTCTCGACGCGCGGCGAGATGGGCCACCTCGTCCTTACCGTCCTCGGCATGGTCGCCCAGATGGAGCGCCGCTTCATCCGGGAACGGCAGCGCGAGGGCATCGCGCGGGCAAAGAGCGAGGGCGCTTACGCCGGCGGCAAGCGGCGCCTCGACCGCGAGCGCATCAGGGCGCTGCACGCGGCTGGCAGCGGCCCCGCTGTCATCGCCCGGGAAGTCGGCTGCTCGCGCATGCAAGTTTATCGCGTGCTGCAAGAACGGTGAAGTTCTGAGGGTTGAGGAAGACCATCAGAGCAGGGCCGACTGAGGAGGGCGACTGCGACGCCTTCCCGCTGGGGCTTTGTCCCTCGTGCCTGTGATCCGTTTTAGTAGAGCACTCGCAGGTTCGTCAGCCGAGTCTTGCGGCACAAGCTCGCCCCGGAATGCCTGCGCGAGAACGGCCCGATCTAAGTGAGCGATGAGCTTGCGGGCGCTGGTGGCCTCGGCGGCGAGGCGGTCGATCCAAGCCAAAGCGGTCTCGATGCGGCTCAAAACCTTCGCCTGCTCGCGAAGCTGCGGCAAGGGAACTTTGATACGGTTTAACGCCGCCTGAGTTAGCTTCGGCTGTGCGGAGCCCGTGACATATGGCGAGAGATCTATCGAGTTGAGGAACCAAGCCAACCATGCATTCGAGCATGATACGTGAGCACGAAGAACATGCGCATGGTTGTTCACCCAAAACCGATCCTTGGCAAGGAAGGCTATGGGCGTACTTCTGGACAGAAGATTAGCTCCATCCTCTCCAATCAATACATACTCGCCATCAAACAAAAAATCATCTATACTATCAATTATTCCGGAAGCTCCATAATAAGGGTATGTGCCCCTCCGAGTTGCGCGCTCTGATGCGCGGATCGGAATCCTGCGACCATCCAAATTTTCAGCCGCTTCGGCAATCGTGACTATAGACCATGTTGGCTGCGGATTGTTGAATCGCCAATTTTCGGTCAGGTCGCCATTGAAAGCAGCTTTCAAGATTGCTTTCTTATACTTCTCGACCAGCCTCGCCACGTGGTCGAGCTGGTCGCGAGCTCGCTTCGATCTAGCCGATAAACTGTCAATCTTGGCGCCGATCCGGCGCTGTTCTCCGCTCGGCGGCAGGGGAAGGGATATGTTCTGGAGAGCCTCACGCGGCAGATGCTTAATCGTCGTGCCAGTGAAATGGTCCTGCAGCGTGCCGTCCCGAGCCATGAGCCAGAGATACCGAGCGAGCCAGTCCGGGCTAATGCCCTCTTCCGTACGTACACGCAGAATGGCTTTCTGGAACTTAAGATCGGTCGGGCCTGACCGCCACACCGCCGCTCGGCCCGGCTCGCCCCCCTCGCAAACAAGCACATCGCCATCGCGGATGGAGAACTTCGCCCGCTCCTCAAACGACATTGGCATAGTTAGAACGTGCGAGGTATCCATCTCGCCCCATCTTACGTTGATGTTGCGCAGATAGGGTGTAGGATCGCCCGAGTTCTTGGCTTTGTCGAGCATCTTTCCGAGTTGTATATCGGCGACAGCTTCAAACCGGGTGGTGGTCCAGCCTAGAGGTAGGTCACTCATTCCGCTGCCTCCGGCAGCATCGCAACCGGCTGCTCGTCGCTCTCCACCTCATCCGACAGCGCCTCGATGTCGGCGAGCGCGGCGCGCAGGTGCCCAATGATCGCCGCCGCGATGTCCTCAGGCTCAGTCAGCCCCTCCTCGGCGTCAGCCTCCGTGTCGCGCAGCCACGCAATGTCGAGGTTGTCGTTGCGCGCCGCGACCTGCTCGCGCGTGAAGCAGCGGAATCGACCAGCCTCGCCCTCGTCCCGGCGCACCGCCCCACCGTTCGGGTCATCGCCGTAGACGGCCTCGAAGGCTGCGAAGTCCGTCACGGTCAGCGGGCGTGTCTTGCCGTAGGCAGGCTGATCGGCGCGCAGGTCGTAGACCCACACAGCCTTCGTGCTGCCCCGGTCCGTCGTGCCGCGTCGCAAAAACAAGACGTTGGTTTTCACGCCCTGCGCGTAAAAGATGCCGGTCGGTAGGCGCAGGATCGTGTGCAGGTCGCATAGCTCCATGAGCCACGTCCGCAGTCGGCGGCCCGTGTTGTCCTCGAACAGCACATTATCGGGAACCACGACGGCTGCTCGGCCGCCGGGCTTCAACGCCCGCACGATGTGCTCGACGAAAGCTAGCTGCTTGTTCGAGGTGTCGGCTGTAACCGAGAAGTCCGTGCGCGTTGGCCGCCCGCCGCCCTTCTTCGTGCCGAAGGGCGGGTTTGACAGAATCAGGTCCGCGCTCTTCAGCCCTTCGCCGTCAGGCGAGAGCGTGTCGGCGCTCATCACCCCGCCCTCGATGCCGTGCAGCATCAGGTTCATGAGGCAGAGCCGATGCGTGTCGGGCACCAGCTCTGCGCCGTGGAACGCACCGTGGCGCTGGAAAAACTGCCGAGCTTCCGGCAACGTGTATAGATCGTCGGTAGCCGCCTTCACGTACTGGTCGGCCGCGACCAGGAAACCACCCGTGCCGGCGGCCGGGTCTTGCACTACTTCGCCCGCGCGGGGTCTCATGAGCCGGACGATGCAGTCGATGAGCGGACGCGGGGTGAAGTACTGCCCCGCTCCAGATTTCTTCTCGGCCGCATTCTTCTCAAGCAGACCCTCGTAGAGGTTACCGAGGCCCTCCTCGCGCGCCGAGTACCAGTCCAACCGGTCGATGGCGGACGTGAGCGCCTTCAAGTTCGTGGGCTTCCTCAGCCGGGTCTGAGCGTCAGCGAAGATCGCCCGCACGAGATCGTCGGCTGCCCGCGTCGGATCGCCGAGTTCGACCAACATCCTGCGGTAGGAAGTCAGTTGCTCTTCACCCTCGCGCCGGGCAAGATCGCCCCAGCGGCAGCCCTCGGGAAGCCGAGCCTCGCGCAGAGCTCCGTCTCCACCGCGCACCTCGGCCATCATCTTGAGGAAAAGCAGATAGGTCAGCTCCGTGACGTATTCGTTGTAGGTGATCCCGTCGTCGCGCAGCACGTGGCAGAGCGACCAGAGCTTGGCGACGATGTCGGTGGTGGTGGGGCTTTGTGGGCTGATCATCCGGCCTGCTTCCAGAGTTCCTCGTTGACGTCGGCGAGCACGCGCTCAAGCTCGCCGGAAAACACGCGGTTCAAGCGTGCGAACCCGCCGCCATCGGCTTGGAACTGACCCGAGTCGAGCGCGTCACGATCTACCACGATCTCGGCCGCGACCTGCTCACCGATGCGGCGCAGCCACTTGCGCTGCGGCTCCGTCCACGGCCGGCTCGCGAGGATGCGGTTCATGGCGGTCCGCACCCGGTCAGCATAGGGCACGAGCGGGTCTCCGAGGGCGGCCTGCCGCACAAAGCCGATAATCGATGCAGCGATTTCCTCGTTCTTGGCGTCAGTCCACGCCCGCTTGAGGCTGGCTTCCGAGAAGCCGCGTCCGTCGAGTTCGGCCCTCAGTTCCCGGAGCTGCGCGCGGGTCAGGTCACGCGGGCGCTGGACCACGACGGTGAGCGCCGCGATGGTGTTGACGTTGCCGCGCACGAAGGCGATGAACCCGTCCAGAAAGTCCTCGGGCCGTTGCTGGCCAGGTCCGTAACCGCGCGAGACCGCGACCACCGCGTCCGGGTGAGTCGAGATCGGCACCAGCACCGGCAGCCCGCCCTCGCCCTCACCATCGAGGACCGGGCCGAGCGCGGCGCTCTGGCGTGCCCAAGTCACTAAATCCTCGCCCGAAGCCCCGTGCAGGCGCGCCAACAGCGCCTCAGAGGCCTCGCCGGCCAGCGCCGCCACACGCTCGCGCGCGGCTTCGGGCAGGTGCTTGAGCCGGCGGCGCAGCTTGACGACCAGTTGACCCCGAATCGCATCGCGCTGCTCTTGTGTCTCAGCACGACCGAGTTCGGCGAGAAGCTGTTCGAAGGAAATCGCTGGGTTAACCACCACCGGCTTCATGTCGGTGAGGTCCTGAAGGTGGCGATAGAGGTCTACCGCGTCGAAAACGCGGAACGCCTCCTTGCCGATTTCGGGGCACAGCCGCGTCGCCCGCCCGATCATCTGGTCGTAGAGGATGCGCGAGTTCACCCGGCGCAGAAAAACGAGGTTGGTGATCGCCGGCACATCGACGCCGGTGGTGAGCAGGTCAACGGTGACGGCGATCTTCGGGCTGGCGTCGTTGCGGAAGGAACGGATAAGTTTCCTGACCTCGCGCGGGTTGTCGCTCGTCTTGGCCGTGATCTTCTTCACCGCTCCATCGTCGATCTCACCGTAGGCGTCGCGCATCGCGTCCTTGATGCAGGTGACGACGAGGTCGGCGTGCAGGTCGCTAGCGGCGAAGATCAGGGTCTTACCGGGCAGCGCCGGGTCGATGTGCCGGGTCAGTTCTTCGGCCACCGCCCGGTTGAACGGCTCGGTCACCACCGCGCGGTTAAACTGCTCCACCTCGAAGCGCAGCTCGTCCGGAGCGTGCGCGAGATCGATCTCCCCTGTCGTCGTGTTCAGAAGTTCGTACTGGTCGGCCTTGCCGAAATGGATGCCGGCGCGCGCGAGCGCGGTCTCGATCCTGATCGGCGGCTCGTGATCATTGAGGTAGCCATCGATCACCGCCGCCCGGTAGCCGTAGCGGAAGATTGGCTCGCCAAAGATCTCGGTCGTGTGCAACGCCGGCGTGGCGGTCAGGCCGATCTTGACCGCGTCGAAATGGTCGAGCACGCGCCGGTACTTCGAGACGTAGTCCTCCTGTCCCCGGAAGGTCAGCTCCGCCTCGGAGAGTTCGCGGTCAAGCAGGTAGCCGCGGTGGCACTCGTCCACGACGAGGAGGTCATACTGATCGACGGGCGGTATATCGGCCGGGTCGGTGGCCAGCAGGACGCGGCGCACGAGGCCCTGGATGGTGCAGATGTGCACCCGTGTGGAGTCATCAGGCTGGACGTCGCCGAGGCCCTTGAGTCCGAAAGTATCGGCGAAGGTCTTGGCTCCGACAACCTTGGTGGTCGAGAACTCGCCCTCGGTTTGGTCACCCAGCGCCGAGCGGTCCACCACGAAACAGACCCGCCGAAAGCGCTTGGCGGCGAGCAGACGATAAAGCAGCGCGATGGCGAGCTTGGTCTTGCCCGTACCCGTCGCCATAGCAACCAGCATCGCCCGCCGACCCTCGACGAGCGCCGCCTCGACGGCGTGAATGGCCGCGCGCTGGTAAGGGCGGAGCGCAAAGCCGAACTCCATCGGCTGATGGGCGAGCGCAGTGCTCGCAGCATCCTCGTCAACCTCAAGGCGGGAGACAAGCCCATCGGGAGTCGGCCAGTCGGTGAGCGCCCGGCGAAGATTGGTCGGCCGGCGCGTGTCGCGAAACCAGATGCCCGAGGCGGTCTCGAGTTGGCGCAGGTACGGTCGACCGTTGGCGGCGAAGACGAACGGGACGGCGAGCCCGTCACCCCACGGAGCGCCCGGCACGAGCGAGCTACCCTCGATGCCAGTGAGGCCCCGCGCATAGCCTTCCGCCTGATCGATGGCGGCAGAGACGGAACGACGCCGCCGTTTGGCTTCGACGAGGCTGACAAGGGTGGTCCCGACAAAGAAGGCGTAGTCGGCCGGCCCGTTGGCGGTCGGCCACTCCGCGATGGCAAGGTTGCGCCCCTTAACGGGCCGGGTGCCGGCACTATGACGCAGACTGCGGGTGTCGGCCTCCCAGCCCCGGTTGCGAAGCTGGGCGTCGATGAGCGTCCGAGTATCGGCCTCGTCTAGATCGATGTGCTGAGCGGCCGCCTCGGAGCGGGTGACAAGATCGAGGACCTCGGCGCGCGGGGCCTGCTCGGCCTGCGTCTGAAGCGACGCGAGACGAGCAGCGATTTCGACCTTGGCCGCCTCACTCTCCTGCGCCAACTGTTCCCAGAGCGCCCGCTCGACCGCCTCGCGGGCTAAACGCTCGGATAACGACTCGCGCTCGCGGGCTTCGGCGTTGGCGCGCTGCTGGGCGAGAGCTACCTCGCCCTCACTGTCGGTGAGACGTTGTTGCAGGGCCGCGATCTCGGCCCTCAGCGTGGCAGTTGCGTCTACCGGCTCGGGTGGGGGCACGAAAACGCCGGCGCGGAAGTTCGGCTCTTTGGCGTAGGCACGATGAAACCAGATGCCGAGTTCGCGGGCAAATTTCAGGGCTGAGAGCGCCTCGGCATGGCCACCCTTCGCCTCGTGCGCGGCGGCGTTGCCGACCTTGCGCAGGACATGGAAGACGCTGGCGACCTCGCGAGGGATGATCCGCTCGTAAGCGAGGCGCCGCAGTAGATCGTCGAGGCCCTCGCGCTCGCCGAGGTAGACCGCGTGATGGGCGGCGATCAGCTTGGCAAGAATTTCCGCGAACTGGCGCAACTTGAAGAGCGCCGTCGAGGGATCATCGCGGAAGTAGCGCTCGGCCAACCCGCCGAGGCGCACGAGGTTGAGGTCGTGCGGGCGCAGGAAATCGAAGTTCGCCGTCGCAACCGCTTCCACGCTCGCTCCCATCAGCGGACCGCCCCTTGAGCTTGACGTTAAAGCCGAGCGACGCGATCCGCAACGCGAACGGGTGTACCCCCTGTCGCGCCGAGCAGCAGGTTGAGGCCGAAAACGGCCCAACGCTGCAAGTGGCGGCGCTGGAAGGCGACGAGCGACGGAAGCAGGAACAGCGACCAGAGTGCAGCGACTCCGGTTGCCAGACAGATAAGGAAGGCGATCTTGGTCGTTAGCACGCCGCGCCCGACTGCGCTGCTGTCGATTCCCTACGACTATCTTACCGGCACCGGACCCACTTCGAGGCTGCTCCCTCCCGCGTCAGCGTGAGCTCATCGCGGGTCAGCATGTAAGTCGCCGTGCTGAGGATCTCGGGCGGGTCGAGCCCGTCGACGGTGTGCGAGCTGTCGATCTGCCACGAGCCGGGGCCAACCCGGCGCACGGCGTTGGCCCGCTCCGGAAACTCGAACTCGCGATTGCCCGTCCGCCCCGCGGGCGCGATCACCATGACGGCGTGCTCATCGTAGTCCTCGCCGTTCCGCCCCGGATCACGGCAGGCCCGGCGGTCGTCGAACCAGCGCCCGGCCAACTCGCGCGGGAACGCGGCCTGCGGATCGCGATAGGCGAGGCTGGACGACACCTCGGGGTCCGCTCCGGGGCAGAGCGCGTTGAAGGCGCTCTCTAGCGGCTCGAAGATCGGGGCGGTCGCGGTCAGGTCGGAGCCGTAACCGAGGTCGCGGAAGGCCCAGTGGTGATCCGGGTCGAGATCCTGGTCGGGCGGGCCTTGGTCCACCTTCTCGACGAGCTGGTAGCGACCGCCGCCGAAGCTGAGCAGCCGTCGCCCGCAGTCGGCGGCGAACCGCCGCGTCGTGGCCGGCGCCTGCGCCGCACAAATCTCAAGGTCGACCCGAGTGCCCGCATCCTGCAACCGCTGACAGAAGGCGATCTGCTCCTGCCGGGTCACCTGGAAGTCGCCGACGGCCTCGCGCGTGCCCTGGCCCGCCAGCCGCACTGCGGCGAGATTCGGCCCCTTCAGGTTGAGGACCGTCAGGTCGGCGAGGCGCCGGGTGTAGCGCAGGGGCGGCGCGAGCGCGACCGCGCCGAAGGCGTCGGCGCTGACCCAGCCCTTCTTCAGGACCGGGTGGGTGACGGGCACGAGCCGGGCCGGACCGCCCGCGGCGGGCAGCTCGGCTGGCGTGAGCGGGTTGCCCCGCAGCAGGCGGCGACAGCCCGCCTCCATCAACACCTCCGTCCGGCTCGCTTCACCCGCCGGCAGGGCCAGCAGGCGCTCCTCCGTGGCTCGATCCGGGCAGAACAGGGCCGGCGCACTCGTCACACAGGTGTCGCCCGGCTTGCACCAGCCCCGGTCGAAGGGCGTCGGCCGGGAGGGGATAGCGACGGCAGAGAGATCCGCACGGGCGACGAAATAGCTCGGCCGATAGTCTGTGCCGCTGCCGAACAGGATCCCGATCGGCTCCACGTCCGATGCCCCCTGGACGACTTCACCGGTGTTGCCCGCCTCGACCGTGATACAGCCTGCGCCGCCTTTCGCCTCGGTGGTCGGCAACGTCAGGGCTCCCGGCTTGGGGCAGGCCCAAGCCGGCGCGCCCGAGCGCACGGCGCAGAAGGCGACATCCTGACAGCTCGTCAGGGTCGCGCTGCCCGCGGGCGCGAAGACATCAACCGGCAGGTAGCCGAGGTGCTTCCCCGCGTTCGTCAGGTAGAGCACCCGCGCGGACTGCGTCGCCTCGGCTTTGACCGGCAGCCCAGCGGGTGCGATCTGACAGCTCCTTGCGTGCACGAGAGTGAGGCCCAGGTCGCGCCCGGCGGCCGGCCCGGCCGCGGCGATGCGTTCGGCCGAGGCATAATCACAGGCGAAGATCGGGTCCGGGTAGGTGCAGGTCTGACCGGCCGTGCAGGGCGAACCGGCCGAGCCGGACGGTGCGGTGCTGGTCACCACCTGGGCCGCCGCCGGAGCGCTGAGCGACGCGAGCGTGAGGCTAGCGCCGCCCAGCACGGCTACGAGAAAGAGCGGCCCACAGCGCCCCCGGCGGCCGGGCGCGCGATCGGGCTGAGGCGGGCGATCGATGCGTGTGGCCCGCATCAGAAATCCTTTCGCAGATTTTTCGCGGTGGGGTCGATCTTCTCGTAGTCGTCGCGCAGCCCCGTCACCGCCGACCGGCAGATCGCCCGCCCCTCTGCCGTGTACTCGCCCCGCGCCACAGCCTGCTGGCCGGGGTCCATCCGGACGATGAGATTGCGCTGCACCTCCCCGTTCAGGCGGTTGGCGGTCGCCCAGCGTTCGTCCTTGTCGAGGCCGGGAGTCTGCTTCAGCAGCTCGTCCTCGATTGCCTTCACCTGCGCCTTCGCGGCGTCGAGCTCCGCCGGCGTCACGTAGACGGCGGCGAAACTGCTGCGGCTGTCGAAGCAGCGGCGCACCGCGATGTAGTCCCGATAGGCGCCGACGAGCCGTCCCCCGGGCTGGTCCGCGTCGGGCGGCGGCGTCATGAGCTGTTTCAGGGCCTCCGCCCACGGATTCGGCTCTCCAGTTTGACTGGCGCCGGGAACGGGCGGGGTCGGCACGCTGTGGGCAAAGAAGTTGGCCCGCGCCTTCGCTTCCTCGTCCCCCGCCGGGTGGAGCAAGGCGTCTCGCGCTCGGCGCGCCTCCTCGAAAGCGGCGTTCCTATCGGGCAACGGATGCGGCACCTCGACCGGGGCGGCACGCCGTCGACCTTCTTCCTCCGCCTCCTGCCGCTCGGCAGCCGCGACTTGCGCGGCGACTCGCGCATCCTCTCTTCGCTGGCGGTCCTGCTCCGCTTGCCGGTCCCGCTCGGCCGCGGCCTCGATATCCTGCTGACGTCGGAGCGTGGCTGCCTGCTGTGCCGCGGCGTAGCGAGAGCTGTCCGTGCCTTGCCGGTCCATCTCGGCGATAAGGGCACCGAGGCGCGGGAAGCAGAGCGCGATCGTGCTCCTGTCCACCGCGCCGATCGCGCGCTGGTTGGCGAGGTAGTCGCCCGAGGGCAGCTCCCGTCGCAAGGCGCTCCCGAGTTCGCGCCCGACGACGGTGACAGCCGAGGCCGCGCCGAGCGTGGCGACCTGCGGTTCGAGCCGCCTCACCAACCCGACGGCAGCTCTCTGGGCCGGCCCGCTCTGAAAGACGGGTGGGCACGTCATCGACGCCGAAGGACCATCGGATGGGACCGGCTGCGCGCGCCCGGTCACGGCGACCATGCCGGCGAGTGCCGAACCGATCAGGGAAGTAGTGCAGAGATGCCGCGCTCTGGTGGACGCGCTCATGCGCCCGCTCCGTCGGCCAGCACCCGCGCCTTCATGGCGGCGAACTCGGCCTCGGTCAGGCTGCCGCTCGCCCGCAACTGTGCCAGTCGCTCGATCTCGGCCAGCACGTCGCGCCGGGCGGGCGGGGCCACGGCGCCGACACCAGGGGCACCGAGGGGCGGAGCCGGCACCAAGCTCGGCACGACGGCCGCCCCGTACTGGTTCGGGCCGGGCGTACCGGCTTGGCAGGCCCAGATCAGCAGCACGACGAGGCCGACGAGCGGGATGATGTTGAGGAGCAGGAACCAGCCCGCGTGGTCGGTGTCGTGGAGGCGCCGCACCGCGACTGCGAGGCTGGGCAGCACGTGGGCGAGCACGACCAGCCCGGCGAACAGGTGCGAGCGGCTCTCTGGCCCGCTGACGAAGGCGGCGTCGACGACGAGGGCAACGAACACCACAACCACCATAAAGACCGTGAACTGCCAGAACTCCGCCCGCGAGGCTCGCCCGCGGAAGGTGGCGTAGCTCCTCATCGCACTCAGGTAGCCGTTCATCGCTGGGTCCTTCTGGCTAGACGTGCTCACGGGCAAATTTCCTGACGCGAGGACGCCAGGAGGTAATACCTAGCGTATGCGCGATGGTTTTGGCGAGCCAGCACACGTGCCTGAGAGGCATGAACGGAAGGGTGCGTCTCGCTTGGAATGTCCGCCACCTGCGCGTCGCGCGAGGTTTGTCTCAGGAGGCTCTTGCGGTCGATGCAGGAGTTGCGGCCCCCTACCTGTCGAATATTGAGCAGGCCAGAGTAAACCCAACCATAGATGTCTTGGACCGGTTGGCAGGTGCGCTCGGTGTCGAAGTAGACACTCTTCTTCGCGCGCACGATCAGAGTGATGATCCACCTCGCCCCCTGCGAGCCGGCCGCAAGTCTGGTCGGCCGGCGCCGCGTGTCGACTAGCGGTGAGACTTGCCCAGTCATGTTCCGGACTGACCGCGATCTCTGGCTAAATCGGATCGGGGCGCTCACCTAGAGGCTGTTATGAACCATGGACGATGGCTCTACTGGAGCCATTTTCGGATGATCGGCAGGAGACTTGCGATGAGCGTGGCTCAGCCACGGTCGAGCAAGTCGACGCACCGAGGGCCGAAAATGGCCCAGCCCCTACGGGGTTGCGGTGTGACGGCCGCCTGGTGCGTCGAAGCTTTTGCCAGTACGGACGTACTGGCTGCAAGCTCCTCCTGCCATCCGGCTCGTCACGCCGCAATAGAGCCGTCGTCCATGGTTCATAACAGCCTCTAGCACTACTTTGGTATTTCGCGGAACGCGATAGGGCCTTTGCGGATTCCACGCCGGGATGTGCCGGTGCGGGGTGGGCGTCATGGGCGATGGAGGAAACTGGCGGGCGGATCTGGATTGCTGGCTGGAGCCGTTCCTGGCGGAACTGAACCACGCGGCGCGGCGGACAATGTGCCCGCATTACATCGCCGGGCTGATCGGGCTGGGCGAGCGCAAAAGCATGCAGCCTATGGCGGCGCGCCAGGACGGGCTCAGCTACGACCGGCTGCAGCACTTCATCTCGGTCGGGCGCTGGGACGATGCTCCGCTCGCCCGCACGCTTCTGGCCGAGGCGGACCGCATGGTGGGCGGGCGCGACGCCGTGCTGGTGATCGACGATACGTCGCTGCCCAAGAAGGGACGGCACTCGGTCGGTGTAGCGCCGCAGTACCTGTCGACGCAGGGCAAAACCGGCAACTGCCAAGCGATGGTGTCGCTCACCTTGGCGCGGCGCGAGGTGCCGGTGCTGCTCGGGCTGCGGCTGTTTCTGCCCACGACATGGACCGACGACGCGACCCGCATGGCCCGGGCGGGCGTGCCCGAGGCGGCGCGGGCGCCGCGCACCAAGCCTGAGATCGCGCTGGGCGAGGTGGACCGCGTCAGGGCCGCAGGGGTGCGCTTCGGCCTTGTGCTGGCCGACGCGGGCTACGGCTGCAGCGCGACGTTCCGGGCGGGACTGAGCGCGCGAGGGCTCGCCTGGGCAGTCGGCGTGCCGTCCAACGTCAAAGTCTATCCGGCCGACGTGAAACTGCTGCCGGCCGAGCCGAAGCCGGGGCGCCCGTCTGACTTCCTGCTCCCGACACGGCGTCGGAACCGGCCGAAGCCGTGCTGGGGCGGGCCAGGTGGTGTTCGGTGACATGGCGCTCGGGCACCAAGGGACGGCTGAAGGCGCGCTTTGCCGCCGCGCGGGTGCGCGTCGCGGACGGCCCCACGCGGCGCATCGGCGGCAAGGCGAACCAGCACCTGCCCGGCGACGAGGAGGTGTGGTTGGTAGGCGAGCATCGCGCCTCGGGCGAGCGGAAGTTCTACCTGTCGAACCTGCCGCCGAAGGCCAGCCTGCGTCGCCTGGCGAGTGCCATCAAGGCGCGCTGGGTGTGCGAACAGGCGCACCAGCAGGTGAAGGAGGAACTGGGCCTCGACCATTTTGAAGGCCGGTCCTGGACGGGGCTGCACCGACACGCGCTGATGACCATGCTGGCCTACGCGTTCCTGCAGCACCGACGGCTCGCCCGAGCGGGGCGGGGAAAAAAAGCTGAAGGCGGGCCTGCCACCGCCTCAGCCGACCCTTCCGGCCGTACGCCGGGCCATGCTGGACAGCCTGGGCCGGCACCTCACGCGATGCCCGCATTGCGATCGGCTCCTCAACCGCGCATCATCGAGTTGAACGTGCCAAAGTAGTGCTAGGATCTCCGCTTCCAAGATGCGGCGTAACCCGCACGAGCACCTCCCACGCGCTCATCACCACCGCCACGGTGCGCAGGTCGAAGCCGTGTTTCGTCAACGCGGACGAGGTGAGCAGCCGCAGGAGCGCAGCGGCGAGGTCGGGCGCCGCTGCCATGAGGCGCGCATCGGCAAGGCGCTGGATGCCGGTCGCGAGGTGCAGCGGGCAGTCGCCCGCCGCCATCAACCGGTTCTGGCGAATGAGGTAGGGCCAACCGCCGGGCCGGTCCTCGGTCGCCGGCTCGACCCCGAGCATCGCTTCGCCAGCCGAAGCACCCTCGCCTGCCTCGCCCCGGACGAGCCAAGGACCGGCGGTCGGGATGTCGGCCGCCCGCAGTCGCGGCGCGGCCACCTCAGTACTCCTCGGCAAGCATGAGGGTCAGCACGCGCACCGTAACGGCCGGGTCGGCCGCATCGGGCGAGTGCAGGCGTAGCGAGCGGTCGTAGGGGTCGATCTTCCAGAACGCGCGCACCTCGCCAATGTCGACGACGCCGAAATCGTGCTCGCCGTAGGGATCATTGTCAGCGTCAAACCGATCGAAGGTCCGCACCGCCGCGATGACCTCGGCCCGCACGCGGTCGGGCAGCGCACCGACCCCGGCCGTCAGGGTGACGCGCCCGCCGGTGAAGCTCTGGCGGAAGGCATCGTTCAGGCGCCGGATCGCGACCGTGTGCTCGGATTCCATGCTGCTCTCGGCCGCCTCAAGCTGAAGATTGTTCATGTTTTGTTCTCACTTCAGGGTGGCGGCGATGGCGGGCGGCAGCAGGGCGAGGTGCTCGCGGTGCCGGACGATGGGCGGCTCGCCGGCATAGCCCTCCCCCACCCAGCGCAGTTGCAGCAGCGCCGGCCCTTTCAGGGCCGTGACCTCGGCGAGGTACCAGACCTCGGGTTGGTTTTCCTCGGCCGCGAGGCACCGGTGCCCGACGGTCAGCGCATCGCGGTCGGCGGGCGGCGTCGCTGGGCCGGGGGCGGCCTTCTCAACAGCCGGCTTGCCGTCACTCGCCTTTTGCGTCGGACGGCCGCCCCCGGCCTTGCGCGGGCCCGTGGCGGGCGCCTCGGCTTCGGACGGCCGAGCCGGCGTGAAGGCGCCGGGTGTCGCGGCGAGTTGGTCGAAGAGCGCGCCCTTGACGAACGGCACGAAGGCCCGCCCGCTCTCGAACACCCGCCCGGCCGCCAACTTGGCGCCGAGCTCCCGATGCTCGCTCGTTTCGAGCCGCAGCACCTGCATGCCCATCAGCCCGGCCGCCAGCTCGGCCAGGGTGGCGTCCTTCGCTTCGAAGCGCGAAGCGTGCGGCTTGCCGCCCTCGTCGCGGCCGAAGACGGCGAGGGCGCAGGCCGGAGGCGCGGCGCCGGGCTCGGGGTTGGCACTGGCTATGTTGTCGTTCATGGCTGACATCCAGATGTGCGAAAGGCCCCGGGTGGGGCCTTGAGGGTGGGCGGACGGAGCGATCGGTCGGCGGCGCGAGCCGGGGTTGACGGGTGGTGGCTGGCTCATGCTCGGCACTCGACCGCGGGGGTGAAAGTCGCAGGTCAACGCCTGCAACCATTGTCGGTATATACTATCTTTAGTTGCATGTCAAGCCAGGGTTGCAGAGCGCAGCGCAACCCGGTCGCAATCTGGGCCAGTCGGGCAGAAGCGCAGGCGGCAGGGGTGACAGTCGTCGACCCGGTTGCCGTTGCACACATCCAGGCCCCCCGTGGCACAGAAAGCCCAGATCGAATGCTGGATCCAGCGCGGGAATGAGCGGGGCCACGCCGGATTGAAGTGCCGAGCGTCGACCGCATCGGCGAGGGCGCGCAGGAGGTCGGCGCACCCGCCCGGAGCATAGCAGGCCGGTCCGTAGGCGTGCTTGGCGCCGCAGCGATGGAGCGTGCCCGTCCGATGTAGGAAGTTGTGGACGAGGCTGTCGACCGCCACCATCCCGGCTCCAGCCGCGACCCACCGCTCGCGGTCAGGGTCGCCGGCGAGCAGCAATTCGGCCAGGGCCATGCTGGCGAGCTTGCGCCCGATGCCCGTCACGGCCGCCAGGGGCTCGCTGACGGCGATCCCGAGCGCGGTACTGCGGTCGGGCGCCCCCCGCCCAAGATCGGCCTCGGCGAGCCGCGCATCGAGCCAGCCGACGAGGTCGCCACCGCACACGTCGCGAAAGAACAGCGCGAGGTGGAAGGCGCTCTGGTTCAATCCGCCTTTTCGTAGTGGAGGGCGTGGCAGCGGGCAGCGTAGCAGGTGTCCAGGTTCGGCGCAGGTGCCGAGGCCCTTGCGATAGCCGCAGCCGCGATCGGCGGCGAAGTCCCAGTAGCTGCGCAGGCGCGGGCATGAGGGCCGGGTGCGGAGGGCGCCGTCGACCTCGGCCCAGCGTGCCCCACCATGGCGCTCGTCCCAGCCAAAGGCGACATCATCGCTGATACCCTGTAGAGCAACGAGGCCGATCAGCCAGTCGTAGATCGGCCCCGGGTCGTGCCGGGCCACCGCGTCTTGCACCCCGGCCTCGGCGAGCCGCGCCGCGATCTCCTCGACGAAGTTGGTGGGCGCGAGGTGCAGGGCGGGGGCGACGACGCGGGCCAGATGCGCGAGGCCGCTGGAGTTCACACGGGCGAGGGTAGGTGCGGGGCGGGGCATCGCTGGCCCCGTAGCACCCCGGCGTTTAGGCGCGTCAAGACCGCAAGCGGCGGTGGCCGCTGTCGACCCAGGCTGGTCGTTCAGAGGCGATGCGCTCGCTCTCGAAAGCGGACATCGCATTCGAGTCCCCCAACCGAGTCCGATCGAGGGCGCCCCCAGTTGGCTGTGGCTCGAGTCGAGGCCCCCTGTAACCGCAGAGTCCTCGCGCTGTTGCGGGCCATCCACCCAGGATCGACGTTCAGGGATGGTCTTTCAACGACAGCCTTTGATGCGCCATCATTCGTTTCGAGGCTTGCGCAGTCGCTGACGCCTGTTTTAAGCGGAATCGGGTGATCGGCGCAGGACGAGGTCATGTGGTCCGCCGCGCCGCCATCTCGGTCGCAAGCAGCACGGCGTTGAGGGAAGCGCCGACATCCGCGACACCTCGGCCAGCGATCTCGTAGGCTGTGCCGTGCGCCGGTGTCGTGATGGGGAAAGCGAAGCCACCGAGCAGAGTCACGCCACGGTCGAAACCCATCAGCTTCATCGCGATCTGTCCTTGATCGTGGTACATCGTGAGCACAGCGTCGAACAGCCCGGCCCGGGCGCGCAGGAAGACCGTGTCGGAGGGAAAAGGTCCTTCGACTGCGATTCCGTCGGCCCGCCGCGCCCGCTCGACCGCCGGCGCGATGACGTCGATCTCCTCACGGCCGAAGTTGCCGCCGTCACCGGCATGAGGATTGAGCGCCGCGACGGCGATACGTGGGGCCGAGAAGCCTGCGGCGCGCATCGACGATGCCGTGAGGCGAATGCCCCGCAGGACGGACCCCTCCGTGACCTGCGCCGCCACCTCGGACAGTGGGAGGTGGGACGTGACCCGCGCGTTCCACAAACGTCCGAGCACGTTGAACTCGCTCACGGGCCCCGCGTGCCCGAGCACCGCCGCCGTGTGCACGGCATCGTCGCCATAGGACGGCTCCGCGAGCTTCATCGCCGCTTTGTTGAAGGGCGTGTAGCAGACGGCATCGACGTGTCCGGCCGCGGCGAGGCCGAGGGCGAGCCGATAGTTCGCCAGCGCGAAGGCACCGCCCTCGCGCGCCGCCGTCCCGCGGCGGATCGCGGCCGGATCCAGCCGCCCGCCCCCGAGCAGGGCAGAATGTCCGGGGGCAGTCGGCGCTGCCGGGTTCTCCACCTCCTCGATGTCGAGGACGAGGCCGGCGACTGCCGCGCCGTCCTCGAGTACGCGGCGGTCGCCGATCACCACGATCCGGGCGGCCTCCCGCAGATCGTCCCGCGCCAGGAGCCTGGCGGTCAGCTCGGGGCTGATCCCCGCCGGGTCGCCCATCGCCAGGGCGACGACGGGACGTTGCGACGATCGCGTCACGGCACCCTCTGCAGGTGAGCCGCCGCTCATGCGTTGGGAATCCAGCGGCGCACGAAGGCGAGGCTGTCCCGCACGGCGGCCTCGATGACCCCGAGCGGCACCGGCTCGGAAGCGCGGATCGGCTTGGCATCCGGCCCGCGATGGAGGCGCAGCGGCAGTTCCACCGCGAAAGGCAGGTCGGGACGCTCCGCCAGGGCCGGCATGATGGCGCCGCAGTCGATGTCCCCCTGTCCGGGTACGGCGAAGTGCCAGCCATCGGCCTCGCGGCGCACGTCCTTCAGATGGAAATGTGCGCAGCCCGGCAGCGCCGCAACGGCATCCGCCGCCGCGTCGATCCGGCCCGGGCGGTGGGAGGCGGTGTTGCCTAGGTCGTAGTTGAGGCGCACCGACGGAAGGTCGAGCTCGCGCAGCAGCGCGAGGCCCTCGGCGGCATCGTTCATCAGGTTGTCCTCGCCGTTGCCGGGGTTCTCGAGGCCGATGACGAGGCCGAGCGCCGCCGCATATTCGGCGAGCGGACCGATGTTGGCGCGGAACCGGGATGCCCGGCTGCGATGGGCCGCGTTGGTGTTGATCACGCGGGCGCCGAGCGCCACGGCGAAGTCCATGCGGCCCTTGAACACCGCCACGGCGTCGTCGCGCCCGAGGTCGATGTGGGACGAGACGGCATGGCACCCGAGGCCGCTCGCGTCGATGGCGGCACGGGCGGAGCGCGCCTGCGCGGCGCCGAAGCTCGCCTCGTCGAAAGGCTCCGTATAGCCGACGATGTAGGCCGGCTCCACATGGCGCGCCCCGCAGGCCGCGAGGCTGTCGCAGACCTGCGCGAAGGGATAGCCATCGTAGGGCGCGGCCGAGATCGAGACCGGCCTCATGGGGCGTCCTCCAGACGCGCCCTCAGCCCGTCGGCGAGGGTGCGGAGCAGGAGTTCGGCCGAGGCCGCCCCCGCGTCGAGGTGGCCGCGCGAGCGCTCGCCGAGCCGGGCCGCGCGCCCGAGCCGGGCCACCATGCCGCGCGTGGCTTCGAGGCCCTCGGCCGCGGCCGCCTTCAGGGCGTCGAGGCAGGCCGCGAAGCTCTCGCCCCGCCCGGCCGCCGCGTCGAAAGCCTCCGAGGCCGGCTGCAGCACGTCGACCAGCGTCTTGTCGCCGGGCTTCGCGTCGCCGAGCCCCTGCACGGCGTCGAGCCCCGCCCGCAGCATGGCGCCGCAGCGCGGGCGATTGAGGCGCTCCGCACCGGCGAGGCTCTCCGCCATGTCGGTGAAGAAGGTTCCGTAGAGCGGCCCCATCGAGCCGCCGATGTCGCCGAGCAGCGTGTCGCCGAGCGTCGACAGGCCGGCCGCGAGGTCGAAGGCGCCGAGCGCCTCCAGCTTCGCGGCCGCCAGCCGGAAGCCCTTGGCCATATTGACGCCGTGGTCGCCATCGCCCGTGGCGCCGTCGATCGCGCTCAACCGCTCCTTGTCGCGGATGATCGCCGCGGCGAGGTCGAGCACGACCGGCCCGGCCGACTCGAGGTTCACCGTCCCCATCACCAGCCCTCCGGCAGCGTGAGGCCGATCGACGTGCAGGGTGTCTCCATCAGGCGCTCCAGTTCCGCGTCCATCCGCATCAGCGTGAGTGAGACGCCGCTCATCTCGAGCGAGGTGAAGTAGTTGCCGACCAGCCGGCGCACCGGCGTGATGCCGCGCCCCCTGAGCAGGGCGTCGACGCGGCCGTAGAGCAGGTACAGCTCCATCAGGGGCGTGGCGCCGAGGCCCGAGATCAGCACCGTCACGGCGTCGCCGGCGCGGAACGGCAGGTCGGCGACGATGCGGTCCACCATCAGCTCGGCCATCTCGGACGCGCGGGCCATGGGCAGCACGGCGACACCCGGCTCGCCGTGGTGGCCGATGCCGACCTCCATGGAGCCGTCGGGGATTGAGAAGTTCGGCTTGCCAGCGGCCGGGATCGTGCAGGCCGACAGGCCGATGCCGATCGACCGCGTGTTGTCCAGCGCGTGCTGAGCCGCGGCCACCACCTCGTCGAGCGTGCCGCCCTCGGCGGCCCGGGCCCCGCCGACCTTCCACATCAGGATCTCGCCCGCGACGCCGCGGCGTTTGTCCCGGTTCTCCGAGGACGCCGAGGCGACGTCGTCATCGGCCACGGCGGTCTTGACCGTGATTCCGTCCTTGGCGGCGAGCTTCACCGCCATCTTCACGTTCATGTTGTCGCCGGCGTAGTTGCCGTAGAGGCAGGCGACGCCGTGGCCCCGGTCGGCCGCCCGGAAGGCGGCGTGGAAGCTCTTGGCCGTGGGCGAGGCGAAGATCTCACCGATCGCCGCGGCGTCGACGAGCCCCGGCCCGACATAGCCCACGAAGGCGGGTTCGTGGCCCGAGCCGCCGCCCGTCACCACGCCGACGCGCGGCTCGGCCTCGCCGGAGCGGCGCACCACGCGCGGATGGTCCGTCGCGGCGAGGAGGTCGGGCCGGGCCAGCAGAGCGCCGCGGAGGAAGTCCTCCGCCACCTCCTCGGGATCGTCGATCACGCGGTTCATGGGATCTCTCCTCGAGAAGGGTCGATGGAAAGCGGCCCGCCGAAGCCGGCCGCCGCCGGGTCAGGGGAGGAAGCCGGTGGAGAACCACGGCACGGCGGCGAGCAGAAGCAGCGTGACCGTGAGCACGCCGAGGTAGGGCCAGATCTTCTTGAGCGCCACGTCCGGGTGCACCCGGCCGATGGTGCAGGCCGTATAGTAGCCGAGCCCGAAGGGCGGCGCGAAGAGGCCGATGCCCATCGCGAGGATGACAACCACGGCGTAGTGCACCTCGTTGACGCCGATCTGCCGCGCGATGGGGAACAGCAGCGGGCCGAACAGCACCATGGCGGGGATGCCCTCCAGCACGGAGCCCAGCACGATGAAGGCCGCGACCGAGATGGCGAGAAACCCCCACTGCCCGCCCGGCACGGAGCCCATGGCGCGGGCCAGCGCGTCCGAGAAGCCCGACTGCGTCAGCGCCCAGGCCATGGAGGTCGCGGCGCCGATGATGAACAGGATCGCGCCCGACAGCGTCGCGGTCTCGACCAGCATGGGGTAGAGCCGCCGCCAGTCGAGCTGCCGGTAGACCAGGACGCCGACGACGAGGCAGTAGGCGATGCCGATCGTCGACACCTCGGTCGCGGTGGCGACGCCCTCGACCACGGCGGTGCGGATCAGCACGGGCAGCACCAGGGCCGGCAGGCCGGCCAGGAAGGCGCGGCCCACAACGGACAGGGGGGCCTGCTCGGTCGGGGCCTCCCGGGTCCGCCCCCGCGCGAGCACCGCCAGGGCCAGGGCCAGCACGATGCCGGGAAGCAGCCCGCCGGTGAACAGGGCCGAGATGGACACCCCCGTGACCGACGCGATGGCGATGAGCACCAGCGAGGGCGGGATCGTCTCCGCCATGGCGCCGGAAGCGGCGAGCAGCGACACCATCTCGCCCTCGTCGAGGCCGCGGCGCTTCATCTCGGGGAACAGCACGGGCGCCACCGCGGCCATGTCGGCCGCCTTGGAGCCCGAGATGCCGGATACGAGCAGCATGCCGCCGAGCAGCACATAGGAGAGGCCGCCGCGCACGTGGCCGATCAGCGCCGCCAGGAAGGCCACCATGGCGCGGGCCATGCCGGTGGCCTCGACGAGCAGGCCGAGCAGCACGAAGAGCGGCACGGCGAGCAGGATCAGCGAGCTCATGCCCTCGTCGAGCCGCCCCACCACCACGGCGAGCGGCGTGGAGGTGGTGGTGAGCAGGTAGGCCACGGTGCTGAGGCCGAACGCGAAGGCGATCGGCACGCCGAGCAGCACGCCGGCACCCACCAGCGCCACGAAGAACACGAGGAGGTTCCAGTTGCCGAGCCCGGCGAGGGCCGGGGCGGCGGCCCAGAGCCCGCCGGCCAGGCACGCGAGCACCAGGGCGGCCAGGGCCACCTCGCGCCAGCCCTGGCGCAGCAGCCTCAGCGCCGCGAGGAGCAGCATCAGCCCGATCCCGGCCAGCATCGCATAGGCGCGGATCGAGCCCGGCCAACTCAGGGCCGGCGTCTCGATGAAGCTCTGGTCCTCGACGTAGTCCCGGGCGGGGCCCACCAGCAGGGCGAGGAAGACGAGCGGCACGCCGACCGAGAGGGCTTCGAGCCGACGCTGCCAGGTGACCGTCATCATCGCCGTCACGGTGGACAGGCGCATATGGCTGCCGCGACTGAGCGCGATGGCGGCACCGATCATGGCGAGCCACAGGAACAGCAGCGAGGCGAGCTCGTCGCTCCACACGAGAGGGCGGTCGAAGACGAAGCGCGACGCGACCCCGACCAGCAGGATGAACACCTCGGCCACGACCAGCAGGGCCGCGAAGCCTTCGAGGCCGAAGGCGATCAGGCGCTCGACGAAGAGCACCGGCGAGCGGCCTCCGCCCGAAGCCGTCACGTCGCTCGCGAGGGCGGCCATCAGGTGAGCTTGCCCGTGGTGCCTTCCAGCACCTTCCAGGCCTCGTCGCCGAACTTGGCCAGCCAGTCCTTGTAGTAGCTCGAGCCCTTGAGGACGTCGCGGAAAGCCCCGCTGTCGACGTCGTGGATGGCGAGGCCTTTGGCGGCGAGATCCTGGCGCAGGCTGTCGCTGAGCCTGACGACGTCCTGGCGCTCCTGCTGGCCCGAGGCGGCGAGCTCGCGCTGAACGATCTCCTTGAGATCAGCCGGCAGCCGCTCCCAGGCGCGGCGATTGCCGAGGATCTGGTAACCGTCCCAGACGTGGCTCGTCATGCTCAGCGACTTCTGCACCTCGTAGAGCTTCGTCGTGGCGATGATGGCGAGCGGGTTCTCCTGTCCGTCCACGATCTTGGTCTGCAGCGCGGAATAGAGCTCGTTAAAGTTGATCGGCGTCGGCGAGGCGCCGAGCCCTTGGAACAGCGATGTCAGGATGGGGGCCGGGGGCACCCGAATCTTGAAGCCCTTGAGGTCGGCCGGCGCGAGGATGTCCCGCGTCGAGGAGGTGATCTGGCGGAAGCCGTTGTTCCACAGCGGCGTGACCGACACGAGGCCGACCTTGGCGATCTGTCCGGCGATGTACTGGCCCAGCGGGCCGTCGACAGCCTTCCAGACGTCGTCATAGTTCTTGAAGGCGAAGCCGACGTTGACGAGGCCCGCCGCCGGCACGAGCGTGTTGAGGATGGAGGTGGCGAGGTTGAAGAATTCGACGCCGCCCGAACGCACCTGGCTCAGGAGGTCGGTATCCGAGCCGAGCTGGTTCGCCGGGAACAGCCTCATGTCGAGCCGGCCGCCGGACGCCTCGCGGATGCGGTTCAGAGCCTCGCCGGCCCGCTGGTTCACGGGGTGGCTCGGGTCCTGGCCTGTCGCGAACTTGTAACTGAATTCGGCCGCCGAACCCCGGCGCGATATCAGCGTGATCATCGGCAGCGAAGCGGCGCCCGCCAGCAGCGTGCGGCGGGTCAGCAAAGGCAGCGTTTCACGAGTCGTCATGGTGTGTGTCCTCCCCCGTTTCGATCCATGGCCTCGGCCGTATCGGCCCCGGCGCTCTCAGGCGCCGTTCAGGCCGTCGTAGGTTCGTATGATCTGGCTGTCGTCGGCCTTGCCGTTTCCCTGGCCGGACGTCGACAGGAAGAGCTGGTGGGCCAGGGCCGCGAGCGGCAGCGCCGCCTTGGCGTCCCGGCCCGCTTCGAGCACGATGCCGAGGTCCTTCACGAAGATGTCTACCGTGCTCGTGACGACGGGCGCCGCCTCCAGCATGCGCGGGCCGCGGTCCTTCAGCATCCAGCTCGACCCCGCCGAGCCCGACACGATGTCGAGCATCACGGCTTTGTCGACGCCGACCTTGGCGGCGAGCGCCAGGGCCTCGGCGGCGGCCGCGATATGGACGCCGCAGAGGAGCTGGTTCACGGCCTTCACCACCGAGCCCTGTCCGGGCCGGGTGCCGACGTGGACCACCTTGGAGCCGAGCGCGTCGAGCACCGGCGCGACCGCGGCGACGTGTTCGGCCGGCGCCGCCGCCATGATGGTGAGGGAGGCCGCCGTCGCCCCCGCGACGCCGCCCGACACCGGCGCGTCGACCAGCACGCGGCCCGCGTCGGCGACGCGGCCTGCGAGCTCCTCGACGACGCCCGGCGGGCAGGTCGCCATCAGGATCACGGCCGCGCCGGGGGGCAGGGCGTCGAGCGCGCCCGCCTCGAACAGCACCGCACGGGCCTGACCGGCATCGACGACCATCAGCACGAGAGCCTCGGCGCCCGACGCCGCTTCAGCGGCCGACGTGACGGGCTCGCCGCCCGCCGCCGCAAGAGCGTCGCGGGCCGCCTGAGCGACGTCGAAGCCCCGCACCCGGAAGCCGCGCTTCACGAGGTTCGCCGCCATGGGCCGACCCATGGCGCCGAGCCCGACGAAGCCGATCTTTCCGAAGCGTGGGCGGTCAGCCATGGATCAGCATGCCCCCGTTCACGTCGATGGCGGTCCCGGTGAGGTAGGAGGACAGGTCGGAGGCGAGGAACAGGCAGGCGCCGGCCACGTCCGCGGCGTCGCCGAGCCGGTTCAGGGGGATGCCCTTGAGAATCTCGGTCCGCATCGCGTCGGTGAGCTTGCCGGCGGTGATGTCCGTCTGGATCAGACCGGGCGTGATCGAGTTGACGCGGATATTGTCGGGGCCGAACTCCCGCGCCATGGCCTTGGCGAGGCCGAGCACGCCCGCCTTGGCGGCGGAATAATGTGGGCCGCCGAAGATGCCCCCGCCGCGCTGCGCCGAGACCGACGACATGCAGATGATCGAGCCGGAATGCCGCTCCCTCATGAAGGGGATCACGGCCTGGCTGAGATAGAGCGTGCCGCGCAGGCTGACGTCCGTCACGGCCTCGTAGTTCTCGGGCGTGATGTCGAGGAAGCGGATCGGCTGCGTGATGCCGGCATTGTTGACCAGCACGTCGATGGCGCCAAGGGCCTCCGCCGCGGCCTCGGCGGCGGCGAGGCAGGCGCCCCGGTCGGTGACGTCGCAGCGGAGCCCGACGTGGCCCGATCCCGGCAGCGACGCCGCGGCTTCGCGCGACGCCCCCTGGTCGAGATCGAGGATGGCCACGCGGGCGCCGTGCTCGGCGAAGAGGCGCGCCGTGCAGCGCCCGATGCCCCGCGCGCTCGCGGCACCCGAGATGACGGCGGTTTTATCTGAAAGAAGCACGTTGGATTTCCCTTGAAGCCCTGTGCGGATCAGTAGGCGCCGGCGCTCGGCGGGTAGACGCGCTTCAGCTTGGCGAGCGATTCCGGGCTGTCGACGTCCTTGGCCGTGACGAGCGGCTCCGCGAGGGCGAGGTCCTTGGTGACGGGCTTGCCCGTCAGCGCGTTGTAGACCTGCTGCACGGCCTCGATGCCCTGGCCGCCCGCCTCCTGGAGGAACAGGCCCTGGATGGTGCCCTCCTTGAGGAGCTTCACCGTGGTGGGGCTGCCGTCCGCCGTCGCGACCCCGACCTTGCCGACGAGGCCACGTGTCTGGAGCACCTTGGCGGCGCCCGTCCCGGCCTCGTCGTACATGCCGTAGATGGCCTTGACGTCCGGATGCGCGGTCATCAGGTCGTTGGCCTGGTCGACGGCCTCCTTCACGGTCAACCCGTGGGTCTGCAGGACCTGCACGAGGTCGCAGCCGCCGGCCTTGAAGGATTCCGTCGCGCCCTTGAGGTATTTCTGGGCGTTCTCCCGGTCCTGCGGCAGGGACAGCATGCCGACCTGCTTGCCGCCCCGCTCCGTCGCGAGATCGCAGACGAACTTGCCCTCCTGGCGTCCGGCCTCCTCGTTGTTGGCCGTGACCGACGAGGTGAAGTCGGTTTCGCCCGGCTGGGGGCCGATGCCCGTGAAGGCGACGGGCACCTTCTTGTCCTTCAGCACCCGGAGGACCGGCGGCGTCGAGGTGGAGGACACGGGCCCCATCACGATCGCATCGACGCCCTTGGTCAGCGCCGTGCGGACGTTGGCCATCTGCTCGGCGGGCGAGTTGTGGGAGTCCATCTCCATGTAGGTGATGCCGAGCTCCGCCGCCCTGGTCTTGGCGCCGTAGGCCACCCACTGCCAGTAGGAGATGTCGAGCGAGGGAGCGATGTAGGCGACCGTCCAGGTCTTTTCGGCCGCCCCGGAGGGCGCCGCGCAGGCCGCCGACAGCGCGCCGCCGAGCAAGAGAGCCGTGATCCGTTTCGTCTCGACCATGATGTCCTCCCTGGGAGTGCTGCCCGGTGCCGTCACGCCCGGGCCTTGGTGACGCGGTCGATGAGCACCGCGACGAGGATGACGAGGCCCGTGACCGAGCCCTGCCAGAAGCTGTTGACGCCGATGAGGTTCACGCCGTTCTGGATGACGGAGATCATCATGGCGCCCAGCATGGCGCCGACCGCCGATCCCGTGCCGCCGAACAGCGAGGCGCCGCCGATCACGCAGGCCGCGATGGCCTGCAGCATCATATTGCCGCCCGACGTCGCCTCGGCATTGGAGATGTAGCTGAGGCTCAGCATGCTGCTGAAGGCGGCGAGCAGCCCCGAGAGGACGTAGACGCCGCAGCGCGCGCCCCGCACCGGGATGCCGAGCAGGCGCGCCGCCCGGTCGTTGCTGCCCACCGCATAGATCCAACGACCTAGGACGAGCTTGCGCAGGGCCCATTCGAGGCCGACGACGCCGACGAGACAGAACAGCAGGTAGTTGACGACCCCCGGCACGAGGGCGCCCCCGTTCAGGGTCCAGAAGTCCGGGTCGAGGATGGCGATCGAGTGGCCGTCCGTGATCACGAAGGCGAGGCTGCCCGCGACCGCGTAGGTGATCAGCGTGACCACGAAGGGCGCGAGGCCGACAAAGGTGACGAGGAGGCCGTTGACGAGGCCCACCGCCGCGCCGAGCGCGAGGCCGGCCAGCGTGGCGGAGGGCCAGGACCAGCCGGCCCCGAGCGCGAGGCCCGCCACCATGCCGGACAGCGAGAAGGTGGAGCCGACCGACAGGTCGATGCCGCCCGTGATGACGACGAGGAGTTCGCCGAGCGCCATGATCACGAGGGGCGCCGCGGCCTGGGCCACGTTGGCGGTGTTGCCGGCCGAGAAGACCTGGGGCGACCAGAAGCTCACCACCACGTCGATCAGGAGGATCGCCGCCGCGATGGCGAGCTCGGACCGGTATTGGCGGAAGGCGCGCACGGCCTGCGGGGCCCGGCTCGGTCCGGGCGCCGCGGCGGCCGGAGAGGTCACGCCGGCGCGGGGCAGATCGGTCATGCTGGGGTCTCGCTGGGTCATGATCAGGCCGCCATGCCGGTGGCCCGGGCGAGCGCCACATCGGACAGATCGTCGAGCAGGGCGCTCGGCTCGCCCGTGAGATCGAAGGCGATGGCGCGGGTCGCGACGGCAGCCAGTTCTGAGAATTCCGTCGACCACCAGACCACGATGGTGCCCGCCTCGGCGAGCCCGCGCACGATCTCGTAGATGTCCCGTTTGGTGCCGACATCGACGCCGCGGGTGGGCTCCTCCAGCACCAGCACGGCGGGGGGCGTGTCGAGCCAGCGGGCCAGCAGCAGCTTCTGCTGCGTGCCGCCGCTCAAGGTGCGCGGCAGCACGTCGACCGACGTCGCCTTGATCGACAGGAGCCGGAGGGCGGCCTCGGCGCGTTGGACCTCGCGGCCGAGCGCCAGCCTGGCCCGCCGCGCCACGCGGGTGCCCGCCACGATGTTGTCGGTGAGGGGCAGGGTCGCGAGCAGCCCCTTCTCGGCCCGGTCCCCCGACACGTAGCCGATGCCGCGGCGCACCGCCTCGGCTGGGCTGCGGAAGCGAAGGGGCCGCCCCCCGAAGGCGATGTCCCAGCGCCGGGACGGGGCGGCCCCGATCAGCGCCCCGATGAGGTCGCCCGGTCCCTCGGGTGAGCCGGCGAGGCCGAGGACGTCTCCGGCCGCGAGAGCCATGGCCAGTGCCCCGCAGCGCAATTCCAGGCGAGGCTCGCCGGACTGCGCCTCGCCGCGCCGGACAGGCGGCGCCACGGCGGCCCGGGCCTGCCCCATCGCGGCCACGATGGCATCGTCGTCGATCTCGCCGAGCGGCGCAGCATCCACGGCGGTGCGCCCGTCACGGATCACCGTGCAGGCGTCCGCCACCGCGCGGATCTCGTTCATGCGGTGAGACACGAGGACCGCGCTGATGCCTTCGTCGCGGGCGAGCCGGCGCAGGATGGCGAACAGGCGCTCGCTTTCCCCGAAGGTGAGGTTGGCGGTGGGCTCGTCGAGCAGCAGGAGCCGCGCTCCCGAATGCAGCGCGCGGGCGATCTCGACGAGCTGGCGCTGGTGGAGGTCGAGCGCGCCCGCCGGCCGGTGCAGCACCGCAGCCGGCAGGCGGGGGTCGAGGAGCGCCAGGGCGCGGGCCGCGGCCTCGTCGCCCCGGCCCGAACGGTAGAGGCGGAGAGCGCCGCGCTCGGCCGGCAAGCGGATGTTCTCGGCGACGGACAGATGCGGCAAGAGGGCGAGCTCCTGGTGCACCACGGCGACGGCGCCGCGCGGCGCCCCCTCGGCCCCATCGACGCGGACCGTGCCGGCGTCGGCCTCGAGATCGCCCGCCACGATGCGGATCAAGGTGGACTTGCCGGCGCCGTTGCCGCCCATCAAAGCGTGGATCTCGCCCGAGCGCACCCGCAGGCTCGCGCCCTTGAGCACGAACGTGGCGCCGAAGCGCTTGCCGATCCCTCGGGCTTCGAGCGCGAAGGGCCGCGCCGCCTCCTCCACCATGGGTATCCTCGCCTGCCGGGGCGGTCTTCCGCGCCCTTTCCGACATGATGGCCGGGCGCCCTCGGCGGCGGCAAACGAATAAATCGGAACGACAGTTGAGCTGATTTCATCCGGGGAGCGGCGGCTCGCCGAGCTCGGCGAGGAGCCATTGAGCGAAGACGCGCAGGGTCCGGCGCCCGGCGCCCCGTTTCGGGTAGACGAGGCTGTGGCCGACGTAGCGGACGTCCTGCGCGATGCCGGCGAGCGGCGCCACGAGGCGGCCCGAGGCGAGCTCGCGCTCGGCGAGGCGCGTCGATTCCAGCGCGACCCCAAGCCCGTCGGCCGCGGCCGCGATGGCGAGGAAGCTGCGGTCGAAGCGCATGCCGCTGCCGCCCGGGGGTGCGGGCAGGCCGTTGGCGGCGAACCAGTCGGGCCATCGCACCTGCTTGCGGTCGCTCTGGATCAGCACGAGGCCGAGCAGCGACTCGGCGCTGGTGATGCTCGGCGCCAGGGAGGGTGCGCAGAGCGGCGTCACCACCTCCTCGCCGAGCGGCACCGCGACGACCCCCTCGCCCCGCACGGGGCCGTAGACGATGTCAGCGTCGAACTCATCGGCGGCGAGGTGGGGATAATCCGTGCTGGCGGCGAGCCGCACGACGACGTCCGGGTGAGCTGCGAGGAAGGCCGCGAGGCGCGGCGTCAGGCACTGGGCCGCGAAGCTCGGCGCCGAATGGAGGCGCAGAAGCTGGGGGCCGCGGTTCGTCACCGTTTCGATGCCGATGCGCAGCTCCTCGAAGGCTGCACCCACATGCTTGATTAGCCGCTCGCCGTCGGGGCTCAGCCGCACCACGCGCCCGGAGCGCTCGAACAGCACGATGCCGAGCGCCTGTTCGAGGTTCATCACCGCATGGCTGACGGCGCTCGGCGATAGGTTGAGCTCGGCCGCGGCCGCCCGGAACGAGCCATGCCGCGCCGCGGCCTCGAAGGCGCGGACGGCCGACAGCGAAATGGTGTTCAGCACCGGCGGTCGCCGACGAGGTCGACGCATTCCCCGACCATGCGCCCTTCCCTCCCGTCGGCCGCCGTTCAGCGCTCCCCCGGCCCTCGTCCGGGATGGTCACGAGCGGCTGCGTCGGGGAGATGCGTGTCGAACGTCATACCGCGTCTCGACCCGCTGTCGACCACTTCGAACGTTTCGTGTCACGCGACTGGGCCGAGGCGGGCGCGCGTGCCGTCAGGCGCGCCCGAGCTTCGGCCGGTGCAGGGGCAGGCCGTCGCAGGGCACCGCGAGGCTCTCGACGTGGCCGATGCCGACTTCGGTCACGTAGAGGGTGCGACCCGCGGGCGCGAAGGCGCAGTTGGTCGGATTGGGGCCGTGGAGGGCGAGGCGCTCCGCCACCCTGCCGGAGCCGTCGACGACCGACACGTTCCCCTGGCCGTAGACCGTGCAGTAGATCCGCCCGTCCGCGCCGAACTTCATGCCGTCCGGTCCCTTGAAGCCTGGATTGTCGTCCGGTTGGAGCACGTTGGCGAAGAGCTCGCGCCGGGCTTCGCCGGCGCCGAACACGTCGTAACGGTAGATGTCGCCGGGGAAAGAGGCGTTGGCGTAGAGCGCGCCCGCGGCGTCGAAGGCGATGCCGTTGGTGAAGCGGATGCCGCGATCGATGCAGCGCAGGACCACCCCGGCCCGGGGGTCGATCTCGTAGACGCGGCCGTCCCAGGCGAGGTCTAGGTAGTCGGCTCGAAAATTCTGCCCGTCGAGGAAGTCCGTCAGCGCGAGCCCCGAATCGGTTAGGTAGAGGTGGCCGTCCGGCCCGAAGGCGAGGTCGTTGGGGAAGCGGAACCGCCCTTCGTCGCCGCCCTCGATCCGCAGCACCTCGCGCCCGTCGGGGGCGATGCAGACGACGGCGCGGTGGCCCGCTTCCGCGATCCACAGGAGGCCGTCGCCGTCCACCGCGAGCCCGTTTGGACGCCCGCCCGTCGTTTTGACGACGCGGCGCGTCCCCTCGTCATCGATGTGCGAAACGCAGAGCCGGTCGCCCGACATCTCGGTGACGTAGAGCCCTCCCTCGGCCAGCGTCACCGGCCCCTCGGGCGCGCCGACCCCCGCCGCGAAGATCGCGTGATCCATCGTGTTTCCCTCCCCCTGTCGGCCGCGCCTGTCCCGGCGCGGTTCCGCAATTTCAGCTCAGCACGGTCGGCGGCTCAGAGCCATCCCTTCACGGCCGCCACCATGGCCGAGGTCGAGATGCCGTAGCGGTCGTGCAGCGTCGGCAGCGCGCCCGCGTCGAGGAAGGCGTCCGGCAGGCCGATCTGCTTGAACGGCACGGACACGCCCTCGCGCATCAGCACGCCCGCCACGGCCTCGCCGAGGCCGCCCACCACCGTGTGGTTCTCCGCCACCACGACGAGGCGTCCGCCCCGGCGCGCTTCGGCGAGGATCGTTTCCACGTCGAGCGGCTTGATGGTCGGCACGTGCAGCACGGCCGCCTTCACGTTGTCGGTCGCGAGCCGTTCGGCGGCTTCCAGCGCCCGCATGGTCATCAGGCCGCTCGACACGAACAGCACGTCCGAGCCGTCCACGATGCGCTTCGCCCGGCCGAGCTCGAAGGAGTAGTCGTACCTGTCGAGCACGATGGGAACATTGCCCCGCAGGAGGCGCATGTAGACCGGCCCCTTGTGGGCCGCGATGGCCGGCACCGCCCCCTCGATGTCGAGCGCGTCGCAGGGGTCTACGATGGTGAGGTTGGGCAGGCCCCGGAAGATCGCGAGGTCTTCCGTCGCCTGGTGGCTCGGCCCGTATCCGGTGGTCAGGCCGGGCAGCGCGCAGCAGATCTTGACGTCGAGGTTCTCCTCCGCGATCGCCATGCAGATGAAGTCGTAGGCTCGCCGCGACGCGAAGACCGCATAGGTGGTGGCGAAGGGCGTGAAGCCTTCCCGCGCGAGGCCGGCCGCGGCGCCCATTAGCAGCTGTTCGGCCATGCCCATCTGGTAGAAGCGGTCCGGATAGGCCTGCGCGAAGATGTGCAGGTCGGTGTATTTGGCGAGGTCGGCGCTGAGGCCGACGATCTCGGGGCGCGTCCGGGCCAGCTCCACCAGCGCGCGGCCGAAGGGCGCGGGCCGCGTCGGCTGGTCGGCCCCGGCGATCGAGGCGATCATGGCCGAGGTCTTCAGCCGCTCCCCGGCGGGGCGGGGCGCCGGCCTGCGATACTTGTCGCGCATCATGCGGGCCTCCCGGCGTCGAGGATGTCCAGGGCGCGGCTCCACTCGTCGGGTTCGACGCGCAGGAAGTGGTTGCGCTCGCGCTCCTCCAGGAAGGGCACGCCCTTCCCCATGCGGGTGTCGCAGATCACGACGCGCGGCTTGTCCACGTCGCTGTGGCGCGCGCGGTCGAAGGCCGCGACGACGGCGTCGAGGTCGTTGCCCTCGACGCGCTGGGCGAACCAGCCGAAGGCCTCGAACTTGGGGAGGAGCGGCTCGAAGTCGAGCACGCCCGTCGAGGGCCCGTCGGCCTGCATCTGGTTGACGTCGACGATGCCGATCAGGTTGCGGAGCTTGTAGGAGCCGGCCGACATGGCGGCCTCCCAGGTCGATCCCTCATCGAGCTCGCCATCCGAGAACAGGTTGTAGACGAAGCTCTTCGAGTCCTTGCGCCTGAGACCGAGCGCCACACCGACCGCGATCGGCAGCCCGTGGCCGAGCGAGCCGCCGGTGATCTCCATGCCGGGCGTATAGGCCGCCATGCCGGACATGGGCAGGCGGCTGTCGTCCGACCCGTAGGTCTCGATCTCGTCCTCGGGGATGATCCCGGCCTCGATCAGGGCGGCGTAGAGGGCGATCGCATAATGGCCGATGGAGAGGAGGAAGCGGTCGCGGCCTTCCCACTCGGGATCCGCCGGCCGGTAGGTCATCGCGTGGAAATACGAGACGGCCAGCACGTCGGCGATGCCGAGCGCCTGGGCGATGTAGCCCTGGCCCTGCACCTCGCCCATGCGGAGCGCGTTGCGGCGGATCCGGTAGGCGCGCTGGGCGAGGCTGACGTTGGAGAGATGGTTCGGCGGCGGCGCGCCCGGTGCGTCCATCGGTATCCTGCCTCCCTGGATGGAGGCCATGATCGCCGCCATGTCTGGTGAGCGACGCCGAGGCCTTCCGTTTCGGGAACCATCTTGGTGAACTGCAGTCCAGCCGGCAAACGTGGATTTCTCAAGCGTGGATGAGCCCGCCTCACCTTTCGCCGGGCCGATCCGGGGCGGCCTGCCGGTCCTGTTATCAGGCAGGGCAGCACCGCCAACGACCGGGACGAGAGGCGCACACGCCGCTCCCTGAAAGAAGGTCTCCATCTCTTTAATTCATGCCCACGCTGGTCGGCGCCCTGCCATGCGGCTCCATGAGAGCTGGCGCACTCGATGCTGCGCCACAAAAACATTATGCTGCGTTGCGGCACGACATCAGAGAGGTGGTTTCCGAATGACTCAGCAGAGCGGTGTGGCGGACGCGCGATCGACAATCGAGATCCTGGCGGAAGCTCGCGAGCTCCAGTCGCGATATGCACCCCGCCTGATCGGCGTGATCGCTTCCTGCCTCGGTGCGTCTTTGATAGGCCTGAGCTGGAGGCTTCGCGCGCATTCGGGCCCTCAGATCGTCTCCCGCTGAAAGCGGAACATCCATGAGCGACCCGCTCCATCGGCAGGGCGTCGATCGGGTCAGCGCAAAGGCGCCCCACTCTGAGTTCGAAGCGCTGGACATCTGTCTCGGTCGTGGCTCGACGTCGTCCGATCACCCTCAATGACGGCACGGTCGCGCCGTTCACGTCCGATCGACCCATGGAGCCGAGCCGATGGCCGTATCGGCCCGGGCGAGAACAGGACGAGCGCAGTGTGCTGAGGAGCGAAGACGCGTTTCCTGCCAAAGCTACGCGCGCTGCTGTCGACCCAGCACCGCCGCTCGTTGGAGAAGGGACTTGTCTCCGAACCGGATGACGAGATCGGCCGATCCCGGCAAGGGCGTTGAGCAGCTCCGCGCTGAGATGCGCTCCTATCTCGACCGCGGCTACACGGTCGTGAAGATGAAGATCGGCAACGGCATCGCCGAGGACCGTCCCCGCATCGAGGGCGCGCTCGCCGAGATCGGGGGCCGGGCGCGGCTCGCCGTCGACGCCAACGGCCGCCTCGGGCTGAGGGAGGCCATCGCCTATGCCGAGATGCTCAACGACTATCCGCTGTTCTGGTACGAGGAGGCGGGCGACCCGCTCGACTACGCGCTGCAGGCGGCGCTGGCCGAGGTCTACCCCGGCCCGATGGCGACGGGCGAGAACCTGTTCTCACACCAGGACGCGCGCAACCTGCTGCGCCACGGCGGGATGCGGCCCGACCGCGACTGGCTGCAGTTCGACTGCGCCCTGTCCTACGGGCTGTGCGAGTACCGCCGCACGCTGGACTGCGTGACGGCGGCGGGCTGGTCGCCCGCGCGCTGCATCCCGCACGGCGGCCACCAAATGTCGCTCGCCATCGCGGCCGGCCTCGGGCTCGGCGGTAACGAGAGCTACCCCGACCTGTTCCAGCCCTTCGGCGGCTTCCCGGACGGGGTGCGCGTGGAGGACGGCCACGTCGTTCTGTCGGACCTGCCCGGCATCGGCTTCGAGGGCAAGGCCGAGCTGATCCGGGTCATGCGCGAGCTCGCCGACTGATCGGGGTGCGGTGGATCCCTGGTCAGCGCCGGCATGCCGCATGCTCGCGCGCCCTTGCCTCGCTTGACGGGACCGATGGCGTGCAACGGGCCGCGGCTCGACCGAGCGAGGGTCGGCTCTGGTCGATCTCGCACGCGGAAGCAGCCGTTCCGCTGTCCACCCGACCTCGCCGTTGTCGGGCCGTGCGGCCGAGGTCGCCCAGGGCCGGTCGCGGAGCCCTGCCCCATAAGTTTGGCACGGCCCCGCACACCTTGAGCGACAAGCAAGATGGGACTTCGCTAGCCTCTCCGACCGTCGTCAGCGGCAGGGCCCGGCCGGCAGGCAGACGCTCCCGCTCCAGCCGAGGTGGCCACGGCCGAAGAGCGAGGGGCTGATACGGTTCACCTCCGCACCGCGGTCGAGATCGAGGACCGACGGCTCGGGGAGGAAGTCCATCATCACCTGGAGCAGGCCGACGAGGTGCGGCGGGTTCGCCGGGTCGCCGTAGCGATCCAGCAGGGCGCCGAGGTACTGCACGAGCCGGAGGCTGTACCGGCCCCCGCTCTCCTCCGCCGGGGGCTCGATCCAGGACAGGACGTCGCAGGCCGTGCCGCAGAGTTCACCCGGCTCGGGGCCGAGGGCGGCGTCGGCGACGTCATCGAGCACCGCCTCGACGAGGTCGTCCATGGCGACGTAGGGCGCGGCCGTCGCGAGCAGGTCGAGCAAACTGACGAAGGCCAGCCGCTGGGCGAGCCCGTGGTCGAGGTCGGTCAGGTCCGGTCGCTCCTGAAGGCGGCGACGGTGCTCGTTCAACAGGCGGTGGTCGGGAAGGAGGGGGGCGAGGTCGGCGATCATGGTCCAGGTCCGGTCGACGGATTGGGGGAGCGCAGGACCGCGCCGAAGGCCAATGGCGGGCAGCGCGGCCATGCCCGACCCTTTACGAGACAGTCCCCGAGCGCCGCGGGGCGAGGCCGGCTCCATTGTCGGCGATGATCGGCGCAACAACATCGCCGTGGATCTCAGAGCCGCGCGGGCGGCCTCGTCCGCTTCTCCGCACCCCGTGCCAAAGCCCGCCGCTGAGCCGCGGCCAGCCGGGATGCTGCCGTGCCTCCAAATAGGCGAACTTGAAGGAGGCGGCGTGGTCCACCTCGCGGAGCACCGGTCGCCCATCGACATACGATGCGCTATCATAGGGTGCAGCACGGTGACGCTCGCGGGGCCGAGGGGCCGTCCCTGAGACCGTCAGACAGGCGAGCGAGCCGACGGTGGTCGGCCGTCAGTGGAGACGCACTCTGTCGGAAGCTCCAGAGCCTGATGAGCGGGACGACGGCCCGTGGATGAAAAACCATCCAACACGTCGCGTTCGTTTGCGATTTCCAGATCTGATCGAGAGCGAGCCGCCTGTTGGCACGATGTTTCTTGATGCGGCGCTGGATCTGCTCGGTCGCGAGCGCTTCCCGAAAGATTGGGGGATGACGGCCATTTGGAAGCAGCAGCCCTTCCGCGCGGCGACCAGTGACGGGCCGTTCTATCGCTACCGCCCATCGCGAGATGAAGGTGGCCGATGGACGATACAGCGCGCAAAAACCGTTGGGGGTTACAATCCTGATCATCTTAAGCAGGCGGAAGATATTTACCGGCAGGTGGCCACGCAGTTTCGCCTTGGAGCAGAACAAGGCTTGTTCCGAGCGCAGTATGCCCGATCAGATGACACGTTCAAGGTGGTAAATCCAGCAAGGTGGTCACTCGGCCTGATCGGAATATTCTACACAGGCTTTGTCTATCGCGGGCGGCCAAGTGATTGTCGGTCTCGAGCACCGGTCTTGATAGACGCGAACAGCTATGAAGCTTGGCTCAGGCATCCCGATAGCCCAAGCAAAGAGATGTCACCCGCGGCGCTGGAGAGGCTTCTAACTACCCTGATTGAGTGCTCTAACCGTAACGATATTAAATTCACGAAAAAACGGCTCTGGAGGTTGGTGAGCCAGATCGCTCAGGAACAGCAGGTCACATTGGCAGAACACCGCTTCAATCGCTCGATCTGGGACGCATCTGGGATGAAGCCACACCATGCCCGGGCAGGAAAGCCGACCCGGGAACAAAAGCAGGCACTCGACAGGGCTGAGGCAGAGGTCAGGACATCCATCGCACAGGCAATCCAGACCCGACAGCAACCTCCAGCCATCCATACCTAATCCACAAGCTAAACGAATAGCCATCTGCGTCGTTCGCCTTTTTGGGCCGAGAGAATCGATCGATGTGAAGGACCGTCTCGAGCAAGAGGACGGTCACGATGACTAGGGCCTGTTAGGGCTTGATCCATTGCACGACGGCGGCGAGGCAGAGCACACCCATGAAGGATGCGGCAGTCTTTTCGTAGCGGGCCGCGACGGCCCGCCATTCCTTGAGGCGCGCCCAGGCGTTCTCGATCTGGTGACGGTTGTTGTAGATCCAGGCCGGACAGCGGACGGGCGCCTCGTTGCTCTTGGTCGGGACGGCGGGTCTGGAGCCCATGTCCCAGATCGCGTCGCGGAAGCTGTGGGCCGCATAGCCTTTGTCGGCCACCACCCATTGCGGCGCCCGCGGCAGACCCGCCAGCAAGGGGCCGGCCTGCGGCAACTCGTGCGCCTGCCCGGGCACGAGGCGGAACGCCACGGGCCGGCCGCGGCCGTCGCAGATCATGCAGGCCTTGGTGCCGTAGCCGCCACGAGAGCGGCCCAGCGCTTCACGCTCGTCTCGCTCCGGCCCCGAGACCCCCTTTTTTCCGCGCCCGCCGCCTTGTGGTGAGCCCGGATCACGGTGCCGTCCAGAAACACGAGGCCCAGCGACAGGTTGCCCTCCTGGCACAGTTCCAGAAGGCGCTGCCACACGCCGAGCTTGGACCAGCGGATCGACAGTTGCGCAGCCCGCCACCACGGGCCCAGGTGAGGCGGCACGCTCCGCCACTTGGCGCCGTTGTCGTGGCGCCACACGATGGCCGACAGGGTGCGCCGCAGGTCCTGGGGCAGAGTCTTGCCCTTGGGCCGGACTGCTTCAATCAGCGGCGCCCACAGCGCCCACACCTCGTCGTTGGAAAAGTCGATCGCTTCAGACTGGGTCATACACCCCAGATAGGGACTGCAGCCAAGCCCTAACAGACCCTAGTAGGTTGAACCCAAGCTCTACCGCCAGCAATGCGAGGAGGGAGGAAGCGCGGGCGGTGCGCGTCATTCTCGCGAACGAGCCGCTCTACGGCGACGGTCCGCCGCAATGGTTTGAGGGGCGGCGACAGCGGCCGTGTCAAACGGCCGCACAGGCGCAAGCCGAACGGCGGCGGCGGGTGAAGCGCCTCCGTCGTTTTGGCAAGAAGCAGCCTGCCGCCCTGCGTGTGGCTGACAGGCTCGAAGCTTGTCAGCCAGAAGCTCGATGCCACAGCGGCGCCTGTCCCGAGTGCGCCCGCGCGTGGCAACGCTGGTTCGTTACGGCGACAACGGGCTTCCTCAGCGCGCAGGCGGGCGGCGTCGCCGGCAGCACGATCTTGTCGCCGATCCACGCGGCCGGCCTCGTGGCACCTGGAGAGTTGCGGCCGTGAGCGCACTCCAAGCGCTCGCCGCCGTGCTCCGAAGCGCCCTGCAAGATGCCGACGTCCGCCATGCGGTCATCGGCATCGATATCTCCTACAACGAGCACCTGGAGCAGTCGCTTGCGCCGCACTGGATGCTCCACGCGCGCGCCCACATCCCTGATCCCATCGATTTGGTCACCGTGGCGAGGCTGCGGACACATTTCCCGCGATCACGCCGCATCCCGCGGCCATGCCGAATCACGCGACTGGACGGCAATCCCGCCGGCATCGCCTATGGGATGAAGCCGGATTTCGAGCGACGGCAGAGCTACGAGCAGGAAAAGCGCACCGCGGCGAATCCTCGCCGCTGCCGCAATACACGAGGGCGGCCGCTCCGCGGCATCGACGTGGTCGAACTGCTCGCCTACCTCGACCACATCGGGCTCCGACAGCGCCTCATCCTGCATGGGACGGCGCTCGTACTCCGAAGTGATGGCACGGTCGTCATCCGACCGGTTCATCGACCTCGCAATGTGCGTCCAGGTTCAACCCCGTAAATCAGGTGTGGGCGCCCCTCTGCATGGGAAGTGTGTGAACTGCACAGGGGCCCCTACCCATGACCGCGACATGACATGCACCTCGGTGAGCAGTGAGCACTTGGCCTCATCTGCTCACCGCTCACCCAAAACGGAGAATAGCTATGGTGACGATGCCCATTAGCGAGGCGATGCTTCGCAGAATTGATCGTCGGGCGGCCAGATCGGTTCGGGAAGCGAGGACGGCGACCTTACCTCGTGTTGACGTGAGCGCCCTCATCCACGACCTCGATCTGGATGTCTATGCGCTTGAACTTCGCTTCGCGAAACTGGACGGTGACATCGGCACGATCACGTTTCCGCGGTCGCTGAGCGCCACGCCCCACGAGATCGTCCGGCAGCTTCTCGACGCCGGTGCGTTGCTGCCGAACGATCGCAAAACGGCGACCGAGCTGGTGCAGGCGAGCCTCACGACGGAAGCTCCTGATACGCGGGAGACTACACGACGCGGGGGTTGGCATGGGCCATCCTTTGTCACCCCGAGCCGGACCTATGGACCGGCATCGGGGCGCTTGCAGTTTGTCGGCACGCCGGCCGCCGACCCGGGTATCGGCCTGCGATCGGGCTCCTTTGAGGGATGGCGAGAGGGGATGCGCGAGCCATGCAGTGCATCCAGCTTCCTGACGTTCGGTCTCGGCATCGGTTTCGCTGGCCCGCTGCTCGATCCGCTCGGGGAGGACGAAGGCGCGGTGTTCAACTTCTTCGGGTACTCCAGCGGCGGCAAGACGCTCGTTGCGCGCTGCTTGCACTCCCAAGCTGGCCGTGCCCGTTCATCTGATCTCGCGACCTACGGCATCACCCTGCGCGGCGCTGAAGAACTTTGCTTCGCGCGCAACGACGGAGCCGTCGTCTTCGACGAGGAGAGCCGCGCCAACGGGTCGGTCGAGAAAAGGCGCGAGAGCATCCGTACCCTCGCCTTCATGGTCCCAAGTGGTCGAGGGACGATTCGTTCGGAACGGGTCGGCCGCAAGCACGACCTGCCGAACTTGACGTGGCGCGTTTTCGGTCTGTCGTCCGGCGAAAAGCCGCTCGAAGAGCCGGGCGCGCGTCGCGTCGCGGGCGAGCAGGTCCGGCACGTCGACATCAAGATCCCCGATACCAGCCGCGGGGGAATTTTTGACTTGATCGAGGGGGAAAACGAGGAGCGCGGTCGCGAAGGAGCACGGCTGGCGGGGCTCGTGGAAGCGACGCTCGCAGCGCACTACGGCCTCGCCCGCGGGCGCTACCTTCGTCGGTTGACGGCCGAGCGGGCTTCGCTTGGGCCGGAGATCACCCAAATCGTCGAGGAGTTCATCGCGGCAGTAGGGGCGGATACGCAGGCGTGGGAACGTCGCTTGGCCCGCAAGTTCGGCATCGTCATGGCCGGTGCGACTCTGGCTGCGCAGTGGCAGGTGGCGCCATTCACGCCTGAGTGTCCGTCCGATAAGGGCACGTGGGGTTGAGTGGCCGGGGCTGAGATGATTCCAGGAGGGTGCTGAAACCTGATCTGGAACCGCCATGTGGACCCCGGCCACCCGCGAGCAGCATAGCCGCTCCGAACTCCGCTACTCAACCGATCTGACCGACGCCGAATGGGCCGTCATCGAACCGCTGTTGCCGCCCGGCAACCCGCTCGGACGGCCCCGGCTGTGGTCGTTGCGGGAGATTGTGAACGGCATTTTCTATGTGCTGCGGGGCGGCGTTCCCTGGCGCCTGTTGCCGAAGGACCTGCCCCCGAAGAGCACGGTGTACGGCTACTTCAGCGCGTGGCGCGATGAGGGCCTGTTCGCCGGCATCAACCACCATCTCGTCATGCTGGATCGCGAGCGGGCCGGGCGAGAGGCTTCGCCCACCGCGGCCGTGCTCGACAGCCAGAGCGTGAAGACCACGGAGAGCGGCGGTCCGCGGGGCTACGACGCGGGCAAGAAGGTGAAGGGTCGCAAGCGCCGGCCCTGGTCGACACGGACGGCCGCGCCCTGGTGCTCGACCCGCAGCCGGCCGACGTGCAGGACCGCGACGGGGCCGTGCCGGTGCTCAAGCAGTCACGCCGTTCATATCCTTTCATCGCCAAGGCCTTCGCCGACGCGGGCTACGCCGGCGACAAGCCGGACAGCGCCACGCTCATCGCCGTCGAGATCGTCCGCAAACCACCCGGGCAGGTCGGCTTCGTGGTTCACCCCCGGCGATGGGTGGTTGAGCGCTTCTTCGCCTGGATCAGCCGCAATCGACGCCTCTGGAAGGATCCGGAGGCCACAATCGCATCCGCAAAGGCCTTCCTCTACGCTGCGTCCGTCATGATGCTGCTACGTCGCATAGGTTGCGCAGCCTGACTTCCCGGACGGACTCTGAGCACGCCCACCGCTGTGTCCACAACGTGTACCGGGCCGCCCGCCGATCCATCTTTTCGGTTCAGGAACAGACGGATGACCTCGTGCGTGAGTTGCACGAAGCGGTCAGTTCCGGTCGCTTCCCGGCTCTGGCCAAGGGCGAAGCTCTGCCGGCCGACCTGACCGACTTCGCCTGGGGCTTCCGACGTGAGCAGGATGGGCATTGGATCGTGGCCGTGCTCCCGGACCGCTTTGAGGCGCTCGCCCCCTCGAAGCCGAGCGCCGGCGCGATCCTCGATGTCTTGGTTGAGAAAGGCACGGCCCTTCCGGGGCTAGACGGGAAGCGACATCGTCAGATGGCGGCTCTTGGCTTTCCCCGGGCCGGGCGGGGCCGGTGGGTGTGCCTGCTCGCATCTAAGCTCTGAGGCTCGGGGCGGTCGACCGAATCAGCTTCGATCTGCTCGCGGCGCAACAGCGCTGCTTGCACGTCGACCGCCTCACCTCCCCGACGCCCCTACAGCGGGGGTGACGCTGCTACAGCAAGGTGATACAAACCACCTGTCAGGTGCTGGCCTAAGTGTCTGTTTTTGCTTGCTGCGAGGAACGAAGTGCCCGTTCCTCTCCAGGGCACCAAATGGCGCCAAGCCGTTGAAGTGCTGAGTTTGTTGGATTTGCGACCGCCGGCTGGTACTTAAACTCGTCACATGGGCTCTCCGATGAGCCTTCGAATGGCGAGCCCCGTCCGCCGCGACGACTCGGCCTTTGTTCAACTCCGAAAGTGCATTCCTGCCGACGTGCTGGCGAAGGCCAAAGGCCGCGCCTTCGTCATAGAACTGCCGGCCGTTGGCTCAAAGCCGGTCATCACTCTCACAGCCAAACTCGCGGCAGAGGTGAAGCTGTCGCTTCGCACCGCCGACCCTACGGAAGCCAAGGTGCGGATGGCGAGCGGCACCGCCGCGCTCGTGGACGGCATCCGCAAGGGTCCCCTTCCTCTCACTCACGAGAAGATTGTGGCCCTCTCCGGCGACGTTTACCGGAGGACCGCGCGCCGCGAAGCTGAGCACGTCGGGCACGCGCTGCCGCACGATCGATCGATTGTGTGGCTTGTATCAGGATCGACCGAGCGCTGAGGCTGGCCTTGCACGACCGTTTCGGTGCGGATAGCTGTGCGGCTGCTTGAAAGCGACACTGGTAAATCGCTGATTTGTTGGTCGGAGTGATAGGATTCGAACCTACGACCCCCTCGTCCCGAACGAGGTGCGCTACCAGGCTGCGCTACACTCCGACCCGGCCGATCCGGCAGCGCCGTTCGGTGAGCACGGTATAGCGGCATGGAATCTCCACCGCAAGCCCGGGAGACGGATTTATCCGGATCGGGCTCCTGCTCGACGACGACGCCTGATCTCCTCGCAACGAGACCCCCGTTTGCGTTCCGACCGTCAAAGGCCGGGCGTGCATGGCCGTTGACGACGGACGGTTCAGCACCCCGCATGCGGTGAGGGAGGGCATCCGCAAGCGGATCGAGGAGGGTCTCGATCAAGCCCGTGCGTCTGGGCGGCTGGACCGCATCCAAGTGCGGGATTGCGCGCACGTCGACACGGCCTCGCCTTTCCGGCTGCATCCTGCCGACTCACGCGGCGACCCGGGTTACTCTGACAGCCCAAAATCGCGTGGGCGTGCCGCTCGGGGCAGCGGTCTCCCACCCAGCCCAAACGAGGTCGCCCAGCCACCGCGAGCGGCAGGGCGCGCAATCTGCACCCCGGCAGCGAGTGGGTGATTCGACGACAGAACGTAGAAATTCCTAGCAGCTTTATTCCATTGCAGAACCCTCTCCAGCGGACGGTGGCGGCGCTCCGCGGGACGGCTGAGACGTTAACGCGAATGAACGCGTTTCGCCGGCATCGGCACCACGGCCCGTGAACGCGGCGCGGGCAGGGTGCTTGCACGGCCGACGGGCGGCCGGCGGGAGAGGACGATGCTCGACGGGTCATGGCTGTTGGCGGGCGGATCGCTCGCGCTGGCGAGCCTCGCCGTCGCGGACCGCCTGCGCCTCGGCCGCCGGCTGAACGGGGCGCCCGCGGGCCGAGCCGCTGCGGCCGCCGCCGGACCCGCGGCGAGGGCAAGCATGGAGGAGGCGCTGGAGGCCCGCCGCCGCGCCGAGGCGGCCAGCGAGGCCAAGTCGCGCTTCCTCGCCACCGTCAGCCACGAGGTGAGGACGCCGCTGAACGGCATCCTCGGCATCGCCGACCTCCTCGCCGACACGCCGCTCACCCGCGAACAGCTCGCCTACGTGGAGGCGGTGCGGACGTCGGGCTCGGCCCTCGCGACCCTGATCGACGAGATCCTCGACTTCTCCCGCATTGAGGCGGGCAAGCTGGAGATCGCCGCCGAGCCCTTCGATCTCGCCACCCTGGTCGAGGGCGTCGTCGAGCTCCTGGCGCCCCGCGCGCAGGACAGGGGCCTGGAGATCGCGGCCTTCGTGTCGGCGGACCTGCCGCGGGTCGCGGTGGGCGATCCCGTCCGGCTGCGTCAGGTGCTCACCAACCTCGCCGGCAATGCGGTGAAGTTCACCGCCAAGGGCGGCGTCGGGCTCACGGTGGAGCCCGCGGGCGAGGGCCGCGTGCGCTTCGCCGTGTCGGACACCGGGCCCGGCGTGCCGGCCGACCGGCGCGAGGCCATCTTCCACGAGTTCGAGCAGGCCGACGGCACCACCACGCGCCGTCACGGCGGCACGGGGCTCGGCCTCGCCATCTCGCGGCGCATCGTGGCGCTGATGGGGGGGCACCTCGCGCTCGAGGACCGCAGCGGCGGCGGCTCGGTGTTCGCCTTCGCCGTGGGCCTCGACACCCGCCCCGCAGTGGGCTCGTCGCCCGCGCCGGACATGCGCGGCCAGACGGTGCTGATCGCCGCCGCGTCGCCGTTCCAGGCGCCCTACCTCGCCGACACGCTCGACCGCTACGGCGCCAACGTGGCCCTGGCCGACCGCGTCGAGCGCGCCCTCGCCTGGCTGTCCGGCGGCAATGTCCCGGACGTGCTGGTCGTCGACTGCGGCCTCGGCGAAGCGGCCGCGGAGCGCCTCGCCGAGGCGGCGCGGTCCGCCGGCGTGAAGCGGTCCTTCCTCCTGTTCTCGCCCTACGAGCGGCGCGCCTTCGGGCAGAAGCTCGTCGCCGGCTACGAGGGGTGGCTCGTCAAGCCCGTTCGCGCCGCCTCGCTGGCGTCCCGCCTCGCCGGCGCTGCCCCGGCCGAGGCGCGGCGCCCGGCCCGCCCGGCGCCGTCCCCGCGCCCGGGCCGGCGCGGCCTGCGCGTGCTGCTGGCGGAGGACAACGAGATCAACACGCTGGTGGCGATGAACTTCCTCGGCCGGCTCGGCGCCCAGGTGGTCCACGCGTCCGACGGCGGCTCGGCCCTGGCGCTCGCCACCGCGGCCATGCGGGACGAGATCCCGTCCTTCGACGCCATCGTGATGGACGTGTCGATGCCCGTGCTCGACGGGCTGGAGGTGACGCGGCGCATCCGGCAGGCCGAGGCGGCCGAGGACCGCCCGGCCGTCCGCATCGTGGCGCTCACGGCCCACGCGTTCCGCGAGGACCACGACCGCTGCCTCGCCGCCGGCATGGACGCTGTGACGACGAAGCCGCTCGAACTCGCCCGGCTCGACGCGGCGCTCCGCCCCGCGGGCGCCGCGCGTCCGGGGCTGCAGGCGGCCGGCTGAAGCGGTCGCGTCCGGCCGCGATTTTGTGCATGGTCGCCCGCACCCGGCCCGCCCTCACGATGGACGCATGAACGCCCCGACGGCCCTCCACCGCCTGTTCTGGGGCGCGCTGACCGTGGCGGCGCTCGCCTTCGCGGGATCCATCGTGGCGGACACGCTGCGCGCGATCGTGCCGCTCTGGTCGCCGCTGCCCTGGTTCGACGAATGGGCCACGGTGGAACTGCTCCGCGCCTGGCACGAGGGCGAGATGAGCGCCGCCGAGGTGCTCTTCGCGCAGCACAACGAGCACCGGATCCTGCTGCCGCGCCTCGTCTTCTTCGCCGACGACCTGCTGTTCCGCGGCGGCGGATACCTCAGCCTCGCGGCCATCTTCGCGGTCCAGCTGCTCCACGCCGGCCTGTTCGCCGCCGTGCTGGGCCGCGCCCGGCGCTCGCCCGCCACGCCGATGCGCGCCGGCCGCTGGGCCGTGGCGGCCGCCGTCCTGGCGCTGATGTTCAGCCTGCGGCAGGCCGAGAACTTCTCGTCGGGCTTCCAGCTCCAGTTCGTCGCCGTCTTCGCCGGGGCGACGCTGAGCTTCGTGCTGTTCGCCGCGGCGGTGCGGCGCGAGCGGATGAGCGGGGCCGCCGGGGCCGCGCTGCCGGCCAGCCTCGCCGCCGTGCTGGCGACGAGCTTCACCATGGCGAACGGGCTCCTGGCCGGCTACGTCGTCGTGGTGCTGGCGCTGGCGGCGCGGATGCGGCCGCGGGTCGTCCTCGCCTGCGCGGGCTGGGCCCTGCTCGTCACGGCCGTCTACCTCCGCGGCTACGAGCCCGTGGCGCACCACGGCAAGCTGGCAGACGGCCTGCGCCAGCCGCTCGAGTTCCTCGCCTACATCGCGACCTACCTCGGCAGCGTCGTCGCCTCGAACATGCAGGGCGGGGCGGGGCCGCTGGGCCTGCTCGGCCTCGCCGCGACCGGCTTCGCCGCGCTGCGCGTCCTGCGCCAGGGCCGCGCGGCCCACCCCGTATCCTTGGCGATGGTCGGTGTCATGCTGTTCGTCTGCGCCACGGCGGCCGTCACGGCCTCGGGGCGGCTCATGTTCGGCGTCAGCCAGGCGCTGTCGAGCCGCTACGTCACGGGCAGCGTCGCGTTCTGGGCCGCCCAGCTCACCTATTGGTGGATTGACCCGCCGGCCTGGCGCCTCCGCCTCGGGCGCGCCGCGGTGCCGGCCGGCCTCGCCGCCCAGGCCGCGGCCGCGCTCGTCGCCGTCGCGCTCTGCTCCGCCGTGGCGGAGCAGCAGAACCCCGCCAAGGCCCAGCTCGCCGTGCAGAGCTTCAGCCAGAACGAGAGCGCCGACGCCCTCCTGCTCGGGCTCGACGACCACGACGCGACCTCGCGGGCCGCGTGGTCCGACGAGGACGTGCAGCGCCTGCTGCCGACCCTGAAGGCGGACGGGCTGTCGATCTACGGCACCGCCGACGCGGCCGGGGTCGGGCGGCCGGTGGCGGAGCGAGGGCGCCCGGGCGAGGCCTGCGCCGGGGCGGTTCTGTCGGCCGTCGCCGATCCGAGGCTCGGCATCGAGGGTGTGCGGGTGTCCGGGTCGGCGTCGGAGGGCCCGCGGCGGCGGATCGTGCGCCGCGTGCTGCTGGCCGACGCCGCGGGCCGGCTGGAGGGTCTCGCCTCGGGCGCGGTGCCGGGCGCGGCGCGCGGCGCCTGGCGGGGCTACGCGGTCGCGCCCGTCGGCGCCCGCCTCACCGCATACGGGCTCGTCGACGGCGGGCGCCTGTGCCTCATCGGCTCGGCGACCGTCTCGCCTTCCGTTCAGGCCAGCCAGCCCGAGGAGGCGCCGTAGATGATGATGGTGCCGATGGCGGCGCGGTAGACCACGAAGGGCCAGGTCGAGAAGCGCTCCAGGATCTTCAGCAGCAGCGCGATGGCGACGAAGGCCGACACCGAGCCGACCAGGAGGCCCACGGCCAGCACCGACCAGCCCTGCGCGTCGAGGTGGGCCTTGTGGAGCTCGTAGAGTTCCTTCAGGCCCGCGAGCGCGATGGCGGGGATGCCGAGCAGGAAGGAGAAGCGCGCCGCCTCCTCGCGCTTGAGGTCGAGGAACAGCGCGCCCGTCAGCGTCGAGCCCGAGCGCGACACGCCGGGGATCAGGGCGCCGACCTGCGCGATGCCGACCACCATGGCGTCGAGCAGCGTCATCTCGCCGAGCGCCCGGCGGTGGCGGCAGTAGAGCTCTGCTATGGCGAGCAGCACCGCCATGACGATGCAGGACACGCCCACGACCTGCAGCCCGCGCAGCGCCGAGCCGCAGGCGTTGAGCCGCGACGACAGGAGCAGGCCGGCGATCGCGATCGGCACCGTGGCGAGCGCGACCCAGATCACGAAGCGCACGTCCCAGGCGCCGAAGCGGCCGGACAGGACGGCCCGCACCGCGCCACCGCCGATGCCCGACACGTCGCGCCAGAAGTATGAGATCACGGCCGCCAGCGCGGCGAGCTGCATGGCGGCCGAGAAGGCCGAGCCGGGGTCCTGCCAGCCCAGCAGCGCCGGGACGATCCGCATATGCGCCGTGGACGAGATCGGCATCAGCTCGGTGAGGCCCTGGACCACCCCGAGGAACGCGACCTTGGCGTAGCCCAGCGACACGAACCCCGTGTCGATCCCTTCAGTGCAGCCGCCCGCCATGTCCGCCCTCGACGCTTCACGCTCGCGCCGGGCGCGAGCCCGACGATTCGCAGAAGATCATGACAATGCTGAGGATGGCTTTAACGGTTCGGAGATCCCGGTGCCGTCAGCGGCGCAGCGTGCCGTTGCGGCGCAGGTCCTCGCGCAGCTTCTCGAGCGGCGGCGCGTAGAGGAAGCCGAACGACACCGTGCCGTCGCGGCCCTCGACGGCGTGGTGCATCTTGTGGGCCTGGTAGAGGCGCTTGAGGTAGCCGCGGCGCGGCACGTGGCGGAACGGCCAACGCTGGTGCACCAGCCCGTCGTGCACCATGAAATACAGCACGCCGTAGACGACGAGGCCGATCGAGATCCAGAACAGCGGCGCCACCCAGTGGCCGGCGACCATCAGCGCGACCGCGAAGCCGGCGAAGAAGACGGCGTAAAGGTCGTTCTCCTCCAGGAGGTCGTCGTGCGCCTCGTGGTGCGACCGGTGCCAGCCCCAGCCGAAGCCGTGCATGACGTAGCGGTGGATCACCACGGCGGCGAACTCGGTGCCCGCCACGGTGGCGAGAACGATGAGCAGCGGGACGGCGGCGTCGGACACGGTCAACGCGCGGCTCCGCGCATGGCCGGAAGCCGCCACCACGGGACGGACGGGTTGTCGTGGTGCTCGTGGTGGTAGCCGAAGTGAAAGCAGGTCAGCAGCGACATGGTCCAGGAGAAGTCGTTCGAGCGGGCGCGGTGCTCGTCGCCGAACTCCTCCGCCTCCTCGGCCCGGTGGGGCAGGTAGGTTCCGAAGTAGAAGAGCTGGAACGCCGACAGGATCGCGGGCAGGGCCCAGAACAGCAGCAGCCGCTCCATGGGGACCCCGAGCAGGAAGGTGTAGACCGCCGAGCCGGCCACGAGCCGCGCCACCTGCCCGACCGACAGGTATTCGGCGAAGAACCGCCCGAACCAGCGCAGGAAGGGCACGTGGCCGTCGCCGGCGAAGTCCGGGTCCTCGTCGGTGCCCGGCGCGCGGTGGTGGGCGAAATGGCGCGCCACGAGGGCGTCGTACCAGATGCCGGCGTAGAGCATCAGCACGGTGCGGCCGACGGCGCGGTTCACCTTGGGGCGGAACGGCGCCAGCGAGCCGTGCATGGCGTCGTGGGCGATGATGAACAGCCCCACCGACAGCCAGCATTGCAGCGCCACCAGCAGGGGCGCGAGCGCGAGCGCGATGTGCCAGGGCAGCACGAAGACGTCGAGCACGTGCAGGGCGAGCCAGCCGCCGGTGACGGCCGCGGCGAGCGAGAGCCCGACGGCGGCCTGACGGGAAAAGCGGTCCGCGGCGCGGACCGGTGCGGCAGTGGCGGACATGGTGGAGATCCTGCTCAGCAGAGGCGCGTCTGGGCGAAGGTGACCACGATGTAGTCCCTCAACGGCGTGCCGCCAGCCCCGCGGGCCGGCAGCAGCTTCAGCGCCTCGGCGAGGTGGTGGCCGAAGCGCTCGCGCGCGCGCTCGGCGCCCAGCAGCGACACCACCGTGGGCTTGCCGGCGTCCTTGAGCAGGTCCTTCGACTGCGGGCCCGCCGCGACCGACACGTCGAACAGGTCGTCGGCGATCTGGTAGGCGAGGCCGAGGTGGGCCGCGACCTGCCGCAGCTCGTCGATGGACCGGTCGGCGGCGCCGGCCACGCGGGCGCCGATCTCCAGCGCGGCCTCGAACAGCACGCTGGTCTTCTGGTGGTTCAGCGATTCGAGCCGCGCCACGGTGGCGGTGGAGCCCCGGTCCTGCAGGTCGTTCTCCTGGCCGGTGACGAGGCCGTCGAAGCCGATGGCGGCGGACAGGCGCTCGACCAGCGCCAGACGCGTCTCGCAGGGCAGGCGCCCGGCGCGCGTCACCGTGGCGAAGGCCTGGTTCAGCAGCGCCACGGCGGCCAGGATCGCGGTGCTCTCGCCGTAGCGCACGTGCACGGTGGGCTGGCCGCGGCGCAGACGGGCATCGTCCATCGAGGGCAGGTCGTCGAGCACCAGCGAGGCCGTGTGCACCATCTCGGTCGCGCAGGCGACGTCGAGCGCGTCCGCCACGGCGGCGCCGAAGTCGACCGCCGCCAGCAGCGTCAGCAGCGGGCGGATGCGCTTGCCGGGCGCCAGCAGCGCGTAGCGCACCGCCTCGTTGACCCGCTGCGGGCCGCGGTGCCCCACCGGCACCAGGGCATCGAGCCGCGCGTTGACGGCGGAGCGGAGATCCTCGACCAGGGTCGGTTGTGCATAAAGGACTTGCATGCGCGGCGCCGAACCTGCCTTTCCGAGGGAAGACCCCGGGCCTGCGCCGGGCCCCGCCGCCGGAAGCGCTCCCCCTCCGCCCGCCTCGATGTGTCGCGACGCGCGGCCGGGTGAAGCGCTTTCTTCAGCACGGGCCCTGCAAGCCCAGCGCACCATATTCCGACGCCTCGGAGCGAAAAGATAGCACCGACAGTTCCTTCCCCGCCGCGCTCTTTGCGCGCGGCCGACGCCGCACCCCTGTCCTGGATCGGCGTGGCTCCCGGAGCCCCCTATTTCGTCGAGGAGGGCAGCGCCGACTGGCACCCGGTCGGCCAGAACGACGCGATCAGCTGGGTCGAGCTCGACCCGCTGTTCCGCCGGCGCGACGTCGCGGCCGTCGACCGACACCTCGCCATGCTGAAGGCGCACGGCGTCACAGTGCTGCGGCTGATGATGGAATACGCCCAGGTGCGCCACCGCTACCTGGAGCGCCCGGCCGGCACCTTCGCGCCCAACATGGTGCAGATGTGGGACGACCTCTTCGCTCTCTGCGAGAACCACGGGCTGCGGATCCTGCTGACGCCCTACGACACGTTCTGGATGTGGCTGCACTTCCGCCACCATCCCTACGCCGGCGCGCGGGGCGGGCCGCTCCCGCACCCGTCGCAGGCGCTGACCGACCCCGCCATGCGGGCCGCCATCAAGGCGAGGCTGTCCTTCGCCACCGCGCGCTGGGGCGGCTCGGGCGCGCTCTTCGCCTGGGACGTCTGGAACGAGATCCACCCGGCGCAGGGCGGCGACTCGGCCGACGCCTTCGAGGAGTTCATCGGCGACGTCGGCGGCCACCTCCGCGCCGAGGAGATGCGGCTGCACGGCCGCGCTCATCCGCAGACGGTGTCGATCTTCGGCCCCGAGTTCGTGTGGCGTCCCCACCTCGCCATGGAGGGCGCCATCTTCCGCCACCCTGCGCTCGATGCCGCGACGATCCACGTCTACGAGCAGGGCACGATCGACGATCCCCGCAACACGGTGGACGCCGCGGCCGGCATGGGCCGCATCGTGCGCGAGGCGACGCTGGAGGTCACGGACCGGCGGCCGTTCTTCGACAGCGAGCACGGCCCGATCCACGCCTTCAAGGACAAGCACCGCAAGATCCCGGAGGACTTCGACGACGAGTATTTCCGCCACATGCAGTGGGCGCATCTGGCGGCGGGCGGCGCCGGCGGCGGCATGCGATGGCCGAACCGCAAGCCGCACGTGCTCACGCCCGGCATGCGGCGCGCGCAGGCCGGACTCTCGGCCTTCCTGCCCCTGATCGCGTGGTCGCGGTTCGACCGGCGCAGCGTCGGGCCGGAGATCGCCGTGACGCATGCGGATGGCCGCCCGGCCGCGGAGGACGCCGTGGCGCGCTTCGCCTGCGCCTCCGCCGACCAGGCCGTGGTCTACCTGCTGGCGCGCGACCGCCTCGACGCGCGCGGCATGGTGCGGCGCGACGGGCCGCCGCTCGACCTGTCCGTGTCGGTCCCGGATCTCGCGGCCGGACGCTATCGCGTGACCGCTTGGGACACGGCGTCCGGACGCGCGACCGGCGCGACGGAACAGCGGCACGACGAGGGCGCCTTCGCGCTTCCCCCCTTCGCGGCCGACATCGCCGTGGCGATCACGCGGTGCGGGGACTGAGGCCGGGCCGGAGGCGCGCCCCGCCTCCGGACGGGGGCGTCAGTTCGCGGCGTCCTTGCCGGGCGCGGGCCTTTGGGGCGAGCCGGCCCCGCCGTGCGACGAGCCGTGGGACTGCAGCTTCTCCAGGCGCTTGGCCTCCTGGACGGCTTCGCTGTGGATGTTGGGCGCGCGCCGAGTGATGTGCCTCGACGCCGTCGTGTCATGAACCTGCGCCATGTGAACCTCCCGTCCCGCCGTCCTCTCCGGCGGCATACGGGGAGGCTCGGCCCGCTCCGTGGCGGATGTTGGGCAGCCGCGCTTCCGCGCCGTTCGATCCGCACCGTTGCTTCAGGGGCCGCACGCCTTATCTGCGCCTGCACGATCCCGACCACCGCGAGGCTGTCCGATGCTGCTGAAGTTCCAAACCCCGCATGCCACCGACGCCGCGACCTGGATCAACCCGGAGCAGGTCGCCGGCGTCCACACCCAGACGCCCGACGTGACGACGGTCTACCTCGTGGGCGGCTTCGAGCAGCGCGTCGCCGGCCGGTCCGAGGACGTGGCCCGCGCCATCGACGAGGCCCAGCGCTCCCTGCGGGCGCCGGCGGACCGGGGCTGAAGGATCAGCGGCGCCGCGCCGCGATCCTGACGCCCCAGATCGCGGACACGAAGCATCCGACCGCGAGCGCCAGACCTCCGACCGCCACCTCGGTCCAACTGGTGAGCGGGCCGGTGCCGTAGAAGGTGAGCCAGAACCAGCCGAGCCCTATGAGGGCGGCCAAGTCTCTCATCGACGCGTCCTCGCGATGCCGGGATCAGCCCCGGTCTCCGACAGTGCGGCCGGGGCGGCGCGGAGGCAAGGGGCGGCGGACAGCCGGGCTCGTCCGCTCTTCAGGCGGCGCCGGGCTCCGCGGCCTCGGGGCCCGCCCGCGCGGGATCGGGCCGCTGGACCGCGACGTCCTGGCTCTGCGCGCCGGCTTCGAAGAGCGGCGCCAGGGCGGCGCGGCTCGCCCGCAGCGCCGCGAAGGCCGCGCGCGCGTCGAGCCCCGTGCGGAGCAGCGCGGGAAGCTGTCGCGGCCGCCCGGCGAGCGAGCGCAGCACGGCGCCGAGGTCCGCGGTGCCGTCCGGCCGCATGCCCACCAGCGCCGCCGGCGGCAGCGACCGCTCGGCGGGGTCGGCCACGACGCGCAGCGCCGCGAAGGGCACGCCGTGCAGCGCGGCGAGGCGCGCGGCGACGTGGGATTCCATGTCGACCGCCGCGGCGCCCGTGCGGCCGCGCAGCGCGGCCTTGTCGCCGGCACCGGCCGCGGGCACGTCCACGCCGGCGAGGTCCGCGCGCCGGGCGCCCGGCAGCAGGGCCGCCAGCCGGTCGCACCAGTCCACGTCCGCCGTCAGGCGCTCCGCCCCGTCGTGGACGCCGCGCGCGATCAGCACGGTGCCGGGCGCGAGGCCGGGCTCGAGGCCGCCCGCGATGCCGAAGGACACCACCGCGCGCGCGCCGCGCCGGAGCGCCGCCTCGACCATCGAGGCCAGGCGCGCGGCGTCGCCGCCCCCCGCCAGGGCGACCACGCCCGTGCCGGAGGCGATGCGCGCCTCGGCGCGCAGCCCCGTGACGAGGATCGCCGGCGGCTGGCCGATCACATGCCCACCATGACGGTGCGCGAGTTCGAGTGCTTGAGATTGCGGTAGCGCGCCATCGCCCACAGCGGGAAGAACTTCGGGTAGCCGAGGTAGCGGAGGTAGAAGACGCGCGGGAAGCCGGTGCCGGTGAACAGCTCCTCGGGCCAGAACCCGTCCGGCATCTGCGTGGCGCGCAGGTAGGCGACGCCGCGCTCGACCGCGGGGTGGTCGACCTCGCCGGCCGCCATCAGGGCGATCACCGCCCAGGCGGTCTGCGACGCGGTGCTGGGCGCGGGGCTGTAGCCCTTGTAGTCGAGCTCGTAGCCCTTGTCGTCCTCGCCCCAGCCGCCGTCGGTGTTCTGGATCTTCAGGAGCCACGCCACGGCGCGCCGCACCGGCGCGGCCTCGGCGGGGACGCCGGCGGCGTTCAGCGCGCAGAGCACCGACCAGGTGCCGTAGACGTAGTTGAAGCCCCAGCGCCCATACCAGCCACCCTCGGGGTGCTGCTCGGCCAGGAGGAAGTCGATGCCGCGCTTCATCGCCGGGCTGTCCGCCGGCGTCTCGCCGAGCTGCGCCAGCATGGACACGACGCGCGCCGTCACGTCCGAGGTCGGCGGGTCGAGCAGGGCGCCGTGGTCCGCGAAGGGGATGTAGTTCAGGTAGGTGGAGGTGTTGTCGGCGTCGAAGGCGGCCCAGCCGCCGTTCTTCGACTGCAGGCCCACGACCCACTCGCGGGCGCGGGCGATCGACTCGTCGAAGCCGGCCTCGCCCGACTGCGACCGCGCGCGGTCCATCGCCATCACGACGACGGCGGTGTCGTCGAGGTCGGGGTAGTGGTCGTTGCGGTACTGAAAGGCCCATCCGCCGGGGCGAACGTCGGGCCGCCGCTCGGCCCAGTCGCCCTTCACGTCGAGCACCTGCAGCGGCTTCAGCCAGGCGAGGCCGCGGTCGGCCGCCGCGGCGTGGCCGCCGCCGGCCTCGATCAGCGCGTGGGCCGAGAGCGCCGTGTCCCACACGGGCGACAGCGCGGGTTGGCAGAAGGCTTCCTCGCCCTTGACGGCGAGGAGCTTGTCCACGGCGGCGCGGGCCAGCACGGCGTCGGGATGGTCGTCCGGCACGCCCAGCACGCGGAACATCATCACCGTGTTGGCCATGGCGGGATAGATGGCGCCGAGCCCGTCCTCGCCGTTGAGCCGCGCCCGCACGAAGGCCACGGCCTTGTCGATGGCGCTCTGGCGCGTGCCGCGCGGGAAGTAGGGCTCCGCCGCCTGCAGCACCTTGTCGAGCGCGCCGAAGATGACGCCCCAGCCGCCGACCTGGTTGTTGCCCTTGGGCCAGATGCGGACGCGCTCCGGCGGCGTGACGAAGAGCTCCGGGATGTCGACGCCGCGCGGGTTCGCGCCGCGGGGCTTCAGCGCCATCAGCACCAGCAGCGGCACGAGCGTGTCGCGCGCCCAGTACGAGATCCGATAGATGTGGAACGGGAACCACGAGGGCGCGTTCATGATCTCGATCGGCATGGCCGGGACCGCGCGCCACGGCACCATCCCGAACAGCGCGAGGGTCGTGCGGGTGAAGACGTTGGACTGCGCCGCGCCGCCCGCCGCCAGGATGGCGTCCCGCGCGCGCAGCATGTGGGGCGCGTCCGCACCGTCGCCGATCATGCGCAGCGCCGCGTAGGCCTTGACGCTGGCCGACACGTTGAGGGCGCCGCCGCGCAGCAGCGGCCATCCGCCGTGCGCTTCCTGGGTGCGGCGCAGGTAGGCGCCGATCTTGTTCTCGATCGCGTCGTGCCCCTCGCCGAGGAAGTGCCGCAGCATGACGTATTCGGCCGGGATGGTGGCGTCCGCCTCGAGGTCGAAGGCGAAGTGCCCGTCCCCGCGCTGCTCGCGGCGGAGCGCCTCGGCGGCGCGGTCTATGGCGAGGTCGAGGTCGTCGATGACCGAAGCCGGGACGGCAGGCTCGTGGACGGCTACGGCGGCAAGCGGCATGAACGGCTGGAACTCGGCTTCGGTTCTCGCGAGAATGCGTCGGAAAGGCATTCCACGCCGGATTCGGACCGACAAGCCGAAACGCGGGCCGCGAGTCCGATGGGCGGCCCACGTGTCCTGTGGGTGACAACGCGCCGTCCCGGCCCCGCGCGCCATGCGTGCAGGACGGCATGGCTGCCGTGCATGCAGTTTCGGCGCTGGCTCACCGGCGGTCCGGGGCGCTACAACGCCCGTCTGAATCGTCGGACGACGCCGTGTCGTCCTTCGGGGAGGGCGCCATGGACGACAGAGTGGGAAACCCGGCACTGGCCGGGTCCGGCCCGGCGACGGCATCCAGGGTGCGCCCCGTGATGGCGGTGCTCGGCGCGGCCGGCGCGTCGCACTGCATGAACGACCTGCTCCAGAGCCTGATCCCCGCCGTCTACCCGGTGCTGAAGTCGGAGTTCGCCCTGAGCTTCGGCCAGATCGGCCTCATCACGCTGACGTTCCAGCTCACGGCGTCGCTCCTGCAGCCCTTCGTCGGCGCCTACACCGACCGCAACCCGAAGCCCTATTCGCTGCCGCTCGGCATGTGCGTGACGATGGCCGGGCTGGTGGTGCTCGCCTCGGCGCCGAACTTCGGCCTGATCCTGCTCGCGGCCGGCATGGTCGGGGTGGGCTCTTCGATCTTCCACCCCGAGGCGTCGCGCGTGGCGCGGCTCGCGTCCGGCGGGCGCTACGGCTTCGCGCAGTCGGTGTTCCAGGTCGGCGGCAACGGCGGCACGGCGCTCGGCCCGCTGCTCGCCGCCTTCGTTGTAGTACCGGACGGCCAGCGCTCCATCGCGTGGTTCGCGCTCGTGGCGCTGGCGGCGATCTTCGTTCTCACCGGCATGAGCCGCTGGTACGCGGCGCACCTCGGCGCGGTGCGCCGGAAGGCCGTGACGTCGAGCGTCGAGGGCCTGCCCCGCCGCAAGGTGCTGATCGCCGTCTTCGTGCTGATGCTGCTCGTCTTCTCGAAGTACATCTACCTGTCGAGCCTGACGAGTTACTACACCTTCTACCTCATCAGCAAGTTCGGCCTGAGCAAGCAGGACGCGCTGGTGCACCTGTTCATCTTCCTCGGCGCGGTGGCGGTCGGCACGGCCGTCGGCGGGCCCATCGGCGACCGGATCGGCCGCAAGCCGGTGATCTGGTGCTCGATCCTGGGCGTGCTGCCCTTCACGCTGCTGCTCCCCTACGCCGACCTCACCTGGACCACGGTGCTGTCCGTGGTGATCGGCGTGGTTCTGGCCTCGGCCTTCTCGGCCATCCTGGTCTTCGCGCAGGAGATGATGCCGACCAAGGTGGGCATGATCTCGGGCCTGTTCTTCGGCTTCGCCTTCGGCATGGCGGGGCTCGGCGCCGCGGTGCTGGGCCTCTTCGCAGACCAGTTCGGCATCGTCGCCGTCTACCGGATCTGCTCGTTCCTGCCGGTGCTGGGCCTGCTCACCTGGTTCCTGCCGAACGTCAGCGAGAAGCGCTGACCTGCCGTCAAAGCTGCGGCTTGCAGAGCGCGTCGCCGATCATGCAGGGCCACCAGCGGGGCTGGCCGTTGGTGCGGCTGAGCGCCACCGGCGGCGGCCGGTCGGGCGTGACATAGTTCGGACCCGTCGCGCAGCCGCCGAGGGCGGAGGCCAGGCCGAGGGCCGAGGCGGCCAGGAGGGGGATTCGGGAGCGCCGCATGCGCGGCTCCATTCGCTTACGGATTTGGCTGGGGCGGGAGGGTTCGAACCTCCGAATGGCGGAATCAAAATCCGCTGCCTTACCACTTGGCTACGCCCCAACTGGACCAAGGGACCCATGGTCTCTTCGATGTAGGTATACGGAGCGGTAGCCGCGTAAGCAAGCGTTCGTTTAGGACCGAGCAGAGCGTGGAATCACAACCCTTACAGGGTGTTAGCTTTGCCTTCGCCAAGGCGTGGGTGGTAATGACATGGGCGCGAGCCGTTCTGCCATGGGCGCAGCCCTCGGCGGGTTTTACCCTTCTGGCAACGCTTTGCTGCAGCGACGCGTTCGGGTTCGATGGAGCGGGCCAGTCGCAGCTGGGCCGCCTCTCCGGAAGTGGTGTCGGTGTTCGAGGGGCGAGGACGCCCGTGCACGAGACTGGGTCGATCCCTGTCCGCGCGCGACATTCCCCACGCCGACCGAGCCGGCGCGGATGCGGTCAGGCCGGGCGGAGCAGGCGCGTCACGTCGGGCGCGAGGTGCCACAGCAGCGCGGACACTACCACGGCGCCGCCCGCCACCGTCGGCAGGCCGGGGTCCTCGCCGAAGATCAGCCACACGAGCCCGGGGCCGGACGCGACGTCGAGCATGCTGATCAGGCCGACCTCGGCGGCGGGGATGCGGCGGGCGCCGGCCATGTAGAGCGCCATGGCGAGGCCGATCGTCAGCACGCCGAAGGCCGCCAGGAGGGCGAGCTCCGGCCCGCTCACCGCCACCCGCGGCGCCAGCGCGAAGCCGACCGCGGCGCTCAGCGCCGTGCCGAGCGTATAGACGGCGTTGCCGGCGCGCGCGCCCCGGCGGGCATGGACCAGGATCACCGCCACGCCGACGTTCATGCCGAGCGCGAAGGCCATGCCGGCGAGGCGGGAGCCGTGCCCGGCGCTGCCCGCCACCATGAGGGCGACGCCGGCGAGCGCCACCCCGCCCGCGACCATCAGGCGGCGGTCCGGCACTTCCCCCAGCCAGACCCGGGCCACGAGGGCGGTGACGAAGGGCATGGTGGCGTAGACCACCATGACGTCGGCGACCGTGGTGAGCTTCAGGGCGAAGAGGTAGCAGACGCTCGACAGCGCCGTCGGCACCGTGAGGACCAGCGCGCCCGGCGGCACCGCGAAGGCGCCGAGGACGTCCCGGCCGTTCTCGACCCCCATCCAGGCCAGCATGAAGCCCGTGCCGAAGACGGCGCGCTAGGCCAGGATGGTCCAGGGATCGAGCGGCAGCGCGTGGGTGAACAGGCCCGCCGTGCTGTAGATCAGCCCCGCGACCAGCACCAACGCGATGCCGGCGCCCCGCCCGTCCGCCATGGCCGACCTTCCCGGTTCACCCCGGCCGCGCGGAGATGGGCGGCGGAGCGAGGCCCGACGCTATCACAGGTCCTTCATCAAGCGCATCGCGTCGTAGATCGCCGCGTGGATGTTGCGGCCCGCCACGGCGTCGCCGACGCGGAACAGCCGGTAGCGCCCCTCCGGGTTGCGCGCCACGCTCTGGGGCCGGCCGGCAAGCAGCGCCGCGTGATCGACCTCGCCGAGGTTGGCCGAGCCAGGCTTCAGCGCGAAATACAGCTCGTCGAGCGGCGCCGTGCCGTGCTCGACCACGACCTGGTCGGCCTCCTTCTCCACCCAGCGCCGGCCGTAGTCGTCGAAGAACCGCGCCACGACGCGGTTGCCGCGCCGCTCCAGGCCCTTCAGGCGCAGGTTCAGCGTCACCGCGGCGCCGGCCTCGCTGAGCGCGCGGAAGTAGGCCGGGTAGCTCGTGCCGCCGATGTCGGGCGCGAGCGTGCGCTCGGGCGTCACCACCTCCAGGGCCGCGCCGCTGCCGGCCACGAACTCCGCCGCGGTCATGCCGGGATGGGCGCCGTCGCCGTCGTAGACGATCACCGAGGCGGCGGGCCGCACGGCGCCGGACAGCAGGTCCCAGCCCGAGGTGGCCAGCGCCGCCCCGTCGCCGAGGAAGCCGGTGTCGGGCAGCCCGCCCGTCGCCACCACCACGACGTCCGGCTCCTCGGCGAGCACGTCCGCGGCCTCGGCGTAGGTGTCGAAGCGAAAGGCGACGCCGTGGCGCTCGCATTCGCTCATGCGCCAGTCGACGATGCCGAGGATCTCGCGGCGGCGCTTCAGCGCGGCGGCGAGGCGCACCTGCCCGCCGGGCTGCGCCGCGGCTTCGAGCACGGTCACCGCGTGGCCGCGCTCGCCCGCGACCCGCGCGGCTTCCAGCCCGCCCGGCCCCGCGCCCACCACCACGATGCGCCGGCGCGGGCCGGCCGACCGCGGCACGACGTGGGGCACGGAGCCCTCGCGCCCCGTGGCGGCGTTGTGGATGCAGACCGCCTGGCCGGAATAGATCGAGTCGATGCAGTAGCCCATGCCGACGCAGGGGCGGATCGCGCCCTCGCGCCCCTCCGCGATCTTGCGGGCGATGTGCGGGTCGGCGAGGTGGGCGCGCGTCATGCCCACCATGTCGAGCTTGCCGCTCCGAATCGCGTGGCGCGCCGTCGCGACGTCCTGGATGCGGGCGGCGTGGAAGGTCGGCAGGCGCGTCGCCGCCCGGACCTCGCCGGCGAAGTCGAGGTGCGGCGCCGACCGCGCGCCCATGTTGGGGATGACGTGGCTCAGCCCCTCCTCGGTGTCGATGTGGCCGCGGATGACGTTGACGAAGTCGATCAGCCCCGAGGCCGTGAGCCGCCCCGCGATGCCGAGGCCCTCCTCGCGGGTGAGGCCGCCCTCCTGGTCCTCGTCCGCCACGGCGCGCACGCCGACGACGAAGTCCGGCCCTACGCGCTCGCGGATGGCGGCGAGCACCTCCAGGCCGAAGCGCAGGCGGTTGTCGAGGCTCCCGCCGTAGCGGTCGTCGCGGTGGTTGGTGAGCGGCGACCAGAACTGGTCGACGAGGTGGCCGTAGGCTTCGACCTCGATGCCGTCGAGGCCGGCCGCCTTCGCGCGCTCGGCCGCGTCGGCGTAGTCGGCCACCACGCGGGCGATGTCCCAGTCCTCCATGGCCTTCGGGGACGCGCGGTGGGCGGGCTCGCGGACGCCGGACGGCGCCAGCACGGGCAGCCAGTCGGCCTTGGCCCATGTCGTGCGGCGGCCGAGGTGCGTGATCTGGATCATCACGGCGGCGCCGTGGCCGTGGACGTCGTCGGCCAGCTCGGAAAGCCAGCGCACCACCTCGTCGCGGTAGAGCAGGATGTTGCCGAAGGCCTGCGGGCTGTCCGGCGCCACCACGGCCGAGCCGCCGATCACGGTGAGCGCGATGCCGCCGCGCGCCTTCTCGGAATGGTAGAGCCGGTAGCGGTCCTTCGGCATCCCGTCCTCGGTGTAGGCGGGCTCGTGCGCGGTGGACAGCAGGCGGTTGCGCAGGGCGAGGTGCTTGAGCCGGAAGGGCTGGAGCAGGGGATCGGCGGACATGGATGAGCCTTCCTCGTCAGCGGTCGTCGCCCGCGTGCACGCCTGCGCGGGGACGAGCGGTGGTGCGGCTCACAGATCGCGCCGCGGGATGCGCTCGCGCCACGTGCGGGTGCGGACGAGCGCGTCGCCCTCGTAGGCGCGCAGCTCGCCCTCGATGGTGAAGCATTCCGCGTCGCCGCGCATCGCCGCCTCGGTCTCGATCCGCACGCGCCAGCCCTCGCGCCCCATGGCGTAGCGCTGGACGATGCGGGTTTCGGCGCTGAGCGGGTCGCGGCCGACCGTCAGGGTGCGTGTGAGATCGTGCGACAGCTCCGTGCCGATGTCGTCGAAGCGGAGCGTGCCCTCCCCGAAGAGGCCGCCCTCGGCCTCGATCACGTAGGCGGCCGTCCCGTCCTGGACGTCGAAGGTCACGCGCCGCGCCGCCCGGCCCCCGGCCAGCACGGTGGCGGGCGCGGCGGGGCCGTGGCGCGGCGGCTCAAAACGCGCGTCGCGGGCGCCGGCGGCCGTCGGCAGCGTGAGCCGGCTGTCGCCGGTCTCGATCGTCAGGGTCGCGTCGTCGCGCGCAGGCCAGACCAGCGGCCAGCAGGCGGTCGAGACGGCGAGGCGCAGGCGGTGGCCGGCCGGCACGCGGTGGCCGCACATCTTGAGGGCGATGGAGACGCGGACGGGCGCGCCGGGCACCATCGGCCGGGGATCGGCGGAGCCGTCGCGGTGCGCGAGGTTGAGCACCGCGTAGGAGACGCGCAGCGACGAGCCGTCCGGCGCGACATCGCAAAGCCGCACCGCGAGCTGCGCCTGCGGCCGGTCCGACGCGAGCACGAATTCGACGGACGGGTTGCCGAGGATCTCGACCGGCTCGGGGAGCGGCTCCGTGTCGAAGCAGAGCGACAGCCCGTCGTCGAGTCGCTGATCGGTCGGCCGCTCGCCCGCCACGCCGGTGCCCATCCACTCGCCCCCGCCCGTGCCGGTCCAGGGCGGCGACTTCACCGCGAGCCGGGCGGGCTCGCCCGCGCCCGCGGTGAGGCGACCCGGCGCGAGCCCGAACCGCAGCTGTTCCGCCTCGGTCTCGACGCCCACGAAGCGGCCTTCCGAGAGCCGGCGCGTCGCCGAGGGCTCCTGCCAGTCCTCGACGAAGGCGCGCAGCCGAGGCTCGGCCATGGCGCCGGTGTCGCGGCCCTTCAGCCAGTGGTCCCACCAGCGGGTGCACTCGCCGAGGAAGTCGATCGCCGGGCCGGGGCTCCCGTCCTGCGGGTAGACGTGCGCCCAGGGACCGACGATGCCGAGGCGCGGCACGTCGAGGTTGGCGAGCAGCCGCGGTACCGCGTCCGTGTAGGCGTCGGTCCAGCCGCCCACCGCCAGCACGGGACACCGGATCGCTCCCCAATCCTCGCAGACCGAGCCGTGGCGCCAATAGCCGTCGCGCGTCTGGTGGGCGAGCCACAGGGCGGGCCAGAACGGCATGGCGTCGAGCCGCTCGATCCAGCGCTCGCGCCAGTCGGCGCGGATCTCGGGGTCAGGCGGCCGGCCCTGGTAGGCCAGCATGATCGAGCCCCACCACAGATTGTCGTTGAGCAGGCAGCCGCCCTTGTAATGGATGTCGTCGCCGAAGCGGTCGTCCGTGGAGCAGACCGTGACGATGGCCGCGAGGGCCGGCGGGCGCCGCGCCGCCACCTGCAGCGCGTTGAAGCCGCCCCAGCTCTTGCCCATCATGCCGACCGCGCCCGAGCACCAGGGCTGATCCGCGATCCAGGCGATCACCTCCAGCGCGTCGTCCTGCTCCTGCGCGAGGTATTCGTCGTCGAGCAGCCCGTCGGAGTCGCCCGAGCCGCGCATGTCGACGCGCAGCGCCGCGTAGCCCGCGGCGGCGAAGAAGCCGTGCATCGGGTCGTCGCGCCCGCGAGTGCCGTCGCGCTTGCGGTAGGGGATGTATTCGAGCACGGCCGGCACGGGGCCGGCGGCGCGGGGACGCCACATGCGCGCGGCGAGCCGCGTCCCGTCTGCGAGCGGGATCCACAGGTTCTCGGTGATCTCGACCTCGTAACGCTCGTCCACGTCGCCTCCTCGACCGCTGCGCGCCGTTCCGCAGGATCGCTGTCTTCGCGGCCCCCGTCAAAGTATGGGAGACCGACGCGCGGCCGGAGCCTTGACGGCCTCTGACGCCCGGTCGACACTGCGCCAGTCGACCGAGGGTGGGAAACGCGATGAGGGCGATGCTCGTTTCCGTCGTGGCGGTTCTGATGCCCGGAGTCGCCGCGGCGGGTTGCCATAGCGGCAGCACGGGCGAGGCGCTCGAAACCTTCATGCCCGCGCTGCACTCCGCGTTGGCATCCGACGGTTTGCCTGCCCCGATCCTCACCGGGACGCAGGGCGACATGGTGTTCCTGACAGTGCCCCGGAGCGGCAACGTCCTCCAGGGGGGCGTCGGCTTCCGCATCATCCAACAGAACAACGTCGTCGACGAAGTGGACGCGGGCGTGATGGCACCGGTGTCGGCCAAGGATCAGGAGATGTTCACCACCGTCGCGGCGGCGCTGGCCGCACCGATGGCGGAGGCCGCCGAGCGTCAGATCAGGGACGACATGGTGAAGGGTCTGGCCGACCATCCCGGCATGGGGACCTTTCAACTCCGGTGGGGGCGCCTCGTGGCATCGACCACGCGCTTCGACAAGGGGCTGGGCGTCCTGCTCCGGGATGTCGACTGCGACTGAGCGGAGAAGCGCGTCCTGCGCGGCCGCTTCGGCATCCTGTCCCGCGACCATGATGCCGCGTCCCGATGCCCCGGCCGCCACCCCGGACTCGCCGCCGTCGCCACGCGACGGCGTCCGAACAGCTCCCCGCGTCGCATCGAGAACAGAGGGGTGTCGCAAGCCGTCGAGCTGAACCGCGGGTGGCGCGTGATCCTCGCGCATCGGCTTCCGGAGCGACGCCCCCGCATGAACCCATCCGTCTTCATCACCTGCGCGGTCACGGGGGCGGGCGACACGGCGGGGCGCAGCCCGCACGTGCCCGTCTCACCGAAGCAGATCGCCGCGGCCTGCGTCGAGGCCGCGCGGGCCGGCGCCGCCATCGCTCACGTCCACGTGCGCGACCCCGAGACCGGGCGCGCGTCCCGCGCCCTGCCGCTCTACCGCGAGGTCGTGGAGCGCGTGCGCGATTCCGGCACCGACGTGATCCTCAACCTCACCGCCGGCATGGGCGGCGACGTCGTGTTCGGGGCGGGCGAGCACCCGCTGCCGCTCGATCCCGCGGGCACCGACATGGCGGGCCCGACCGAGCGCCTCGCCCACGTGGCCGAGCTGCGCCCCGAGATCTGCACGCTCGACTGCGGCACGATGAACTTCGCGCTCGGCGACTACGTGATGACCAACACGCCGGCGACGCTCCGCACCATGGCGCAGCAGGTGAAGAGCTTGGGCGTGCGGCCCGAGCTGGAAGTGTTCGATTCGGGCCACCTCGTCTTCGTCAACGACCTCGTCAGGGAAGGCCTCATCGACGGGCCGGCCATGGTGCAGCTCTGCCTCGGCATCCCCTACGGCGCGCCGGACGACCCCCTGACGTTGATGTCGCTGGTGCATCGCCTGCCGCCGGGCGCCGTGTGGAGCGCCTTCTCGATCGGGCGGCGGCAGCTGCCCTACGTCGCCATGGCGGCGATCGCGGGCGGCAACGTCCGCGTCGGGCTGGAAGACAACCTGTGGCTCGACCGGGGCGTGCTCGCCACCAACGGCGCGCTGGTGGAGCGCGCCGCGACGATCCTCACCGCCATGGGCGGGAGCGTGATGGGACCGGCCGCTGTGCGCGAGAAGCTGAAGCTGCGGAGCCCGGCATGACGAAGGAAAGCATCGGCCTCGTCGGCGGCGGCGTCATCGGCGCCGGCTGGGCGGCGCGCTTCCTGCTCGACGGGCACGACTGCGCGGTCTTCGACCCCGACCCGGAACTCGCCCGCAAGCTCGACGCCGTGCTGGGCAACGCCCGCCGGGCGCGCGCGCGGCTGATGCCCGGCCTGGCCTTGGCGGAGGGAACCCTGCGCATCGCGGCCTCGGTGGCCGACGCGGTCGCGGGCGCGAGCTTCGTCGTCGAGAGCCTGCCGGAGGTCGAGCCGCTCAAGGTCCGGGTGCTCGGCGAGATCGACGCCGCCGCGGCGCCGGAGGTGGTGATCGCCTCCTCGACCTCGGGGCTGCTGCCGACGCGGCTCGCCGCCGGCATGGCGCACCCTGAGCGGCTCGTCGTCGGCCACCCGTTCAACCCCGTCTACCTGCTGCCGCTCGTCGAGGTTTGCGGCGGCGAGCGCACCGCGCCGGCGGCGCAGGACCGCGCCGCTGCGCTCTACGAGAGCGTCGGCATGAGGGTGCTGCGCGTGCGCAAGGAGGTCGATGGCTTCGTGGCCGACCGGCTGCTCGAAGCCCTGTGGCGCGAGGCGCTGTGGCTCGTCGAGGACGGGATCGCGACCACGGAGGAGATCGACGACGCGATCCGCTACGGCGCGGGCCTACGCTGGAGCTTCATGGGCACCTTTCTGATCTACCGCCTCGCGGGCGGGGAGGCGGGGATGCGCCACTTCCTCGCGCAGTTCGGCCCGGCGCTGAAGCTGCCCTGGACCAAACTCGTCGCGCCCGAGCTGACCGACGCGCTCGTCGACCGCGTCGCCGCGCAGTCCGACGACCAGGCCGCGGGCGTGTCGATCCGCGAGCTGGAGCGGCGGCGCGACGACTGCCTCGTCGCGGTGCTGAGCGGCCTACGCGGGCAGGACTACGCCGCGGGCGCCGTGGTGGCCTCGCACGAGCGGGCGCTGCGGGGCAGGGGGGCGGCGGGCACGCCCCGGCAGACCTGGACCGGCGCCGTGCTGCCGGACTGGATCGACTACAACGGCCACATGACGGAGCATCGATACCTGCAGTGCTTCGGCGAGGCCACGGACGCGCTGCTGCTGCGGATCGGCGTCGATGCCGCCTACCTCGCGGGCCGGCGAAGCTTCTACACGGTCGAGACGCACATCATGCACCGCGGCGAGGCGCGGCAGGGCGAGGCTCTGACCGTCGACACGCAGGTGCTCGGCGCCGACGGCAAGCGGCTGCACGTCTTCCACCGCCTGCGCCGCGCGGCGGACGGGGCGGAGCTGGCGAGCGCCGAGCAGATGCTGCTCCACGTCGACACCGAGGCCCGGCGCAGCGTCGCGGCCGAGGGAGCGGTGCGGGACGCGATGGCGGTGCTGGCCCGCGACCACGCCGGTCTGGCATGGCCGGAGCCGGCGGGGCGGAGCGTGGGAGCGCGATAGGCCGGGGCGGAGCCGGCCAGCAGCGTCAGGGTCGGCACCGCGGTCACATCGACCTCACCGGTTCACGGTCGCGTTCGATGGACGCGCGCGGCGCGGCTCCCTTGCGCCCATCCGGCGCTGTGACCCCTCGCCGTACACACGCCGGGGCCGCCAAGCATCTCTCGCGCATGCGATGCGGACATCGCACCACATCGTGGAACCAGAGTCGGATCCGATGCGACCCCGGCTTCTGGTATTTGTCAGACTTTTTGTGATCGGCAGAACTCATCCGGCAGTCCATGCCTGACCTTGAGTATGAAGGTGATGTTTCCCGTATCCGATCCCCCCGCCTTTCGACGTTCGATAACATGCGATATAGATTGGGGTCGTCAATTCTTCCTACGCCTAACGTTCTGGCGACACATTTATGCCGAATTACAGGGTTTACCTGAGCTGAGATCACCGCTTCGTTGCTCGATGATTTGATAGAAGAGGGACGATCTCACCATGCGAAATCACATCATCCAGGACATCCCCGCCTGGGAGCGTCGCGGCATCGCCCCCCACCGCGGGGACGTCACCACCGTCCAGGCTGCGGACCGGCTGAGGGCCCGGGCGGCGGAGGCCAGGGCGACCGGCGAGCGACAGCAGCCTCCCGCCGCGATGCCAGAGGCATCGTGGAACCAGCGCCGTCAGCAGGTCCTGCTGTGACCATGGCGCTCCGCTGAGCGGCGCGGCGATCACGCGCGCCGCCCGCAAGCATGTCGTTCCATGGAGAAAGCCATGCTCCAGCACCGAGGGCTGCAGCGCAAACCTGCCGACGACGTCGACCCGACCGCGATGACCCACGCTTCCAGCTGCGCCCAGACGGATCCCGGTCCGGCGATGCTCCATCGAGCTTCACAGCCGAGCAGGTCGCCAAGCGGATCGAGAAGATCCGCTCGCACGCCAGCTCGCACCACACGGCCGGCACCGTGACGCTCGACACCTGACCGGCCAGGGGGCGCGCATCCCGCGGCGCCCGATCCCGAGCCGAGATGCGCGGAGGAACCCCATGGCCACGATCGACCAGAACGCTGTCCGAGCTCGGGCTTACCAGCTCTGGGAAGAGGGCGGGTGCGTGCACGGGAGCCACGAGGAGCACTGGCGCCGCGCAGAGGCCGAGTGCGCTGCCGAGGGCGACGGAGCGGGAGCCACGACACTCGCCGGCCTGGACGGCGACGGTGCGGCCGTCCTGTCCGGCCCGGACGAGGCCGCGCCGCCGGCCGAACCCGCCGATGCGACTTCCGGGATCGATGGCGAGATCTCCAGGCCGCTCATCGACGTGAAGTCGAAACCGCGGCGGTGGCCCACCCCCATCGTCGACGTCTGAGGGGAAACGGACACGGCTCAGGGGGCAGTCCGAGAAAAGAGCCGGATCGCGCGGCGATGAACGGGCGAGCGACGGAGCGACCGTCGCGATGGAACGGGAGGGATCCATGGACGACATCGGAAGCTCGTTCGGCGCCGCTCCGGCGGCGACCCCACGCCGAACGCCCGTCGTCCACGTCCACGCGACGCCGGCGGGCGCCGTCGCGGAGATGGACGCCCGATGCCGGCGCTGGACGGAGTGGCTGATGGCCTCGCGCCGTGACGCCGATGCCGTCGGGCGAGAGGCGCCGCCGATCGGCACAGGTACGGCCTCTCGCGGAGATGGCGCGCACCCCTGAACGCGTCGGCCTCCGTCCAGGCGCTGCGTCGCCAGCTGCGCCGGGATCGCGCTCCGGCCTCAGGTCTCCAGCATACCCTTGAGGTTGCGCACCTCGGTCTGCAGCGCGTCCAGCCCGGCCGCGCCGCGCCCCTCGGCCAGCACCTCGCGCGCGGCGAGCCGCTCCGTCTCGGCCACGGCACCGGCATCCCCGGCCGCCGCACGCGCCGCCAGAGCCGGCTCGGCCGGGCGCTCGGCCGCGCCCGCGATCAGGCCGGCGGCGCCGCCGCGCTTCGCCAGGATCTCGTCGAGCCAGGTCGTGTGCATCTCCGGCACCGACAGTATCAGCTTCTCGGTGTAGGGGTGGTAGGGCGGGGAGAAGATCTCCTCCGTCGGCCCCTGCGCGATGATCTCGCCCTTCAGCATCACGGCCGTGCGGTGCGCGATGCGCCGCACCGTGCCGAGGTCGTGGGTGATGAACACGTAGGCGAGGCCTAGCCGGTCCTGCAGGCCCTTCAGCAGCTTCAGCACCTCCTCGGCCACCAGCGGGTCGAGCGCCGAGGTCGGCTCGTCGCAGATGATCACCTCGGGCTCGGCCGCGAGCGCGCGGGCGATGCAGACGCGCTGCTTCTGGCCGCCCGACAGCTGGCCCGGCTTGCGGTCCGCGAACTCCTCCGGCAGGCCGACGAGGCGCAGGAGTTCCAGCACCCGCGCCCGCACCTCCGCGCGGCCCTTGCCGAAGAACAGCGCCACCGGCCGCCCGATGATCTGCGCCAGCGTCTGGCGCGGGTTCAGCGCCGTGTCGGGCATCTGGTGCACCATCTGCAGGCGGCGCAGGATGTCGCTCGGGCGGCTCCCGAGCGCGGCCGGCAGGCTCTTGCCCTCGAGCTCGATCTCGCCGCTCCAGCGCGGCAGCAGCCCGGTGACGATGCGCGCCACCGTGCTCTTTCCCGAGCCCGACTCGCCCACCACCGCCAGCGTCTCGCCGCGCGCGAGGTCGAAGGAGGCGCCCTTCACCACGGGGCGCGCGCCCTTCACCTGCCCGCCGTAGCCCGCCGTGACGTCGCGCACGCGCAGGATCGGCCGCGCGGCCTTGTCGGGCACCGACAGCGTCAGGTGCTCGGCTTCGCGCCGCTCGTTGACCAGCGCGCGGCAGTATTCGGTGCGCGGCTGCTCCAGGATCTGCACCGTGTCGCCGCATTCCACCATCTTGCCGTGGCGCAGCACCATGATGCGGTGGGCGATCTGGGCCACCACGGCGAGGTCGTGCGTGATGTAGAGGCCCGCTGTGCCGAACTCCGAGATGAGGTCGCGCAGGAGTGCCAGCACCTCGATCTGCGTCGTCACATCGAGCGCGGTGGTGGGCTCGTCGAGCACGATCACGTCGGGGCGGCAGCTCATCGCCATGGCGGCCATGACGCGCTGGAGCTGGCCGCCCGACACCTGGTGCGGGTAGCGGTCGCCGATCGTGTCGGGGTTCGGCAGCTGCAGGGTGTGGAACAGCTTCTTGGCGTAGACCTCCGCCTCGGCGCGGGCCATCACGCCGTGGATCACCGGCGCCTCGCACACCTGGTCCATCAGCGTCATGCCGGGGTTGAAGGAGGCGGCGGCGCTCTGGGCGATGTAGGCGATGCTCTTGCCCCGCACGTGGCGGCGGTAGAGCGCCGTCGAGGCGCGCAGCTCCGTGCCGGCCAGGGTGACGCTGCCGCCGGTGATGCGCATGCCGGCGCGGGCGTAGGCCATGGAGGCGAGGCCGATGGTGGACTTGCCGGCGCCCGACTCGCCGATCAGCCCCAGGATCTCGCCGCGCTTCAGCTCGACGTCGACGTCGTCGACCAGCAGCCGGCCCGTGATGGTCTCGACCCGGAGCTTCTCCAGCCGGAGGATCTGGTCGTCGGGCATCGCAGCCTCCCTACATCTCGGCCTGGGCGCCGGACGGGCGCGCGTCGATCGACAGGAACCAGTCGACCACGAGGTTGATGCCCACCGTCAGCAGCGCGATGGCGGCGGCCGGATAGAGCGCGGCGGGCAGGCCGAAGGAGATGCCGCCCACGTTGTCCTTCACCATGCCGCCCCAGTCGGCGTAGGGCAGCGGCACGCCGAGGCCGAGGAAGCTCAGCGCCGCGATGAACAGGAAGTTGAAGCAGAAGCGCAGGCCGAACTCGCTCATCAAGGGCGCGGCGGCGTTGGGCAGGATCTCGCGGCTCACCACCCACCACAGGCCCTCGCCGCGCATGCGCGCGACTTCCACGAAGTCGAGCGACACGAGGTTCAGCCCCAGCGCGCGGGCGAGGCGGAACACGCGGGTGGAGTCGAGGCAGCCGATGGTGATGACCAGCGAGAACAGCGACTGGCCGAGCACGTTGAGGATCATCAGCGCCCAGATCAGCAGCGGGATCGACAGGACCACGTCGACCGCGCGCGAGATCAGCGTGTCGACCCAACGGCCCGTCACGGCCGCGACCAGCCCGAGCGTGATGCCGATCGCGAACGAGAGGAGCGTCGTGACGAAGGCGATGCCGATCGTCATGCGGGCGCCGTAGATCAGGCGGGTGAGCATGTCGCGGCCGATCTGGTCCGTGCCGAACCACGCGGCCGCGGAGGCCGGGTCCCACCCGCTCCCGACGACCTGCGTCTCGCCGTAGGGCGCCAGCCAGGGCCCCGCCACCGCGACGGCGATGTTGAGCACGATGATCAGCAGGCCGGCGATCGCGGTCAGGGGCGCCTTGTGGCCGAAGATGGTCATCCGTGGCGGTCCTCAGCGGGGGTGGCGCAGGCGCGGGTTGAGCGCGATGGCCATGACGTCGGCGGCGGTGTTGAGCGAGATGAACACGCCGGCGAAGACGATGCCGCAGGCCTCGATCACCGGCACGTCGCGCTTGGTCACGGCGTCGATCATGTACTGGCCGACGCCGGGGTAGGTGAACACGTTCTCGACCACCACGACGCCCACCACGAGGTAGGCGAGGTTCAGCGCGATCACCGAGATCACCGGCGAGGCGGCGTTGGGCAGGGCGTGGCGCGTCACCACGCGGGCGCGGCTGAGGCCCTTCAGGAAGGCCATCTCGACGTAGGCGGTCGACATGGTCGACAGGACCGAGTTGCGCGTCATGCGCAGCATGTGGGCCGTGACCAGGAAGGTGAGGGTGATCGCCGGCAGCGTCACGGTCCACACGCGGGCCCAGAACGGCATGGACGAGTCCACCGTGGCCAGCGACGGGAACCATTCGTGGTTGACCGCGAAGTTCAGAATCAGCACGTAGCCGACGAAGAACTCCGGCATGGAGATGGCCAGCAGCGCCACGATGTTGGCGAGGCGGTCGGTGATACGCCCCTCGCGGATGGCCGACAGGATGCCGAAGCCGATCGCGAGCGGCAGGGCCAGCAGGGCCGCGTAGCCGGCGAGGAACAGCGTGTTCTTGAAGCGCGGGCCGAGCACGTCGACGATGGTCTGGCCGTTCGTCAGCGCGACGCCGAAGTTGCCGTGCAGGACGCCGAACAGCCACACGAAGTAGCGGATCACCGCGGGCCGGTCGAGCCCGAGCTCGTGGCGGTAGTTGGCGAGAGTTTCCGGCGTCGCCGACTGGCCCAGCACGGCCGAGGCGACGTCGCCCGGCAGGATCTGCGTGAGCACGAAGACCACGACCGAGACGGCGAGCAGCGTCGCGAGCCCGAGGCCGATGCGCGACAGGATCAGACGGAGCACGGCGGGACCCTTCCTCGGCGCGGCGGAAGCGGCCGGGCGGAGGGCCCGGCCGCGAGGGCCCGGTTCAGGAGAACCAGGTCTTCTCGGCGACGCGCTCGTCGCACAGGTCGTAGCGCGGGTGCGGCTTCGCCCCCATGACCTTCTTGGAATAGCCGTCGAGGTAGTCGCCGACCGCGAAGCACACCATGCCGGCGTTGTCGGCGATCAGGTGCTGCGCTTCGGCGTACATCTGCTTGCGCTTGGCGTCGTCGAGTTCGACGCGCGCCTCGGTGACGATCTTGTCGAACTTCGGGTCGCGCCAGTGCGTGTCGTTCCAGTTGGCGGTGGAGATGAAGGTCTGCGACAGCTGCAGGTCGACCGTCGGCCGGCCGCCCCAGTAGACGGCGCAGAACGGCGCCTTGAGCCACACGTTGCTCCAGTAGCCGTCGCCCGACACGCGCACGACTTCGAGGTCGATGCCGGCCTTCTTCAGGGCCTCCTGGTAGAGCACGCCGGCGTCGGTCGCGCCCGAGAAGGCGCCCTCGGACACCTGCAGCCTGAACTTGGGGCTGCCCGCCTTCTTGTAGAGCGAGGCGGCGCGGTCGGGGTCGTAGGTGTGGGGCGGGTCGTTCTGGGCGTAGTAGCGGTTCGCCGGGCTGATCGTGGTGTCGTTGCCGACCTGGGCATAGCCCTTGAACACCGTGTCGATGATCTTCTGCCGGTCGATGCCGTATTTCAGCGCCATGCGGGCGTCGTTGCTGGTGTAGCCCGGGTCGTCGCAGAGCGCCACGAAGGCGAAGCGGTTGCCCGTGCCCTTGGTCTGCACCACGTTGACCTTCGGCGATTTCATCACGAAGCCGACCGTCTTGGGGTCGAGCCTGTTCACCGCGTCGACCTGCCCCGAGATCAGCGCCTGCGAGCGGGCAGAGGCGTCTGGGATGTAGCGCAGCTCGACGCCGTCGTACCAGGCGCGGTTCGGCTTCCAGTAATGGCCGGTGTTCTTGGTCACCACCTGCACGCCCGGCTCGAAGTGCTCGAGCTTGTAGGCGCCCGTGCCGTCGGGGTGGGCCCAATCCGTGAAGTTGTTCGGCACCACGAGCACGTGGTAGTCGGACAGGTTGTAGGGCAGGTCCGCATTGCCGGTCGAGAGCGTGATGCCGACCTGGTTAGGGCCGAGCTTCTTCACGTCCGTGATGGCGCTGAGCAGGTCTTTGGCGGCCGACTTGGTGTCGCCGCGGTGCAGGTTGATGGAATAAACGATGTCGTCAGCGTCGAGCGTCTTGCCGGAGTGGAAGGTGATGCCCTTGCGGACGTTGAACACCCACTCGGTCGCGCCGGGTTTGGTGTCCCAGGACTCGAGGAGCTCGCCCACGGCCTCGCCGTCGTCGCCGATCTCCACCATGCCGTTGTAGACCTGGTAGCCGTAGTTGATGGCAACTGAGTCCGCGAAGGTGCGGGGGTCGAAGCTGTCGGAGGCGCTGCCGCCCTCCATGCCGAGGCGCAGCGTGCCGCCCTTCTTGGGCGCGTCCGCGGCCCGAGCGAGGCCGCCGAGCGGCCCGAAGGACAACCCGAGCGCGCTGGCGCCCGCCAACAGCGTCCGACGGTCGATGATGAGGCTCGACGGACCTGACGACGACGGATCTGCAGCTTTCATGGGCACTTTCTTCTCGGGATGGCGATGGGAAGAACCGAAGGACAACGCAATCAGTGACCTCGTTGTGCAATCTCCGTGCCCGAACTGGCGAGCAGACCAGTATCGGCCCGTAGTCCGGTCACGTCCTGTGGCGCCCGCTGCTGCGTCCTCGCGAAACCGCCGTCGACGACGCTTCGGCCGAAGCTTGTCGGGCATCTCGCGATGCTCGGGGACGAGGACGAATCGAGCCGCCGGGGAGAGTGTCGGCGGTCCGCTGCGCGTCCGTCAATGAGTTTCTACCAAGTGCCCCGGAGAGGGCCGCCAGTGGAGCGGGGCGATGGACTTCGCGGCATCATGCGGCGGCGCAGGGAAGACGCGCGATGAGCCGTGAGGCGCACCCTCAGCCCGGAAGGCCCGGCAGGTCGAGGCCGTGCCGGCGCGCGCAGTCGAGCGCGTCGGCGTAGCCCGCGTCGGCGTGGCGCATCACGCCGCTCGCGGGGTCGTTCCACAGCACGCGGCCGATGCGCGCCGCGGCTTCCGGGGTGCCGTCGGCCACCACCACCATGCCGGCGTGCTGCGAGAAGCCCATGCCGACGCCGCCGCCGTGGTGCAGCGACACCCAGGTGGCGCCGGACGCGCAGTTGAGCAGCGCGTTGAGGAGCGGCCAGTCCGACACGGCGTCCGAGCCGTCGCGCAGCCCCTCCGTCTCGCGGTTGGGGGAGGCGACGCTCCCCGAGTCGAGGTGGTCGCGGCCGATCACCACCGGTGCCCCCAGCTCGCCGCTCGCCACCATGGCGTTGAAGGCGAGGCCGAGCCGGTGCCGGTCGCCGAGGCCGACCCAGCAGATGCGCGCCGGCAGGCCCTGGAAGCGGATGCGCTTGCCCGCCATGTCGAGCCAGTGGTGGAGGTGCGCGTCGCCCGGCATCAGCTCCTTCACCTTCGCGTCGGTGCGGAAGATGTCCTCGGGGTCGCCCGACAGCGCGCACCAACGGAAGGGACCGACGCCGCGGCAGAACAGCGGGCGGAGGTAGGCGGGCACGAAGCCCGGGAACGCGAAGGCGTCCGCGACGCCCTCCTCCAGCGCCATCTGGCGGATGTTGTTGCCGTAGTCGACGGTGGGCACGCCGGCGCGGTGGAAGTCCAGCATGGCGCGCACGTGGCCCGCCATGGAGCGCTTGGCCGCCGCGGCGACGCCGGCGGGGTCGGCGGCGCGCCGGTCCTCCCATTCGGCGAGCGTCCAGCCCTGCGGCAGGTAGCCGTTGACGGGGTCGTGCGCCGAGGTCTGGTCGGTGACGGCGTCGGGCCGCACACCGCGGCGGAAGATCTCGGCGAAGACGTCGGCGGCGTTGCCGAGCAGCGCCACCGACACCGGGCGCCCGTCCGCCTTGGCGCGCTCCAGCATGAGGAGCGCCTCGTCGAGGTCGCGCGCCGCGACGTCGACGTAGCCGGTGCGCAGGCGGAACTCGATCGCGCTCGGCCGGCACTCCACCGCGAGGCAGGAGGCCCCCGCCAGGGTGGCGGCGAGCGGCTGGGCGCCGCCCATGCCACCCAGGCCCGCGGTGAGGATCCAGCGGCCCGCGAGCGAGCCGCCGTAGTGGCGCCGCCCCATCTCGACGAAGGTCTCGTAGGTGCCCTGAACGATGCCCTGGCTGCCGATGTAGATCCAGGAGCCGGCCGTCATCTGGCCGTACATCATGAGGCCGCGCCGGTCGAGCTCGTTGAAGTGCTCCCAGGTGGCCCATCGCGGCACGAGGTTCGAGTTGGCGATGAGCACGCGCGGCGCGTCCGCGTGAGTGCGGAACACGCCGACCGGCTTGCCGGACTGCACCAGCAGCGTCTCGTCGCCGTCGAGCCGCTTCAGGGCCGCGACGATGCGGTCGAAGCTGTCCCAGTCGCGCGCCGCGCGGCCGATGCCGCCGTAGACCACGAGCTCGCCGGGGCGCTCGGCCACCTCGGCGTCGAGGTTGTTCATCAGCATCCGCATCGGCGCCTCCGTCAGCCAGGAGCGGGCGGTGATGTGCGGGCCGCGGGGCGCGCGGATGCGCCTTAGGTTGTCGAGGCGGGTCACGGCGCGGGCTCCACGCTGGGCAGGAGGTTGGAGCCCGCGGCCTCGGCCAGCGCGCCCGACGACACGAGCGCGCCCGCCTCCGCCATGTCGGGGGCGAAGTGTCGGTCGTCGGCGAGGGCGGGGACGCGGGCGCGGAGGAGGGCGCGGGCGCGCTCCAGGGGGGCGCTGGAGCGGAGCGGGGCGTGGAAGTCGCAGCCCTGTGCGGCGGCCAGCAACTCGATGCCGACCACGTCCGCGGCGTTGCGGGCCATGCCGAGCAGGCGCCGCGCGCCGTGCGTCGCCATGGACACGTGGTCCTCCTGGTTGGCCGAGGTCGGGATGGAGTCGACGCTGGCCGGATGGGCGCGCTGCTTGTTCTCCGACACCAGCGCGGCCGCCGTCACCTGCGGGATCATGAAGCCGGAGTTCAGCCCCGGCCGCGGCGTGAGGAAGGCCGGCAGGCCGGACAGCGCCGGGTCGACCAGCATGGCGACCCGCCGCTCCGCGACCGAGCCGATCTCGCAGATCGCGAGCGCGATCGCGTCGGCCGCGAAGGCGACCGGCTCGGCATGGAAGTTGCCGCCGGAGATTACCTCGCCCGTGTCGACGAAGACGAGCGGGTTGTCGGACACGCCGTTGGCCTCGGTCTCCAGCGTGGCGGCCGCGCCGCGCAGCACGTCCAGGCAGGCGCCCATCACCTGCGGCTGGCAGCGCAGGCAATAGGGGTCCTGCACGCGGGGGTCGTCGACGAGGTGCGAGTCCCGGATGGCCGAGCCGGCCATCAGGCCGCGAAGCGCCGCCGCCACCTCGGTCTGGCCCCGGTGGCGGCGCAGGGCGTGGATGCGCGGGTCGAACGGGCCGTCGGAGCCGCGGGCCGCGTCGGTCGCCAGCGCGCCGGTGACGAGCGCCGCCCGGAACGCCCGCTCGGCCTCGAACAGCCCCGCCAGCGCCAGCGCGGTCGACACCTGCGTGCCGTTGAGCAGCGCCAGCCCCTCCTTGGGGCCGAGCGAGGCGGGGGCGAGATCGGCCGCCGCCAGGGCGGCGCCGGCCTCGACGGCGCGGCCGTCGATCAGAAAGGCGCCGACGCCCATCAGCGCCGCCGTCATGTGGGCCAGGGGCGCGAGGTCGCCCGAGGCGCCGACCGAGCCCTTCGACGGGATCACCGGCACGAGGCCGCGCCCGAGGCAGGCGTCGAGCAGCGCCAGCGTGTCCCACCGCAGGCCCGAGGCGCCCTGGCCGAGGCTCGCCACCTTCAGCGCCATGACGAGCCGCACCACGGGCGCGGGCAGGGGCGCGCCGACGCCCGCCGCGTGGGACAGCACGATGTTGCGCTGGAGCGCGGCGAGGTCGCCCGCCGCGATCCGCACCGTCGACAGCTTCCCGAAGCCGGTGTTGATGCCGTAGACGGGCTCGCCCTCGGCCACGATGGCGTCCACCACGGCGGCCGAGCGCTCGACGGCGGGGCGGCAGGCGGGGTCGAGCGCGGCGGCGCGGCCGAAATACACGTCGCGCCACGCCGCGAGCGGCACGGCGCCCGGCGCGAGGAGCAGGGGCGGGCTCATGACGGCACCCCGCGCCGGACCCGGCGGTGGAGCGGGTTGAAGCCCATGCGGCACAGGAGCTCGGCCGGGTGCTCGACATCCCAGATCGCGAGGTCGGCCCACTTTCCGGCCACGAGCGTGCCGCGGTCGCCGAGGAGACCCAGCGCCCGGGCGGCCTCGCGCGTGATGCCGGCCAGGCTTTCCGCGACGGTCAGCCGGAACAGCGTCGCCGCCATGTTGGCGGCCATCAGCAGCGAGGTGAGCGGCGAGGTGCCGGGGTTGTAGTCTGTCGCCACCGCCATGCGGGTGCCGTGGCGGCGAAAGGCGCCGACGGGCGGGCGGCGCTCCTCGCGCAGGAAATAGCAGGCGCCGGGCAGCAGCACCGCCACTGTGCCGGCCTCCGCCAGCGCGGCGGCGCCCGCCTCCGAGCAGTGTTCGAGGTGGTCGGCCGACAGGGCGCGGTGGCGCGCCGCGAGCGCCGCGCCGCCGAGGTCGGAAAGCTGGTCGGCGTGCAGCTTCACCGGCAGGCCGAGCCGCCGCGCCGCGTCGAACACTCGGCCGATCTCGGCGGGCGAGAAGGCGATGCCCTCGCAGAACCCGTCCACCGCGTCGACGAGCCCCTCGGCGTGGAGCGCCGGCAGCATCTCCCCGGCGACGCGGTCGACGTAGGCGCCCCGGTCGCCGCGCGCCTCCGGGGGCAGGGCGTGGGCGCCGAGGAAGCTCGTGACCACCGCGACGTCCCGCTCGGCGCCGAGCCGGCGCGCGGCGCGGAGCATGCGCGCCTCGGTAGGAAGGTCGAGCCCGTAGCCGGACTTCACCTCGACCGTCGTGACGCCCTCGGCGATCAGCCGGTCGAGCCGCGCGAGGGCCCCCTGCAACAGACTGTCGTCGGAGGCGGCCCGCGTCGCCCGGACCGAGGACACGATGCCGCCGCCCGCGCGGGCGATGTCCTCGTAGGCGGCGCCGGCGAGGCGCATCTCGAACTCGTTCGAGCGCTCGCCGCCGTGGACCAGGTGGGTGTGGCAGTCGATCAGGCCGGGGGTGACGAGGCGGCCGCCACAGTCCACCGGCTCGGCGCCGGAGGCGGCGTCGGCCGGCAGGTCCGCGGCCGGCCCGGCGAAGGCGATGCGCCCGCCCCGGACCAGCACGGCGCCGTCGTCGACGAGGCCGAGGCCGCCCGCGGGGTCGGCCAGGGTGGCGAGGCGGGCGCGGCGGAAGAGGGTGGCGGCCATGGCACCTCGACGCTCCCCGCCGCGGGCCGGCGGCGGGCTCACCCGTCATCAAGCGGCGTGGACAAGCCCGCCGTCAAGTCGGACGCTGCGGGGCGCGCGACGGGCGCGATTCCGGCGAGGACCGACATGGCCGCGATCCACTTCGACCTCCTGCTGACCCCCGCGGGCTGGCGGCGCGACGTCAGCGTGGCGGTCGAGGGCGGGCGCGTCGCGGCGCTGGAGCCCGGCCGCGTGCCGGGCGCGGAGACGCACCGCATCGGCGTGCCGGGCCTGCCAAATATCCATTCCCACGCGTTCCAGCGCGGCATGGCGGGCCTGGCCGAGACCCGCGGTCCCGGCGCGGACAGCTTCTGGAGCTGGCGGGACACCATGTACCGCTTCGCCCTGGCGATGACGCCCGAGGACGCCGAGGCCGTGGCGGCGCAGGGCTACGCCGAGATGCTGGAATCGGGCTTCACCCGCGTCGGCGAGTTCCACTACCTGCACCACGACCGGGACGGGCGGCCCTACGCCGACCCCGCCGAGATGGCGCAAAGGATCGCCGCGGCGGCGGCCGAGACCGGGATCGGGCTCACGCTGCTGCCCGTGTTCTACGCCCGCGCGGGTTTCGACGGCGCGCCGGCCGGCCCCGAACAGCGGCGCTTCGCCTCGACGCTCGACGGCTACGCGCGGCTGCTGGAGGCGAGCGGGCGCGCGCTCCGCGGCCTCGACGGCGCGAACCTCGGCGTCGCCCCCCACAGCCTGCGCGCGGCTTCGCCGGACGAACTCCGCGCCGTGGCGGGGCTGGCGGAGGGCCGCCCGGTGCACATCCACGTCGCCGAGCAGGAGCAGGAGGTGGCTGACTGCGTCGCGCAGCGCGGTGCGCGGCCGGTCGAATGGCTGCTCGACCACGCCCCGGTCGACGGGCGCTGGTGCCTCGTCCACGCGACGCACATGACCGACGCCGAGTCCGGCGCGATGGCGCGGTCGGGCGCCGTGGCGGGGCTCTGCCCGGTGACGGAGGCCGACCTCGGCGACGGCACCTTCGACGCCACGCACTTCCTCGCGGCGGGCGGGCGCTTCGGCGTCGGCACCGACTCCAACGTGGCGATCGACCCGGCGGGCGAGCTGCGCCAGCTCGAATATTCGCAGCGGCTGGCGCGCCGGGCCCGCAACGTCCTGGCGCCGCCGGGCGGTTCGACCGGAGCCGCCCTGTTCGACGCCGCGCTGGCGGGCGGGGGCGCGGCGCTGGGGCAGGGCGCCTCCGGCGTCGCGGTCGGCGCGCCGGCCGATCTCGTCTCGCTCGACGCGGACCACCCGGCGCTCGCCGGCCACGGGCCCGGCACGGTGCTCGACGCCTGGATCTTCGGCGCCGGCCGGGCGCTCGTCGATTGCGTGTGGGTGCGCGGAGAAAAACGCGTCGAGGGCGGGCGGCACGTCGCGCGGGCGGCGGTGCGGCGGCGCTACGCCGCCGCGATGGCGCGCCTAGCCGGCGGCGCGGCGTAGGGTCTCGACCTCCGGGATCGCGTCTTCCCGATGGTCGGGGTGCAGCGCCGCGTCGTGCGGCACGAGCAGGAAGCGCCGTGCCACGTCGCCGTAGCCGTCGTAGACGAGGCCGCGGTTCGCTTCCACCAGCCGGGCGCGCTCGGCCCGGTACAGGCGCGGCAGCGCGTACCAGGGCACGAGCGGGCGCTCGTGGTGGGCCGCGTGGAGGTTGTTGTAGAGGAACAGGAAGCCCAGCACGGGCGCGTTCTCCACGATCGCGGTGCGCTCGCCGACGCCCTCTGCGGCGCGGTGCTCGGCGAAGGAGCGGAGCAGCAGCAGCGACGTCGACGGATACACGACGGCGAGGAGGTAGAAGGCGGGGCTCAGGCCGCAGAAGCCGAACACCCAGGCGGCGACGCCCCCCGCGGCCGCGGCGTGGCCGAGCCAGATGCGCCGCGCGCCGCGCGCCCCCGCCGCCACCGCCCGCGCCTCGCCCGCGAGGTAGCGCGCCACGATCCAGGCGGGGCCGAGGGCGAGGCGCCCGAGCAGCGTCGTCTGGAAGCGCACGATGCCCCGTCCGGCGGGCCCGAGCCGCGCCCAGGCCTCGGCCGACCAGTACCAGGATTCGGGGTCGTCGAACGGGTCCGTCAGCGACTCGTCGCGGTGGTGGACGAGATGGGTCCGCCGGTAGGACTCGAAGGGCAGCCACAGCGACAGCGGCACGGCCGCCAGCGCGCGGTTGAGCCGGCGCCAGCGCGTCGGGTGGCCATGGATGAACTCGTGCTGCATCGAGGCCTGCAGGGTCAGGAGCGCGGCGAGGCCGAGCGCGACGAGCGGCGCCGGCAGGCTCGCATGCCACCACGTCAGCGCGCCGAACCCGCCGTAGACGCCGGCGCAGAGCGCGACCGACGGCCATTCGACGCCGCGGGCGCGCTGCGGATGGGGAAGGCGGGCCTGAGGCTCCATTGAGGCTGTCCGTCGAGGAAGTCGGGAGGACTCCCAGGCTAGGCGGCCCGCCGCGGCGCACAACGCTGGACTTGTCTACAAAGTCGGTAGATGTTTTCCGCGATCACCATCCGTTGACCATCCCATCGCATGCGGCCTCCCGTCACCAACTCAGCCTCCCAAGCGCGGGACGACACCGTCGAGCTTTTCCGGCGCCGCCTGGACGTCGCCATGGCGCGGGCGGCGGCGAGCCCGGCCGCCTTCGCGCGACTGGCCGGCCTCGACCGCTCGACCCTGTCTCAGCTGATGACGGACGCGAACCCGCGCCTGCCCCGCGCCGAGACGCTGGTGGCGATCGCCCGGGCCGCGCACGTGTCGGTCGACTGGCTCCTGGGCCTCAGCCAGCGCGAGGAGGTCGGCGCGGAGATCATCGAGGCCATGCTGCAGATCGCCCCCTCGGACCACCTGCCGGCGGACGACCGCTTCATGGCGTGGTTGAACGAGGCCGAGGGCTACCGCATCCGCACGGTGCCGCTGGCGCTGCCCGACTTCCTGAAGACCGAGGCGGCGCTCCGCCTCGAATATGCGGCGGCCTTCCGCGACGCCGCGCCGGCGCGGCTCGACGCCGTGCGGGCGCGGCTCGACTTCATGCGCCGGCCCGACCAGGACGTGGAGGTCTGCGTCGCGCTGCAGTCGCTGTGGGCGCTCGCGGCCGGGCAGGACACGTGGCACGGCATGGAGGCCGGGGCGCGGCGCGACCAGCTGCTCCACATGGCGGCGATCTACGAGGGCGCCTACCCGAGCCTGCGGCTCTACCTCTACGACGGGCGCGAGGTCTACGCCTCGCCCTTCACGGTGTTCGGCTCGAAGCGCGCGGTGCTGTTCCTGGGCCAGTCCTACCTGGTGCTGAACGGCTCCGACCACATCCGCATGTTCGCCCGCCGGTTCGACGATCTCATCCGCCGCGCGGCCGTGCAGCCGCACGCGGTCGGGGAGGTCATCGCCAGGCTGGCCGACGAGGTGCGGTGAGCGTCCGGGATCTCAGGCCGGCTCGCCCCGCAGGTCGAAGGTCTGCGCGGCGACCTCGCCCAGCGCTCCCCGCAGGGCGCCGACGAGGTCCGGCCCGCGCAGCAGGGCCGTGATCCGGTCGACGTCCGGGCCCGTCTCGCGGTCCTCGTCGAGGCGCGGCACCGCGGCGCGGATCGCCCCGTGCAGCACCCGCGCCACGGGGGCGAGGTGCGGCGGCGCGCGGAGGTCGACCGCCTGCGCGGCCACCAGGGCCTCGATCGCCACCAGCATCCGCAGCGCCTCCACCTGCTCGGCGAGCTTGCGCACCGTGAGCGGCGTCTGCGGCGCGTGGTCCTCGACGCCGTCCGACACGGGGAGCGCGTCGAGGCTCGCCGGCGCCGCGCGCAGCCGCACCTCGGCGTGGAGCGCGGCGGCCGTCTTGCCGAGCGAGTTGAAGCCCGTCGAGGCGCCCCCGACCGGCGACAGGTAGCGCGGCAGCCCGCTCAGGCGCGGGTCGAGCAGCTTGGCGGCGCGCCAGGCGGTGCCGGTGGCGAGGTGCGCGCCCGCGATCGCCAGCGCGTCGAAGGCGAGCGCGATACCCGGCGTGTGGAAGTTGGCCGTCGACAGGATCAGCCCGTCGTCGGCCAGCACCAGCGGGTTGTCGGCCGCCGCGTTGACCTCCGTCTCGACGCTCTCGGCCGCCGCCGCGAAGGCGGCGAGCGCGGCGCCGACCACCGGGGCGAGCGTGCGGAAGCTCAGCGCGTCCTGGATCGAGCGCGCCGCGCCGGGGAGGTGCAGCGCGCTGCCGTCGAGCAGCGCGCGGAACAGGGCGGCGGCGCCCTCCTGCCCGCGCGCGGGCCGCGCGGCGGCGAGGCGGGCGTCGAAGATCCGCGGGTTGGCGGCGTAGCCCTCGCAGGACAGGGCCGCGACGGCCGCCGACAGGAGCGCGAGATCGGCCCAGTCGCGCAGCACCGCGACGGCGTGGCCGCAGCACACGGCGCTGGAGTTGAGGATCGCGAGCCCGTCCTTCGGGCCGAGGCGGGCCGGCGCGAGCCCGGCGGCCGCGAGGGCCTCGGCGGCCGGGCGGCGGCTGCCGCCGACGAAGACCTCGCCGCGCCCGATCGCGGCGAGGCCGATATGCGCGCAGAGCCCGAGGTCGGCGGCGCCGATCGAGCCGCGGCCGGGGATGACGGGCGTGATGCCGGCGTCGAACATCGCGACGAGGAGGTCGAGCACCGCGGGGCTGAGGCCGGAGCCGCCGCGCGCGAGGCCGACGATCCGGCACAGCAGCATGAGCCGGGCGACCGGCTCGGGGAAGGGCTCGCCGACCCCGATCGAGCGGCCCCGCACCATCTGGACCTGGAAGGCCTCGACCTCCTGCGGCGTCAGCCGGTAGCCGAGGTTGCCGCCGAGCCCGGTGTTGAGGCCGTAGACTGGTTCGTCGCCCGCGGCGTAGCGCTCCACCACGGCGCGGGCCGCGGCGACCCGAGACCGGGCGGCCTCGGACAGCACCAAGCGTACGCCCGGCCGCGCGGCGGCCTCGATCGCGCCGAGGCCGAGGGGCGCGTCGCCCAGAACATGCACCGTCACCCCGACCCCTCCGCTGTGCGCCCGCGGTGGTACGCTACAACCTCGGCCGCGTCGGCGCAGCCCCGACCCGGAGGCGGCGGCCGCCACCACGGCCGACGGAGACGCTGTCGTTTTCCCGTCGGGTCGCGGGGCACGAGCAGCGGCGCGCATCCGCGCTCGCCGCGGTCACATGGTTCGACCGCCGGCGTCAGAGCGTCCGCGCGTCCCAGTCCGGCGCGAAGGGCGGCCGGACGAAGCGCTGGTCCTTGGGCAGCGCCGCGATGGCGGCGCGGTCCTCGTCGTCGAGGCGCACCTCCAACGCCGCGAGGTTGGCGCGCTGGCTTTCCGCGCGCTGCGCTTTCGGGATGGCGATCACCCCGTCCTGGTCCAGCAGCCAGGCGATCGCGGCCTGCGCGGCGCTGACGCCGTGCTTGTCGCCGATCTGCTTCAGCGTCGCGTCCTCGGCGGCGCGGCCCTGCGCCAGCGGCGCGTAGGCGGTGAGCGGGATGCCGCGCCCGCGCAGGTAGGCCAGCATCGCCGACTGGTCGAGGAAGGGGTGGTACTCGACCTGGAGCGCGGCGATCGGCGCCCCGACGTCCTCGATCGCCCGGCGCATCGTCGGCATGTTGAAGTTGCACACGCCGATCGCCCGCGTCCGGCCCCGCTCGCGCAGCTCCGTCAGGGTCTCCAGGACGACCCCCATGTCCATGTCCTTCGACGGCCAGTGCACCATGTAGAGGTCGACGTGATCGAGCGCGAGCTTGGCGAGGCTGGCGTCGAAGGCGCGCAGGATCGCGTCGCGGCTGCCGAGCCCGTCGTGCCACACCTTGGTGGTCACGAAGACGTCCTCGCGCGGGAGCGCCGCGGCGGCGATCGCGGCCCCGACCGCGGCCTCGTTCTCGTACATCGCGGCCGTGTCGATGTGGCGGTAGCCGAGCGCGAGCGCGCTCTCGACCACCGGCTGGCAGTCGCCGCCCGGCATCCGGAAGGTCCCGAAGCCGAGGCGCGGGATGCTGACGCCCTGCATGGTGATGGTCTGCATGCCGCTGTGTCCTCGATGGTGTCAGGCCGCGGATCGTCGGCCTCGCGGGGGGAAGATGCGGTGCCGGCGGGCTTGCATCCAGCGCCGAAATGTCCGCACACTCCGGACTCTCAGTCAGGACCAGCCATGCCCTACGACGGCCGCCTCCTGTCCGGCGTGACGGTGTTGATGGCCGTCGTCGAGGCCGGCTCCATGTCCCGGGCCGCCGAGGCGCTCGGCCTGTCGTCGTCCGGCGTCGGCCGGGCGGTGGCGCGGCTCGAAGCGCGGGTCGGCGTGCGGCTGCTGGAGCGCACCACGCGGACGCTGACCCTGACCGACGAGGGCCGGCGCTTCCACGACGAGGTCGGCCCCCACCTCGACGGCATCGCGCAGGCCGCCCAGACCGCGGCGGGCTCGGCCGGCGCGGTGCGGGGCCGGCTCCGCGTCAACGTCGACCCGTTCTTCTCGCGCGTGGTCCTCGCGGGCCAGGTCGCGACCTTCCTGTCCCGCCATCCCGAGGTGCGGGTCGAGCTCGTCATGCGCGACGCCGTCGGCGACCTCGTCGCGGACGGCTTCGACCTCGCGCTGCGGTTCGGCGATCCGCCGGTCGGCTCCCTCGTCGCCCGCAAGCTCGTCGAGACGCGCGTGCTCACCGTCGCGGCGCCGGGCTACCTGGCAACGAGGGGCGTGCCGCGCCGCCCGGACGAGGTCGGCGAACACGACTGCATCGGCTTCTACGACGCCGCCAACGCCCGCGCCTTCGACTGGGAGTTCCGCCGCGGCGCGGAGGTGGTCGCCGTCGAGGTGCGGCCGCGGCTCGTGGTGTCCGACGTCGGTGCCATGCTCGGGGCCTGCGAGGCGGGCGCGGGCATCGCCCAGATCCTGCGCCTTGGCACGCGCGGGTCGATCGACGCGGGGCGGCTCACGCCCGTCCTCACCGACTGGTCGGACGAGCTCTTCCCCCTCTACGCCCTGTTCCCGTCCCGCCACCACCGGGCCGCCAAGGTGCGGGCCTTCGTGGACTTCTGCGTCGAGGTGCTGAACGAGCGCGGGGAAGCGTGACCGGGCGGACGCCCGCTCACCCCGGCTCCGAATATCCTGCCGCGACCGCGTCCCGATCCCACGCCGTCAAGACGTCGTAGGCGGCGGGGTCGACGGGCGCGAAGCCCGAAAGCAGCAGCCGCTCGCGGAGGCCTGCCGCCTCCGTGTCCGTCGCGACGGCCAGGAACGCCTCGCGCAGCCGCGCGACCGCGGCGGCCGGCACCCCCGGCGAGGCCACCAGCATCGGGATCGGGGCGAAGTCCGTCGAGGCGACGACGCGCAGCCGGTGCGACGGGTCGGCCGGGTCGCGCCGCATCAGGTCGAGGCTGTAGCCGTCGATCGGGCCGGCGTCGATCCGCCCGTCGAGCAGCGCCTCGACCACGCCGCGCGGCGTCAGCAGCGGGCCGACGCTGCCCGCGTAGAGGCGCGGACGCAACGCCGTGCGATGGGGCAGCAGGTGGTGGCGCAGGGCGTTGTAGCCGGAGTGCGATTCCTCGATCGCGTAGCCGATCCGCCCGCCGAACGTGTCCGCGAGCGTGCGGAACGGGCCGTCCGCCCGCACCGCGATGTCGGTGCAGTAGCGCGGCAGGCCGCCGTAGCGCGCGGGCGAGGGCACGGGCGCGACGAGGGCGATCGGCCGGGGCTCGGCGCGGGTCCAGGGCCGGCCGCACATGAAGGCCGCACCGAGGTCGGGCCTCGCCCACAGCGCCGCCATCGGGGCCGGCGGGGGATGCGCCAGGAGGTCGAGCGCGACGCCGCTGCGCGCCGCGACGCGGGCGAAAAGCGCGGCCCAGGCTGCGGCCGCGTCGGGCGTCGCCGCATACATGCGGGCGTTGGCGGCGAGGGGTCCCGAGCCGAGGGGGCCGGTCGGCACCGCGTCAGCCCTTCGGCCCGTGCTTGTCGATCTTGGCGAGCAGGTCGGAGAAGTCGACCGGCTTCGAGCAATAATCGGTGCAGCCCGCCGCGATCGCCTTGTCCCGGTCGCCCGACATGGCGTGGGCGGTCAGCGCGATGATCGGCACCTTGGCGGTGGCCGGGTCGGCGCGGATCAGCCCGGCGGCCGACCAGCCGTCGAGCACGGGCAGGTTCATGTCGAGCAGGATGACGTCGGGCGCCTCGCTCTTCGCCTTGTCGACGCCCTCCTGCCCGTCGGTGGCGACCGCCACCTCGTGGCCGCGGCGCTTCAGCCGCCGGGACAGGAAATCCCAGATCTCCTCGTGGTCCTCGACAAGCAGGATCTTCATCTCGCATCCCTCTTCACGGCCGGGCTCCGGCCGCCGCCGCGGCCCGCCTGCGCGGCTGCCTTCTCGGCGGCGCCCTCGCCTTCGAGCCGGCGGTCGCCCGTCACCACGCCCAGCGCCTGCTTGAGCGCGGCCCTGGCGAGGAGTCCGATCCGATCTTTGGGCATGGCGGGGTCCCCGGCGCGCGGCTCCGGCCGCACCGTCCATATGGCATCCCCCGCGCGATCCGCACCTCCGGACGATCATGGCGGGTGATGCGACGGCACTAATCCGGATGGTGCGGGACCATCAGGGGACGCGCGGCGCGGCGACGACGCCGCGCTCGCGCCCCCACACGATCAGCGCGGCGCGGCTGCGCACGCCGGTCTTGCGGAACAGCGCCGCCACGTGGTTGCGCACGGTGTTGCGCGACACGCCGAGCTCCGCCGCGATGGCATCGTCCCCCTCGCCGCGGCACACGAGGCCGAGCACCTCCCGGGCGCGGGGCGGCAAGCCGCCGAGCTCCACCGCGCCCGCCGCCTCCGGGGCCCGCGCGCGGGCGAGCTTCTCCAGCACGGCGTCGGTCAGCCAGGACGTGTCGCGGAACACGGCCTCGATGGCGGCCGCCACCTCGACGTGGGTGCGCTTGCGCTCCGACACGTTCTGCGCCGTCACCAGCATGCAGCGCTGGCCGTGGATCTCCACGGCCTCGGCCGCGACGAGGCAGTCCACCGCGCCGCCGTCGGCCGTGCGGAGCCGGAGGTCGAGGTCGCGCACGCGGCCGCCCTCGCGCAGCAGCCGCTCGATCGTGGCGCCCGCCTTGGGGTCGGACCAGAGCTGCAGGTCGACGGCGTCGCGCCCCAGCACCTCGGCCTGGCCGAAGCCCGTCTCGCGCGCGAAGGCGTCGTTGACCAGCAGGACGCGGTGGTTGTCGCGCGTGGCCACCAGGGTCGGCACGGGAGACAGGCGGAACGCCGTCTCGAAGCGCTCCTCGCTCTGGCGCAGCGCCGCCTCGGCGTGGCGGCGCCCGTCGAGGTCGGCGAAGGTGAACAGCATGCAGCCCACGCCGTCGACCTCGATGGGCTGGCCCGCCACGATCACGTATTTCTCGCCGCCGCCGGGGAGCTGCAGCACGGCCTCCATCTGCGGCACGGTGCGGCCTTCCCGCAGCCGCTCGATCGCGAGTTCGCGCCGGCTCGCCCCTTCCAGCACGTCGACCTCGTAGATCGAGCGCCCCACCACGTCTTCGTCGCGGTAGCCCGTCATCTCCAGGAAGCCGCGGTTGACGCGCAGGTGCCGCAGGTCGTCGAGCCGCAGGATCAGGGCCGGGGCCGGGTTGGCCGCGAAGGCCTTCTCGAAGCGCTCCTCAGCGCAGTAGCGCTCCGTCTCGTCGTGGAGCAGCAGCACGAGGCAGTTCGGCACGCCGTCGTCGCCGTTGAGCACGAGGCTGCGGATGCGGTGGACCCAGCGCACGTCGTTGGAGCCGGCCGGGGCCACCTCCACCACCACCTCGTCGAAGGCCTCGCCGGCCATCACCCGCTCCAGCGGGTACTGGCCGTCGGGCAGCTTGTGGCGGTTGCGGTAGCGCAGCTCGAAGCGCCGGCGGTAGTCGACCACGTCGGAGCCGAGCCCGGCGACGTCGTCGACGCCGTGCATGGCCAGCGCCGGCGCGTTGGCCCACGCGATCGACTGGTCCGTGCCGACCAGGATCACTCCGTCCGACATCCCGCCGACGATCTGGCGCAGGTGGCGCTCGTCCACCGTGCGCCGGGGCGGCGCCGTGCCGCCGTGGGCGGTGGACCTCATCGGGCCGAGTAGACGAAGTAGGGGTTCAGGGACGAGCCGAAGCTCTTGTCGAGCTTGAAGCGGCAGGGCGTCGTCAGCTGGAACGCATTGGAATCGTAGCAGTAGGTGTTGACGGAGCAGTAGAACATCTTGCCCGTCCGCTTGTCGACCTTGACGGCCGACAGCGGGCCGAAGGTGCCGCTCGACTTCGACTTCACCTGCTCGGGGGCTTCGAGGGCGGGCACGTCGGCGAGGAGGCGAGCCATGCAGTTGGCGTCCGCCCGCGCGGTGCCGGACCCCGCGACGAGCATCGCCGAACCGCACAGGGGGGCCAGGACGGCGAGGCGGGCGGCTCGGCGGCGGACCATGGGGATGTTCTCCTCGGCGCGTGGATTCAGGGCGGCACGCGCGCCCGCATCAGGTTTGCGCGGGCGACAGCGCGGCGTCCAGCGGGATCGCGACCGCCGCGGCCGGAACCGGGACGGGCTCGAGCACGCTGGGCCCGGGCAGCTCCGCGGGAAGGCGCAGGGTGAAGCACGACCCCCGGCCGGGGGTGCTCTCGACCGCGACGTCGCCGCCGAGCAGGTGCGCGAAGGCGCGGGTGAGGGCGAGGCCGAGCCCCGTGCCGCCGAAGCGGCGCGTGGTGGACTCGTCCGCCTGGGCGAAGCGCCGGAACAGGCGCGCCATCTGCTCCTCGCTCATGCCGATGCCGGTGTCGGACACGCTGAAGGCGAGCGCGTCCGTGCCCTCGCGAGCGACGCGGAGCGCGACCGTCCCGTCCTCGGTGAACTTCGCCGCGTTGCCGAGCAGGTTGAGCAGGCACTGGCGCAGCTTCACGGCGTCGGTCCGCATCGTGCCGATGCCGGGTGCGACCTCCAGGGTGAGCCGGTTGCGCTTGGCCGCCACCAGCGCGCCCACGGCTTCCGCCGCCTCCGCGGCGAGGCGGGCGACGTCGACCTCCTCGGCGAAGACGTCCATGCGGTTGGCCTCGATCTTGGACAGGTCGAGCACGTCGTTGATGAGGCCGAGCAGGTGGCGGGCGTTGGATTCGATGCGGCCGAGGTCGGGCAACATGTCGCGCCGGTCCCCCTCCGCCAGCTCCTCCTGCAGCATCTCGCTGTAGCCGATCACGGCGGACAGCGGCGTGCGGAGCTCGTGGCTCATGTTGGCCAGAAAGGCGCTCTTGGCGCGGTTGGCCGCCTCGGCGGCGTCCTTGGCGGCCTCCGCCTCGGCCTGCGCGGCCCGCGCCGCGGCGGCCGCGGCCTCGTTCTGGCGCATGAGCTCGCGCAGCGCGTCGCACACCAGCACCATGCCGGCGCCGATGACGAGATATTGCGCGACCGCCAGGGCTTGGTCGAGCGACAGCTCGCCGACCGGAGGGGTGCTCCAGAAGAAGTAGGTGGCGCAACCCGCCGAGATCGCCAGGCCGAGGAGGCCCGGGCCGCGCCCGAACGCCACCCCGAAGATGAAGATCACCGGCATGTAGAGCAGGAACGGCGCCGTGTTGAGCGGCACGAACAGCCGCAGCAGGCTGATGAGCCCCACGACCACGCCGGTGAGACCGTAGCGCGACCACACCGTCGTCTCGCGGCGGGACAGGAAGTCGAGAAACGCGTGCAAGGTCCGCAGCCACCCAGGTCGAGGTCGCCCGACGATAGGTCGCTCCGAACGATGAAGGAAGCGCGACCGTTTCGACCGGGTGTGGCCCCGCTGCCTGCCGCTCGTCGAACCGAGTGACGAACCCACGAGTTGTATCGGGGCGTGTATGGATCCCCGCGGCCCGGTGCCGCCCCGCGCGCGGCGGTCCGGGCTTGCAAGGCTCCGGACCGTCTGATACAAAAAACCAAGTCATAATTATTTGCGTCAGCCGACTCGGCGGAACGCGACACGGGGAGGGACGCGGATGTCGTTGTCCAACGACGTGATGCTTGAGATGCAGCGGCGCATGCTGCGCATCCGCCTGTTCGACGAGCGGGCATCCAAGATGCTGAAGCGGGGCCAGATCCCCGGCACGATCCACACGAGCATCGGCCAGGAGGCCCAGGTGGTCGGCGCCTGCATGGCGCTCGACAAGCACGACAACATGACCGGCAACCACCGCAGCCACGGCCACCCGATCGGCAAGGGCTCGGCGCTGGGCCCGCTGATGGCAGAGCTGGTCGGCAAGGGCACCGGCGTGTGCAAGGGCAAGGGCGGCTCGCTCCACCTCGCCGACTTCGCGGTGGGCAGCCTCGGCGAGTCCGGCATCACCGGCTCCTCCATCCCGATCGCGGTCGGCGCGGCGCTGTCCGCCCAGGTGCTCGGCGACGGCCGCGTGGGGCTGTGCTTCTTCGGCGACGGCGCCGCCAACCAGGGCGTGCTCTACGAGTCCATGAACCTGGCCTCGGCCTACAAGCTGCCCGTCATCTTCCTCTGCGAGAACAACCACTACGCCCTGTCGACCCCCGCTCACACGGTGACGGGCGGACGCATCTGGGAGCGCGCCGCGGGCTTCGGCATGCCGGGGGTCTGCGTCGAGGACGGGCAGGACGTGCTGGCGGTCTACGAGGCCGTGAAGGCCGCCGTGGACCGCGCGCGGGCCGGCGAGGGGCCGACCCTGGTCGAGGTGATGACCTACCGCTTCCGCGAGCACGCCGAGGGGCTGCGCCTCAACGTCGACTACCGCAACGCCGACGAGCGCGAGCGCTGGACGAGCCGCGACCCCATCGCGCTGTTCCGTGCCGTGCTGATCGACCGCGGCGTCGCCGACGCGGCCGCCATGGACGCCATGGAGGCCGACATCGCCCGCGAGGTCGACGACTGCGTGAAGTTCTCCGACGCGAGCCCCTATCCGGACGCCAAGGTCGCCTTCGAGCACCTCTACACGGATGCCTACGAGACGGAGGCGCTGCAGTGACCGTGATGACCTACATCGCCGCGATCGGCGCGGCGCAGCGCGAGGCCATGGTGGCCGACAAGCGCGTAATCGTGATCGGCGAGGACGTCGAGGCCAACGTCTACGGCACGACCGGCGGCTCGAAGTCCCGCGCCGAGAAGGGCGACTTCGTGCAGGAGTTCGGCCGCAACCGCGTGCGCAACACGCCGATCTCCGAGGAGGCTATCGTGGGCGCCTCGATCGGCGCCGCCATGACGGGGCTGCGCCCCATCGTCGACCTGTCCTACTCGTCGTTCCTGTACATGGCGATGGACCAGCTCGTGAACCAGGCGGCCAAGAACCGCTACATGTTCGGCGGCCAGGGCTCGATCCCGATCGTGTTCCGCTCGGCCATGTTCTACGGGCTGAACACCGGCGCGCACCATTCGGACCGCCCCTATCCGATGTTCATGAATGTGCCGGGCCTCAAGGTCCTGGTGCCCGCCTCCGCCGCCGACGCCAAGGGGCTGCTGCGCCAGGCCGTCGACAGCGACGACCCCGTGCTGATCTTCGAATCCGTGCCGCTGTGGGGCTCGAAGGAAGAGGTCGACGAGAGCGAGTACCGCATCCCCTTCGGGGTCGCGCGCGTGCGCCGCGAGGGCACGGACGTCACCATCGTGGGCATCTCCGGCTCGGTGCCGCAGGCCGTCAAGGCGGCCGAGGCGCTGGCCGAGCAGGGCATCTCGGCCGAGGTGATCGACCCGCGCACGCTGGTGCCGCTCGACACCAGGACCATCCTCGAATCCGTCCGCAAGACGGGGCGCCTCGTCATCGCCGAACCGGCGCACCGCACCTGCGGGGCCGCGGCCGAGATCTCGGCCATCGTGGCCGAGCAGGCCTTCGACGCCCTGCGCGCGCCGATCCGGCGCGTCACCGCGCCGGACATGCAGATCCCCTTCAGCCCCGCGCTCGAGGCGGGGTTCTACCCGACCGCCGACAAGATCGTGGCGGTGACCCGCACCATCTGCGGCAACAACGCCCCCACCGATCTGTGATCACCCCTTTCAACGGAGTCCGACCATGAAAGTCGAAGTGTTGCTGCCTCAGTGGGGCATGGGCATGAGCGAGGGCACCGTCACGGCCTGGAAGATCAAGGTCGGCGACAAGGTCAACGAGGGCGACGTGCTCGCCGAGATCGAGACCGAGAAGGTGACCCAGGAGCTGGAGTCGCCGGCCAGCGGCACGATCAGGGAGATCCTGGTCGAGGAAAGCCAGGAGGCCAAGGTCCGCACGGCGCTCGCGATCATCGAATCCGACGACTGACCCCGGCCCGGCCGCACGGGCCGGAGGGGGCGAACCCGCGCGGCGCGCGAGCGAGGGCCGCCCTCGCGCCGCGGGACGATCGAGACGGCCGGCGAACGGCCGCAGGCGGCACCCCGGCCGGGGTGCCGGCCCGACCGAACGGAGGGGGAGGGACGCGGATGCCAGCGACGACGGAAGGGCGCACGGGAGATCTCGGCGGGTCGACGCCGCCCGCGCCCAACGAGATCTTCGACGTGATCGTGGTCGGGGCCGGCATCAACGGCACCGGCACGGCGCGCGACGCGGCGGCCCGCGGCCTGCGCGTCGCCCTGGTGGAGCGCGAGGACGTCGGCTCCGGCACCTCCAACTATTCGGGCCGGCTGGTGCACGGGGGGCTGCGCTACCTGGAGCAGGGCGACGTGCGCCTCGTGCGCGAGTCCCTGCGCGAGCGCGAGCGCCTGTTCCGGCTGGCGCCCCACCTCGTCAAGCCCGTGCCGCTCATGATGCCTTTCTACCGGCACAACAAGCGCTCGAAATGGGCCATCCGCGCCGCCATGCTGGCCTATGACGCGCTGTCCTTCGACAAGTCGACGAACTCGCACTTCGTGCTGTCGCGCGAGGAGACGATCAAGCGCAGCCCCGGCATCAACCAGGACGGCCTCGAAGGCTCGGCCATCTTCATGGACGGGCAGGTCGTGTGGTCGGAGCGGCTCTGCGTCGAGGTCGCGCTCGCGGCCCGCGCCGACGGCGTGAAGATCTACACCCACGCGGAGGTCGACGGGCTGATCAGCGACGGCCAGACCGTGAAGGGCATCCGCTACACGGACCGCATCACCGGCGAGCGGCACGCGCTCGGGGCCCGCGTGGTCGTCAACGCGGCGGGGCCATGGGTCGACGCCGTGCTGGCCAGCGACGAGCGCATCACCCAGCGCTTCATCGGCGGCACCAAGGGCAGCCACCTCATCGTCCGGCCCTTCCCGGGCGCGCCGACCGACGTCGTCTACTACGAGTCCCACAAGGACGGCCGCCTCGTGCTGGTCATCCCCTGGGGCGACCAGATCATGATCGGCACGACCGATTCCCGCTACGACGGCGACCCGTCCGAGGCGCGGGCGGACCGGAGCGAGGTCGAATACCTGTTCGGCGAGGTGAACCGGCTGGTGCCCGGAGCCAAGCTCACGGAGGACGACATCCTCTACACCTACGCCGGCGTGCGCCCGCTGCCCTTCGTGCCCGACAAGTCCGAGTGGAACGTGTCGCGCTCCCACGTCATCAAGGACCACGCGCCCGAGCACCGCGGCCTCCTGTCCCTGATCGGCGGCAAGCTGACCACCTACCGCTCGCTCGCCGAGGAGGCGACCGACGAGGTGTTTAAGCAGCTCGGCGCCAAGCCGCCGCGCTGCCTGACGACCGGCATGCCCTTCCCGGGCGCCCGCGTGCAGAACTGGGCGAGGTTCACGGACGACCTCGTCGCCACGAGCGGCGTCGCCCGCCCCGTGGTCGAGCGGCTGGTGGGCATCTACGGCTCCCGCGCCGGCGACGTGCTCGCGGTGGGGCGCGACGATCCCTCGCTGCTGGAGCCGCTCGGCCCCGACAGCACCTGCATCGGCGCCGAGGTGGTCTTCACCTGGGACAACGAGTTCTGCCGCACGCTGCACGACGTGCTGCTCCGGCGCACCATGATCGTCCACACCGCCGACAACGGCGCGGGCGTGGTCGACCGCGCGGCCGACATCCTGGCTAGGCACCTCGGCTGGGGCGCGAACCGCCGCGACAGCGAGGTGGCGGACTACAAGCGCTACATCGAGCGCTTCGCCAAGCCCGAGCCGGCCCCGGCCGCGCACGCCGCCTGACAGACCCGCCGGGCGCGCCCGGCGACCACCACAGCGAGAACACGAGGGAAGGAAGAACCGATGAAGCTGCTCGATCCCCACGCCACCATCGAGGCCGCGCGCCAGGGCGGATACGCGGTCGGCGCCTACAACATGCACAACGAGGAGACCTGCGAGGCGCTGCTGATGGCCGCCGAGGAGGCCGATTCGCCGGTGATCCTGCAGGTCGGCCGCGCCATCATCCCGCACTGGGGCGTCGCGCGCTCCTTCGAGATGACGAAGCGCCTCGCCGAGAAGTCCGGCGCCGAGGTGATCTTCCACCTCGACCACGGCAGCTGGGACGAGGTCCACGAGGCCATCAAGCTCGGCTTCAACTCCATCATGTACGACGGCGCCCACCTGCCGCTCGACGAGAACATCGCCTCGACCAAGCGCATCGTCGAGATCTGCCACTCCTTCGGCATCCCGGTCGAGGCCGAGCTCGGCAAGATCCCGGACGCCGACGAGAAGGTCGACTGGTCCGACTACTACACGGACGTCGAGGAGGCCCGCCGCTTCGTGAAGGAGACCGGCGTCGACACGCTGGCGATCTCGGTGGGCATCGTCCACGGCGTCGTGCCGGGCCGGCCGCAGGAGCCGATCAGCATCGAGCGCACCCGCGAGATCAAGGAAGCGGTCGGCATCCCGCTGGTGCTGCACGGCGCCTCCGGCCTGTCGAACGAGGAGGTACAGGGCGCCAAGGCGGCCGGCGTGTGCAAGTTCAACGCCGACACGGACCTGCGCCACGCCTTCCGCCGCGGCTTCGAATCCGTCTGGGCGCAGGGCGACCGCCAGCTCGAGGACGCGATGCGGGAAGGCCGCAAGCAGATGATCCCGGCCACGATCGAGAAGATGCGCCAGTACGGCTGCGCGGGCCGGGCCGGCGGGGTCACCCGCCGCGCCGCGGCCTGACGGGAGCGCCCCCGCGATGACCGCTACGGCCCCGATCGACGAAGGGCGCGCGGTGCCGCTGTCCAAGACGGCGCGCACCATGGCCAAATACATGAGCCAGGCCTGGACGGCGCCGATGTTCGGCCTCACGGCCGAGGTCGACATGACCGCCGCCAACGCGCGCAGGGCGCAGCTGAAGGGCGAGGGCGTCACGCTGACGGACGTGATCGTGCAGAGCTGCGTCAGGGCCATCAAGGCCCATCCCAAGCTCAACGCACATTTCCGCGACGACGCCGTCGTGTTCTACGACGACGTCAACGTCGGCCTCGCGGTCGCCAACGACAAGGGCCTGATCGTGCCGGTCATCCACGGCGCGCAGGAGCTGTCGCTGTCCGAGATCGGGGCGCGGCGGCGCGAGCTGATCGGCAAGACGCGCACGGGCGGCCTCAAGGTCCCGGACGTGACGGGCGGCACCTTCACGGTGTCGAACCTCGGCATGTTCGACGTGACGCGCTTCACGGCGATCATCAACCCGCCGCAGGTGGCGATCCTGGCGGTCGGCAGCACGGTCCATCGCCAGGTGTGGAACGGCGGCGAGCCCGCGTGGCGGCCGGTCGCCGAGTTCACCCTGACGAGCGACCACCGCGCGGTCGACGGGGCCGCGGCGGCGGGCTTCCTGCAGGCGCTGAAGAAGGATCTCGAAGCGGGGGACGGCGCGGCCTGACGCGGCCGCCCTGTCCCGCTCCGAGGCGACGGACCCGGCCGACCGGCCGGGCACCCGAAGACCGCATCACCGAAGAACATATCCACGGAGGAAACGAAACGTGAGCAAGCACGCCAACCGCCGCCTGTCCCGCCTCACCCTCGGCACCGCGGCCTGCGCGCTGGCCCTGTCGGCGGCGCTGCCCGCCTTCGCGGCCGACAAGGGCTCCATCGGCGTCTCGGTCGCCGACCAGAAGTCGCTGTTCTACGTCGCCGCCGTCGAGGGCATGAAGGCCGAGGCCGCCAAGCTGGGCTACGACCTCCGCATCGCCTCGGCCAGCAACAATTCGAGCCTGCAGATCAAGCAGGTCCAGGACCTGCTGGTGCAGAACGTCAAGGCGCTGATCTTCATCTCGCAGGACTCGACGGCCGCCCAGGCCGGCGTCAAGGCCGCCAACAAGGCCGACGTGCCGGTGGTGGCCGTCGACGAGAAGCCGGAGGCCGGCGCCGGCAAGCTCGTCACCTACATCGCGACCGACAGCGTGAAGGCCGCCCGCGACCTGTGCACCTGGGCGTTCAAGCAGATGGGCGGCAAGGGCAACATCGCCATCCTGCGCGGCGTGCTGGGCGCCACCGCCGAGCTGCAGCGCTCGCAGGGCTGCAAGGAGGCCCTGAAGGAGTACCCCGACATCCACGTCGTGGCCGAGCAGACCGCCAACTGGGACGAGACCGAGGCCTACAAGGCGACCCAGAACATCCTGACCGCCAACCCGAAGCTCGACGCCGTGTTCGGCGAGTCCGACGCCATGGCGATGGGCGCCGCCAAGGCGGCCAAGCAGGCGGGCCGCGACGGGCTGATCTACTTCGGCATCGACGGCTTCCCGACCATGTTCACGGCCGTGAAGTCCGGCCTGACGCAGGCCACCATGGCCCAGAACCCCTACAAGATGGGCGTGATGGCGGTGGACGACGCGGTGGCGGTCATCACCGGCGGCGGCAAGGACATCAAGCCCGAGCAGTACATCGACACCACGCTGATCACCAAGGACAACGCCGGCACCGAGAAGCCGTCGACCTATTACGGCCCGTCCGCCGACAGCATGCAGTGACGCCGAGCCGGCAAAGCGCCGCTCGGGCATCGGTCCTGGCTCGACCTCCCGGGCTGCGGCGCGTGGAGTGACGGCGCCGGTCCCTCCGCTGTCGTCCCGGGCCCGACCCGGGACGACAGCGTCCAACGTGCCGGGGACGTCGGGGGTACCGCCGACGCCACGCTCAGACCAAAACATCGGAGATCGAGGCGCCATGGCCGACCCGCACCCGACCGGCCTCCGCTGCCGAGGCCTCGAGAAGCGCTACGGCGGCCGCCTCGTGCTCCGCTCCGTCGACCTGTCGCTCATGCCGGGCAGCGTGCTCGGGCTCATCGGCGAGAACGGCGCCGGCAAGTCGACCACCAACTCCATCATCGCCGGGGTGGTGGCGGCCTCGGGCGGCGAGATGACGCTCGACGGCGCGCCCTACCGCCCCGCCTCGCCTTCTGACGCGCTGCACCAGGGCGTGGCGTTGATCCACCAGGAGATCCGCCTGCTGCCGGGCCTCACGGTCGCGGAGAACATGTTCCTCGGCCGGCAGCCGACCGGAGGCCTCACCATCGACCGCGCCCGGATGGTGCGGGAATCGCAGGCGGCCCTCGACGCCCTCGGCGTCCGGGTCGACGCGCGGCGCACCGTCGGCGGCCTGTCCATGGCGGTCCAGCAGGGCATCGAGATCGCCAAGGCGGTGATCCGGAAGCCCCGGTACATCATCTTCGACGAGCCCACGGCCTCGCTCGGCGAGGCCGAGGCCGAGCGCATCTTCGCGCAGATCCGCGCCCTCAAGGCCGGCGGGGCCGGCATCGTCTACGTGTCCCACCGCCTCGACGAGGTGCGCGAGGTGTCCGACCGCGTCGCCTGCCTGCGCGACGGCGAGAAGGTGGCCGACTGGGACCACGCGCCCGCCAAGCAGGACATGATCAACGCCATGGTGGGGCGCGACTTCACCTTCGAGCACCACGCGCCGCCGCCGCGCGGCGAGCACGTGGTGCTCAAGGTCGAGGGCGCGAGCCGCGGCAAGGCCTTCCGCGACGTGTCCTTCGACGTCGCCGAGGGCGAGATCCTCGGCTTCGCCGGCCTGATCGGCGCCGGCCGCACCGAAGTGGTGCGCGCCATCTCGGGCGCCGACCGGCTCGACCGCGGCAGCATCCACGTCGACGGCCGCCCGGTGAGCTTCAAGAGCCCCAGGGGCGCCATCAAGGCCGGCATCTTCATGGTGCCGGAGGACCGCAAGGGGCAGGGCCTGCTGCTGGAGCGCGCCGTGGGCGAGAACATCGCGCTGCCCTGGGAAAGCAAGATCGGGCGCGGCGGCATGGTCACGGCCGCCGGCATCGACCGGGTCGCGCAGGACCAGAAGCGCCGCTTCGACATCCGCGGCCGCATGGCCTCGCCGGTCGGCCGCATGTCCGGCGGCAACCAGCAGAAGGTGCTGATCGCCAAGTGGCTCGTGGAGAACCCCAAGGTCTTCATCATCGACGAGCCGACGCGCGGCGTCGACGTCGGCGCCAAGATGGCGATCTACGAGATCATCCGCGGGCTGGCGGCGGCCGGCGTGGCCGTGATCGTGGTGTCCTCGGAGCTGGAAGAGGTGCTGGGCCTCGCCCACCGCGTGTTGGTCATGTCCGGCGGGCGGCAGCGCGGGATCCTGTCGCGCGAGGAAGCGACGCCCGAGCGTGTCATGTCGCTGGCGGTCGCGGCATGACCCGCCGCCCGCCGCCGCGACGATAGAACGAACAAGCGAAGCCCCGGGAGGTCCGACGTGCTCCAATCCACCAACGCGACAGACGCGGCCCACGCCGGCGCGCAGGAGAGCGCCAAGGAGCGCGCCCTCGGCCTGGTCCGCCTCGTGCCGGGGCCGCTGATCGGCCTCGTGGTCGTGATCGTCGTCCTGTCGTACCTGTCGCCCTACTTCCTGACGACGCGCAACATCGTCAACATCTTCAGCCAGGTGTCGGACATCGGCATCATGGCGGTGGGCGCCGCCCTGGTGATCATCACCGGCGGCATCGACCTGTCGGTGGGCGCCGTGCTGGCGTCGAGCCTGATGGTGAACGCGTGGCTGTACCGCTACGGCGGCGTGCCCTTCCCGCTGGCCGTGGTGGCTGGCCTGCTGTTCGGCACCGCCGTCGGCTTCGTCAACGGCGCCCTCTCGACCTACGCCCGCATCCAGCCCTTCGTGGCGACGCTCGCCACCATGTCGGCCTGCTCGGGCTTCGCGCTGTTCATCACCGACGGCAGCCCCATCACGACCTTCCCGGACTGGTACACGAACATCACCGCGATCAACGTCCTCGGCGTGCCCTTCGAGGCTGTGATCCTGGTCACCATCTATCTCATCACCGCCTTCTGGCTGCGCTACCGGCCGAGCGGCCGCGCCCTCTACGCGGTGGGCGGCAACGAGGAAGTGGCGCGCCTGTCCGGCCTCGACGTTCAGCGCATCCGCGTCGGCACCTACGCGATCGCGGGCTTCCTCGCCGCCCTGGCCGGAATGATCGTCGGCTCGCGGCTCGACTCGGCCCAGCCCACCGCAGGCGTCAACGACCTGCTCAGCGTCATCGCGGTCGTGGTCATCGGCGGCGCCTCCCTGGCCGGCGGCGCCGGCTCCATGCTCGGCACCTTCATCGGCCTCCTCACCATCGGCGTGCTGCGCAACGGCATGGGCCTGCTCAACGTGTCGCCGAACCTCCAGCCCGTCGTGATCGGCGGCGCGATCATCCTCGCCGTCCTGACGGACCGGCGCTCGCGCCACTGACGCGCGCCCGCCACCCGCGTAGCCCCGCCCGCGCGCGGGGTCGTCCCAGGAGTACCCCCATGCCGCTCGACCTCGAACTGTCGGACCTGAACGACCTCGACAGGATCCGCGACGCGCTGTCCCGCAACGATCCGCGCGGGCAGTTCACCGCGCTCAGCATGGACAGGCTGACCATCGCCGACGACGCGGTCGACGGGCTGATCGCAGCGGTCGAGCGGCAGCTCGCGCGGGCCGGGCGGCCCGCGGCGCGCGACACCCGCGTTCGCCTCGTCGCCGACGCCGTCACGATCCGGCGCGACGGCCGCGACCTCAAGGCGGACGTCTTCGCGCGGCTGAGCGAGCGCTTCGCCGCGGAGCGCGTTACCCTCGACGACGGCCAGCCGGCCCTCCACGCCGACGAGGCGATGCAGGACCGCGCGGCCGAGCTCTGCGTCGGCGCCGACTGCATCGTGTCGGTCGGGGGCGGCACCATCACGGACATCGCCAAGATCGCCGCCCTGCGCAACGGCGTGCCCGTGCACGTGGTGGTGCAGACCGCAGCCTCGGTCGACGGCTTCACGGACAACTTCTCCGTGGTGCTGCAGAAGGGCGTGAAACGTACGCTGCTGACGCGCTGGCCCGACGAGGTGCTGACGGACGGCCGCGTGGTCGCCGGCGCCCCGCCGGCGCTGAGCGCCGCTGGCCTCGGCGAGATGCTGTCCATGTTCGTGGCGCCCGGCGACTGGCTGCTGGCCTTCAGGCTCGGGCAGGACGACTCCTACACGCCCGTGCTGGTCGAGATGCTGGCCGTCTGCGGCGCGGGCATCCGGGACTGGTCGGTGGGCGTCGGCCGGGCCGAGGTCGACGGGCTGCGGCGCCTCGCCTCCGGCCTCGCCATGCGCGGCATCGTCACCGGCGTCGGCGGCACCAGCGCGTCGCTGTCCGGGATGGAGCACCTCGTCAGCCACATGCTCGACATGCACGGCGCCGAGACGGGCGAGCCGACGGGGCTCCACGGCGCGCAGGTCGGCGTGGCCTCGGTCATCGCCTCCGCGGCCTGGGAGCACTTCTGCGCCCGCATGGAGGCGGAGCCGATCGATCCCGCGCGCCTGTTCGGCGACGCCGGAGTCTGGGAGGACCGCGTCCGCACCGCCTTCGCCGGGCTCGACCGGACCGGGCGCCTCGGCGGGCAGTGCTGGGGCCACTACCGGCTGAAGCTCGCCAAGTGGCACGCCAACCGCCCCGCCGTGGAGCGCTTCTTCGCCGACTGGCCCGCCATCCGCGACGCCCGCGACGCGGTCGTGCTCAAGGCCGATGCCGTGGCGTCATGCCTCCACGACGGCCGCGCCCCCAAGCGCTTCGGCGATCTCGACCCCGCCCCGTCCGAGCGGCTGATCCGCTGGGCCGCCCTGAACTGCCAGTTCATGCGCGAGCGCTTCACGGTGGCGGACCTCCTCACCTTCGCGGGCTGGTGGGACGAGGAGGGCGTGACGGCCGTGTTCGACCGCGTCGAGCGCGCCTGCGCGGCGGCCGAAGCCGGGGCGAGGGCCGCATGACGCGCGACCTCGTCGTCGGGCTCGACGTTTCCACCACCGCCGCGAAAGCGGTGGTGTGGGACATGGGCGGCCACGCGGTCGCGGAAGGGCGGCTGTCGATCCCGCGCGCGAGCTCCCATCCCGGCTGGGGCGAGCAGGATCCGGCCGACTGGTGGCGCGCCACCGTCGAGGCGCTGCGCCGCGCGACCGCGCAGGTCGACGGGAACCGGATCGCCGCCCTGTCGATCGCCCACCAGCGCGAGTCCTTCGCGTGCCTCGACGCGGAGGGCGAGGCCGTGCGCCCGGCTATCCTGTGGCTCGACACGCGGGCCACGGCGGAGATCGTGGCCCACGGCGACGCGCGGGTCCACGAGGTCACAGGCAAACCACCCAACACGGCGACGAGCTGGTACAAGCTGCTCTGGCTCCAGCGGCACGAGCCCGACGCCATGGCGCGCACGCGCCGGGTCGTCGACGTGCAGGCCTACCTCGTCCACCGCATGACCGGGCGATGGCGGACCTCCTTCGGCAGCGCCGACCCCATGGGCCTGCTCGACATGCGCGCCTTCGCGCTCGACGCGGAGCTGCTCCGACGTGTCGGCCTCGCGGCCGAACAGGTGCCCGAGCTGTCCCCCTCGGGCGTCGAGCTCGGCCGCCTCGCGGACGGCGTGGCAACGGCCGCGGGCCTGACGCCGGGCCTGCCGGTCATCGCCGGCATCGGCGACGGGCAGGCGGCCGGCCTCGGCGCGGGCATCACGGCGCCCGGCGCCGCCTACCTCAACCTCGGCACCGGCATCGTGTCGGGCACGTTCAGCGCGGACTATCGCTGGGGACGCGAGTTCCGCACCATGTGCGGGGCCGCGCCCGGCACATACATGCCCGAAACCTTCATCGGCGGCGGCACCTTCAACGTCAGCTGGTTCGTGGACCAGTTCTCGGACGCGGACGTGCGGCCCTTCGGCCTCCAGGACTCGGCCGAGCGCATCCTCGAGATCGCGGCCGAGAAGGTGCCGGCCGGGTCGGACGGGCTGCTGGTCCTGCCCTACCTGTCGGGCGCGCTGTCGCCGTATTGGGACAGCGACGCCCGCGGCGTCTTCCTCGGCCTGTCCGCGCATCACGGGCGCTCCCACATGTATCGGGCCCTTCTGGAGGGCCTGGCGATGGAGCAGCGGCTGTCGACCACCGGCGCCGAGGCGGCGCTGGGCGTGCCGATCGAACGCCTGCGCGTGATGGGCGGGGGCTCGCGCAGCCCGCTCTGGTGCCAGATCGTCGCCGACGTGCTCGGGCGCCCGGTGGAGGTCACGCGCGAGACGGAGACGACCTGCCTCGGTGCCGGCATGCTGGCCGCCGTGGGCGCGGGCCTCCACGCGAGCATCGCCGATGCCGCCGCGGCGATGAGCGGGACGCGCGAGGTCTATCGTCCGCACGCGCCGACCGCGTCCTTCTACGGCGACCTCTACGAGGTGTACCGCGGGCTCTACCCGCGCCTGCGGGACAGCTTCGCGCATCTCCAGGAGGTGTTGAAGAGCCGCGGCGCGGCCGGGGGCTGACCCCTCCGGCGGGGTCAGCGGCGGTCGAGCAGGAAGGCCGCGGTGTTCTCGTCGCTGACCAGCGCGGTGACGAAGCCGCCGCGCAGGCTGGCCAGCAGCGCGTCCCGCTTGAGCTCGCCCCCCGCCACGGCCATCCGCCGCGGGATCGCCCTGAAGTCTTCGAGCGAGATGCTGATCGGGTTGATCGACGGGGGGAGCTCGACGGGCTGGCCGTCCCGGTCGATCCAGCGGCACACGATGTCGCCCACGGCCCGGCGGTCCGCCAGGAACCGCCTCTGCTCGGGGGTGATGTGGCCGATCTTGAAGAGCGTGGCCTCGTCGTGCATCGCCCCCATGCTGTAGACCACCGTGGACGCGTTGCGCGCCAGCTCGAGGGACTCCCGGATGCCGGGGTCGTTGGCGAGCCCGGCCGCCGTCGCCTCGTCTTGGACGTAGACCGGGGCCAGCAGCGGGCGCACGGTCGCGCCGAAGCGCTGCCCGACCTGCGTCGCGATCTCGTTGGTGTTGGTGCCGAGTTCGGCGTTGTGGAGGCCGCCCACCATGGCCACCACCTGGACCCCGGGCACCGTGTTCTGGCCCACCAGCGCGTCCGCCATGGCCTGCATGGTGCTGCCCCAGCTCACGGCCAGCACGGCGTCCTCGACCACCAGGGCGGCCAGCAGCTCGGCCGCGGCGCGGCCGAGCCAGCGCTTCTGGATCGCGCCGTCGTCCGCCACCGGCACGATGCGCACGCTGTCGAGCCCGTAGGCGCGCTCCAGGTCGCGCTCGGCGCGGAACATGCCGGAGGTCACGTTGAGGGTGACCTTGACCAGCCCCTCGTCCTTGGCGCGCCGGAGCAGGCGCGTGACGGTGCTGCGGCTGACGCCGAGCAGCCGCGCGATGTCGCCTTGCGTCAACTCCTCATGGTAGTACAGCCAGGCGGCGCGGGCCACATCGCTTCCGCTGGTGTCGAAGTCGTTCATCGGTCCGCCTTTATCGACCCATGCCTGCGTTGCAATCGCTTTTTTTCGCTGATACAAATGTGCAAGCCATAAAAATATGCGTCAGCAGACGTGACATCATCGGGAGGAGGCAGACCCATGCTGATCGGAGTCGATCTCGGGACGTCGATGATCAAGGCGGCCGCTTTCTCGCCCGAGGGTGAGAGCCTGGCGGTGGCGTCGCGCCGGCCCACCCTGCGGCATCTCAGCCACGACCGGATCGAGCAGGATTTCGAGGAGGTCGTCGCCGCGGTGGGGACGGTCGTGGCCGAGGTGCGCGCCGCGGCGGCCCGCGAGCCGACCGCGGTCGGCATCACGGGGCAGAGCGACGGCCTGTGGCTGCTCGACGCCGACGGCCATCCCGTCCGCCCCGCGGTCTCCTGGCTCGACGGGCGCGGCAACCCCTATCTCCAGCGCTGGATGGACGACGGCACCTACGAGGCCGTGTTCCGGCGCAACGGCAACGCCATGTTCGCCGGCAGCCACGCCCCGCTGATGGCGGCCCTCGCCGACGGCGATCCCGCCGCGCTCGACCGGGCCGCCACCGCGAGCTACCTCAAGGACGGCATCCTGCAGCGCCTCACCGGCGTCCGCGTGACCGAAGCCTCGGACGCGTCGCTGCCCTTCCTCGACACGCGCACGCGCCAGTACGACCCCGAGATCCTGCGCCTGCTCGGGCTGGAGCGCCACGCGCGCCTGCTCGCCCCCGTGGCGCCCTCGCCGGCCCGGGCCCATCCGCTCAACGCCGCCGGCGCCGCGCTGACGGGGCTGCCCGTGGGCCTGCCCGTCCATGCGGGCCCGTTCGACCTGCCGGCCTGCGCCATCGGGGCGGGCGTCGACCGGCTCGGCGACGGCCTCATCACGCTCGGCACCACCCTGGCCTGCCAGGTGCTGCGGGATGCCGTGGACACCACGGGCGAGCCGATGGGCATGACGCTCTGCATGCCCGAGGAGGGACGCTGGCTGCGCGCCGTGCCGGCCATGGTGGGCACGGCCTCGCTCGACTGGGTCCTGGCCCTGGTCGGCGCCAAGCCGCCGGAGCTGGAAGCGCTGCTGGCCGAGAGCCGCCCCGGAGCTCGGGGCGTGACGGCGCTGCCCTATTTCGCCGCCACGGGCGAGCGGGCGCCGTTCTGCGACGTTTCGGCGCGCGGCCAGCTCGTCGGGTTGACGATGGGCACGGGGCGCGCGGACCTGGTCATGGCGGTCTGCGAATCCGTGGCCTATGCGGCGCGCCACTGCATCGAAGCGGCGGGCCTCGACGGGCGCCTTTCGGTCTGCGGCGGCGGCGTCGGCTCGCGGGTGTGGGTGCAGATGGTGGCCGACGTGCTCCAGCAGCCGTTGCACATCGCGCGCCGGCCCGAGGTGGGGGCGCGCGGCGCCGCCATGGCGGCGATGGACGTGACCGGCATCGCCTACGACCGCGAGGCCTGGACGCGCTCCGAGTATGTCGTCGAGCCGCGCCAGGGCACCGCGCATTACGAGGACGGCTTCGCGCACTACCTCGAGACGGTCGCCTCGGCGCGGGCGCTGTGGCACAGCCCCGCGCGGCGTCGGCTCGAAGCCGCATCCCGCTCCGCGGCCTGAGGGGGCCGCGGCCCGGGGGCTCACGCCGCCCCGGCCCGCGCCGCGAGCAGGCGCTTGGCGATCTCGACGAAGCCGCGGCCGCCGCCGCCCCGCGTCACGTAGGCGGGCTCGGCGTCGATGCGCCCCGCGAAGTCGCGCACGCCCGCCACCCCGCAGGCGTTGGGGAAGAAGCCGAACATCGGCGCGTCGTTGGGGCTGTCGCCCACGAAGATGATGCGGTCGCGGTCGCGGTCCACGTCGAGGCCGGCGACGTCGCGCGCGAAGCGCCGCGTCATCGACAGCTTGTCGTACTGGCCGAACCAGCCGTTGACGTGGATCGACGACACCTTGGCCACGGCCCCCATCTCCTCGAAGATGGCCTTGATGCGCGCGACGGCTTCGGGCCCGAGCGGCGCCACGTCCTCGCAGAAGTCGATGGCGAGGTCCGCCTCGCGGTAGGCCTGGTCGGCCGACACCGCCGAGCCGGGAACCTCGGCGAGCACGCGCTCCTTCACGGCTTCGAGCCGCGCGCGGTTGGCGGCCCGCTCGGCCTCCGTGGCCGCGAAGGCGCGGCGCATGGTCCGTGCCGCCCGGTCGTAGGCGAAGTAGAGCGCGCCGTTCTCGCCCACGATGCCGGCCACGGGCCAGATCCGGGCGATGAGGTCGCACCAGCCGGCGGGCCGGCCGGTGATCGGCGCCACGACGAAGCCCGCGTTCGAGAGGTCCTCGACGGCCCGGTAGGCTTCCGCCGGCAGGCGCCCCTCGTGGGTCATCGTGTCGTCGATGTCGGTGAGGACGAGACGCACCCGCGCGGCCTCGTGCTCCGGCATGTCCTCAAGCGGACGCATGGCGTTCCTCCCCGGTCTTACGTCGGACCTCCGCGATTGCGAGCGGCCCGTCGGGCCCGTGTTCGGGCTGACGCAAATGTGGCACGGTCGAACATCTGCTTCAAGCGGCCGCGATGCGGGCAGGGCGGATCTATCCAGGCCGCGCGAAAGCGGGATAAAGAGGCGGCTCCTCGTCGCCATCCTCCGACGGACGTGACACGACCCCATGCGGCCCCGCATCCTCCGCCTCGCCCTCGCGGCCTCGCTCGCCGCCGCGCCGCTCGCGTCCGCGCCGTCCCTCGCCGTCCCCACGCCGGCCGGCGGCGAAACCGTCGCCGAGGCCATGTGCCGTCTGATCACGAGCGCGGCGGACGGCCGGCACCTCCCCGTCGGCTTCCTCACGCGCCTGATCTGGCAGGAATCGGCCTTCCGCGCCGAGGCCACCTCGCCCGCCGGAGCGCAGGGCATCGCCCAGTTCATGCCCGGCACGGCCGCCGAGCGCGGCCTCGCCGACCCCTTCGATCCCGAACAGGCCGTGCCGGCCTCGGCCCACCTGCTCAGCGACCTCGCGGCCGAGTTCGGCAACCTCGGCCTCGCCGCGGCGGCCTACAACGCCGGCGCCCGGCGCGTGTCGGACTGGCTCGCCGGCCGCGGCGGCCTGCCGTCCGAGACGCGGAACTACGTCGAGCGCATCACCGGCCGCTCCGCCGAGGACTGGGCCGCCGACGCCAAGGCGCACGAGACGCACGACCTCGCGGTCGAGCCGCAGACGTGCCTTCAGCTCGCCTCGACCCTGCGCACCGCCCCGAGGCGCGCCGGCACCATCGCGGCCATCGAGGCGCCCTTCGCGCCCTGGGGCGTCCAGCTCGCGGGCAATTTCTCGAAGAGCTTGGCCCTGGCGGCCTTCGCCCGCGCGCGGGCGAAGCTCGCCGGCGTGATCGGCGATGCCCGCCCGATGGTGATCGGGACGCGGCTCAGGACGCGGGGGACCCGCGCGTTCTACCGCGTGCGGGTGCCGGCGCCGACGCGCCAAGCCGCCGACGACCTGTGCCGGCGCATCCAGGCGGCGCAGGGGGCCTGCGTGACGCTCAGGAGCTGACCTCCTTGCCGGGCCACTCGCACAGGTCCGCCACCGCGCAGCGCCCGCAGGCCGGGCGGCGGGCCGTGCAGGTGTCGCGCCCGTGCCGGAACAGCCACACGTGGGCGCCATCCTTGTAGCGGTCCGGCACGGCCGCGAGCAGCCCGTCCGCCACCGCGTCCGGGGTTCGGCCGGGGGCCAGCGGGATGCGGTTCGACACGCGGAACACGTGCGTGTCGACACCGATCACGGGCTCGTCGAAGGCGAAGTTGGCCGTGACGTCCGCCGTCTTGCGGCCGATGCCGGGGAAGCGCTGCAGTTCCACCGAGCTGCGCGGCACCGCGCCGCCGAACTCGTCGATCAGCATGCGCGACAGCGCCACGATGTGGCGCGACTTGTTGAGCGCCAGGCCCACCGGCTTGATGATCTCGGCCACACGCTCGCGCCCGAGCGCCAGCACGGCCTCGGGCGTCGGCGCCACCGCGAAGAGCTCGCGCGCTACGCGCCCCACGGTCGGGCCGGTCGACTGCGCGCTCATCAGCACCGTCACCAGAAGCTGGTAGGGATCCCCGCGGCCGAGCCCCGCCTTCGGGTCGGGGTCCGCGGCGGCGAGCCGCGCCATCACGGCCGCGACGCGGTCGGGGGGCGCAAGCGTCCCGGTCGCCGGCTCGCAGGGCGGAAGGGCCGGCGTCAGGCCGTGGACGAGATCCTGGGGCATGCCGGGCGATGTGGGGCAGGGCGCGACGACGGCCAGCCCCGCGGGACAGCGCGCCGTGCCATCCTGAAACGAGAAGAGGCCCGCCATTACATCCGTGGCGGGCCTCCGGCCTTCAGCACAGACCCGAGCCGGAGCTCGGGCCAGAGATCATACAACGCAGAATGAGGCGCTGCTCAGCTCAGTGCAGGGACGACGGCCGCCAGTACATCCGTGGTCGACGCGTCGTCCCGTTCGGCTCTCAGCAGAGATGGGCCAGTATCGCCGAACGTCAAGGCCGGCGAAGGCTCCCTCGTCAGGCGGTGAGCTTGAGGCCCTCGTTCTGGGGCTCGGCCGGGGCCTCGTGCTTGCCGGCGCCGCCCTTGCCGGTGTCGTCCGCCTTCTCCCGCGGCACGGTGCCGGAGTCCTCGTGCGCGGCCTTCACGCAGGCCGTCACGGCGTCCTTCAGGTTGGACGCGTAGAGGTCCGCGCCGACGACGTTGCGGATGCGCTCGTCGTCGAAGTCGCCGCCGTCGGCCGGCCACAGGCCGACGAGGATCCGGGCCTGCGGCAGGCGGGTGCGAAGGCGCCGCACGAGGTAGTGCAGGCCCGACGGGCTGCCCGAGATCTCGAGGTAGGAGATGCAAACCATCGCCACGCCGGACGTGTCGAGCGCGCCGATCGACTGGCGCGAGGCCGCGCCGTAGCCCTCGACGCGCGCGCCGAGCCCGTGCTTGCCGAGCAGCTGCGCCAGCATGGCCGAAGCGGCCTCATCAAGCGGCCCCTTGCCGGCGATGCAGAGCACGGGATGCTCGCCCCGCCAGCTCGCAGCCAGGGCGTCGCCCTCCGGCGCGTCGGGCTTGGGGGCGGAGGGGGTCGGCACCTCGCGCTCGGCGATCGTCGCCTCGGCCCGCGCGGCGGCCTTGTCCTTGGGATGGGGGTCGCGGTCCTCGTGGGACGCGAGGTCGCCGATCAGCGCCTTCACGTTGTCGTTGATCTTGTGAACCTTGTCGGCCGGCAGGGCTCCGCGCAGCGCGTCGTTGGCGGCGAGTTGGAGGCCCTTCAGCGCCACCTCGTCGTAATAGGCCGTGAGCGAGCGGTCCTTGAGCAGCGTTTCGGCCTGGGCCTGCGTCTCGTCCGGGTCGTCGGCGAGCATGCGCTGGTAGAAGTTCTCGACCGGCGTCAAGGCAGGGCGGTCGCCCAGCATGACGTCGAAGAACTCCAGGCGCTGCACGTGCCGGCCCAGCACGACGAGGCAGAGCGTCAGCGGCGTCGACAGCAGCAGGCCGACGGGCCCCCACAGCCAAGTCCAGAAGATGGCCGCGATGACCACCGCGGCGGGCGACAGGCCGGTGAGGTGGCCGAAGATCATGGGCTCGAGGAACTGGCCCGTGATCGTTTCCACGACGAGGTAGAGCCCGATCACCTCGATGACCTGCGTCCAGCCCGGGTCGACCGCGGCGGCCAGCGCGGCCGGCAGGACCGCGGCGATCACGGGCCCGATGTAGGGCACGAAGCGCAGCACCGCGGAGGTGACGCCCCACAGCGCCGCCGACGGCACGCCGATGAAGTAGAGGCCGACCGTCGCCACCACGCCGAAGGAGGCGTTGATGGCGAGCTGCGACAGGTAGTAGCGGCCGAGGCGGTGTCCGGCGTCGTCGAGCGCCACCGTGGTGCGCTGGAGGTCATTCGAGCCGAACAGGCGGATCATGCGGTCGCGCAGGTCCTCGCGCTGCATCAGCACGAAGATCGTCACGATCAGCACGATGAACAGCGTGGCGAGCGGGCTCAGCACCGGCTCCAGCACGGTCTTGGCCAGCTCCATCGCGGAGGTCGGCGGAGGCTCCACCTGGACGAGCTGCGCCTTAGGCGCGTTGGACGCGGCCTGGGCGGATTCCTCGTTGGCCGCGGCCGGCGTGCGGCCCATCTGAGCGTCGAGCCGCTGCGTCAGGCCGCGCAGGCGTCCCGTCGTCATGGTCTCGACGGCCGACACCTTGCGCTTGATGGTGGCCTGGTATTGCGGGATGTCGGCCGCGATGCCGGCCACCTGGGTGCCGATGACGCCGGCGATGCCGGCCACGACCCCGATGGCGATCAGCACGGCCAGCAGCACGGCCGCGACGTGCGGCAGGTGCCAGCGCTGGAAGCGCGACACCAGCGGCGCCAGCATGAAGGACAGGATCACCGCCACGGTGATGGGCAGCAGCACTTCGCGGGCGAAATACAGCGCCGCGATGACCACCACCGCGACCGCGAGCGACAGGAGGCCGCTGAGGCCGGGGGTCTCGGCGGGCGCCACGGCGGCGGGCGCGCGCGTCGTCGAATCAGGTTCACTCATACGTCGGTACTGCTCGAAGGCCGGAGAAACGGTCTGGCTCCGAGGCCGCAACGCGTCATCGCGTCGTAAGATCCTGACCCGGCCGGGGCCGCTGCGGCCTCAAACCAGCAGGAAAACGCAGACGAGTGATGCTTTTTTGCATGGAACCCTTGCGGATCCGCGTGCAACGTGCTCAAAGCAGCGTCAACAAAGACACGACTTCGCTCAATCCCGCGGCTTCGACGGCCGCGCGGACAAAAAAAGACCGCCCAGCGGGCGGCCCGAAGTCTAGGGAGGAAACGCCCAAGAAGGGCACGTGACGCCTCAGCGCCACGTCCGACAATTTATGCCGATCCTGACGGATGGCAAGGCGGGATCCGCGTCCGGGCGTCGATCCTCGCGGTGTGTTGCTTTCCAGCAACGGTCAGCCCCCGCGGCGGCGCGGTCCCTCGACGAGACGCACCACGGCCCCGCGCAGCGTTCGGACGTCCTGCTCGCTCATCCCGATCCGGTGGAAGATGTTGCGCAGGTTGCGCCGCATCACCGGCTGCTTGCCGTCCGGCCGGAAGAAGCCGGCAGCCTCCAACTCGCCTTCCAGATAGTCGAAGAACGACAGGACGGCGTCGCGCGTGGCCGGCGGCGAGCGTTCGACCGCGCCGAAGGGCAGGGCGGCCGCGCCGGCCTCGGCGCTCTGCCGGCGCCACTCGTAGCCGACGAGCAGCACCGCCTGGGCGAGGTTCAGCGACCCGTAGGCGGGGTCGACCGGGAAGGTCACCACGGCGTCCGCCAGCGCCACCTCGTCGTTGTCGAGCCCGGTGCGCTCGGGCCCGAACAGGAGGCCGCGCGCCTCGCCCGCCGCGACCGGGCCCGCCCAGGCCGCCATGGCCTCGTCGGGCGCCAGCACGGGCTTGCCCTGGCCGCGCTCGCGCGCCGTCGTGGCGTAGACGGCGGTGAGGTCGGCGACGGCTTCGCCCACCGTGGGGAAGACGCGGGCGCCGTCGAGGACGTGGATCGCGCCGGCGGCGGCGGCCACCGCCGTATCCCTGTGCTCGTCCGTGCGGGGCCAGCCGTTCTTGGGCGCGACGAGGCGCAGGTCGGACAGGCCGAAGTTCGCCATGGCGCGGGCCGCCATGCCGACGTTGACGGCGAGTTGCGGCCTCACCAGCACGATGGCGGGCCCGCCCCGCCCCGGCGTCTTCGTGCCGTCCGTCCCAGCGCCCACCACGATCGCGAACCTCCGAACCCCGGCCGACGTCGTTTCGCGAAGGGGCGGGCGCTGTCAAGGCGCTCCCAACGTGACGCGGGCCGCATGCATGGACGCCCCCCGGCAGACCTGTATGATCCGGCCCGAGCGCCCCCAGTCCTCAAGTCGCGGAAGCCGTCCCATGCCCTTCGCCCTCTCGTCCCCGGCCGGGCGCCTCGGCGCGGTGGCCCTGGCCCTCGCCGCGCTCGCTACGGCTCCGGCCCGGGCCAAGGGGACCGACTCCCTCGCCGACCTCGCCGCCTCGGTCACGGACGCGGTGGTCAACATCTCGGCCGCGCAGGTCACGGAGGAGAGGCAGGCGAGCGCCGCGCCCAAGCCCGCGCCCGGCACGCCGCTCGACGACCTGTTCCAGGACTTCTTCAAGCGCCAGCTCCAGAAGAAGGGCGACAAGGGCGGGGACGACGACGCGCCCCGCGGCCGGCGCGCCAACTCGCTGGGGTCCGGCTTCATCGTCGACCCGGCCGGCATCGTCATCACCAACAACCACGTCATCGAGGGCGCCAACGACATCACGGTCATCCTCACCGACGGCACCAAGCTCAAGGCCGAGGTGGTGGGCAAGGACAGCAAGGTCGATGTGGCGGTGCTGAAGGTGAAGCCCGCGCACCCGCTGCCCGCCGTGCCGTTCGGCGACAGCGACAAGATGCGGGTCGGCGACCCCGTGATGGCGGTCGGCAACCCCTTCGGGCTCGGCGGTACGGTGACGGCCGGCATCGTGTCGGCGCGCAACCGCAACATCGACAACGGCCCATACGACAACTACATCCAGACCGACGCGGCCATCAACAAGGGCAACTCGGGCGGCCCGCTCTTCGACATGAAGGGCGAGGTGATCGGCATCAACACCGCGATCCTGTCGCCGACCGGCGGCTCGATCGGCCTCGGCTTCGCGACTCCCTCCGACACCGTGCTGCCGATCATCGACCAGCTCCGCGAGTTCCACGAGGCGCGGCGCGGCTGGCTCGGCGTCCGCATCCAGCCCGTCACGGACGACATCGCCGAGGCGCTGAGCCTCGGCGCCCCGCACGGCGCGCTGATCGCCGGCATCGACGAGAACGGCCCGGCCGGCCCCGCGGGGCTGAAGAAGGGCGACGTGATCGTGCGCTTCGACGGACACGACGTGCACGAGTCGCGCGACCTGCCGAAGTTCGTGGCCTCCGCACCGGTCGGCAAGGACGTCACGGTGTCGATCCTCAGGGACGGCAAGCCGCAGGACCTGACGGTGAAGCTCGGGCGGCTCGACGCGCCGGTGAAGGCCAATGCCGCCGTCGGCGCCGCGGTGGAGCCGCCCAAGCCCGCCGTGAGCCAAGCCTTCGGGCTCGGCTTCGTGCCGCTCGACGAGGCCTTCCGCAAGCGCTACGGCGTGAAGGACACGGTGAAGGGCGTCGCCGTGACGACGGTCGATCCGGGCTCGCCGGCGGCCGACAAGCTCAAGGCCGGCGACGTCGTGGTCGAGGTCAACCAGGTGGGCGTCGACGACCCCGCCGACGCGGCCGCCAAGATCAGGGCCGTGAAGGACGCGGGCAAGAAGACCGCGCTGCTCCTCGTGTCCAACGCCGGCGGCGACGTGCGCTACGTGGCGCTGTCGGTGAACTGATGTGGGCGAGGGGGCGTCGGTCTACATCCTGCGGTGTTCGGACGGCAGTCTCTACGTCGGCATCACGCGGCGGAGCGTCGAGGAGCGGGTCGGCGAACACCAGGACGGGCTGACCATCGGCTACACGCAGGCGCGGCGGCCGGTGGTGCTGCTTCACTCGGAGCATTACGAACGGGTTGACGACGCCGTCGCAGCCGAGCGGCGGATCAAGGGATGGTCCCGCGCCAAGAAGGTGGCCTACATGGCGGGGAAGTTCGACGCCCTGCGGGAGTTCGCTGTCCGGCGCGGGAAGAAGCGGGACGGTGGTGCGTCCTTCGACACGGGCCCTTCGGGCCCGGCTCTGGATGAGGGAGATGGGAGAGGTCGACCGCCTTGATGGCCGATCTCCTCGACGCCCCTCATCCTGAGCCGGCCGCGCAGCGGCCGTGTCGAAGGACGCACGACCGGACCGCTGCTATCCCTGGACCGCCGCTTCAGCTCCGCCGCTGCGCGGTGAAGCGCGCCGCCTCGGCGAGGTTGGCGGCGCGGTCGCGGGGGAAGATGTCCAGCGCGGCGACGGCTTCCTCGGCCAGCGCGTCGCGGCGGCGCTTGGCGGCGTCGAGGCCGAGCGCGGCCACCAGCGTGGCCTTGTTGCGGTCGGCGTCCTTGCCGGCGGCCTTGCCGAGAGTCGCCGCGTCGGACTCCGTGTCGAGGATGTCGTCCGCCACCTGGAAGGCGGCGCCGAGCGCCACGCCGTAGCGCTTCAGCGCGTCCCGCTCCGCCGGCGAGGCCTGTCCGAGGATGGCGCCCGCCTCGACGCCGAACAGCAGCAGCGCGCCGGTCTTCATCGACTGCATGCGCATCACGAACGGCGCCTCGTGCGGGGCGGTCGCGCGCTCGGCTTCGAGGTCGAGCGCTTGGCCGCCCACCATGCCCCCGAGGCCCGACGCGCGGGCGAGGCCGAGCACGAGCGCGGCGCGCACCGTCGGGTCGGAGTGGGTCGCCTCACCGGCCATCACGTCGAAGGCGTAGGTCAAGAGCGCGTCGCCGGACAGGATGGCGGTGGCCTCGTCGTAGGCCTTATGGGCGGTCGGGCGCCCGCGGCGCAGGTCGTCGTCGTCCATCGCCGGCAGGTCGTCGTGGACCAGCGAATAGCAGTGGATCATCTCCAGCGCGGCGCCGGCCCGCAGCGGGCCTTCCCCCTCGACGCCGAACAGCCGCGCGGTCTCGACCACCAGGAAGGGCCGCAGCCGCTTGCCGCCGCCGAGCGTGGAATAGCGCATGGCGTCGAGCAGCCGGTCGGGCCGCACCACCTCGCCGGGCAGCGCCTCGGGCGACAGGAGCCGGTCCAGCGTCATCTCGACCGCGTCGGCGACCGACCTCAGGCGTCCGTCGAAATCCGAAGTCGCGTCGGTCGGCATAGGGTCACTCCGAGAGGGGGGCGTCCAGCGGCGCCGCACGAGGGTGCCGGGCTTTTGGCCGCTCACCGCCGGAGGGTCAAGCGCGACGCCCGATCAGGGTTGAGCCGGGACGGTCCGCAGGAACAGGAGCTGGGCGATGCCGGCTTCGCGCCGCTCCACCGCCTCGAACCCCGCCGGGACGGCCACGGCGGCGCCGGCCGCCTCCTCCAGCACCAGCAGGGCGCCTGGCGCGAGCCAGCGCCCGGCCGCGAGCGACGCGAGCGCGGCTTCGCCGAGGCCCCGACCGTAGGGCGGGTCCAGGAAGGCGAGCTCGAAGGGCGCGGCCTGCACGTCGCCGAGCCGGGTCGCGTCGCGCCGGAAGATGCGGCACAGGCCCGCGACGCCGAGCGCCTCGACGTTGTCGCGGATCAAGGCGCGGGCTTCCGTCCCGTCCTCGACGAAGAGCGCGTGGGCGGCGCCGCGCGACAGGGCTTCGAGGCCGAGCGCGCCCGTGCCGGCGAAGAGGTCGATCACCCGCGCCCCAGCCACGGGGTCGCCGTAGCGGTGCGCCAGCACGTCGAATAGCGTTTCGCGCAGGCGGTCCGAGGTCGGGCGCGTCGCGTCGCCGGAGGGCGCCCGCAGCGCCCGGCCCCGGAAGCGCCCGCCGACGACCCTCACGGCCGGCCGCGGGGCGGCTTACCGGAAGGCTTGCCGCTGCCGGGCGCGGAGCCGCGGGGCTTGCCGCCGGAAGGGCGGCCGGTCGGCTTGTTGCGGCCCGTCGCGGGCCGCTCCGAGCCGAAGCCGCCGGGGCGCCCGTTGGGCTTGCCGGACGACGGCCTTCCGGATCGTGCCTCGGCGCCGGAGCCGCCGGGCCGGGCCGCGCGCGGCCGCTCGTCGCGCCGGTTCGCGCCGTCGCGGAAGGGCTTGTCGCCCCGCTCGCCGCGGGGCTTGTCCGCGCCCTCGGCCCGGCGCGGATCGTCCGCGCGGGGATTGCGGGGCCGGGCGGCGAAGCCCGTGCCGCGGGGTCGGCTGTCCGCGCCGGACCGCTCGCCAGCGGGGCGTTCGCCGCGCGGCGCGAAGCCGTCCCGCTCGCCGCGCGCCTTCGGGTCGAAGCGCCCGGCGCGGGGGCCACGGGGCCGCTCGGCCGCTTCCTCGCCGAAGCTGTCGCGGCGGGGCTTGAAGCCGAAGCCGCCGCGCGCCGGACGGGCGCCGTCGGCCTCGGCGCGGGTCTTCTGCCGGCCCGCCACGTAGTCGCCCTTCTCGGCCGCGAAGCGGCGGGCGTTGCGGCTGTCGCCGCGGGCGGCGCCCTTGGCGACCGGCACCACGCGCTCCACCGCCACGGTGCGGCCGCGGCGGTCCGCCGTGGCGCTCCGCTCCGTGCGCTTGCGGCCCTCACCGGCCTCCTCCTCGCGCGCGGCGCGGAGCGCGCCGACGTGCGGGCGGGGCGCGCCAGGGGTCGAGCGGCCCGGCCGCGGCGGGGCCACGCCCTCGTCGGCGCGGTATCCGCGTCGGGGCGCTTCCTCGCGCGCGTCGAGGTCGACGCCGGCCTGGGCCGCGAGCGCCGGGCCGAGCTGCTCGCGCAGCACGCGCAGCGGCACGGCCTCGACCGCGCCTTCCACGAGCTCGCCGAGCTGGAACGGCCCGAAGGACACGCGGATGAGGCGCGTCACGGCGAGGCCGAGCGATTCGAGCACGCGCTTGATCTCGCGGTTCTTGCCCTCGCGCAGCCCCATGGTGAGCCAGGCGTTGGCGCCCTGCACGCGGTCGAGCGTCGCCTCGATGCCGGCATAGTCGACGCCGTCGATCGTCACGCCGGCCTTGAGCGCGTCGAGCCGCGCCTGGTCGACCTCGCCGTTGGCGCGCACGCGGTAGCGGCGGAGCCAGCCCGTCGCGGGCAGCTCCAGCACGCGCGCGAGGCCGCCGTCGTTGGTCAGCAGCATCAGGCCTTCGGTGTTGATGTCGAGCCGCCCGACCGACACGACGCGCGGCAGCCCGTCCGGAAGGTTGTCGAAGATCGTCGGCCGCCCTTCCGGGTCGCGCGCCGTGGTGACGAGGCCGCGCGGCTTGTGGAACAGGTAGAGCCGCGTCTGGTCGCGCTCGGGCAGGGGCTCGCCGTCCACCGTGATGCGGTCGCCCGGCATCACGTTGAGGGCCGGGCTGTCGATCACCGCGCCGTTGACGGCCACGCGCCCGGCCGCGATCCAGCCCTCGGCGTCGCGGCGCGAGCAGAGGCCCGCGCGGGCCATCACCTTGGCGATGCGGGCGTCGTCCTTGGGCGGGGCGGGCTCGGCGCCGCGGGTCAGCGCCGCGCCGCCGCGCGGCTTGTCGCCGGGTCGGCGCGCGTCGTCGTGTCGGTCGTCGCGGCGGCGACTCTCGTCGCGGCCGGAGGGGCGCGGCCGCTGCCCTGCGGGCCGTTTCGGCGGCTTGGTGGTGTCGGTCATCCGGGCGTGATAGCAGGGCCGGCCCGCCTCGGCCACGCCCGCGCGGCTGATTTCGGCGCGAGCCGACGAGGCAGGATCCCCGAGTCGATGCGCCCCGACCCCTTCGACATCGCCTTCGCGGAGGCCCGGGCCGCCGCGGCGCGCGGCGAGGTGCCGGTGGGCGCCGTCATCGTGCGCGACGGCGCTGTACTGGCCGCGGCCGGCAACCGGACGCTGGAGGACCGGGACCCGACGGCCCATGCGGAGGTCCTCGCGATCCGGGCCGCCGCCCGCGCGCTGGGCTCGGAACGGCTGACCGGATGCGACCTCTACGTCACGCTGGAGCCCTGCACGATGTGCGCGGGGGCGGTCTCCTTCGCGCGGCTCCGGCGCCTCTACTACGCGGCCGAGGATCTCAAGGGCGGCGCCGTCGACAACGGTGTGCGCTTCTATGCCAGGCCGACCTGCCACCACGCGCCCGAGGTCTACGGCGGCATCCGCGAGACCGAGGCCGCCGACATGCTGCGCGCGTTCTTCAGGGCGCGCCGGGCGGGGTAGGGCGCGTCACCACTGGCCGAGCACGGCCGCGATCCGATATTCGGCCGACACGGCCCCGAGCAGCAGGAGCGCCGCCAGGACGACGGCCGACACGGCCAGAGTCGGGCCTGCTGGTCCACGCGCGACCGAGGCGACGAGTCGTGCGGCATCCAGCGCCAGGGTTCTCGGTTTTCACGGCATCCTGCCTGCCGTTGAGCGCTTCGCGCAGGATGTGATCACGCCGAGCGCGTTTTCGGGCAGGAGCTTCGAGGACGGAGACACGAGGCCCTCTATTCGTCGTCCGCATCAGACCGCTCTGCGATGCGGCCTTCGATGTTAGCCCGTCCACATGGGCCATCTCTCCCGACGCTGCTCGACCGACTGTAGGGGTTGTCCCGCAGGGCGGCTCGACTGCGGCGGGAGTGCCGAGCGAGAGGAGGAGCCCAAGGCCGACATGCTTTGGTCACCCAGAGCTTCGACGCACCGGACGGCTGTCACACAGCAACCTCGGAGGGGAGGGGCCTTTTTCCGACGCTCGGTCTGTCGACTTGTTGATCGGGGCACGGCCACGCTCGTTGCAGCTCTTCGACCGATCATCTTTGGATCGCGCCGGTTCAGGCATCGTCCTGGAAAGATCACAAATCTCCGTTGCCGACCCGGGGGACGTCGATTGCAGAGGGACCGTCGCATCGAAGGCCGAGCCACCCTGCCATGCTTTCCAGCTCCGCCCGCAGCGCCTCAGCGTTCTCCGGCCTCGGGCCCGCCTCCCAGTGCACGCCCTTCACCACCAGCCGTCCCGCCGCGCGGTCGGCCTTGAGGTCGACCCGCGCCACCAGCCGATCGCCACTGAGGAAGGGCAGCACGTAGTATCCGTGCTGGCGCAGCTCGGCCGGCACGTAGATCTCGATGCGGTAGCGGAAGCCGAACAGCCGCTCGGCGCGGGACCGCTCCCACACGAGCGGGTCGAAGGGCGCGAGCAGCGCCCGCGCCGACACGCGCCGCGGCACCCGAGCTTCGGCGTGGAGGTAGCCGGGCTTGCTCCATCCCTCGACCGCCACCTCGCGCAGCCGGCCGGCCTCGACCAGCTCCGCGACCGCGGTCCGCGCCTCCTCGGGGCGGAGGCGGAAATAGTCGCGCAGGTCGCCGGCGCTCGCGACCCCCATCGCGCGCGCCGAGAGATCGACGAGCGCCCTGTGCGCCTCGCCCTCGTCCGGCGTCGGCAGGGCCAGCACCGCCGCGGGCAGCACGCGCTCGGGCAGGTCGTAGACGCGCTCGAAGGTTAAACGACGGGTCGCCGTGGTGAGGTGCCCGGCCCAGAACAGCCATTCGAGCGCGCCCTTGGTCTCGCCCCAGCCCCACCAGCCGCCCTTGCCCCGGCCGTCCTCGAAGTCGCCGGCCGACATCGGCCCCTCGGCGCGGATCCGCTCCAGCACCGCCATCGCGGCAGGCCGCAGCTCGCCCGCGTAGGGCCTGAGCCGACCGTAGCAGCCGATCCCGCGGTCGGCCCGCGCCATGCGCCAGCGGAAGAGGGGCTGCAGGGCGAGGGGAAGTAGCGAGCATTCGTGCGCCCAATACTCGAACAGCTTTCGGCCGCGCCGCGCCCCCCACGCCGCCTCTTCGAGCAGGCCGCGGTCATAAGGGCCGAGACGCGAGAAGGCCGGCAGGTAATGCGCCCGCACCAGCACGTTGACGCTGTCGACCTGGTGGAGGTGGAGCCGCTCGATCGTGGCGGCGAGCGCCCGCGCGGTCACAGCGCCTGGGACCGGCCGCGCGCGGCCGAAGCCCTGTGCGTGGAGCGCGACCCGCCGCGCTTCCGCCGCCGACAGGCCGTCCATGCCTATTTGGTCCCGAACATCCGGTCGCCGGCGTCGCCGAGGCCCGGCACGATGTAGCCGTGGTCGTTCAGCTTCTCGTCGACCGCCGCGGTCCAGATCGACACGTCCGGATGCGCGGCGCGCAGCTTCGCCACGCCCTCGGGCGCGGCCAGCAGGCACACGAAGCGCAGCTCGCGGGCGCCGCGTTTCTTCAGGAGGTCGATGGCCGCGATGGCGGAGTTGGCGGTGGCCAGCATCGGGTCCATGACGATGGTCAGCCGGTCATCGATGTCGGCCGGCGCCTTGAAATAGTATTCGACGGCCTGCAGCGTTTCGGGGTCGCGGTAGAGGCCGATGTGGGCGACGCGGGCCGAGGGCACGAGGTCCAGCATGCCGTCGAGGAAGCCGACGCCCGCCCGCAGGATGGGCGCGAAGACGAGCTTCTTGCCCGAGATCCGCGGGGCCATCATGGGCTGCAGCGGCGTGCGGATCTCGACCATCTCGACCGGCAGGTCGCGCGTCACCTCGTAGCAGAGCAGCATGCCGATCTCGTTCAGCAGCTGCCGGAACCCCTTGGTGGACCGCTCCGCGTCGCGCATCAGCGTCAGCTTGTGCTGCACCAGCGGGTGGTTGACGATCGTGACGTTGTCCATGGCGCGGCCCCGCGGTTTCGGTTCGTTTCCGCCTAACACGCGCCGCGGGGCGCCGGAACCGGGGCCCGGCGCCGCCCGGCCGGGTAAAAACTTGGACAGGTTCCAAGGTGATATGCCGCAGGGGCGAACCCGCAGGTGTGTCGGCCGCGTTGAATGCAAGTTCCGGCCTGCCGTCACGCAGGGTCCGGCCCCTCCGCCGTCACGCGGGAAGGATCACATGGACGAAGAACACAGGCCCTTCCGGGTCTCGCGCCGCACGCTGCTGGAAGGCACCGCGGCACTCGCCGTTCTGGGCAGCGTCGCTCCGGAGCTGGCGCGGGCCGAAGCCGCCCCGGCACCGGCCGCCGCCGATGCAGGCCTGACGGTCCGCATCCCCGTCACCCTGTCGGTCAACGGACGGGCCTATCCCCTGCAGCTCGATCCGCGCACGACGCTGCTCGACGCGCTGCGCGAGCACATCGGCCTCACGGGGTCGAAGAAGGGCTGCGACCACGGCCAGTGCGGCGCCTGCACGGTGCTGGTCGACGGCCGCCGCATCAACGCCTGCCTGTCCCTCGCCGCCATGCACGAGGGCGACCAGGTGAAGACCATCGAGGGCTTCGCCACCCCGAACGCGGCGGGCGGGCACGACCTCCACCCGATCCAGGCCGCCTTCGTGCACCACGACGGCTACCAGTGTGGCTACTGCACCTCGGGCCAGATCTGCTCCTCGGCCGGCATGCTGGCGGAAGCCAAGCGCGGCGCGCCGTCCTTCGTCACCGCCGACCTCACGGCCGACGCCAGGCTGACCGACGCCGAGATCCGCGAGCGCATGAGCGGCAACATCTGCCGCTGCGCCGCCTATCCCAACATCGTCGCGGCCATCAAGGACGGCGGCGGCGTCGGCCCGGACGGGGAGATCGCGCTGTGAAGGCCTTCACGTTCCAGCGGGCCGTGACGCCGGCCGAGGCCGCGCGGGCGGTGGCCGCCAAGCCTGGCGCCACCTTCATCGGCGGCGGCACCAACCTGCTCGACCTCGCCAAGCTCGAGGTCGAGACGCCGAGCCACGTCGTCGACGTCAACCGCCTCGGCCTCGACAAGATCGAGGGCACGGCCGACGGGGGCCTGCGCATCGGCGCTTCCGTGCGCAACAGCGACCTCGCGGCCGACATGCGCGTGCGCCGCGACTACGCGGTGCTGAGCCGCGCGTTGCTGTCCGGCGCCACCGGCCAGCTGCGCAACAAGGCCACCACGGCGGGCAACCTGCTGCAGCGCACGCGCTGCTACTACTTCTACGACGTGACGAAGCCCTGCAACAAGCGCGAGCCCGGCTCGGGCTGCTCGGCGCTGGGCGGCTTCAACCGAATCCATGCGATCCTCGGCGCGTCGGACAAGTGCATCGCGACGAACCCGTCCGACATGTGCGTCGCCATGCGGGCGCTCGACGCCACCGTGGAGACGCTGCAGCCCGACGGCGCCACCCGCGCGATCCCGATCGAGGACTTCCACCGCCTGCCGGGCTCGACCCCCGAGGTCGAGACCGTGCTCAAGCCGGGCGAGCTGATCACGGCCGTGACGCTGCCGAAGCCCGTCGGCGGCACGCAGATCTACCGCAAGGTCCGCGACCGCGCCTCCTACGCCTTTGCGCTGGTGTCGGTCGCCGCGATCGTCCACGCCGATCCGGGCGGCAAGGTCCGGCAGGCCCGCATGGCCTTCGGCGGGCTCGCGCTGAAGCCCTGGCGCGTGCCGGCCGCGGAAGCCGCGCTGGTGCAGGGCTCCGGCCCGGCCGCCGCAGAGGAGGCGGCCGACGAGGTGCTGCGGGGCGCCCGCGGCTTCGGTTCCAACGACTTCAAGATCCCGCTGACGCGCCGCACCCTGCGGTCCGTCGTGGCCGACGTCACCCGAGCATGATCCGCGGAAGGCGCCCGCGCTCCTCCGATCAGATCATGCTCAAGGCAATCCGCCTCCGCGCTTTGTCCCCGATCGGGCGGTCTCGCCCGATCGAGGAGCGCGTCGAGGCCTGAGGGGACATCCCATGATCGACATGACGCACCCCATCGGGGTCACACCGCTCGACACGATCCAGGACGGCGTCGTCGGCCAGCCGCTCGACCGCGTCGACGGCCCGCCGAAGGTCACCGGCACCGCCACCTACGCCTACGAGTACAAGGAGCCGACCGGCATCGCCTACGGCTACCTCGTGCCTTCCGCCATCGCCAAGGGCCGCATCGCCTCGCTCGACACCGCGGTGGCTTCGAGCATGCCCGGCGTCGTGGCGGTGCTGACCTACCGCAACGCGCCGAAGCAGGGGAAGGAGAGCCAGCAGGTCAGCCCCGAGCTCGTCGACGACAGGATCACCCACTACGGGCAGGCCGTCGCCTGCGTGGTGGCGGACACCTTCGAGCAGGCCCGCGCCGCCGCCTATGCGGTGGAGGTCGGCTACGCGCCGGACCCGGTCAACGCCGTGCTGGGCGGCAATCTCGACCGCGCGGTCAAGCCGAAGGACCGCGGCACCACGCCGCCGGACACGTCGTCGGGCGACGCCGGGGCCGCCTACGCGACGGCGCCCGTGAAGGTCGAGGTGCAGTACACGACGCCGCTGCAGACCCACGCCATGATGGAGCCGCACGCGACGCTGGCCTACTGGCGCCGCGGACAGCTCATCCTGTTCACCGCCAACCAGATGCTGAACCGCGGGCAGGCCATCCTGGCCTCCGTGCTCGACATGCCGAAGGACAACATCCGCCTCGTCAGCCGCTACGTCGGCGGCGGCTTCGGCGCCAAGCTGACGCCCCACTCGGACGCCGTGCTGGCCGCGCTCGCCTCCAAGGTCGCGGACCGGCCGGTGAAGCTGGCCTTGACGCGCCAGCAGGTGTTCCACTCGACCTTCCACCGCTCGGACACGATCCAGCGCATCCGCCTCGGCGCGACGCCGGACGGCAAGCTCGTTTCGGTGTCCCACGATTCCT